>NZ_JBIDAT010000005.1:0-427763 GCF_043202595.1 Streptomyces sp. NPDC048172
GCGTTGACTTTTGGCACGCTGTTGAGTTCTCAAGGAACGGACGCTTCCTTCGGATTCCCTCTCGGGTTTCCTCCGGGCGCTTCCCTTCGGTGTGTTCCCAATTCAAGCACATGCTTCTCCGGATCGGAAATCCGAGTAAGTGAGGCTTTCTTGGGGGTGCCGCCCGCGCTCTCGGCGCCGGGCAGGTCTACGACCGTACAGGGGAGCCGGGCAGCGAGGCAAACCGGTTTCGGGTGACTTAGGCTGCGTCTGTTCGGATCTTCACCCCCGGGAGGCTTCCCATGACCACCGTGTCGTCCCCGTTGAATGGACGCGCCATCGGCCTCGCGGCCGTGCCCGACCCTGTCTTCTCCGGTGCCATGGTGGGCCCCGGCACCGCGATCGACCCCGTACGTGAGCGCCAGGAGGCCGTGGCGCCGGTGGACGGGATCGTGGTGTCGCTGCACCCGCACGCGTTCGTCGTCGTCGACGCGGATGGACACGGGGTGCTGACCCACCTGGGGATCGACACCGTGCAGCTGAACGGCGAGGGCTTCGAGCTGCTCGTCGCGAAGGGTGACAGCGTCACGCGCGGGCAGGCGATGGTGCGGTGGGACCCGTCGGCCGTCGAGGAGGCGGGCAAGTCCCCGATCTCCCCGGTGATCGCGCTGGAGGCGACCGCCGACTCGCTCGCCGAGGTCGCCGAGGACGGCGACGTCACGGCGGGCCAGACCCTGTTCGTCTGGAACTGACGCAGTACAACAGCACGGACGCACGACAGAACTACCGCGGAGACGGGTGAGATGGACACAACGCTTCGAGGCGTCGGTGTGAGCCACGGTGTGGCGATCGGCGAGGCACGGCACATGGGCACGGCAGTGCTGGAGCCCCCGGCCAAGCAGATCGACGCCGACGAGGCCCCGCGCGAGCAGCAGCGGGCCCGACAGGCGGTGGAGGCCGTCGCCGCCGACCTCCAGGCGCGCGGCAATCTCGCGGGCGGCGAGGCGCAGGCCGTGCTGGAGGCCCAGGCCTTGATGGCCCAGGACCCGGAGCTGATGGCCGACGTCGAGCGGCGGATCGCGGTGGGGAGCACGGCGGAGCGGGGCGTCTACGACGCGTTCGCCGCGTACCGGGCGCTGCTCGCGAACGCCGGGGAGTACCTCGCGGGGCGCGTGGCCGACCTGGACGACGTGCGGAACCGTATCGTCGCGCGACTGCTGGGCGTGCCGATGCCGGGTGTGCCGGACAGCGACGAGCCGTACGTCCTCATCGCGCGGGACCTGGCGCCCGCCGACACCGCGCTGCTGGACCCCACGCTGGTGCTGGGGTTCGTCACCGAGGAGGGCGGGCCGACCAGCCACAGCGCGATCCTCGCGCGGGCGCTCGGTGTGCCGGCCGTGGTGGCGCTGCCCGGCGCGGGCGAGCTGGCCGAGGGCGTCGTCGTCGCCGTGGACGGCAGCACCGGTGACGTGGTCGTGAACCCCTCTGCCGAGGAGCGGGACGAGCTGGCGAAGGCCGCCGAGGAGCGGAAGGCCGCGCTCGACGCCACCAAGGGTCCCGGGGCGACGTCGGACGGGCACAAGGTGCCGCTGCTCGCGAACGTGGGCGGGCCCTCGGACGTACCGGCCGCCGTGGAGGCGGGTGCCGAGGGCGTGGGGCTGTTCCGTACGGAGTTCCTGTTCCTGGACGACAGTGAGCGGGCGCCGTCGGAGGAGAAGCAGGTCGAGGCGTACCGGAAGGTGCTCGAAGCCTTTCCCGAGGGTCGGGTCGTGGTGCGGGTGCTGGACGCCGGTGCCGATAAGCCGCTCGACTTCCTGACGCCCGGCGACGAGCCCAACCCCGCCCTCGGTGTGCGGGGCCTGCGGACGCTGCTGGACCACCCGGAGGTGCTCCAGGGACAGCTGCGCGCGCTGGCGAAGGCCGTCGAGGGGCTGCCCGTCTACCTTGAGGTCATGGCGCCGATGGTCGCGGACCGTGCGGACGCGAAGGCGTTCGCCGACGCGTGCCGGGAGGCGGGGCTGAACGCGAAGTTCGGCGCGATGGTGGAGATCCCGTCGGCCGCGCTGCGGGCGCGTTCGGTGCTG
This sequence comes from Streptomyces sp. NPDC048172, assembly GCF_043202595.1. NCBI lineage: Bacteria > Bacillati > Actinomycetota > Actinomycetes > Kitasatosporales > Streptomycetaceae > Streptomyces > Streptomyces sp. NPDC048172. Next base: position 2,064 of record NZ_JBIDAT010000005.1, read on the forward strand.
CAGGAGGTCGAGTTCCTGTCGCTGGGGACCAACGACCTGGCGCAGTACACCTTCGCGGCGGACCGTCAGGTCGGGTCCCTCGCGCGGCTCCAGGACGCGTGGCAGCCCGCGCTGCTCGACCTCGTGTCGGCGTCCGCCGAGGCGGCGAAGGCCGAGGGCAAGAGCTGCGGCGTGTGCGGCGAGGCCGCCGCCGATCCGCTGCTGGCCTGCGTGCTGACGGGTCTGGGTGTGACCAGCCTGTCGATGGGTGCCTCGGCGATTCCGTTCGTACGGGCGCAGCTCGCGAAGCACACACTTGCTCAGTGCGAGCGGGCCGCGTCTGCTGCTCGGGCCGCTGACAGTGGGCCCGAGGCCCGTGCCGCCGCTCAGGCTGTACTTTCCGGCGAGTGATGCTGCCGCGTTAGGTGCTTCGCCGACTGCGAGTGCGTTGTGGTTGCTCGCGCAGTTCCCCGCGCCCCCAGGTCGAAAGGGCGCGGGGAACTTTTGCGTTCAGTCTCGTCCCGTTGCCAGGCCCTCGTAGAAGTGGAGGAGGTCGGCGTTGTCGACCGAGCCCGGGTTGACGGCCTTCTCCATGGGGGTGCCCTGGAGGAGGCGCTTGACGGGGACTTCGAGGCGCTTGCCGGTGAGGGTGTGCGGGACGCCGGGGATCTCGATGATCTCGTCAGGGACGTGGCGCGGGGAGAGCGATTCCCGGATCGTGCGCTTGACCTTGTCGCGGAGGGCGTCGTCCAGCGTCGCGCCCTCGGCGAGGTGGACGAAGAGGGGCATCCAGTAGCCGCCGTCCGGGCGTTCGACGCCGATGACGAGGGACTCGCGGATCTCGGGGAGCCGTTCGACCGCCTCGTAGATGTCGGCGGAGCCCATGCGGACGCCCTGCCGGTTGAGGGTGGAGTCGGAACGGCCGTGGATGACGACGCTGTTCCGGCTGGTGAGGGTGATCCAGTCGCCGTGGCGCCAGGCGCCCGGGAACATCTCGAAGTAGCTCTCGCGGTAGCGGCTGCCGTCCGGGTCGTTCCAGAAGCGGACCGGCATCGAGGGCATGGGCCTGGTGACGATCAGCTCGCCGACCTCGTCGATGACGGGCTTGCCGTGCGCGTCCCAGGCCTGGAGGTCGACGGCGAGGGACGGGGCCTGGAGCTCGCCGGTGTGGACGGGGAGGGTGGGGACGGCCCCGGCGAAGCAGCTGCACACGTCGGTGCCGCCGCTGACGGAGGCGATCCACATGTCCTCGGCGACCTCGTCGTGGATCCAGCGGAAGCCGTCGGGCGGGAGCGGGGAGCCGGTGGTGGCGACGCACTTGACGCGCGAGAGGTCGTAGTCCCGGGCCGGGTGGACCTCGGCCTTGCGGCAGGCCATGACGTACGCCGCCGAGGTGCCGTAGACCGTCGTGCCCGTCAGCTCCGCCACGCGCCACTGGGCTCCCGTGTCGGGGTAGCCGGGGCTGCCGTCGTACGTGACGACGGTGCAGCCGGTGAGGAGGCCGGAGACCAGCAGGTTCCACATCATCCAGCCGGTGGAGGTGAACCAGAAGAAGCGGTCGCCGGGGCCGATGTCGTTGTGGAGCGTGAGCTGCTTGAGGTGTTCGAGGAGGATGCCGCCCTGGGACTGGACGATGGCCTTGGGCAGGCCCGTCGTACCGGAGGAGTAGAGCACCCACAGGGGGTGGTCGAAGGGGACCTGCTCGAAGACGGGTTCGGTGTCGGCGGCGGTGAGGGCGGCCCAGTCGAGGGCGCCCTCGGGGGCCGGGGTGCCGAGCAGCGGGACGTGGACGACGGCGCGCACGGTGGGCAGTTCGCGGCGCAGCTCGGCGACGACGTCGGCGCGGTCGTGCTCCTTGCCGCCGTAGCGGTAGCCGTCGACGGTGAACAGGACGACGGGCTCGACCTGCTGGAAGCGGTCGAGGACGCTGCGGGCGCCGAAGTCGGGGGCGCAGGAGGTCCAGACGCCGCCGACGGCCGCGGTGGCGAGGAGCGCGACGGCGGCCTCGGGGACGTTGGGCAGATAGCCGCTGACGCGGTCGCCGGGCCGGACGCCGAGGCGGCGCAGCTCGGCGGCGAGGGAGCCGACCTGGCGGCGCAGCTCCGCCCAGGTGACGGGGGTGGGCTCGTGGCGCTCGTCGACGTGGAGCAGGGCCGGATCGGCGGCGCGTGCGGGGTCCTCGGCGGCGCGCAGGGCGTGCTCGGCGTAGTTGAGGGTGGCGCCGGGGAACCAGGTCGCACCCGGCATCGCCGCATCGGCCAGGACCGTCTCGTACGGGGTGGTGAAGCGGATGTCGTTCCACTCGGCGAAGGCGGCCCAGAAAGTGCCGAGTTCCTCCGTGGACCAGCGGTGCAGCGCGGCGTAGCTCGCCTCGGGGTCGCCGGGCGTGACGGGGGGCGCGCCGTGGCGCTCGTGCGCCCATGTCTGGAAGCGGGTGATCTGTGCCGTCCCGACGCGCTCCGCGTCCGGCCGCCAGAGCGGCTCCGGCGCCTCGGGCTGCGGGGTGCTGCTGTGCGCTGGAGTGCTGTGCGCTGCGGTCATGGAGGGCTCCCTAGCTTCCCTGGCTCCGGTCCGGCGTCCGGTACGCCGGTTCTCCCGACGCGTCCGGTGGCTATGCGGGACGATGCCATGTGATCAACTTCCGCGCCAGGGCGGGCGTCACACACCGAGGACGGAGGGTGTGTGGTGGGCGCACGGTGGCGCGCAGGTGAACGGCGGCTGAACGGCACTGACGCGGCCCCGCGACGATGGCAGGCTGAGCAGCATGGACGCGCGTGACCTGGTGCGGTCGGTGAAAGCGGTCGGGACGGCGCAGGGCGCGCGTGCCCTCCGGTCGGCCTGGCGTCGGCGCCGTACGGACGCGCGGGCGCTGCCCCGGGTGGGAGCCGAACGGGCACGGACGCCGGGCGAGGCGACGGGGGCCGAACCCCGGCCCGGCGGCGGGGTGATCCGGTTCGAGCGGTCGTCGCTGTGGGTGCGGGTGGCGGTCGGCGGCGCGGTCTTCTTCGGCTGGGACGGCGCGGGCCCCGAGCCCTCGTACGCGCTGGCGGGCACGTGCCCCGAGCCGGACCCGCGCGTGGACCTGGAGCCGGACAAGGACGGCGGGTGGCGCGTCGTCTCGGAGCGGATGCTCGTCATCGTCTCGCGGCACGGGGCGGTGGAGATACGGACGCCGGGCGGCGTCCTGCTCCGCCGCGACCTGCCGCCGCGCTGGTGGGAGGGCGACGGGGCACGAGACGCCGGGGGTGCCGGCACCGGCGACGGCGTGCCGGGGCTCCGCGACGGTGTGCCGGGGCCCCGCGAGGACGGGGCGAGCGCGCGCGGCGACGGGGCGGACGAGCAGGGCTCGCGGGACGACGGGGCGCAGGTGGGGTGTGCGCGGTGGTTGCAGCGGTCGGAACTGCCGCCGGACGCGCATTTCTTCGGGCTCGGCGGGCGCGCGGCCGGGCTGCGGCTGCGTGACGGGGCCTACCGGCTGTGGAACACCGACCCCGGCCCCTTCTCCCCCGGCCAGGATCCGCTCTACCTCACGATGCCGGTACTCATGGCCGTCGCGGACGCGGGCACGCACCTGGTCTTCCACGACAACACCTGGGACGGTCACGTCGCGCTCCGCGAGGGGGCCGAGGGGCTGGGTTCGGGGCACGACAGGCCGGGCCGCTGCGAAGTGCGGATGTCCGGCGGGCCGCTGCGCTACTGGGTGCTGGCCGGTCCGCCCGCGCGGGTGCTGCACGGGTGGGCGGCGCTGACGGGCTCGCCCGCGCTGCCGCCGCGCTGGGCGCTGGGGCACCAGCACGCGCGGTGGGGCTTCGGCAGCGCCGACGAGGTGCGGCGGGTCGCGGAGGGGTACCGGGAGCGCGGGCTGCCGCTGCGGGCGCTGCACCTGGACATCGACCACTACCGGGGGCACCGCGTCTTCACCGTGGACGGCGCGCACTTCCCCGACCTGCCGGGGCTCGCGGCCGAGCTGCGCGCGGCGGACGTACGGCTCGTGTCGATCGTGGACCCGGCGGTGAAGGCGGAGCCGGGCTGGACGGTGTACGACAGCGGGGCCGCGGCGGACGTCTTCGTACGGGACGGGCGCGGGCGGGAGGTGCGGGGCGTGGTGTGGCCGGGCGTCTCGGTCTTCCCGGACTTCACGGATCCGCGGGCGCGCAAGTGGTGGGGCGAGCTGTACGCGGAGCGGCTGGCGCAGGGGTTCGCCGGGGTGTGGCACGACATGAACGAGCCGACGTCGTTCGCGGCGTTCGGCGATCCGACGCTGCCGCTCTCCGCGCGGCACGCGCTGGAGGGCCGCGGCGGCGACCACCGCGAGGCGCACAACGTCTACGCGCTGACGATGGCCAGGGCCGGGTACGAGGGGCTGCGCGGGCTGGTGCCGGAGCAGCGCCCGTTCCTCTTCTCGCGCTCCGGGTGGGCGGGGATGCAGCGGTACGGCGGCACCTGGTCCGGCGATGTGGAGACGGGCTGGGAGGGGCTGCGGGCCTCGCTCTCGCTGGTGCTGGGGCTGGGGCTGTGCGGGGTGCCGTACTCGGGACCGGACGTGGGCGGCTTCACCGGGCGGCCCTCCCCCGAGCTGTATCTGCGCTGGTTCCAGCTCGGGGCCTACCTGCCGCTGTTCCGTACGCACGCCGCGAAGTGGGCGGGGCGGCGCGAGCCGTGGGAGTTCGGCGACGAGGTCCTGGAGCACGCGCGGGCGGCGCTCGCGGAACGGGAACGGCTGATGCCGTACCTGATGACGCTGGCCCAGCTCGCGCACCGTACGGGCGCGCCGTACGTGCGTCCGCTCTGGTGGCAGCACCCCCGCGACCGGGATCTGCGCGAGTGCGAGGACGCGTTCCTGCTCGGCGACGCGCTGCTGGTGGCGCCGGTGCTGGCGCCGGGCGTACGCGGCCGTACGGTCCGGCTCCCCGCCGGGCGCTGGTACGACACGGCCACCGGCCGCGCCTACGAGGGCCCCGGCACGGTCCGGGTCGAGGCGCCCCTGTCCCGCATCCCCGTACTGGCCCGCGCGGGCGCCGCGGTGCCGGTGGCAGGCGCCGACGGGGACACGGAACTGGAGGTGTGGCCGCCGGCGCCGGGCCGTACGGGCAGCGGTCTGGTGATCCCCGACCCGGGTGAGGGCTGGGACCGGCCGGATCCGGAGCGGTTCACGGTACGGAACGCCGACGGCGAACCGGGCGTGGCGATCGAACGCGAGGACGGGCGGCCGATGCCGTACCGGGTGCGAGTGCGCAGGGGGTGACGGAGCGCCCTGGCTCAGGCCCCGGTCACCTGGGGAGCGAGTGGCGGGTGACGGGGAAGTCGAAGTAGGTGTCGGGGAACGTCTCCTTCTTGAGGGTGTAGTGCCACCACTCCTCCGGGAGGTTCTTGAAGCCCGCCTTGTCCAGGGTGCTCTTGAGGAGCTGGCGGTTGGCGCGCTGCTTGCCTTGGACCCGGGGGTCGTCGGTGTGGGAGAGGGTATCGAAGCAGTCGAAGCCCGTGCCCGCGTCGACGGAGTTGTCGGGGAAGCGCTCGGACTTGGGGGCGGCGCAGTCGACGAGGGGTTCGCCCGGCTCGTAGGGGCGGGTGGGCTTGGCGGGGAGCTTCACGATCGTTAGGTCGACCGTGCTGCCTCTGCTGTGGCCGGACTTCTCGGCGATGTAGCCGTCCTCGAAGAGGCGGTTCTTCTCCACTCTCGGGTAGAACTCCGCCTTCATGCGCTCGTCCTCCAGGTCCTTGGCCCAGCGGACGAAGTGGTCGACGGCGCGCTGGGGGCGGTAGCAGTCGTAGACCTTGAGGGTGTAGCCGCGCTTGAGGAAGGACTTCTGGGCGCGGTGGAGGGCCTTGGCGGTGTCCTTGGTGACGAGGCACATCGGCTCGCGGTAGCCGTCGATCGGCTCGCCCACGAAGTTGTGCGGGGTGAAGTAGCGGATCTCCTGGAGGATCGTCGGGTCCGCGTCGCTGAGGGCGACGAACTCCTTGGGTGCCTTGGGGCCGGTCCGCTCCCCGGCGTGGGACGGGGCGGCGAGGGCCGTGGTGGCCAGGAGCGCGGCGAGGGCGGAGGAGGTGGCGAGCGCTGCACGTCGTGTCATGCCCACTCCCTACAGGAGAGAACGGCGGCACGGAACCACCCCCGTCGGCCCCCTGCCGCCGTTCATGTCCAAGTGGACGCCCGTGTCCCCGGTGCGGTTCGGAAGATCGGCGAGCCGTACATGAGCGTGAGGTTCTGGTGACGCGCTGGTGACACTGTCAGCGGGGCGTGCCACACTCCTGACGGTTCGTCAGTTCGTCGGATACCCGGACCGTCGGGAGGGGCCATGGCACGCGTACGCAAACCCGTGGTGGAGGGCTGGTTCGGCGGCGAGGGGGCGGAGTTCGCGCTGCTCGGGACGCGGTGCCGGGAGTGTGCGTGCGTCTTCTTCCCACGCGAGGACGCGTTCTGCCGCAATCCGCGCTGCGCGGGCAGCGAGCTGGAGGAGGTGCCGCTCTCGCGCCGGGGGCGCGTGTGGTCGTTCACCGACGGCCGCTACCGCCCGCCCCCGCCGTACGTCTCGGACCCCGGGCGCCCGTGGGAGCCGTACGCGCTGCTCGCGGTGGAGCTGGAGGCCGAGCGGATGGTGGTGCTCGGGCAGGCGCCGCCCGGGGTCACCGTCGACCAGCTCCGCGTGGGGATGGAGGTCGAGCTGGTGCCGGGGGTGCTCAGCGAGGACGAGGAGCACATCTGGACCACCTGGCACTGGCGGCCCGTCGAGGGAGGGGGCGACCCGGTATGAGCGAGGTGAGCGAGGACGTCGTGGTGCTCGGGGCGGGGATGCACCCGTGGGGCAAGTGGGGCCGCAGCTTCGTCCGGTACGGCACGGAGGCGGCCCGCGCCGCGCTCGCGGACGCCGGTCTTGAGTGGACGGAGATCGGCTCGGTGGTCGGCGCCGACACCGTGCGCGGCGGCTACCCCGGCTATGTGGCGGGGGCGACGTTCGCGCGGGCGCTGGGCTGGCAGGGCGCGCGGGTCACCAGCGTGTACGCAGCGTGCGCCTCGGGCGCGCAGGCCATCGCCACCGCCCGCGCGCAGCTCCTGGCCGGACTCGCCGACACGGTGCTCGTGGTGGGCGCCGACGCCGCGCCCAAGGGCTTCTTCACCCCGGCGGGCGGCGAGCGCCCCGACGACCCCGACTGGCAGCGGTTCCGGCTGCTGGGCGCGACGAATCCGGCGTACTTCGGGCTGTACGCGCGCCGCAGGATGGCCGTGTACGGCGACACCCCGGAGGACTTCGCCCGGGTCAAGGTCAAGAACGCGGCGTCCGGCGCGCTGAACCCGTACGCCCGCTACCGCACGCCCGTCACCGCCGAGGAGGTCGCGGCCTCCCCCGTGGTCGCCGACCCGCTGCGGCTGCTGGACATCTGCGCGACGTCGGACGGCGCCGCCGCGCTCGTGCTCTGCCGTGCCGACTTCGCGCGGCGGCACGGGCGTACGGACGGCGCTCCGCCCGTGCGGATACGGGCCGTGTCGACCGCCACGCCCGAGTACCCGCGTACGGCCCTCGATCTGCCGGACCTCGCGACGGACTCGGCGGCCGCGGTGCCGGAGCCCGCGCGTCCGTTCCGCGCGGCCCTCGCGGACGCGGCGTACGAGGAGGCGGGGCTCGGGCCCGGGGACCTCTCGCTCGCGGAGGTCTACGACCTGTCCACCGCGCTGGAGCTGGAGTGGTATGAGGACCTCGGTCTCGCGCCGCGCGGCGAGGGCGCGAAGCTGCTCCGGGAGGGCGCCACGGAGCGCGACGGGCGGATTCCGGTGAACGCGAGCGGCGGCCTGGCCTCGTTCGGCGAGGCGGTTCCCGCGCAGGCCATCGCCCAGGTCTGCGAGCTGACCTGGCAGCTGCGCGGGCAGGCGGGCGACCGGCAGGTCGCGGGCGCGCGGGCCGGGATCACGGCGAACCAGGGGCTGTTCGGCCACGGCTCCGCGGTGATCGCCGTGCGCTGACCCCGCTGACCGCCACAATCCGCATCTGTCGCTCATCTTGACGCCCCCTCAGCTGAGTTGAACACTGCCGACACGCTTGACGCGGACGCAGGGCACGTCGGGCACGTCGGCACTGGGGGGCCGTCATGGATCAGTTTTCCAATGGGGACATCTTCGTCGGTGAGATCATCGGGACGGCCATCCTGATCCTGCTGGGATCGGGCGTCTGCGCGGCCGTCAATCTCCGCTTCTCCAAGGCCAAGGACGCCGACTGGATCGTCGTCGCGTTCGGCTGGGGTTTCGGCGTGATGGCGGGCGCGTACTCCGTCGGCACTCTCTCGGGAGGACACCTCAACCCGGCCGTGACCCTCGGCATCGCCATCAAGGAGGGCGACAACTGGGAGAAGGTGCCGGTCTACATCGCCGGGCAGATGATCGGCGCCCTGATCGGCGCCGGGCTGTGCTACGTGGCGTACTACGCGCAGTTCGAGGCCAACCGCGACAGGGAGAACGCCTCGCCGACGCTGGGGATCTTCTCCACGGCGCCGGAGCTCCGCAATCCGGTCGCCAACCTGCTCACCGAGGTCGTCGCGACCCTGGTGCTGGTGCTGCCGCTGCTGGCGTTCGCCGAGACCAAGAGCGTGGGCGCGGGTCCCGGCCAGAGCGGGCTGGGCACCCTGCTGGTCGCGTTCCTGGTGGTCGGCATCGGCCTCTCGCTCGGCGGGCCCACCGGCTACGCCATCAACCCGGCGCGCGACCTGGGTCCGCGCATCGCACACGCGCTGCTGCCCATTCCCAACAAGGGCACCAGCGACTGGGGTTACGCGTGGATCCCGGTCGCGGGGCCGCTGATCGGCGGCGCGCTGGGCGCGCTGGTCTACGAGCTGGCCTTCTGAAGCCCGTCGTCCGCTAATCCCGATCAACCGAGGGGTCGTCACACATGACGGACAAGTACGTCGCATCGATCGACCAGGGCACCACGTCCAGCCGCTGCATCATCTTCGACCAGGACGGCGCGATCGTCGCCGTCGACCAGCGCGAGCACCGCCAGATCTTCCCGAAGCCGGGCTGGGTCGAGCACGACGCGAGCGAGATCTGGTCGAAGGTCCAGGCGGTCGTCGCGGGCGCGCTCGCGAGCGCGGGCCTGCGCGCCGAGCAGCTCAGCGCGGTCGGCATCACCAACCAGCGCGAGACGACGGTGCTCTGGGACCGTTCGACGGGCAAGCCCGTGCACAACGCGATCGTCTGGCAGGACACCCGCACCTCTGCCCTCTGCACCGAACTGGGCGGCACGGACGGCCAGGACCGCTTCCGCGACCGTACGGGCCTCCCGCTGGCCAGCTACTTCGCGGGGCCGAAGGTCGCCTGGCTGCTCGACAACGTGCCGGGGCTGCGGCAGCGCGCGACGAACGGCGAGATCGCGTTCGGCACCATCGACTCCTGGCTGATCTGGAACCTCACGGGCGGTACGGAGGGCGGCAGGCACGTCACCGACGTCACCAACGCCTCCCGCACCATGCTGATGAACCTGGAGTCCCTGGAGTGGGACCAGAGCGTGCTGGACGCGATGAACGTCCCGGCCGCCGTGCTGCCCGAGATCCGCTCGTCCGCCGAGGTCTACGGGACGGCCACGGGCCAGCTCGCCGGGGTGCCGGTGGCCTCGGCGCTCGGTGACCAGCAGGCCGCCGTCTTCGGGCAGACCTGCTACGGCGTGGGCGAGGCCAAGAACACCTACGGCACCGGCTCGTTCCTGCTGCTCAACACCGGAAACCGGCCGGTGCCCAGCAAGAACGGGCTGCTGACGACGATGGGCTACCGGCTCGGCGGCGAGGCGCCCGTCTACTGCCTGGAGGGCTCGATCGCGATCACCGGGGCCCTCGTCCAGTGGTTCCGCGACCAGCTCGGGATCATCAGCGAGGCCTCCGAGATCGAGACCCTCGCGGCGAGCGTGGAGGACAACGGCGGCGCGTACATCGTCCCGGCCTTCTCCGGGCTCTTCGCCCCGTACTGGCGCTCGGACGCGCGCGGCGTCGTCACCGGGCTGACCCGTTTCGTCACCAAGGCGCACCTGGCCCGGGCCGTGCTGGAGGCCACGAGCTGGCAGACGCGCGAGGTCGTGGACGCGATGTACCAGGACTCGGGCGTCCGTATCACCACGCTCAAGGTCGACGGCGGCATGACGGCCAACGGGCTGCTGATGCAGCACCAGGCGGACGTGCTGGGCGTACCGGTGATCCGGCCCGTGGTCTCCGAGACGACCTGTCTGGGCGCGGCGTACGCGGCGGGGCTGGCGACCGGCGTGTGGTCGGACCTCGACGAGCTGCGGGCGCACTGGAAGCGGGACGCCGAGTGGTCGCCGCGGATGACGCCGGAGGCGCGGGAGAGCGAGTACGGCAACTGGCGCAAGGCCGTGGAGCGCAGCTTCGGCTGGCACGAGGAGGGCTGACCTCCCCGCGCCCCGCCGCCGGGCGGGGCGCGCCCGGACCGCGGGCGCGGGCGGCACCCTGGACGGCGGGGTACCGGCCGCGCCCGCTCAGCTCGTCGGCGCGGGCGCGGGCTCCGGCGTGTGCTCCGGCGCGGCTTCGGACGCGGGTACGGGCTCGCGTCCCGCCCGTTCCGCCGCCGCCTGCGCGCTCGCGTGCATCGCGTGCTCGACGACCGAGATCAGCACGTCCCGCGCCGACTCGCGCTCCCGCGCGTCGCACAGCATCAGCGGCACCTCGCCGTCCAGGTCCAGCGCCTCGCGGACCGTCGCGACGGGATACTGCTCGGCGCCGTCGAAGCAGTTGACGGCGACGGTGAACGGGATGCCGCGCCGCTCGAAGTAGTCGATCGCGGCGAAGCTGTCCTCCAGGCGCCGGGTGTCGGCCAGCACGACGGCGCCCAGCGCGCCCTGCGCCAGCTCGTCCCACAGGAACCAGAAGCGGTCCTGCCCCGGCGTGCCGAAGAGGTAGAGCACGAGCCCGTCGTGGATGGTGATGCGGCCGAAGTCCATGGCCACGGTGGTGGTCGACTTCGTCTCCACCCCCTCCGTGTCGTCCACGCGGGTGCCCGCCTCGCTGAGCGTCTCCTCCGTGCGCAGGGGGCGGATCTCGCTGACGGCGCCGACCAGCGTCGTCTTGCCCACCCCGAATCCGCCCGCCACCAGGATCTTCAGCGTGACGGGCTCGGGCGCGGGCTTGTGTCCACCGCGCTTAGAGCGCCCGAAGACCATTGATCACCTCTCTGAGGATGCTCTCGTCCGGTAGTTCGGCGGGAGGGACGGGACGGGTGACGCGCACCAGCTCGGCCTCCATCAGGTCGCCGAGGAGCACCCGGACGACCCCGACGGGCACGTCCAGCTCCGAGGCGAGCTCGGCGACCGAGAGGGGCGAGCGGCGGCACCGCTCGACGATGTCGACGTGCTCGGGAACGAGCGTGCGGTGCGGCAGGAGGGCCTCGTCCTCGGCGGCGCGGATGACCCGCTCCACGTCCTCCGCCGTCTCCGCGCCCTCCCCGTCCGCCGCCTCGCCCGCGCCGTCCGCCGTGACCACCGCGATGAGGTCGATCCGCGTCTCGTCCGGACCGCTGCGGGTCCGGCCGCGCGTCTTGGCGTACGGCCGCACCACGGGTCCCGCCGCGTCGTCGAACCAGCGCTCTGTCATGGCCAGCGCGTCCCGTCAGTCCCTCGTCCCGTCGTCCGCCGCCTCAGCTGTCCGTACCGCCCGCCGGGCCGCCGGTGCGGGGCGCCGTGCCCAGGTGCACGCCGACGCGCTTGACCAGCAGCGTCATCTCGTACGCCACCTGCCCGACGTCGGAGTCGGCGTCGGAGAGGACGGCGAGGCAGCTGCCGTCCCCGGCGGCCGTGACGAAGAGGAACGCGTCGTCGAGCTCGACGACCGTCTGGCGGACGTCCCCGGCCTCGAAGTGGCGGCCCACTCCCTTGGCCAGGCTGTGGAAACCGGAGGCGACGGCGGCCAGGTGCTCTCCGTCCTCTCTGCTGAGGTCCTGGGACGCGCCTCTGGCGAGGCCGTCCCCGGAGAGCACGAGCGCCTTGCGGATGCTGCCGACTCGGTCGACCAGCTCGTCGAGGAGCCAGTTGAGCTCGCCACTTCCGGACGTGGCGTGCGGTGCGGCTTTCGGTGCGGTCATCGACCGTCCCCCTCCGGTGTCGTTCCTTGTGCTGTCTCCCCCGGTTCGTCCCCCGAAGGGCCGGCGTCGTTCTGCCGCCTGCCCCGTTCCCATCCGCGCTGGAGCGAGGACATCCGGCTGCGTACGGCCTCGGCCTCGCGCTCGGCGGTCTCCGCGTCCTGGACGGTACCGTCCTCGGGTGACGGCGCGGGCGCCGCCCTGTCGGCCTTGAGCTGCGGGGCGAGGCTCGCCTGACGGACCCGGCGCGGCAGCCCCCCGACGGTGGCGGACCGCTCGGGCACCTCCGGCCCGGTCTCCTCCAGCACCGGTGCCGGTGCCGGGAGCCTCTCGTCCTCGCCGGTCTCCTCCCGCGGCGCGGACTTCGGCTTGCGGCGCGGCAGCTCCCGGCGGGACGGCTCGTCGCCCTCCCGCTCCCGCTGCGGGCGCTCACGTTCGCGCGCCGCGCCCACGGGGCGTCCGTGGTCGGAGACCAGCACCGGTGTGCTGCGGCGGCGCGGCAGCGGCGTCGTCCGTCCGCCGGTCTGCTCGTCGTCCTCGGCGCCGCGCGCGGCGGGCCCCTGCTCGTCGTGCGCCTGCTGGTGCTGCTCGCCCGCGGGCGTCCGCGGGACGGGCGCGCGCGGCGGCACCGCCTGCGGCACGCCCGGCGACGGAGGCGGGGGCTTGCGGAAGAGCCGTCCGCCGCTGTCCGGCGCGTCCAATGAGGCGTCCAGCGACGCGTCCAGCTCGCCGAGCGGCGCCTCCAGTTCGACGGGACCGTCGACCGGGCCGCGGCCCAGGGCGTGTTCGCCGACGCCGTTCTCGCGGCGCTTCTCCAGCCGGGGCGCGGACCGCTGCGGCAGCGCGTCGCTCTTCTTCCCGTTCTCCAGCGCCGTACGGCGTCCGGGGCGCTCCTCGTCCTCGCGTCCGCCGGGCGTCTCGGTGAGCACGGTGCCGGGGATGAGCACGACGGCCGTGGTCCCGCCGTACGGGGAGGGCTGGAGGGAGACGCGGACGCCCTGGCGCTGCGCGAGCCGCGAGACCACGAACAGGCCGAGTCTGTCGGTGTCCGACAGCTCGAACTCGGGTGTCTCGGCGAGCCGCAGATTGGCGTCGAGCAGCGCGTCGGCCGCCATGCCGAGCCCCCGGTCGTGGATCTCCAGCGTGAAGCCGTTGGCGACGCGCTCGCCCAGCACCTGGACGGCCGTGTGCGGCGGGGAGAACACCGTGGCGTTCTCCAGCAGTTCCGCGACGAGGTGGGTGAGGTCGGCGACGGCGCTGCCGTCCACGGCGAGCCGCGGCAGGCGGCGCACCTCGATCCGCTCGTAGTCCTCGACCTCGGCGACGGCGGCCCGTACGACGTCCATGAGCTGGACGGGCTTGCGCCACTGCCGGGACGGCGCGGCGCCGGAGAGGATCACCAGGCCCTCGGCGTGGCGGCGCATGCGCGTCGTGAGGTGGTCGAGGCGGAAGAGGTCGGCGAGTTCGTCGGCGTCCTCGGTGCGGCGCTCCATCGCGTCGAGGAGGGTGAGCTGGCGGTGGAGCAGGACCTGGTTGCGGCGGGCGAGGTTGACGAAGACCTCGGAGACGCCGCGCCGCATGTCGGCCTGTTTGACGGCCGCCTCGACGGCGGCGCGCTGCAGTGTGTTGAGGGCCTGGCCGACCTGTCCCATCTCGTCCGGCGGGTAGTCGAGACGGGGCGACTCGGTCTCGACGTCGACCTGCTCGCCGGAGGCGAGGCGCCGCATCATGCTGGGCAGCCGCACTCCGGCGGACTCGTTGGCCTCCTTACGGAGGGTGTTGAGGTCCCTGACGAGACCGCGTCCGACCCGGAAGGAGATGATGAGGGAGGCGAGTACGGCGAGGAAGCCGAGGAAGCCCGCGGCCGCGGCCTGGAGCAGCACCTTCTCGGCGACGGGCTCGACCCGGTCCTCGTAACGCTTCTCGGCCTCGGCGGCCAGTGTGTCGAGGTCGGAGAGAACGGTGGAGGTGGCGGAGTGCCAGCGCTTGACGGTGACAGCCGTGCCGAGGCCACGTGTGCCGTTGGCGATCAGCGTGTCCTCGTAGCTGCGGAGGGTGCGGCCCTCGGTGCCGTTCCAGTAGTTGTCGAAGATCTGCCGGTCCTCGGCGGGCAGCGAGGACAGGTTGTTCTCGTACGTCATGCTGCGCTCGGCGACCCGGTCCGAGAGCGCGCGCTGGTCGCCCTTCGTCATGCGTCCCGCGACGAACGCGGCGGCGGTCAGGGCGTCCTCGCGCGAGAGGTACTCGCGGGCGCGCGCGACGCCGACGAGCGCGCGGGACTGCCGCTCCAGGCCGACGTCGTCGAGGCCGCTCTGCAGGCTGAAGAACATGAAGGCGGGGTCGATGAGTTCGTTGTACGCCTGGAAGGCGCCGCCCCTGGTGATGGTGTTGTCGGTGACCTTGGAGCGGAGCTGGTCCAGTCCGTCGAGCCCGTCGAGGAGTTCGTCGAGCCGGGCGCGGCCGTCGCCGCTCAGCATGGAGCGCAGCCCGCCGTCCTCCGCCCGGTCCCGGAGGCGCGCGACGGTGGCGTCGGTGGCGCGCTGGGCGCGCCGGAGCTTCTCCCGGGACGCGGAACCGCGCGGGTCCGCGAGGTGGATGAGGATCTCGCGCCGCTCGCGCTGCAGTGCCTGGACGGTCTCGTCCGAGGGGTCACCGATCTTGTTGGTGATCTCGTCCACATTGGCGAGGCGCTGGGCCTCGCTCCCGGTGATGTAGGTCGCGAAGCCCCAGATGGATACGAGGGACACCAGCGGCACCAGCAGCAGCACCACGATCTTCCGGCGGATGGACTTCCCGCGAAAGCGCATGGCCTCCCCTACGTCGGCCCCGGTGCGCGGGGGCGTGTTCCGTCAGCAAACGGCGCGAGCTTACTACTGCCGCGCACCCAACTCGAAGGTATGTATGGGCGTTGAAACAGGGCGCCCAGGGTGCCTCATCCTGGGTTGTCCGTCGATGCCCCGACACATGTTCGGCGATTGTGGCACAGGACACGTTTATGGAAACGTGTGCGTGCAGAGGGTCGTGAAGGGGGAGTGAAAGACATGTACGCGAAGACCCGTCTCCCGGACCCGGTGAGGGCGGCCGCGGTGCGCGCGGTGATCATCGTCGCGCTGACACTGGTTCAGCTCATGGTCGCGGTGCTCTGTTCGCTCGCGCAGGTCTGGCTGGCGTTCCCGATGGTGCTGGCGACAGTGGCCAGCACGGTGCTGGCCACCTGGGGTGTGCTGGACGTATGGATCACGCGGCAGGTGTGGGTGCAGCGGCACGGCGTCGTGTCGCAGCCGAGCAGCGCGGCACGGCAGCGCCCGCGCGTGCCGCACCGCCGCCCCGAGCCCGCGGGGGCCGGGCGCGCAGGGGGGTCCGGGGTTCCCGGAGCCTCCGGGGCCCCGGGGGCCTCCGCAAACGGGAGCGGAACCGCCGCTACCGGGAGAGGCGCGCCGCGTCCCCGTCGCCCTGCTGAGCCGGGACGTCAGGGCGGGGCTGCGACGGCTCCTCCCCGTCCGACGGCGGCCCGCTCGGCCGCTCCTCGCCAGGCCGCTCCTCCTCGGGGCGGCGGAACATCCGTGTCGCGGTGATCTCCCCGTGCACCACGGGCCCGTCGCTCCCGTCGGCCTCTTGCTGCGGGAGGCCGGGGCGCAGGTGCTCCTCGACGCTGATGTACTTCAGACCGGCGCGCAGGTCCGCGTCGTTCCGCAGGCGGATCACGAGGGGGAACTCGGCGAGGGCCGTGGTGTCGAACAGGCCCGTCGTGTAGAGCAGCTGGACGCCCAGCGCGTCGGCGACGGCGCGCTGGAGCTCCAGCAGATAGGTCGCGTTGGCCCGGCCGATGGGGTTGTCCAGGAAGAGCGTGCCCGCGTGCCGGTGCTTGTCGTGCCCCTTCTCGTTGCTCCGCAGGGCCGCCATCGTGCAGTAGAGCGCGATGGCGGCGGTGAGGAGCTGGCCGCCGGAGAACACGTCGCCCATCTGTCCGACGGGCACGCGCTCGGCGCGCAGCACCGCGTCGGGCTTGAGGATCTCGACGGCCACGCCGCGCGGCTGGAGCGCGGCGGCGACTCCGCGCAGCAGCAGGGACATCCCGTCGCGCCGCAGGTCGGAGTTCTTCTTCACGGCCGAGCGGGTCGCCTCGTCGATGACCTCGCCCAGCCGCTCGGTGAGCGTCGCCTGGTCGGGGTCCTCGAAGCGGATCCGCAGGAACTCCTGCCCTGACCACTCCCCCAGCCCTTCCGGCAGCCGCGAGAGCCGCTGGGCCGAACGCAGCGTGGCGAGCGAGGACTCGACCAGGCCGCGCAGCCGGTCGACGATGCTGTCCCGGTTGCGCTCCAGCTGCTCCAGCTCGTCGCTCAGCACGCGCAGCCGGGGCGCGAACGCGGTGGCCCACGCGGCGGCGTGCTCGGGCAGCGCGGCGGCGGGCAGCTCACGGATCTGCTGCCGCGCGGGCGTACGCACGTGCTCGTACCGGCTGGAGTTGGCGTGCCGGACGAGGACGTCGCTCGCCTCGCGCACGGCCTGCTCGGCGGCGGTGAGGTCGGCGGCGCAGCCGCGCAGCGAGCGGCGGGCCTCGGCGGCGGCCTGCCGCGCGTCGGCCGGACTGCCCGCGTACGGCTCGGGCTGCTCCTCCGGCTCGCCCTCGGCGCCGGACGTGTGGGGGTCGCGGAGCAGGTCGCGGAGGGTGGTGGCCGTCTCGTCGAAGCCGCCCGCCGCGTCCTCGGCGGCGGTGTGGGAGCGGACGAGCGTCTGGTGCGCGGCGCGGGCCGAGTCCAGCTCGTCGGTGCGCGCGGCCAGCTCGGCGTTGGCCGTGCGCAGCAGGGTCTGGGCCTGGCCCGCCTCGGCGGGGACCAGCTCCTCGGGGAGGTCGGTGTGTGCCTCCCCGTCCGCCGGGGCGAGGCGCTCGGCCTCGCCGCGCAGCCGCCCGAGCTGCTCGCTGGCGGCCGAGCCGCGCGTCTCCAGCTTCTGCACCAGGGCCTCGGCCCGCGCGGCGGCGGCCTGACGGGAGGGCCCGTCGGCGCCGTCGGAGCCTTCGAGGAGCTGCGCAGCGCGGGTGCGGACCTTGTTGGTGAGCCGGTCGAGGACGGCGAGCGCGGCCGACTCGTCCCCCTCGGCGCGGGCCTGCTCGGCACGGAGATCGGCGCCGACGCCGACCTTCTCGTAGAGCTGCGAGGCCGAGCGGTACGCCTCCCGCAGGTCGGGGAGGGAGGAGACGGGCGCCGGACCGTCGGACCCGTCGGACTCGGCGGACCCGTCCGACCCGTCCGACCCGTCCGACCCGGACTCGTCCATGTCGTCGGGGACGCCCGCGATCTCGGCGCGCTCGGCGCGCAGCGCGCGGGCGGTACGGCGCGCGTCGTCGGCCGAGCGCTGGGCGGCACGCCGGTCCTCGTCGGCGGAACGGGCGCGCTCCACGCAGATGTCGGCGCGCTCCTCGGCCGCCGCCGACTCGTCGCCCAGCTCGCGCAGCCGCGCCTGCCACTTGCCGCGCTCGCGCAGCCGGAAGGCGAGCCCGGCGAGGGCGTCGGCGCTGCGCCGCGCGCGCTGGGCCTGGTCCTGCCGCTCGTCGCGGACGCGGGCGGTCTCGGCGGCCTCCTCGGCCGCCTCCTCGTGCGCGGTGACCGCCTGGGTGAGGTGCTCCCGCGCCGCGTCGGCGGCCTCCCTGCCCTGGGCCGCCGCCGCTGCCAGCTCACCGAGGCGGCCCTCGGGGCAGCCGGTGCGCCAGGAGGCGAGCCGGGCGGCGAGCGAACGGTCGGCGGAGAGGCGCGCGGCGAGCGCGCGGATCTCCCCGTCGCGCGCCGCCGCACGCTCCCGGAGCTGACGGCGCTCGTCGTCGGCGGCGCTCTCGTCGTGCATCGCCGGGTTCGGCGGTACGAGGAAGACCGCGCCCTCCCCGTCGGCCTCCGGCGGCGGGGTCGGGGCCAGCAGCGCGGCGGCCGTACCGACCGCGACCGCGGAACGGGGCAGCAGCGCGGCCCCGGCGAGCACCTCGCGGGCGCGGGCGTGGCTGTCGGGGTCGGTGATGACGACGCCGTCGACCAGCTCGGGGCGCGCGGCGAGCACGGAAGCGTGGTCGGCGGGGTCGACGGCCTGCGCGAGATAGCGCCAGCCGGGGAGCGCGGGGATGCCGTGCTCCCCGAGGAACTCGACGGTGGCCGTGACGTCGGGCCCCGGCGGCAGCAGACCGCCGTCGCCGAGGGCGCCGAGCATCCGGGAGTCGTCCGCGGCGGCCGTACGCAGGTCGAAGAGCTGGCGCTCGGCGGTGGCGACGCCGTCGTCGAGCAGCTCACGCAGCGCGTCCGCGTTCCGGTCGAGCTCCTCGGCCGTGAGCGGGCCGGAGGCGTCCCGCGCGCCGCCGTCGGCGCCCTCGGGGCCTTCGCTCCCGTCGCCCGCGCGGGGCCCCGGGACGGCGCGTCCCGCGCCGTCGGGGCCGAGCGGGGCGCCGGGGAGGCCCAGCAGCTCCGCGAGGCGCTCCTCGGCGCCGAGGGACTCGGCGGCGGACCGCTCCGCCGCGTACGCCGACTCGGCCGCCTCCGCCGCGTCCACCGCGCGCGCGGCCGCCAGCTCGGCCCGGGAGCGCTCGGACGCGGCCTCCTGGGCGCGCTCGGCGCTCCGCGCCGCCGCCTCGCGGGCGGTGTCGAAGGCGGCGACGGTGGTCTTCTCCGCGTCGGAGGCGGCGAGCGCGGCGCGCGCCGGGTCGGAGTCGGGCGCCGCGTCGTCGAGCCAGCCCGCGCGGACCGCCTCGGCGGTCTCCTGCTCGACCTCGGCGAGGCGCTGGCGCAGGTGCTCGGTCTCACTGCGGGCGCGCTGGGCCTCGGTGGCCGCCGCCGTCGCGTCGCGGTGCGCGCTCTCGCTCTCGGTCTGGAGGGTGGCGGAGCGCTCCTCCTGCTCGGTGGCGATCTTCTCGCCGTCCTCCGCCGCCGCGTTCAGCGCCCGTACGAGCGCGGAGGCGGCGCGGGCGCGGGCGGCGAGCGCGGGGGCCGCGTCGCGCTCGGCCTCCTGGATCGCGGCGGCGACGCGCGCCGAACGGTCGGCCGCCGCACGGTGGGCCAGCACGGTCTCGGCGGCCTGCCAGGCGGAGTGCAGCGTGCGCGCGTCGCTCAGCTCGCGCTTCTGCGCGGCGGCGGACTTCTCGGCGGCGGCGAGGGCCAGGGACGCGTGCCGGTAGGCGAGTTCGGCCGCGACGAGGGAGGCGCGGGAGCGGGCCTCCTCGGCTGCGGTCACGGACTCCTCGGCGCCCGCGACCTGCTCGGCCAGCTCGGCGGCGCGGCCGCGCTCCTGCGTGCCGCGCGCGGAGAGACGCCGCGCGAGCGTACGGGTACGGCGCTCGGCTCCGGCGTGGATCTCGCGGGCCTGGGCGCGGACCTCGGCGGAGTCGCTGATGCGCTGGAGCAGGTCGAGGGAGCCCGCGGTGAAGTCGCGCTCGGCGGTCAGCTCGGCGCGGCGGCCCAGCTTGTGCGCGAAGCCGTGCACGAGGTCGGCGAGGCCGTCGGTGTCACGGGTGTCGGTGACAGCGCGGAGGAGGAGGTCGGTGAAGTCCGAGTCGTTCTTGACCGCGAAGAGGCCGGCGGCCTCGCCCTCGTCCGCGTTCATCTCGCGCTGGTAGCGGAAGAGTTCGGGGTCGAGGCCGAGGCCCGTCAGGTGCTCGTTCCACCGCTCGTGGATCTCTTCCCAGACCACGTCCAGGTTCGGATACGCCTTGCCCGTCTCGATCAGGACGTCGCGGAAGCCCTTCATCGTGCGCCGCCTGCCGCGCGCGGACGAGGCGCCCTCGGCGGCGGGGCGCAGTGCGGAGGACTCGGCGACGGGCAGGGAGTCCAGCGACATCCCGGGGCCCGGCCGGAACGAATACCACGCCTCGGCGAACTTCCTCGGGTCGCCCGACACCTGCCGCCCGCGCCACTCGCTGACCTTGCCGACGACGATGGACTCGCCGGTCAGCGTGTGCTGCCACTCCAGGGCCACATGCCCGCAGTCGTCGGCCAGCAGGAACTTGCGGAGCACGCCGGAACTGGCGCCGCCCAGCGTGTTGCGGTGGCCCGGCAGCATCACGGAGAAGATCAGCTTGAGGAGGACGGACTTGCCGCCCCCGTTCTCCAGGAAGAGGACGCCCGCGGGCGCGGGGCGGCGCGGCGGGCCCTGCGGCTCCTCCTCGAAGAAGTCCGCCTGGGCGGGCGCCGGGCTGGGGACGGACACGCCGACTCCACGCAGGTCGAGCACGGTGTCGGCGTAGCGCGCACCGGCGGGACCGATGGAGTAGAGGCGGATCCGGGACAGCTCGTACATGGCGGACTCTCGTGTGGGGGTGGTCGGAGGCGTCGGAGAGGACAGGAGAGGTCAGGAGTGGAACGGCAGTCCCGCGTCGGGGGCCAGCTCCAGATCGTCCGCGTCCTGCGGCGGCAGCAGGCTCGCGGTGCCGTCGGAGACGGGGACGACGCCCAGCTCCAGCAGCTCGGCCATGGCGGCGCTGCCCGCCATGTCGCGGACCTGGAGCTGATAGCGCGCCGTCGTACGGTACGTGCCTCCGGCGTCGTCGCCCGTCTTCTGCAGGAAGCCGGAGTCGGCGAGGAAGGCGACGGCCTTGGCGATGATGCCGGTGGTCGAACCGGCGAGCCTGCGGGCGTCCTTGGTCGCGCCGGTGGCGCTCCGCCGCGCGTACACCCGCCAGGCGGCCTCCAGTCCGGGCGCGTCGCTGACCGGGTCGGTGTTCTCCCCTTCCTCCTCGGCGCGCTCCTCCAGCATGCGGCAGGCCTGGCGGACGAAGGAGTCCACGCCATTGACGGTGATACGGCCGATGTATCCGTCGTCCGCGAGGTCCTCGGGGCGGGGGAACGCCATGGCGGCGACGGCGAGATGGGCGAGGCCGTGCAGGAAGCGGTCGGCGGAGTCGGCGGTGGCCCGGCGCGCGTAGTCCCCCATGCGGACGGCGAAGACCGAGTCCTCCTCGGCGGCCAGCGCCATGCCCGCGCGGGTGGAGACCTCCAGCACGACCAGCCCGAGCCCGGTCGCGACCGCGTCGGCGAGGCGCGCGAAGGCGGGCTCGTCGCGATAGCGCCGCAGCAGCTCGGTGTACTCCACGTCACGGGCCGGGACGAGCTTGGGGTGGAGGCCGAAGGAGACCAGCCGGGCCGCGTCCGCCGTGTCGGCCGGGGTCACGGGGGCCGGGGCCTTCGGGCCTTCCGGCTCCGCGGGGTCGGGTTCGGGTACGTACTCGGTCACGGTCGATCGCCTGTTCTTTCCGTGCTGTCGGCTGGGATACGGCCGGAGGCCACCGGCGCCGGGGCCCTCACACCGCCTCCGTGCGGTCCGCCGCCATGCCCGCCGCGTCCAGGAGGGCCGTGCCGACGATCAGGTCGGCGCCGCCGAACTCCGGATCGTCCAGCTGCGTGCCGTCGTCCACGGCGAACAGGAGGCGCTCCTCGCCCTGCCGGTAGGCGGTGCCCACGGGCGGACTGGCGGCGTGCACGGCCAGGAGGGCGACCAGGTACGGCAGTTCGGGATCGCGGCGGCGGGCGTCCGCGAGCAGCCCCGAAAGGCGGCGCGGCGCGTCGGCGGGCAGCTCCAGCAGCTCCGTGGCCGCCTCCATCTGCTCCTCGCTGAACCGGCTGTCGTCGGGGGTGGCGACGAGGTCGGGCTCGGGCATCTCGGCGCCCAGGTGCTCGCGCGGCGCGGGCGGGGTGAGGAGCAGGTCGACCAGGTCGCCCATGCGGACGGCGCCCGGGGTGCGCAGCCCGGCGCCGCGCGCGAAGAAGGCGTCCGTCACGCGCGTCGCCCGCTCCAGGGGCAGCGGGAGGACGGGGCCGAGGAGCTGTCCGTACAGGTCGGTGCCCGCGCGGGCCGCGGGCGGCGCGAACGCCTGGCGGTCCTGCTCGGCACGGAAGAGCGGCCCGGCCTCCAGCAGCCGGGACTGGAGCTGGGTGTGGCGGCGGATGCAGTCCTTGACTATGTCGACCAGCTCGGCCGCGCGGCGCTTGTGGTCGGGGCCCCGCTCGGACGCGGCCTCGTCGCGCACCTTGCGGATGTTGGTGAGGATCGCGTTCTCGTGCCGGTAGCGATCGGCCACGTGGTCGAGGGCCTCGGTGATCATCTCGGGGACGGCGCTCAGCCAGTCGACCGCGCGCACGTCGCGCCGGGTGGCCTCCAGGGTGCGGCGGAGCGTTTCCGCGTACTGCACCGTGCGGTAGCGGGCCTGCTCGGCGGCGAGCTGCGCGTCGGCGAGACGGCCGCGCGCGATGAGGACCTCCAGCTTGACCTCGGCGGCGATCTGCGCGCTGGTGACATCGGTGTCGAGGGCGCCCACCAGCACGTTGACCGCCTCGTCGGTGGTGCGGAGATAGACGCTGCCACCGGGGCCCGGGACCTCCTCGATGAGCTTGAAGTCGTAATCCCTGCGGACATAGACGCCGTCGGGGCCGAACGTGCCGTAGACCGCGCGGAATCCGCGGTCGACGCTGCCCACGTTGATCAGGTTCTCCAGCACCCAGCGGGAGACGCGCTCGTGCTCGGACGCGCCGCGCTCCGGGGCCTGCGCGGCCGCGCGCGGCACCAGCCTGGTCACTATCTGCTCATGGTCGGCGCCGGTGTCGAAGTCCATCTGGAGCGTGACGAGATCGATGGCGGCGAGGGCCAGCTCCGCCATCTCGTACGTCGAGTACTCCCCCGCGAGATTGGCCTTACGGGTGTCGAGGTCGTGCAGCGGAGCGGTGCAGGCGAGCGCG
Organism: Streptomyces sp. NPDC048172; assembly: GCF_043202595.1. Taxonomy (NCBI): domain Bacteria; kingdom Bacillati; phylum Actinomycetota; class Actinomycetes; order Kitasatosporales; family Streptomycetaceae; genus Streptomyces; species Streptomyces sp. NPDC048172. The sequence continues at coordinate 24,813 of NZ_JBIDAT010000005.1, forward strand.
CGGAGACGGCGGGCCAGGCCCTCGTCGGCCGCGGGGCCCGCGGCGGGGGGCTGTGCCGGCGGGGGTACGGCCGCCCTCGTCGGGGGGATCGTCGTCGTGGCGTGCTCAGTCACGACGGACACACTAAGCGGTACCACTGACAAGATCCGAAACGGCACGGATACGGCACGTATGTGGCGTTCCGGGCATCCTGTCCGGCAGGGTGCCGATCTTACCGGGTGCGTCCGCGCGGCCCGCGGGGAGGTCCCGGCCGGGCCCGGCCGCCCGCCGCGGCCCGCCCGCCGCGCGTGGCCGCGTTCGCGGCACCGGCCGCGGTACCGGCCGCGGTACCGGCCGCGTCGCCCTTCCCCGTACTCGCTCCCGCGCCCTTCGCCGCGCCCGTCGCGGCGTACGCCCCCGCGAGCTGGCGGCGGGAGTCGTCGAGGTAGGCGCCGAGGAGGAGTTCGGCCGCGGACGCCTCGCCCTCGCGCAGCGCGGCGAGGATCTCCTCGTTGCGCGTGAGATAGGGCCCGTGGAAGCGGCGGGGGTCGTCCATCACATGGAAGACGAGCCGCAGTTCGGCCAGGACAGCGCTCATCATGGCGTCGGTACGGGGACTTCCGGCCAGTTCGACCATCGACTGGTGGAAGCGCATGTTGGCGGTGCCGAGGTCGCGCCAGCGGCCCTCGCGCTCCGCGCCCCGTCCCGCCACGATGGCCGATTCGAGCCGCTCCAGCGCGTACGGGGGCTCGCCGAGCGCGCGGAGCGCGGCGCCCTGGACGAGGGCGCGGACGCGGTAGATGTCCTCCAGGTCCTCGACGGTGAGCACCCGTACGAACATGCCGCGGTTGAGCCGGTGGACCAGCAGCCGCTCGTGGGTGAGGAGCCGGAACGCCTCGCGGAGCGTGTTGCGCGAGACGTCCAGGGCACCGCCTATCTCCTCCTCCAGCAGCCGCGCCCCGGGGCGGAAGGCACCCTCGATGATCCGGGTGCGGAGGATGTCCGCGACCCGCTCGGCCGTGCTGGTCCGGCCCAACAGCGCACGGTCTCCGGTGAGTTCGTCCAGCACGTCGTCGCTCATGGCTGAAGTGAACCGCAGCCTGAAGAACATGACAACGTGAGGATTGCCGAATCGTTCAACAATCCCTACGTTGAATCGCGGAGGATCCCGGCCCGTCGCCTGCGAGGTGCCCATGAGCACGACACCAGAGGCTCGAAACCGGAAAGAGAAGCCGAGCCAGCACACGCACGAACGGCACGACAGTCACGACAGTCACGACAGCGGGGCCCTCGCCTGGTTCCGCGCCCTCGGCCCCCGTGGCCGCCGCGCCTTCGCGGGCGCCTTCGGCGGCTACGGCCTCGATTCGTACGACTTCTACGCGCTGCCGCTGAGCATGGTCGCCATCGCGGCGTACTTCGGGCTCAGCAGCGGCGAGACCGGACTGCTGGTCACCACGACGCTGGTGGTGTCCGCGCTCGGGGGCGCGCTGGCGGGCGTCCTCGCCGACCGGATCGGCCGCGTACGGGCGCTGCTGCTGACGGTGATCACCTACGCGCTCTTCACCGTCCTGTGCGGATTCGCGCCCAACTACGAGACGCTGCTCGTCTTCCGCGCCCTCCAGGGCCTCGGCTTCGGCGGCGAATGGGCGGTGGGCGCGGTCCTGGTGGCCGAGTACACCTCGGCCCGCCACCGCGGCCGTACGCTCGCCACGGTGCAGAGCGCCTGGGCCGTCGGCTGGGGACTGGCGGTGCTGGTCTACACGGCCGTCTTCCAGTTCCTCGACGACGACCTGGCCTGGCGCGTCATGTTCTTCACGGGCGCGCTGCCCGCGCTGCTGGTGCTCTGGGTCCGCAGGAACGTCCAGGACGCCCCGGCCGCCGCGGAGCGCCTGGAGAGCGCCGCCGAGAGCGGGGAACGCGGCTCGTTCGCGGCGCTCTTCCGGCCGGGCCTGCTGCGGGTGACGCTCTTCGCCTCGCTGATGGCCACCGGCGTGCAGGGCGGCTACTACACGCTGGCGACCTGGGTACCGGCGTATCTCGACGACGAGCGCGGGCTGACCGTCGTGACCACCGGCGGCTTCCTGGCGGCGCAGATCGTGGGCGCCTTCACCGGCTACCTCACCGGCGGGTACCTCACCGACCGGCTCGGCCGGAAGAAGACCATCGCCGTCTTCGCCGCGCTCTCCGCCGTCTGCGTCCTGGGATACACGAACGTGCCGGACACCGCCGACGCGCTGCTGCTCGTCCTCGGATTCCCGCTCGGCTTCTGCATGTCGGCGATCTTCAGCGGCTTCGGCTCCTTCCTCGCCGAGCTGTACCCGACCGCCGTCCGCGGCACGGGGCAGGGCTTCACGTACAACGTGGGGCGCGGACTGGGCGCGCTCTTCCCCACGCTGGTGGGCACCATGGCGGACAGCTGGGGCGTCGGCGGGGCCCTGGTGTTCGGGGCGCTGGCCTACTGCCTGGCGGCGCTGGCCCTGCTCGGTCTCCCGGAGACGCGCGGCCGTGAGCTGGTCTGAGCGAACGGCGCCGTGGGCGCCTTGGGTGCCGAGCCGTGTGGGCGCGCACCTGGTCGCCGTCCCCGCGTCGTGGGCGCAGGACCTGTCGCTCTTCTGCGCCCACAATCCGCAGGCCTGCCCCGTACGGGACATCTGCGCCACGGGTACGTGGACCACGCGCCTCGCAGACGACGCCGACCTGCGTACCGCGCTGCCCCGCTACCGCGTATGGGAGGACGGCGTGGTCGTCGCCGAACCGGCCGGGGCCACGGCCCACTGGCGCACGGACCTCGTCGCCTTCCTGCTCGGTGCCCCGTGCTCGCTCGACGAGGCGCTCGCCGCCGCCGGAGTGCCGCTGCGCCACGTCGAGCAGGGCCTGCCCCTTCCCGCGTACGCGACGAACCGGTCCACGCGCCCGGCGGGCCGACTGAGCGGGCCCCTGGTCGCGACGATGCGCCCGGTCCCGGCCGCGCTGACGGCGACCGTGCGGACCGTGTGCCGCGAGGCGAACGGGCTCCGCGGAGGCCCGCTGCACATCGGCGACCCCTCGTCCCTGGGCGTACGGGCGCTCGCCCGGCCCGACTTCGGCGAACCGGTACGCCCCTTACCGGGCGACGTCCCGGTCTTCTGGCCCAGCCCCCACACGGTGGAGGCGGCCCTGGCCTCGTCCCGCCCTCCTTACGCGGTGACCGGCGGATGAGGCCGCGCAGGGGCTGCCCCGTCCGGTGCGTCGCGGGCTGCCGCGCCGTCGTGGCCGGTCGCGCAGTTCCCCGCGCCCCTTCGGGGCGCACCCTGGCGCCCCGAAGCGCGCCCCGGAGGGGCGGCTTCAGGGGCGCGGGGAACTGCGCGCGCAACCACGACGCAGCCGCAGCCCGGTACGCACAGGACGGGGCAGCCCCTGCCCGACCGGCTCAGACATCAGGGGTGCCGTAGCCACCGCCCCCCGGCGTGTGCAGGACCAGCACATCACCGGCGGCGACATCCGCCGCGTCGCGCCCGTCAAGGACGTCGAACGCGCCGGAAGCGGCACGTTCGACTCCGTTACGGCCAAGGGAACCGGGCGAGCCGCCCGCCAGCCCGTACGGGGCGACCCGGCGGTGCCCCGAGAGCAGGGCGACGGTCACCGGTTCGAGGAAGCGGAGACGGCGTACGACGCCGTCGCCACCGTGCCAGCGGCCCGCGCCGCCGCTGCCCTCGCGGACGTGGAAGTCCTCGACCCGCACCGGGTAGCGGAATTCGAGGACCTCGGGGTCGGTGAGGCGGGAGTTGGTCATGTGGGTCTGGACGGCGTCCGCGCCGTGGAAGCCCTCGCCCGCGCCCGCGCCGCTCGCGACGGTCTCGTAGTACTGCACGCGATCGTTGCCGAACGTGACGTTGTTCATCGTCCCGGAGCCCTCCGCCTGGACGCCGAGCGCGGCGTAGAGCGTGCCGGTGACGGCCTGGGACGTCTCGACGTTGCCCGCGACGGTGGCCGCCGGGTACGCGGGCGAGAGCATCGAGCCCTCGGGGATACGGACGTCGAGCGGGGTCAGGCAGCCGCTGTTGAGCGGGATGTCGTCGGCGACCAGGGTGCGGAAGACGTACAGGACGGCGGCCATCACCACCGAGCTGGGCGCGTTGAGGTTGTCGTCGCGCTGGGGCGAGGTGCCGGTGAAGTCGAGCAGCGCGGTGCGGCGTTCGCGGTCGACGGTGACGGCGAGGCGGATGACGGCGCCGCTGTCCGTCTCGTACGCGTACTCCCCGTCGCTGAGCGTCGCGACGATACGGCGCACGGACTCCTCGGCGTTGTCCTGCACGTGCCCCATGTAGGCCAGGACGACGTCGAGCCCGAACTGCTCCACCATTCGGTGCAGTTCCGCGATTCCCTTCTCGTTCGCGGCGATCTGGGCGCGCAGGTCGGCGAGGTTGGTGTCGGGGTCGCGCGAGGGGTAGCGGGCGCCGGTGAGCAGCGCGCGGGTCTCGGCCTCGCGCAGCACGCCGTCGCGGACCAGCAGCCAGTTGTCGAAGAGGACGCCCTCCTCCTCGACCGTACGGCTGAACGCGGGCATCGAGCCGGGCGTCAGTCCGCCGATCTCCGCGTGGTGGCCGCGGGAGGCGACCAGGAAGCGCAGCGCAGCGCCGTTCCCGCCGCCGTCCCGGTCGAAGACGGGCGTGACGACGGTGACGTCCGGGAGGTGGGTGCCCCCGTGGTACGGGTCGTTGATCGCGTAGACGTCGCCGGGCCGCATCGTGCCCTCGTTGCGCCGCAGCACCTCCTTGATCGACTCGCCCATGGAGCCCAGGTGGACGGGGATGTGGGGGGCGTTGGCGATGAGGTTGCCCTCGGGGTCGAAGAGGGCGCAGGAGAAGTCGAGGCGCTCCTTGATGTTGACGGAGTGGGCCGTGTTCTCCAGCCGTACGCCCATCTGCTCGGCGATGGCCATGAAGAGATTGTTGAACACTTCGAGGCGGACCGGATCGACCTCCGTGCCGACCGCTGAGGCGGCGGCGCGCGGGCGTACGCGCGAGAGGATCAGATGGCCCTTGGGATCGGCCGCGGCGCGCCATCCGGGATCGACGACGGTCGTCGCGTCGGCCTCCGCGATGATCGCGGGCCCCTCCACCGCGTGCCCGGACGGCAGCTCCTCGCGGCGGTGCAGCGGCACCTCCCGCCAGCGCCCCTCCGTGAACACCTGTACGCGCGCCGCCGGTTCCGTACGGGTCTCCCCCGTCGTCCCCGTGTCCGCGCTGACGGGCCCGGCCTGCCCGGTCGCCTCGGCCATGGCGGTGGCGACGACGAGGGGCTTGTCCATGGTGAAGCCGTAGCGCGCGCGGTGCTCGTCGGCGAAGGCGGCGGCCATGGCCCCGCCCTCGCCCAGCGCGACGGTCAGCGTGGCGTCCGTACCGGCGTAGCGGAGCTGGAGGCGCGCCTCGGTGGCGATGGCGCTCTCGGGGATGCCGTCCGCGCGCAGCTCGTCGCGGGTCCGCTCCTCCAGCCGGGCGCACAGTGCGCGTACGTCCTCCAGCGCGGCGTCGGTCAGCTCCGTCTCGACGGACTGCTCGCGCAGGGCCGTCGCGTCGGCGACGCCGATGCCGTACGCCGAGAGCACCCCGGCGAGCGGCGGCACGACGACGGTGCCGACGCCGAGCGCGTCCGCGACGGCGCAGGCGTGCTGGCCGCCCGCGCCGCCGAAGCTGGCCAGCGCGTAGCGGGTGACGTCGTGGCCGCGCTGGACGGAGATCTTCTTGACGGCGTTCGCCATGTTGAGGACCGCGATCTCCAGGAAACCGGCGGCGACCTGCTCGGGCGTACGGCCGTCGGCGGTACGCGCGGCGAGCCCCGCGAAGCCCTCCCGTACGGCCTCGGTGTCGAGCGGCTCGTCGCCGTTCTCGCCGAAGACGGCGGGGAAGTGCGCGGGCTGGACGCGCCCGAGCATCACGTTCGCGTCGGTGACGGTGAGCGGGCCGCCGCGCCGGTAGCAGGCGGGCCCGGGGACGGCGCCCGCCGAGTCCGGTCCCACGCGGTAGCGGGACCCGTCGAAATGCAGGAGGGAACCGCCGCCCGCGGCGACCGTATGGATGTCCATCATGGGCGCCCGCATCCGCACCCCGGCCACCTGTGTGCCGAACACCCGCTCCAGCGCGCCCGCGTAGTGCGAGACGTCGGTGGACGTACCGCCCATGTCGAAGCCGATGACGCGCGCGTGCCCGACCTCGGCGCAGCTCCGCGCCATCCCGACGACGCCGCCGGCCGGGCCGGACAGCACGGCGTCCTTCCCCCGGAAGTGACCCGCCTCGCGCAGCCCGCCGTTGGACTGCATGAACATCAGCCGTACGCCTTGGAGTTCCTTGGCGACCTGGTCCACGTAGCGGCGCAGCACGGGCGACAGGTACGCGTCCACGACGGTGGTGTCGCCGCGCGGCACGAGCTTGATCAGCGGGCTGACCTCGTGCGAACAGCTCACCTGCGTGAACCCGGCCTCGCGTGCGAGGCGGGCCACCTCGCGCTCGTGCACGGGGTGGCGGTAGGCGTGCAGGAGAACGACGGCCGCGCTGCGGAAGCCGTCCCGGTACGCCGCCCGCAGCGCCTCGGCGGTGGCCTCCTCGTCGAGCGGCGTGACGGTCGCGCCGTCGACGCTCACGCGCTCGGGCACCTCGATCACCCGGTCGTAGAGCGCCTCCGGGAGGACGATACGGCGGTCGAAGATGCGGGGCCGGTTCTGGTACGCGATCCGCAGCGCGTCCCGGAACCCGCGCGTCGTGAGCAGCACCGTCGGCTCGCCCTTGCGTTCGAGGAGGGCGTTGGTGGCGACGGTCGTGCCCATCTTGACGGCGTCGATCCGGTCCGCCGCCACGGGGGCTCCCGGCGGGACGCCGAGCAGCTTACGGATGCCGGTGACGGCGGCGTCGCGGTCGGGGCGGGCGGGGTCGTGGGAGAGCAGCTTGTCGGTGACGAGGGTTCCGTCGGGGCGTTTGCCGACGATGTCGGTGAAGGTGCCGCCTCTGTCGATCCAGAATTCCCAGCGCTCGCTCATTCCCCCATCGTGCCTTCGTCTTGTGCCGCCGAACCTTCACTTGCCCTCCGTAACGACCGTACGGGGCATGTGCCGGGGGAATCCCGACCGTGTGCCCTTGCCGGGCATGGGCTGCCCCTACCGGTGCGTCGCGGGCTGCGGGTGCGCTGTGACTGGCCGCGCAGTTCCCCGCGCCCCTTACGGGGCACATTCGCTCTCCCTCTGAGCTTGGGAGGTCTGCGCCGGAGGCGCAGGGCTGGCAAGCGCAGCCCTCTGTGCCGGGTGCCGCACCGAAGAGGGGGTGCCCCCTGATGCGCATTGCGGGGTGCGGGTGCGTCTCGGCTGGGCGCGCAGTTCCTCGCGCCCCTAACTACGTACCCGGAGAGGTTCGGTTCGGGCTGAGGCGGCCTCGGATGGCGCTTTGGACGCCGGCCTCCTCGGCCGGATCCGTCGCGAGGCGGCGGAGGCGTTCGACGACGCGGGCGTCACCCGTCGCCGCGTACTCCGCGGCGACCTCGCGCGTGGACTCCTCGCAGTCCCAGAGGCACTCGATGGCGAACCCCGCGGGGAACGAGGGATCCGTGGCGGCGAGGGCCCGAGCCGTACGCCCCCGGAGCTGGGAGGACGCGGTCTCCCGGTAGATGTGGCGCAGTACGGGCGCGGCGCACGCGATCGTGAGGCGCCCCGCTCCGTCCACGAGGGGCCAGAGCCCGGGGCTGTCGGGTCCGCTGAGGCGGACGGTGCGGCGGAGGGCGACGAGGACGGCGTCGGCGTCCCGCTGGCCGCCCCGGCAGGCGAGGGTCTCGGCGGCGACGGCGGTGAGCCCGTCGGGGAGTGCCCCCTCGGAGGCCGAGGCCCAGAACCGGGCACGCTCCAGCGCGGCGACGCCGCGCATCCGGGCGAAGGAGGAGAGCGCGGAGCGGGCCACGGACTCCGAGGGATCGGCCGCGGCCTCCTCGATGAGGTCGAGGACACCGGGGTCCTCACGGTCGGCGAGGTGGCGCAGGGCCGCGGCGCGCGCGGCCTCGCGCGGCCCGCGCGCCGCCTCGACCAGCTCGGCGCGCTCCTCGACGCCCGCGACGGCGGAGAGGCAGCGTGCCGCGGCGGCCTCGCGGTGCTGGGGCGGATTCTGCTCCAGGCCGTCCTGCGCCCAGTCGAGGATCTCGCGGACGCTCCAGCCTGGGCGCGGCCCCGAGGCGTGCATCTGGCGCTGCCAGCGGTCGAAGGACCGGCGCTCGCGCACTCTGCGGAGCCGTTCGGCCTGCTCGGGGTGGGCGGGGTCCTCGGCCCACAGCCTCCAGGGGCGGGGCTCGAAGGCGTCGCGCGCGGCGGCGGCCAGCTCGGCGTCGCCCTCCGGGGTCTGCGGGAAACGGGCGAGGATCGCGGGGCCGAGGGGCCGCAGCCCGGCGTCGTCGTCCCGCACGGCCAGCTCGTCCAGGGCCCACTGCCAGTTGGCACCCGCCGTGGCGTACCGCCGCAGCAGGCGGAGCGCCGGTTCACCGGTGGAGTCGCCGGTGGCGGTGCCGTAGGAGGCGAGGTGGCCGAGCACGGAGAGGGCGAGGCCGGTGCGGCACTCGGCCTCCTCCGGGGTGCACAGCAGATCCTCGGGGGCGAAGAGGTGCTTTTCGATTTCGTCGAGGCCCGCGTCGAGCTCCCGGTGGAGTCGCGCGTAATAGAGCGAACGGTGCTCGATCTGCCAGTCCCGCCTGGGGTCGTGCAGGACGCAGTGCCGGAGCGCGGCCAGCGCTTCGGCGCGCGGCGCCGCGAGAGCGTGCAGCGTGCCGTCGCCCCTGCCTCGCTGGAGGAGGCCGAGCAGCGTGCCGCTGGGCGCTATGTCTGAATCGACGGAATCGACGAACATAAGAGTCAGCATCCGGTGCGGGGTGTTCGACTGGCAACGGGATTTCCGCTGCCAGCCATTCTTGCCGGTGACCGCGTTTCTACTCCTGGGTTTTACCCCCGGAACAGGGTGCCCGGTCAAGAGCCGGAGCTTACCCGGAAGGGCACCTTCCACCGAGTCCGCTCCGCCTTCGCGCCCGTTCCGTACCGGCTCGCCCCGAACCGGCGCCCAGCGTGCCCGTACGGGCGTCCGACGAGCCGCTGACATATGCCAGGTGCACCACCGGATCGTGTGTCGCGAAATCCCTTACGCACGGTCGCAGCCTGTGCGAAAGTCGTAACCAGCCCTCACCCGTATCGGAGACCTCAATGCCGTCTCACCTCCATGCGGACCGCTCAGCCGTGCCGCAGCCCGAGCGCGGCGCCCTTGACGCCCTCATCACTCAGGCCCGCAGACTGCGCGGAGGCGTCGACGCGGTGCGCCGTGGCACGCCGGACGAGGCCGAGGACGGCTCTCCGGACCCCCGTCAGCGCTGGCAGCGCGCCCTGTGCGAGCTCGCCGTCCACCAGCTCGACGACCTGGGCGGCCACCTCGATCAGCTCCGCGACGGACTGCCCGCCGACCCCGCCGGGCGCGAGCGCCGCTCGGACGGCACCCCGGCCGCGGCGTACGGAGCGGTGCCCCGTCCCTCCTCCCTCGTCGGCCGCGTGGGCAGCGCGGACTGGAATCTGCTGACGGACGAGGTCTCCTGGTCGGACGAGCTGTTCCGCATCTTCGGCAGGACGAAGGCCGACGGCCCGCTCTCGCTCGACGAGCTGCCGTCATGGGTGGCCTCCGCGGACCAGCCGCCGCTGGCCTCCGCCTTCACGGACTGCCTGGTGGACGGCAGGGCGATCGACCAGGAGTTCCGCGTCGTCCGCCCCGACGGCTCGGTCCGCACCCTCCACATGGTGGGCGAGCCCGTGCTCGACGAGGAGGGGGGCACCGCCTCGATGTGGGCGGTGCTGCGCGACGTGAGCGAGCTGCGCCGCAGCGAGCGCGCCGTCAGCGAGACCCGTGACTCGCTCCAGCGGGAGCGGCACATCGAGCAGACGGAGCGCAGGCTCGCGGTCGAGCTCCAGGAGGCCGTGCTCCCGCCGTGGCGGGGCTCGCCCCGCTTCCCGCACGGCGACGGGCAGGCGCCCGGCACGCTCGACCTCGCCGCCCACTATCTGCCCTCCGCCACCGGCGCCCTCATCGGCGGCGACTGGTACGACGCGCTGGAGCTGCCCGGCGGCGCCACCCTCCTGACGGCGGGCGACCTCACCGGGCACGGCGTCGCCGCGACCTCCGGCATGGCGATGCTGCTCGGCGCCGTGCGCGGCATGGCGGTGGCCGGGATCGGTCCCGGCCCCCTGATGGGCCATCTCAACCAGCTCCTCGACTCCGCGGCCCAGCCCGCCCTCGGCAGCGCCGTCTGCTGTCGGTACGACCCGAGGGAGCGCTCCCTCACCTGGTCCCAGGCGGGCCACCCGCCGCCGCTGCTCTTCCGCGACGGCACCGGACGCGTCCTGGACCGGCCCGAGGGCGTCCTGCTCGGCGTGACCTCCGGTGCCTCCTACGGGGAGCGGACCGAGCAGCTGGAGCCCGGCGATCTGCTGGTGCTGCACACCGACGGCCTCGCCCCGCGCAGCACCCAGCTGGGCGGTCAGGACGAAGGGGACGAACCGCCGACGGGCGCGGAGCGCCTGCTGGGACTCGCCCCCCGCTTCGCGTCCGCGCGCACGGCGCAGGAGTGCGTGCGCGCCATCGCCGAGGAGTTCGGCGACAGGGAGCGCGAGGACGACGCCTGCGTCCTGATCGCACGCGTGACACCCTGACCCGCTGGGGCGACGCACGAGCGGGCAGGAGACGGAAGCGGTCTTCGGTTGTACTCGCTGTACGGGCAGTTGTACGGGCAGCCGTGCGGGCCAGGTGCTGTCAGATCGACTTGAGCCCCTTCCCCTTCGACGGCCTGGGGGCCCGGGGCAGCGCTTCCTGGATCTCCGCGCGCAGGTCCTGGATCTTCGGATACCCCGCGTACTGCCCCGTGAGGCGGTACATCTCGCGGAGGCGGTCCCAGGTGCGGTGCGAGGAGTTCTCACTGATGGTGAGCAGGGCCAGGCGTGCGTAGCGGTCGGCCTGCTCCGGATCGTCGCCGATGAAGCACGCCGAGGCCATCGAGATGTAGTCGAAGATCTTGGAGCGCTGACGGCCGCCCTCGCGCAGCGCGAGCGCCCGCTTGGCGTGCCGCTCGGCCGTCCTGGCGGCCATGGGCTCGTGCTCCGCGAGCGTGCGGAACGCGAGGGCCTGCATGCCGTGCAGATCCGCCTCGTCGAACATCTGCATCCAACTGGGGGGCGGCACATCGCCCTTGTCCGAGGCGAAGAGATCCTCGGCCTCGCCGAGCGTGCGCCGCATGGCCTGACCGCGGCCCATGGACGCCTGGGCCCATGCCTCGATGGTGTGCAGCATGGCGCGCGTGCGCGGCAGCGCCTCCTCGCCCGAGCCTGACCGGGCGAGCTTCATCAGGTCCAGCGCGTCGTCCGGCCTGCCGAGGTGCACCATCTGGCGCGCGGCCCGGGAGAGCGCCTCGCCGGCGCGCGGCCGGTCGCCGCCCTCCCGCGCGGCGTGCGCCGCGATCACGAAATACTTCTGCGCCGTGGGCTCCATGCCCACGTCGTGCGACATCCATCCGGCCAGCACGGCGAGATTGGCGGCGACGCCCCAGAGACGCTTCTGGAGCGCCTCCGGATGGTGGTAGGCGAGCATGCCTCCCACCTCGTTGAGCTGGCCCACCACCGCTTTGCGCTGGAGGCCGCCGCCCCTGGCCGCGTCCCAGGCCCGGAAGACCTCGACGGAACGCTCCAGCGCGTCGATCTCCTGGGCCCCCACGGGTGCCGCCTCGTAACGGTCGAAGGCCGCCTGGTCCATGTGGGCCAGGCCCTCGGCCGAGCTGAGGGAGTCCATCCCGGCGGCCGCCGCCGGGTCCGTGGTGAGCCAGCCCTGCATGGCACTGCTGAGTGCCGATCCTGCGGCGAGCGCGGCGCCCGCGCCCACCAAGCCGCGTCGGTTGAGCATGAGGTCCATTCCCGTGAATTCGGTGAGGACCGCGGCCACCTGCCCGGGCGGCAGTGGCAGCCCTTCCACGGACTGTCTCTTCCCCGCCTGCCCCGGCCTGCTGAACCCGAGATCCTCGATGGTCACGACACGGCCGAGTCGCTCGGTGAAAAGGGCCGCCAGCACTTTCGGCACCGGATCACGCGGGGTCTCCCCCGTGTCGATCCAACGCCGCACCCGCGAGGTGTCCGTCGCGAGCTGCGGATGACCCATGGCCGCCGCCTGCCGGTTCACGAGCCGGGCGAGTTCGCCCTTGGACCAGCCAGCGAGGCCGAAGAGGTCCGCGAGGCGTGCGTTGGGTCCCTTTGTCACGTCAAGCCCCCAGGTTCTCGGCTGAGTTGACAGTAACTTCCTCACAACGGCGCGGCGAGCATTCGCCAGGGTTCGCCAGGGTGCGCCAGATGGTGTGCCACCCGCGCGCGGGTGTCCTGTAGGAACGCGCCACCCCGGCCCGGTCGGGACCGGAGCGGACTGTCCTCAGGGCCGTCCGCTGACTCACCGGGGCCATTGTGGCCGACCCGCATTCCCCAGGGTGCACAGGTCGGTCCTCGGGCCGGGGGCGCAGCAACCCGTCGGCGCACGAAGGGATCCTGCTCGCCCATGTATCCAGCAACGTCCCCCGTGTCCGCGCCACCCCGGCCGCGTGTCCCGCAGCCATACAGCAGCAGGGCCCCCGCCGTCCTCCCCTCCGACCCGCCGCGTACGGGAAGTCCGCACGCCGCTCCCGGTTCAGGACGGCCCCGGCGTGCGCACGGCTCCGTGTCCCAAGCCCCCAGCGGGAGACTGGACTTGTCCGGCCCACAGGGCGCTCAGCTCCGCGCCGCCATCGTCTCGGTCCACCGGATCTGTCCGGACTTCAATCCGGTGCAGATGCTCCGCCGCCACGGCCGCACGGTGCTCCTGGCGGGTACGGCGGGCCGGAATCCGGTCGTGGCCAAGTGCCTGCTGGACCACTCCCCCGCCTGGGTCGAGCGGTTCCGGCACGAAATAGCGGCCTACCGGGCGTTCGTCCGCCACCGCCCGCCCGTCCGGGTGCCGCGGCTGGTGGCGGCCGATCCCGACGCGTGCGCGCTGGTCATCGAGCGGATGCCGGGGCGCCCGGCCTCCGCGCAGCGTCACCCGTTCGAGGCGCCGCCCAGGAGCGAGCTGCGGGCCGTGATCGGCTCGTTCTCCCGGATCGGCCTCTGGCAGCCGCCGACCTCGCTCTTCAAGCAGCCCATCGACTACGCGGCGCGCATCACCCGCTTCCACGAGCTGGGCCTGCTGACCGACCGCGACCTCGGCGATCTGCAGAAGCTGCTGCACGGCCTCGCGCACGGCCCCGGCCGCTCCGGCGTCCCCTGGCAGTTCTGCCACGGGGAGGCGCTGCTGACCAATGTGCTCCTCTCCCCCACCGGCCCCGGGCTGGTCGACTGGGAGTACGCGGGCTGGTATCTGCCGGGGTACGACCTGGCGACGCTCTGGTCCGTGCTGGGCGACGCGCCGCTGGCCCGCCGCCAGATCAGCCAGCTCGCCCAGGCGCAGGGCCCCGCCGCGCGGGACGCCTTTCTGGTGAATCTGATGCTCGTACTGACGCGCGAGATCCGGCGGTACGAGACGGCGGTGCAGCGCACCATGCGTGATCCCTCGCCGCCGGCGCCGGGGGCTCCCGGGAGTGGCGCGGCGCGCCCCGGCGCGATGCCCACCGGTGAGGAGCAGCGCCTGCTCCTGCGCCGGTTGCACGACGACTGCGGGATGGCCCGCAGGGCGGTGCGTGCCGCGGTCGGCACCCGGTGAGCGGGGCGTCACCGGTCTGGACCGGTGGCGCCCGGGGCGGGTCCCGCGGCGCCGAAGGCCCGTGGCTGACGTGCGACTTCCCGCGTCACAGGGATGATTGACGGATCGTCGGCAAGCCGGTACCTCTGGTCTGCTCGCGCCCCTGGACAGCCAGGGCGCCCCGTCCGAGGAGGCCGCATTGCCAGGATCCTTCCGTGACCCCACAAGACCCGTCGGCTCGCCGGACCGCCGCCCGGACCGCCGCGTGGCGCGGTGCGCCGCGGCCGGACTCGCGGCCGCGGCGCTCGTGCTCCCGCTGCTGGCCGGAGGGCCCACGGCGGCCGCCGACGCGGCGGACGGCGCGGGCGCTGACGCCTCGGCCTCGCTCCAGAAGGAGTTCAGCGAGGCCGCGCAGCGCTACAAGGTGCCGGAGAGCGTGCTGCTCGGCGTCTCGTACCTCCAGTCCCGCTGGGACACCCACAAGGGCGCGCCCAGTGTGTCCGGGGGCTACGGCCCGATGCACCTCACCGACGCCAAGGCCGCGCTCGCCCGCTCCCGTGCGCAGGGACATCACGCCGACACCGAGGACGCGCGCGGTGACAGCGCGCGCCCGGCGCGTACGCCGGAGGCGAAGGCCGCCGTCAAGGGCGCCGAGAAGGCCGCGGGGCTCAAGAAGCTCCCGGCGCGGCTGCGCACCCTGGAGCGGGCGGCCGGGCTGACCGGCCTCTCCCGCGAGGAGCTGCGGACGTCCCCCGGGGCGAACGTACGGGGTGGCGCGGCGCTGCTCGCCGCGGCGCAGAAGAAGCTGGGCCGCCCCCTCAGCTCCGATCCCGCCGACTGGTACGGCGCCGTTGCGGCCTACCCGGGCGGTGGCGCCGGGGGCAAGGACGCGGCAGGCGACGGCAGTTCGTTCGCCGATGACGTGTTCGACACCCTGCGTCAGGGCGAGGCGCGGACCAACGACGCGGGCGACCGGCTCTCCCTCCGGGCCGCCCCGGGGCTGCGCCCCGAGAAGGCGGGCGACCGGGCGCGCGGCCCCGTCGAGTGCCCCCGCAGCGTGGACTGCGAGTGGCTGCCCGCGCCGTACGAGAAGTACACGAACGACGAGGGCGAAGAGGACTACGGCAACCACGACAGGACGAACAGGCCGAAGTCCCAGAAGATCGACTACATCGTGGTGCACGACACGGAGGAGACGTACGAGAAGACCCTCAAGCTCGTGCAGGACCCCACCTACGTCTCGTGGCACTACACGCTGCGCTCGTCCGACGGCCATGTCGCGCAGCACGTGCGCGGCAAGGACACCGCCTGGCACGCGGGCAACTGGTATGTGAACTCCACCTCGGTGGGCCTGGAGCACGAGGGCTTCCTCACCGATCCGGACGCCTGGTACACGGAGGCGATGTACCGCTCGTCGGCGCGCCTGGTGAAGTACCTCTCGCACAAGTACGACATCCCGCTGGACCGCCAGCACATCCTCGGGCACGACAACGTGCCGGGGACGACGCCCAGCGCGATCAAGGGGATGCACACCGACCCCGGCCCGTACTGGGACTGGCAGCACTACTTCTCCCTGCTGGGCAAGCCGTTCACGCCGGAGGCGGGGCCCGCGAGCAAGCTGGTGACCATCGCGCCCGACTACGACGAGAACAAGCCCGTCTTCACCGGCTGCGACGGCGCGGGCAAGCCCTGCAAGCCGCACGGCTCCTCGGCCGTACGGCTGCACACCGCGCCCGACGCGGACGCGCCGCTCGTCAAGGACATCGGCCTGCACCCGGACGGCTCCGCGTCGACGACCGGGGTGAACGACACGGGCGCACGGGCGACCACCGGGCAGAAGTACGCGGTGGCGGACCGGAAGGGCGACTGGACGGCGATCTGGTACCTCGGCCAGAAGGCGTGGTTCTCCAACCCGCAGGGTGAGCCGACGGCGGTCCCGGCCCGGGGCACGGCCGTCGAGCCGAAGCCCGGCAAGGACGAGATCCCGGTCTACGGCCGCGCGTACCCGGAGAAGGAGGCGTACCCGGCGGACGTTCCCGTGCAGGACCTGGTGGCGCTGCCGTACAAGGTCAAGAAGGGCGAGCGGTACGCGGCGGGGCTCAAGACCCGCGGCGCGTACCTCTACGCCGTCGACTTCGACCCGGAGGCGAAGAACTTCAAGGTCGTGCGCGGCAAGCTGACGTACTACCAGATCCAGCTCGGCCACCGGGTCGCGTTCGTCCGCGCGGACGACGTGCGGGTGGTCAAGGGGCACTGACCGTGTAGGTGTGCCCGGCGAGGGCGGTGAGCACGAAGGTGCCGCCGCCCTCGTCGCGTACCCGGACCGTGCGGCGGGCCGTGCGGTCGCGGACCGAGACGGCGCCGGGGAAGCACCGGACGCGCAGCGTGCCGTCGCGTCCCGCGCGGAGGGTGGCGGTGCGCGGGGCGCCGTCCTGCCAGTCGACGCCCACGATGAGGTCGCGCCGGGCGCGCAGGCCGCGCACGCTGCCCTCGGGCCAGGCGGCGGGAAGGGCGGGCAGCAGGTCGACGGTGCCGTGCTGGCTCTGGAGCAGCATCTCGGCGATGCCGGAGGTGCCGCCGAAGTTGCCGTCGATCTGGAACGGCGGGTGGGTGTCCCAGAGGTTGGGCAGCGTGGACTCCTTGAGGAGCTGCCGGAGCAGGGTGTGCGCGTGGTCGCCGTCGCGGAGCCGGGCCCAGAAGTTGACCTTCCACGCCTTGCTCCAGCCGGTGCCTCCGTCGCCGCGCGCGGTGAGGGAGACCTTCGCCGCCGCGGCCTCCTCGCTCCCGTGCTCGATACGGGCCGCGGGGTGCAGCGCGTAGAGGTGCGAGACGTGCCGGTGGTCGTCCTTCGGGTCGTCGAGGTCGGCCTTCCACTCCTGCAGCTGCCCCCAGGAGCCGACGCGCAGCCCCGGGTCGAGCTTGTCGAGGGTGCCGCGCAGCTCGCGCCGCAGGCCGCCGTCGGTGTCGAGGGCGCGGGCGGCCGCCAGGGTGCTGGAGAGCAGGTCGTGCACGATCTGCTGGGACATGGCGGTGCCCGCGGTGAAGTCGCCGTGCTCGGGCGAGTAGCTGGGGGTGACGACGAGGAGCCCGTCGCGCGGGTCGGTGCGCAGGTTGTCGAGCCAGAACTCGGCGGCCTCCTTCATCGCCGGGTAGGCGGTGGTGCGGAGGAAACCGCTGTCGCGGGTGAAGAGGTAGTGCTCGTACAGATGGCGGCAGAGCCAGGCGGCGGCCTCGGGGAACCAGAAGGCGGTGGGCCAGTCGTGGACGCCCGTGAAGCCGTACGGGGTGGTCTCGTTGTGCACCACCCAGCCGCGCGAGCCGAAGAGCTTCTCCGCCGAGCGTCTGCCGGGGGCGCGCAGGGCCGTGATGTAGCGGTGCAGGGGCTCGGCGGTCTCGGCGAGGTTGGTGGCGTGCGCGGGCCAGTAGTTCATCTGCAGGTTGATGTTGGTGTGGTAGTCCGCCGACCACGGGGGCTCGGTGCTGTGGTTCCACACGCCCTGGAGGTTGGCGGGGAGCGAGCCGGGGCGGGAGGAGGCGATGAGGAGGTAGCGGCCGTAGGCGAAGTACAGCGCCTCCAGGGCGCGTTCGCCGGGCCCCTCGCCGCCCGTGTAGCGCTTGAGCAGCGCGTCGGTGGGCACGTCGTCCGGCACGGACTGGCCGATGTCGAGGCGTACGCGGTCGAACAAGGCGCGGTGGTCGGCGACATGGGCCGCGCGCAGCGGCTCGTACCCCTGCCGTACGGCGTCGGTGACGGCGGCGGTGAGCCTCGGGTGCGGGTCCTCGCCGCGGTAGTCGGGGAAGGTGTCGGCGTAGTCGGTCCCGGCGGCGAGGACGAACCAGGCGGAGTCGGCGTCGCGCACGGTGACGGAGCCGTCGTCGCCGTCGGTGCGGGTGCCGCCCTCGGTGACGACCTGGAGCTGGGCCTCGTGGCGCAGGCCGTTGTCCCGGAGGGTGCCGCGCGCCGTGATCCGGCCGCCCTCGGTCTCCGTGCTGGTGCCCTCGTGCGGGGAGGTGAGGCGGAACGTGCAGGAGATCCGGCCGCTGTCGTCGGCGGTGAGACGGCCCGCGAGGACGCCAGCGGGGTGGGAGGCGAAGAACTCGCGGCGGTACGTGGTGCCGCCTTCGGCGGTGGCGCCGTCGGTGTACGTGACGCGGCTGAGGGCTTCGCCGAGGCTCAGCTCCCTGCGGTAGCCGGTGGGTTCGCCGGGGGCGCCGGGGACGTCGATACGGAGGTCGCCGAAGGTCTGGTAGGCCCCGTACCCCGTCTTGGGCTGGCCGAGCGCGGCGGCGACCTTCTCGGGGTCGGCCTTGCCGTCCGCGTCGATGGCGTCCTGGATCCCGGTGAGGGCGCCGGGGCGGGGCTCGTGCCAGTCGCCGTGGTCGTAGCCCGCGGAGCCGGGGCCTCCGGTCCACAGCGTCTTCTCGTTGAACTGGAGCCGTTCGCTCGCGACGGTGCCGAAGACCATGGCGCCCAGTGCCCCGTTGCCGACGGGCAGGGCCTCGGTCTCCCAGTCGGCGGCGGGCCGGTCGTACCAGAGGGTCGATTCATCGGAGGGCTTACGGGCCTCCGGCGAGGCCGCACCGGCGGTGGCCGACGCCTGCGCCAACCCCCCGGCGGCCAGCGCCGCGCCCCCTCCCAGCACGGACTTGACCGCGGTTCTACGGGACACGCCATTCATCGTCCAGAGCCTCCTGCGGGCAGCACAGATCGCGACCTGATCGGGCAGCCGACAGGCTAGAGATCCGATGAAAGCCCGGCAAGGGCTACTGCTGGAACATCTCCGCGGGCAGCGGCTTCAGCAGCGCGTACAGATCGCTGGTGATCGGGCGGTCCCAGCTCGCGATGGTGACGAGCACGCCGTCGCTGCGGTCGAACTGGACGCAGGAGATCCGGTCTTCGGAGAGCTTCACACGGCGCACGATCAGCAGATTGTCCTCGTGCATCACCGGGTCGTCCTCGGTGCTGAGGACCTCCACCGGCTCGTCGTTCTCCAGCGCGGCCAGCAGCTGTGTGACCTCGAAGGGGATCTGCCCCTCGGCCACCTCGCGCGCGGGCGAGCCCTCGGGGAGATTGCCGATGACCATCGCGGGGCCGCGGCCGCCGAACAGGTCGTACCGCAGGAAGACGCCCTGGCAGGTGCCGTCGGGCGCGGGGAGCAGTCCGGCGCTGAGATTTCCCGGCCAGTCGGTCGGGTCCATGGCCAGGACATCGAAGTCCGGGCCCGCGGGCACGGCGGCACTGCGGCGACGGAGGAACGACATGCCGCAATAGTACGTGGCCGCCTCGCGCGGTCACGCCCCGTACCCCCGTACGGGCTCTCGGTCCCCCCTCAGCCCGGCTCCCTCCCCAGCCTGCGCGCCAGCAGCCCGGGGAGCCCGGCGGGATCGGTGCCCAGTTTCCGGTAGACGCCGGACAGCAGCAGCCGGACGGCGCCCTCGGTGAGCGTCAGCTCCTGCGCGATGCGCCGCACCGGGAGCCCGCGCACGAGGCTCTGCGCCGCGGCGCGTTCCTGGGTGGTGAGGGTGTCGGTGTCGTCGTGCCGGAGCTGGAGCGGCGGCAGCCCGGCGGCGGACAGCTCGTCCCTGGCCCGCGCGGCCAGCGCGGGGGCGCCGCAGAGCGTGGCGCCCTCCAGGCCGCGGTAGAGCCCGTCGGCGGCGTCCTGCGGCAGCCCGGACCTGCGCAGTTGCGAGCCGAGGCTGACGAGGGCGCTGGCCAGCTCGTACGCCGCGGGTGAGCGCTCCAGATGGCGTACGGCCTCGCGCAGCCGCTCCAGCCGGGTCACGCCCGTGCTCACCAGCGCGGAGGTGTGCAGGGCCTGCCCGATGGCGGAGGGCGCGCCGAAGCGGCGGGCGCGCTCGACGGCCTCCCAGGCGGTGCGGGCCGCGCGCTCGGGTTCCGTGGTGGAGAGCGCCTCGGCGAGCCGGAGCTGCCAGGGGCACCAGGCGGGGTTGCGCATGCCGCGCGGGTCGAGCCTGCGGCCCACGGCCGTGAGCTGGGCCTCGGCCTCCTCGCGCAGGCCGCTGGCCAGGAGCAGTTCGGCGTAGACGGTCTGGGAGTCGGGGTAGACGACGGCGTCGGGGGTGACCTGGCCGTAGCCGTAGGTCTCGGCGACGCGCTGGGCCTCGTCGGTCTGGCCGCGCGCGATGAGGACCTCGATGAGGATGCCGACGGCGAACCACTGCGCGGGAACCCTGCTGCCCACCCGGTCGGCGATGCTGAGGCCGCCGCGCACCAGGTCCTCGGCGTCGGTGAGGCGGCCGCGCCGGTAGCGGATGTAGCCGAGGAGGGTGAAGCCGAACGAGAGGTGGGCGCCGCGCCAGCCCTTGCGCTCGCACTCGTCGATCCCGGCCTTGAACAGCTCCTCCGCGCGGCCCGGCTGGTCGCAGTACATGAAGGTGAGCGCGACGAGCACGGGCAGTTCGAAGCCCCACTCGTCGTCGGTCCAGCTCAGCCCGGGGCCGAGCGCCTCCTCCGCGTACCGCAGCGCGACGGTGGTGGCCTCGCCGCGCACCATCGCGTCCCAGGCGCGCAGCCCGAGGAAGCGGCGCTCGGCCATGTCGCGCCCCGTGAGGTGGGAGGCGAGGCGGGCGAGCTTGCGGGAGCGTGCCGGGCTGTCCTCCTCGTCGGCCCGGAACGCCTTGAACATGAACAGCTCGGCCTGCAGCCGCAGCCGCGTACGGCTGTCGGTCGCGCCCTGTGCCTCGTCCGCCAGCACGCGGGCGGCCTCGCTCAGCCGGTCGGTGTGCGCGAGGGCCTGGGCGAGGCGGTAGACGACGCGGACGCGCAGCTCGGGGGTGAGCGCGGGCTCCTCCAGGGCGGCGCGCAGATGGTTGACGGTCGCCGCCGGGGCGTTGAGCAGCGCGGAGCTGCCCAGCTCGAAGAGGACGAGGGGCCGGTCCGTCAGCGTCGGGGGCTCGCGCAGGGCGCGGCCCAGGCAGCGGTGCGCGGACTCGGGGGCTCCGGCGCTCAGATACTCGCGGGCCGCCTGGCGCAGCTCCTCCACGACGTCGGGGTCGCCGTCGGGGTGGATCTCCAGCAGGTGGCGGGCCGCGGCGGTGGGGCCCAGCCCCGCTGCGGTGACGGAGGCGGCGGCCTGGCCGTGCAGCGCGGTGCGCAGGTTGTCGGGGATGGCGCGGTAGACGGCGGTGGCGAGCAGCGGGTGGCTGAACTCCAGCAGCTCGCCCTCCCGGGCCGGGACTCGGGAGGGGCGCTGCGCGGCGGGCGGGAGCTCCGGCGCCGCCGCCCGCAGGATCCTGGCCTCGCGGAGTCTGCTCACCGCGCGCGCCGCCTGTTCCTTGCCGAGCCCGGCGACGTTCGCCGCCAGGGGCACGGTGGCCTCGGAGCCGAGGACGGCCACGGCCCAGCCGAGCCGGACGCAGGTGGTGCCGTGCCGCTGCAGGGCCTCGATGAAGCCCGCGCCCTTGACGGCGGAGGCGAGTTCGCGGAGCTGCGCGAGGTTGTCGGGCTGCGGCTTGAGCCCGTTGTCGAACGAGCGCGCGACCAGTTCGGTCACCTCGAAGGGGCTGCCGCCGGTGACGGCCCAGCACTCGTGGCAGAAGGCCGTGTCCGCGTCGTCGCCGAGGCTCTCGCGCACCATGCGGGCGACGGCGACGGCGCTGAGCGGGGCCAGTTCGTACGGCCGTGTGCCGTCGCGCTCGACCGCGCGGCGGAAGCCCGCGGCGTCGCGGGGCAGGTCCTCGGGGCGGTAGCCGAGGACGAACAGCATGGGGAGTTCGGCGGCGCGGGACGCGAAGCCGGTGAGCCAGGCCAGCGAGGGCGGGTCGGCCCAGTGGATGTCGTCGATGACGGCGACGACCGGGGTGTGGCGCACCGCGAAGCGGGTGACCAGCCAGTCGAGCCCGTCGCGGACGCCCTGCGGGTCGGGGCTGCCGCCGCTGCCCGGGGCGACCAGGCCGACGGCCGGGGCGACGATGTCGTACCAACTGCCCAGGATCTCGCGGTGCTCGTCCTCCCCGGCGGCCGCGAGGACGGGCTGGACGAGCTGGCGGACGACGTGGAAGGCGGACTCCTGCTCCTGCTCGCCGCCGCGGGCGTGGAGCACGGTGCAGCCGTGCGCGGCGGCGCGGGAGCGGGCCTCGCCGAGCAGGGTGGTCTTGCCCGCGCCCGCCGATCCGGCGAAGGAGACGAGTCCGCCGGTCCGTATGCCCGTGGTGGCGCCCCGCTCGCCGCACAGGTCCGCCAGGCGCGCTTCGATGGCG
This sequence comes from Streptomyces sp. NPDC048172, assembly GCF_043202595.1. NCBI lineage: Bacteria > Bacillati > Actinomycetota > Actinomycetes > Kitasatosporales > Streptomycetaceae > Streptomyces > Streptomyces sp. NPDC048172. Next base: position 46,736 of record NZ_JBIDAT010000005.1, read on the forward strand.
GAGAGTTCGGTGTCCCGCTCCAGCAGTGTCGGGCCCGGAGGTGCCGGGCGGCCCGCGTTCCGCGTCACGTCCTCGTCCTTACTCCTTCGGGGTCCTTGCTCCTTCGGGCAGGTGTGGCCGAGCGTACGCCGCCTGGCACGCGCGGTTGCGGTGAGCGCGGATTTCGGCGGCACTTCCTCCGCACTTCCCGCTCGGGGTGCGCACATCCGTCGCCGCACGCCAGTGGCGCACACCGGTGCACCGCGCGCCGGGAGAGGGGCGTATGGCCGGGGCAGTCGGGGTGGGCTTCACTGCGGTACATGAACGATGAACCACACCGCTCCCTGCGCGACCAGCGGGCGGCGCTGCTCGACATCCCCTTCCCCGATCCGCTCAACGAGGCCGCCGGGCGCGCCCGTCGGCACACCCTGGACTGGCTCACCTCCTTCGGGCTGCTGTCCGGGGCCGCCGCGACGGAGGAGTACGACGCGCTGCGGCTGGAAAGGCTGATGGCCTACTTCTACCCGGAAGCGGCCCCGGAGGACCTGGAGCTCGCGACGGACCTCAACGGCTGGTTCTTCGTCTTCGACGACCAGTTCGACACCAAGCTGGGGCGCCGTCCGGAGCGGATCGCCCCGTTGGTGGACGCGCTGCTGTGCGCGCTTGACGACGCGTCCACGGTGACGACCGTACGGGCGGGCCCGCTCGCGGCGGCGTTCCGCGACGTGTGGGTGCGCGCTACGGCCGGGATGCCGGAGCACTGGAGGCTGCGCTTCCGCGAGCACTGGCGCGAGTACCTGTGCGCGTACGAGTGGGAGGCGCTGCACCGGACCTCCGAGGCGACGCCGACGCTGGCCGACTTCCTCGCCAAGCGGCGGCACTCGATAGGCGTCCAGCCGTGTCTGGACCTGGCCGAGCGCTGCGGGGGCCGCACGGTGCCGGACGCGCTGCACGGGGCGCTGCCGGTGGCGGTGCTGCGCGAACTGACGGCGGACGTGGTGCTGTTCGTCAACGACCTGGTGTCGCTGGAGAAGGAGCTGGCCGCCGACGACGTGAACAACAGCGTGCTGGTGCTGCGGGCCCGCGCGGGCTGTTCGCTGGAGGAGGCGGTGCGGCGCGTGGCGCGGCTGGCCAACGCGCGGGTGGCGCGCTTCCGGCAACTGGAGGCGGCGCTCCCGGACTTCCTGACGGCGGAGGCCGCGCCGCCGGAGGTGCGGCACGGCGTCGAGAGGTACACGGAGGCGATGCGGCGGCTGATGCGCGGCAACCTGTCCTGGTCGCTGGAGACTCCGCGCTACGCGGACACGGGCGCCGGCGCCGTGGCACACGGCAGGCCACGCCCGTGGACGGGGCTGCTCTGACGCACCGCCCCGGAACAGGGCGCCGAGCGCGGCGGGACGCCGCCGCGCACGGCGGCCGCCGACGGTGGTGTACGGGGAGGCGAACCGTCCTCAGGTGAGGTCGAACTCCCCTTCGCGCGCGCCCCGGACGAAGGCGCGCCATTCCCTCGGGTTGAAGATCAGCGCGGGGCCGTCGGGCTGACGGCCGTGCCGCATCGCGATGAAGCCCTCGACAAAGGCGATCTCGACGTCGCCCGTGCCCCTGCTGCTCGACTGCCACTTCGCCTGGCTCAGATCGAGGTCCGGCTGCCCGGTGGTGGTGCTGTTGGCCACGCCCGTTCTCCTCCCAGTGCGTCGTCCCGGCGCCACCCTAACCACGGGACGGGCGCGCGGACAGGCCGCGTACGCGGGAAGCGGGACCGAATGGGCCGAACTCCCGGCCGCCGTGGGCGCGCCCGTACGAGGGGCGGCGCAACCGGGGCTCATGAGGCGGGTGGTGCCGCGCCGACCAGCCACATCGCGAAGAACTGCGAGCCGCCGCCGTAGGCGTGGCCGAGCGCCCTGCGCGCGTCCGGGACCTGGTGCTCGCCCGCCCTGCCGCGCACCTGGAGCGCCGCCTCCGCGAAGCGCAGCATGCCGGAGGCGCCGATGGGGTTGGTGGAGAGCACGCCGCCCGAGGGGTTCACGGGCAGGTCGCCGTCGAGCGCGGTCGCGCCGGACTCGGTGAGCTTCCAGCCCTCGCCCTCCTCGGCGAAGCCCAGGTTCTCCAGCCACATGGGCTCGTACCAGGAGAAGGGGACGTACATCTCGACGGCGTCGATCTCGCGGCGCGGGTCGCCGATCCCCGCCTGCCGGTAGACGTCGGCGGCGCAGTCGCGGCCCGCGCGCGGGGAGACCGCGTCCTTGCCCGCGAAGAGCGTCGGCTCGCTGCGCATAGCGCCCCCGTGCACCCAGGCGGGCGGCGCGGGCGCGCGCTCCGCGCCCGCGCGCCCGGTGAGCACCATCGCGCAGGCGCCGTCGGAGGAGGGGCAGGTCTCGGAGTAGCGGATCGGGTCCCACAGCATGGGCGAGGCGCGGACCTTCTCCAGGGTGAGGTCCTCCTCGTGGAGGTGCGCGTAGGGGTTCTTCAGCGCGTTGAGCCGGTCCTTGTACGCGACGAGCGTGCCGACCGTGTCGGGCGCCCCCGTACGGCGCATGTACGCGCGGACGTGCGGCGCGAAGAAGCCGCCCGCGCCCGCGAGCAGCGGCTGCGTGAACGGCACGGGCAGGGAGAGCCCCCACATCGCGTTGGACTCGGACTGCTTCTCGAACGCGACGGTCAGGACGGTGCCGTGGACGCGGGCCGCGACGAGGTTGGCGGCGACCAGCGCCGTCGAGCCGCCGACGGAGCCCGCCGTGTGCACGCGCAGCAGCGGCTTGCCGACGGCCCCGAGCGCGTCCGCGAGGTACAGCTCGGGCATCATCACGCCCTCGAAGAAGTCCGGCGCCTTGCCGATGACGACGGCGTCCACGTCGGCCCAGGTCAGCTCGGCGTCCTCCAGCGCCCGGCGCGCGGCCTCGCGGACGAGCCCGGCGAGCGAGACGTCGCGCCGCGCGGCGGCGTGCCGGGTCTGGCCGATCCCGACGACGGCCACGGGTTCCTTTTGCGTGCCGGCGCTCATGACGGCTCCCCTTCCAGGACGGCCACGAGGTTCTGCTGGAGGCAGGGCCCCGAGGTGGCGTGGGCGACGGCGCGGCGCGCGTCGCCGCTCGCCACTCGGTCGGCGGCCTCGCCGATACGGACGAGGCCCGCCGCCATCACGGGGTTCGCGGCGAGCGGCCCGCCGGAGGGGTTGACGCGGACGTCCTCGCCGAGGCGCAGGGCCTTGCACAGCACGACCTCCTGCGAGGTGAACGGCGCGTGCAGCTCGGCCACCTCGACGGGCCCGGCCTCCGGGTCGAAGAGCCCGGCCCGTTCGGCGGCGAGCCGGGTGGACGGGGAGTCGGTCAGGTCGCGCAGGCCCAGCGCGTGGGTCTCGATCCGGTGGTCCATGCCGCGGATCCACGCGGGCCGTTCGCACAGCGCGCGGGCGGTGTCCCCGGCCGCGAGGACCACGGCCGCGGCGCCGTCGCCGACGGGCGGGCAGTCGCCGCGCCGCAGCGGTCGTACGACGTGCTCGCCCATGGGCCCGGGGGCGCGCAGCTGGGCGTGCGGATTGCCGCCCGCGTCCGTACGGCTGCGCGCGGCGATCCCGGCGAGGGCCCGCTCGTCCGTGTCGCCTGCGTCCACGAGGGCCTGGGCCTGGAGGGCGGCCAGGGAGACGGAGTCGGGCCACAGGGGCGCCACGTAGTACGGGTCGAGCTGGCGGGTGAGGACCTCGGGCAGGTCGCCGGGCGAGGACTTGCCGAACGCGTAGACGAGCGCGGTGTCGGCCTCGCCGGTCAGCAGCTTGACCCACGCCTCGTACAGCGCCCAGGCGCCGTCCATCTCGACGTGCGACTCCGCGACGGGCGGCCAGGCGCCGACGCCGTCGAGGGCCATGGTGAACGAGAAGGCGCGGCCCGCGAGGTAGTCCGAGGAGCCGGAGCAGGTGAACCCGATCCGGTCCGTGGTGAGCCCGGTGCGCTCCAGCACCTCGCGCAGCACGGGCAGCAGCATCTCGACCTCGGACAGTTCGTCGGCCGCGCGGACGTGGTCGCTCTGCGCGAAGGCGACGACGGCGACCTCCCGTAGCGGCGTCACAGCAGCTCCTTGTACGTGTCGTAGTCGGCGTCGGGCTCGCCCGTGGGGCGGTAGTGGTCGGGGTAGCGCCCGTCGTCCTGCCATACGGGCTCGACGCGCAGGCCCATGCGCACCTGGTCGTACGGGATCCCCGCGATCCGCCCGTGCAGCGCGAGCCCGGCGCCGTCGAGGGCGATGTGGGCGTAGACGTAGGGGACCTCGATGTCGAGGTTCTTCGCCTTGATGTTCACCACGCAGTACGTGGTGACCGTCCCCTTCGGGCCCACCTCGACCTGCTCGGAGGTGGCCACTCCGCAGGTGGGGCAGGCGCCGCGCGGCGGGACGTACACCTGGCGGCACTCGGGGCAGCGCTCGCCCACGGTGCGGCGCTCGGCGAGGGCGCGCAGATAGCGGGTCTGGGCACGCCCTGGTGTGTACGTGTAGTCGAGGCGGGCCGGCGCGGTGATGCCGGTGACGGGGTCGTCGAACTCCCCGCAGTGCGCCCGGGGTCCGGCGGTCGCCGTGGTGCCCTCGTACGACTCGAAGCAGGCGATGTCCGTGATCGCGCCCGTCCGCTCCTCCGCCCAGCGGACGCGGACGCGCATGCCCGTACGGACGGACTCGGGCCCGTCGGCGTCGAGGGCGTGCAGGAGCGCGCTGTCGGCGCCGTCGAGCCGGACGAGCGCCCAGGCGAACGGGCGGTCGAGGGGCTGGCCCCTGCGCGGCCGCTCGTTCCAGGCCCAGGTGGTGACGGTGCCGGTGGGGGCGACCTCGGCGAGGTCGCGCACGTCGTCGCCGGTCCCCGGGTCGTACTCGGGCGGCGGCACCAGGACCCGGCCGTCGGCGGTACGGGCGCCGAGGACGACGCGCTCGCGGAGACCGGTGAGGAACGCGGTCTGGGTGGGGCCGAGGGAGCGGGTGAAGGGGAACTCGACGACGAGCGGCGCGCGCAGCACGTCGGGGGCGGGGGGCGCGTTCATGGTTGCGTCTCCTTTCGCGGCGGGTCGCGGCGGGTCGCGGCGGGCCCACGTCACGCGCGCCGGAACTCCGGGGCGCGCTTCTCCTTGAAGGCGCGGGCGCCCTCCTTGGCGTCGGCCGTGTCGAAGACCGGCCAGCCCCTTTCGAGTTCGGAGGCGAGGGCTTCCGGTTCCGGCATTCCGGCCGTCTCGTAGACGGACGCCTTGACCGCCTCGACGGCCAGCGGGCCGCAGGCGTTGATCCGTTCGGCGATCTCCAGGGCCTTCTCCCGCGCCGTGCCGTCGGGCACGACATGGCCGACGAGGCCGATGCGGGCGGCCTCCTCGGCGGGGTAGGGGCGGCCGGTGAGCAGCATCTCCAGGGCGTGGGTGCGGGGGATCTGGCGCGGGAGGCGGACGGTGGAGCCGCCGATGGGGAAGAGCCCGCGGCGCACCTCGTACAGCCCGAAGACCGCGCTCTCGGCGGCGACGCGGATGTCGGTGCCCTGGAGGATCTCCGTGCCGCCCGCCACGCAGGGACCCTCGACGGCGGCGATGACCGGCTTGCGGGGGCGGTGGTGGCGGAGCATCGCCTTCCAGTGCAGATCGGGGTCCTCGCGCATCCGTTCGCGGTGCTCCTCGCCCGCCATGCCGTCGCCCGCGAGGGCCTTGAGGTCCATGCCCGCGCAGAACGCGCCGCCCGCGCCGGTCAGCACGACCGAGCGGACCGTGTCGTCCGCGTCGGCCTCCAGCCAGCCGTCGTAGAGGCCGACGAGCATCGGCAGCGACAGGGCGTTCTTCGCCTCGGGGCGGTTGAGGGTGAGGACGAGGGTGGCGCCCACGCGTTCCAGGTTCAGATGCTCCGTGCCGCCCATGGCGGGGACCTCCTGTCTCCGGACCTTCCGGACGCTCCGGACCCTCCGGATCTGGAACAGGTTGCAGTAGCGGCACGGGGACCGCAAGAGCTTTCTGACAGCCAGTCAGATTTCTTCTGCCGCGGCCCTTCCCCCCTCCGGCCCCCGGTGCTCTGATGACCGCCACCGCCGGTTGTGGAGGAGTGCCGTGGAGTACAACCTTGCCGACCTGTTCGAGTCGATCGCCGACACCGTCCCCGCCCGCGAGGCGCTGGTGTACGTGGACCACCCGGGCACCGGTGCCGAACGCCGCCTGACCTACGGGGAGCTGGACCGCGCCGCCAACCGCCTCGCCCACCACCTGGCGGAGAGCGGCATCGCGCCCGGCGACCATGTGGGCCTGCACCTCTACAACGGCGTCGAGTACGTGCAGACGCTGCTGGCCTGCCTCAAGATCCGCGCGGTCCCGGTCAACGTCAACTACCGCTACGTCGCCGACGAGCTGGTCTACCTCTACCGGGACGCCGACCTCGCCGGGCTCGTCTTCGACGCCGAGTTCACCGAGCGGGTCGCGCGGGCGCTGCCCCGCACGGAGAAGCTGCGCCACCTCGTCCGGGTCGGCACTCCGCCCGCCGGGGCGCCGGAGCCGGAGCTCGCCCCCGTACCGTTCGCCGAGGCCGAGGCGGCGGGGTCGCCGCTGCGCGGCTTCGGACCGCGCTCGGCCGACGACCTGTTCGTGATCTACACGGGCGGTACGACCGGGATGCCCAAGGGCGTTATGTGGCGCGCCGAGGACCTGTTCTTCTCCGGGCTCGGCGGCGGCGCGCCCACCGGCGAGCCCGTCTCCCGCCCCGAGGAGCTGGCGGAGCGGGTGGCCGCCGGGGGTGAGGGGCTGGTCTTCTTCCCCACTCCCCCGCTGATGCACGGCACGGCCACGCTCACGCTCTTCATCGGGCTCAACTACGGGCAGCGGGTCGTCATCCACCGGAAGTTCGTGCCCGAGGAGGTGCTGCGCACCGTCGAGCGGGAGAAGGTCACGGCGGTGTCGCTCGTCGGCGACGCGATGCTGCGCCCGCTGATCGACGCGCTGTCCGGGCCGCTGAAGGGCACCGACTGCTCCTCGTTACTGGCGGTCTCCAGCTCCGGCGCCGTCCTCTCGGAGACGGTGCGCGCGCAGTTCACGGAGCTGGCGCCGCACACCGCGCTCATCAACAGCTTCGGCTCCTCCGAGTCCGGCTTCAACGGCACCGCGACCGCCGACTCGGGTCCCGCCAAGGGCTTCCGCATCACCGTCAACGCCGGTACGGCCGTGGTCGACCCGGCCACGCACCGCCCCGTCCCGCCCGGCGAGATCGGCCGCGTCGCGCTGCGCGGCCACGTCCCGCTGGGCTACTACAACGACCCGGCCAAGACCGCCGAGACCTTCTTCGAGGCCGACGGCGCCCGCTGGGTGCTGCTCGGCGACATGGCGACGGTCGACGAGGACGGGGTCGTCACCGTCCTGGGCCGCGGCTCCCAGTGCATCAACACGGGCGGCGAGAAGGTCTATCCGGAGGAGGTCGAGGAGGCGCTCAAGGCCCACCCCGACGTCTACGACGCGCTCGTCGCGGGCGTCCCGCACGCCCGCTGGGGCAGCAGCGTCGCGGCCGTCGTGCAGCCACGCCCCGGCGCCGGGCCGCTCTCGCAGGACGCGGTGCGCGACCACTGCCGCGCCCGCCTCGCCGGGTACAAGGTCCCCCGTACGGTCGTGGTCACGGAGGAGATCCAGCGCTCCCCCAGCGGCAAGGCCGACTACCGCTGGGCCCGCGAGGTCGCCACGGCGGCGGCGGAGGCGACGGCGGCGGGGGCGGAGGAGGCGACGGGGGCGACGGGGCTGAGCGCATCCGGCACGTAGGGTCCCCGTATGCCCGGTGTCCAGGAGTATCCCCGCGCGCTGAAGCGTGCCGTGCGGGACGTGCAGGTGCGGCTCTCCGACGAGGGCGGGCACCGGCCGTACGCGCTGGCCACCGCCGACTTCGAGCCGCTGCCCGTGGCGGACGGCGGGCCGCTGGTCTTCACCGGCGACGTGCCGGACGGCGCGCTTCCGCCTGCCTTCGCCGCGGCGTACGGGGACGGGGTGCTCGGGCAGCTCCGCGCCTGGTCGTTCAACGGCAGGCCGCCGTTCGCACTGCGGGTGCGGCTGCGGGAGGCCGCGTGGCGCGAGGGCTCGTCCAGCGCGGACGGCTTCGCGTGGGCGGGGCGGCGGGCCGCGCACGAGTTCTCGCGCCGCTTCCACCGCCGCGCTCCCGCGCGCCCGCTGCTGACCGGAACGCCGCCGCCACCCGCCGCGCGGGCCGTGCGCGGGGTGCACGTCAGGCTGGTCACGACGTCGGCGTGCGGCGTGTTCGCGGTCGCCACGGCCGACTTCGAACCGCTCCCGGAGGGCAGCGGACTGGCGTACGACTTCGTCTGCGAGGTCCCCGAGGGGGAGTCCGGGGAGCTCCTGGAGCGCGAGCTGGCCGACGCCTACGAGCAGGGCGTCCTCGACGCCCTCTGCGGCGACGACGCGACGCCGCTCCCCCGGACCGGGTTCCGGATCCGGCTCACCGCCGCGCGGACCCATCTGATCGACTCGAACCCGGCCACCTTCGCGCGTGCCGGGCGGATGGCGGCGGCGGAGGCGCTGCGCTGCCTGCGGGAGGACGGCACGCCGCCGCCGGTGCTGCCCGTGCCTACGCGGACTCGGCCAGGAACGACACCACCGCAGTCGCGAACTCCTTCGGGCGGTCCTCGTGGACGAGGTGGCCGCCGCCGTCGATCGTGACGAGGCGGGCGTCCGGCAGGCGCTCGGCCATGGTGACCAGGTCCTCCTGCGGCAGGTGGCTGGTCTCGCCGCCGCCGATGAGCAGCGTGGGGGCCGTGATCTCGGGCAGCCGGTCCCACCAGGCGGGGTCGGGCGCGTTGCGCTGCGCGCACCACTGCACGACGACCTCCCAGTCGAACCGGGGCTCCCCCGGCGGCCGTTCGGGCAGCGGACGGGGCTCCCGGGGCGGGCGCATGACGCCCGTCTCCTCCAGGACGAGCCGCTCCACGCGCTCGCCGTGGTCCTGCGCGAAGAGGTAGGCGACGAACGAGCCGAAGGAGTGCCCGACGAGGATGGCGCGGTCGATGGCGAGCGCGTCGAGGAAGGCCAGCAGGTCCTCGCGGAACCGCGCCAGCGCGTAGTCCCCCGGCCAGTCGCTGTCGCCGTGGCCGCGCAGATCGAGGGCGTAGATCGGGTGGTCGGCGGCGAGCTGGGAGATCAGCGGGCCGCGCCAGTCCTCACCGTCCTCGCCGAGCGCGTGCAGCAGCACGACGGGGCGGCCCGCCTCCGCGCCCCAGGCGCGGTAGACGAGCCGCCCGCCGTCCGTGCGGACGGCCTTGGTTCCACTGGCTCCACCGGTTCCGCTTGCGTTTCCGCTCATGCGGGGGACGTTACTCCCCGGGAGCGTCCTTCTTGAGGGCGTCTTCGCTCTCGGCTGAGTCCTTCGGGACGGCACCCTGCTTGGCCATCTCGGAGCGGCGGTAGGAGTACCCGAAGTAGACGACGAGGCCGATCAGGAACCAGACGCCGAACCGCATCCAGGTCTCCCAGGTGAGGTACGTCGTCAGCCAGATGGAGAAGACCACGCCGAGGATCGGCACGACCGGCATGCCGGGGCAGCGGAACTTGCGCGGCAGGTCGGGCTGGCGGTAGCGCAGCACGATGACGGCGACGCAGACGACCACGAAGGCGAGCAGGATGCCGATGTTGGTCATCTCGGCCGCCTCCTCGATCGGGAGGAAGCCCGCGATCAGCGCGGAGCCGGCGCCGACGATCCAGGTGACACGGGTGGGCACCTTCCGCACCGGGTGGGTCTTCGCGAACCACTTGGGCAGCAGCCCGTCCCGGCTCATCGCGAACCAGACGCGGGTGACGCCCATCATGAAGGTGAACATCACCGTGAGGATGCCGACGATCGCGCCGACCGCGATGACGTCCGCGACGCCGCTCAGCCCGGCCGCCTTGAACGCGGTGGAGAAGCCGCTCTCCGGGTCGATGTCCTTGTAGTCCTGCATGCCGGTGAGGACCAGGCAGCACAGGACGTAGAGCACCATCGAGATCACCAGCGAGTAGATGATCGCCTTCGGCATGTGCTTCTGGGCGTCCTTGGACTCCTCGGCGGCCGTGCTCATCGCGTCGTAGCCGAAGACGGCGAAGAAGACGGTCGCGGCGCCCGTGAAGGCTCCGGAGACGCCGAAGGGGAAGAACGGCTCGTAGTTGCCGGTCTTGATGTGGAAGACGCCGACGCCGATGACGAGCAGCACGATGGCGACCTTGATGACCACCACGACCAGCTCGAAGCGGGCCGCGCTCTTGACGCCCCGGGTGAGGGCGAAGGCGATCAGCAGGCACAGCACCATGGCGAAGAGGTCGACCTTGTGGCCGCCGCCCGTGCCGGGGGCTCCCAGCATCCACTTCGGCAGCTCGACGCTCATCTCCTCCATCAGGAAGGAGAAGTAGCCGGAGATGCCGATCGCGACCACCGCCACGATGGCCGTGTACTCCAGCAGCAGGTCCCAGCCGATGAACCAGCCGCCGATCTCGCCGAGCACCGCGTAGCCGTACGTGTAGGCGGAGCCCGCCTTCGGGATGAGCCCGGCGAACTCCGCGTAGGAGAGCGCGGCGCAGGCGCTGGCGAGGCCCGCGATGAGGAAGGAGATCAGGACCGCGGGTCCGGCCTTGCCGTTGGCGACCGTCCCCGCCAGGGTGAAGACGCCCGCGCCGATGATGCCGCCGACGCCGATGGCGGTCAGGTGCCTCAGCCCGAGGGAACGGGAGAGCTGTTCGCCCGCGCCTCCCTCGGCTTCCTCGATGTGCTCGATCGGTTTGCGGCGCAGCACGCCGCTCCCGCTCCACAGCCCGGCCATGGTTCCTCTTCCTGCCGTTGTTGCAGTTGATGCCGGTGTTGTTGCTGGTATGACAACTACCAGTCGATCATCATGGCGGGGCGGTGTGCACGTGAGAAGTGTCCGGAGGTTTCCGTTGCGCAAAGTTCCGGCCGGAGCGGCATCGGCGCAGTTCAGCGGGGGTCAGAGTGCCCGTTCGCGCCCGTTCCAGTACGGCTCGCGGAGCCGGCGCTTGTAGAGCTTGCCATTGGGGTCGCGGGGCATCTCGGGCACGAAGTCGACGGACCTGGGGCACTTGTAGCGGGCGAGGTGCCGCGCGCAATGGTCCAGGATCTCCTGGGCCAGCGCCTCCCCGGGCCCGTGCCCGGGCGCGGCCTCCACGACGGCCTTGACCTCCTCGCCCCAGTCGTCGTGCGGCACCCCGAAAGCGGCGGCGTCGGCCACGGCCGGATGGGTGAGCAGGGCCGACTCGATCTCGGCGGGGTAGATGTTCACGCCGCCGGAGATGATCATGTCGATCTTGCGGTCGCGGAGGAAGAGATAGCCGTCCTCGTCCAGATAGCCGAGGTCCCCGACCGTGAAGAAGTCCCCGATGCGGTTGGCCCGGGTCTTGCCCTCGTCCTTGTGGTACGCGAAGCCGCCGGTGCTCATCTTCATGTAGACGGTGCCCAGCTCGCCCGGCGGCAGCCTGGTGCCCTCGTCGTCGAAGACGGCCAGCTCGCTGATGGGCCACGGCCTGCCCACGGTGCCGGGCTTCTTGAGCCAGTCCTCGGCCGTCGCGAAGGCGCCGCCGCCCTCGCTCGCCGCGTAGTACTCCTCGACGCAGCCGCCCCACCAGTCGATCATCGCCCGTTTCACATGGTCGGGGCAGGGCGCGGCGCCGTGGATGGCGTGCCGCATGGACGAGACGTCGTACGCGCTCCGCGTCTCCTCGGGCAGCGCGAGGAGCCGGTGGAACTGGGTCGGCACCATGTGCGTGTGCGTGCACCCGTACGCGTCGATGAGCCGCAGCATCTCCTCCGGCAGCCACTTGTCCATCACCACGAGCCGGTGCCCGATGTGCAGGGCCGCGCCCGCGAACTGGAGGACGGCCGTGTGGTACAGCGGCGAGCAGACGAGGTGGACGTTGCCGTCGAAGGGCCGGATGCCGAAGATCGCGAGGAAGCCGCCGAGGTACGTCTCCTCGGGCCGCTTGCCGGAGAGCGGGCGCCGGATGCCGCGCGGGCGGCCCGTCGTCCCCGAGGTGTAGTTCATGACCCAGCCGCTGGTACGTCCGCCGGGCGGCGCCTCCGACTGCCCCCGCAGCAGCTCCTCGTACGGCCGGAAGCCGTCGGCGTCTCCTGCCGCGTACCGCCGCTCGGCGGGCAGTCCGGCCTCGTCGGCGGCATCGCGGGCCACGTCGGCGTACCGCTCGTGCGCGAGGAGGACCTTGGCGCCGGAGTCGGCCACGATCCAGGCGATCTCGGGCGCGACGAGGTGGTGGTTGACCGGCACCATGTAGAACCCGGCCTGGGAGGCGGCCAGATAGGCCGTCAGGAGCTCGGGCCCGTTGGGCAGCACGACGGCGAACGCGTCCCCCTCGCGCAGTCCCGCTTCGCGGAGTCCGCCGACGAGCCGGTTGCAGGCGCCGTGCAGGCGCCCGGCGGTCCATTCCTCACCGCCGGGCGCGATCAGGACGATCCGCTCCGGGTCCACCTGGGCCTGCGCCCAGAACCCGTTGGGTGCCTCCGCCATGACTTCTCCTCTCGCCAATGGGTGTGCCTTGCCCCCAGGGGGCGGGCCTCTGGTGCTGCCGTGCCCGGAGCAGGAGGCTGCGCTTGCCAGCCCTGCGCCTCTGGCGCAGACCTCCCAAGCACAGCGGGAGGGAGCAGCGCAGGTGCCCCGTCAGGGGCGCGGGGAACTGCGCGACCAGCCACAGCGAAGCCGCACCCGGCAGTGCTCGCGCACCCCCGAACTCTCGGCCGCCCCCGGCAACGCCGCGCACCCCCGAGCCCTCAGCCGCCCCCGGCAACGCTCACCCGCCCCCGGCGATCCGGCCCAGTCGGGAAACGGCCCGCTCGAAACCCCGGGTCAACTCGTCGAGGACCTCCCGTACGGTCCGCTCGGAATTCATCGCACCGACGATCTGCCCGACCGGCGTCCCCAGGAGCGGCTCGACCTCCCAGCGCTGGATGCGGGAGTTGGCCTCCGCGACCAGCAGCCCCTGGAGCGGCATCGGCAGGGTGCCGGGGCCCTCGGGGTCGTCCCAGGCGTCCGTCCACTCCGTACGGAGCTGCCGCGCGGGCTTGCCCGTCAGTGCGCGCGAGCGGACCGTGTCCCCGGAACCGGCGGCCAGCAGCTTCCGGGTGAGGGCACGCGAGTGCATCTCGGCCTCGACCGTCGTGAGCCAGACGGAGCCGAGCCAGCCGCCCTGGGCGCCCAGCGCGAGGGCCGCGGCGAGCTGTTCGCCGCTTCCGATGCCGCCCGCCGCGAGCACGGGCAGCGGGTCGACGGCGCGTACGACCTCGGGGGTGAGCACCATCGTCGCGATCTCCCCGGTGTGGCCGCCCGCCTCGTACCCCTGGGCGACCACGATGTCGATCCCGGCCTCCTGGTGCCGCCGCGCGTGGCGGGCGCTCCCGGCGAGCGCGGCGACGGGGATCCCCCGCTCGTGGGCGCGCGCGACGACGTCCGGCGGGGGCGGGCCGAGCGCGTTGGCCAGCAGCTTGACGGGGTAGTCGAAGGCGACGTCGAGCTGCGTGCGGGCGACGTTCTCCATCCACCCGGTGATGCGCCAGCCGCCCTCCTCGCCCTCGGGCATCTCGGGCACGCCGTGCTTGGCGAGGGTCTCGCGGACGTACTGGCGGTGGGCCTCGGGGATCATCGCCTCGACATCGGCCTCGGTCACGCCCTCGACCTTCTTGGCGGGCATGACGACGTCGAGGCCGTACGGGAGTCCGTCGGTGTGCGCCTCCATCCAGTCCAGGTCGCGCCTGAGTTCGTCGGGGGACGTGTACCGCACCGCGCCGAGCACGCCGAAGCCCCCGGCGCGGGTGAGCGCGGCGGCCACGGCGGGGAACGGCGTGAAGCCGAAGACGGCGTGCTCGACGCCCAGTCGGCTGCTCAGCTCCGTCTGCATGGGGCGCAGGATGCCGCAGCGGGGCGGCGGAGGGAAGACACTTTCTGATGCTGCGTCAGATTTCTTGGAGCCGTGCCCCGGGCCGTGCCACCGGGCCGTGCCACCGGGCCGTGCAACCGGCGGGCCCGCGGTCAGCCCCGGCGGGACGCCGCGACCTCCCGGTAGACCTCGGCGGCCTCCCCGGAGCGGCCGAGCTGCTCCAGGCAGTGCGCCTCGTCGTTCCTGCTGGCGAGGGTGTCCGGGTGGTCGGGGCTGAGCACGCGTTCCCGTACGGCCGCCACGTGCCGGTAGACCTCCAGCGCCTCCGACCAGCGGCCCAGCCAGCCGAGGCCGACCGCGATCTCGCGCCTGCTGACCAGGGTGTCGGGGTGATCGGGCCCGAGCACCCGTTCCCGTACGGCGCAGACCTCGCGGGCCTCCGCCAGCGCCTCGGGCCAGCGCCCGAGCCGCCCCAGGTTGACGCCGAGGCCGTGCCGGGCGCGGAGCGTCTCGGGGTCGGCGGGGCCCTGGGCGCGCGAGCGCGCGGCGGTCAGCTCGCGGTACAGGTCGAGCGCCTCGGCCCAGCGGCCCAGCCGGCCCAGGCAGATGCCCGTCTCGTACCGCGCGGCGAGCGTGTCGGGGTGGTCGGGGCCGAGGATCCGGGCGCGCGCCTCCGCGATCTCCCGGTACTCCGTGAGCGCCTCGTCCCAGCGGTCCAGCCGCCCCAGCGCGTACGCCACCTCGTACCGCGTGACGAGCGTGTCGGGGTCGTCGGGGCCCAGCACGCGGGTACGCGCCGTCGCGACCTCGTCGGCCATCCGGTACGACTCCTCCAGCCGCCCGAGCCTGCTCAGGTTGAAGGCGAGGTTGTGGCGGCAGCGCAGGGTGTCGGGGTGGTCGGCGCCCATGGTGCGCTCGCGGACCTCCAGCACCTCGGTGTACGTCCGGTGCGCCTCGGTGTGCCGCCCGAGCTGCCCCAGCACGTACGCCGACTCCTGCCGCGCCGCGAGGGTGTCGGCGTGCTCGGGGCCGAGCCCGGCCGCGCGGCCCTCGGCCACCCGCTCGTACGCCGTCAGCGCCTCGGCGTGGCGGCCCAGGCGGCTGAGGGTGAAGCCCAGTTCGTAACGGCTGGCGAGCGCGTCGGGGTGATCGGGCCCGAGGCACACGGCGCGCTCGTCGGCGACCGACAGATGCACCTCACGGGCCTCCTCCCAGCGGCCGAGCCGCCCCAGGCTGAGCCCCGCGTTGTGTCTGCTGGCCAGGACGGCCACCAGCTCGGGCGGCGGGGTGGAGCGCCGGGGCTCGGGCGGGGGTGAGGACGGTGCGGGCCGCGGCGGCCCGTCACCGTTCGCCTCCGCACCCGTCGCCGGGGTCCAGCGGCCGGTGAGGTCCGGCGGCGTTCCCCCGTCGTCCGGCGAGGCCCCGGGGCCCAGCCCCAGCCCCAGGCCCAGACCCCAGGAGCCGCTGGCGCGCGAGCCGCCGCTGATCCCCCACGACCAGGACGGCAGCCCGGCCGGGACGGCGGGCGGCGTGAGGTGGGGCGAGGGCCGCGGCACGAGGCGCGGCGGCGCGCTCGCGTACATCCCGCCGGGCGGCGGACCGGCGCCCGGGCCCGCGCCCGGGACGGCGCCCGGCACCGCGCCGCGCGCCTCCGCCAGCTCCCCGCCCAGCTCGGCCGCGCTGTACGGACGTGCCTCCGGGTCCTTCTCCAGCAGCTGCAGAATGGCGCGCTCCAACGGCCCCGGCAGCTCGGGGCGGTGGGTGCGCGGCGGCTCCGGCGGGGTGTCGCGGTGCCCGACGAGCACCGCCCAGGCGTCCCCGTGGTCGAAGGGCGGGACACCGGTCGCCAGCTCGTACAGCACGCACCCCAGCGAGTACAGGTCGCTGCGGTGGTCGACGGCGGTGCCCGCGATCTGCTCCGGCGACATGTAGTGCGGCGTGCCCATGGCGATGCCGGTGCCGGTCAGCTTCGAGGTGAAGCCGATGTCGTGGCCGAGGCGCGCGATGCCGAAGTCGCAGATCTTGACGGTGCCGTCGGCCGTGCGCATCACGTTGGCGGGCTTCAGGTCGCGGTGCACGATGCCCTGCTCGTGGGTGTACGCGAGGGCCGAGGCCACCTGTTCCGCGATGTCGACGACCTCGGGCACGGGCAGCGGGTGCTGCTTGTTGTCCTCCAGCGCCTGGCTGAGGTTACGGCCCTCCAGCAGCTCCATCACGAGATAGAGCAGCCCCTCGTGCTCGCCGAAGTCGTGGACGACGGTCACGCCCCGGTGCTGGAGCGCGGCGGCGACCCGCGCCTCACGCCGGAACCGCTCGCGCAGCACCCGCATGAACGAGCCCTCCCCCTGCGCGTTCTGCGGCTTCAGGCACTTCACCGCGACGCGCCTGCCCAGCGACTCGTCGCGGGAACGCCACACCTCTCCCATCCCCCCGCGCCCGATGAGGTCGAGCAGCCTGTAACGGCCCTGGATCAGGGTGCTGTCCGCCATGGCGTGTGTCGCCCCCCGTAGCTCCGGTCCCTCCCCTGTCTGCCCAGTATGGCTGCCTCGTCCAGACGTGGGTATGCCCCGCGACCCGGCATCCGTCTCTCACCAGGGGGGCGCGCGAGAGCACCGAGGGCTGACTCACGGGCCCGCCCGCCTCACCGTCGAACGCGTGGCATGCCGAGGCCGATCCAGGAGATGATCTCGCGCTGGATCTCGTTGTTGCCACCGCCGAAGGTGAAGATGACCGCGCTGCGGTAGCCGCGTTCGAGGTCGCCGCGGAGGACTGAGCCCGCCGAGCCCTCGGTGAGGGGGCCTGCGGCGCCGACCGCCTCCATGAGCCAGGCGTAGGCGTCGCGGCGGGCCTCGCTGCCGTAGACCTTCGCCGCCGAGGCGTCCTGCGGGGTGAGGGTGCCCTTGTCGAGGGCGTCGACCATCTGCCAGTTGAGCAGCTTCATCGCGTCGAGGCGGGTGTGCGTACGGGCCAGCAGGGTGCGGACCCAGCCGAGGTCGAGGACGCGGCGGCCGTCGGCGAGCTTGGTGTCCGCGGCCCAGCGGCGGACGTCGTGCAGGGCGCGGATGGCCATGGTGCCGTGCGCGGCGAGGGTGACGCGTTCGTGGTTGAGCTGGGTGGTGATCAGGCGCCAGCCCTGGTTCTCCTCGCCGATCCGGCGGGAGACGGGGACGCGGATGTCCTCGTAGTAGCTGGCCGTGGTGTCGTGCGAGGCGAGGGTGTTGATCACGGTGCAGGAGTAGCCGGGATCGCTCGTCGGTACGAGGAGGAGGGTGATGCCCTTGTGCGGCTTCGCCTCCGGGTCGGTGCGGACGGCGAGCCAGACCCAGTCGGCCGTGTCACCGTTGGTGGTCCAGATCTTCTGCCCGTTGACGACGTACACGTCGCCGTCGCGAACGGCCCGCGTGCGCAGCGACGCCAGGTCCGTGCCCGCCTCGGGCTCGCTGTAGCCGATGGCGAAGTCCAGCTCGCCGGAGAGGATCCGGGGCAGGAAGTACGCCTTCTGCTCCTCGGTGCCGAACTGCATGATCGTGGGGCCGACGGTGTTGAGCGCCATCAGCGGGAGGGGGACGCCCGCCTGCGCGGCCTCGTCGAAGAAGACGAACTGCTCCATGGGCGACATCCCGCGCCCGCCGTACTCGGCGGGCCAGCCGACGCCGAGCCAGCCGTCGGCGCCGAGGCGGCGCACGGTCTCGCGGTAGAAGCGCTTCTGCGCGGCGGGCTCGGAGAAGCGCGCGTGCGCGTCCTCGGGGACGAGGTCCGCGAAGTACGCGCGCAGTTCGGCGCGGAGGCGCCGCTGTCCTTCGGTGTAGTCGAGGTACATGTCCGTCCCTCCGTCTCTTCCGGCTTCCCGTCCCGCAGAACGGGAACGGCCATGCCGCCGCCCGGTGGTGACAGGGCACCGGGCGGCGGCGCACACGGTAGAACGTGTTCCATCACATGGGAATGGCCGGTGACGGAGGGGTGGTGCGGATCAGGTGCGGTTTCAGGTCCGGGTGCGGGTTACGAACGTTCCCAGAGTGCGGGGACGTTCGGCGGCTCCCAGCCCGGCTGCGAGGTGTGGGCCTGGATGCAGCGGTACGAGGATCCGCCGTGCTGCACCGTGTCGCCGATCTTGTAGCTCTTCCCCGTCGACCAGGTGCTCGGCGGGTCGGTGGGCGGATCGGTCGGCGGGTCCGTGGGACCGCCGCCCTGCGTGCTGAGCGTCAGCCCGTACGCCTGGAGGATGGGGTTGACCGGGAAGAAGAAGGTCGTGCCGCCGGACGAGCAGTTCCCGGAGCCGCCGGAGGTCACGCCCTGGGCCTGGCTGCCGGAGATGTACGAGCCGCCGGAGTCGCCGGGTTCGGCGCACACGGTCGTCTGCGTCACGCCGTTGATGGTGCCCTCGGGATAGGTGACGCTGGTGTTGCGCTGCTGGATGGTGCCGCAGTGCCAGCCGGTCGTCGAGCCGGAGCGGCAGACCGAGGCGCCCTCGACCTGCTCGGTCGAACCGGCCACCGTCACATCGCCCTGCCCGTAGCCGTTGACCTTCGGGGTGGGCGTCCACTGGCTGTTGACCGCGACCCACGCGTAGTCGTAGCCGGGGAAGGTGGAGCCCTGGAAGGTGCCCTGCGGCTGGCGGTTGAAGCCCGTGGTCGTGGCGCCCGCCCTGCCGCAGTGGCCCGCGGTGACGAAGCCGCCCTGGCCGCCGCCGCGCGTCACGGAGAAGCCGACGGAGCAGCGGCTTCCGCTGCCGATGTAGTAGGCGTCGCCGCCCCTGACGTCGTAGAACGGGCGGGGCTTCGCGGTCGAGTGGCGTACGGCCACGTCGGCGCGGTCCACTCCGGCGCGGTCGAGGAAGGAGTGCGCGGCGGCGGTGCGCGCGGCCTCGACGACGACGCGGTTGCCCTTCACGTCCACGTACCAGACGGAGACGTCCTTGGCATCGGCGTTCTTGGCGTCGGCCTTCTTGGTGTCGGCCTTCTTGGTGTCGGCCTTCTTGGCCGTGCGGTCCAGCGCCTTCTTGACGCCGTTCAGGTCGGCCAGGCTGTGGTCGACCACGCGGGGGGTCGCGCCCGCCTCGGTGATCCGGGCGGTCTCGGAGGAGTCGGTGGTGGAGACGGTGAGCTTCTTGGCGGTGTCGCCGCTGAGGCGGGCACCGGCGTAGCTGGCGCCGAGGGCCTTGCGGAGCTGCGCGGCGGTGGCCGCCGCGTCCGCCTCGTTGCCGAGCCGGGTCCTGGCCTCGTCCTTGGTGAGGCCGAGGTCCTTGCTCATGGCCTTGATGAGGCCGGGCGAGTAGTTCTCCGCCGCTGGGGAACGGTCGGAGGAGCGGTCCGGAGTGCCGGGCCCGGCGGAGGCCGAGCCGGTGAGCCCGGCGACCACGAGTGCGCCTGCGGCGAGGGTTGCCGCCGCCGCGGCCGTGGCGGTGCGTCTGCGGCGCGTCGCACGCTTCACGGAAGTGACCATGGGGGTCTCCCTGGCTTCGTCGGGGGTTGGCGAAACCGTAGCGGCGTCCGCTATAGGTCTGGACCTCTCAACTTGCCCCCTCCTTCCGTGTTATGGCCCCCTGTCGACACATGTCCCTGCCATCCACCTCGTTCTCACGCGCGCGGGTGGGCGCGGCGCCAGCGCGCGTAGCTGGGGCTCGCCGCGGCGGCCTGCTCGTGCGCGGCGCGCGCGTGGTCGAGCGCCGAGGAGCCCGCCTCGGCCGCGGGCGAGTCCGGGTACCAGCCCAGGACGTGCCGCCACATCAGCGGGGACCCGGCGATCGGCCGGGTCTCGATCCCCGGCGAGGGCGGGAACGTCGCCCGGCACAGCCCCACCGCGCGCCCCACCTGCACCAGGTGCACGCAGGAGGCGGTGTCCGTCTCGTAGACCGCGTCCGGGGTGAAGCCGACGCGGGCGCAGGCGGCGGCGAAGCACTCCGCGAAGCAGCCGTCCCCCGGCACGTTCGCCCAGCGCTCCTCCGCGAGGTCCCCGAGCGCGACCTCGTCCCGGGCCGCGTACGGATGGTCCTCGCGCAGCATCACGAAGACCGGGTCGACGGCGACCTCGCGCCACACCAGCCGTCCCGAACAGGGCGGCTGGCTCTCGCCGCAGACGCCGGTGAGCGCGTAGTCGATACGGCCCTCCACGAGCAGCGCGGCCAGCTCGCTGTTCGACCAGGTCGTGTACGTGGTGACCGGCGCCTCGGGGTGCTCGGTGGCCAGCCGGTCCACCAGCCCGCCGAGCAGCGGCCCGTGGGTGCCGCCCAGCCGGAAGCGCGGTAACCGGCTGCTGGCGGCGCGCTCCTGGCTGAACCTGCGCGCCTCCTCCTGGAGCTCGGTCACCGCGGGCACCAGCACCCGGGCCCGGTCCAGCACCAGTTCACCCAGGGGCGTGGGCCGTACGCCGTGCTGTCCGCGGACGAACAGCTCACCCCCGAGCGACCGCTCCAGCCTCTTCAACTGCGCGCTGAGCGCGGGCTGGGCGAGGCCCAGGCCGGTCGCCGCACGGGTGAGGCTGCCCGCTTCCGCGATGGCCCAGATGACCTTCAGGTGCCGCAGCTCCAGATCCATGCGCCACAGCTTGGGCCTGGCCCCCCGGTCCCGCAAGGTTCGTGCGGCCCCTGACCTGCCAGTAGGCAGCGAACGCCCCGCCCCGAACGCCCGTCACCCCGCCCGTCACCCCTCCTGGGCCCTCGGCGCGAGGAGTTCGGAGAGATCGCCGATGACGAGGCGCGCGCCGTGCGCGCGCAGCGCGTCGGCCGCGGCGGGGCCGCCCGCGGGGCGGACGCCGACGACCAGCCCGAAGCCGCCCGAACGCCCGGCCGCCACGCCCTCCGGCGTCGCCTCGATCACCGCCGCGTCCCCCGGGACGACGCCCAGCCGGGCCGCCGCCTCCTGGTACGGGCGCGCGTCGGGGCCTCCGGTGGGCGCCGGGCCGAGCCGCGCCACGTCCGCCTCGTCCACGATCGCGTCGAGCAGCTCCGCCACCCCGACGCGGCCGAGGAGCGCGCGCTCGCCGGGCCCGGGCGCGACGGCCGCGCGCCGCATCCCCGCGCCCTCCAGCGCCCGCAGCAGCCACCAGGCGCCGGGCGGCACCTCGGCCGCGCGCTCGCCCGTGACGGCTACCTCGGCCGGCTCGACCAGCACGCCCCGGGTCCCGAGGACGACGGCCCGTAAGCCCTCCAGCCCGCTCATGACGCCAGGGCCCGGTGCGTCTCCAGGGCGCGCGATCCCGGCGCGCACGATCCCGGCGCGTTCGGGTCCTCGCCGGTGTCCTCGCCGGTGTCCTCGGGCGGCGTCTCGTGCACGGCGTCCCCTCCCGCTGTCGCAGCGCGTACGTACGTGTCGAGTGCCCCCTGGGCGGCGGATGTTCACCCCCGCGAGGCATCGCGGGGAGCACGCCGGCCCTTCCCCGGAGGGTACTGCGCCCGGGGAAGGGCCGCATGGCCGGCGGGCGGCGCGCGTGGACGTGAGAGCTGCGCCGCCCGCCGGGGCTCAGCCCACGCGGGACGGGGTGGAGGGCGGCGCCGCGTCCTCCCCCGTTCCCCACTCGGACGGCTTCGGACCGGTCTCGAACGACAGGTCGCCGCGCCGCAGTTCGTCCGTGGTGACCCAGGTGCGCGGCAGGTCGCGCCCGCCGAGCGAGACGGACTGGATGTAGCGGTCCTTGTCGCTGGTGCCCTTCGCGTCGACCGTGAAGTGGCCGCGCGGGTACCAGCGCCGGTCCAGCGAGAGCGTCACCTTCTCGAAGGCGGGCGTGGACAGGCC
The DNA here is from genome assembly GCF_043202595.1 of Streptomyces sp. NPDC048172. Lineage (NCBI taxonomy): Bacteria > Bacillati > Actinomycetota > Actinomycetes > Kitasatosporales > Streptomycetaceae > Streptomyces > Streptomyces sp. NPDC048172. The sequence goes on from NZ_JBIDAT010000005.1 coordinate 68,301, forward strand.
CCAGGTGTCGGTGCCGGGGAAGACCGGGAAGACGCCCATGGCCGTGAGGACCATCCAGGACGACATGGTGCCCAGGTCGTCGTTGCCGGTCACGCCGTCGGGCCCGTCGGTGAAGAGGGTGAGCGCGGCGTGCGTCACGTCGGTCGTCTTCCAGGGCTGCCCGGTGGAGAGATAGGTGTACGGGGCGATGAGGTCGGGCTCGTTCTGCGGGTTGTACTTGTCCGCGTTGTAGTAGTCGTACGGCCCGTTGACCCACACCTCGCGGGCCGTCTTCTCCGGGTCCTTCAGCAGCTTGTCGTAGGCGAAGAAGGAGTCGAGGCGCTTGCCCGTGGCCTCACGGCCGCCGATGAGCGACATCATGCCGGGCAGGTCCTGCGGGACGAGCCACATGTACTGCCAGGACGTGCCCTCGTGGAAGCCCTTGCTCTTGGCCGGGTCAGCCGGGCCCGTGAACTTCCCCTCGCCGTCGCGGGCACGGAAGAAACCCGTGCTCTTGTCGAAGACGTCGCGGTAGTGCTGGGCGCGCTTCGCGTAGCGGGCGGCGTCGTCGCCGTGCCCCAGCCCCCGCGCCATCTCGGCGAGCGCCGCGTCCGACAGCGCGTATTCAAGGGTGGCGGAGGCGCCGTGCTCGAAGTCGGAGTCGCCGGGCTTCTCCCGCTCCCCGTCGGGCAGGAAGGGCACGAAGCCGTCCTTGAGGTACTGCTCGTTCCCCATCCGGCCGACGTAGGGCGAGTCGGCGGGCGGCACCCCGTCGGCGTTCTTCTTCAGCGCCCGGTAGGTCTCCTCCTCGTGCCCCTTGAGCAGCCCCTGCCGGTAGGCGTTGGTGAGGAACGGGGTGACCGGGTCGCCCGTCATGATGTTCGTCTCGACCGTGCCGTAGCCCCACTTGGGCAGCCAGCCGCCCTGCTGGTCGACCTTGAGGAGCGAGAGCGCCATGTCGCGGGACTCCTGCGGCGCGAGCAGCGCGAGGAGCTGGGCCTGGGTGCGGTAGGTGTCCCACAGGGACCAGTTCTGGTAGTACGTGAAGCCCTTCGAACGGTGGACCTTGTCGTCCCAGCCGGTGTAGCGGCCGTCCACGTCCTCGCCGACGTTGGGGTGCAGCAGGGCGCGGTAGAGCGAGGAGTAGAAGACCCGCCGCCGCTCCTCGCTGCCGCCCTCGGCGCGCACCTGTCCGAGCCGCTTCTCCCACGCGGCGCGCGCCGCCTCCCGGGTCGCGTCGAACGAACGCCCGCCCTCCGAGGCGAGGTTGCGGGCCGCGCCCTTCGCGTCGACGTACGAGAGCGAGGTCGTCGCCTCCACGTCCCGGTCGCCGTCGCGGGTGTCGAAGCGGACGTACGCGCCGCGCTTCCCGCCGCCCGTCGAACTGCCGCTCCCGTCCGTGACCTTGTCGCCGCTCCAGGTGCCGTGCGCCTCGATGGGCCGGTCGAAGCGGGTGCGGGTGTGGACCGTGTACTCGCGCGTGTCCTGGCAGAAGCCGCGCCCCGTGATGGCGGTCTCGACGGTCCGGTCGTCCAGCACCCGCACCGTGCTCTTGGTGACCTTGTGCAGGGCCTGCCCGGTGTTGAGCAGGACGTTGGCCTTGTCCGTCGCCGGGAACGTGTAGCGCTGGTGGCCCGTGCGCTTCCCGGCGGTCAGCTCGGCGGACGTACCGCCGTAGTCGTCGAACGTCACCTTGTACGAGCCCGGGGACGCGCTCTCCTTCTCGTGGCTGAAGGACGCCGCGTACTTCTCGTTGTCCGTGCTCGTGATGTCGCCGGTGGTGGGCATGACGGGCAGGTCTCCGCCGAGCCCGCAGCCGACGCCGGAGAGGTGGACGGAGGAGAAGCCGCGGATCGACTTGTCCTCCCAGTCGTACCCGGTCGTGTGCCCGGTGTCCGGGGAGAGCTGCACCATGCCGAACGGGACGGCTGCGCCGGGGAAGGTGTTGCCCTCGTTACGGGTGCCGATGAACGGGTTCACGAGATCGGTCAGACGTCCACCGCTGTCGTCGTCGGCGTCGGCGGCGGCCGGTGGCGGCGCGCTGAGCAGTCCGGCGCAGAGCGCGGAGACGGCGAGTCCGATGAGACCGCGGATGCGGCGGGCACGTACCAAGGCTGGCCTCCGAACGGCTGACTGACCGCTGACAACGTTGTCTTACGGACGTTCCCTGACAGGTTCGTGAGCCCAGCAGCCTCTGTCAATACCCCGGTTCGCGCCTGTCCCTCCCCTCCCGGGAAGGGACAGGCGCGGGACTCACCGTTTGAGCGTGAAGGTGAAGTCGTGCGAGAGCTTGCCGCTCAGGCGGAACGCCGAGACGAGCTTCCCCTCGGCGAGCAGCCTCTCCGTCCCGGCCCGCGAGAGGCCGAAGCCCTCCGCGATCAGCCGTACCGGCCGTACGGGTATCCGCGCCGCGAAGCGGACCGAGATGTCGGCCACCTCGCGGTCCAGATGGTCCGTTCCGCCGGTGTCGAGGCGCCAGGCGCCCGCCCAGTCGAGGACGAGGTGGTTGCGCCGCAGGACGGCCGGGTCCTGGAGCAGCTCGGCCACGAGACCGGGGTCGTCGTGGTGCAGCCGGTCCAGGAGACCGGGCGGTACGGCGCGCACGTTCACCCGTTCCATGACGGTGAACTTGGCGGTCGTCCCGCACCCCGCGCAGCGCGCGAGGAGCCAGACGTCGAGGAGCTTGCCGTTCGCGTTGACACGGAACTTGCCGCTCGCCCGGAAGCGCCCGGAGGCACACGCGTGGCAGCGACGGAGAACGGCAGGCAGACAGGTGGGCATGACAGCCCAGGTGTTGAGCACGGAAGTACACCGGTTCCAGTGAGAAATGGCAGCGAAAAGCAGCGCGGCGCACGGGTGCGGGTGCGACGCGCGACGGATCAGCGCTCAGGTGTTCTCACTGGATGTACAAGGGCACGTCCTCGGCACGGGGGCAGCGGCCGGAGCACGCTACCTGCGTGGGAAAGGACGGGACCACCGGTTTTCGTCGGTCCGCGGCCCCTCCGTCAGGCGGGGGTCAGCGCGTGCTCCGTGAAGCGGCCGCAGGGGAGGAACCCGAGGCGGGCGTAGACCGGTTCGCCGTCGGCCGAGGCCTGGAGGACGGCGACGGTGCGCTCCCCCGCGTTCCGCTCGCGGGCCGTGTGCAGCGCGGCGAGGGTGAGCGCGCCGCCGTAGCCGCGGCGGCGGTGGGCGGCGAGGGTGGAGATGTTGTAGATCCCGGCGACCCCCGCGTGGTGGACGACCTCGGCCGAGGCGACGGGACGGCCGTCCACGTGACCGACGAGGAAGCGGGAGGGGCTCTCCTCCGCGAGCAGCCAGGGCGCGGCGCGCTCGTAGAACTCCAGGACGGTGGCGGCGGGCGGGTCCCAGTTCGCGGCCAGTACGGTCGCGTAGTCGGCGAGCAGCGCGGGGGTGGTGACGGGACGGATGTCGAGCCCGGCGGCGTACGCCCGTGGCGGCGCGGTGGTCAGCTCGGCCCACATCGCCGTCTCCTGCTCGGAGGCCTCCGCTCCGGCGGCGGACAGCCGTCCGGACAGGTCGGACGGTTCGGAGGCGGGCCCGACCCACCAGGAGAAGTGCCGCCCGGTCGCGGCGAGGCCCCGTACGGTCTCCTCGACGCGCGCCCCGGCGGCCCCGGGCGCGAAGCGCGCCATGGCGACGATGTTGAACGTGTCGTCGTCGAGCCCGCTGTCCGCGATCAGCAGATCGTCCGTCTCGACGACGGTCGCGCCCGGCAGGTGCCGGTGCGGGTGGCAGGCGTGCTCGGCGAGGTTCCGCTCCATCCGGACGAGCAGGTCGTGCGTGGAATCCATGGTGTCCGATCCCATCACGCACCGTCAGGCGGAGGCACGCGCATTTTCCCCGTGCCGTGGTTCGATGCCGTGGTTCGATGCCGCGATGACGCACACGAACAGCTGCCCCACGGTCCGGCCGCGGACCGCACACGACCTCGACGGATGCGTACGGGCCCTCGCCGCCGTCCACGCGCGCGACGGCTACCCCGTCAACTGGCCCGAGCACCCCGCCGCCTGGCTCGACCAGCCCTCCCTGCTCGGCGCCTGGGTGGCGGAGCTGGACGGCCGACTCGTCGGCCACGTGACGCTGGCCCGCCCTGCCGCGGGCGACGCGGCACCGGCGCTCGTGGGCGCGGGGGTGGACTTCCGTGATGTCGCCGTCCTCGGGCGCCTCTTCGTCGACCCGGCGGCGCGCGGCCACGGGATCGGCGCGCTGCTGATGGCGCGGGTCGCCGACGAGGCGCGGGAGCGCGGCCTGCGTACCGTGCTGGAGGTGGTGGCCAAGGACACCGCGGCGGTGGCGCTGTACGAGCGCCTGGGCTGGGAGTTCCTCGACACGGTCGAGCAGCGGTGGGGCCCGGGGGGCCGGGCCGTCTCCGTACGCTGTTACGCCACGCCGTAGCATCCGGCCATGGCGATGTTCGTGCACCTCACGTCGGCCGCGAACGCGCCGCGCGTGCGCCGGTCCGGTATCCGCGCCGTGAGTCAGGGGCGCGAGGGCGGGCGCGGCGTGTACTGCTTCCCGGTGCTGCGCTCGTACACACTCACCCACCAATGGCTGCGCGAGCTGGCCCGCTTCGGCAGCCGGGGCGGCGGCCTGGTGGCCGTCCATGTGCGGCTGGACGACGCCGAGCCGGTGGTCGTCGGGCCGTACGGGCGCCGGGCGGCCCGGAGCTCCGGCACGGCGGCCGAGGCGGTGCGGACGATCGCGGCGCTGGAGGACCCGCGCGGCTGGGAGGTGTTCGTGCCCCGCGCGATACGCCCCCGCGAGGTGCACCGGATCCGGGGCGTCCCGCAGACCGCAGGCTGGCGCTACCAGCCGGACGCGCACGGCGTACGCCCCTGCACCTGCTACGGCTGCCGGGTGCGCGGCGGTTACGGCGCGCGGCGCCTGCGCGAACGGCTCCCGCATCCGCTCGACGGACCGCCGCCCCCGGTCCGCGTCCTCCTCGCCAGGATCGCCGCGGCGGGCGATCCGGGGGACCCGGCCGCGCTGCGGGAGATCCTGCACTGGTTCGGCATGCGCCGCCGCGGCCCGCTCGCGCGGCTCGCGCCCCTCGCCGCCCACCCCGACCCCGGCGTCCGCGAGGAGCTGGTGTGGGCGGTCGGCCGCTGGACCACGCCCGGCGTGACCGCGCTGCTGACCCCGCTCACCCAGGACCCGCACCCGGACGTCCGCGAGGCGGCGGAGGCGATCCTGGAGGACGACGAGGACGAGGACGAGGAGTGACCCCGGCTCAGTGCGCCGGGGCGTGGTGGGCCAGTTCGGCGTGCGGGTCGGCGGCTGTGTCGTCGTCGGGGGCCGGGGCGTGGTCGGTGTGGACGGTCGCGGCCGTCAGCCGGGGCACGGCGTGGATCAGGGCGTGCTCGGCGGCGACGGCGAGGGCGTGCGCGCGCACCACGGTGAGATGGGGGTCCACGACGATGTCGGCCTCGGCCCGGAGCGCGTGGCCGATCCAGCGCATCCGCACCTTCCCGACCGCGCGGATGCCCGGGACGTCGAGCAGCGCGGCCTCGGCGGCGTCGACGAGCGCCGGGTCGACGGAGTCCATCAGGCGCCGGTAGACCTCGCGGGCGGCGTCCCGCAGGACGAACAGGATGGCGGCCGTGATGAGCAGCCCGACGACGGGGTCGGCGAGCCGCCAGCCGAGCGCCGCGCCCCCGGCGCCGCACAGGACGGCCAGCGAGGTGAACCCGTCGGTGCGCGCGTGCAGCCCGTCGGCGACGAGCGCGGCAGAGCCGATCCTGCGGCCCGTACGGATACGGAGGCGGGCCACCCACTCGTTCCCGGCGAAGCCCACGAGCGCCGCCGCGGCCACGGCCCACAGGTGCGTGACGTCGCGCGGGTGCAGCAGCCGGTCCACGGCCTCGTACGCGGCGAACGCCGCCGAGGCGCCGATGGTCGCCACGATCACCACTCCGGCGAGGTCCTCGGCCCGCCCGTACCCGTACGTGTAGCGGCGGTTGGCCGCGCGGCGGCCGAGGACGAAGGCGATGCCGAGCGGCACGGCCGTCAGCGCGTCGGCGGCGTTGTGCACCGTGTCGCCGAGCAGCGCGACCGAGCCCGAGACGGCGACGATCAGCGCCTGGACGACGGTGGTGAGGCCGAGGACCGCGAGCGAGATCCAGAGCGTACGCATCCCCTCGCGCGAGGTCTCCATCGCGGCGTCGACCTTGTCCGTGGCCTCGTGACTGTGCGGCTTCAGCACATGCCCGGCACGGTGCCGCAACCGCCCCCAGCCGCCGTGCCGATGGCCGCCGTGCCCGTGCCCGCTGTGCTCGTGTGTGTGCTCGTGCCCCTCCATGGCACGCCACCGTGGCACACGAAACCCATTGCGGCTACTGCCGTTCTGCGCCCTCTGACCAGGTGCGACGCCCTCGCAAGTGCGGGCGCGCGGCCGTCAGTCGACGTCCGCCCGCATCACCGGCAGGACGCGGCCGGGCGCGACCTCGCGCGCGCCGACGCGCTCGGCGCCCATGTGCCGGTAGAACGCCTCGGCGTGCGGGTCCGACTCCCAGGTGAGCGTCCGGTGCCCGGCCTCGCGCGCGGAGCGCGCGGCGTGCTCCCACAGCGTGCGGCCCAGGCCGGTGCCGATGACGCCGGGGTCGAGGAACATGTCGGCCAGTTCGCCGTCCGGGGGCTCGCCCGCGAGCTGGTAGTAGCCGAGGAGCACCCCGTCGCGCTCGGCGACGACGACGTGGCCGTCCCTGATGGCCTCGGCGCTCACGGAGAGCAGCTCGCGGAGGCGCTCCAGCACCTCGGGCGGGTAGCCCCAGTGGGCCTTCGACCGCCGGGTGAGCGCGGTCAGGGCCTCGGCCTCGGACGGACGGGCACGGCGCAGCAGGGGCTCGGACACGGGTTCGGGCTCTGTCATCCGCCCACTGTGCCACCCTCGTCGGGCACCTCTCCCGGAGCCGACACGAACGGATGAACGACGTCTCCGCCGAAATCCGGATGCTCGTGCGATACGAGGACAACTAGTGTCCGGGTATGAACTCCCGCACAGCCGTCCAGTTCCGCGAGATCCCCGAGACCGAGATCGAGCGCGCCCTCGCGCACGCGTATCTCGTCTTCCACGAGTCCCCGGACGAGGACGACATCCGCAAGCACCATCAGGACGTGCTGCGCCGCTCGCTGCGCCTCGGCGCCTACGAGGGGGACGAGCTGGTCGGACTCCTCGCCGCCCTCCCCTTCGAGCTGTCCGTGCCCGGTGGCGAACTGACATGCCCCGGCCTCACGTTCGTCTCCGTCGCGCCCACGCACCGCCGCCGCGGCGTGCTGTCGGGGCTCATCGGCGAGCTGTACCGTCGCGCCGCCGGGCAGGGCGCGCCGGTCGCCGCGCTGTGGGCCTCCGAGACGACGATCTACGGCCGCTTCGGCTTCGGCCCCGCCACGCACGGTGCCACGGTCGAGATCGACTCCCGCCGCCCGCTCGCCCTGCGCATCGAACCGGACGAGCGCCCGCTGCGCCTGGTCGACCCGGCCAAGGCCCCGGACGTGCTCGGCCCGTACTACGCGCGTACGCGTGCCGCCCGCGCGGGCCGGATCGCCCGCTCCGAGTTCTGGTGGCGGGACGCCTGGCTGCCCGAGACGGACGAGGACGACAGCGACATGTCGCAGCCCCGCGTCGTCACCCTCGGCGACCCCGTCGCCGGATACGCGATCTACCGCACCAAGTCCGAGGGCGACGGCCCCGCCCTCATCCGGCTGGACGACCTGGAGGCCGACTCGCCCCGGGCCGCGGCGGCGCTGTGGCAGTACCTCGCCGCGATCGACCTGACGGGCACCGTGCGTGCCTGGGGCCGACCGGTGGACGACCCGCTGCTGCTCTTCGCGGGCGACCGCGACCAGGTGCGGGTCACGAGCGAGTTCCCCGCGCTGTGGGTACGGCTCCTGGACGTACGGGCCGCGCTGGAGGCCCGCGCCTGGGCGGCCCCGGTGGACCTCGTACTGGACGTACGCGACGACACGCTCCCGGCCAACGCGGGCCGCCACCGGCTGACCGCGTCCCCCGAAGGCTGCGCCTACGCCCCCACGGAGGACCCCGCCGACCTCACCCTCGACGTGCGCGACCTGGCCTCCTGCTACCTCGGCGGCACCCGCCCCACGGCCCTCGTCGCCGCGGGCGTGGCCACGGAGCACACCCCGGGCGCTGCGGCGGCACTGGAGACGGCCCTGCACACCGACCTGCTCCCGCACACGGTCGACGAGTTCTGAGGGAGGGGTGCGACGGGGCTCCGAGGTTCCGAGCGGCGTTGCCGGGGAACACGGGCCGTCCGACACTGGACAGGAACGTCACCCCGCGCAGGGAGGCGCCGGAAAATGCCCCCGAGCACCCCACGCACACGCCGGTCCGCCGAGCACGCACTCGGCGGACCCGGCGGACCCGATCCGGGGCCCGCTCCCGGACCGAGGCCCGGACCCGGCCCGGATCCCGCTCCCGACCCGGTGCCGCCCGCGCCGCCGGGGCCGGACCCGAGGCCCGATCCGGTGCCTCCGGCTCCGCCCTCGCCCGAGCCGCCCTCGCCGGGGCCGCCCGAGCCGGTCACGCGGCACACGCGGAGCGCACGGGCCCGCGCCCGCGCCCGCTAGAAGCGGTCCGGGTGGCGGCGGGCCAGCAGCAGGTAGCCGATGAGCGCACCGGCGATCAGCAGTCCGACGAGATTCTCCGCGGTCACCGCTCCACTCCCTCCACGACGGTCGGCGGTCATCGCCAGCGTGGAGCCGTGCGGGCGGTACGGCGGCGAGGGCGGACGGTCCCGTACGCGTCCCTCACGCCCGGCCGCCCGTCTCTGACGCCCTGTTGACGCCGGGGGCGCGGGCCGTCTCCTCCTCCCACGCCCTGAAGTGGCGCAACCCGGCCAGCGCCACCACGACCGCGACCGCGAAGAGCCCTCCGGCCACGAGAAACGGGGCCCGCAGCCCCAGCGCGCCCGCGAGCCACCCGCCGAGCAGCGAGCCGAGCGCCAGCCCGCAGAAGGAGAGCAGCCGTGTCGTCGCGATGACGCGGCCCCGCAGCGCGTCGGGCGTGGCCTTCTGCCGTACGGAGGCCGCGAGGACGTTCCACAGTGCCGCGTGCCCGATGTACGCGGCGAGGGCGACGGCCACGACGGCGAGGTGCGTCGTGAGCGCGATGACGGCGAACGAGACGGAGCCCAGGGCCAGCGCGGCCACGATCGCCCAGCCGTAGCCGACGCGGGCGCGCAGCCGTGCCGCGCCCCAGGCACCGGCCAGCCCGCCGAGCGCCGAGGCGGACAGCAGGACGCCGTAGCCGGTGGGGCCGAGCCCGAGGACGTCGTGGGCGTACAGCACGAGGTACGAGAACGGGATCATGTAGCCGACGCTGGCCAGCGCACCGATCACGACGGTGGTGCGCACGAGCGCGTGGCGCCACGTCCAGGCGGCGCCCTCGCGGATGTCGCCGAGCACCCCGGCGACGCCGGTACGGGACCCGGATTCCGTGCCCGGCCCGGGGGCGTCGCGGTCGCGGCCGTAGTCGCCCTTGAGGAGGAAGTAGCTGACCCCGGCGGCCAGGAACGCGAGCGTGACGAGGCCCGGCGGCGCGAAGGCCGCCGCCGCGAAGAGGAGCCCGCCGAGCGGCGGGCCGAGGAACTCGTCGATGACCAACTGGGCGCCGGTGAGCCGCGCGTTGGCCTTGTCGAGGCCGTCCTCCGGTACGGCGCGCGGCAGTACGGCGAAGACGGTGTTGTCGGAGAGCGTCTCGGCCACGCCCATCACCACGGAGACGGCGTAGAGCGCGACGAGCGTGGCCTGCTCGGTCGCGACGAGCGCGGTCAGGACGCCGAAGACGGCCGCGCGGCAGAAGTTGGAGAGGTGGAGCAGGACCCGCCGGTCGGCCCGGTCGATCAGCACCCCCGCGCCGAGGACGGCGAGGATGCGCGGCACGGTGTAGGCGAGCGGCAGCCCCGCGACGGCGGCGGGCGCGTCGGTCAGGTCCGCCGCGAGCAGCGGCAGCGCGACGAACGTGACGCCGTCGGCGAGGTTCGACGCCGCGTTCCCCGTCCAGATCCGCCGGTACTCGGCTCCCAGCCCCATCCCGTACCCCCGCCGTGAGCGATCAGTCACCGCGGCTCCCCTGCCCCGCGGCGGCGCGCGTATCCCCGTAGATGTCCCCGGGGAAAAACCCTTTCGTGCGGCGCCGTTCGCCCTGTTACGGTCCCGCCATGGAACAGCGTGCCGCTCAGACGACGACGCCGGAGAGTGTCCCGGCGCGCTGATCGTTGTACTGATCCGAAGCCCCGGGGCGAGCGCCCCGGGGCTTCGTCGTGGGGTCGTGGGCCGCTCGCCGCCGGGTGTCCGACATCCATGAGGTGACCCGCCATGCACGAGAGCCCGAACCCCGTTCACGACCACCGCAGGCTCGGCCGCGAGCTGGACCTGTTCGACACCGACCCGCTGATGGGCGCGGGCCTGCCGTACTGGCTGCCCGACGGCGCGGCGGTGCGGCACGCGCTGGAGGAGTACGTCCGCGAGGCCGAGCGCCGCGCGGGCTACCGGCACGTGTACTCGCCCGTGCTGGGCAAGCGCGAGCTGTACGAACGCTCGGGGCACTGGTCGCACTACAGCGAGGACATGTACCCCGCGATGGACCTGGGCGCCGAGCAGGTCGTGCTGCGGCCCAGCATGTGCCCGCACCACGCGCTGATCTACCGCTCCCGGGCGCGCAGTTACCGCGAGCTGCCGCTGCGGATGGCCGAGCTGGGCGGCCAGTTCCGCTCGGAGCTCTCCGGCGTGCTGGGCGGGCTCACCCGCGTACGGGCGATGCAGCTCAACGACGCACATGTGTTCTGCGCGCCGGACCAGGTCGCGGATGAGGCGCGCGGGGCTCTGGAGCTGATCCGGCGGGCGTACGGGGCGCTCGGCATCCGCCCGGCCCGCTACCGGCTCTCCCTCCCCGGCCCCGACGGGAAGTACGTCGCGGCGCCGGAGCTGTGGCGCCGGTCCACCGCGCTGCTGCGGCAGGTCCTGGACGAGGCGGGGCTCGCGTACGAGGAGGCCGAGGGCGAGGCCGCGTTCTACGGGCCGAAGATCGACGTCCAGTTCGCGGACGGGGCCGGGCGCGAGTCCACCCTCTCGACCGTGCAGGTCGACTTCCACCAGCCCGAGCGGTTCGGCCTCTCCTACATCGGCGCGGACGGCGCGAAGCACCGGCCCGTCATGGTGCACCGCAGCGTCATCGGCAGCGTCGAGCGTGCCGTGGCGCTGCTGGTGGAGGAGCACGGGGGCGCGTTCCCGGCGTGGCTCGCGCCCGTTCAGCTCGCCGTCCTCCCGGTGGCGGAGGCCGAACGGGCGAACGCGGAGGACTTCGCACGGCACTGCGTCGCCCTCGGGCTGCGGGCGGAACCGGCCGGTCCGGAGCGGGGGTCCCTGGGGGCGCGCGTGCGGGAGGCGCGGCTCGTCCCGTACCAGGCGGTGATCGGTCCCCGGGAGGCCGCGGAGGGCCTGGTGGCCCTGCGGTTGCGCGACGGACGGCGCCTCGCGCCGCTGCCCGCGGCCGAGGCGGCGGACCGGATCGCGGCCGTCGTCGCGGCGCACGGAACCGAGCTGTGGGGGCCGTGACCACGACGCCTGCCGACGGGTCCGGCACGGGGCCCGGAATGGTCGAAATCACCCATTCGCCAGTTACGCACTTTTCGCACTTTCTGTGAAGCTGGTGGCACTCATGGTGACAGTCCCCTACATCAGGAGTGCTGGTGATCCTCTCCATCTCGGGCGTCGTGCTGCTAGGCGTGATCGTCTTCCTCTTCTTCCGCAAGGACGGGCTCAAGCTGTCCCACGCCCTCGTCTGCGCACTCCTCGGCTTCTACCTGGCCGGGACCGCCATCGCGCCCGGGATCAAGGCGGGGGGCGAGAGCCTCGCGAGTCTGCTCAGCGGGATCAAGCTGTAGGTACGGGCACCACGGGAGGCACGGGAGGAGACGCGCGTGAGCCGATGGGCGCTGCCGTGGCGAGGGGGCGGACGGCAGTTCGTCCGCACGGGCGCCGACGGCATGCTGGACGTGCTGTACCCGGTCCTCGTGCTGGTGCGCGGGGCCGGGCGGCTGGTGACGCTCGCCAAGACGCGCTGGAAGCGCACCCCGAAGGAGCGGCGTGGTCCCGCGCTGTTCCTGGTCGCGGCGTGCGGACTGGTGCTGTGGCTGATGCCGTACGGGCCGGTGATCGCGGTCGTCTCGCTCGTCGCGGCCGCCGCCTGGTACGGGCGGGAGCGCGCGGGCGAGGTCGTGGAGGAGGACGAGGGCCCGGGCGAGGAGGAGACGGCCCGGCTCCAGGCGCTGTACGAGGCACTGGTCCCGTACTTCGCGATGCCGGACGACCCGCACGCGGAGCCGATGTACGCGCACGACGGGGAATGGGGGCGCGCGTTCGAGGAGCACGAGTTCTCCCCCGAGGGGCGGCTCTGCGCGCTGCGGCTGCGCTACCCGGCGCACTTCCGTGACGGGGAGCCCGAGGAGCGGCTGCGCGTCGAACAGCTGCTCGCGGCGAAGTCGGGCCGAGGGCGTGAGTACCGGTTCGCGTGGGACGAGGAGCGCAACCGGCTGGAGATGACGGTCCTGGCCCCGCTGCTCACCGGGATCCACGCCCAGCGGTTCGTGACGGCCCCCGGCGAGACGGTGCTCGGGTTCACCGACGGCGGCGCGGTGCGGCGCACGGTGCCGGTGACCGTCGCGGGGATGGACCGGGCCGTGGACGTGCCGCCGGTGGTCTGGCGTACGGGCGCGCGCTCCACCGAGTCCCACCTGCTGGCCATGGGCGTCCCGGGCTCGGGCACGAGCACGCTGCTGCGCTCGGTGGCGCTCCAGGCGCTGCGCCGCGGCGAGGTGCTGGTCGTGGACGGCGACGGGGGCGGCGAGTTCGCCTGCCTCGCGGCCCGGCAGGGGGTGCTCGGCGTCGAGTCCTCGCTCGCGGGCGCGCTGGCCTCGTTCGAGTGGGTCGTACGCGAGACGGAGCGCCGCCTGCTCGCCGCGAGCCGCGCCCGGCAGGCGGGCGAACAGGTACCCGAGGACGTACGGCGCCCGCTCTGGCTCCTGGTCGACCGCCCCGCCGTCCTCACCCACCTGGCGCGGGCCGAGGGCAAACGGGACCCGCAGGAGCTGCTGCAGGTGCCGCTGCGGCACGGGCGCGCCGCGGGGGTGAGCGTCGTGGTGGCCGAACAGTTCGAGGGCGCGGAGGAGCTGGGCCAGGCGGTCCGCGCGTACACCCGGGCCCGCGTGGTGCTCGGCCCCGTGACCCGCGACCAGGCCCGCGCGGTCCTGGGCGAGGCCCCCCAGTCCGGCCCCGCCGCCGACGCCCCACCGGGCCGCGGCTTCGCCCGCCTGGGCGCGGGCCCGGTCCTCCGCCTCCAGGTCCCGGCAACCCCCGACCCCTACGACGAGTCCGCCGGCGAACCCGAACGCCAAGCGGTCCACGCCCTCCTCCCGTCCCGCACAGGCCTCGAAGACCCAGGAACGGAGACCCCGGTCCCGACCTCGTAACCCCCAAGGGAGCGCCCCCGCAGAAGCGCCCCGAAGGGGCGCGGGGAACTGCGCGCCCAGCCACAGGAATCGCGCGCCCCGCGAAGCACAGGACGGGGCAGCCCCTGCCCGGCAACCCGATTCCGGGCCCCGCCAAGGGGCCGCACAGGGGCGCGGGGAACTGCGCGAGGAACCACAGCGCACCCGCACCCCGCGAAGCACAGGACGGGGCACCCCGAACCCGGCCCCGGAGAGACGCGGAGCCGGAGATGCCGGGATCAGGCCACGTAACTGCGGGGCGCGTCGAACTCGGTCGGCGCTCCGGAACGGACAAGATCGGCCGCAGCGGCAAGGCGGGACGCGGCCTCCCGCGCGACGGGGTCAGCGATCGTGAACGGCAGTCGCACGTACCCCTCGAACGCGCCGTCCACCCCGAAGCGCGGCCCCGAGGGCACGCGGACCCCGAGCCGCTCCCCCGCCTCGGCGATGCGCGAGCCGGAGAGCCCACCGGTACGGACCCAGAGCGTGAGCCCGCCCCGCGGAACGGCGAACTCCCAGTCGGGCACGTGCCGTCGGAGCGCGGCGATCAGCGCGTCCCGGTTCTCCCGGGCACGGGCACGCCGCTCGGTGACCGCCCGCTCCCAGCCCTCGCCCGTCATCAGCGCGGTGACGGCGAGCTGTTCCAGAACGGGACTGCCCAGGTCGGCGTAGGCGCGGGCGGCGGTGAGGCTGCGGATGACGTCGGGCGCGGCGCGTACCCAGCCGATGCGGAGCCCGGCCCAGATGGACTTGCTGACCGAGCCGACGGTGATGACGGTCGAGCCGCCGGGGTCGAAGGAGGCCATCGGCGCGGGCACGTCGAGGTCCTCGTCGAGCGGGAGGTCGGCCATGGTCTCGTCGGCGACCAGCACGGTGCCCGCCGAGCGCGCGGCGGAGACGAGGGCGCGGCGCTGTTCGGTGTCGGCGAGGGCGCCGGTGGGGTTGTGGAAGTCGGCGACGACGTACGCCATGCGCGGCGCCGCCTCCCGCAGCGTCTCCCGCCAGGCCGTGAGGTCCCAGCCCGCGTGCCCTTCGGCCATGGGGACGGGGACGAGACGGGTGCCGGTCTCGCGCAGGAGCTGGAGGACGTTGGCGTACGAGGGGTGCTCGACGGCGATGCGTTCGCGGCGCGGGGTCAGGAGCCGGGCGAGGGCCGCGACGGCGCCCATGGCCCCGGTGGTGACCATGATCTGCTGCGGCATGGTCGGGATGCCGCGCGCGGTGTAGCGGTCGGCGAGGGCCTCGCGGAGTACGGGGAGCCCCGCGGGGTAGTCACCGTGGGTGTGAGCGTAGGGCGGAAGTTGGGCCAGGGCCTCCTGGAAGGCCTGGGTGAGATGCGGCTCGGGCGCGGGCAGCGCCGCGCAGCCGAGGTCGATCATCGAGCTCTCGTTGTCCGGCGGCAGCGGTTCGAGGCCGCGCGTCGGCAGCGGGTTCCCGGCGGGGACGGCGGTCCAGCTCCCGGAGCCGCGCCGGGACTCCAGGAAGCCGTCGGTGCGCAGAGCCTCGAAGGCCGCCGCCACGGTCGTACGGCTCACGGAGAGCGCGGCGGCCAGCTCGCGCTCGGCGGGGAGGCGCGTGGCGACGGGGATGCGCCCCTCCAGGACGAGGAGGCGGAGGCCGTCGGCGAGGGAGCGGTAGGCGGGCACGCGACGGGCACCGGGAACGCCGGACCCGCCGAGGACGGCGGACGCGGCAGCGCCTCGCGCGGCAGAGCCCGTGTGCTGGGAGTCGAGGAGCCGCGCGAGCTGCGGCGCTCCCACTGCGGAGTTCCAGTGCGCCATGGTTTCCGGTCCACCTTTCCGGGATTGGCCATGGAAGTGGCCTGCTCTCCTGCCTCAGAGTGCCATGAGTGAGTCCAGTGGCACGAGAAGGGGGTAGGTCTTTGTCCGCGGTGAGGGGATCCGGCAGGCATCTCGCGCGGCGCCTGGTGATGCTGTACGTCGGCCTGGTGCTCTACGGCGCGAGCGCGGCGCTCATGGTGCGCGGGGCGCTGGGGCTCGATCCCTGGGACGTGTTCCACCAGGGGCTGTCGAAGCACACGGGGCTGTCGATCGGCACGATCGCGATCATCGCGGGCGCCGCCGTGCTGCTGCTGTGGTGGCCGATGCGGCAGCGCCCGGGGCTCGGCACGGTCTCGAACGTCTTCCTGGTGGGGCTCTCGATGGACGCCACCCTGTGGCTGCTGCCCGGCCAGGAGCTGCTGGCGGTGCGCATCCCGCTGCTCGTCTCCGGCGTGGTGCTGAACGGGATGGCGACGGGTCTCTACATCTCGGCCCGCTTCGGCCCCGGCCCCCGCGACGGCCTGATGACGGGCCTGCACGAGGTGACAGGGCGTTCGATCCGGCTGGTGCGCACGGGCATCGAGCTGGCGGTGCTGGCGGTCGGGATGCTGCTCGGCGGCTCGGCCGGGATCGGGACCGTGGTGTACGCGCTGGCGATCGGCCCGCTGTCGCAGTTCTTCCTGCGGGTGTTCGCGCTGCCCGGGGACGGCGGCCCGACGCGGGTGGTGGCCGAGGGCGGGAAGAAGAAGCGCCGCGCGATACTGCGGTGGTGACGAACGTACGACGACGCCTCCCCCGGTTCCCCCCGCACCCCTACCTGGCGCACGAGGGGCCGCTGGCCTTCGCCCACCGGGGCGGGGCCGCGAGCGGCGCGGAGAACACGCTCTCGGCGTTCACCCGGGCCGCGGCGCTCGGCTACCGCTACATGGAGACCGATGTGCACGCCACGGCCGACGGGCGGCTGGTGGCCTTCCACGACGCGACGCTGGACCGGGTGACGGACGCCGTCGGACCGATAGCCCGGCTGCCGTGGTCGGAGGTCCGCCGGGCCCAGGTGGCGGGCGGCGAGCCGGTGCCGCTCTTCGAGGAGCTGCTGCGGGCCCTGCCCGGGGTGCGGTGGAACGTGGATGTGAAGTCGGAGGCCGCGCTCGCCCCGCTGCTGCGGCTGCTGGCGGAGACCGGCGCATGGGAACGGGTGTGCGTCGGCTCGTTCGACGAGGCGCGGGTCGCCCGCGCCCAGGCGCACGCCGGGTCCCGGCTGCTGACCTCGCTGGGCACGAGCGGGGTGCTGGGCCTGCGGCTGCGCGCGTACGGGCTGCCCGCGCGCGTACGGGCCAGCGCGCGCTGCGTACAGGTGCCCGAGCGGCACGGCGCGGTGCGCGTGGTGGACCGCGCGTTCGTCCGCGCCGCGCACGCCCGGGGCATGCAGGTCCACGTGTGGACGGTGAACGAGCGCGAGCGCGCCGAGGCCCTGCTCGACCTCGGCGTCGACGGGATCATGACGGACGACCTGGAGATGCTCCGGGAGGTGCTGGCCGGGCGGGGCTACTGGCCGGAGCCTTCCTGAGCCCGGTCGAGGAAGGCGCCGACCGCCGTGGCGAAGCCGTCCGGGTCGTCCTCGTAGAGCCAGTGGCCGCAGCCCGGCATGTCCACCAGCTCGGTGTCCGCGCGCTCCGCGGCCATCCTGCGGGCCGTCTCCGCACTGAGCAGGAAGCTGTGCTCGCCGTGGAGCAGCAGCGCGGGCTGCCGTGAGGCGCGCCAGTCGGCGGAGAAGTCGCCCACGAAGGCGCGCTGCGAGGCCATCATCTCCCCGGTGTCGAAGAGGAAGCCCCAGCCGTCGTCGAACGCGGCGGCGCTCTGCAGGAAGTAGCCCGCGTCCGGGATGCCCCGCGCCTCGACGGCGGCGCCCAGGGCCTCGCGGCTCGGGGCCCGGCGCGGCCACTCCGACACGTCGAGCACGGGTTCGGTCTCGGGGCGCCGGTTGAGGACGGTCCCATCGGCGACGAGCAGCGCGGAGACCAGTTCGGGGCGGCGGGCGGCGAGCAGATAGGCCACGGCGCCGCCCATCGAGTGGCCGAGGACGGCGGCGGGCGCCAGGCCCAGGGCCTCCAGCAGGGCGGCGGCGTCGTCCACGTACGTACCGGGGACGAGCGTGCCGCCGTGGCCCGAGCGCCCGTGGGCGCGCAGGTCGGGGGCGATCACCCGGTACCGGGCCCCGAGGGCGCGGGCGAGCGGCGCGAAGATCCGTCCGCGTCCGAAGTGCCCGTGCAGCGCGAGGAGCGGCGGCCCCTCCCCTCCGCTGTCGAGGTAGACGAAGGGGTGCCCGTCGAGGGTGATCCGGTGCTCGGTGAACTCCCCGGCGGGTGGGTCTGCGGGCATGGCGGAGCGGCTCCGTTCGCGAGGGGTGGGAGAAATGGGAGGAGGGATGGCGCGCGGGACAGGATGCCAGCGGCCGGAGGGCCGGGCATCCGGTTTTCGGCCCGCCGGGGCAGTGCGGCACGGCCTGTAGTCTCCCCCGAAGATCACGACCGTACGACGAGGGGCGGGGCCGGAGTTGAGCACGGTGTCGGCGCGGGCCACGGGACCGGACGACGGGGCTCCGGACGGAACTCCGGACGAGGACGCGCTCGCGCGGCGCCGGGAGCAGCGGGGCTGGTACTTCTACGACTGGGCGGTCTCGGTCTTCTCCACGAGCGTCCTCACGGTCTTCCTGGGCCCGTACCTCACGGAGGTCGCCAAGGCGGCCGCGGACGCCGACGGCTACGTCCACCCGCTCGGGCTCCCCGTGCGCGCGGGCTCGTTCTTCGCCTACGCGGTCTCCGCCTCCGTGCTGCTGTCCGTGGTGGTGATGCCGCTCGCGGGCGCGCTGGCGGACCGCACAGGGCGCAAGAAACCGGTGCTGGCCGTCTCCGCCTACGTGGGCGCGGGCGCGACGTCCGCGATGTTCTTCCTGGACGGCGAGCGCTATCTGCTGGGCGGCGTGCTGCTGGTCGTGGCGAACGTGGCGCTCGCCGTCTCGATGGTCGTCTACAACGCGTTCCTGCCGCAGATCGCCGGGCCCGCCGAGCGCGACGACGTCTCCTCGCGCGGCTGGGCGTTCGGCTACGCGTCCGGGGCACTCGTCCTCGTGGCGAACCTGGCGCTGTTCCTGGGCCACGAGTCGTTCGGCGTCAGCGAGTCCATGGCGGTGCGGATCTGCCTGTCCTCGGCCGGGGTGTGGTGGGCGGTCTTCGCGCTCGTCCCGCTGCTGCGGCTGCGGGAGCGCCCGTACGCGCGGCAGGGGGACGGCGTCGGCGGCGGGTACGGACGTGTGTCGTTCGGCGACGGGTGGCGGCAGTTGGCGGGGACGCTGCGCGAACTGCGGCGGTATCCCCTCACGATGCTCTTCCTGCTGGCGTACCTGCTCTACAACGACGGCATCCAGACCGTGATCACCCAGGCGTCCGTCTTCGGCTCGGAGGAGCTGGGGCTGAACCAGACGACGCTGATCGGCGCGGTGCTGCTGGTGCAGGTGCTCGCGGTGGCGGGGGCGCTGCTGATGGGGCGGCTGGCACGGTCGTACGGCGCGCGGCGCGTGATCCTGTGGTCCCTGGTGGCGTGGACGGTCACGGTGGCGGCCGGTTTCGCGCTGCCCGCCGGGGAACCGCTGTGGTTCTACGCGCTGGCGGCGGCGATCGGCCTGGTCCTGGGCGGCAGCCAGGCGCTGTCGCGGTCCCTGTTCGCCCAGCTCGTCCCGGCGGGCAAGGAGGCGGAATTCTTCTCGCTGTACGAGGTGAGCGACCGGGGCACGAGCTGGCTGGGACCGCTGCTGTTCGGCCTGGCGTACCAGCTCACGGGCGAGTACCGGGTGGCGATCCTGTCCCTGGTGGTGTTCTTCGCCCTGGGTTTCGCGCTGCTGTGGCGGGTACCTGTGAGACGGGCGGCGGCTGCCGTGGGGAACACCGAACCGGGCCGGATTTAGTGTCAAGGGGGCAGGGGCGGTAGTGTACGCCTTTGGCTCACCGGATGGACCGTTACTGCACGCCAAAGAGATGCGAACAGTGGGTGACATCTCCTGTCAGTTGTGACAAACCGGTCACCGGGGGGTACCGCATATTCAACGAGGCGGCGGCACGTCGGGCGACGCGTGTCCCCAAACGGGAATCTTCACCGCCGGCCGGACGTTGACCGGATGACGACGACAGCGACACCTGTCCTGTGGGCGACAAGCCCGGGAGGCACGAATTCATGAGTGAGCGAGCTCTTCGCGGCACGCGACTCGTGGTGACCAGCTACGAGACCGACCGCGGCATCGACCTGGCCCCGCGCCAGGCCGTGGAGTACGCATGCCAGAACGGCCATCGATTTGAGATGCCGTTTTCGGTGGAGGCCGAGATTCCGTCCGAGTGGGAGTGCAAGGTGTGCGGCGCACAGGCACTCCTTGTGGACGGAGAGGGTCCGGAAGAGAAGAAGGGGAAGCCGGCGCGTACGCACTGGGACATGCTCATGGAGCGCCGTACCCGCGAGGAGCTCGAAGAGGTCCTCGAGGAGCGGCTCGCCGTGCTGCGGTCCGGCACGATGAACATCGCGGTTCATCCGCGTGACGACAACAGCGGGGGCAAGCGCAAGTCCGCCTGACCGAGCGGCACGCGCCTGCGCCACGCCCGATTGGCACACAGCGAGAGGGCCTGAGACCACCCCGTGGTCTGAGGCCCTCTCGCTGTGCTGTTCCGGCGCCTCCAGGGGCGCCGGGCGCGCTCAGCCCTTCGTGGGCGGCTCGTCGTCGCGGACGACCTCGCCCTGGACGACCTTGCCGTCGGGCCGGTGCATCCGGACCTGCTCCTCGGCGCTGCGCGCCTGCTGGTAGGCGTCGCCGAGGCTGCCCGGGGCATGTGCCCGGGGGCGCTCCAGCGAGCGCTTGGCGGCCCCGCGCAGCAGCTTCGCGGTGGGCGGGAAGAGGAGCAGCAGACCGGCGACGTCCGAGAGCATCCCCGGAATCATGATCAGCAGGCCGCCGAGCATCGCGGTCCCGTTGCCCTCACCCTTGCCCGCGGCGAGGCTCTCCTCGTCCGGCGGGGTGCCCGCGCGGGCCTGGTCCTGGGCGCGCTGGACGGTCTCCGCCAGATTCCGCCAGGCGCGGCGACCGGCGCGCTTGATGAGGGCCGCGCCGAGCACGAAGCCCGCGACGATCAGGAGCAGCACCAGCAGCCCGCTCGTCGCCTCGGCGACGAGCATGAAGAGCCAGATCTCCAGCACCACCCACGCGGCGACGGCGAGCGGCAGGAAGGTCCGGGCCCGGGAGCGGCGGGGCTTGCGGCCCCCCGCCCCGGAACCCTCCGGACCACCGGGGCCGCCGGGGCCCGACTGCTCGTCCTGCGGCTCGTACGGGAACGGTGCGCGCGTCGTCATAGTGCAAGTGTGCCTGGTTCAGGTGCGCTTTCGACCGAGAGCCTTCTTCACCCGGTCCTCGACGCCCCACGCGGCGATCCGCCAGAGCGCCTCGGCCATGATGTCGCGGCTCATCTTGGAGTCCCCGTGCTCGCGCTCGACGAAGGTGATGGGGACCTCGACCACGTGGTGGCCCGAGTGGACCGTGCGCCGGGTCAGGTCGACCTGGAAGCAGTACCCCTGCGAGGCG
Organism: Streptomyces sp. NPDC048172; assembly: GCF_043202595.1. NCBI lineage: Bacteria > Bacillati > Actinomycetota > Actinomycetes > Kitasatosporales > Streptomycetaceae > Streptomyces > Streptomyces sp. NPDC048172. The sequence continues at coordinate 89,204 of NZ_JBIDAT010000005.1, forward strand.
ATGTTCTCCAGGCCGATGTTCTCCAGCGTCTCCTTGCGGAAGGCGCGGAAGCCCGCCGTCACGTCGCGCACGTCGACGTCGAGGAGGATCCGGGAGTACGTGGAGGCGCCCTTGGAGAGGAACTCGCGCGACTTCGGCCAGTTCACGATGCGCCCGCCCGGGACCCAGCGCGAGCCGATGACCAGGTCGGCGCCGCCCAGCGCGGTGAGCAGCCGGGGCAGCTCCTCGGGCGGGTGCGAGCCGTCGGCGTCCATCTCGATCAGCACGCCGTAGCCGTTGTCGATCCCCCAGCGGAAGCCCGCCAGATAGGCGGCGCCGAGGCCCTCCTTGCCCTTGCGGTGCAGGACCTGCACGTGGTCGTCCTCGGCCGCGAGCTCGTCGGCGATCTTGCCGGTGCCGTCCGGGCTGTTGTCGTCCGCGACGAGGACGTGGGCCTCGGGAACGGCCGCGCGCACCCGGGAGACGATCGGCTTGATGTTCTCGGCCTCGTTGTAGGTCGGGATGATGACCAGGGCCGTGCCGAGCGGGCCGTAGCGCCGCTGTTCGCCGTCCGTCACTGGTGCTGCTCCTCCTGTCGCGCTTCCTGCTGAGTGGTGCCGTCCGTGCCGCCGGGGCGCTCGCCGGTCCTGCGGGCCCGGCGGCCGAGGATCCACGCTCCGGCGCAGGACAGGACGCCCACGATAGCGAGCGTCCATTCCGGCGCGGCACCGACGCGGTCGGCCAGCGTCCTGCCGTCGCGGAGCGGGAGCGTACCGGTGATCACGTCCTGGGTGAATTCCTCGGTGCGCTCCCGGACCGTTCCGTCCGGCTCGACGATGGCGCTGATGCCGCTGGGCGCGGCCGTCACGATGGCCCGGCCGTGCTCGACGGAGCGCAGCTTGGACATGGCGAGCTGCTGCTCGGGCTGGCCGGTCTCGCCGTACGTCGCGTTGTTCGTCTGGACGACGAGGGCACGCGCGCCGTCGTTGACGGTGTCGCGCGGGATCTCGTCGTAGGCGACCTCGAAGCAGATGACGTCGCCGAGGCGGGCCGGACCCGTCTGGAGGACGCCGGTGTGGTCGCCGGGGTAGAAGTCACGCGGGACGCGCTGGAGCCGCGTGATGACCTTCGAGAGCTGGTCACGGAAGGGCACGTACTCCCCGAAGGGCACCGGGTGCTGCTTGGTGTACGAGGCGCCGGGGCCCTTCTTCGGGTCCCAGACGATGCCCTGGTTCTCGACGTACCCCTCCTTCTTGGGGTGGTCGACCAGCGCGCCGACGAGGACGGGGACGCCGACGGCCTTGACCGCCTGGTCGATCCGCTTCCCGGCCTCGGGGTACTTGTAGGGGTCGAGGTCCGACGCGTTCTCGGGCCAGATGACCAGGTCGGGCTGCTTCTCCTTGCCCGCCTTGACCCTCTTGGCGAGGTCGAGGGTGGCCTCGACGTGATTGTTGAGGATCTTCATCGGGCGGCCGAGGAAGTCCATGCCCGGCTGCTGGACGTTGCCCTGCACCACGGCGATCTGGACGGTGTCGTCGGCCTTGGTCGGCACGGGCACCGCGAACCCGGCGGCGGTGACGGCCGCGGCGAGGACGAGGGCGCCGCCCGCCGTCGCGTACGTACGCGACTCGCGGGGGGCCGTGCGCAGCCGCCAGGCGCCCACCGCGACGGCGGCGAGGAGCCCGCCGGTCAGGGCGACGGCGAAGGTCACCAGGGGCGCGCCGCCGAGGGCGGCGAGCGGGGTGAAGGGCGAGCCGGTGTTGGCGAACGCGAGACGGCCCCAGGGGAAGCCGCCGAAGGGGATGCGGTCGCGCAGGAACTCCTCGCACACCCACAGGCAGGCGCCCCACAGCGGCCACGCGGGCAGCCGTGAGGTGACGGCCAGCGCGGCGCCGAGCACGGCGACGAACAGCCCCTGGAGGAACGCGAGCCCGATGACCGCGTCCCAGCCCACGACGTGCAGCCACTTCAGGAGCAGCGTGAAGAAGGGCCAGCCGAAGGCGAGCCCGAGCCAGGCGCCCTGGCGTGCCGTGCGGCCCCGGGTGAGCAGGGCGAAGGCGGCGACGGCGACGAGCGAGAGCGGCCACAGCCCGTACGGCGGGAAGGCGAGGCCCAGGGCGCAGCCGCTCAGCGCGGCGAGCGCGGTGCGGAGCGCCTCGCGGCGGGCGAGCGCGCCGAGCCGGGCGAACCGCCCGGGGCGGCCGGGAGGCTCAGGGGTGCCGGTGTCCGCGGACTCCGCCGTCGGCACGCCCGCGCTCCCTTCTCTCCCCTCGTCGCTCACGCGTGCCTCGTCGGGCCGCGGGTCGCCCCCGGATCCCGGCGCGTCGCCGGGCACGGTCGATGCCGCTTCCTGCTCCTCGGGCGCCTGGCCCGAGGGGGAAGCGGAAGTGGTGTCAGGGCCCGAAGCCAAGGTCGCGGCCTTCCTTGCAGGTCGTGCGGTGGTGAAGTGACCGTACAACGCGGAAGGGCAGGCGCGGGGCGGGGGTTCGTAAAGCTGTGGAAAGCGAGAGAAGCCCGAGGTGACGCGGTTACCGCCCGGTATGGACCGGCTCGCCCCCGCGGCCCCGGCGCCCGGGGAGGGGGCTGCGGATCGGGGCCCGGTGCCCTTCGGGCCGACCTGGGACCCGCTGGCTGCGGGCCGACCGAAAGCCGTTGTCTACTGAGCGTCCGGGCCCCGCCCCGGGTCACACCTGCCGACCAGCTGAAAGCTTCCGCCCCCGTGCCGCGGGCGCTGGACCTGGCTCCCAGTGGTGGTGTACCGGTGCGGCGCACCACCCCATGGCCCAGCGGCGTTCGACGACTGCGCGGAAGATCCCCGGTCGGACGTCCTGTGGTGGACCCGGCCGAACCTACCCGCCCACGGGCGTTTCCTGTCAACAGCCTCCTGGCCTGGGGTGTTTCAGCAAATCAGCAGGTCAGTGCGGAGGGGGTGCGCGTACCGCGACAGGCCGAGGCGATCTCGTTCGGCGGTATCGGGCGACCGTACATCACTCGTTCGGCCGTGCGTAGACCGTTTGTCCAGCGACCACCGTCCGCAGGCAGACCGGGAGTTGGCCGCCGGGGGTGAGATCGGGCAGGCCAGGGGTGCCGGAGCGGGGGTCCGTGGACCAGTTGGAGACGCGGGTGTCGGGCGTCTGCACGATCAGCTCGCCGGTGTGCCAGAGCGCGTAGTCGGCGGGCGCACCGGGCACCAGGACGCCCGCGTCGTCGCGGCCGAGGGCGCGCCAGCCGCCGCGCGTGTGCGCGGTGAAGGCGCCGCGCACGGAGATGCGGTGCCCGGCGGTGCGGTGGAAGGCGGCGGCCCGGACGGTGCCCCACGGGTCGAGCGGGGTGACGGGGCTGTCGGAGCCGAGGGCGAGGGGGACGCCCGCGCGCTGCAGGGCGGCGTACGGGTTGAGAGTGCGGGCCCTGTCCGTGCCGAGGCGCCGCGCGTACATGCCGTCGTCGCCGCCCCAGGCCGCGTCGAAGGCGGGCTGCACGGAGGCCGTGAGGGCGAGGTCCGCGAGGTCGGCGATCGTCTGTTCGGTGAGCATCTCGGCGTGCTCGACGCGGTGGCGGGCCGCGCGGACGCGGGCGAGGCCGACGGCCTCGGCGGCGCGGCGCACGCCGCCGGTGACGGCCTCGATCGCGGCGTCGCCGATGGCGTGGAACCCGGCCTGGATCCCGGCCTCCGTGCAGGCCGCGACGTGCGCGGCGACCGCGTCGGCGTCGAGGTGGGCGGAGCCGGTGGTTCCGGGGGCGTCCGCGTACGGGGCGCACAGGTGTGCCGTGTGGGAGCCGAGGGAGCCGTCGGCGAAGAGGTCGCCCGCGGCCCCGAGGGCCCCGAGTTCGCTCACACGTGCGGCTTCCTTTGCTGAGGTGACGAGTTCGGCCCAGTAGCCGAAGACCCGGGGACCGGGCTCACCGCCGGCGAGCGCGAGGAGCGCGGCGAAGTCCTCCTCGCCGGAGATCCGCGGCCCCGCGCACTCGTGGACGCTGCCGATGCCGACGGACGCGGCGTACGCGAGCGCGGCCCGCTGCGCCTCGGCGCGCTGGGCCGGGGTGAGCGTGCCGTACGCGAACTCGCGCACGGCGTGGTGCGCGTCCCCGGTGAGCGGCGCGTCGTGCGCGTACCCCTCGCGGCCCGTGACGCCGGGCACGAGGTCGAGGAGCGCGGTGGTGACGAGCGCCGAGTGCTTGTCGACGCGCGGCAGGTAGAGGGGCCTGCCGCCGGTGGCCTCGTCCAGCTCGGCGCGGCGCGGGGGCCGCTGCTCGGGCCAGGCACTGGCGTCCCACCCGGCGCCGAGCAGCACCCGGTCGCCGGGCCGCTCCTGGGCGTGCGCGCGCACGCGGGTGAGCGCGTCGGCGAGCGTACGGGCGCCCGAGAGGTCGAGCCCGGTCAGCGCGAGGCCGGTCGCGGTGGTGTGGACGTGTGCGTCGGTGAAGGCCGGGGTGACGAGCGCGCCGTCGAGGTCGACGGTCTCGTCGACGCCGTCGAGGAAGGAGTCGGCCGCCCCCTCCGAGCCGACCCAGGCGATGCTGTCGCCCTCGACGACCATCGCGGTCGCAAAGGGGTCGGCCGGGCTGTGGACCTCGCCGCCGCGCAGCAGGGTGGTGCGGGGCCTGTCGGAGTGGTGGGCTGTCCTGTCGCTCATGGGGACAGTCTCCCGCTCCCCGGCTCCCGTACGGCGCGCGGGGTCGGCGCGTCAGATGCGGGGCGGGCGTGACTCGTACGGGGTCGAGAGGACGACCGTCGTACGGGTGGAGACCCCCGCCAGGGTGCGGATACGGGCGAGCAGATGCTCCAGCTCGATGGGGGTGGCGACGCGCACCTTGAGGATGTAGTTCTCGTCGCCCGCGACGCTGTGGCACGCCTCGATCTCCGGGACCTCGGCGAGGCGGTCGGAGATGTCGTCGGGGGCGCTGGGGTCGAAGGGTTTGACCGAGATGAACGCGGTGAGCGGCAGGCCGACCGCCTCGGGGTCCACGAGCGCCGCGTAGCCACGGATGACGCCGCGCTGTTCGAGGCGGCGTACGCGCTGGTGCACGGCCGAGGTGGACAGGCCGGTGGCCTTGCCCAGGTCGGTGTAGCTCATGCGCCCGTCCCTGACGAGCAGTTCCACGATCTGTCGGTCCAAGTCCTCCACGGTGGATCACCGTACTGCGCCGGGCACGCTCCGGCACAGCGGACGGCGCCGCCGGAGCACACCCCCCGCACGGCGTGTGACCAAGGCCACATGTGTGCGCCCGTGTCCTCCCGTGTGTGGCGATTATGCGAGTGGCGCGGCGGGAAGTGCTTGCTGTGGCCGGAGCCCAGCCCGGTCGGTCCACCCGAGGGGGATTGCATGCGCACGATGAAGTCGGTCCACGCCGTTCGGAAGGACGCGGCGGCGGTGGCCGCCGGGAGCGGCCCGGAGACAGGTGCCGAGGGCATCGACACCGCGGACCTCGACAGCGAGACCTTCGAGAGCTACCGGGTGAACTGCCCGGACTGCGGGCAGCCCATCGCGCTGTTCGCCCAGGAGGAGTCCCTTCCGGTGCACGCGCTGTGCGCGACGCCCTGGGACCCGTTCGGCCTGACGATGTGCCAGGGCGCGGGCCGTCCCGTGACGGACGCGGCGCCGCCCGCGGACGGCGAGGGCGAGACCAGGGAGCTCGGCATGGCCGAACTGCTCACGCTGCCGGAGGAGTTGGACTGGAGGACGCAGCCGTTCTCCCACGTCGGCGGACCGGGCTCCCGGCCCATGCGGCGCGAGCGGGTGCCCGCGCAGCGCTGACCGTACGACCTGCTCCACGTTCCAGGTTCCACGAGAGGCGCCCCCTCCTTCCTCAGGGGGCTCCACTCCCTTATGTCCTCACCTCTCCCCAGTACGAACCCTCCAGCATCCGTTCCAGCGAGGCGCGGTGCATGATGAGGTCGTCCGGGTCCGGCGGTGGCACGGCCTCCCCGAAGTGGATACGGCGGTAGGCGATCCGGAGCATCACGATCGCGTGCCGCAGCGCCGCGTAGAAGGTGTGGAAGTCCATCGCGCGCGGGGTGTGCCCCGTCAGCTCCGCGTAGCGCGCCTCGACCGCGCGGCGGTCGAAGAACCCCGGCAGCCCCTCCTGGCCCATGGACTCCGTCAGGTCCTGGAAGAACCGGTGCAGATAGACCGTCCAGCCCAGGTCCAGCTCGCGCGGGCCGAGGGCGGCCATCTCCCAGTCCAGGACGGCGACGGGCTCGAAGCCGTCGTAGACGATGTTGCCGATACGGGCGTCGCCCCAGCACACGACCGTATCCCCCTCCTCATCAGGCCAGTTGGACGTCAGCCAGGCGAAGCCGCGTTCGATCACGGGTGAGCGGGGCTGGTCCGCGACGACCCACTCGTAGTAGCGGCGCTGAGCGGCCACATGGCGGCGCAGCGGCGTGCCGGGCCCCGGCTCGGCGAGGAACCCGGCCAGCTCGGCCGGTACTTGGCCGTGCAGCCGGGCCAGCACGGAGAGCGTGGCCTCCTGCAGCGCGGCGCGCTCGGCGTCGGTGGCGGAGTGCAGCCAGTTTCCCTCGTACGTGTAGGGCATGACGTCCGGCGGGACGCGGCCCTCCACGCGCTCCATGACGAAGAACGGGGCGCCCAGCGGCCCTTCGTCCTCCTCCAGCCACAGGACGCGGGGCACGGGCACGTCGCTGTGCGCGGCGACCAGGCGCTGGGTGCGGTACTGGCGGGCCATGTCGTAGCGCGGGAAGACCGTGTACGCGGCGGGGTCGGCGGCGAGGCGCAGGGCGCAGCCGGTGGCGGGCGCGTCGGGGTGGTCGAGGCCGAACAGGACGGTCTCGCTGGACATCCCGTTGCTCTCGGGGACCACGGGGTCCAGGGCACGCGCTCCGGGGAGCCGGGTGGCGAGCCAGGCGTCGAGGGCGCGGGCGAGTGCGGCGGGGTGGCGCGTGGTGGTGCGGGGGCGGTCCGGGACCGTCATGACCGCTCCCCCGTGGTGCCGGCGCCGGTGCCGGCGCCGGGGGCGACCGAGCCGAAGCCGGTGAAGCCGCTGGGGTCGTGGCGGCCGAAGCTGCCGTGCTCGAAGATCCCGTACCCCGTCCGCCCGTCGAGCGTGAAGCGGGCCGCGTGATCGATCACGCCGTACGCCGCCAGCGGGTGCGCCGCCGCGTCGCTCAGGTCGTACGTACGCCGGTCGGTCCAGCCCCTGCCCTGCCAGGTGCCGTGCTGCCAGTCGTCGGCGGGCGGGTATCCGGCACCGACGGCGAGGGGCGAGGAGGTGAGGACCTCGGCGTGGAGTTCGAGGGGCTTGCGGTCGGCGGGGTCGGTGAGATGGAGGACGGCGCGCTCGGGGTGCCGGGTGCCCGGCCGGTAGGCGATGTCGGCGTACGGCCAGCCGAGCTGGCGGTCGCGGTGGCCCTCGCGGACCTCGACGGCGCCGTTCAGGGTGCGGTGGCCGTCGGCGTCTTCCTGGAGGATCACCATCACGAAGCGGTCGTCGAAGCGGGCCGGGCACCATATCCAGTGGAAGCCCTCGGTGGGGTGGTCAGCGGCGGCGCGTCCCGCCTCCTCGCCGGGTATGGGGCGGACGCCCCAGCTCCGGTCGCGGATCCCGGTCCACTCCCCCGCCGTCACGGGGATGTCCGCGCCGTCCGCGCGGACCGTGCCGGTGACGGTGCCCGCCTGCGCGAAGCGGCGGGCCTCCAGGGTGAGCCGGCCGCCCCGCCGCTGGAGGTGGTGGGGCTCCCAGAGGGCGGGGAAGGCCGCGGTCCACGTCAGGTCGTACGAGAGCGAGGCCGGGTCGTCCGGGTCGGGGTCGCACCGCAGGCGGAGGCGGCGCAGCGGCTCCTCGACGGTGACGCTCAGCGGGCCGACGGCGAGCCGCATCCGGTCGTCGCCGAGCGCGTCGGAGGCGCGGACGGCGCGGAGGCGGCCGTCGGCGGTGCGCAGCGTGGCGTAGGCGTCGATGACCCCGGTGTTGGGGTAGACGCCGAGGCCGGTGATCAGGAGCGTGTGCCCGGCGTGGTCCAGGACCTGGAAGATGCACCGGTCGTAGGCGTTGCGGTCGCCGGTGGCGACGTGGCGCATGGAGAGCGGCACCTGGTGGACGGGGTATTCGTCGAGGGCGACGGGTCGGTCGTCGTCGGTCACGGGCTGCCTCCCGGGGCTGTGTGCCGTGCGGAGAGGGATTTGACGGTACGTCAGCTCGCGGGAGGGGGCCAGAGTCGTACCGCCGCTCGCGCGGCGCCCGTACGGTGATCAATTGGCTTGCGGGCGGGGCCCGTTCCGCTCAGGGTGTCGCCCATGACACGAGTGATGATCGCGGGCCTGCGGCGCGGGCTGCTGCTGGCGCGGTGGTGCGAGCGGGTGGGCTTCGAGGTGGCGGCGGTCTGCGACCCCGACGCGGAGCTGCTGGCGGAGGCCGCGAAGGAGTTCCCCGCGGCGCGTACGGCCTCCGGATGGGCGGAGCTGCTGGAGGCCGGGGCTGACGCGGTGGTGCTCGCCAACGACTTCGACGGGCACGCCGCACCGGCCGTCGCCTTCCTGGAGCGCGGCATCCATGTGCTGAGCGAGTGCGCGGCGTGCGTGACCGAGGAGGAGGGCCGGGCGCTGGTCGCGGCGGCCCAGGCGTCGACGGCCACGTACTCCTTCGCCGAGAACTACGTCGAGCACCCTCACGTACGGACGATCGCCGAGGCGCTGAAGGCCGGGGAGGTCGGCGAGGCCCAGCTCGTCGAGTGCGACTACCTGCACGCGCTGCCGCCCGCCGACGTCCGCGCGCTCGCCGGGGACCCCGCGCACTGGCGGGGGCGGATCTCCCCGACGGCGTACTGCACGCACACCCTCTCCCCCGTCCTGGACGTCACGGGCGCCTGGCCGGTGGAGGTCGCCGCGCACCCGGTCGGCGCGGACGAGCGGCCGATGGCCGTGGTCCTGGTGACGCGGCTGTCGACGGGCGCGCTGGCCGTGACCCGGCAGACGTTCCTCCAGGGCGAGCCGGACAGCCACTGGTCGTGGCTGTCGGTGCGCGGCTCCGAGGGGCTCGCCGAGTCGCTGCGCGCGCCGGGGCGTGACGCGTGGTCCGTGCGCGTCCGCCGGGAGGGCTGGGCGAGCGGCGGCGAGACCCGCGAGGAGATCCGGGCCCCGGAGGCCGTGCACGTCGGCGGCGGGCCCGTGGACCCCATGGAGGAGGGCACGGCGCTGGTCGTCGAGGCGTTCCGGCGCACGGTCGAGGAGGGCGAGCCCCCGCGCGTGCCCGTACGCGCGGCCGTCGCCGCCTCGCTCGTGGGCGTGGCGGGGGCCCGTTCGCTCGCGGCGGGCTCGGCGCCGGTACGGATGCCGGACGTCGCGGGGTGGTGAGGCGTTTCCGCGCGCGCCGGTGCGAGGAAGGGGTGACGGTGTCGTACGCGAGGTGCGCGTAGGTCCCGTACGGACGGGGACCCGTGCGCCGAACCGAGGAGGCGCCCATGGCACGGTCACGGCAGTCACGGCAGTCACGGCAGTCACGGCAGTCACAAGGACACGACAGGCGCGACAGGCGCGACGAGGCGGTGGTGCGGGCCCTGCTGGAGCGGCACGGGCGGACGTACGCCGCGGAGGCGGGCATCACCCTGCGCGACACCCCCTCGCCGCTCTACCGGCTGCTGGTCCTCTCGCTGCTGCTGAGCGCCCGTATCCGCGCAGACATCGCGGTGGCCGCCTCGCGCGCGCTGTCGGACGCGGGGCTGCGGACGCCGCGGCGGATGGCGGACGCGGGCTGGCAGCGGCGGGTGGACGCACTGGGAGAGGGCGGCTACCGGCGCTACGACGAGCGCACGTCCACCCAGCTCGGGGAGGGCGCCGAACTCCTGCTGCGCGCGTACGGCGGCGATCTGCGCAAGACCCGCGGGGCCGGAGATCTCGAACGGGCGCTGCGCGAGGTGCCGGGCATCGGGCCCGTCGGCGTCGCGATCTTCCTGCGGGAGGCACAGGCGGTGTGGCCCGAGTTCCGGCCGTACCTGGACCGCAAGGCGCTGCAGGGCGCGGAGAAGCTGGGGCTGCCCGGGTCGGCGGAGAAGCTGGCGGAGCTGGTCCCGGAGGACGACCTCGCGCGGCTGGCGGCGGGACTGGTGCGGGCGGCGCTCAGCGCGGAGGTGGCGGCGGACGTACGGGAGGCGGCGGAGGTCTGACCCCCGCCGCCCCACCGCCCCCCGGTCCCCCTCGGGGCCCCCGTCTCCCCCCCTCGGGCCCCCGTTCCCCCTCGGGGCCACATCCCCCCCCGCCTCTCCCCCCTGGCTGGTCGTACGGGCGGGGGGGCAGCGCTACTCCTCCTGGCGCTCCGTCACCTTCCGTTCCTGGTAGGCGATGTCCTTCACGCAGCGGAATCCGACCGACTCGCTGTGGTAGTCGATCGCGGCACGGAGCTGCATCGACACGGCCCCGTACAGCGCCACCGGGTCGGTCCAGCCGCCGCCGCACACCGCCCTCATCTCCGGGTCGCGGCCCTGGGAGTGCGAGGCCCGGCTGTGCGAGATCCACTCGCTGACGTTCCCGGCCATGTCCGAGACGCCGAACGGCGAACGGCCGTCGGACTCACCGCGCGTGAAGGCGGCGACAGGGCTCGTGGCGAGGAACCGGTCGGGGCGGTACTGGGAGTGGTTGCACCGGTTCTCCCGCCACACGTCGCCCCACGGGTAGGTCCTGTTGTCCTTGTCGCCCCGCGCCGCCTTCTCCCACTCCATGGACAGGGGCAGCCGCTTGCCCGCCCACAGCGCGTAGCAGAGCGCGTCGCGCCAGGTCACGTGCACCACCGGGTGGTCGGGGAGCAGCGAGAGACCGACGCGCTGGTCCTTGGGCACCGGGTAGTTGGTGGCCTCGACGAACTCCGCGTACCGCTGGTTGGTGACGGGCGCGACGTCGATGTCGAAGCCGGGCACGAACACCTCGCGGGGCTCGTCGTCGGCCGGGGCGAGCTGGTCGAGGTTCTGCGGGTCGGTGTTCTGCCCGGCGGCCAGCAGCGCCTGGTGTGCCTGGTTGCGGCTCATGCCGTGGGTGAAGACGCCGGGCGGCACCCGCACCATGCCCTCCTGCGGCGGGCTGGCGTACCGCTCGTACAGCGCGGCGTGGCACACCGGGCACGTCTCCTCCGGCCGTCCCGCGGCGGCCACGAAGCCGCACGTACGGCAGAACGCCTGCTCGACCTCGCGCGCGGCCACGTCGGCCTGGAGGCCGTCGTCGCCGAGCGTGACGGCGACCTCGGCGGCCGTCGGCCGTTCCTCGGCGCGGGGCGCGAGCATGCGGGCGACGAGTTCGGGCAGGTGTGCGGGCGTGAGCGGGTGCGCCTCGCTCAGCGCGGCGGACAGCCGCTGCCCGTCGGCGCCCTCCGCCGGATAGCCGCCGGTCAGGCACTCGTAGAGGATCACGCCGAGCGCGTAGATGTCGTCGGCCGGGTGGTCGAGGGGGAGATCGTCGCGGCGCTCGGGCGAGAGATAGTCGAGCACCCCGGCGGTGAGCCCGGCCGCGTGGTGGGCGCGGGAGAGGCCCCAGTCGATGAGCTGGATCCGGTTGTCCCGGGTGAGCAGCACGTTGCTGGGCTTGAGGTCGCGGTGGCGCACGTCCCGTTCGTGCGCGAAGGCGACGGCCGAGGCGAGCTGGCCGCCCATCCGCACGGTCTGGCCCAGCGACTGCCGCCCGGCGCGGACGAGTTCACGCAGCGGCGGCCCGTCCACGTACGAGACGAACAGGACGGGCCCGAGGTCGTCCAGGTTGCGCAGCGCCAGCAGCGCGGGGGCCACGTGCGGCGCCTCGCGGAGCTGGGCGACGGTGACGCGGCACTCGTGGAAGAACGCGGTCGCCAGCGGTTCACCGGCCTGGGCCAGCACCTCGTCCTTGAGGCGCTTGAGCACCTTGCGGCCCTCGAAGTCGTCCTCCAGCACGCCGACTTCGGCGAAGCTCCCGTAGCGGACCTCCACGACGCGCTCGCCGGTCGAGAGGTCCATTCCCTTCGACAGTCCCATCTCTACGCGCCCCTCCCCTGCTGCCGGGCCCTCAAGCGGCCCACGAGACCCGGCGATCCGGCGTCGGGACCGCGTCCGAGGATGAGGACGGCGACGTACGAGGCGACCAGGAAGTACCCGAACCAGCGGACGCCCGTCCGCAGCCAGCCGAGGGCCCGCCAGAACAGCGACTCGGGCGCGTCCGCGACCGCCATCCGCACCTTCTGCCGGGCGGTCTCGCCGCTGCCGTCGGTGAGCAGCACGGTGAACGTCGACCCGCCCGCCTCCGGCCGTCCCGCCAGCGTGCCGTCCGCCGCGAACTCCAGCCCCTCGGGCGGGTCGCCCTTGACGCTCCAGCGGTACGGCGGCGTCCCGGCGCCCGCCTGGAACGCGTGCCGGTACTCGCGTCCGGCCACCGCGTCGTCGAGCAGGGTCACGGGCGTCTCGACGCGGGGCCGCACCCGCTGCTTCTCGCCCGCCCCGGCGGGACGGACGGTGAGGGCGAGGTCGGCGGAATCCGCGGAGCGGCCCGTTCCGTCGGTGACGCGGACGGCGAACCGCGCGGTGCCCTTGTGCGCGGGGGTCCCCCGCACCGTGCCGTCAACGGCGAGCCGCATGCCGTCGGGCAACCCGCCCTTGGCCGTACGCCAGGAGTAGTGGCCGTCGCCGCCCTGGACGGCGAGGGTGAGCCGGTAGGGCTGGCCCTCGACGGCGGCGGGCGCCGAGCGCGTGGTGACGCGTGGGGCCACGTCGGGGCGCCCGCCGCCGCTGATGGCGCTGATGACGCTGAGCACGATGGCCACGACCATCAGGGTGGCGATGACGATGAGCAGCATGTCCACGAAGCGCAGCTCGACCGGGTGTTCGGCCCCGCTCCGCCGCCTCCGGGTGTAGACGGGTGCGGTGATCATGCGCCGTCACCACGGAAGGGGCGCGGGGCGCTCGGCGGCGGCGTGGGCACGGGGCGCCGGGTGACCAGGAGGTCCTGGCGCATCTCGGCCTGGATGCGCTCCAGCCGCCCGTCGACCGACTGGAGGAGCGGCGCGAGCTGGCCGAGCTGGCCCAGCTGTGCCAGCCCGTCGAGCTGGCCGAGCTGTTCCAGGCGGCCGAGCTGGTCGAGGCGGGGCAGGTGGTTGAGCGGGGTGAGGTCCAGGGCGGACAGCAGCTGGGCCGAGGTCTGCACGGTGTCGCGGGTGCGGGACAGCTCCTGCTGGAGGCCGCTCAGCTCGCCGTTGAGCATGCTCGCCGCCGCGGTGCCCGCGCCCCCGCCCGTGGAGGCGGTCAGCAGCTCCAGCGTGGCCTCCTCGGTCTCCAGCAGGACGCGCTCCTCCCGCGCGTGGGTCCAGGTGAGCAGCACATGGCAGACGACGCTGGCGCTCAGCGCGAAGAGCGTCACGCCGAACGCGTCGGCGAGCGGCGGGATGACGTCCTTGACCAGGGCGTCCCGCAGCTCCGCGTAGCCGCCGGTGCCGCCCACGCTGGTGCTGAGGCCGTCGACGGCGTGCGCCATCTCGGCCGCCGTGCCCGTGAACCCGAGCGCGGGGAGCGCCCAGACGAGGGCGCGTGCCGGGCCGTAGGAGACGTCGCTGCGGGCGTGGTCCAGCTCGGAGCGGGCCGCGAGGGCGCCCTGGGCCTCGCCGGGGCCGGGGTCGCCGCCCTGGAGGAGCGCCGTGAGGCGGCGGCCGATGACCGTCTCGCGCCCCTGCGCGTCCAGCGTGCTCAGGACGGCACGGGCGAGGGCGCCCGGGGTACGGGCGGCAGGTCGTTCGGCCAGCTTCTCGCGCACCTTGGCCGTGGCGGCCTGCTCCCGCGCGGCCTGCCGCAGGCGCTGCAGGACGAAGAGCACGACCCACAGCGCGAGCGTCATGACGAGGAAGGCGATGGTGCCCATCGCGCCCTTGCCGCTGAGGAGTTCGCCGACGAACGGGAGCCCGTCGAGGAGCCCGAGGGGCACCGTCACCGCGGTGACGCCGAAGGCGATCAGGCCCGTGGTGGCGAACGAACGGGAGGTCTCACGGCCGCGCTTCCGCGTGGCGGGAGGAGGCGCCTGCGTGGTCACTGGTCTTCTCCTTGGCCGAGTTCCGGTTGGCCGAGTTCCGGCGGATTCGGTGCCGTGCCCGTGGACTGGGGGTCGCGGAATTCGAGCTGCCATCCGCGGGGCGCTCCCGCCCCGTCCGGCTGGAGCCGCACATGGATCACGTCCCCGTCGCGCAGCCGCGTGGTCTCACGGACCGGCTCGGGCCCGGAGTCGCCACGGCGGCACAGGGACGGCGGGTTGGTCCCACGGGGTACGAGCCACCACCGGCCGTCCTTGTACGTGATCCGGCAGTGGTCGCGGTGGATCAGGCCGCCGGGCCCGGAGTCCAGCGCGATGTCGGGCGGCGGGCTGCCGGGAACGGCCCTGCCGAGCGTCACCTCGGAGCGCGGGCCGCCGCTCTCGCGGAGCTGGAAGAGCAGCGCGCGGCCCTCCGGATCGGTGATGCGCAGGTGCTCGAAGTCGGTGAGGTCCGGGTCGCCCGGGAGGGGCCCGGGGTCGATGTCGCCGGCGTGGAGCTCGGCCCATTCGACGACCGTGCGGGGCACGATGCCGGGCGCGGGCTCGGCGGCGCCGCCCACCTCCAGCGCGGGGACGGGCGCGGCGCCGAGCCGCGCGAGGTGCACCTCCAGCACCCGCGCGGGGTCGGGCAGTCCGGGCTCGACGGTGAGCGCGGCGGCGGCGGCCCAGCACTCGCGCCACAGGTCGGGACGTACCGTGATCACCAGGTACGAGCCCCGGTCCACGAGGCGCGCGGCGTGGGTGCGCAGATCCTCGGCGAAGGCGCGCCCCGGCCGGTCGGTGGCCGGGTCGTTGAGGTCGAGCAGGTAGCCGCAGCCGGTGTGCAGCGGGAGCTGGCCGACGGTCGGCTCGTTCCAGTGCTTGACCACGTCCACCACGCTGATGCCGTCGCGGCGCGCGAGCTCGTCGAGCAGGTGCAGCGCGGTGGTCCTGCGCCCGCCGCGCTGCCCGACGAGCACGGTCACGTGCCGCGCGTGCAGCACGTCACGGGCGCGCGCCGCACCGGGCGGCGGGACGTACCAGGTGCGGGCCGAGGTGAGTTCGGCGCGCGGCGCGGGGTGCACGCGGGGCGCTGTGCCGGTCTCGTTGGTGTACGTGGTGTTGTTGCTGTTGATCACGTTCCGGCCCTGCACCACCGAGCCCCTGACCTCGACCCGGCCGACGTGGTTGACCGTCGCACCGGCCGCCTGCCCGGTCCGCGCCAGCTCCGCCGCCCCGTCCTCGCGGCCGTCGATGCCGCTGGTCAGGGCCGGGCCGGAGAGCAGCGGTACGTACAGCCAGGCGTCCTCGGCGAACTGCTTGACGCGGGCGCGGCAGCGCGTGAACTCCTCGGGGTTCAGGCCCGTGTAGCCCGCCTCGACCACCTCGGTGAACACGCGCTCGGAGACGGCCGCCGCCATGAACGTCAGACACGGGTCGGTGCGCCGGAGCGCCTCGCGCAGGGGCTCGCAGTCCAGCAGCCGGTGCACGTCGTTCATGGGCTTGCCCACGCCGTCGCCCGGCCGTTCCCCGCCGCTGTCGGGCAGCGGGCCGAGGTGGACGCTGACGCGCATCCGCAGCCCGCCCGCGCGGGTGGCCGGTGACTCCGCGGCCTCCTCCTCCAGCACGCGCTGGAGCCTGCCGAGGAAGGGATGGATCAGCCGAGGCGTGTGCGCGGGATCGAGGCCGAGCACGAAACCGTCGCCGGTGGCCTGCGGGAAGCGGCGTTCCTTCCACTCCAGCCCGGAGCGCCGCAAGGCCTCTTCGAGGATCCGCGGCACGGCGGCGCTGAGCCGCGTCAGTTCGCTGCTGGGGTGGCTGCTGAAGCGTTCGAGATCCACCGCGAGCACGGCGCGGTGGGGCGGGAGGTCCCGGCTGAAGCGGGGACCGATGCTGGGCATGTCCATGTGCGTCCTCGGGTGTGGTGCGACCGGACCCCCACTCTGGGCGCGCCCCCACGGGACGAGTGCCCAGAACTGTGCAGAGCCGGAAGGAATCCCCGTCGGCCCTCCGTCAGGCGCCCTCGTCGTCCTGCTCCCCGTACTTCCTGAGCTGGTCGACGTCGCGGATGTGGACGACCTGGCGGCGGATCTCCACGAGGCCGAGGCGGCGCAGGTGGCCGAGCACCTGGCCGACGGCGTTGCGCGAGGCGTTGACCACGCGCCCCAGCTCCTCGTGCGACATGCGCAGATCGACGACGGCGCCGCCCTCCCCGTCCTCGGTGCACAGCCGCAGCAGCGCCCGGGACAGCCGCTGGGCGAGCGGCAGTGCGATCAGCTCGGCCCGGTACAGCTCGGCCTCGCGCAGCCTGCCCAACGAGTGCCTCAGTACCAGGGGTTCGAGCCCGTGCTCGGCGAGGAAGCGCTCGAAGCGCACCCCCTGCACCACGCGTACCCGACAGGCCTCCACCGCGGTGACGGTCGCGGTGCGGGGCTTCTTGTCGAGCACCGCGATGTCGCCGAGCACCTCGCCCCTGTGCCGTACGGCGATGGGCAGTTCGCAGCCGTCGGGCTCCAGCATCGAGACCTTGACCCGGCCCCTGACCAGCGCCAGGATCACCTGCGCCGCCTCGCCCTGCCGCATCAGCACGTCGCCGGGGCCGTAGTCACGGGGGCAGCCCAGGTCCAGCAGCGCGTGCCAGCGCGGCGGCGAGAGCAGCGCTCCCAGCCCGGAGAGTTCCTCGGTGTGCGCCATCGCGTTCCTCCTTCTCCGCATGGTCACCGAGGGGCATCATGGCCACAAAGGCCGGAAGCTGTGGCTAACATCCCCTGTTCCGGCGGCAGTTGATCCCGTTCCTTGACATACACGGCAGGAGGACGCCGTGCTGCGCATCCATTTCACCCCCGACGACCTCGCACGCGTACGGGTCGCGGCGGAACCGGACGTGATGTGGGAGCTGGCCAACGGCGTGCAGACGCTCTTCCGGGGCGACGGCGCCCCGGTGTTCGGCGCCTGGCGCAGGGCGGTCAGGCCCCGGCTCCCCTCCCCCGCCCACCCGCTGCGCACGCTGCTGCCCGCGCGGGGGTACTCGCCGGACTTCCTCACCCCGGCGCCCTCCGCGGACCAGCACCTCTTCGACGCGGCCGTCGAGACCGTGCTGGGCACGCCCCGCGCGCGGCTGTGCGCCGACATGGGACGGCTCGCCCGGTGCCGTGACACGATCGGGTGGTTCCGGGGCCTCGCGGAGGGCGACCCCGGGACGATCGGCCGCCTCGGCGCGGCGCTGCGGCACTTCCACGAGGCGGCGCTGGCCGCGTACTGGCCCACCCTCCGGCTGCACGTCGAGGCCGACGTCCACGAGCGGCTCCAGGCGCTGCTGCGCGGCGGCACCGAGCGGCTGCTGAAGGAGCTGGGCCCCGACTTCCGCTGGCGGGCGCCCGTACTGGAGGTCCTGAGCTATCCGGCCCGCCAGGACCTGCGGCTGGCGGGCCGGGGGCTGACGCTCCAGCCGTCGTTCTTCTGTTGGCCGGGGCCGGTCAGCCTCGCCGATCCGGAGCTGCCGCCCGTACTGACGTACCCCATCCGGCACGAACCGGCCTGGGCCGGGGAGTCCGGACGCGCCGCCCCGGCGCGGCGGGCCCGCACGGCCGGACCGGCGCGGGCGGCGCATCCGCTGTGCGCGCTCATCGGCACGACCCGCGCGGGGATCCTCGCCGAGCTGTGCCGCGTCGCCCGCACCACCGGCGCCCTCGCCGACCGCGTCGGCGTCAGCGGGCCCGCGGTGAGCCAGCACCTCGCGGTGCTGCGCCGCGCCGGGCTGGCGCACTCCTTCCGCGCCCCGGGCAGGACGCTCCACGCCGCGACCCCGGAGGGCCGCGCCCTGGTCGGCCCCCCGGCTCCGCCGGACCGCTAGGTCGTGTCGTCGAAGTCCCGTCTGCCCTAGAACTCCAGGGTCGCCTGGACCGGGAGGTGGTCGCTGGGGAACTGGTCGTCGCGGGAGTAGGTGTTGATGACCGACCGGCGGACGCGGGTCTTGGGGGAGGCGAGGATCCAGTCGATGCGTTCGCCGTCGGGGATCAGGGGCTTGTAGCCGTGGAAGGTGGCGTAGAGCTTGCTGCGCTTCTCGGCGGTGTCCCAGGTGTCCACGAGCCTGCCGTCCCCGAGCAGCGTGTCGTAGACGGGGTTGCCGTGCGCCGGGACGTTGAAGTCGCCGGTGACGACGCGCGGGAGGGCCGGGTCGAGGGCGGCGAGGCGCTCGTTGACGAGGGCGGCCGACCGTTCGCGGGAGGGCTGGCTCTGGTGGTCCAGGTGGGTGTTGAGGTGGTAGAGCTGCCCGCCGGTGCGCAGGTCGCGGAAGCGGACCCAGGTGACCATACGGATGACCTTGTTGCCCCAGGTGGCCGAGCCGATCAGAGCGGGCTGGTCGGAGAGCCAGAAGTGGTCGAACTCGACCGGAACCAGTCGGTGGGTGTCGTAGAAGACGGCCATGAACTCGTCGCGGCTGCCGCCCGCGCGCCCCGTGCCGATCCAGTCGTACCGGCGGCCGAGATCGGCGGCGATGTCCTGCAGCTGCGGGTACAGCCCCTCCTGCGTCCCGATCAGATGCGGCGTCTCCTTCCGCAGCAGCGCCCGCATCACGGGCCGCCGCTCCGGCCAGCTGTGCGGCGGGGTGTCCGAGGCGTAGCGGAGGTTGAACGTCATGACGTTCAGGGCCCGGCCGTCACCGCCCCCCGGGCGTCTCTCGGGGCCCGGCGCGGCGTGCGCGGTGGCGGTCCGCGCGAGGAGCGGGAGCGCGACGGCCGCCGCGGTGGCCGTACGGATACCGGTGCGGCGGCTGAAGCGGGACGAGGGCGGCGTGGGCTCAGTGGACAACGTGACCTCCCGGGCGATTCGGGTGGGGACTTCCGGAGAGTCTCAGACGGGCGGGTGTGGGGGAAGTGGCGTGAGAGCGTCCGGTTCACGAACGGCCGGGGGCGGCCCCGGGCGATATTCGGTTGTTCCGCGGGCGCGCGCTCTGCTGCACTGCGTGGCGGCGGGGCCGCCAGGTGCCCGCGCCCCGTATCCGTACGCGTACGCGCACTCGTACGCGCACCCGTACGGCCCTCTCACGATCGGAGGCCCCCATGTGCCCCGCAGACATGTCCAGCCGGATGGGAACCGTCACCTACCTCAAGGGCATGACACTTCGTGAGTACACCTGCCAGAACACTCAACCTGGGAATCCTCGCGCACGTTGACGCGGGGAAGACGAGCCTCACCGAGCGCCTGCTGCACACCGCGGGCGTGCGCGACGAGATCGGCAGCGTCGACGCGGGCAGCACGCTGACCGATTCGCTGGCGCTGGAGCGTCGGCGCGGCATCACCGTCAAGTCCGCCGTGGCCTCGTTCGAGGCGGGCGGCGTGACCGTCAATCTGATCGACACCCCCGGCCACCCCGACTTCATCGCCGAGGTCGAGCGCGTGCTGAGCGTCCTGGACGGCGCCGTGCTCGTCGTCTCGGCCGTGGAGGGCGTGCAGCCGCAGACCCGCGTCCTGATGCGCACGCTGCGGCGGCTGCGCCTCCCCACCCTCCTCTTCGTGAACAAGATCGACCGCGCGGGAGCCCGCGAGGACGCCGTGCTGCGCGGCATCGCCGCGAAGCTGACCGACGCGAGCCTCGCGATGGGCGCGGTCCGCGCGCCGGGGACGCGCGGGGCGCGCGCGGTGCCGTACGAGGACACCGACCCCGGCTTCGTCTCGCGCATGGCGGCGGTGCTGGCCGAGCACGACGAGGAGCTGCTCGCCGCGTACGTCGAGGACGAGCGGTCCCTCTCGCCCGTACGCCTCCGTGCGGCGCTGGTGGAGCAGACGCGGCGCGCGCTCGTCCACCCGGTGTTCCCCGGCTCGGCGATCACGGGCGCCGGGATCGGCGAACTGGTCGCGGGCATCGCCGGGTTGCTGCCCGCCACCGAGGTGGCCGGGGCCGCGGCGGGCGCCCCGTCGGGCACCGTGTTCAAGGTGGCGCGCGGCCCCGCCGGGGAGAAGTCCGCGTACGTCCGCATGACGGCCGGGACCGTGCGCGTACGGGACCGGCTGCGGCTGCCGGACGGTACGGAGGAGAAGGTCACCGGCATCGAGGTCTTCGAGCGGGGCTCCGTCCTGCCGCGCCCCGAGGTGGGCGCGGGGCGCATCGGGATCCTGCGGGGGCTCAGGGGCGTACGGGTGGGCGACCGGTTGGGCGACAGGGTCGATGCCCGGGTCGGTGCCCGGCCTCTTGAGAGCGAAGACCGCGATACGGACCGGCACTTCGCCGCCCCGACCCTGGAGAGCGTCGTCGTGCCGCGCCGTCCGGACGAGAGGGGCGCGCTGCACACCGCGCTCACCCAGCTCGCCGAGCAGGACCCGCTGATCGGCCTGCGGCTGGACGAGCGGCGCGGCGAGACACGCGTCTCGCTCTACGGGGAGGTCCAGAAGGAGGTCATCGCGGAGACGCTGGCCGCCGAGTTCGGCGTCGAGGCCGACTTCCGGGAGACGACCACGCTGCACATCGAGCGCCCCGCCGGGACGGGAGAGGCCGTCGAGGTGCTGCACGCCGGGGCGAACCCGTTCCTCGCGACGGTCGGCCTGCGGGTCGCTCCGGCGCCCGTGGGCTCGGGCGTCGGCTTCCGGCTGGAGATCGAACTCGGCTCGCTGCCCTACGCGTTCGTCCGCGCGGTCGAGGAGACCGTCCGGGCGACGCTGGGGCAGGGGCTGCACGGCTGGGAGGTCACCGACTGCGTGGTGACGCTGACGCGCTCGGGCTATCTCGCGCGGCAGAGCCACGCGCACGGGACGTTCGACAAGAGCATGTCGAGCACCGCGGGCGACTTCCGGAACCTGACGCCGCTGGTCCTGATGGAGGCGCTGCGGCGGGCCGGTACGCGGGTGTGCGAGCCGGTGCACCACTTCCGGCTGGACCTCCCGGCGGAGGCGTACGGCGCGGTGCTGCCGGTGCTCTCGCGGCTGCGCGCGGTGCCGCGCACCTCGGTGACGTACGGCGACACGTATGCCGTGGAGGGCGACATCCCGGCGGCCTCGGTGCACGGGCTGGAGCGCGAGCTGCCGTCGCTCACGAGCGGCGAGGGCGTGCTGGAGACCGTCCTCGACCGCTACGAGCCGGTGCGCGGCAGCGGCAGCGGCAGCGGCAGCGACACGGCACCACCCTCCCGGCCGAGGACGGACAGCGATCCGCTCGACCGGGAGGAGTACCTGCTGCGGGTCGACAGGCGGGTGGACGTCCTCAGCGGTCGCTCTCCGGGCCCAGCAGGCGGCGCGCGATGACCATGCGCTGGATCTGGTTGGTGCCCTCGACGATCTGGAGGACCTTGGCCTCGCGCATGTAGCGCTCGACGCTGAAGTCCGCCGTGTACCCGTACCCGCCGAGGACCTGGACGGCGTCGGTGGTGACGCGCATGGCGGCGTCGGTGCAGAACAGCTTGGCCATGGCGGCCTGCTGGGAGAACTGCTTGCCCTGGTCGTGCCGCCGGGCCGCGCTCAGATAGAGGGCGCGGCCCGCCTCGATCTGGGTGGCCATGTCGGCGAGCATGAAGCGCAGGCCCTGGAAGTCGGAGATGGGGCGGCCGAACTGCGCCCGCCCCTCCGCGTACGCCAGAGCCTCGTCCAGCGCGGCCTGGGCGATGCCGATGGCGCACGCGGCCATGCCGAGGCGCCCGGAGTCGAGGGAGGCGAGGGCGATGGTGAAGCCCTGGCCCTCGTCGCCGAGACGGCGCGCGTCGGGCACCCGTACGCCGTCGAGGTGGAGCTGTCCGGTGGGCGAGCCCTTGAGGCCCATCTTCCGCTCGGGCGGCGCTGCGCTGAGGCCCTCGGCGTCGCCGGGGACGAGGAACGCGGTGATGCCGCGCGGTCCGTCCTCGCCGGTGCGGGCCATGACCGTGTAGAAGTCGGCGATCCCCGCGTGGGTGATCCACGCCTTGGTGCCGTGCAGCACCCAGTCGTTCCCGTCGCGCACCGCGCGGGTGCGCAGGGAGGCGGCGTCGGAGCCGGAGGAGGGCTCGGAGAGGCAGTAGGCGCCGAGCAGCTCGCCGCCGAGCATGGCGGGGAGGTGCTCCAGGCGCTGCTCCTTGGTGCCGAAGTGCGCGAGCCCGTAGCAGGCCAGGGCGTGCACGCTGGTGCCGAGGCCGACCGTGAGCCGGGCGGCGGCCAGCTCCTCCAGGACCTGCAGATAGACCTCGTACGGCTGCTCCCCGCCGCCGTACTCCTCCTCGTACGGCAGGCCGAGCAGGCCGGAGCGGGAGAGCAGCGAGAAGGTGTCGCGGGGGAAGCGCTCCGCCGCCTCCTCCTCGGCCGCGGTGGGCTTGATCTCGCGCTGCACCAGATCGCGTACGAGGGTCAGCAGGTCGTGCGCCTCCTCGGTGGGCAGTTCTCGTTCCACCGGCTGCGGACCGTGCTGCGGCATGGCGCGCTCTCCTTCGGTCAGGCTCGGCGGCGACGCGTCCGGGGTGTGGCACGCCGCCGTAGGGTCTCTGGCCGGGCCGGGAAGGCCCAGGGGTGTCGCTGCCCCGCCGTGATCCTCCCTCTCCGGGTCGCGAGGAGGGCTGGCCTGTGGCCGGGGCAGTTGGAGTATGCCCGATCGGACGCCTCGCGTCACCGGCTGACGGGTGTGAACCGGCCCCTGACCGGCGGCTCAGCGGCAGCGACGGACGGGAATTGGTCCGAACCATTGACGCACTGGTCTAGTCCTTCTAGATTCCGCCGTGGAGAACGCAAGTCGTGTCCATGCCACAACCCCACCGCATCACCCCACCCCCGGCAGCGGACACGGCGCGCGGAACTGAGCACCCCCCACTCCCCCACACGCGAGGAGAATCATGCTCGGAACCGAGAAGAGACGGTCACGTCGGCGGTCGTTCGGCGGGCGCCGCAAGCTGTTCGCCGTGATCGGCGCCGCCTGCGCGGCGGTTCTCGCCACCACGATGCTGACGGTCAACGCCTCGGCGGGCCAGAAAGAGGCCCCCGCCAAGCCCTCGGCCTCGGCCGCCGGGAAGAACGTCGGCTACTTCACCAACTGGGGCGTCTACCAGCGCAACTACCACGTCAAGAACATCGAGACGTCCGGCTCGGCCGACAAGCTCACGCACATCAACTACGCCTTCGGGAACGTGCAGGGCGGCAAGTGCACGGTCGGCGACAGCTTCGCCGACTACGAGAAGACGTACACGGCCGAGGAGAGCGTCGACGGCCAGGCCGACACCTGGGACCAGCCGGTGAAGGGCAACTTCAACCAGTTGCTCAAGCTGAAGAAGAAGCACCCGGACCTGAAGATCCTCTGGTCGTTCGGCGGCTGGACCTGGTCCGGCGGATTCGGTGAGGCGGCCAAGAACCCCGAGGCCTTCGCCGAGTCCTGCTTCAACCTGCTCAACGACGAGCGCTGGAAGGGCCTGTTCGACGGCATCGACATCGACTGGGAGTACCCCAACACCTGTGGTCTGACCTGTGACACCAGCGGCAAGGACGCCTTCGCCAACCTGCTGAAGGCGCTCCGGGGCAAGTTCGGCGACAAGCTGATCACCGCCGCCATCACGGCCGACGCCTCCGACGGCGGAAAGATGGACCAGGCCGACTACAAGGGCGCCTCCCAGTACGTCGACTGGTATCTGCCCATGACGTACGACTACTTCGGCGGCTGGGACGCGCAGGGGCCGACGGCTCCGCACTCCCCGCTCACCAAGTACGACGGCATCCCGAAGGAGGGGTTCAACACCGAGGACACCATCGCCAAGCTCAAGAAGCTCGGCGTCCCCGGCGACAAGCTGCTCTACGGCCTCGGCTTCTACGGCCGCGGCTGGACCGGCGTCAAGCAGTCCGAGCCCGGCGGGACGGCGACGGGTCCGGCGCCCGGCAAGTACGAGGCGGGCATCGACGACTACAAGGAGCTCAAGGGCAAGTGCCCGGCCACCGGCAAGGTGGGCGGCACGGCCTACGCGCACTGCGGCGAGCAGTGGTGGAGCTACGACACCCCGGAGACGATCGGCGCCAAGGGGGACTGGGCGGCACAGCAGGGGCTGGGCGGCACGTTCTTCTGGGAGCTGAGCGGCGACACCCCGGACGGTGAGCTGATCAAGGCCATCAAGTAACGGCCGTCGGCCGTCGAGCAGAGACCCCTGGCCGGGTCGCCCATGGCGTGGCCCCGGAGCACGCACCGCTCCGGGGCCACGCCCACGCCTGATTCCGGTCGCGGACAGTCAGCCGCGACCGTCAGCGGCGGGGGGCCTTGGCCCGGTCCAGCGCACCGACGCCGACCGCGGCCAGGACGACCTGGATGGCGAGCTCGATCCAGTCGATGCCCCTGGTGTCCGCGACTCCGAGTCCCCCGGCGATGGCGGTACCGATCAGTGCCGCGACGATGCCGACGAGGAGTGTCCAGAGCAGGCCGACCCGCTGCCGCCCTGGCAGCACGAGCCGCCCCAGCGCGCCGATGATGAGACCGATCACGATCGCGCTGATGATGCCTGAGATATCCATGGCTTCCCTTTCAGCCTTTTTGCGCTGATCCCATGGATACGAGTGTCCTCCTCGGGCGGCGGTATGTCGGTTCGGGATGCGCCAATCAGCGTCCGTACGGGGGCGCGGGGAAGTCCGGCTCGAACTCCTCGATGGCCTCCAGGGTCGCGCGCAGGGTGCGCACCAGCAGGTCACGCACCGCGTCGCGCGGCAGCTCCCGGCGGCCGAGCCAGTCCAGGGTGACCCCGTCCACCGAGGAGAGCCAGCCGATCAGGGCCGACCGGACGAGCGGCGGGACGTCCGTGGTCCCCCACGCGCCCTCCGCGATGGTGCCGAGCAGCCGCTCGCGGACCTCGTCCCGCAGGGCGAGGACCTGCGTGTCGTGGCCCACTCCCCCGGTGACGATGGTGCGGTAGGCGGCCTGGTGGTGCTCGGCGTAGCGCAGGTATCCGTCGACCGTACGGTGGACGCGCTCGGCGGGCGGGAGGTCCTGGTCACCGGCGGCGCGCAGGACGAGCCCGGCGACGGCGTCCTCGATGATCGCGAGGTAGTAGCCCCGTTTGCTGGTGAAGTAGTAGTAGATCAGCCCCTTGGCGACGCCCGCGTGCCGGGCGATGTCGTCCATGGAGAGGGCGTCGTAGGACGTGTCGGCGAACAGCTTGCGGCCCGTCGCGAGAAGTTCGGCGCGGCGTGCCCGCGAGCGCTCCGTGCCCCGGGAGGCGGGCGCGGGTCCCGCCGCGCCCTGCTGTCTGTCGTCCAAGACCGTCCCTGCTGTCCGGAGTCTCCAAGTGCCAGGAAATGACCGCAGTATGACAGACCGTCATCATCCGAGGTTGTCCGGGATATCCCCATGGATCGTGCGGTGCACGCCTCTGACGCATATGGCGTGGGTCACCATCACCGGGATTGTCAGTCCCCCCTGCCACACTCGCTGACATGACCGAGAGTGCCGAGGATGTCCGGCCCCAGGGGCGGTGGGCGCTCGCCGAGACCGCCGGGGGCCGCGCCCTGGTGTGCCCGCTGGACGGCGAGGGCCGCCCGGCGGGGCCCGTGCGCGCCGAGGAGTCGCCCGCGGCGGCCGTGCGGGCGCGCCCGGAGGTCGCGCGCTGGGTGTGGCGCTCGACGGCCGCGGTCTATCCCGCGCTGCTCGCGGCGGACCTGCGCGTGGAGAGGTGTTACGACGTGGAGGCGGCCGAGGCCCTGCTCCTCGGCCACGAGGGGCTGGCGGGCCGCCCCCGCTCCCTCCCCGCCGCCTGGGCACGGCTGCACCGGCTGCCGGAGCCGCCCGATCCGCCGCCGGTCTCGCGGGAGACGGACCCGCAGCCCTCGCTGTTCGAGGCGGGCCCGGTGCCGCTCCCGGAGGGCGTGGACCCCCTGGAGGCGCTCGTGGAGGTGTACGGCTCGCAGCTCGCCCGGACCCGCGAGGCCGCCCACCCCGACCGGATGCGGCTCCTGCTGGCGGGCGAGTCGGCGGGGACGCTGGTGGCGGCCGAGATGAGCAGGACCGGCGTCCCCTGGCGGGCCGACCTGCACCGCGAGCTGCTGGACGAGCTGCTCGGCGAGCGGTATGCGGGCGGCGGGCTGCCCCGGCGGCTGGTGGAGCTGGAGGAGGAGGTCTCGCGTGCCTTCGGGCCCGGCGCGCGGGTGCGGCCCGATCTGCCCGCCGAGGTGCTCCAGGCGTTCGCGCGGGCGGGCGTCCGGCTCGGCTCGACGCGCGCCTGGGAGCTGGAGAAGGTCGACCACCCGGCCGTCGCCCCCCTGCTGCGCTACAAGAAGCTGTACCGGCTGTACACGGCGCACGGCTGGACCTGGCTCCGTTCCTGGGTGCGCGACGGCAGGTTCCGCGCGGAGTACGTGCCGGGAGGGGCCGCCTCGGGCCGCTGGACGACGAACGGGGGCGGGGCGCTCCAGATCCCCAAGGTCGTGCGGCGCGCCGTCGTAGCGGACCCGGGGTGGCGGCTGGTGGTGGCGGACGCGGCGCAGATGGAGCCGCGCGTCCTGGCGGCCGTCTCCGGCGACCCGGGCCTGATGGCGGCGGCCTCCACCGAGCAGGACCTCTACACGGCGCTGTCCGAGCGCGCCTTCTCCGGCGACCGCGACCAGGCCAAGCTGGCGCTGCTCGGCGCGATCTACGGACAGACGAGCGGCGACGGCCTGCGCAACCTGGCGGCGCTCCGCAAGCGTTTCCCCGCCGCCGTGGCGTACGTGGACGAGGCGGCCCGCGCGGGCGAGGAGGGCCGCCTGGTCCGCACGTACCTGGGCCGCACCTGCCCGCCCGCCGGGACGGAGGACGAGGACGGGCCCGCGGCGCCGGAGGCGGACGGCGGGGGTGAGGGCGACGGCGCCGGCCCGCGCCGCACCGAGGCGGGCGCCCGCGCCCGTGGCCGCTTCACCCGGAACTTCGTGGTCCAGGGCAGCGCCGCCGACTGGGCCGTCCTGATGCTCGCGGCGCTGCGCCAGCGCCTCGCCGGGACGGCCTGCGAGCTGGTCTTCTTCCAGCACGACGAGGTCATCGTGCACTGCCCAGCCGAGGAGGCGGAGCGGGTGACCGGGGCGATCCGCGCGGCGGGCGCCCAGGCCACGCGCGTGGTCTTCGGCGAGATACCGGTCAATTTCGCCTTCTCGACGGCCGTCGTGGAGTGCTACGCCGAGGCGAAGTAGCCCCGGCTCACGCCGTAGGCGCCCGGCCGGTGGGCGCCCGGCCCGCCGCCATGAAGAAGGGGAGGGCGAGGAAGAGACGGTCGGCCGTGGCGCGGTGCCGCTGTTCGCGGTGCCAGCGGTCGGCGGCCGCCGCGGTCACCGCTCCGCTCGCGACTCCGGCGCGTGCGTGACCTTCCAGGTACGGCAGCGCGGCCTCGCCGGTGAGGATCCATGTGCGGGCCTCGGCGTGGACGTCCTGGAAGCCCGCGTCGAGGAGCAGGTTGCGGTAGCCGCGCGCGGCGCGCGGGAAGGGCAGTTCGGCGGACCGGGCACGGACGAGGGCCCGGGTGAGCTCGGGGTCGTCCGCGTCGAGGAGGAACGCGTCCCAGTCGTGACCGAGGAGACAGACCCGCCCCCGGCCCGGCGCCAGTACGCGGCGGGCCTCGGCCAGGGCCGCCGCCGGGTCGGGCAGCGCGTGGTAGAGCTTGTCGGCGCGGTAGCCGTCGAGCGTGCCGTCGCCGTACGGCAGTTGGAGCGCGTCGGCCTCGTGGAAGCGGGCCCCGGGCCACCGCTCGCGGGCGAGGGCGAGCATCGCGGCGTCGGTGTCGGCGCCCTCGGCGCGGGCCCCGGCCCCGGCCATCTCGCCGACGGCGCGGCCGGTTCCGCAGCCGACGTCGAGGACGCGCGCGCCCGGCCGTTCCCGGACGCCGAGCAGCTCGTACGAGCGTCGCCGCAGCGCCTCCGCCTCGGGCGCGGCGTCGACGCGGTCGAGCAGTTCCACGAGGCGGGGAGGGGCCGGAAAGGGAGCTGAGGTGTGCTGGTCCTTGGACATGCCGTTCAGGCTGCGACTTAATGTCGGCATGAGGTCAACAGCGCGCCGCGCGGCGGAAGTCGGCATCGGGGAGATCGCCCACGAGTTCGGACTCGCCCCGCACGTGCTGCGCCACTGGGAGGCGTCCGGGCTGCTCAGTCCGCCGCGCGACGGCGCGGGCCGCCGCCGCTACGGGGACGCGGAGCGCGTACGGGTGGCGGTCGTGCTGCGCGCCAAGGAGGCGGGCATGGGTCTGGAGGCGATTCGGGCCCTGCTCACGCGCGGCGATCCGGCCACGCAGCGTGCGACCCTGCGGGCCCAGCGCGACGTGCTGCGCGAGCGCGCCGCCCGTACGCGTGCCGAGCTGGAGCTGGTGGAGCACGCGCTGGACTGCGCGCACGAGGACCTCACGGACTGTCCCCGCTTCCAGGAGCTGGTGCGGGAGCGCGCGGGCGTCCCGGAGCCGGACACCGCCCGCCTCCTGAGCGAGCTGTAGGACGCTCGTACGTTCGCGGGTCAGCCCTCAAGCAGCTCCTTGAGCCGGGCCAGGTCGGCGGCGACCATCCCGGCGTCGCGTGCGAAGTCGGCGTCGGTCATCTCCGGCTGGCGGCGGAGGGTGAAGACGACCTCGCTCTCCGTGCCGTCGGCGATCACCCGTACGGGGTTGTGGACGGTCTTCCCCGACGGCAGTGTGACGTCGTGGTCGAGGACGCCCAGCTCGTTGAGGGGCACGAAGTCGACCACGACCCGGCCCAGGGGGGACGACTCCGCGACCCACCGGCCGCCGGTCTTCGTCAGGGAGCGGCCCAGGCCGTGGGCCCACGCGGGCATGTTCTCCGGGACGCTGGCGAAGGCGTAGACGTCCTCGGCGGGGCGGCGAATGCGTACGCCGATGTGACGGGACTCCGTGTTCTCGCTGTTCTCGGTGTTCTCGGTGCTCATGGCCGCGACGGTAGCCGTGCGTGATCGCCGCCGTCTTGAACGAATCGGCCGTGCGAGGCGTATTCCGGCGGCACGCGGGACCATCGGAGGACGGGGAGAACGGGGAGAACGGACAGACGACGGGAACGGCGGAAGGGATGCGGGGAACCATGAGTGGTGGCAGGGCTCAGATCGGCGTCACAGGGCTGGCCGTGATGGGGCGCAATCTCGCCCGCAACTTCGCACGGAACGGCTATACGGTCGCCGTGCACAACCGGACGTACGGCAGGACGCGCGACCTGGTCGAACAGTTCGGCGGCGAGGGCGACTTCGTACCGGCCGAGACGGCCGAGGAGTTCGTGGCCGCGCTCGAACGGCCACGGCGGGTCATGATCATGGTGAAGGCGGGCGGGCCGACGGACACCGTGATCGAGGAGTTCGCGGAGCTGCTGGAGCCGGGCGACGTGATCATCGACGGCGGGAACGCGCACTTCGAGGACACCCGCCGCCGCGAGGCGGCCCTGCGCGAGCGCGGCCTGCACTTCGTCGGCACGGGCGTCTCGGGCGGCGAGGAGGGCGCGCTGAACGGGCCGAGCATCATGCCGGGCGGCTCGCCCGAGTCGTACGAGTCGCTGGGCCCGATGCTGGAGCGGATCGCGGCCCGCGCGCCGGACGGCACCCCGTGCACGACCCACGTCGGCCCGGACGGCGCCGGTCACTTCGTGAAGATGGTGCACAACGGCATCGAGTACGCGGACATGCAGCTCATCGCGGAGGCCTACCAGCTCCTACGCGACGTCGCCGGTTACCCGCCCGCCGAGATCGCGGAGATCTTCCGCGGCTGGAACGAGGGGCGCCTCGGCTCGTACCTCATCGAGATCACCGCCGACGTCCTCACCCACACCGACGCGGCCACCGGCGAGCCCTTCGTGGACGTCGTCGCGGACCGCGCGGAGCAGAAGGGCACCGGGCGCTGGACCGTGCAGACGGCGCTGGGCCTCGGGACGCCGGTGCCGGGGATCGCCGAGGCGGTCTTCGCCCGGTCGCTCTCCGGCCACACGGAGCTGCGTACGGCGGCGTCCCCACTGCCCGGCCCGCAGCGGGCGCTGCTGGGCCGCGACGAGGCGGCGGACTTCGCCGACCAGGTCGAACGGTCGCTGTACGCGTCGAAGGTCATCTCCTACGCGCAGGGCTGGGACATGATCCGCGCGGGCAGCGAGGAGTACGGCTGGCACATCGACCTGGCCGACGTGGCCGCGATCTGGCGCGCCGGGTGCATCATCCGGGCCCGGTTCCTCGACCGGATCCGCGCCGCCTTCACCAGCGACCCCTGGCTGCCGACGCTGCTGGCCGACCCGGAGTTCGCGAAGGAGCTGGGCGAGGCGCAGTACGCCTGGCGCGACGTGGCCGCCACCTCGGCCCGGCACGGCGTCCCGGCGCCCGGCATGTCCAGCGCGCTGGCGTACTACGACGCGCTGCGCGCCCCCCGGCTGCCCGCCGCGCTCATCCAGGCGCAGCGGGACTTCTTCGGGGCGCACACCTATCAGCGCACCGACCGGGAGGGCACGTTCCACACGCTCTGGGGCGAGGACAGGAGCGAGGTCCGTATGTAGCCACCGCGTATGTAGCCACCGCGTTTGTAACCACCGCGTTCCAGGCACAGCCCAGGGGCAACGTTCCGTCGCTCTCCCCACGTCTTTACGATCATCGAAAAGGCGCTCCACGAGGGATGCGCGGAACAGGGGGTTTGCCATGGCGGACGGATGCCGGGACTGCGCGACGTGCACGAAGTCGTGGCTGGGCAGGGTCGCGCAGAAGCTGGCCGTCGGCCTGCTGTACCTGGTCACGATCGGCATCGCGTTCCTGGTCAAGAAGGGCGTGATGCGGCACTGCCCGCAGTGCCGCCACCTGCTGTCAGGCCACGCGCGCCGCGCCGACGGCTCGTTCCGCGACTGAGGAGGCGGCCTCGGCCGCGGTGACGCCGTCCGCTGCGGCGTCCTCCGCCGTGCGGAAGAGGTCGGTCTGCGGGGACACCACGCGCCAGCCGAGCGCGGTGTAGAGGGCCCGGCCGTCGTCGGTCGCGGCGAGGACGGCGTCCTGGACGCCCGCCTCCAGCGCGGCGTTCCCCAGCACGCCCATGACGAGGCGGCCGAGGCCCCGGCGCTGGTGCGCCTCCACCGTCTCTATCTGGTCGACGACGGCGGTACGGCCGCCGCCCGGCAGGCCGATCTGCCCGCGTGCCGCCGGACCGCCGTCGGGCGCGCGCACGACGACGCGGACGACGCCCCCGCGCTCCCAGAGCCGCACCTCGTACCCCTCGGGGACGGCCGTGGTGTCGGCCGCGGCGAACGTGGTCGTCATCAGATACCCCGGGTCGCCGATCGTCCAGCCCGGCGCGATCCACTCACGGACCACCTCCGGCTCCTCGAAGACGGCGAGCCACACGCCCGAGCCCGCGATGCTGCCGGTCAGCTCGCGCACGCGTGCCTCGTCGGGCTCCGCCAGCACGTACCGGGCCGCCTTGTGGAAGGGGCCGATGTCGTAGTAGAAGCCCCACTCCTCCTCGACGGGCGGTGAGGCGCCGCGCGACACGACCCATCCCTCGACCCACGCCCGTACGATCTCCCGGTCCATCGGCCTCTCCTTCGGCGCGTAATAGTCAGTCAACGAGTGGGCACATTACACACCATCGGCGCCGCAGGCCCCTGAAATATCGTTCGAGACGGACGGCGTACGCGGCTACGGTGCGGTCATGTTCGTCAACCAGCGGCAGTGGCGCCGGAGAAGCCCGGAGGTGGCGGGATGAGCGCGCGGATGCGGGCCCTCGCCAAGGAGACCGAGGACATCGTGGAGCGCGGCTGGTACGCCACGGCGGACGGGCGGCGCGCGGAGGTCGGCGAGGCGGCCGGACGGGCACGGGCCCGCACCCGCCTGCACGGCCCCGACCCCCTCCCCGACCCCGAACCGGTCCCCCGGGGCGACGCTCGTACGGTCGTCGAGGTGACCGGCGAGGGCAGCCTGCGGGCCGCGCGCCGGCTCACGGAGGAGACCGGACTCCCCGTCGCCGTCCTGAACTTCGCCTCGGCCCGCAACCCCGGAGGCGGCTATCTCAACGGGGCGCAGGCGCAGGAGGAGGCGCTGTGCCGGGGCTCGGCGCTCTACCGCTGCCTGCGCGAGGCGCCGGACTTCTACGCGGCGCACCGGGCCGACCGCAGCCCCTTCTACAGCGACCGGGTGATCCACTCCCCGGGCGTGCCGGTCTTCAGGGACGACGCGGGCACCCTGCTGGAGGCCCCGTTCACCGCCGACTTCCTGACCTCCCCGGCGCCCAACGCGGGCGTCGTCGCGCGCCAGGCCCCGGACCGGTCCGCCGAGGTCCCCGCCGCGCTGCGGCGCCGCGCCGGTCAGGTGCTGCGCGTGGCCGCCGCCTCGGGCGCCCGCGCCCTGGTGCTGGGCGCCTGGGGCTGCGGCGTGTTCCGCAACAGACCCGCCGACGTCGCCGCGGCCTTCGACGCGCACCTGCGCGGCGGCGGCCCGCTCACCGGCGCCTTCGACCACGTCACCTTCGCGGTCCTGGACCGCCGGGAGCCCTCGCCGACACGGGAGCCGTTCCGCGCGGTGTTCGGCCCGGAGTCCGACGCGATGTCGGAGTGAGTGGCACTCCCCCGCCCGGAAAAGGCAAGATCTGGTCCGACGGGAGGCGGGGGACGCCTCCCTGACGTGAGGTCAGAGGCACTCTGGGGAGGATCGCCGTGAGCGGCAAGGTCGAGACGCATGAATTCCAGGCCGAGTCCCGTCAGCTGTTGGAGCTGGTGGTGCACTCGATCTACTCCAACAAGGACGTCTTCCTGCGGGAGTTGATCTCCAACGCCTCAGACGCGCTGGACAAGCTGCGCCTGGAGTCCCTGCGGGACAGCGACCTCGAAGCGGACACGTCGGACCTCCACATCGCGCTGGAGGCCGACCCCGAAGCCCGCACCCTGACCGTACGGGACAACGGCATCGGCATGTCGCGCGAGGAGGTCATGAGCCTCATCGGCACCATCGCGAAGTCCGGCACGGCCGAGTTCGCCCGCAAGCTGAAGGAGGCGAACGAGAGCCAGGACGCCGCCGCCTCCGCCGACCTCATCGGCAGCTTCGGCGTCGGCTTCTACTCCACGTTCATGGTCGCCGACAAGGTCACCCTGGTGACCCGGCGCGCGGGCGAGCGGGAGGGCACCCGCTGGGAGTCGGCGGGCGAGGGCACGTACGAGCTGACGGCCCTCGACGACGCGCCGCAGGGCACCTCGGTGACGCTGCACCTGCAGCCCGAGGACGCCGAGAACCATCTGTTCGACTACACGGACACCGGCCGGCTGCGGCAGATCGTCCGCAAGCACTCGGACTTCATCCCGTGGCCCGTACGGACGACGGTGGAGCGCCCCGGTGAGAGCGCGAGCGAGGACGGAGGCGAGGGCGAGGACGGGACCGCCGAGCCCGAGCGGACCGTCGAGACCCTCAACTCGATGAAGGCGCTGTGGGCCCGCCCCGCCGACGACATCTCCGAGGACGAGTACAAGGAGTTCTACAAGCACGTCAGCCACGACTGGACGGACCCGCTGGAGACCGTCCACACGCGTGCGGAGGGCACCTTCGAGTACCAGGCGGTGCTCTTCATCCCGTCCCACGCGCCGCTGGACCTGTACCAGAAGGGCAGCCGCAGCGGGGTGCACCTGTACGTGCGGCGGGTGTTCATCATGGACGACTGCGCCTCGCTGCTCCCCGACTACCTGCGGTTCGTCAAGGGCGTCGTCGACGCGCAGGACCTGTCGCTGAACGTCTCCCGGGAGGCCCTCCAGCAGGACCGGCAGATCCAGCTCATGCACCGCAGGCTGGTGAAGAAGATCCTCTCGGCGGTCAAGTCGCTGCGCGGGAAGGACGCCGAGCGCTACCGGACGTTCTGGCGGGAGTTCGGCCCGGCGATGAAGGAGGGCCTGCTCTCCGACTTCGACAATCGCGAGACCCTCCTCGACCTCGCCTCCTTCCCCTCCACCCACGACCCGAAGGAGCAGACGGGCCTGCGGGACTACGTGTCGCGGATGAAGGAGGGCCAGGAGCACATCTACTTCCTCACCGGCGAGTCGCGCACCCGGCTGGAGAACAGCCCGCACATCGAGGCGTTCCAGGCCAAGGGGTACGAGGTGCTGCTGCTCACCGACCCCGTGGACGAGGTGTGGGTGGAGCAGATCCGTGAGTTCGACGGCACCCCGCTCCAGTCGATCGCCAAGGGCCAGGTCGACCTGGACGGGACGGACGGCTCCAAGGACGGCGAGGACGGTGAGAACGCGGCGAAGAGCGCCGAGGAGCAGCAGCGCGAGACGGACTTCGCACCGCTGCTCGGCTGGCTGGGCACCGCGCTGGGCGAGGACGTGAAGTCGGTGCGGCTCTCCTCGCGGCTGACCACGTCCCCGGCCTGCGTCGTCGGCGACGCCCACGACATCACCCCGAACCTGGAGAAGATGTACCGGGCGATGGGCCAGGAGCTGCCGCCCATCAAGCGCATCCTGGAGATCAACCCCGGCCACCCGCTGGTGACGGGCCTCAAGGACGCCCACGCCGCGAACGCGGAGGACCCGGCCCTCGACG
The DNA here is from genome assembly GCF_043202595.1 of Streptomyces sp. NPDC048172. Classification (NCBI taxonomy): domain Bacteria; kingdom Bacillati; phylum Actinomycetota; class Actinomycetes; order Kitasatosporales; family Streptomycetaceae; genus Streptomyces; species Streptomyces sp. NPDC048172. The sequence continues at coordinate 123,560 of NZ_JBIDAT010000005.1, forward strand.
AGACCGCCGAGCTGCTGTACGGGATGGCGCTGCTGGCCGAGGGCGGCGAACTCGCGGACCCGGCACGCTTCACCCGCCTCCTGGCGAACCGCCTGGCAGCGGGGCTCTAGGTCGCGTCTTCAAAGCCCCCCGGAGCACGGCCGGTGCGGTGTCGGCCCGCGCGGTTACGATGCGGGCCATGACAGCCCCCTCGCGCCGTACCGCGCTGGCCGTGCTCCTCGCGGGACCTCTCGCGCTCGCCGCCGCCCGCCCCGCTGCCGCCGCCTCGACGGCGCCCGCCGCCCGTCCCCGCGGGCGTGGCTACACCAACTCCGGCCGCGGCTACGTCCTGGACCGCGTGGGCGGCACGTTCACCCCCGTCACCCCGCCCGGCGCGACGGGCACGATGCCGTTCGGGATCAACGACCGGGGCGCGATCACTGGGGTCTACGACGACGCGGACGGCGTCAGCCACGCGTTCCTCTACGAGGGCGGGCGCTACACCACCCTCGACCATCCCGAGGCCGAGGGCACGGTCAACGGCATCTCCGGCACCCTCGCCTTCGACGTCGACAACAGGGGCCGCGTCGTGGGCGGTTACACGGGCGCGGACGGCGTCGTGCACGGCTTCGTGCGGGACGGGGACGGGTCGTTCACCTCCCTCGACGCGCCCGACGCCACCGAGACGTACCCCTTCGGCATCAACGACCGGGGCCAGATCGCCGTCCAGTCCCTCCGGGCCGACGGCAGCGCGCCGGAATTCCTCCTGGAGGACGGGGAGTTCGTGCCCGTCGCGTATCCGGGCGCGCGGCGCACGATCGTGCACAAGATCGACGCCCGGGGCCGGATCGCGGGCGTCCACACGGGGCAGGACGGCGCGCAGCACGGCTTCGTCCGGGGCGCCGACGGCCGCTTCACCCGCGTGGACGTCCCCGGCGCCGCGGTCACCGGCCTCAACCAGACCGGCCCCCGCGGCGCCCTCGTCGGCTACTGCCTGGCCCCCGGCGAGACCGAGGGCCACGGCTTCCTGATGCGGGGCGGCGACGTGGCGACGTTCGACGCCCCGGGCGCCGCGGGGACGACGGCGTACGGCATCAACTCTCGCGGCTCGATCGTCGGCACGGGCTTCCCGGCCGCCGACGGCTGAGTGTCAGCACATCTTGTAGTCGGCCCGGGTCGAGTTGTACGAGCAGGAGTCGCGCAGGCTCCCGCTCGCGTTGTAGAGGCGGGCCTTGTCCTTGTCGTTGTTCCACACGTACCAGCCACGGCTCCCGTACCGGTGATCCCAGTACACATGGCCCGCGGACTTGGTCCCCTTCCCCGTGTGCACCTTCACGGTCTTCCCCGCGCTGATCTTGTACGAGGGGAAGGTGTACGTGAAGCCCGCGTTGTCCCGGACCTTGTAGCCCTTGAGCTGGACGGCACTGCGGGTGGAGTTCTTTATCTGCACGTACTCGGCGTTGAGCGAGCTGTTGGCGCCACGGTCCGAACCGGGGCTGTCGTAGTAGATCTTGTACAGGTGTATCGATCCGGCCGCCTGCGCCTGTTGGGGCAGCAGGGCGAGTCCGGCGCACGAGGCCGCGGCGACGGCGAGCGCGGCCACGGCACGAGAACGACGCATGCGAGGTGTCCTCCGATGAAGGCCGGGTCCCCCCACGGGCCCGGCAGAGGCATCAGAGTACGGAGCAAGATCTGCCGTTCAGTCGCCAGTTATCTAAGTGAGACATACCAAATCACGACGGAACCGACCACAACCGAAATGACAGGAGAGATCCCATGGCCCCTTCCGACTGGCCGGAACCGGTACAGCCCGTCCCCACCACGGCCGACGAGGCACTGGCTGCCGCCCGGACCCGGTACCAAGTCCTGGATCCGGACGGGAACCCGGCGCCGTTGCACGTGGCGGAGTTCGACACCGGCTTCCTCATCCACGCCGTCATGCGCCCGCCACAGCCCGGAGAGCAGACATCGATGGGCGGCAGCCACATGGTGATCGCCAAGAGCGACGGAACGGTCACCTACGTCCCCAACTTCCCGCCGGACTCCGCGATCGCGCTCTACCGCACCCTGGTCATCCGGAGAGGCGGACAGTGAGACGCCTGAGCCCCTCCCGGCAGTTGACGCCCGTCTGGAGCACCTCCCACGCCTGTCCGAGCTGCACGTCGGACAGGCCGGGCAAGGTCGCGTCGATCCAGTCGCGCAAGGTCGGTACCTGCCAGCGCATCAGATGCCTGGGCCGAATGGTGCCCATCAGCTCTTCCACGGCTGCGCGGTCGGCCTCGGCCGGAAGGTCCGCCAGGACCAGGCCGACCACGTCCACGGACGCGAAATCTCGCGCCGCCGCCTCGTCCTTGAGCAGCTCGTCGACCACGCCCCCGATGTGCACGAAGGGCGCGAGCAGGCACAGGAGCCCGTGCAGGTCGAGCCCTTCGCGCAGGCACGCGCGCTGCCGGTCCAACCAGGCGCGCAGCACCTCACGGCCCAGCTCCGTGCGGCAGACCCCCGGGGTGTGACGCCAGCTGTGGGGCTCCACCTCCTCGTGCGGGTCATAGTTGTGGTGGTACCGGCCCCTGTCCTGGCGCTTCACGCCTTCCAGCTCGCTGTCGAGCGCGGACCGCACCTCGCGGGCGAAGCGCGGGTCGGCGAGCAGCAGGGTCAGGTGCGGGCGGCGGTGTACGAGCATGTAACCGGCGCCCGGCCTGCCCAGCCCCTCGGGAGGGTCGGCCAACGGGACGCCGTGTTCCAGGAGTTCGTCCGCCAGGTCGAGCGGCAGAGGGGTCGCCCAGAAGCCGGGCCCGGGCGGACGGCAGGGAAGGCGCACCGGAACGGCGTCGGCCGCCAGGCGTGGGGCGAGGCTCACCGCCAGGTCGTACAGCTCCTCGGTGCGCGCCCGTCCCAGCCGTTCGCTCTCCAGCCAGTCGTACAGCAGGCGGGCAGGCTCACCGGCGGGAAGCCCCGGACTCTCACCCGTCAGCAGGGCCAGGGCGCCGCTGCGCCGGACCAGTGACGCCCACTCCTCCCCGCTGCTCGCGTCGCCGGGGGCCAGGCGCAGCACGTCGTGCACCGTCTCCGGGCGCCGCTCGACCAGCAGCTCCAGGGCCTTCCCCTTCAGCGCGTCGGCCCAGAACTTGTCCGTGTCGCCCGCGCACAGCCCGGTCTTCGACACGAGGTCCTGGAGCAGCGCGGCCACTTCGGACGCGGGGTCCGCCTTCGCGGCCCGGGCCACCTTGCGCAGATCCGCTGCCATGCCCGCGTACAGGTCCCGGGACGTGTGGACGCGCCGCACCAGGACGTCGCGGAAGCGCCGGAGCTGGTCCTGCGAGATCTTCGCGCCCCGCGGGGCCAGCTCCCTGGCACGCGCGCGTACCGCCCCGGTGGCCAGCGCGCCGTGGTCCGCGTAGGTGGCGTACCGCGCGTCGAGCCACCCCTCGTCGAGCTTGGCGCGCTGCTCACGCTCGGCCTTCCTGGCCTGCGCGAAGTACTTGATGGCGTACTCCGTGTGCTTCCCGCCCCTCTCCAGGCACAGGTCGGCGAGTTCGTCGAGGACGGCGGGGAGGAACCGGGGTGCCGTCGCCGTCAGGCGCTCCACGCCGTCGTCCATGAAGGCCCTGTAGAGGGCCGGCCTCCCCCAGAGGCTCCAGCCGACGTCGTAGGCCGCCTCCAGGGCCTCTCGCTCCTGGCCGGGATGGGCCGCCATCAGCCGCTCGGAGAACGGGAGCGCGGCGTCCTCGGGACTCCGGACGCCGGTCGCGAACGTGTCCGTGAGCGCCCAGTCCTCCTTCGACGCCAGAATCGCGTCCCAGTGCCGCGCGAAGGGGGCCCGCAGGAGGAGCGTCATGGTGTGGCCGCCGGGGTGGACGTACGTCCGCGCGAGCAGCGCCTCGTCGATGTCCGGGTCGGGATCCAGGGCGGGATCCGGGGCCGGAGCCGGCTCGACACCGGCGTCGTCGAGGGCCTCGCGCCACACGGGGTCGGACTCGGCGAGTGCCGCGGGCACGCGCGTCCCCGCGGCGGCCCAGGCTTCGGCCCGTACGCGGGCCTCCTCCCGGTGCTTGATCAGCGCGAACCGCAGCCGGTACAGCCGGAAGACACCGTCGGTGTCCACGAGCGGGTCGGGCGTGTTCTGCAGCTTCCTGCCGCGTGGATTGCGGAACACGACCTCGAAGTTCTCGTCCAGCTCGGCCGTGTAACCGCCCGCCTCGTAACGCCAGACCATGTTCCGGTACGCCTCCCCCGTGTCGACCGTCGGCACCCGCCGGCCGACGCCCGAAGACAATAACGGTGCCCCGGCCACCTGGTCTCCCAGGGGCCGGGGCACCGCTCGGTCAGGGACGGCTCAGCGGATGCCGTACTTCTTGAGCACCTTCCGCTGGGCCGCCGTCACCTTCGCGGGCGTGTAGACGTAGCAGACGCCGCCAGTGCCGGACTTGACCTTGCCCTCGGCGTCCTTCCGCTTGGTCCTCAGCCAGATATTTTCAAATTGCCGCCTCTTGTAGACGTGGCGGACCGAGGGGTTGTCCGGGGACGCCGGGTCGTTGGCGATGACGTTGCCCGCCTTGGTGAAGCCGATGACCGTCATCAGGTGGCCCGCCGTGCCGTACCCCGCGCCGTCCAGCTCGGCCTCGATGAAGGACTGCGAGGTGATGAGCGGGATGCCCGCCGCGATGAACTCCTCCGCCTCGCTGAGGGAGTTGAGGCGGGTGACGACGGCCTCCATGTCCTTGTACGTGGCCGCGTAGGCACCGTTGAAGGGCCAGTTGCCGCAGCCCTCGTACTGGTAGTCGAACGTGTAGCGGGCGGCGTGGCAGACCTGGGGGTCCTTGTAGGTGGGGTTCACCCAGGCGAGGTCCTCGGAGGTCGGCTTCCGGCCCCAGAACTCGATGATCATCTGCGAGGAGGTGGGGCTGCACCACGCCTCGCCCCCGTTGTCGTACTCGGGGTACTGGCCCTTGTGGATCTCCTGCGAGTAGCGCGGGACCTTCAGCTCGACGCCCTTGGCGGCGCCGGGCTTGCTGGCCGGGACCGTGAAGCGGTCGGGCACGTCCGAGCTCATCACGCTCGCCCGCCAGACCTTCGGCGTGGCGTCACTGCCGACGGCGCGGCACAGCGTGAGGCGCACCCGGTAGTTCACGACGCGCAGGCCGCTGGGCAGGTCGTCGATGGAGAGCGTGTCGGTGTAGACCGTGCTCTTGCCGTCCTTCTGGTCGTCGACCGAGGTGCGGCGCGGCACGTCGTCCCCGTCGCCCTTGGTCCAGATGCCCATGACGTACCACGGGCTGTTCTTGCCGTCGGAGTACGTGCCCTGGACCTCGACCTTGATCCAGGTGCCGGACGGCGTGTCGGCGTTCCAGGACACGATGACCTCGCCGCCGGGTACGGCGGGCTGGTGACGCGGGGACGTCCAGGTGGCGTACTCCCACTTGGCCGTCTTGCCGGTGTGCGGGTCCCGGTAGTCGAGGGTGCCGACCGGCTTGTGGAGGACGACGGCGGGGCGGCTGCCCTGCTCCACGCGGGTGCCCTTGCCCTCCCCCGACGCCCAGTCCTTCCCCGTCGACCAGGAGTGCAGGTCGACGTGGGTGGCGCCCTTGCCGGGCTTCCCCTTACGGCCTACGCCGCCCGTCTCCCCCTTGCCGGAGTGCGCGTCGGCGAGGGCCGAGGGTGCCGCCGCCGAGGCGGCCACCGCGACAGCGGCGGCCAGGACGGTGCGGCGAGTGGCGGGTCTGCTGATCATGGCGGTGATCCCCCAGTCGGTGTGCGGTGTGCAGGGTGCGGTGCGGTGTCTGAGTGCGCGTCGGGTGATGCGCCGGTGGTACGGGAGTGCGGTAGGAAGCCAACTATTGCCGCTTCCCCGCCCTGTGTGCCAGAGCTTCGGCCGTTCGGCACGCCGCCGCCTTTGGGCTGAACCAGTGGCATGGACCGCGCCGTACGCTGTGGGGATGCCCGTACACCTCCCCCTCCAAGCCCTCGCCAGGCGGCTTCCGGAGCTGTCACCCTCCTGTGGCCCGGTGCGGCTCGTCGGCGTCGACGGGCACGCGGGATCGGGCAAGACGACGCTGGCGGCCCGGCTCGCGGAGGCGCTCGGAGGGGCGCCCGTGCTCCATCTGGACGACCTCGCCAGCCACGGCGCGCTCTTCGAATGGGCGGGGCGCCTGGCCGGTCAGGTGCTGGCGCCGCTGGAGCGCGGGGAGACGGCGCGGTACGAGGTGTACGACTGGGTCCGCCGGGCGTACACCACGGAGGCCGAGCTCCCCGCCGCCCCCGTCGTACTCGTCGAGGGGGTGGGCGCGGGACGCCGGGCCCTGCGCCCGTATCTGGCCTGTCTGCTGTGGCTGGAGACGCCGCGCGAGGAGGCGTGGCGCAGGGGGCGGCACCGGGACGGCGAGGAGCAGGCGGAGTTCTGGGCCGGGTGGATACAGGCGGAGCGCGCGCACTTCGCGGAGGACCCCTCGCGTCCGTTCGCGAATATTCTGGTGCGGAAGGGACCGGAGACGTACGAGATGCTCCCGGGGCCCGCGGGGTCCGTCTGAGGTCCCCAGATCCTCACTCTCCGTAGAGGAATGGCTCGTTCAGCACGGTCGTCCGAGGCCACGGTCGCTGACCGGCTTGACCGGGGCGCCAGCGAGCAATTACGTTTCCAACAGGCGGTTTTCGCAGGCCGCCTGCGGACGCGAAGCCCCCGGTTGTTCCCCCGTGACCGGGGGCTTCGTTCTGCCGTGACGGCGAAAGCGGAAGCTCTGCGGTGCGTTTCCCTCACGCGGGGTAGCCACGTGGCCCCCACAAGCTCCCTACGCACGCGCGTACCACCCCCGTACGCCGCTCTTCGACCGCGCCTCGCGCACGGGTACGATGCGAAACGGCGCGGAAACCCGGGGTGACACGGGGACGCGGTCGGCAAGTCCCGTCTGGACGGGGGACGTTTCGTGGGGGACGTGATGAACTTCGGCACGCAGGACCCCCAGGGCCTGCACGCCCCGGCCGAACTCGCCTGGCTGCGCGGCGTCGACGCCTACACGGTGGGTGGGTACGCGCAGGCGGAGGAGGAGTTCAGGACCGCCGTTCGGCTGGATGCCGGAATGGCCGACGGCTGGCTCGGCCTGCACGCGCTGCGGGCCGACACGGCGACGGCGCTGGTGCGGATGTACCACCACAGGGACCGCTTCGGCGAGCAGCGCGCCCGCCACGGCCGCACCCTCAACTCCTGGTACTGGCTGGGCTGGTGGGTGCAGCCCGTGCTGGAGAGCGAGCGCGATCTGCTGCTGGCGCACGCCTCGCACTGGCTGGACGGCCGTCATGTCGCCGAGCTGGACCGCGCTTTGGCCGACTGCCCGCCCGTGGAGGCCGATCCGCAGGTGCGCTTCCTGCACGCCTGCCGCGCGTATCTCGCCAAGGACTGGGAGCGCCTGGTCGCCCACACCGAGCCGCTCGTCGACGATCCGATGCTGGGCATCGAGGCGGGCCTCTTCGCCGGGATGGCGCGCGTACGGCTGGAGATGTACGGGCAGGCCGAACCCCTGCTCTCGGCGGCCCTGATGCGCTGCCGCAGCGAGCAGCCGCAGCGCAAGGAGCTGCGGTACTGGCTGGCGCGGGCCCGCGAGGGCACGGGACGCAGCGCCGCGGCCCTCCCCCTCTACCGGGCCGTGCACCGGATAGACCCGGCCTTCATGGACACCGCCGCGCGGCTGACGACGATCGCCGACGGCGACGGCCTGGGCGGCTCCTCCGACGCGGGGCTCGCCGCCGTGATCGCGGGCGGAGTGGCGGGCGGCCCGGCGGCGAACGCGGCGCAGGAGCTCTTCGACTCGGGCCTCGACGCGCCCGCCGACCCGTCCGAGCCCGCCGACCCCGCGGACCCGGCCGACGCGGCGAACCCCCTGGACACCGGCGAGTTCGCGGAGCCGCCCGGCTCCGGGGCCGCCTCCGACCTGGACGGCGCCGGGCTGCCGGACGGCGCGGAGGCCGCCGACCCGGACCTCGACCCGGGCGCCGACGCGCTGCGCCTGGAGGACACGGGCGACCCGGCCGAGCCCATCCGCGTCGACACCGGGGTGATACGGCAGCGGGCGGCCGGGAGCCCCCGGGGCGCGGCCGGCGGCAGGCTGCCCACGGGCCCGTCCGACCCGGTGCTGCTCGCGCAGGCGCTGGACGAGCTGGAGCGGATGGTCGGCCTGGAGCCGGTGAAGCGTCAGGTACGGGCGCTCTCCGCGCAGTTGCACATGGCCCGGCTCCGCGCCGGGCAGGGCCTGCCCGTGCAGCCGCCCAAGCGGCACTTCGTCTTCTCCGGCCCCTCCGGCACCGGCAAGACCACGGTCGCCCGGATCCTGGGCCGGGCCTTCTACGCGCTGGGGCTGCTCGGCGGCGACCATCTGGTGGAGGCCCAGCGCGCCGATCTGGTCGGCGAGTTCCTGGGCCAGACCGCGGTGAAGGCGAACGAGCTGATCGACTCGGCGCTCGGCGGCGTGCTCTTCGTCGACGAGGCCTACGCGCTCTCCAACTCGGGCTACACGAAGGGCGACGCGTACGGCGACGAGGCCCTCCAGGTGCTGCTCAAGCGCGCGGAGGACAACCGCGACCAGCTCGTGGTGATCCTCGCGGGCTATCCCGAGGGCATGGACCGGCTGCTGGCCGCCAACCCCGGCCTCTCGTCCCGCTTCACGACCCGCGTGGACTTCCCCTCGTACCGCCCGCTGGAGCTCACCGCGATCGGCGAGGTGCTGGCGGCGGACAACGGGGACGTGTGGGACGAGGAGTCGCTGGAGGAGCTGCGCAGCATCAGCGGGCACGTGGTCGACCAGGGCTGGATCGACGAGCTGGGCAACGGCCGCTTCCTGCGCACGCTCTACGAGAAGAGCTGCGCCTACCGCGACCTGCGGCTCTCCGGATACCCGGGCACGCCGACCCGCGACGACCTGGCGACGCTGCGCCTCCCCGACCTCATGCAGGCGTACGGCGAGGTGCTGTCCGGCCGCGGTCCCGAGGGTCCGCGTCCCGATCAGCCTCCGCCGCCTCTGGGCTGAGCCCGGCGGAGGGCGGATACGCGCCGTAGGCCGCGCCGTGCGCGTACCGCGCTCCCGCGGCGGGCCGCCGGGGCCGGGGCGCCGCGGCGCCCGCCGTACCCGGACCGGCGCCGTCCTCCTGCGCGTGCGCCGGGTCGTGGACCTCCCCCACCAGCATCTCCAGCACGTCCTCCAGCGCCGCGAGCCCGAGCAGCCGTCCCGAGGCGTCCGCGACCGCCGCGAGGTGCGAGGCGGTGGCGCGCATCGCGCCGAGCGCGTCGTCCAGGGGCAGTTCGGCACGCAGGGTCGTCATGGGCCGCCACAGGTGCTGCGGCACGGCGCGGTCAGGCTCCTCCAGGTCGAGGACGTCCTTGACGTGCAGATAGCCGAGGAAGCCGCCGTCGTCGGCGAGCACGGGGAAGCGCGAGTACCCGGTGCGGACGGTCAGCTCCTCGACCCTGCGCGGGGTGACGGCCGCGTCGACGGTCACCAGGTCCGTACGGCGCAGCAGGACGTCCGTGACGGGGCGGGAGCCCAGTTCGAGGGCGTCGGCGAGCCGTTCGTGCTCGGCGTGGCCGAGGAGACCGGCCTGCCGGGAGTCCTCCACGAGCCGGTTGAGCTGCTCGCTGGTGAAGACGGTCTCGACCTCGTCCTTGGGCTCGACGCGGAAGGCGCGCAGCACCAGCTTGGCGCAGCTCCCCAGTCCCGCGGTCACCGGCCGCACGAGGCGCGCGAAGGCGACGAGGCCGGGGCTGAGCCACAGGGCCGTGCGCTCGGGCGCGGCCATCGCGAGGTTCTTCGGCACCATCTCGCCGATGACGAGGTGGAAGAAGACGACGACGGCGAGCGCGACCGCGTACCCCACCGGGTGGATGAGGGCGCCGGGCAGGTGCACGGCATGGAAGAGCGGTTCGAGCAGATGGGCGAGCGTCGGCTCGGCGACGGCTCCCAGCGTGAGGGAGCAGACGGTGATGCCGAACTGCGCCGCCGCCATCATCTGCGGCAGGCTCTCCAGCCCGCGCAGCACCTGCCGGGCCCGCGCGGAGCCCTCGGCGGCCAGCGGCTCGACCTGGCTGCGGCGGACGGAGACGAGCGCGAACTCGGCGCCCACGAAGAACCCGTTGCCGAGCACCAGCAGCGCGGCGAAGAGGAGTTGGAGGACGCTCATCGCGCGGGCTCCCCCTCCCGCTCCCGTCCGCCGGTCGCGGGGGCCAACGCCGGGGCCGCCGCCGGGGCGACGACGCGGACGCGCTCCGCGCGGTGGTGCGCGACCAGCCGCACCCTCAGCTGCCAGCCGCCGACGTGAGCCGTGTCGCCCGGCGCGGGGATCCGGCCGAGCAGGTCGGCGAGGAGGCCCGCGACCGTCTCGTACGGCCCCTCGGGGACGTCGAGGCCGATGCCGGGGAGCGCCGTGACGCGGCAGCTCCCGTCGGCCTCCCAGGCGGGGCGCCCGTCGGGGTCCGGGGCCGCGGCGGCGAGTTCGGGCAGCTCGTCGAAGAGCTGCCCGTCGTGCTCGTCGCGCACCTCGCCGACCAGTTCCTCCACGATGTCCTCCAGCGTCACGACCCCGGCCGTGCCCCCGTACTCGTCGACGACGACCGCGATGGGCTGCTCGCTGCGCAGCAGTTCCAGCAGCGGCTGTACGGGCAGCGTCTGCGGAACGAGCAGCGGCGGTACGGCGATGCGCCCGGCCGGGGTGTGCAGCCGCTCGTGGGCGGGGACCGCGAGGGCGTCCTTGAGGTGCACCATGCCGGTGATCTCGTCCAGCCTGTCGTGGTAGACGGGGAAGCGCGAGAGTCCGGTGGCGCGGGTGAGGTTGAGGACGTCCTCCGCCGTGGCCAGCGCCTGGAGGGCGCTGACGCGCACGCGGGGCGTCATCACGCGCTGCGCGGTGAGCCCGCCGAGCGAGAGGGTGCGCACGAACAGGTCGGCGGTGTCCTGCTCGATGGCCCCGGCGCGCGCCGAGTGCCGGGCGAGGGAGACGAGTTCACCGGGCGTACGGGCCGAGGCCAGCTCTTCGGCGGGCTGGACGCCGAAGACGCGGACGATGCGGTTGGCCACCGCGTTCAGCAGCGCGATGACGGGGCGGAAGAGGCGGGCGAAGAGCCGCTGGGGCCGGACGACGAAGCGGGCGACGGCCAGCGGACGGGAGACCGCCCAGTTCTTCGGGACGAGTTCGCCGATGACCATCTGCACGGCCGAGGCGGTCAGCATCCCGATGACGACGGCGATGCCGGGGACCGCGCCGGACGGTGTGCCCAGCGCGGCGAGCGGCGGGCCGAGCAGCCGCGCGAGCGCGGGTTCGGCCAGCATGCCGGTGACGAGGGAGGTGAGGGTGATGCCGAGCTGGGTGCCGGAGAGCTGGAAGGAGAGCTCGCGCAGCGCGCGGACGACGGCGCGGGAGGCGCGGTCGCCCTGTGCCGCGGCACGCTCGGCGTCGGGTCGCTCGACGGTGACGAGTCCGAACTCGGCCGCCACGAAGAAGCCGTTGGCGAGGATGAGCAGGAAGGCCACGACGAGCAGGACCAGCGGGAGGATCATGCCACGGCCTCCCCGGAGGAGGGCGTGGCGCTCGTACTACAGGACGCTCCGTCCATCGCTGAGGGTGGTCACTCCTCGGGTCGCAGGTACCCGCTGCTCCGCGGGGGGCGGCACGTGCGCCGTCCGACCAGAGTAATCACAGCGCTTCGCCGCGCGTCAGTCCTCCGCGCTGTGGCGCTCGACAAGCCCGCGCAGGGCCCGCGCGTCGGCGATGGCCTGACTCTTGGCGATGCCGGGCTGAATGCCCATGGCGGCCAGGCTCGTTCCGTCGGACAGGTCGAGGGAGACCCAGGGGTCGCCGTTGCGGAGGTTGACCCGGAGCACCTCCGCCCATTCGAGGCGGCGCTTGGTCGTCAGATTGACGACCGTGAGACCGCTCTCGTCGGCGCTCACCCGCGGACGGCTGAGCAGCACGAGCACGCCCAGGAAGAGCGCCGCGGTGAAGACGAAGCTCGACCGCTCCCCGCCGCTGATGTCCAGCAGGAAGGCGATGGTGGTGATGGCGGCGAACGCCAGGACGCCGACCGTCAGCAGGACGACGCGGGTGCGCGTCGGCCGGAACGTGACGGGCAGGACGGGGAGTTCGGTGTGCTGCGACATGTGCGGACCCTGGTGAGAGCGGGGCGAGCGGGGAGCCGGTCAGAGGCGGCAGGCGTGGATGCCGGTGGTGAGGATGGCGCGGGCGCCCAGCTCGTAGAGGTCGTCCATGATGCGCTGGGCCTCCTTCGTGCGGACCATGGAGCGGACGGCGACCCAGCCCTGGTCGTGCAGCGGGGAGATCGTCGGGGACTCCAGGCCCGGGGTGAGGGCGACGGCGCGCTCCAGGTGCTCGGCGCGGATGTCGTAGTCCATCATCACGTAGCTGCGGGCCACGAGGACACCCTGGAGACGGCGCAGGAACTGCTCGACCTTCGCGCTCTCGGGGGCCTCGGGGTCGGCGCCGGTGCGGCGGATGACGACGGCCTCGGACTGCAGGATCGGCTCGCCGACGATCTCCAGGCCCGCGTTCCGCAGCGAGGTGCCGGTCTCGACGACGTCGGCGATGACCTGCGCGACGCCCAGCTCGATGGCGGTCTCCACGGCGCCGTCGAGGTGCACGACGGAGGCGTCGATGCCCTTGTCGGCGAGGTGCTTGGCGACGATGCCCTCGTAGGAGGTGGCGACGGTCAGGCCGCCGAAGCCGTCCAGCTCACCGACGGTGCCGGGCTTGGCCGCGTACCGGAAGGTGGAGCGGGCGAAGCCGAGCGGGAGGACCTCCTCCGCGTTGGCCCCCGAGTCCAGCAGCAGGTCGCGCCCGGTGATGCCGATGTCGAGCTTGCCGGAGCTGACGTAGATGGCGATGTCGCGGGGGCGGAGGTAGAAGAACTCGACCTCGTTCTCGGGGTCGACGAGGACGAGTTCCTTCGACGCCTTGCGCTGCTGGTAGCCGGCCTCATGCAGCATCTCCCCCGCAGGGCCGGACAGGGAACCCTTGTTGGGGACGGCGATGCGCAGCATGGAGGGGCCTTTCGTGAGGTGTGGGTGCTGAGCGGAGATACGGAGGTACGGATTCCGGAGTGCTCAGAGGTGAGCGTATACGTCGTCGAGGGAGATGCCCCGGGCGACCATGAGCACCTGGAGGTGGTAGAGCAGCTGCGAGATCTCCTCGGCGGTCCGCTCCTCCCCCTCGTACTCGGCGGCCATCCAGACCTCGGCGGCCTCCTCGACGACCTTCTTGCCGATGGCGTGCACGCCCTGGGAGACCAGCTCCGCGGTGCGGGAGGTGATGGGGTCGCCGGTCGCGGCCTTGTGCTGGAGCTCCTCGAAGAGCTCTTCGAATGTCTTGTTCGCCATGGTCCTCTTACCCTACGTGGTCCCCGGGACCGCCTATCTCCAGGGCTCGGCCACGGTACGCAGGGTCGCCGCCGTGGCGACCGCCGCCGTCACGGCCTCGTGGCCCTTGTCCTCGACGGAGTCGGCGAGGCCCGCGCGGTCCAGCGCCTGCTGCTCGGTGTCGCAGGTCAGGACGCCGAAGCCGATCGGGACGCCGGTGGTGACGGCCACGTCCGTGAGGCCCTGGGTGACGCCCTGGCAGACGTAGTCGAAGTGCGGGGTACCGCCCCGGACGACGACGCCGAGGGCCACGATCGCGTCGTACCCCCGGTCGGCGAGGACCTTGGCGACGACGGGCAGCTCGAAGCTGCCGGGGACGCGCAGCAGCGTCGGCTCGTCAATGCCCAGCTCGCGCAGCGCGCGCAGGGCGCCGTCGACCAGGCCGTCCATGATCTGCTCGTGCCACTGCGCCGCGATCACGGCCACACGGAGATCGCCGCAGTTCCTGACCGTCAGTTCGGGTGCGCCCTTGCCGCTCACGTTGCTCCTCCGTGGATGTGTGCTCGTGGTCGTACGTTCACTGGTTGCCGCAGGGGGACGCGCGCTCCGCGTCCAGCCACGGCAGGTCGTGGCCCATCCGGTCCCGCTTGGTACGCAGGTACCGCAGGTTGTGCTCGCCCGCCTGGACGGGCATGGGCTCGCGCCCGGTGACCCTGAGGCCGTGCCGCACCATGGCGGCCGTCTTGTCCGGATTGTTCGTCATCAGCCGCAGGGAGCGTACGCCGAGGTCGGCGAGCATCTGCGCGGCCGCCGCGTAGTCCCGCGCGTCGGCCGGGAGGCCGAGTTCGAGGTTGGCGTCGAGGGTGTCGCGGCCGCGCTCCTGGAGCTCGTACGCGCGCAGCTTGGACAGCAGTCCGATGCCCCGCCCCTCGTGTCCGCGCAGATAGAGCACGATGCCGCGCCCCTCCTGCTGGACGCGCTCCAGCGAGGCCTGGAGCTGGGGGCCGCAGTCGCAGCGCAGGGAGCCGAAGATGTCGCCGGTCAGGCACTCGGAGTGGACCCGGACGAGGACGTCCTCGCCGTCCCGCTCGTCGGCGGGACCGCCGATGTCGCCCACGACGAGCGCGATGTGCTCGACACCGTCGGCCGCCGAGCGGTAGCCGAACGCCCGGAAGTCGCCGTACTTCGTGGGCAGCCGGGTGGCGGCCTCGCGGTGGACGGTGGGCTCGGAGGAGCGGCGGTAGGCGATCAGGTCCTCGATGGAGATGATCGACAGTCCGTGCTTGCGCGCGAACGGCACCAGCTCGGGCAGCCGCAGCATCACGCCGTCCTCGCCCGCGATCTCCACGATGGCGGCGGCGGGCCGCAGCCCCGCGAGCCGGGCGAGGTCGACCCCGGCCTCGGTGTGGCCCGCGCGGACGAGGACGCCGCCGGACTTGGCGCGCAGCGGGAAGGCGTGGCCGGGCCGGACGAAGTCCGCCGCCACGGAGTCCGCGTCGGCCAGCAGCCGGATGGTGGTGGCGCGGTCGGCGGCGGAGATGCCGGTGGTGACGCCGTGCGCGGCGGTGGCGTCGACGGTGACGGAGAAGGCGGTCCCCATCGACTCGGTGTTCTCGGCGACCATCTGGGGCAGCGCGAGCCGGTCGAGGTCGGCGGCCTCCATCGGCGTGCAGATCAGCCCCCGGCACTCGCTCATCATGAACGCGACGGTCTCGGGGGTGACGAGCTCGGCGGCCATGACGAGGTCGCCCTCGTTCTCCCTGCTCTCGTCGTCCACGACGACCACGGGGCGTCCGGCGGCGATGTCACGGATCGCGTCCTCGACGGGGTCGAGCACGAGGTCCAGGTGCGGCGCGCCGGCCTCGGCGGGCTCGGTCCCGGGCCCCGCGTGGGTGTCGTACCAGCTCGGCAGCGCGGTCATGGCAGTGCTCCTTCGCTGTCCTTCGGTCCGTGCCGCGCTCACAGCGCGGCTCCGTTGAGTGCGGGCTCCGGCTGCGTGGGCCGGGCCGGTTCGGTGACGGTGTGCTCGCGGGAGCGCAGCCACCAGTCGCGCATGCCCCACAGGACGAGGCCGAGGTAGATGACGTAGACGAGACCGGAGAAGGCCAGTCCGCTGCTGAAGGCGAGCGGCACGCCGACGACGTCGACGAGCAGCCACGCGAACCAGAACTCGACCAGCCCGCGGGCCTGCGCGACCATCGCGGCGAGCGTGCCGACGAAGATGTACGCGTCCGGCCAGGGGTTCCACGACAGGTGCGGCACGAGGGTGAAGAGCCAGCCGACGGCGGCCGTGCCCGCCGCGGTGCCCGCGAGGAGCACGCCGCGCTCGCGCCAGGTGGCGAAGCGGACGGCGATCGAACCGTCCTGGGCCTTGCGCCTGCCGCGCGTCCACTGCTGCCAGCCCCAGAGCGCCACGACGATCACGAGGAGCTGCTTGCCCACTCCCCCGGCGAGGTGCGCGGAGGCGAAGGCGCCGATGAGGACCAGCCCGGACAGCAGCTGCGTGGGCCAGGTGAGGACCGAGCGGCGCCAGCCGAGCGCGAGGGCGATCAGGCCGATGGTGTTCCCCACCATGTCGGACCAGATGACGTGCTGCCCGAAGGCGGTGAACGCCTCGCCGTTCAGCGGGTCGAAGACACTCACCGGTTCGCTCCCGTCCCGGTCGTACGGTCGCCGAGCAGCCGCTCGACGTACTTCGCGAGGACGTCCACCTCAAGGTTCACGGGCTCGCCCGGCTGCTTGTGGCCGAGGGTGGTGAGCGCGAGCGTGGTGGGGATGAGGGAGACGGTGAAGTGCCCGTCGGTGGCCTCGACGACGGTCAAGCTGATGCCGTCGACCGTGATGGAACCCTTCTCCACCAGGTATTTCCCGAGGCCCGGCGGCAGCTCCACGGTGATGTCCGTACCGCTGTCGGAGTCCGTACGGGCCGAGATCGTGCCCGTGCCGTCCACGTGCCCCTGGACGAGGTGGCCGTCGAGGCGGGCGCCCAGGGCCATGGCGCGCTCCAGGTTGACCCGCGAGCCGGGGGCGAGGGCGCCGAGGCTGGAGCGGGAGAGGGTCTCGGCGATGACGTCGGCGGTGAACTCGCCGTCGGCGACGTCGACCACGGTCAGGCACACCCCGTTCACGGCGATCGAGTCGCCGTGCTTGACGTCCCCGGTGACCAGCGGGCCGCGCAGCCGCAGCCGCGCCGACTCGCCGCGGTCCTCGACGGCGACGACCTCACCCAGCTCTTCGACAATTCCGGTGAACACTCAGGACTCCTCGGTGGCGGTGGGGGCGGCGGTAGCGGTGGAGGTGGAGGTTTCGGTGCCGCTCGCGGCGGTGGCCGCCGCGGGGCCGACGGCGGTGATCCGCAGGTCGGGGCCGAGTCGCGTGGTCTCGCACACGGTGAGCCGCAACGCCTGCGCGATCGTGCTGATTCCCGCGTCACCGAGCGCGGGCGGCCCGGCACCGAGCAGGACGGGTGCGACGTAGCCGATGACCCGGTCGATGGCGTGGGCGGCGACGAAGGCGCCCGCGAGGGTGGCGCCGCCTTCGAGGAGGACGGAGCGCACATCGCGGGCGTGCAGCGCGGCGAGCAGGGCGCGCAGGTCCAGTCCCGCGCCCCCGCGCGCGTCCGAGCGCGGCAGACGCACCACCTCGACGCCGCTCCCCGCGCTCTCCAGTTCGCTCACGTCCGCGTCCGCGTCCTCCGCGACGGCGATCAGGGTGGGCGCGGCGTCGTCCAGGACGCGGGAGCCGCGCTTGACCGCCGAGGCGTTGGTGTCGAGGACGACGCGCAGCGGCTGCACGGCGCCGGGAACGCCGCGCACCGCGAGGTGCGGGTCGTCGGCGCGCGCCGTGCCCGCGCCGACGAGCACGGCGTCGGACTCGGCCCGCAGCCGGTGCACGTCGGCCCGCGCCTCCTCGGAGGTGATCCAGCGGCTGGAGCCGTCGGCCGCGGCCGTACGCCCGTCGAGCGTGGCGGCGTACTTCCAGGTCACGTACGGGCGGTGGTGCAGGACGGAGGTGAGCCAGGCGATGTTCCCGGCGGCGGCCTCGTCGGCGGACAGGCCGCCCTCGACGTCCACCCCGGCGTCCGCGAGGGTGCGGGCGCCGCCGGTGGCGGTGGGGTTGGGGTCGGCGACCGCGTAGACGACGCGGGCGATCCCGGCCTCGATGAGCGCCTGCGCGCAGGGGCCCGTACGGCCGGTGTGGTTGCAGGGTTCGAGGGTGACGACGGCGGTGCCGCCGCGCGCGTCGTCGCCCGCCTCGGCGAGCGCGTGGATCTCGGCGTGCGGCCCTCCCGCGCGCTGGTGCCAACCCTCACCGACGGTCCGCCCGGAGCGGTCGAGGATCACACAGCCGACGACGGGGTTGGGGCTGGTCGCGCCGAGGCCGCGCGCGGCGAGGTCGAGGGCACGGCGCATGGCGGCACGCTCGGCCTGCGCTGCCGGGCCCGCCGGATCTGCCGGGCCTGACGGTCCTGCCGGGCCTGACGCTCCGGCCGACGGCGATGGCGACGGCTCTGCGGGGTGGGTGGCCACCGGGTCCTCCTGCCTCTTCGGCATGGACTCCGGGGCTGTGCGGGACGCGTGACGGGCACGATCCCGGGAAAACGCCCCTGCCATCTGCCACGGGGTCCGCACCCCTTCCGAGGGGGCGGAGCCGCCGCCTGACGCGGAGCACCGGTCTCGTCCCGCGCGCACTGCCTCCCATCCGGACTTTCACCGTCGGTCCAGGAATTTCACCTGGTCAACCGGCCGCTGGCTGCGGACGGGTCGCGGACTTTAACCGCCGGCTCGGAATTTCACCGACCCCGGAGTGCGCTGCTGACTCTTTCGTACACCCCCCGTGCGAGCACGAGGTCCGTACGTCGTCCAGTCTGCCACGCCCGGCCGTGGGCCATGCGGGCGTCCTCTGTGGGCTGACTCACAGCGAACCCGTGTGCGGTGCGTGAACGGAACCGTGAGCGGTGTTACGGGCGGGTGTTCGAACGGCGCGTGAGCTGGGCACGCTCTCGGGGCGAGCCACATGGTCCGTACCAGTTGTCGACAGCCATCGGCGGGAGCTGACGCATGCGCACCAGTCGCGAGGGGGCCGCCCCGGCCCTGCCGGTACCGGTCGTCCGGGCACGGACCGCCGTGGCCGTCGTCTTCGCCGTGCACGGCACGGCAAGCGGGACCTTCGCGACCCGTATCCCCTGGCTGCGCGAGCACCTCGGGCTGAGTCCCGGCTGGCTGGGCCTCGCCCTGGTCTTCATGACGGCCGGAGCCTCGGCCGCGATGCCGCTCTCCGCCCGCCTGGCCCACCGCTACGGGCCCCGGCGCTCCCTGGCGGGGCTCTCGGTGCTGTGCTGCGTGGGCCTCACACTGCCCGCCCTCGCCCCGGCGCTGGGCTGGCTCTGCCTGGCACTCTTCGTCTACGGCTGCGGGCTCGGCCTCATGGACGTCGCGATGAACGCGCACGGCGTACGGGTCGAGGAGCGCTACGGCCGCTCCGTCATGTCCGGGCTGCACGGCATGTGGAGCGTGGGCACGCTGCTCGGCGGGGCGGGCGGCGCGGTCGCCGCGCACGCCGGGCTGGACGCGCGGCTCCACCTGGGGCTCGTCGCCCCGGTGCTGGCCGTGGTCGCGGTGACGGCGTGCCGCTGGACGCTGCCGGACGACGTGCCGTCGGCCCCGGCGGCTCCGGCCGCTCCGGGGGATGTCGATGAGGCTCCGCCCCGGTTCGCCCTGCCGTCCCGGGGCGTGCTCGCGATCGGCCTCATCGGCTTCTGCGCGGTCTTCGCCGAGGGCGCGTCGATGGACTGGTCCGGCATCTACCTCGACGACGTGACCGGCGCCGAGCCCGGCCTCGCCGCCGCGGCCTACACGGCCTTCGCCTGCACCATGGCCTCGGCCCGGCTCGCCGGGGACGCGGTCGTACGCCGCCTGGGCCCCGTCCGTACGGTCCGCACGGGCGGCGTGCTGGCCACGCTGGGGGCCGCGCTCGTCGTGGCGGCACGCGTGCCGGGGGTGGCCGTCGCCGGGTTCGCACTGATCGGCGTGGGGATCGCGGTGGTCGTGCCGCTCTGTTTCGCCGCGGCGGGCCGGATGGGGGCCGCGGCCCCCGGCCAGGCCATCGCGGGCGTCGCCACGCTGGCCTACGCCTCGGGGCTCGCCGCGCCCGCGGCGGTGGGCTGGATCGCGGAGTCGACCTCGCTGTCGGTGTCGTTCGGGGTGGTGACGGTGCTGCTGCTGGGGCTGATCGCCGGAGCGGGCGTCCTCCGGACGGAGGGCAGGCCGTCACCTTCCCCCGCCCGGCACCCATCTGTCCCGGCCGACAAGAAGTAGCCCGCGCTCCTCCCTCTCCCGGGGCGGGAATTGTCCCCGCACGTGCGTCGCGGACTGCGTCCGCGCAGTGGCTGCCCACGCAGCCCCCCGCACCCCTGCCGGTGCACGCCCCCGCTTCCCCCTTCCGCCCCGCTGTGCTTGGCAGTCCTGCGCTTCTCCCCTCCACCCGCTGAGCTTGAGGGCTCTGCGCTTGGGCCGCGCGCCGCGCTGGAAGAGGGCTGCTCTGCTTCCCCCTCACCCCTCTGAGCTTGTGAGCTCTGCGCTTCTCCCTCCGCCCCACTGCGCTTGGGCCGCGCGCCGCGCTGGACGAGGGCTGCCCTACTTCCCCCTCACCCCTCTGAGCTTGGGAAGTCTGCGCAAGGCGCAGGGTTGGCAAGCGCAGCCCCCTTCGCCGGGTGACCCGCGTACAGGGCCGGGTTCGGGGTGCCCCGGGCTGTGCTTCGCGGGCCGCGAGTGCGTCGTGGCTTGGCGCGCAGTTCCCCGCGCCCCTGAGGGCAAAGGGGCAAGCCCCGTGGTGTGGTGACCGGTCGCGCCCACGCGGCGGAGCCGCACATCGATACAGCCCCGCGCCCCTGGAGGGGCAAGCCCCAACGTCTTGGAGCCGCACAGGGTCGCGCTCCTGAGGGGCAGGCCCTGGCGTGCGGTGGAGGCGCGAATCGGGCGGGGCCCGATGTCAGGGGCCGGACATGGTCGGGAGGCACATAACATGTGGCGGTCACCGGACACGTGGCTGGAAATCGACATCGGGAGAGACACATGAGTGGCGGACGCGGCGGACTCGGCGTGCGATGGAAGGTGCACGGCGACGGACGCGTCCCGGCGCCCGGCGCGGTCGTACGCCCGGACGAACGGCTGTCATGGCCACGTACGGCGGGACTCGGCGCACAGCACGTGGTCGCGATGTTCGGGGCGAGCTTCGTGGCCCCGGTACTGATGGGGCTCGACCCCAATCTCGCGATCATGATGTCCGGCGTCGCGACCATGATCTTCCTGCTCGCGACCCGCGGCCGGGTGCCCAGTTACCTCGGGTGCAGCCTCTCCTTCGTCGGCGTCGCGGCCGTCATCCGGGGGCAGGGCGGCGACAGCGCGACGATCACCGGCGCGATCCTCGTCGTCGGCGTCGCGCTCTTCCTCGTCGGCCTGGCCGTACAGAAGTTCGGGGCGCGGATCATCCACGCCGCGATGCCGCCGGTGGTGACCGGGGCCGTGGTGATGCTGATCGGCTTCAACCTCGCGCCGGTGACGGCCAGTACGTACTGGCCCCAGGACCAGTGGACCGCGCTGCTGACCATGCTGCTGACGGGGCTGGCCGTCGTCTGCCTGCGGGGCTTCTGGTCCCGTATCGCGATCTTCCTCGGGCTGGTCGTGGGCTATCTGATGTCCTGGGCCTTCGACAAGACGTTCGGGCAGATCCACTCGGCCGACGGCAGCGGCAAGGTGGTCGACCACTGGCGGCTGGACCTCGGCAAGGTCGGGGACGCCGACTGGTTCGGGCTGCCGTCGGTGCACGGCCCGTCCTTCTCCTGGTCCGCGATCCTCGTCGCGCTGCCCGTGGTGATCGCGCTGGTCGCCGAGAACGCGGGCCACGTCAAGGCCGTCGGCGAGATGACGGGCGACCCGCTCGACGACCAGCTCGGCACCGCCATCGCCGCGGACGGCGCGGGCAGCGTCCTGTCCACGGCCCTCGGCGGCCCCGCGACCACCACGTACTCCGAGAACATCGGCGTCATGGCCGCCACCCGCGTCTACTCCACGGCCGCCTACTGGGCCGCCGCCTGCTTCGCACTCCTCTTCGGCCTCTGCCCGAAGTTCGGCGCCGTCGTCGCGGCGATCCCCGGCGGGGTGCTGGGCGGCATCACCGTGATCCTCTACGGCATGATCGGCCTGCTCGGCGCCCAGATCTGGATCAACAACAAGGTCGATCTGCGCAATCCGCTCAACCTGGTCCCGGCGGCAGCGGGCATCATCATCGGCGTCGGCGGCGTCAGCCTCAAGATCAGCGACAACTTCGAGCTGAGCGGCATCGCCCTCGGCACCATCGTCGTCCTCACCGGCTACCACGCACTCAAGGCCCTCGCCCCGCCCCACCTCAAGACCCAGCAGCCCCTCCTCGACGAGGGCACGAGCGCCTACGACCCCGAGGACAAGGGCAAGGACGACGACGGCCGCTGACCCGCCTGCGTGTGCGTCCGGGCCACGCCGACGAACTCCCTGATCGCGGCCCGGGTCGTGGCGCGCCGCGGTTCCAGGACCTCGCGGTCGGCGGACTTGAGCATCTCCTCGATGCCGTCGAGCGCGGCCTCCGCCCGCTCCGCCACCACCTGGTCGTCCGTGAGCAGGTGCACCCGGAACAGCGCCTCCTGGGCCGCGCTGCGCGTGTCGTACGACCGCACCCGCGCCGCGTCCGGGTCGGCTGGAGGCGGGTCCTTGTGCTCGCACATCCAGCGGTGCACCGCCGCCCGCCGGAAGTTGAGCAGCGTCCCCGCGTACGCGCTGTACGCGTCCAGCCGCTCCTGGCGGAGCCGCTCGGTGCGGGTGAACTCCTCCGTCCGCGCGGCGGCCCTGAGCTGGAACGCATGGGTGAGCCCGGCCCCGAGCAGGGTCCCGAGCACGGCTATGGCGCTGGCGGCGAGGGTTTCCACCGCAAGCTGCTGCCCCACCCGCAACTCCCGGAAACAGCACGGGAGTCCTCCCTGCCACTACACTCACTCGCCGCCGCACAGTCCAGGGGAGGGCGACGGGTGGGTCGGCGTCGGATGTGGGGGCTGGTGGCCGGGGTCGTGGTGCTCGCGGCCCTGGCGGGAACAGGGCTCGGGATGCGGGTGGCCGAGGCGGGGCCGTTCGCGAAGGACCCGCTCTGCTGGGGCGCGTGGGCAGAGGGCACGGAGTCACCGTTCCTCCTGGTCGAGAACGACGGGCTGCGGCCGTACGAGGACGCAAGGCGCCCCGTACGTCAGGAGACCCCGTCCCGTGAGCGGCCCCGGGGCTCCTGCGTCGTCGGCGTCTCGGACGGTTCTCCCGAGGACGGCCGTGAGCCCAGCCCGTACCGGCTTCGAGCCGCCCTCGGGCCCGTTCCGGCCGGCAGGGGCGAGCGCGTCTCCTGGCTGTCCGGGTTCCTCGACGCCCGTTCGGTGCCGCTGCCCGGCGGTCTGCCCGGCGTGGTCTCCGAGAGCCGGGGGCTGTTCGTCCTGCCCAAGGCATGCGCGCGGCAGGGTCGTCCGGCCGTCGTGACGCTGCGCGCCGCCGAGCCCGAGGAGAACCCCTTCGACGGGGACGCGGTCGAGACCCTCGCGTCGCTGCTCGTCTCCGCGGCGAACCGCCCCGCCGAGCTGGCCGGATGCGCACCGGAGACCCCCTGGCCGACGGATGCTCCGGTGCTCGCGCTGCCGCAGGGCGAGTCCGTCGACGACCGTTCCTGCGGCATCGCGGGGCTCGGCGGCAAGGAGCGGCGCGACACACAGGTCAAGTCCACGATCAGCGCCGTCTCCCGGTCGTTCCAGGCGTGCGAGATCACCGAGGACCCCCGCGGCGGGGGCCACGACGTCACGCGCCGCTACGCGATGGTCTCCCGGCCCGGCCTTGTCCGCCTGTTCGACGGGATGGCGGCGCCCGAGCCTCCGCGCTCCGGATCCACGGCGTCCTACGCCCTCGCGCGCGCCCGATGCGGCTCCGGGACGGCCGTTTTCCTGGGGTCGCCGGGGCCCGCGGACAGATTCGGCCGCTTCGTCGACGCCGTGGCCGACCGGCTGGACTGCCGACGCGGCGCGGCCCAGGAGGCCAGGCGGTGACCCAGGACACAGTGGGGCCTCCGGAAGGAGCGCCACGCCGCCCGGGGCGGTTCGCACGGAACCGGTGGACGCGGCTCGGCACCGCCGCTGCCGTAGGGGCGCTGCTCGGGGCCTCGCTGACCGCCTGGCAGACGGGTGCCCTGACGCCGGACGGGGACGGACAGGTGTGCTGGGACGCGCTCTCTCCCGCCGACGTCCGCGCCGTCACGGGGCCCGAAGAGACGCCGGAGACCACCGAGTTCACCGATCTCGGCGGGCGGTACAACGGTGATGGCCCCCGCGGTTCGTGCCGGGTCGTCGTCGGCCGGGGGCCGGGCGTCGACATCGAGCTGCACCGGCTCCGTGACCTGGGCCCCGCGGGCGCGGACCGCGACGGGACCAGGACGTTCCTGACGGCGCGGATGTCGCCGTTCGGCGGCGGCCTGCTCGGCATGGCGTCGGACACCGCCGCCTGGCTCGCCGTACCCGACGGCTGCGCCGGACGGCCGGCGTACCAGGGCCCGTTGGTCGTGGACGTGCGGTACGGGCTGGTGAACGTGCACGACGAGCCGCGCGCCGACCGCCGCGACATCCTCGCGCGCACGGCGGTCAAGCTGGTCAACGGCGTCATCGACCGGCTCGGCTGCGCACACCACGTCCCGCTCCCCCGTCCCGACCGGACGCCGCACCCGCCCCGGTACGAAACCGGCGCGAGCCGCACCTTCTGCGGCGCGCCGGTGCCCCGCGCCGCGCGTGAGGAGAACGAGCGCCGGATGCGGACCAGGGGCGGCGGCTCGTCGTCCCCGGCCCGCGTCTGCGAGCTCGACCTCCCGCCCGAGCCGCGCCTCCGCCTGACCACGGTCCAGGACGCGCGGCTCGCCGCCGCCTACCAGGACCTGGACGCGGGGCCACGCGTCCACGGCGCGCGAGGAGACGGCTATGTCCGCGATGACGAGTCGATGTTCCAGGCGGACTGCCAGACCGGCAAGGTCGTCTTCCTCGCGGAGCGCCCGCACGGCGGCGGCGAGCCGGCTCTCCGGGAGCTGTTCGGCCGCTACGTCGCGCGCGAGGCCGAACGGATCAGCTGCGGCCCGCTGCGGCTGCGGTCCGACCCGGAGCGGTGAGAGCGGAACGCGGCGTTCTTCGCCCATCCGTGGGCCGCGTGGGGCGGGTTGGGGGTGCGGGGGGCGGGAGGATGTCACGCTGCGTTTATGACGACTGTGGAGCAGGTGCCCGCGCAGCGGGCGGGGCGGGTGGCCCCGATCGCGGACGTGGCCGCGCGGATGCGGGCGGTGGGGGCGGGGCTGCCGGGCGCGGACGGGGTCGCGGTGTTCAACAGGGTGTATCTCTCCGTGACCGAGGAGCTCGGACGGCGGCTCGTGGGCGGGCACTTCGAGGACCGGGCCGCCACGGGTGAGCTGGGGGCGCGCTTCGCGGCGCGGTACGTGGACGCGGTGGAGGCCGAGGCGGCGGGGCGGCGGACGCCCGCCTGCTGGCGGCCCCTGTTCCAGATGCGGCGCCATCCGGCCGTACGGCCGCTGCAGTTCGCGCTCGCGGGGATCAACGCGCACATCGGGCACGACCTTCCGCTCTCCCTCGTGGAGACGTGCCGGGCGCGCGGCGGCGAACCGGAGGAGCTGGAGGCGGACTTCGAGCGCGTCGGAGAGCTGCTGACCGGGATGGAGGAGCGGATCCGGGAGGAGCTGATGCCCGGCCCCGACCTGCTCGACGTCGCCGATCCGCTGACGCATCTGGTGGGCTCGTGGAGCCTGGGGCGGGCGCGGGACGGCGCCTGGTCGGCGTTCCGGGCGCTGTGGGGGCTGCGGGCCTTCGAGGGGCTGACGGAGGAGATGGCGGAGGGGCTGGACGCCACGGTGGGGATGGCGGGGCGGTACCTGCTCACTCCGCTGGGCCGCCCGCAGCGGTGAGGCCCCGGGGGCTCGGGGAGGCGGCATTGCCCGGCGGCGGCGCGGTGACGTAGGACGGACGTGATCCATGTGAGGTCAAGGACGTTGTACGGGAGGCGAGATGACACTGCGACTCGGCCTGGGACTGCCGCAGACCGGTAAGTACGACATGAGCCGCGACGTGACGGCGGCGGCCCGCGCGGCCGAGGAGATCGGCTACGACAGCGTATGGGTGCTGGAGCGGCTGATGCGGCCGGAGGAGCCGGTCGACGACATGTACCTCGTCCCCGGGCTCCCCTGGGCCGACTACTTCCGCGCGGTGGCGGATCCGCTGGTCACGATGTCGCTCGCGGCGGCCGTGACCGAGCGCGTGAAGATCGGTTCGGCCGTGCTGGTCGGCTCGTTCCACCAGCCGTTCCTGCTGGCGCGGGCGCTGGGCTCGCTGGACGCGGCGAGCGGCGGCCGGGTGATCGCGGGCTTCGGCACGGGCTGGTCGCGGGACGAGTACCGCGCGGCGGGCGCCGACCACGCGGAGCGCGGCGCCGCGCTGGACGAGCTGCTGGACGTGTGCGAGGCCGTGTGGGGCCCGGACCCGGTCCCGGCGTACGAGGGCCGGAGCACGGGCTTCACCGCCTCGGCCGTGGGGCCCAAGCCCGCCGGGCGCATCCCGGTGCTGCTGGCGGGGTCCGCCGAGCGCGCGCAGCGGCGGCTGGTGCGGCGCGCCGACGGCTGGCTGCCGTCCATGGTCACCAACGAGCAGGTCGCCGCGGGGCGGGCGCGGCTCGCGGAGCTGGCCGCCGAGCACGGGCGTGACGCGTCCGGGCTGTCGACGACCGTACGGGCGTCCGTGCAGCTCTCCGAGAAGCCGGTGGACGGCGCGCGCAAGACGTACCAGGGGAGCGTCGAGCAGATCGTGGAGGATCTCCTCGGGGCCGCGGCGGCCGGTGCCGACGAGGTGCTGCTCGACACCCAGCTCCCCTCGCGCGACGTGGACGAGCTGATCGAGAAGGGGCGGGCGCTGCACAAGGCCGCGCGGGACGCCGGGGTGTAGCCGCCGGGGTACGGTCCCCGGCGCCGCACTCCGGCGTCCCGTGCTCTCCTCCCGCCCCCGGCTCAGTCCTCCGGCAGTTCGACCGGAGCGATCTCGTCGTAGGCGTCGCCGGGGCCCGGGTTGCCGGGGTCGGTGGCGCCGCCGAGGTGGTGCATGACGCCCCAGACGGCGTTGAGGGCCGTCTGGACGGCGCCCTCGGCCCAGCCCGCCGTCCAGGAGATGTCGTCGCCCGCGAGGAAGAGCCCGCGGCAGTCCTCGGGGAGGCGGTCCTGCATGAAGTGGGTGAACAGCCGCCGCTGGTAGCGGTAGTGGCCCGGCAGGTTGGCCTTGAACGCGCCCAGGAACCAGGGCTCGTCCTCCCAGGAGACCGTGACCGGGCTGCCGGTGATGTGCTTGCGGATGTCGACGCCCGGATAGATCTCGCCGAGCGACTTGAGCATGACCTCCAGCCGCTCGTTCACGTCCAGCGGCAGCCACTTGAGGCTGTCGTCGCACCAGGTGTACGAGAGGCAGATGACGGCGGGCTTGTCCGGCCCGTCGTCGAGCAGGTATGTGCCGCGCGTCATCCGGTCGGTGAGCGTCATGCTCATCGTGTCCCGCCCCGTCCGGGCGTCCTTGTCGAGCCAGAACGGCCGGTCCACGGGCACGAAGAGCTTGGACGACTCCATGTAGTGCGTGCGCTCGACCGCCGTCCAGTGGTCGATGGGCAGCAGCGCGTCGTCGCAGTCGATGCGGGAGAGCAGCATCCAGGACTGCGCGGTGAAGACGGCCGTGCGGTACGTACGGATGTCGCCGTCCGCGTCGGTCACGGTGATCCGGTTGCCCGCCGTGCGGTGCAGCCGGGTGACGGCGGGGCGGTGGCGCCCGTTCGGGTGGAGGGAGCTGAGCGAGGTGCCCTGCGGCCAGTGGACGAGCTTGCCCGGCTCCCGCTCCCACAGGCGCAGCGGGAGCTGCTGGCTGCCGCCGGTGATGCCCCGGTGGTCGTCGTCGGCGCCGGTGTAGACGACGCGCAGGATCTCCAGGATCGAGTTGGGGAAGTCGGTGTCCCAGCCGCCCGTGCCGAAGCCGACCTGGCCGAAGATCTCCCGGTGCCGGAAGGAGGCGAAGGACGGGGCGGCGCACAGGAAGCCGTAGAACGTCTGGTCGTCGAGCTTCTCGACCAGCCGGGACCAGATCTCGCGGATGCGGGGCACGTCCCGCTCCCGTATCGCGCGCTGCATCGCGGAGAAGTCGGCGCCCTCCTCCAGGCAGGCGTTCCACGCCTCCATCACCTGGTGGTAGACGGGCGGCAGGTCGTCCAGCGTACGGGCGTAGTGCGACTCGCCCTTGAGGTCGACGACGGTCGAGGGGGTGTCGGGCGCGAGCGGGTTGGGGAACGGGTGGGTCTCCAGGCCCGCGAGGTCCACGTAGTGCTGGAACGCGGTCGAGGACGGCGGGAAGCGCATCGCGCCCATCTCCGCGGTCAGCGAGGGGTCGGCGCCGTCGAAGGTCTCGGTGCGGAGCCTGCCGCCGAGCTGGTCGGCCTCGTAGACGACGGGCTTGAGGCCCATCTTCATCAGCTCGTACGCCGCGACGACGCCGGAGAGCCCACCGCCGATGACGGCGACCTCGGTACCGTGCTCGGTCGCGGGGACGGAGCCGAGCCCGGCGGGGTGGTCCAGGTAGTCGTCGTAGGCGAAGGGGAAGTCCGGGCCGAACATGGTCAGCGGCGGGGCCTCGGCCGGGCTCTCCGTCCGCTCCTCGGGGACGGACGTGGGCACGGTGGACGTCATGGTGACGGTGCTCCTCGGATGAACGTGAACGGTCGAACAGGCAGATGGACGAAGAGGCGGACGGGCCAGCAGGCGGGCGCGCTTCAGGCGCCGTACAGCTCGGGCCGCCGGTCGGCGAGATAGGGGCTGTCCGCGCGGGAGGCGCGCAGCAGGGCCGGGTCGACGTCGGCGAAGAGCAGCTCCTCGCCGGTCCCGGCCCGCGCGGGCACGGTGCCGTCGGGCGCGGCGAGGCAGCTCAGGCCCGTGAAGTCGAAGTCGCCCTCGGGCCCGACGCGGTTGGCGTACGCCACGTAGAGCTGGCTCTCGACCGCGCGGGCGGGGACGAGTGTGCGGGCGACCGTGTCGTACGGGCGCATCAGCGCGGTCGGCACGAGCAGCAGGTCCGTCCCGGCGAGGGCGTGGGCGCGGACGGCCTCGGGGAACTCCACGTCGTAGCAGACGAGCATCCCGACGCGGAGGCCGTGCAGCTCGGTCTGGACGACGAGCCGGTCGCCCGGCGTGTAGTGCTCGCGCTCGTACGGACCGTAGAGGTGCGTCTTGCGGTAGTCGGCGAGGCGGGTGCCGTCGGGGCCGACGAGGGCCGCGGAGTTGTGCACGGCCGCGCCGTCGCGCTCGGGGTAGCCGTAGGCGAGGGCGATGCCGTGCGCCGCCGCGACGGCCGCGAGGCGGCGAGCCGAGGGCCCGTCGGCGGGCTCGGCGGCCTCGGCCACGCCGTCACCGAGGGCGTAGCCGGTCAGCGCCAGCTCGGGGGCCACCAGCAGCGCGGCGCCGCCCGCCGCTGCTCGGCGGGCGGCGTCGTCGAGAACGTCGACCCCGGGGCGCGAGGTCTGGAACAGGGCGATACGCACCCGATCGACGCTACGGGCGCCTCCGGGCGGTCACAAGGCGTGGATCTTGCGCGCCACTGGTCGATCCGTTGCGCGTTCCATGGTCCGTACGGCGATCCGTTGCGCCCTTCGGGGCCGGGGCGGGATCAGACCGGCGGACCGGCCGTATAGCGCCTGAGCAGCGGGGACAGCACGAGGACCGATTTCGTGCGCTCGACGAAGGGCTCTCCGGCGATGCGCTCCAGCACCTGCTCGAAGTGGCGCATGTCGGCGGCGAAGATCTGCACGAGCGCGTCGGCGTCTCCGGTGACCGTGGAGGCCGAGGCGACCTCGGGGTAGCGGGAGAGGCCGCGGCGGATGTCGTCGGGGGTGGTGTGCGAGCGGCAGTACATCTCGATGAAGCCCTCGGTCTTCCAGCCGAGCGCCGTGGGGTCGACACGGACGGTGAAGCCCGTGATGGCGCCCTGCTCGCGCAGCCGGTCCACGCGGCGCTTGACGGCGGGCGCGGAGAGGCCGACCTCCGCGCCGATGTCGGCGTAGGTGCGGCGGGCGTCTTCGGCGAGGGCGTGGACGATGCGTTCGTCGAGGTCGTTCAGTGGCACGGCAGCAGTAGAACACGACTCCCCGGCACCCTAAGTCCGCCATAAGAGAGCCTTAAGCCGCAGCGTTCGGGCTGTGTCGGCCCCCGCCCGGCACGTACCTTCGGGCACCGCCCCCACGTCAGCACAGGCCCGCGCGCCGCCGCCCGAAGGACCCCCGATGCCGTTCCCCTCACGTCCGCGCGGGCGGCTGGCACGCGCCGCCGCCACGGCCGCAACGGCCGCCGCGACCGCCGTGCTCGTCTGCGGCACGCTGCTCGGCACGGCGCCGCCAGCCGCGGGGCACGGCAAGGGGCCCGGCGCGGAGCCCGGTGCGGAGCCGGGCGCAGAGCCCGGCGCCGGGCCCGGCTCAGGCGACCGGCGTGTCGCGGTGGCCATGGTCAACTTCCGCGACGGCGCACTGCGCGACCCCGCCGGGCTCGAACGGACGCTCACCGACCGGTACTTCGGGAAGGACCGCTCCCTGGACGCGTACTACCGGACGGTCTCGCGCGGCGCGGCCCGCTTCGTGCCCGCCGGTTCCGATCCGGTGGCCGGACCGCTCGACCTGCCGGTGCGCGGCGCGGGCTGCGACAACCGCGCGTGGGCCAGGGAGACCAGGAGGCTGCTCGCCGAACGCGGCGTCACGGAGCGGGACTACGACCACCTCTCGATCGTCTTCCCCGCGCGCGCCGCGCACTGCGACTGGTCGGGGCTGGCGACCGTGGGCGGCGGCACGAGCTGGCTGCCGGACGACCTGTCCCCGGACGCCCTCGTCCACGAGTTCGGCCACAATCTGGGACTGGCCCACCAGACGCGGGCCGACTGCTCGGGCGGCGCGCTGCGCGCCTGCCGTACGACGGGCGACACCGGCGGGACGAGCCCGATGGGCGGGGGCGGCGCGTCGGCCGGGCTCGCCGCGCCCGAGATGCGGCACACCGGCTGGCTGCGCGGGGCGCGGCTCGCCCGCGCGGCCGGGGGCGACTCGGGCACGTACGCGCTGCGGCCCCTGCACGGGAGGGGCCGGGGCGCCCACGCCCTGGAGGTGGCGCTCGGGGGCGGCGCCAGCGTGCTGATGGAGGTACGGGCGCCCGCCGCCGGGCTGGACCGGAACGTCTCCGGCCTCTTCGCCTACCGCGTCCGCGGCGGCGCCCACGCCCGCGCCGAAATGATCGACACCGGCTCGGGCGGCCTCCTCCACCCCGGCGACACCCTCACCTCGGGCACGACCCGGCTGACCGTCATGAGAACGGCCGCCGCCTCGGCGGCCGTACGGGTCGACCGGGCGCCGGAGAACCAGGCGCCGGAGAATCGGGCTGCGCCCGGCGACGGCCTCGCCGGTACGGGCGCGGACCCGGACTCGACGCTGCCGCTCGCGCTCGGCGGCGGCGCGCTCCTCGCGGCGGGCGCCGGGGCGGTCACGTACGCGACCCGCCGCCACGGCGCCCGCCTCCGCTGAACCGGGCGGGCCGGTTAGGTCGCGTCCGGCGGATCGTGGCTGTCCCCTGACGTGGCCGCTGGGCAGGGGCTGCCCCGTTCCGTGTGTCGCAGGCCGCGGGGTGTGGGTGGTTGCTCGCGCAGTTCCCCGCGCCCCTTGAGGGCGCTCCTCGGAGCGCCCCGTCAGGGGCGCGGGGAACTGCGCGACAAGCCACGACACAGCCGCGGCCTGCGACACACGGGCACGGGCAGCCCCTGCCCAGCCCGGAGACGAAGGCACCGGGGAGGGCCGGGGCACGCCGAGGCGTCACCAGCTGGCGTGCAGCGGCTTGCCCTCCGCGTAGCCGGCGGCGCTCTGCACGCCCACGACGGCGCGCTCCGCGAACTCCTCCAGGGAGCCCGCGCCCGCGTACGTGCAGGACGAGCGGACGCCCGCGATGACCGCGTCGATCAGGTCCTCGACGCCGGGACGCACCGGGTCCAGGAACATCCGCGAGGTCGAGATGCCCTCCTGGAAGAGCGCCTTGCGCGCCCGGTCGTACGCCGACTCCTCGCTCGTACGGTTACGGACGGCGCGGGCCGAGGCCATGCCGAACGACTCCTTGTACAGCCGCCCGTCGGCGGACTGCTGGAGGTCCCCCGGCGACTCGTACGTACCGGCGAACCAGGAGCCGATCATCACGTTGGAGGCCCCGGCGGCCAGCGCCATGGCCACGTCGCGCGGGTGCCGGACGCCGCCGTCGGCCCAGACGTGCTTGCCGTACTTGCGGGCCTCGGCCGCGCACTCCAGCACGGCGGAGAACTGCGGGCGGCCGACGCCGGTCATCATGCGGGTGGTGCACATGGCGCCGGGCCCGACGCCGACCTTGATGATGTCGGCCCCGGCCTCGATCAGGTCGCGCACGCCCTCGGCGGCGACGATGTTGCCCGCGACGACGGGGACCTGGGGGTCGAGGGCGCGGACCGCCTTGAGGGCCTCGATCATGCCCTCCTGGTGGCCGTGCGCGGTGTCCACGACGAGGGTGTCGACGCCCGCGTCGAGCAGGGCCTTGGCGCGCGCGGCGACGTCGCCGTTGATGCCGACGGCGGCGGCGACGCGCAGCGAGCCGTTCGCGTCGACGGCCGGGGTGTAGAGCGTGGCGCGCAGGGCGCCGGTGCGGGTGAGGATGCCGACGAGCTTCCCGTCGCCGTCCACGGCGGGGGCGAACTTGCGGTGCGCGGCGTCGAGCCGGTTGAAGGCCTCGCGCGGGTCGATGTCCGCGTCGAGCACCATCAGCTCGCTCGACATGACCTCGGAGAGCTGCGTGAAGCGGTCCACGCCGGTCAGGTCGGACTCGGTGACCACGCCGACCGGGCGGCCCTCGCGCACCACGACGCCCGCGCCGTGCGCCCGCTTGGGGAGCAGCGAGAGCGCGTCGGCGACGGTCTGCCCGGGGGCCAGGGTGATGGGCGTGTCCAGGACGAGGTGGCGCCGCTTGACCCAGCCGATGACCTCGGTCACGACGTCGAGCGGGATGTCCTGCGGGATCACCACGAGGCCGCCGCGCCGGGCGACGGTCTCGGCCATGCGGCGTCCGGCGATGGCCGTCATGTTGGCGACCACCAGCGGGATGGTCGTGCCGGTGCCGTCGGGCGCCGCCAGGTCCACTCCCTGCCGCGATCCGACGGCGGAACGGCTCGGCACCATGAAGACGTCGTCGTAGGTCAGGTCGTAGGGAACGGGGGACTGTTCCACATGACGGCCCGTGCCCGGCTCAAGAAAACGCATAAGTCTCACATTTTCACGCGTTACGGCGCAGGTCACTGCGAGGAAGACACAGCAAAGGACCCCCGTCGTCGTACGACCCTCCAGGCCGGAGAGCCGGGAGGTACGGGGGCTTCGGTGTCGTCGGCAGTGGCCCCTGCCTTACGACGAAAGCTTACTCGAAGCTTCGTACGAATGCCTGCGTGCGCGGGCGCGGGCCCGCAAGGTAGCAGCGACGCGACCCGGGAACCGCTCTTTGTCAGGTGCCGACGAAGCCCTGACACGGCCCGCGCGGCCGGGGCTAGCTTCGCTCCCAGTGCCCGGTGCACGGGCAGGCCGGTGCACCGGGCAGCTGGGAGAGGACGTGCGGACCGTGGACATCCGGTATCTGGCGAGCGGGCGGGCCCTGGGCACGCTGCTCGTCGTCGCCGCCCTCCTCGTCACCCTCGTCGCCCTGCTCGTCCCCCTCCAGACCTTCGGCGGCACCCGCTCCGTGGACGCCTCCCGGCAGGGCTGGGAGGACGACGGCATGGGCACGATGAGCACGCCGTACGGGCCGCTCAGCGCACTCGACCGGGACTTCGTACGGCGGGTGCGGCTGGCCGGGCTCTGGGAGCTGCCCGCGGGGCGGCAGGCCCAGGAGCGCGGGACCCGCGCCTCGGTCCGTAAGGCGGGCACGCATCTCGTGGAGGGCCACACCGAGCTGGACCGGCGCGCCGTCGAGGCGGGCCGGGCGCTCGGCGTCGACCTGGCGAACCAGCCCACGGCGCAGCAGCGCGGCTGGCTCTCGGAGATGTCCCGCGCGAAGGGCGACACGTACGACCGCCGCTTCGCCAACATCCTGCGCCGCGCCCACGGCAAGGTCTTCGCGCTGACCGGGCTCGTACGGGACAAGACCCGCAACTCCGTGGTCAGATCCCTCGCCACCCGCGCCAACGCCGTCGTCCTGGACCACATCACGGTCCTGGAGGAGACCGGGCTCGTGGACTTCGACGCGCTCGACGATCGGAAGTGAACACCATGAGGCAGAGGCAGCAACGGGGCGGAGCCGCCCACCGGCGCTCCCGCCGTCGCCGTACGCTCGTCGCGCTCGGCGCGGCACTGGTGCTCGGCGCCGGAGCGGCGACGTACGCCGGGGTCAACGCGTCGGCGGGCGAGGGCAGTTCCGGGGACGGCGCGCGGGAGAGAGGCCAGCGGGCCGGGCAGACGATCGACTGCCCGGACGTGTCGCTCGCGCTGGGCGAGGTGCCGCAGGCAGCGCGCAAGGACGTCGCCGAGGGGCTGGCCGCGCTGGACCGGCAGGTCGCGACCGCGTACCACCGGCTCGCCTCGGGCGCGGGCGACACGGACAAGGTGATGGACGAGTTACGCGCGCGGCGCGCCCCGACCATCGGCGGGATCGCCGACAACGTGCGCGGCGAGGGCGGCCGTCCGCCGGGCGGGATGGACGGGATGAGCGACTGCCGCGTACGGCAGCGGCCCGCGGAGGACCGCGAAGGGCAGGACGGCGCTGGGCAGGACGGCGGAGGGCAGGGCGGCGCTGGGCAGGGCGGTGTCGCCGAGGGCGAGCCGCCCCCGGCCGGAGGCCCCGTGCCCGCCGACTTCGTCGACATCACCACCGTCGAACCGAACCGGCAGGACCCGGAGCCCGGCGAGGACGCCTCCACGGGCAGCTTCACCACGAAGTGCGGCCGCAACGAGGAGGGCCACTTCAACTCCGACAACGTCATCGCGGCGCCCGGCGTCAGCAACGGCGCGCACCACACCCACGACTACGTCGGCAATGTGTCCACCGACGCGTTCTCCACGAACGAGAGCCTCGCCGCCGCCCGTTCGACCTGCCGCGACGGCGACCTGTCCACCTACTACTGGCCGGTCCTGCGCGCCCTCGACGGCAACCAGGAGGGCGGGCACGACGGCAACGCGGGCACGGTGCTGAAGCCCTCCGAGGTCACGCTGACGTTCAAGGGCAGCGCGGTGGGCGACGTGACGGCCATGCCGCGCTTCCTGCGGATCATCACGGGGGACGCCAAGTCGTTCACCAACGGCACGGCCAACGCCAACGCCTCCTGGAGCTGCGAGGGCTTCGAGGACCGCCAGCTCAAGGACAAGTACCCGCTCTGCCCCGAGGGGAGCCGGGTCATCCGCTCGTTCGACTTCCAGAGCTGCTGGGACGGCCGGAACACCGACAGCGGCAACCACCGCGACCATGTCGCCTTCGCCCGCGAGGACGGCTCCTGCCCCGACGGCTTCCGCGCGGTGCCCCAGCTGCGCCAGCGGATCGCGTACGAGGTGCCGCGCGAGGGCGTTCCCAAGGGCACGCCGTTCGCGGTGGACAGCTTCCCCGAGCAGCTCCACAAGCCGGTCACGGACCACGGCGACTTCATCAACGTGATGCCGGACCGGCTGATGAAGCGGGCGGTGCGCTGCATCAACGGCGGGAAGGACTGCGGATAGCCGCCGTCGGCGGGCTCACAGCCCGTTGATGCGCGCCTCCTGGGCC
This sequence comes from Streptomyces sp. NPDC048172, assembly GCF_043202595.1. Taxonomy (NCBI): domain Bacteria; kingdom Bacillati; phylum Actinomycetota; class Actinomycetes; order Kitasatosporales; family Streptomycetaceae; genus Streptomyces; species Streptomyces sp. NPDC048172. The sequence goes on from NZ_JBIDAT010000005.1 coordinate 158,788, forward strand.
TGCGCGGGCCCCGCGCCCGGTCCGGCGGCTCCTCCGGCGCGGGCCTTGCGCCCTCCCGTACGGGCGCGCCCGCGCCGGACGCGGCCCAGCAACTGCCTCCCGCGCAGCGCCGCTTCGAGCTCGAAGCGGGCGCGCGGGTCGCGTAACGCGGCGCCGAAGACCTTCTCGATCTGGCGCAGCCGGTAGCGGACCGTCTGCGGATGCACCTGGAGGGTGCGGGCCGCCTCCGGCGCGCCCCCGCTCTCCAGCCAGGCGAGCAGGGTGACTTCGAGGCGCTCGCTCTGCCGCGGCGTCAGCTCGGCGAGGGGTCCGAGCCAGCGGGCCGTGAGGGCGCGGGCCATCGACTCGTCCTGGAGCAGCAGCAGGGTGGTGAGGTGGTCGTCGACGAAGACGGCGCCGGGCCCGGCTCCCGAACCGGAACCGGAACCGGAACCGGAACTGGAACCGGATCCGGAGCCGTTCACGGCGTGCACGGGCGCCAGTTCGAGCAGGCGCCGCGCCCAGCGCACCGAGTCCGCGCAGTCCTCCAGCGCCACGGCGTGCCCGACGGCGGCGGTCCAGCCCTGGAGGTGCCCGTCCAGCGCCTCGCGGGCCTCCCCTCGCGGGTCGGGCACGAGCAGACAGGGCTCGCCCTCGACGGGCCCCGCCAGCGCGCTGGCCAACGGGCCGGTGAGCGGCGGGCTCTCGCAGGGCGCCGCGAGCACGACGGCCCGTACGGCCGAGGGCAGCGGCCACCGTGCCGAGCGCGCCAGCGCGTCGAACCAGGACGCGGCGGCACCGGGCGCCCGGTCGGCGGTCAGCGCGGCGAAGAGCATCCGGCGGGCCCGTTCGGCGGACGGGGCGTCGGACGCGCCGGATACGGCGGGAACCGCGCGTATGGAGGGCGTGCCCTCCTCAGCCCGTACGACCGTCTCCTCGTCGTCGTGTCCGCCGGGGGCCACGCCGGGCTGCGTAGCGAGGGCCGTCGTCAGCACCTGCTCGATGGCCCCTCTCGCGTCCTCCCGACCGGATTCGCGCAGCACGGCGGACAGCGCCGGGAGGCTGTGCCGCAGCGCGTCGACCATCTGGTCGGCGACGGCGGGAAGGTCAGCTCGCAGCTCGCACATCTCAACCTCGCTCCAGCCGGGATCACCTGGTGCCCTGCGTGGGCATCATCGGCAGCGGTACGGCGCACCGGCGACGCCAGTGCGGGAATTTGTCACAGCGCGACAAAGACTGGGTGCGTTCCGCCCGGTTCGACAATGCTTCTGGCTTCCGGCCGCCGCTTCCTGTCCCCGGGAAACGGGCCACTGCCAGGCCGGATGCACGGTGCACGCGTCTTCGGGAGACCCCGATGTCCCCACAGCAGCTCCCGTCACACAGGCAACACCCTCCACAGGTGCACCGGTCCACGAGAGGTCCCCGGACCGGCGGCGGACTCCGCGCCAGAAGCGGATTCCGTACCGGAAGCGGGCGCCGCACCGCGGGCCCCCGCCCCGGCCCCCTGCACGCGGCCTTCGGCGTGGTGGCGCTGCTCGCGCTCGGCCGGGCCGTCACCGGAGGAGTGCCGGGCCGCGCCTGGGCCTTCCTCGACCACGGCGCGGGCGTGCTCGCCCTCGTCTCGCTGACGGCCACGGTGCTGTGGGGGCTGGCGGCCACCGACCGGATCCTGCTGGCGCCCGCCCACCGGCTGCTCGCACAGGGCGTGCACCGCGGTACCGCGGTGGCCGGTCTCTGCTTCCTGGCCCTGCACATCTGGGTGAAGGTCGCCGAGGACCGTACGAGCGTGAGTGCGGCGGCCGTTCCGCTCGCCGACCGTACGCGGCCCGTCCTGATCGGCCTCGGCACGCTCGCCGGATACCTGTTCGTGGCGGTCGCGGTGACCGGGGCCGTACGGGCCGCGTTCGCGAACGGCCGCGGCTCGCGCTGGTGGCGGGCGCTGCACATGTGCGCGTACCCGGCCTGGGGCGCGGCCCTCGTCCACGGCCTGCGTGCCGGACGGCACGCGAGCGGCTGGGTGACCGCGGCGTACGTGCTCTGCCTGGCCGGAACCGCCGCCGTGCTCATCCACCGGCTCCTCCCGCACCGCGCCCCCGCGCGGTCGGCGGCCGGTGCCGACGAGAAGGAGAGACGGTGACCCCTGTGTCCCCCACGTCCCCCGCGTACTCCGCGTACCCCGCCCATGCGCTGTCCCCGGCGTACGCCGCGCTGTCCGAGTCGCTCTGCGCGCCCCCCATCGCCTCGTTCGGGCCCGCGCGGCTGCTGGCCGGGCTGGGTCAGGTGCCGCGCCTCGACCACGTCGCGCACGTCGCGGTCCACGGCCCGCTGCCCATGCCCCCCGCGGACGCGCTGCTGGAGCTGGCGGAGCTGACGGGCCTGCGCGGCCGGGGCGGCGGCGCCTTCCCGTTCGCGCGGAAGCTGCGCGCCGTGCAGCGGGCCGCGCGGCGGCAGGGCGCGGGCACGGCGGTCGTCGTCAACGGCAGCGAGAGCGAACCGGTGAGCCTCAAGGACCGGACGCTGCTGCTGCGCGCGCCCCATCTCGTCCTCGACGGCGCGCTGCTGGCGGCCGAGGCGCTGGGCGCCGGGGAGGTCTGCGTGGGCGTGACACGCCAGGACACCGAGGAGTCCGTACGGGCCGCCCTGGCCGAACGGGAGGCGGCGGGCCCGCTTTCGGATCCGGGTCCGGGCCCGGGGCCGGGTCCGGGGCCTGGCCCGCGCACCCGGGTCGTCAGGCTGCCCGGCCGCTTCGTCACCGGCGAGTCGACCGCGCTCGTCAACGGCCTCAACCAGTCCCCCGCGCTGCCCTCCGGGCGCGGCCTGCGGGCGAGCGAGAGCGGGCTGGCCGGGCTGCCGACGCTGCTGTGCAACACCGAGACCTTCGCCCAGCTCGCCGTCGCGGCACGCCTCGGCGTGCGCGCGTACCGCGACACCGGCCTGCCCGGCGAGCCGGGCACCGTGCTGCTCACCCTCACCGGGCGCGGCGTCCTGGAGACGCCGACCGGCGTGCCGCTCGGCTATCTGCTGCGGCTGTGCGGCATCCCGCTCGGCCAGGGCGTCCTGGTCGGCGGCTACCACGGCAGCTGGCTCACCCCGGAGGCCGCCCGCTCGGCGTGCGCCTCGCGCGCGTCGCTGGAGGCGCTGGGCGCCACGCTCGGCGCGGGCGCCGTGCTGCCGCTGCGCGAGGACACCTGCCCGGTGGGCGAGGCCGCGCGCGTGGCGCGCTGGCTGGCCCATGAATCGGCGGGTCAGTGCGGCCCCTGCGTCCTCGGGCTGCCCTCGCTGGCCGACGCGCTGACGGACCTCGCGGAGGGCGGCACGGGCGGGGCCCGCGCCCTGGAGGCCGTACGGGAACGGGCGTACGGCGTCAGCGGGCGCGGCGCCTGCACGCACCCGGACGGCGTGTCACGCTTCGTCGCCTCGGCGATGGCCGTCTTCGCCGACGACTTCGACCTCCACGCGCGTACGGGCGCCAGCGCGCGCGGCCGGGGGCGGGGCTGCGGCCGCCCCGTGCTGGGCGCCCTGCCGGTGCCGGAGGAGGCGACGGGGCCCGGCGGCGCCGTTCCGGCCCCGGCCGCGGCCGCGCCCGACACGCCGGTCACGCTCGTCGCCCCACGCCCCCGTTCGGCGCGGCTGGTCGTCAACTGGACGCTGTGCCGGGGGCACGGGCTGTGCGCGGGCATCGTGCCGGACCTCGTGGAGCTGGGCGCCGACGGATACCCGACGCGCGCGTCGGCCCGCGTCCCCGGCCACCTCCGCCGCCAGGCGCGCCGCGCGGTCCGCCGCTGCCCGGCCCTCGCCCTCCGCATCGAGGGCTAGGGCCCCTCGCCTGACCAGGCCGGTGAGGCGCTCACAGGACGAGTACGAGCTTGCCGCCGGGGCGGCGGGACCGGCTGAGCTCGGCCGCTTCCTGGATCTGGTCGAGCGTGTAGGTACGGGCGACCGGCACGGCCAGCACGCCTTCGCCGGCCAGCCGGGCGAACTCGCCCATCAGGTCGTAGCGCATCTCCGTGGTGATCCGGACCCCCAGCTCGGCCGCGGCGGCGAAGTCCGAGACGGTGAGGACGCGGTCGGGATCACCGGTCAGCCCGATCAGGGTCGGCAGTGAGCCGCCCGCCGGGCTCGGCTGGTCGGCCCGGTCGATACGGCCACCGGTCGGGGCCGCGTCCAGGGCACGATCGACGCGGCCTCCGGCCAGCGCGGTGACGCACTCGGCCATACCGTCGCCGTAGGCGGTCACCTGCGCGCCGATCCCCTCCAGGGCAGCGGCCCGGGTCGGCCCGGCGGTGGCGATCACCCGGATGCCCCGGTGCAGCGCGAGGCGCACCGCCGCCTCACCCACCGTGGTGCCCGCGCCGTGGACGAGCAGCAGCTCACCCGGCTGGACGCCGAGGTCGTCGAGCGCGCGCCACGCCGTCTCGGCCGCCATCGGCAGCGCGGCGGCCTCCTCGGCGGTGACACCCTCGGGGATGCGCGCCCAGGCCGCCATCAGCGCGAACTCGGCGGCACCGGCCGTCGGGCCGTCGAAGGTGGCCGGGCCGAACACGGGGTCACCGATCTCGACGCCGGTGACGTCCTCGCCGAGCGCGTCGACGGTGCCCGCGATCTCCAGGCCGAGCCCGCGCGGCAGCGGCGGCATCCGGTCGGCGAGGAGACCGTCGACGACGTGCCAGTCGGCCGGGGTCAGGCCGCACGCCCGCACGGCGATGCGGATCTGTCCGGGTCCCGGCTCCGGCTTCGGGACGTCGCGGAGCGCGATCACCTCCGGGGATCCGAACCGGTCGAACTGAAGAGCCTTCATGACTATCCCCTATGTGATGACAGCATCTGTTGTCATCGATCCTAGCGCGACAACAGCATCTGCTGTCATATCCTGTCGCCCATGCCGAGATGGGAGTCCGACGCACAGGGTCGGCTTGAGCGCGCGGCGCTCGAGCTGTTCGAGACGCAGGGGTACGAGCGCACCTCGGTCGCACAGATCGCGCGCACCGCCGGTCTGACCGAGCGCTCCTTCTACCGCTACTTCCCCGACAAGCGGGAAGTCCTCTTCGCCGGCCACGGGCTCGAAGCCCACCTCGTAGGACAGGTCGAGGCGGCCGACCCGGGCCTCAGGCCGCTCGGGGCGCTGCTGACCGCGCTGAGGACCGCCGACGAGGCCTTTCGCTCGCGTGAGTTCCTGCTGCGCCGCGTCAGGGTGATCGCCGCCAGCCCGGCACTGGCCGAGCGCGATTTGATCAAGCTCGCCGACATCGCCGAGGCGCTGGTGCCGGCGCTCGGGCGGCGCGGCGTCGAGCCCGACACGGCACGCTTCGTCATCGACGTGGCGATGGCGGTCTCCCGGCGCGCCACGTCCCGCTGGCTGGCCGACCCGGACGCGGCGTTCTCCGAGCTCGTCTCCCAGGCCGCCGCCGAGCTGTGCGACGTGGTCGCGCCGCCGGCTCCGACGGTCCGCTGAGGGTCCGCGACAAGATCGCGAAGTCGCGCTGGAGGGCGTCGGTCGCGCTCAGGGCGCGGGCGATCCGTCCGGTTACGTGCGATCTCGGACGCGGTCCGGGCGTCAGGGCCGCCGGGGTCCCCGGAGGACCTTGGTCGCCAGTTTCGGGGCGAACAGGGCGGAGGGCGGGTCGAGGAGCTGGGTGACGCGGACGTACCGGGAGGCGGCCTCGGGGTCGTGGCGGGCGACGAGGACGAGGCGTTCGGCATAGCGGCCCAGGAGCCGCCAGGCGAGCGGGCGTTCGGCGGGGACCTGCGGCACGGAGAGGTCGGCGTTCCTGGCCATCGCCCAGGCGGGCTCGACCACGCGCGCCGCGGCGGCGAAGTAACGGGCGGGCAGTCCGTCCGGGCCGCCCTCGTCCAGGCACGCGGCGAGGGCCTCGGCCTCCTGCGCGGCGACGGTCATGCCCTGCGCGTAGACGGGGTTGAAGCTGCTGACGCCGTCGCCGACCGCGATCAGCCCCTCGGGGTGCGAGGGCAGCTTCTCGAACCGGCGGCGCAGGCTCTGCGGAAAGCGGTGGAAGACCGTCGCGCCGGACGGCCCGGCGTCCCGGACCGCCTCGTAGACCTCGGACGGCAGCGTCGTACGCGCGTACGCGAGGAAGCCGTCGTCGTCGGTCGGCGGATGGTCGCCCGCCATTCCGGCCAGGGTCAGGAGCCAGCGGCCGCCCTCCTGGAGGGCGAGCGCGGCGCCCCGGGTGGGGAGGCCGGGGACGTTGCCCACGAGGGCCATCCTGTCGCCGTCGAGGACGTCTTCGGGGAGGGCGACGAAGCGGGTGGCGTAGCCGACGTCGACCTTCAGCCGCTCCTCGGGCGGCGCCCCGTGCCCCAGGTCCCTCGTCCAGCCCGCGGCGTGTCCGGCCCGGCCCATGGCGTCCACGACGAGGCCGGCGCGCAGGACCTCCTCCTCGGCGTCCTCGCGCCGGAGCCGTACCCGGACGCCGGTCACCCGGCCCTGTCCGGCCTCGGGCCCGAGCACGTCCCGGCCCTCCAGGAACGTCACGCCGGGGAGCGCCGCGACCCGTGCCCGTACCGTCGCCTCCAGCAGCGGGCGTGTCGCCTGGAGCGCCGACACGCCCGCGTCGCCCCGGGCGAGCGGGGCGCCGCCGAGGACGTAGCGCGCGTCCTGGAGCAGGCGCGCGGTGACGGCGCCCGCGGCGCGCAGCTCCTCGCCCAGCCCGGGAAGGAGCCGCTCGATCGCCTGTGCCCCGGTGCCGAGCAGCGCGTGCACATGGCGGCCCTGCGGCACGCCCTTGCGGGGCTCGGGCCCGGCGGGGAGCCGGTCGCGCTCGACCACCGTGACCCTCGCGAAGGTCCGGGTCAGCGCGCGGGCGGCGAACAGCCCGCTCATCCCCGCGCCCAGCACGACCGCGTGCGCCGTCGTCCCCGTCGTCCCCGTCGCCCCCATGGCCCACCCCCACGTGTCGGGGCTCAACTCTCCGTATCGGTCCGGAGGTTGCGCAAGGGTGCCCCGCTGCCCGTACCGCTGCCCGCCTCGGCCGGGGCGGGATCGGGGTCGGGGTCGGCCTCGGCGGGAGCGGGAGCAGGGGCGGGTGCGGGGGCCGCGTGACGGCGGCGCAGCGCGTTCGCCCTCCGTACCACCGGCTCGGTCCAGCGCGCCGCGAGCGGCCCGACGATGACGAGGATCAGCACGTACGCCGTGGCGAGCGGTCCGATACGGGGGTCGGCGCTCGTGGCGAGCCCGGCGATGACGATGGAGAACTCGCCGCGTGCCACCAGCGCCCCGCCCGCGCGCAGCCGCCCTGGTACGCCGACGCCCGCGCGGCGCGCCGCGTACCAGCCCGTGAAGATCTTGCTGACGGAGGTGACGGCGGCGAGCAGCAGCGCGGGCACCAGCACCGGCGGGATGTCCGAGGGCACGGTGCTGAGCCCGAAGAAGACGAAGAAGACGGCGGCGAACAGGTCCCGCAGCGGGCTGAGCAGGCTGCGCGCGTTCTCGGCGGTCTCCCCGGAGAGCGCGATGCCGACGAGGAACGCGCCGACGGCCGCGGACACCTGGAGCTTCTGCGCGATGCCCGCGATCAGCAGCGTGAGGCCGAGGACGACCAGCAGCAGCATCTCGGGCGTGTCGGAGCTGACGGCCCGGCTGATGACACGCCCGTAGCGCAGCGCGAAGAAGAGCACGATGCCGACGGTGCCGATGGCGATGAGCATCGCGACGCTCGTACCGGCGAGGCCGAGCCCGGCCACCAGCGCCGTGAGCAGCGGCAGATAGACCGCCATGGACAGGTCCTCGATAACGAGGACGCCGAGGATGACGGGCGTTTCGCGGTTGCCGAGTCTGCCGAGGTCGGTGAGGACCTTGGCGATCACCCCCGAGGACGAGATCCAGGTGACGCCCGCGAGCGCCACGGCCGCGACAGGGCCCCAGCCGAGCAGCAGCGCGGCGAGCGCGCCGGGCACGGCGTTGAGCGTGAAGTCGACGATGCCCGAGGGATATTGGGTCTTGAGGCTGCCCACCAGTTCGGAGGCGCTGTACTCCAGGCCGAGGAGCAGCAGGAGCAGGATCACCCCGATCTCCGCGCCGACCTCGATGAACTCCTCGCTGGCCGTGAGCGGGAAGATCCCGCCCGACCCGAAGGCGAGACCGCCCAGCAGGTAGAGCGGGATCGGGGACAGGCCGATACGCCCGGCGAAGCGGCCGACCAGTCCCAGTCCGAGGATGACGGTGCCGAGTTCGATCAGCAGGACGGTGGTGTCGTGCACAAATGGCCCTTCATGTACCGGCCGTCGCCGGTGAGTGTTTGACCCGGCCCGGTCTTGCCTAGGTGCCGGAGATGATGCGGGTGAGCTCGTCCACGCCCTCGCGGGTGCCGACGGCCACCAGCGTGTCGCCCGCCTCCAGCCGGAAGTCGGGGGCGGGCGAGGGGACGGCCCCGGTGCGGCGCAGCACGGCGACGATGGAGGCGCCGGTGCGCGTACGGGCCCGCGTGTCACCCAGCAGCGCGTCGCTGTACGGCGACTTGCCGGAGACCGGGATGCGGACGGTGACGAGGTCGATCTCCATCTCGCAGGTGCCCAGCTTGGGGCTCTCGCCCGGGGCGAGGATGTCGGCGAGCGACTCGGCCTCGTCCCGGTCGAGCGGGACGGTGGCCTGGCAGGAGTCCGGGTCCTCGGGGTCGTAGAAGCCGAGGAACCTGCGGCCGTCCTGATGGGCGACGACGGAGATATGACGGCCCGCACGGGTCGAGATGTCGTACTGCGTGCCGAGCCCCGGCAGTTTGGTGCTCTTGGTCGTCATGGCGGGGGTTCTGCCTCCTCGGGCGTGTCACGGACCGGCCGTCTTTCGGCCGAGACCGGGACAGATCGTAACGCCGTGCTTCGTACGTCTGTCCAGACGGTCGTCCCGTGCACGCCCCGAGGGCGCCCGGAGAGGCGGAGAGGCAGGGAGGCGGAGCGGCAGAGCGGCAGAGCGGAGGAGAACGCTCAGGCCGCTGCCGTGCCGTCGGGGTCGGCGCGCTCCAGCGCCGGACGGGCGCCGGGCCGCTCCTCGCCCAGCAGCGCGTCGGCCGCCGCGGTGTCCGTCACCAGGCTGGTGACGAGGCCGGAGCGGAGCACGGCGCCGATCGCGGCGGCCTTGCGGTGCCCGCCCGCGATCGCGACGACCTCGGGGATACGACGCAGCCGCTCGGCCTCGACGGTGATGCACCGCTCGCCGAGGTCCCGCCCGATCCTGCGCCCGTCGGCGTCGAAGAGGTGCGCCGACATCTCGGCGGCGACGCCCAGCGAGGAATAGTGGTCGCGCTCCTCGGCGCTGAGCATGTCGTGGACGGTGGAGATGCCCGGCTCCCAGGAGCCGATGGAGACGGCGGCGACGGTGACCTTGTCGAAGTACTCGAAGGCGCGGGCGATCCCCGTCTGGCTGCGCAGCGTGGCGGCCGTGGCGCTGTCGGGCAGCAGCATCGGCGCGTAGATCGGGTGAGCCTCTCCCCCGGCGACCTCGGCCGCGCGGCGTACGGCTTCGACGGAGCCCCGGTCCGCCGTCCCCGCGTCGTACACCCCCGTCAGCTGCACGACCGTGCAGGGGGGCAACTGGCGTAGCGCGGTGGCCATATGGATGGTCGAGCGGCCCCAGGCGAGGCCCAGGACGTCGCCGTCGGTGACGAGTTCGCCGAGGAGGTCGGCGGCCACCTCGCCCAGGTTCTCGGGGTCGGCTCCGCTGTCGGGGGTGGAGTCGCCCGCCTCGCTCGGGGACTCCACGACGACCGCGTGCCGCAGGCCGAAGCGGGCACGGAGGGCGTCGGAGCGCTCCGCGTCCAGCTCGGCCGGGACGCGGATCTCGATCCGCACCAGATCGCGTTCGAGCGCGGTCTCCAGGACCCGGGCCACCTTGAAACGGCTGACCCCGAACTCGTCAGCGATCTGGATCTTGGATTTCCCCTCCAGGTAGAAGCGGCGGGCCATGGCCGCCGCCTGCATGAGCTCGGCGGGTCCCATTCGCGTGGCTCGCCCCGACGACACCGCACTCACCTCACTGTCTTGCCGTATTCACGCTGTTGGCGCTTTTGCGCTGCGCGTTCATCCTTGCAGATCCGCCGCTGTACAGGGCCGGGCTGAGGCAGTCGTTCAGCTTCCGTTCGCCCGGTGTGCCGCCTCCTCGGCCTGTGCGCGCAGGGCCTCGACGGCCGCCGCGGGGTTCTCGGCACCGTAGACCGCGGAGCCCGCCACGAAGACGTCGGCACCCGCCTCGGCGCACCGCTCGATCGTGGAGGCGGAGACTCCGCCGTCGACCTGGAGCCAGAGCTGCAGGCCGTGCTTGTCGATGAGCTGCCGGGTCCTGCGGATCTTGGGCAGCATGATGTCGAGGAACGCCTGCCCGCCGAAGCCCGGCTCCACCGTCATGACCAGCAGCATGTCGAGCTCGGGCAGCAGGTCCTCGTACGGCTCGATCGGCGTGGCGGGCTTCAGCGCCATCGAGGCGCGCGCCCCCTTCGCCCGGATCTCCCGCGCGAGCCGTACGGGCGCGGCCGCGGCCTCCGCGTGGAAGGTGACGGACCCGGCCCCGGCCTCGACGTACTGCGGGGCCCAGCGGTCCGGCTCGTCGATCATCAGATGGCAGTCCAGCGGGGTGTCCGTCGCCTTGGCGAGGGCGTCGACGACCGGAACGCCGAGCGTGAGGTTCGGGACGAAGTGATTGTCCATCACGTCCACATGGAGCCAGTCGGCGCCGTCCACCGCCTTGGCCTCGTCGGCGAGCCGGGCGAAGTCGGCGGACAGGATGCTGGGGTTGATCTGAGCCATGGGTCCAGTATCTCGTGAGTGCGGGCGGAGTGATCAGGCGGTGCGGCGCAGCAGCGCGAGGTACATCGCGTCGGTGCCGTGCAGATGCGGCCAGAGCTGTACGTCGGGGCCCTCGCCGAGCGCGGGGACGCCGGGGAGCAGCGGACGGGCGTCGATCAGCTCGGCGGCGCTCCCCTCCTTCCCGTCCTTGCCGAGGGTCTTGAGGACGTCGTCGACCACGGCCCGGGTCTCCGCCAGGTGCGGCGAGCATGTCACGTACGCCACGACGCCGCCGACGCGGACCGCGCGCAGCGCCTCGCGCAGCAGCCCGCGCTGGAGCGGAGCGAAGCCCTCCAGGTCCTCCGGGCGGCGCCGCCAGCGCGCCTCCGGCCTGCGGCGCAGCGCGCCGAGCCCGGTGCAGGGGACGTCGGCGAGGACCCGGTCGAAGCTTCCGGGCCGCCAGGCGGGCCGGGTGCCGTCGGCGGTGACCACGGCGTACGGCCCGGGGTTGCCGTCCAGCGCGCGGGCGACGAGCCGGGCACGGTGCGGCTGCTTCTCGGCGGCGACGAGCGCGGCGCCCGGACCGCCGGCCCCCCGGCCGGCACCTCCGTCGGCTCCTCCGGCTCCTCCGGCTGCTTCGACTCCTCCGGCTCCTTCGGCCGCGAGTGCGCCGAGCAGGGCCGCCTTGCCGCCGGGGCCCGCGCAGGTGTCGAGCCAGCGGGCGTCGGGGCCCTCCAGGGGCGCGCTCGCCAGCGCGAGGGCGACGAGCTGACTGCCCTCGTCCTGCACCCCGGCCCGGCCCTCGCGCACGGCGTCGAGCGCGCCGGGCTCGCCGCCCTCCGCGAGCCGTACGGCGTACGGCGACCAGCGCCCGGGCTCCGCCTCCTCGACGGCCGACAGCAGCTCCTGCGCGCTGGAGCGCCCCGGCCGCGCGACGAGGGTGACCTCCGGGCGCGCGTTGTCGGCCTCCAGCAGCTCCTCGATCCCCTCGCGCCCGCCCCCGAGCGCGTCCCACAGCGCGGAGACGACCCAGCGGGGGTGCGCGTGCCGGAGAGCGAGATGCTCGACCGGATCCTCGTCGTACGGCGGCGCGACGCGGTCGAGCCAGCCGTCGAGGTCGTCGGCGGCGATCTTGCGCAGCACGGCGTTCACGAACTTGGCGCGCCCGTCCCCGAGCACGACCCGCGCCAGCTCCACCGTCGCGCTCACGGCGGCGTGCCGGGGGATGCGCGTACCGAGCAACTGGTGCGCGCCGAGGGAGAGCACGTCGAGCACGGGCGGGTCGACGTCACGCAGCGGCCGGTCCACGCACTCGGCGATCACGGCGTCGTACGTGCCCTGCCTGCGCAGCGTGCCGTAGACCAGCTCCGTCGCGAGCGCCGCGTCCCGCGCCTCGAAACCCTCCTGCTCACGCGCCTTCTTCAGCAGCGGAGGCAGGACGAGGTTGGCGTACGCGTCGCGCTCGTCGACGGCGCGCAGCGCCTCGAAGGCGAGGACCCTGACCGGGTCCTTGCGGGGGCGGCGGTAGGGCTTCGCCGACTTGCCGGACCTGCCGGGGGTCGCGGGGTTCGCGGATCGTCGTGACCGAGTGCTCACGGGTAAAGGTGCTCCGGGGTGGGTGTGATGTGGCTCCCCACCCTACGTCCGCCCCTCCCCTGCCCGCCGGGCGGCGAGGCCCTCGTCGATCTTGCCGACCCCGGGGCCCACTCGGCCCACACCTGCCGGGCGGCCGGGCGGCCGGGCCGCCGAGGCCTGGTCGGCCTCATCGAGCCAGTCGGGGGGGGTGACGCCGTCACCCCACGCGCTCGCCCTCCTCGATGCGCGCGCCGCGGGCCCAGTCCGTGGCGCGCATCGGCTTCTTGCCCTGGGCCTGGACCCAGTCGAGCGCGACCGGGTGCGAGCCCGTGCCCACGTGCACGGCCTTCTTGCCCACCGCCAGCTGCCCCGGCTCCAGCCCCTCGGGCCCGTCGGGGGCGAGGGCGACGGAGCGGACCTTGAGCCGCTCGTCGCGGAAACCGGTCCACGCCCCGGGCGCGGGCGTACAGGCGCGGACGACGCGGTCCACGCGCAGCGCGGGCGCCGTCCAGTCGATACGGGCGTCCTCCACCGAGATCTTCGGCGCCAGCGAGACGCCGTCCCCGGTCTGCGGAACGGCCTGGAGGCTGCCGTCCTCGATGCCGTCCATCGTGGCGGCGAGCAGCCCGGCACCCGCGAACGCGAGCCGCGTCAGCAGGTCACCGCTGGTGTCGGTGGGCCGCACCTCGTCGGTCACCACCCCGAACACCGGGCCGGAGTCCAGCCCTTCCTCGATCAGGAAGGTGGAGGCCCCGGTCACCTCGTCGCCCGCGAGCAGCGAGTGCTGCACGGGCGCGGCGCCGCGCCAGGCGGGGAGCAGCGAGAAGTGCAGATTGACCCAGCCCTTGGCCGGTACGTCGAGGGCGACGCGCGGCAGGAGCGCGCCGTAGGCGACGACGGGGCAGCAGTCCGGACCGATCTCGCGGAGGCGCGCGAGGAAGTCCTCGTCGCGGGGGCGCGCGGGCTTGAGGACCTCGATGCCCGCCTCCTCCGCGCGCTGGGCGACGGGGCTGGGAACGAGGTGCCGTCCCCGCCCGGCCCGCGCGTCGGGCCGGGTCACGACGGCGACGACCTCGTGCCGGTCCGAGGCGATCAGGGTATCGAGCGCGGGAACGGCGACCTCGGGGGTGCCTGCGAAGACGAGCCTCATCGGTGGCGAACTACCTCTCGCGAACTGCGGTGACGGGAGTGCTGGCGGTGACGTCGGCGCCAGGGGTGGCGGAAAACGCCTGGAAGACAGCCCAGTTTAAGGTCCGCGCGAGGCTCCCGCCCGAGGGGCGTACGGAACACTGCGCGCCCTCCGCACACCTCCCCCACGCCCCCACACCGTGACCAGAGCGACCGTTTTGGCGTTGGTCAAGTCAGATTGACCGAATCGGGTCGCCAGCAGCACTCGGCGACTCAGGGAGTCGCTTTCGCGGCACCTCAGCAACAACAGCCCTTTTCAGCCGGTTCGAGAGGCTTCTTCATGGCCGACCACGCAACCCATGACGCCCAGGCGCGGGCCAGCCTGCATCTTCTGGTGCGGGACATCGAGCGGGTCCGCCGACAGGTGGACGCGCTGCGTACGCTCACGGCGCAGCTCGGCAATGTCTACCGCCCGCGGCGCACCGGCCCGTCCGCGGGCTTCGTCGTCTACGGCCGCGCCCCGGCGCCGACCGTCAGGCTCGCCCAGGAGCTACGGGACAGCGTCGAGACGCTGGTGACCGCGGCGGTGGACTTCGACCGCTCGCTGGGCTTCTCCTGGGACGCGGTGGGTTCGGCGCTAGGGGTCACCAAGCAGGCCGTGCACCGCAGGTACGGCTCGCGGCGCGGGACCGCGCGCACCTCCCCGGAGACGGCCGACGCCACGGCCCCCGCCGCCCCCGCGACGGCCCCGGCCCCGGCCCCCGCTCCGGCGGGCGCGCCGCGCTCCCCGGAGACCGTGCCCGCGGCGGCACGTCCCATCGTGCCCGTCGCTCCGGGTGCGCCGGGGGTCCCGGCGCCCGGCGTCCCGCGGCCCACCCCCTCGGTGCCCGCGGCCCGATCCATGCCGACGCAGCCTTCGCAGGCCGGCCCGCCGCAGGAACCCCGCCCGGGCGCACTCCCGGGCCCCCGCAACGGCTGACCCCGCGACGGCCGCCCCCGCGGCCGGACTTCCCCTCCCCGCACCTCCCTTTCGTTCTTCGTTCCTCCTCCCCCCGCTGCCCCCGGCGTCCGCCAGACGCCGGGGGCAGCCCCACGAGCACGCCCCCTGCCCCCCTGTCCCCCTTTGCTTCTTCAGCCGATGTCCGGCGGGTCGATACGGACGTGCGCCACCGGCCCCTCCCTACGGGTCAGCCGTGACACCAGCGCGGTCTTGAGCGAGGCCGCGAGCGCGGCGCCACTGCCGGTCGGCACCCGCACGAGCGCCCGCTCCCAGCGCTCGCCCGGCGGCGGATCGCCGGGGCGGCGCGGCTGGCCCCGCTCGACGACCTGCAACGGAACCGGGCCCAACACCTCGGCCCGCTCGGGCAGTTCCGCCGCCCCGAGCAGTGCCGCCACCGCCTCGGGCGTACCCGTGACGGCGGCCATCCGGGACACCGGGGGGAAGCCCAGCTCCGCCCGGTCGGCCAGCTCGCGCCGGGCATGGCCGACCGGGTCCCAGCGCACCAAGGCCTGCACGGGCCGCAACGTCTCCTCCGCCACGATCACCACGCTGCCGCCCTCCCCCTGCGGACGGACGAGCGAGGCCGCACCCAGCCAGCGCCGGAACGCCTCCTCCCCCGCCCGCAGATCGGGCCGCCCCAGCAGCGCCCAGCCGTCCAGCAGCAACGCCGCCGCATAACCGGACCCCGCCTCGGGAACGGGCTCGGCCCCCGGCGTCGACACGATCAGCGCGGGCCGGTCCGGCACGGTGTCCAGCACATGGTCACCCCCGGACGTCCGCACGGGCACCGCCGGAAACGCCCGCCCCAGCTCCTCCGCCGTACGCCGCGCCCCGAACACCCGACCCCTCAGCCGCGCCCCGCCGCACTCCGGGCACCGCCAGTCCGGCACGCCCCGCGCGCACCAGCCGCACCGCAACTCCGCGCCCTCCCCCGCCGCTTCGAGCGGCCCGGCGCACTGCGGGCAGCGCGCGGGCTCGCGGCAGCGCTCACAGGAGAGCCGGGGCACATAGCCACGCCGGGGCACCTGGACCAGCACGGGGCCGCGCTCCAGCCCGTCCCGCGCCACGTTCCACGCCAGGCTCGGCAGCCGCGCGCTGCGGGCCGCGGCGTCCCGCGCCTCGTCCCGGTCCCCCACCGTGCGGATCAACGGCGCGACGACACGGACGAGCGAACGGTCCGCGACGAGCGGCCGCGCGAACCCCGACTCCACCAGCTGCGCGGCCTCGACCGTGCACCCGTGCGCCCCGAGCAGAAAGGCGGCCTGCTCCGTGACCGCGCGCTGGAGCAGCACCTCGCGGGCGTGCGGCTGGGGCGCGCGGTCGTCGCTGTGACTGCTGTCGCCGTCTTCCCAGATGGCGGCCAGCCCCAGCTTCCGCACGGGGGCGAACATCGCCGCCCGCGTCCCCACCACGGCACGCACCGCGCCCCGGTTCACCGCGAGCCACCGCTCGTACCGCGCCTCGGGCCCGGCGTCGGCGGTGAGCAGCACATGGTGGTCGCCGCCGATGAGCGCGGTCAGCGCCGCGTCGACACGGGCGGCGGCCCGGCCGTCGGGGAGCACCGCGAGCGCGCCCCGCCCGGAGGAGAGCGTGGCGGCAATGGCGCGCGCCAGCTCGTCCGCCCAGCTCTCCCTGCCGGGCAACGCCGTCCACACCGCGCGGGGCGCCTCCTTCCCGGCCAGCGCTCCGAGGAACGCCTCCCCCTGCTCGTACCGCCCCCAGCCTCCCGGCTCCGGCGCCTTCGGCCTCGGGCGGCGCTTGGGCGAGGCCTTGCGCTCGGCCCGCGCCCGCCGGGGCGGCACGGCCAACTGCACGACGTCCGCGAGCGAACCCGCATACCGGTCCGCCACGGCACGGCAGAGCTGGAGCAGACCGGGACCGAGCACGGGCTCCGGGGACAGCACCTGGGCGAGAGGGGCGAGCTTGCCGGGGAAGTCGGAGTCGGCCCGCCGCTCGACGATGAACCCGTTGGTCAGCTTCCCCCCTTCCCTGCGCCCCTCGCGCTCTCCCGCCCCGAACCTGACCCGGACCCGGACGCCCGGCTGAGCCTCCTCGTCCATGGCGGCCGGAACCGCATAGTCGAAATAGTGGTCGAGGTGGACCAGCCCCTTGTCGACCAGGACCCGGGCCACCGGGAGCCCGGACGCCAGATCGGCACCGCGCCAGGTGCGGGGCTTGGCCTTCGCGGGCTGCTGCCGCTTCTTGTGCTCCCGCACGGTCTCGCGAATGAGCGCGAGCTGCTCGGGCGGTTCGGGCGGTTCGGGCGAGGCTGGCGGCCCGTGCGGCGCAGACGGCTCAGACGCCTCAGCCGACTCAGACGCCCGAGTCTCGCTCCCGTCCGGCACCTGCTCTCCCCGTCGCTCATCGTCCCTGCTCACAGCCCCAGTATTAACAGACACCGCTGACACCTTCGCCCGTGCCGCCCCTCGACGACCGCTCTCCGGCCAGCCGCCTCCCCCCGGCACTCGCCGCTCACGCGGGCGCTCATCCGCTAGTCGTGTTCCGCGGCGGCCCGGGCCCGCCCGCTGCCCGCGACCGTACGGCCGCCTCCACCGCCTGCCGGAACGGGGACCGGCAGGTCCCGTATGAGCAGTAGCGCGGCGAGCGCGAGGACTCCGCCGACGGCGCCGGTCCACGCCACGGTCGAGCCGATGACCGGGGCTGCCGCCGCCGCGGCCCCGCCGGTCGCTTCTCCATGCGAGGCAGAGGTGCCGGTGATGCTCGTGAGGTGCGACGCGGCCAGGGACTGGGCGACGGCCAGGCCGAAGGCGCCGCCCACCTGCTTGGTGAGAGCCGAACCGGCCGTGGCGCTGCCCATGTCGGCCCGGGGAACGCAGTTCTGGGTGGCGATGGTGAGGCCGCCCATCGCCGGGCCCGTCCCCAGCCCGGCCAGCAGCAGCCAACCGCAGGTGAGGGCGAGGGGCGTGCTCTCGTCCAGGGCGAAGAACGCGCCCGTGCCGGCCGTCAACAGCCCTGCCCCCGCCAGAAGCACGGGCCTCGCCTGGCCGCTGCGGAGGACGGCGGCCGCCGTCAGCCTGTTGCCCAGCACCATGCCGCCGAGCAGCGGCAGCAGCATCAGCCCGGAGACGGTGGCCGAACTCCCCCGTACGTACTGGAAATAGAGCGGCATCATGACGCCCATCGGCAGCGCGGCGAGCTGGAAGAAGAACCCGGCGCTCAGCAGCGCGGCGTAGGTGCGGCGGCGGAACAGATGCGGCGGTAGCACCGGAACCTCGGCCCGCCGCTCGACCGGCACGAGCAGGGCCAGCAGCGCGAGCCCCGCCAGCAGGCACCCCGCGACCACGGGATCGCCCCACCCCGGGAGCCGCCCGCCCACCGGATTGCCCTTCAGGCTGAGCCCCGTGAGGGTCAACGACAGACCGGCGGCTAGCAGCAGGATCCCCGCCACGTCGAGCCGCCCCGAGGGCGCCGGGCCCGGCCTCCGCTCCGGAAGGACGAGGGCGAGCACGGCCGCGGCCGCCACCCCCAGCGGCAGGTTCAGCCAGAACGCCCAGCGCCAGTCCGCATGGTCGGTCAACAGCCCTCCGACCAGCGGCCCGCCGAGCAGACCGAGGACCATCATCACGCCGAGCACGCTCTGCATCCGGACCATCCCGCCCGTCCGGTCGGGCGGATACAGGTCCCGGACCAGCGCCATCCCGAGCGTCAACAACGCCCCGGCGCCCAGCCCTTGCACCGCGCGGGCGCCGATCAGGGTGAGCATCGACCCGGCGAGCCCGCACGCGAGCGAGCCGCCGAGGAATATGCCGAGCCCCGCGAGCAGCAGCTTCCTGCGCCCGTAGAGGTCCGAGAAGCGCCCGTACACGGGGACACTCACCGACGACGTGAGCAGATAGGCGGTGACCAGCCAGACGTACCAGGAGTCCGTCCCGCCGACCTGCTCGACGATGCGGGGCAGCGCCGTGCCGATCACCGTGCCGTCCAGCATGGCGAGGAAGGCGCAGCTCAGCAGGGCGAGCGTGATGAGACGCCGCCGGGCCCGCCCCAACACGTCGTACGCCCCTTCCCCCTCAGCCCCGCTCACGACGCGCTCCCCCGCTCCCCCAGCGCCCCGCGCTCCGTCAACGCCCCGTGCAGGAAGAGCTCGACCAGCTCCTCCATGCTCAACGGCTCGGGGGCGCCCGGCCGTCCGGTCGACATCAGGAGCATCTGGAACGCGTCCGCCAACCGCTCCGGCGACAGCCGCAGGGCCTCCCTGTCCGGCTCGAACAGCGCCGCGAGCGCCGCGCGCGGCGCCGCCAGTCCCGCCTCCCGGTCGGGCGGAGTCCCCCCGCCCTCCCCGGGCGGCTGCCGGGACAGCTTCCCCACCGAGGCCAACGCCCCTGCCACGTCCCCTATCCGGTTCATGTACCCCCGCATGACCTCGGCCGCCTCGGTCAGCCGCCCGGCCAGCGGCTGGTCCAGCGCCACGGCGCCGAGATGCGCCACGGTGTCATCGGGTCGCACGACCTCCTCCATGCAGGCCGCCAGCAGTGCGTCCTTGTCCTCGAACGCGCGGAAGATCGTCCCTTCCCCGATCCCCGCGGCCCGCGCGATCTTCGCCGTGGTCACCGCCGCCCCGTACTCCACCACGAGCGGCAGCGCCGCGGTCACGATCATCGCCCGCCGCTGATCAGGACTCATCGCAGGCGCCCGGCGCCTCGCAGGTGTCTCAGCCATGCCCCCAGAGTACGGAGTGAGTGCTCACTCCGTCAATGAGTGAGCACTCACTCCGCGTCGACGCGCCCTCGACGGCTCGCCGGATTTCCTGTTGCCTGCGGAAAGGGGAAACGGGAAACACCCCCTCGCGCCTTGTTGGTCCGGGCCGCCTGCCCCACGCTGACTTCCGGTGACCGGCTGCTGCCCGGAGAAGAGACGGAGGTCGAAGTGGACCAGCAGCCGCTCCAGTTCGGACCGGAGCTCCGGAGACTGCGCCTCGCGGCGGGCATGTCGCTCAGCCGCCTCAGCGCCCTCGTGCACTACAGCAAGAGCCAGCTCAGCAAGGTCGAACGGGGCCTGAAACCGCCCAGCCGCACCCTGGCCCGCCTCTGCGACACGGCCCTCCACGCGGACGGCGCCCTCGCGGAGCTCGCTCCGGTCCGCACCGCACCCGCCCCGCAGCGCTCCACCACCCCACCCGGCTCCCCCGGGGCCACCGCCCCCTGCCCCGAAGCGCGCGAAACCCCTCACGGAGACCCGTACGAAGACCCGTACGAAGGCGACGAAGACGACGAAGGCGAGGCGTGGCTCATGCACCTCTCCGCCGAAGGCCCGAGCTGGTTCCAGCCCGTCGGCCGGAGAAAACTGATGGCCGCGGGCGCCGCCTCCGTCATTCCGCTCGGCATGGACCGCGGGGCCCCGCGGGCTGACGACTCCACCCTGCTGAGCTCCGCGCGTTCCCTCTTCGACCATTACCGCAGGCTCGGCCAGACCGCGGGGCCGCAGCTCATCCTCCCGCCCCTCATCGCGCAGACCCACACGCTCCGGGAGCTGGCTCCCCGTACCGGTGCCCGCACGCGCCAGGAACTTCTCGCCCTGGCCTCGCGGTACGCCGAGTACATCGGCTGGCTCGTCCAGGAGTCCGGGGACGACCAGGGCGCGCTGTGGTGGACGGACCGCGCCGTGCACCTCGCCGTGGCCGGAGGCGACCACGACCTCGCCGCGTACGCGCTCGTACGGCGCGCCCTCGTCACCCTCTACCGCGACGACGCGCACCGGACCGTGGAACTCGCCCGGCAAGCGCAGGAGAAGGCGGGCCCCTACCGCATCCGCGGGCTCGCGGCGCAGCGTGAGGCCCAGGGGCACGCGCTGGGCGGCGACTACGACGCCTGCATGCGCTGCCTGGACCGGGCCCGGGACCTGTTCGCCCGCGCCGACCAGCAGGCGGGCGGACGTGACGGCGCCCCTGTCATCGGCCCCACTTCGCTCTCCGACCCCGTCTCGATGATCACGGGATGGTGTCTGCACGACCTCGGCCGCCCCCGCGAGGCAGCCGAGGTCCTCGACCGCGAGACGGCGACGCTCCCCGACGACGCCCTGCGCTCCCAGGCCCGGTACGGCCTCCGCCGGGCCCTCGCCCATGCCGCCGCGGGCGAGATCGACCACGCGTGCGCCCTCACCGAGGCCCTCGTTCCCGCAACCGAAGCCGTCGCCTCGGCCACGATCGCCGTCGATCTGCGGCGCCTCGCCCGCGCGTTCACCCGGCGCCCGACGTCCGCCACCCGCGCTCTGGCCCCCTGGCTCGCCAGCCGTCCGTGACCGCGACCAGCGACAGTGACCCATGGAAGGAATCGCATGCCCGAGATCTTCATCAACTACCGCACCGGCGACGGCGAGAAGAGCGCCGCGGCCCTCGAACGCGAGCTGTCCCACCGGTTCGGCAGTGATCACGTCTTCCGCGCCAGCAAGTCCATCCGCCCCGGCGAGAACTTCGGCGAGAGCCTGCTGACGAACGTACGCCGCAGCAGCGCCTTCATCGCCGTGATCGGCCCCCGCTGGCTCGACGCGCCCGACGCCGCCGATCCGTCCCGCCGGGCCCTGGACAACAGGAACGACTGGGTCCGTAAGGAGATCCAGGAGGCGTTCCGCTGCGCCCTCCACATCGTGCCCGTGCTCGACGGACGGACGATGTCCCGGCTGGACCGCAAGGCACTTCCGTCCGCTCTCGCCCGGCTCGCCGACTACCACTCCCTCCGTCTGGACATGCAGCGCGGCTCCGCCGACTTCCTCCACATCGGCGACGAGCTGGCCGCGCTCGTACCGCGCCTGGCCGAGCTGGAGTCCGCGCGCGAGGCACCGGCCGCGGCTTCCGATGCGCGCGCGTCGAACACCATGGGCGATCCGAGCGGGCCCGGGGTCCAGACCAGCGGAGATCTGCACGGTGGCGTGGCCGGGACGGTCATCAACGGGGCGTCCGGCCCGATCCACGCGGGAGGCGGGGACCTGAACCACCGCACCACTCGTGTCACCGGTGGCGCGACGTACTTCGAGAACGGCGGCAGCAGCCGCGTGAACAACCACTTCGGCCACAGCCCCCGGCGGCGCACGGACGGCGAGTTCGACGAGGACGACGAGTGACCGGCGCCAGCCACTTCTCCACGCCGTTCGTCAACGATCCGAGCGGGCCGGTCCACGCCGGTCCGGGCGACATGTACGTCACCGTGCTCCAGCAGGCGGGGATCGACGCGAGCCGCACGGGCCCCGACCCCCGGCGGGTCACCGAGGAGCAACTCACCTGGTGGGCCCGGCGCTTCAGCCCGCCGGGGCGGCTCGCCGACGCGCGTGACACGCTCCACGCACGCGGCGTCGCCCTGCTGACGGGGGATCCCGGAAGCGGCAGACGCTGCGCGGCCCTCATGCTGCTGCACGAACTGCGCGAGCCGTACGGGAGCCGTGGACGCTTCCACGAGCTGCTGGACCAGGGCGAGGAAGAGGAGGGCGGCAAAGCCCTCGATCCCGGCCATGTGGGCGACCACGACCGGCTGCTCCTCGACCTCGTCCATCTCGGCGAGGAGCGCCGCCAGGCGGTGCTCAAGGAGCTGGACGACTTCGTGGGGACCGTGCGCGAACGGCACGCGCACCTGGCCGTCGTACTGCCCGCGGCCGGGAGCTCGGCGCTCCCGCCCGAGCACCTCGCGCTAGCCGTACGGATCGGCCGGCCGGACGGTCGTGAAGTGCTGCTGCGGTATCTCCACCAAGAGGCCATCCGTCCCGAAGAGACGGATCTCGGCCACTCCGGGCTCACGGAGTTCCTGGAGCGGGAGAGCATGGAGCGGATCAGCTCCCTGGCCGTGCACATTCGCGAGGCCCGTCAGCGCGACGGGGAGGGGCTGGGGTTCGCCGACTGGCTGGCGACGGCTCTCAGGGCCGTCTCCCCCAGCGACACCGAAGTGGCCAAGTGGCTGACGGAGACCGGGCACGGCACGCGGCGTGCCCTTCTCCTGACGACGGGCTTCCTCCACGGAGCCCGTTCCGACACGGTGCACCGGGCGACGCACGCGCTGGTGAACATGGCACGGCACCCCGCCGTGGCCACCCCGCTCCTGGCCCACGAGCCCCTGGCCGCACGGCTCGACTCCGTGCACGCCGAGCTCCGCGAGGGCCGTGTCTTCCTCAAGGAGCTGGGTCGTGACCGGATCGTGCGCACACACGGCTGGAACAACTTTCCCGACGTCCGCCCCGCCCTGCGCGGCTGGGTGCGGCGCATCGCCACCGAGTCGTGGCTGGACCACGACGAACGCGCCGCCCTCGTACGGCGCTTCACCCTGCAGTGGCTCCGCACCGAACCGCCCGATGAGCTCAAAGAGCTGCCCGAGAAATGGGCCGCACATCCGCAGGAGCTCCTCGGCAGGGCCGCCGCCTCCCAGCTCCTCCGGCACGCGGTCCTGCACGAGCGGCACGGCGCACGCTTCCGGCGGATGCTGTACTTCTGGGCGAAGGAAGCCTCGCTGGGCGTCGGACTGGCACACGTCCTCATCGGCGTGTGCACCGAGTACCTGCTGGCCCGCTACCCGGACCAGGCCATGATCCGGCTGCGTCACCTCGCGCGGCATCCGCACGCCTCCGTACGGGAGGCGGCACGAGTGGCCCTCACCAGGGTCACCCGTGGCGACGACCGTCTCTACCGGCGGCTGATCGTGCGCCTGCGGCCGGAGTACGAGCGGCACAGCGCGGCCGACTCGGAGCTCTTCCTGCACCTGACAGAACCGTCCCGGCTGCTGACGTACGCACCACGCGCGGAGCCTCTGCTCGCGGAGCCCGCGCTCCGGATCCTGCTCGCCACGCACTGGTTCGCCGTCCGCAGGCGGGTCCCCGTCGCGGCCTGGTCCGCGCGCGAGCTGAGCTGGCTCGACGCGGCCCGTGCCGAAGGGCCGCACGGCGAGCTGCTGCTCGACGTCCTCGTCGACTCGTGCGCGAGCGACGCGACAGCCGCCAGCCGTCTCTACGTGGCCGCCCGCGACTGGGCCGCCGGGAGCCCGGCCGTTCACCAGGACGCCGCCGCGACGGTCCTGGCCCGCGTGCAGGCCCGTATCCGTACCGCGCTCGGCATCGGCCGCCGACCCTCGCCATTCCGTCCTTCCTCATGAACCGGGAGACAGAGCCATGAGTTCCGGCCACAGGACGCTGACGGTCTTCCTCACCGTCATCACCGGGCTGTTCCTGACCATCGTCGGGCTGTACGCGCACTGGCCGCCCTGGATCTGGGCCGTCACGGGGGCGGGGCTGCTGGGGGCCGCGTTCCTCGCCGGGAAGCTGTCCGCCCCACGGGTCGACCCGCTCGCACGTACGTACGGACCCGAGCCCGACCTGCCCGTACCGCCGCGCGAGAACCGCGAACAGCGCGTCCACGACGTGGCCCTGTCCAGTTCCGCGCCCGACTACGACTTCCTGCTGTCGGCCACGGTCCGCTGGTGTCCGGTGGAGACGCATCCCGAGGCGCCTCCGATCAGTCCGGGCGGCCTGGCCGTCAGCGCGGTACTGGACTGGGCCCGGCACATCACCGCCAAACTGCCGCCGCACCGTGCGGGCTTCGCTCAGCACCAGCTCGAAGGCGCGCTCGGGACGATGCGCCCCGATCCCACGGGCCGCCTCCTGGTCATGGCCGAGAACGTCACCCTCACGCTGGACGAGGAGGACTCCCGGAGACTGACCCGGCTCTCGACCGTGCGCAAGGACGAGGCGCTGTGGGAGCACGAGCGCAAGTGGGAACGCAGCAAACGCGCGTACCTGGGCGAGGACGTGCTCCGGAACACCGGGAGCGCCGTCGTGTGGTGGCTCTCGAAGAACGACGACCAGATCGAGAAGACCGTCGACGACATCGGCGTACTGGCACAGCTCACTTCGGCGGCCAACAATCGTGACCTTCCGAAGGAGTTCGCACACATGGCGCCGTACCCCGTCCCGGATTCCGCGCCTCCGCCACCCGCTCCTCTTTACGCCGGCAACGGCTTCCCGCACTCCGAACCGCCCTTCGGGGACGGCCCCTCGACGAACGGCGCCACGCCTCCCCCACCGGACGCGCTGGACCTGTTCACCGACATGATGCGCGCCATGGGCTTCTCCCCCGGCGACAGCGAAGCCGCCTACATCGCCGAGGAGTACGCCCACAACCTGGACGCCTTCGGCCGGAACGACGAGGCCCGGCGGATCCGCGAGCGCTTCAACTCTCCGCCCCCTTCCCCGGACGACGTGCCCGAGAGCACCGGGGAAACCGGGGACACCGGGGACGAGGCTCAGGAGGACTGAACTCCCCGCCCGGGGCCAGGAGAAGGGACGCGCCCGAGGTCAGGATGGCTGGGGCGCCGCCCGGGGGCGGTGGGCATGCCTTTGGCCGCTCGGCCACGACCGGTCCCGTTGCCCTCCGGGGAGGGACGACGGGGCGGCGGCGGGATTCGAACCCGCGAGGAGACTCGGTCTCCGATGAAGTAACCCCGGCCTTCGCACCGGGCGCGTCCGTGCACAGGGTATGCCGGAGGCCCGGCATCCCGCCAGCGTGGGATGCCGGGCCCCGGCGTGCGAACCGGACGGTGCGGCTAGATGCCGACCGCCTTGCGGAGGGCGTCCACACGGTCCGTGCGCTCCCAGGTGAAGTCCGGGAGGGCGCGGCCGAAGTGGCCGTACGCCGCGGTCTGAGCGTAGATCGGGCGCAGCAGGTCGAGGTCGCGGATGATCGCGGCCGGGCGGAGGTCGAAGACCTCGGAGATGGCCTGCTCGATCTTCTCGACGTCCACCGAGGCCGTGCCGAAGGTCTCGACGAAGAGACCGACGGGCTCGGCCTTGCCGATCGCATAGGCGACCTGGACCTCGCAGCGCGAGGCGAGACCGGCCGCGACGACGTTCTTGGCGACCCAGCGCATCGCGTACGCCGCCGAGCGGTCGACCTTGGACGGGTCCTTGCCGGAGAAGGCACCGCCGCCGTGGCGGGCCATGCCGCCGTAGGTGTCGATGATGATCTTCCGGCCGGTGAGACCCGCGTCACCCATCGGGCCGCCGATCTCGAAGCGCCCGGTGGGGTTGACCAGGAGGCGGTAACCCTCCGTGTCGAGCTTGATGCCCTCGTCGACCAGGGCCTTCAGCTCGGGCTCGACGACGAACTCGCGGATGTCGGGCGCGAGCAGCGAGTCGAGGTCGATGTCGGCGGCGTGCTGCGAGGAGACCACGACGGTGTCCAGGCGGACGGCCTTGTCGCCGTTGTACTCGATGGTGACCTGCGTCTTGCCGTCGGGGCGCAGGTACGGGATGGTCCCGTTCTTGCGGACGGCGGAGAGGCGCTCGGAGAGCCGGTGCGCCAGGGTGATGGGCAGCGGCATGTACTCGGACGTCTCGTCGCAGGCGTAGCCGAACATCAGGCCCTGGTCGCCCGCGCCCTGCTTGTCGAGCTCGTCGTCGTCGCCCTCGACCCGCTTCTCGTAGGCGGTGTCGACGCCCTGCGCGATGTCGGGCGACTGCGCGCCGATCGATTCGGAGACACCGCACGAGGCGCCGTCGAAGCCCTTCTTCGACGAGTCGTAGCCGATGTCGAGGATCTTGTTGCGTACGAGCGCCGAGATGGGCGCGTACGCCTTGGTCGTCACCTCTCCGGCCACGTGGACCAGGCCGGTGGTGATCAGCGTCTCGACGGCGACCCGCGAGTGGGGGTCTTCCTTCAGAAGGGCGTCGAGGATGGTGTCGCTGATCTGGTCAGCGATCTTGTCAGGGTGACCCTCGGTCACAGATTCCGAGGTGAACAAGCGGCGCGACACATCGCTCCCTGGGGTTGCAGCGGCTGCTGGCTGAGCATGGGGCGGACCGGTCGGGGGCTGCGCCCAAGCACGGTCCGCGGCCAGTTTATCCATCTCCACCCGCATCCAATCACGGACTCTCGAACTCCGAGACGACCATGACCAGCTCAATCCGAACTTCAGCACCAGTCATGGCGGGCCCGCAATCCCCATAAATGGTGGCGTGTCGGTCGTCCGCGGGGCCGGTCAAGAGCGCCGTTCCGGCCCCGTTCGACGGTATCCGGTCTACTCGGGAAAGCGTTCGGCGACGAGGTCCCAGACCGTGTCGGCGAGGGCCTCCTTCGGCCCGTACGGCACCGTCGTCTCGCTGCCGTCGGCGCCCAGTACGACCGCTTCGTTCTCCTCGGCGCCGAAGGTCTTGCGCTCCCCCACCTCGTTCACGACGAGCAGGTCGCAGCCCTTCGCGGCGAGCTTGGCGCGGCCGTGCGCGAGCACGTCGTCGGTCTCGGCGGCGAACCCGGCGACCACCTGCCCGGCGCGCGGCCGCGCGCCCGCGAGCTCGGCGAGGATGTCCGGATTCCGGACGAGCTCCAGCGGCTCCGGCTCCGCGCCGCCGTCCTTCTTCTTGATCTTGCCGGGGGCGTAGACGGCCGGCCGGAAGTCGGCGACGGCGGCCGCCATCACCACCGCGTCGGCGTCCGCCGCGGCCTTGAGGACGGCATCCCGCAGCTCCAGCGCCGTACCGACGGGCACGACGTCCACGCCCGCGGGGGCGGGCAGCGCGCTGTTCGCGGAGAGGAGCGTGACCCGGGCGCCGCGCGCCGCGGCCGTACGCGCCAGGGCGTAGCCCTGCTTGCCCGAGGAGCGGTTGCCGAGGAAGCGGACGGGGTCGAGCGGCTCCCGGGTGCCGCCCGCGCTCACGACGACGTGACGGTCCGCGAGGTCGGCCCTGCCGGGGCCCTCGCCCTCGGTCACGTTCCGTTCGCGCGCGAGGACCCCGCGGCAGAATTCGAAGATCGCGTCCGGGTCCGGGAGCCGTCCCTTGCCCGTGTCCACGCCGGTCAGGCGGCCGACGGCGGGCTCGATGACGAGCGCGCCGCGGCGGCGGAGCGTGGCGACGTTCTCCTGGGTGGCGGGGTGCTCCCACATCTCGGTGTGCATCGCGGGGGCGAAGACGACCGGACATCGCGCCGTGAGCAGCGTGTTCGTCAGCAGGTCGTCGGCGATGCCGTGGGCGGCCTTGGCGAGCAGGTCGGCGGTCGCGGGTGCGACGACGACGAGGTCGGCGCCCTTGCCGATACGGACGTGGGGGACGTCCTCGACGGACTCCCAGACCTCCGTGGAGACGGGGTGGCCGCTCAGCGCGGCCCAGGTGGCGGCCCCCACGAAGTGCAGCGCCGAGTCGGTCGGCACGGCCCGTACGTCATGGCCGCTCTCGGTCAGCCGTCGCAGCAGCTCGCACGCCTTGTAGGCCGCGATGCCGCCGCTCACCCCCAGGACGACCTTCGGCTTCTCCGTCACTCGTCTCTCCCCACACGTGGTTGCTTGGCCTCCATGACACACCAGGGGCCCGGCAGCCGCGCTGCCGGGCCCCTGGTAGGGAGGGTGTTACTGGCCGACCGGCGGGGCCTCTACGGCCTCGGAGGTCAGCAGGCCCGCGTTGATCTCGCGGAGCGCGATCGAGAGCGGCTTCTCGTGCACGTGGGTGTCCACCAGCGGGCCGACGTACTCGAGGAGGCCCTCGCCGAGCTGCGAGTAGTACGCGTTGATCTGGCGCGCGCGCTTGGCGGCGTAGATCACAAGGCTGTACTTCGAGTCGGTGGCCTCGAGCAGCTCATCAATCGGCGGGTTGATGATGCCCTCGGGCGTGGTGATGGAAGAGGACACGCTCTGCCTTCCGAAGGATGGATGAAGAGAGAATGATCGATTCTGAGATCTGAGATCCGCAGCTTCGGCGGAATCAGGGGAATCAATCGATACGCATCAAGGCTAGCAGCTCAGCGCTGACGTCCTCGACGGAGGTGTTGACGAGGGTGGTGTCGAACTCGGCCTCGGCCGCCAGCTCGGTGCGGGCGGCCTCCAGCCTGCGCTCGATGACCTCGGGCGGCTCGGTGCCGCGCCCCGTCAGCCGCCTGACCAGCTCTTCCCAGCTCGGCGGAGCCAGGAAGACCAGTCGGGCGTCGGGCATGGACTCCCGGACGAGGCGAGCGCCCTGGAGGTCGATCTCCAGCAGGACGGGCTCACCCCGCTCCAGGTGCTCGAGAACGGCCTGCCGGGGCGTGCCGTACCTGTTGCCCGCGAACTCCGCCCATTCGAGCAGCTCACCGTTGGCGATGAGCTTGTCGAACTCCTCGTCGTCCACGAAGAAGTACTGCACCCCGTGACGCTCGCCGGGGCGGGGCCTTCGGGTGGTGGCGGAGACGGAGAGCCAGACCTCGGGATGGGCCTTGCGCATGTGTGCGACGACCGTGCTCTTGCCGACCCCGGAGGGACCGGAGAGCACGGTCAGCCGCGATGTGCCGACCGGGGGTGCCGGGGTCTCCCCCCGGGGAACTGCAGAACTCATGCAGTGATTATCCCGGTTCACGGGAGTGCCTGTTACCTCAGGCGTTCGCGCCGCCGAACTCGCGCTCCAGGGCGGCGATCTGATTGGAGCCGAGACCGCGCACGCGGCGGCTCTCGGAGATCCCGAGACGCTCCATGATCTGCTTGGCGCGGACCTTGCCGACGCCAGGCAGGGACTCAAGCAGCGCGGAGACCTTCATCTTGCCGATGACATCGTTCTCCTGGCCCTGCTTGATGACCTCGTGGAGGGATGCGCCGGAGTGCTTCAGCCGGTTCTTGACCTCGGCGCGCTCCCGGCGAGCCGCGGCGGCCTTTTCGAGCGCGGCTGCGCGCTGTTCAGGGGTAAGGGGCGGAAGAGCCACGCCTACGTCACCTCGGATGTCGAACTGTCGGATACGGACCGGTGAGGAACCTAGTAGCCCTACACCTGCGGAGCAACGAGCAACGCGCCTGTTCGCGGTGCTCTCGACGGAGACTAGCGGCCGTGAGCCCCACAGTCAGCGAGAACAGACGAAAAGTCCAGGTCAGAGTTCATCGACCTGGACATTTCGGGGCATAATCAGCAGATTTTTACGCCTCAGGCGGCTGCTTTCCGTACCTCATCCGCGAATCGCGTCGCGGAATCCCGCAATCCGATTATGTCCGGGCCGTGTTTCAGCACTCCCCGGCTCACACTCGGCACGACATTCCGGACAGCACCGCCGAAGACCGCGGGCAGATCGGCGGGCGTGGCGCCCTGCGCGCCGATGCCGGGGGCGAGGAGCGGACCGTTCACGTTCAGCGGAAACGCCGAGAGATCGCCGAGCGTCGCGCCGACCACCGCGCCGAAGGAGCCGAGCGGCTCCGCGCCCGCGTTCTCGGCCGCCAGATGGCGCAGTACGGTCGCCGCGACCGTGGTCCCGGCCCCGTCGTCCTCGCGGACCGCGTGCTGGACCTCGCGGCCCTCCGGGTTCGAGGTGAGCGCGAGGACGAAGAGACCGGCGCCGTTCGCCCGCGCCGTCTCGACCGCCGGGGCGAGCGAGCCGTAGCCCAGGTACGGGCTGACCGTGAGCGCGTCGGAGAAGAGCGGCGAGCCCTGGTCCAGGAACGTGGCGGCGTACGCGGCCATGGTCGAGCCGATGTCGCCGCGCTTGGCGTCCATCAGCACCAGGGCCCCGGCCTCCCGGGCCTCGGCCACGGTCCGCTCCAGGACCGCGACGCCGCGCGAGCCGAAGCGCTCGAAGAACGCGGACTGCGGCTTGAGCACGGCGACCCGGTCGGCCAGCGCCTCGACCGTCGTACGGGCGAAGCGCTCCAGGCCCGCGACGTCGTCGTCCAGGCCCCAGTCGCGCAGCAGCGACGCGTGCGGGTCGATCCCGACGCAGAGCGGACCGCGGGTGTCCATGGCGCGGCGCAGCCGGGCACCGAAGGGTTCGGGTCCGTTCATGAGGAGACCTTCCTGTGCTTGGCGCCGATCGCCTCGGCGAGCGTCGCGTAGGGGCTCGCCGCCAGCCGCTCGGCGAGGCCCTTGTGGAGCCGGCGCATCCAGAACGGGCCCTCGTAGATGAAGGCGGAGTAGCCCTGTACGAGCGTGGCACCGGCGAGGATGCGCTGCCAGGCGTCGTCGGCGGTGGTGATGCCGCCTACGCCGACGAGGGTGAGGCGGTCGCCCACGCGTGCGTACAGGCGGCGCAGCACCTCCAGCGAGCGGTCCTTGACCGGGGCGCCGGACAGGCCGCCGGTCTCCGCGGCCGTACGGGGATCGGCGCGCAGGCCGAGGCCGTCGCGGGCGATGGTCGTGTTCGTGGCGATGATGCCGTCCAGGCCCAGTTCCACGGCGAGGTCGGCGACGGCGTCGACGTCCTCGTCCGCGAGGTCGGGCGCGATCTTGACCAGGAGCGGCACCCGGCGGCCCGTGACCGTGCGGTCGGCGGCCTCGCGGACGGCCGTCAGCAGCGGGCGCAGGTGCTCGGTGGCCTGGAGGTTCCGCAGGCCCGGGGTGTTCGGGGACGAGACGTTGACGACGAGGTAGTCGGCGTGGACCGCCAGGGCCTCCGTCGAGGTCACGTAGTCCTCGGCGGCCTCGGGCTCCGGGACGACCTTGGTCTTGCCGATGTTGACGCCCACGGTCGTACGGAACACGGGGTTCCGCGCCGCGAGACGGGCGGCGACGGCCGCCGAGCCGTCGTTGTTGAAGCCCATCCGGTTGATCAGCGCGCGGTCCTCGACGAGGCGGAAGAGCCGCTTCTTCGGGTTGCCGGGCTGGGGCTGCCCGGTGACCGTACCGATCTCGACGTGGTCGAAGCCGAGCATGGCCATGCCGTCGATCGCGACCGCGTTCTTGTCGAAGCCCGCCGCCAGCCCGAAGGGGCCGTGCATACGGCGGCCCAGGGCCTCGGTACGCAGGGTCTTGTGCCGTGGGGCGAGGACCGCGGCGGCGAACGTACGCAGGACGGGGACGCGGGCCGCCAGGCGGATCCAGGAGAAGGCCAGGTGGTGGGCCTTCTCCGGATCCATCCTGCGGAAGAGCACCCGGAAGAGGAGCTGGTACACGGAACGGGTCTCGGAACGTGTCACGGACCGGGTCACCCTTCCCGCGCCGCGATCAGGTGCTCCGCGTGGTCCTGGAGCGAGCGGACGCCGACCTCGCCGCGGGTGAGCGCCTCGATGCCCTGCACCGCGGCGGCCAGCGCCTGGACGGTGGTCAGGCACGGGACGGAGCGGGCGACGGCGGCCGTACGGATGTCGTAGCCGTCGAGACGGCCGCCCGTGCCGTACGGCGTGTTGACGATCAGGTCGACCTCGCCGTCGTGGATGAGCTGCACGACCGTGCGCTCGCCGTTCGGGCCCTCACCCTGGCTCTGCTTGCGGACGACCGTGGCGTTGATCCCGTTGCGCTTGAGAACCTCGGCGGTGCCGGAGGTGGCGAGCAGCTCGAAGCCCATCGCGACCAGCTCGCGGGCCGGGAAGATCAGCGAGCGCTTGTCGCGGTTGGCGACCGAGACGAAGGCGCGGCCCTTGTTCGGCAGCGCGCCGTACGCGGCGGCCTGGGACTTCGCGTACGAGGTGCCGAAGACCGAGTCGATGCCCATGACCTCGCCGGTCGAGCGCATCTCCGGGCCGAGCACCGTGTCCACGCCGCGGCCCTGCACGTCGCGGAAGCGGGTCCAGGGCAGGACCGCCTCCTTGACCGAGATCGGCGCGTCCAGCGGCAGGTCGCCGCCGTCGCCCCCGGCCGGGAGCATGCCCTCGGCGCGCAGCTCGGCGACGGTCGCGCCCAGCGAGATCCGGGCCGCCGCCTTTGCGAGCGGGACGGCCGTGGCCTTGGAGGTGAAGGGGACGGTGCGGGAGGCGCGGGGGTTGGCCTCCAGGACGTAGAGGATGTCCCCGGCCATCGCGAACTGGATGTTGATCAGGCCGCGGACGCCGACGCCGCGCGCGATGGCCTCGGTGGAGGCCCGCAGCCGCTTGATGTCGAAGCCGCCGAGGGTGATCGGGGGCAGCGCGCAGGCGGAGTCGCCGGAGTGGATGCCGGCCTCCTCGATGTGCTCCATGACGCCGCCGAGGTAGAGCTCGGTGCCGTCGAAGAGCGCGTCGACGTCGATCTCGATGGCGTCGTCGAGGAAGCGGTCGATGAGGACCGGGTGCTTCTCGATGAGGCCCGCGTGCCGCTCCAGGTACGCGGCGAGGGAGGGCTCGTCGTAGACGATCTCCATGCCGCGCCCGCCCAGGACGTAACTGGGGCGGACCATGACCGGGTAGTTGATCTCGGCGGCGATCCGCTTGGCCTCGTCGAACGAGAAGGCCGTGCCGTACTTCGGCGCGGGCAGCCCGGCCTCGGTCAGCACGCGGCCGAAGGCGCCGCGCTCCTCGGCCAGCTCGATGGCCTCGGGCGAGGTGCCGACGATCGGTACGCCGTTGTCCTTGAGGGCCTGCGCGAGGCCCAGCGGGGTCTGGCCGCCGAGCTGGACGAGGACGCCGGCGACGGGGCCCGCCTGCTGCTCGGCGTGGACGATCTCCAGCACGTCTTCGAGGGTCAGCGGCTCGAAGTAGAGGCGGTCGGAGGTGTCGTAGTCCGTCGAGACGGTCTCGGGGTTGCAGTTGACCATGACGGTCTCGTAGCCCGCGTCGTGCAGCGCGAAGGAGGCGTGCACGCAGGAGTAGTCGAACTCGATGCCCTGGCCGATACGGTTGGGACCCGAGCCGAGAATGATCACGGCGGGCTTCTCGCGGGACGCGACCTCGGTCTCCTCGTCGTACGAGGAGTAGAAGTACGGGGTCTTCGCGGCGAACTCGGCGGCGCAGGTGTCGACCGTCTTGTAGACCGGGCGGATGCCGAGGGCGTGCCGGACCTCGCGGACGACGTCCTCGCGCAGCGAGCGGACCGCGGCGATCTGGGCGTCGGAGAAGCCGTGCCGCTTGGCCTCGGCGAGCAGCTCGGCGCTGAGCTCGGGGGCCGCGGCGATCTCGTCGGCGGTCTCCTTGATGAGGAAGAGCTGGTCGACGAACCAGGGGTCGATCTTCGTCGCCTCGAAGACCTCCTCCGGGGTGGCCCCGGCGCGGATGGCGGCCATGACGGTGTTGATCCGGCCGTCGGTCGGGCGGACGGCCTCGGCGAGGAGCTCCGCCTTGTCGCCCGTCGGGGCGGCGAAGTCGAACTGGCTGCCCTTCTTCTCCAGCGAGCGCAGCGCCTTCTGGAGGGACTCGGTGAAGTTGCGGCCGAGAGCCATGGCCTCGCCGACCGACTTCATGGTGGTCGTGAGCGCCGAGTCGGCGGCCGGGAACTTCTCGAAGGCGAAACGCGGGACCTTGACGACGACGTAGTCGAGGGTCGGCTCGAAGGAAGCCGGGGTCTCCTCGGTGATGTCGTTGGGGATCTCGTCCAGCGTGTAGCCGACGGCGAGCTTCGCGGCGATCTTCGCGATCGGGAAACCGGTCGCCTTGGAGGCGAGCGCCGAGGAGCGGGAGACGCGCGGGTTCATCTCGATGACGACGACCCGCCCGTCGTCCGGGTTGACCGCGAACTGGATGTTGCAGCCGCCGGTGTCGACGCCGACCTCGCGGATCACGGCGATGCCGATGTCACGGAGGATCTGGTACTCGCGGTCGGTGAGCGTCATCGCGGGCGCGACGGTGATCGAGTCGCCGGTGTGCACGCCCATCGGGTCGAAGTTCTCGATGGAGCAGACGACCACGACGTTGTCGTTCTTGTCGCGCATCAGCTCCAGCTCGTACTCCTTCCAGCCGAGGATGGACTCCTCCAGGAGCACCTCGGTGGTCGGCGAGAGCTCCAGGCCCTGGCCCGCGATGCGGCGCAGCTCCTCCTCGTCGTGCGCGAAGCCGGAGCCCGCGCCGCCCATGGTGAAGGAGGGGCGGACGACGACGGGGTAGCCGCCCAGCTCGTCGACGCCGCGCAGGACGTCCTCCATCGAGTGACAGATGTACGAGCGCGCGGACTCGCCGTGGCCGATCTTGCCGCGGACGGCCTCGACGACCTCCTTGAACTGGTCGCGGTCCTCGCCCTTGTTGATCGCCTCGACGTTGGCGCCGATCAGCTCCACGCCGTGCTTCTGCAGGGTCCCGGCCTCGTCCAGCGCGATCGCGGTGTTGAGCGCGGTCTGGCCGCCGAGGGTGGGCAGGAGCGCGTCGGGGCGCTCCTTGGCGATGATCTTCTCGACGAACTCGGGGGTGATCGGCTCGACGTAGGTGGCGTCGGCGATCTCCGGGTCGGTCATGATCGTGGCCGGGTTGGAGTTCACGAGGATGACGCGCAGGCCCTCGGCCTTGAGGACACGGCAGGCCTGCGTACCGGAGTAGTCGAACTCTGCTGCCTGGCCGATGACGATCGGACCGGAGCCGATGACCAGGACGGACTGGATATCGGTGCGCTTAGGCACGCTGGTCCTCCATGAGGGCGACGAAGCGGTCGAACAGGTAGGCGGCGTCGTGCGGACCCGCTGCCGCTTCGGGGTGGTACTGGACGCTGAAGGCGGGCTTGTCGAGCAGGCGCAGGCCCTCGACCACGTTGTCGTTGAGCCCGACGTGGGAGACCTCGGCCCGGCCGTAGGGGGTGTCCACGGCCTGGTCGAGCGGCGCGTCGACGGCGAAGCCGTGGTTCTGCGCGGTGATCTCGACCTTGCCGGTGGTGCGGTCCTGGACGGGCTGGTTGATGCCCCGGTGGCCGTACTTGAGCTTGTACGTGCCGAAGCCGAGGGCGCGGCCCAGGATCTGGTTGCCGTAGCAGATGCCGAAGAGCGGGGTGCCGCGCTCCAGCGCGGCCCGCATCAGCTCGACCTGGTGGTCGGCGGTGGCGGGGTCGCCGGGGCCGTTGGAGAAGAAGACACCGTCGGGGCCTCCCGGCGCGACCGCGTACACCTCCTCCACCGTGGCGGTGGACGGCAGCACATGGACCTCGATGCCGCGCTCGGCCATCCGGTGCGGGGTCATGCCCTTGATGCCGAGGTCGATCGCGGCGACGGTGTACTTCTTCTCCCCGATGGCCGGGACGACGTACGCCTCCTCGACCGTGACCTGCGCGGCGAGGTCTGCGCCCGTCATCTCGGGCGTCTGGCGGACCAGCTCGACCATGTCGCCCTCGGCGGGGAGCGCGTCCCCGGAGAAGATGCCGACGCGCATCGAGCCGCGCTCGCGCAGATGGCGGGTGAGGGCGCGGGTGTCGATGCCGCGGATGCCGACGACGCCCTGCTCCTCCAGCTCCTCGTCGAGGGAGCGGGTGGAGCGCCAGTTGGAGGGGACGCGGGCGGGGTCGCGGACCACGTATCCGGAGACCCAGATGCGGCGGGACTCGGCGTCCTCCGCGTTGACCCCGGTGTTGCCGACGTGCGGCGCGGTCATGACGACGACCTGGCGGTGGTACGACGGGTCGGTCAGGGTCTCCTGGTAGCCGGTCATGCCGGTGGAGAACACGGCCTCGCCGAAGGTCTCCCCCAGGGCCCCGTAGGCGCGGCCGCGGAAGGTGCGGCCGTCCTCCAGGACGAGGACGGCGGGAACCTTCGCGGTTCCCCTGGCGGAGGTCGTCATGGTGCGCCTTCCTGGTTGTGCTGCGCCGCGACGCCGTTGTCGCCGCTCATCTCGTTGATCTTGTCGACCCAGGTCTGGTGGTCCGCCGCGTGGTCGGAGCGGAAGCCCGAGTCGAGGGTGCGGTCGCCGTGCTGCCAGGTGACGACCAGCAGGCCGCCCTCGGTGAGCACCTTGCCCGCGATGCCGGTGTCGAGCCGGGCGCCGCGCAGCCGGTCCGCCGGGATCCAGTAGTCCTGCGCCCCCGGCCGTACGACCGCGAGGCCCTCGGCCGTGAGGGTGAGCTCGGCGCGGCTGCGGGTGCCCAGGCCGTGCGCGACGATCCGGTCGAGCCACTGGCCCGCGCTGGTCGAGCCGTGGTACCGCCCGCTCAGCAGGAGCAGGGGCTCGCCGGTCTCCTCGGGGATCTCCGGCAGCTCGGGCAGGTCGCCCTGGAGGGTGCCGCGCCACTTCCAGCCCTGACGCATCAGCCAGTAGATCAGCGCGATGAAGAGGACGAGGCCGACGACCCAGCCGATGCGCGCGGCCCAGTCGGTGACCTCCTGCGACTTCTCCGCGAGGTGAATCTGCTGGATCTGCTGGATCTGCTGGACCTGCTGGACCTGCTGACCGATTTGGCTCTGTGCGCTCACACCAATGTCCCGTCCACAACCGTCGTACGGCCCCGCAGCCAGGTGTGGGTCACGCGTCCGGGCAGCTCACGGCCCTCGTAAGGGGTGTTTCCGCTGCGGGAGGCGAAGCCCGCGGGGTCCACCTGTCCACGGTAAGCCGGGTCGAGGAGGACGAGGTTGGCGGGCTCGCCGGGCTCCAGGGGGCGGCCGTGCCCTTCGAGCCGTCCGATGGCGGCGGGGCGGTGCGACATCCGGTCGGCGACCTGCGCCCAGTCGAGGAGCCCGGTGTCCACCATCGTGTGCTGGACGACGGAGAGCGCGGTCTCCAGGCCGACCATGCCCATGGCGGCCGCGCCCCACTCGCAGTCCTTGTCCTCGTGCGGGTGCGGGGCGTGGTCGGTGGCGACGCAGTCGATGGTGCCGTCGGCCAGCGCCTCGCGCAGGGCCATGACGTCGGCCTCGGTACGCAGGGGCGGGTTGACCTTGTAGACGGGGTCGTACGAGCGGACCAGTTCGTCGGTGAGCAGCAGGTGGTGCGGGGTGACCTCGGCGGTCACGTCCCACCCCTTGGACTTGGCCCAGCGGACGATTTCCACGGACCCTGCCGTCGACAAGTGGCAGATGTGCACCCGCGAGCCGACGTGCGCGGCGAGCAGCACGTCGCGGGCGATGATCGACTCCTCGGCGACGGCGGGCCAGCCCTGCAGGCCCAGCTCGGCGGAGACGGTGCCCTCGTTCATCTGGGCGCCCTCGGTGAGCCGGGGCTCCTGGGCGTGCTGCGCGACGACGCCGTCGAACGCCTTCACGTATTCGAGGGCGCGCCGCATGATCACCGCGTCGTCCACGCACTTGCCGTCGTCGGAGAAGACCCGCACCTCGGCGGCCGAGTCGTGCATGGCGCCCAGTTCGGCGAGCTTCTTGCCCTCCAGCCCGACGGTGACGGCGCCGACGGGGCGTACGTCGCAGTAGCCGTACTCCTTGCCGAGGCGCCAGACCTGCTCGACGACGCCCGCCGTGTCGGCGACGGGGAAGGTGTTGGCCATGGCGTGCACCGCGGTGTAGCCGCCCTTGGCGGCGGCGCGGGTGCCGGTCAGCACGGTCTCGGAGTCCTCGCGGCCCGGCTCGCGCAGATGGGTGTGCAGGTCCACCAGGCCGGGGAGCAGCACGGAGCCGCGGGCCT
This sequence comes from Streptomyces sp. NPDC048172, assembly GCF_043202595.1. Taxonomy (NCBI): domain Bacteria; kingdom Bacillati; phylum Actinomycetota; class Actinomycetes; order Kitasatosporales; family Streptomycetaceae; genus Streptomyces; species Streptomyces sp. NPDC048172. Next base: position 196,294 of record NZ_JBIDAT010000005.1, read on the forward strand.
CGACGACCTCGGCGCCCGGCGCCTCCAGGCCGCGCCCGACGGCGCCGATCGTGCCGTCGGCCTCGATGAGGACGTCCTGCGGCTCGCCGCCGAGGATCTTCGCACCGCGGATCAGGGTCTTGCTCATCAGTTGCTCTCCTCAGCGTGAACGGCGTGAACGGTGCGGGCGGGCTCGGCTCCGCCGAGCAGCAGGTACATCACGGCCATCCGGATGCTGACGCCGTTGGCGACCTGCTCGACGGCGGTGCAGCGCGGCGAGTCGGCGACCGGGGCGGTGATCTCCATGCCGCGGTTCATCGGCCCGGGGTGCATCACGATCGCGTGGTCGGGCATCCGGGCCATGCGCTCGCCGTCGAGGCCGTACCGGCGGGCGTACTCGCGCTCCGTGGGGAAGAACGCGGCGTTCATCCGCTCGCGCTGGACGCGCAGCATCATCACCGCGTCGGACTTGGCGAGCACCGCGTCCAGGTCGTACGAGATCTCGCACGGCCAGCTCTCGACGCCGACCGGCACCAGGGTGGGCGGCGCGACGAGGGTGACGTGGGCGCCCAGGGTGGAGAGCAGATGGACGTTGGAGCGGGCGACGCGGCTGTGCAGGATGTCGCCGACGATCGTGATCCGCTTGCCCGCGAGGTCCGCGCCCTCCTCGCCGACCAGGCGGCGGCGCATGGTGAAGGCGTCGAGCAGGGCCTGCGTGGGGTGCTCGTGGGTGCCGTCGCCCGCGTTGATGACCGAGCCGCCGATCCAGCCGGAGGTGGCCAGGCGGTGCGGCGCTCCGGAGTCGCCGTGCCGGATGACGACGGCGTCGGCGCCCATGGCCTCCAGGGTGAGCGCGGTGTCCTTGAGGGACTCGCCCTTGGAGACCGAGGAGCCCTTCGCGGAGAAGTTGATCACATCGGCCGAGAGCCGCTTGGCGGCGGCCTCGAACGAGATCCGGGTGCGGGTCGAGTCCTCGAAGAAGAGGTTGACGATGGTGCGGCCGCGCAGCGTCGGCAGCTTCTTGATCGGCCGGTCGGCGAACCTGGCCATCTCCTCGGCGGTGTCGAGGATCAGGACGGCGTCGTCGCGGGTGAGGTCGGCGGCCGAGATGAGGTGTCGCTTCATCTGTTGCCTTCCTGCCTTCCGTGGTGAGTCAGGAGTGGTCGCGGTGGTCCAGGGGCCGGTGCTTCACGCACGCGTGCGGGCACGCGGGCGCGCACCGGCGGCGCGCGGAGTCTGTGGGGAGCTGGCTAGACGGTCTCGCGGGTGCCGAGGAGCACGCCGTCGTGGCCGTCCTCCTCGGTGAGCTGGACCTTGACGGTCTCCCGCTGCGACGTGGGGAGGTTCTTGCCGACGTAGTCGGCGCGGATCGGCAGCTCGCGGTGACCGCGGTCCACGAGAACGGCGAGCTGGACCGCGCGGGGGCGTCCGATGTCACCCAGGGCATCGAGCGCCGCCCGGATCGTACGGCCGGAGTAGAGCACGTCGTCGACGAGGACGACGAGGCGTCCGTCGACGCCCTCGGCCGGGATCTCGGTGCGCGCCAGAGCGCGCGCCGGGCCGAGGCGGAGGTCGTCGCGGTACATCGTGATGTCGAGGGATCCGACCGGCACGGAGCTGCCGGTGATCTCTTCGAGCTTGGCGGCGAGCCTTCTCGCGAGGAACACCCCGCGGGTGGGAATGCCGAGAAGCACCACGTCGTCGGCGCCCTTGGCGCGCTCGACGATCTCGTGGGCGATGCGGGTCAGCACCCGCGCGATGTCCGGGGCCTCAAGAACGGGCCGGGCCGGACCGGGGGGCACACTGGTGTCGTCCATGAAAAGCGGACCTCCTTCCCCGCCTCACGGGACGGGCCTTAAAGGACGTCGATCTGTCGTCGGACAACGGTACCAGGGGCAGGTGACGGGCCACTTCCGCCCCTCCCCCACCCCAGGTGGAAGCCGTCTGGACCCCCTCGGCTTGACGCGGCACATTACGCTGCGTAACCTCACAGTGAGTTACGAAGCACGCGGCAAGGCCCCACGCGGCGGAGCCGCTCAGCGATACGCGACACAGCGTCCGGGGAGCCATATGTCCAGCGAATACGCCAAACAGCTCGGAGCGAAGCTCCGCGCCATCCGCACCCAGCAGGGCCTCTCCCTCCACGGCGTGGAGGAGAAGTCCCAGGGCCGTTGGAAGGCGGTCGTGGTGGGCTCGTACGAGCGCGGCGACCGTGCGGTGACCGTGCAGCGCCTCGCCGAGCTGGCGGATTTCTACGGGGTCCCGGTGCAGGAGCTGCTGCCCGGCACCACTCCGGGCGGCGCCGCCGAGCCGCCGCCGAAGCTCGTCCTCGACCTGGAGCGCCTGGCGCACGTGCCCGCCGAGAAGGCCGGCCCCCTCCAGCGTTACGCGGCCACGATCCAGTCCCAGCGCGGGGACTACAACGGCAAGGTCCTCTCCATCCGCCAGGACGACCTGCGCACCCTCGCGGTGATCTACGACCAGTCGCCGTCCGTGCTGACGGAGCAGCTCATCAGCTGGGGCGTGCTGGACGCGGACGCGCGCCGCGCCGTCTCCCACGAGGACGCCTGACGGCCGTCCCCTGTCGTGCACCCGCTGGGCGGGGACTCCTTCGCGGGGTCCCCGCCCAGCGGCGTTCACGGGGCGGGTGCGTGCCGGTTCTGGTCTGATGGCGGGAGGGGGTGCCGTACAGACCGAAGAGGACCTCATGTCGCACCATCTCAGCGGCCCGAACCTCCGCTCGCCCCAGGACGACGCACGGCTGGACCTGACGGACCTGTTCGTCTTCCCGTCGACCGTGCGGGGGCACACCGTCCTGATCATGAACGTGAATCCGTTCGCGCCCGCCCAGGGCGAGGAGTTCCACCCCGACGCCGTGTACCGGATCAATGTCGACACGGACGGCGACCACCGGGCCGACCTCGCCTACAGCTTCGTCTTCTCCGAGCCCGACAGCGCCGGGCAGACCGTCACCGTGCACCGCGCCACGGGCGAGGACGCACAGCGGCACGAGGCCGCGGGCGAGACCGTCCTCAGCGACGCCTCGGTCGCCTTCGGGCCTCAGCCCAACGTCGTGGAGTACGGCCCCTACCGGCTGTCCGCCGGGCTGCGCAGCGACCCGTTCTTCGCCGACCTCGACGGGATCGTGAACGACTTCCGGTGGACGGGCGTGGACTTCGGCGCCGACAAGAACGTCTTCGGCATCGTCCTGGAGGTCCCCGACTCGGAGCTCGGCGAGGGCCCGGTCGGCGTCTGGGCGCGGGTCAGCGTCGTGCGCGACGGCGAGCTGGTGTCGGTCGACCGGGGCGCCCACCCCTCCCTCACCGCGTACTTCAACGAGGAGGACGCGAAGGAGGCGTACAACGCGGGCGAGCCCGCCGACGACCGGGAGACCTATCTGGAGCCCTGGAGCGCGGTCCTCGCGCACACCGGCGGGTACTCCCGCGAGGAGGCGGAGCGGACGCTGGGCACCGTGCTGCCGGACGTGCTGCGCTACGACCGCACCCGCACCGTCGCCTATCCCAACGGGCGCCGCCTGACGGACGACGTGACCTCGGCGCGGCTGGCGATGGTGTCGGGCGGCAGGATCACCGACGACCACATCGGCCCGCACACGGATCTGCTGCCGGACTTCCCGTACCTGGGCCATCCGCACCCCGCCGCGTGGTGACGGCACGCGAGAGGGCGTGCCCGGAGGTCCTCCCTCCGGACACGCCCTCTCGTCGGCTGAGCGCGGCGCCCGCGCCTAGCGGCGCAGTGTCGGCTTGAGCTCCTTCAGACGGCCCAGCAGGCCGTTGATGAAGCCCGGGGACTCGTCGGTGGAGAACTCCTTGGCGAGCTGCACCGCCTCGTCGATGACCACGGCGTCCGGCACCTCGTCCACCCACAGCAGCTCGTAGACCGCCAGCCGCAGGATGCCCCTGTCGACGACCGGCATCCGGTCCAGGGTCCAGCCCACGGAGTAGGTGGAGATCAGCTCGTCGATACGGGGCGCGCTCTCCGCGTACCCCTCCACGAGCTGCATCGTGTACTCGGTGACCGGCGGCTGCCGGGAGTCGGTCCGGGCGAGCCGCAACCAGTCGGCCAGCACCGTGCGCACCTCCGCGCCGCGCTGGTCGGCCTCGAAGAGGATCTGGAAGGCGCGCTTACGGGCCTTGTTGCGAGCGGCCACGGTTAGCTGTTCACCCGGCTCAGGTACTCGCCGGAGCGCGTGTCGACCTTGATCTTCTCGCCGGTGGTGATGAAGAGCGGCACCTGGATGCTGTGGCCGGTCTCCAGCTCGGCGGGCTTGGAGCCACCGGTCGAGCGGTCGCCCTGGACGCCCGGCTCGGTGTGCTTGATCACCAGCTCGACGGCGGCGGGCAGCTCGATGTAGAGCACCTCGCCCTCGTGCTGCGCGACGGTGGCCTCGAAGCCCTCGATGAGGAAGTTGGCCGCGTCGCCGACGGTCTTGCGCTCGACGTGGAGCTGGTCGTATGTCGACATGTCCATGAAGACGAAGTAGTCGCCGTCCATGTACGAGAACTGCATGTCACGTCGGTCCACGGTGGCCGTCTCGACCTTCGTGCCAGCGTTGAACGTCTTGTCGACGATCTTGCCGGACAGCACGTTCTTCAGCTTGGTGCGGACGAAAGCGGGGCCCTTGCCGGGCTTGACGTGCTGGAACTCAACGACGGACCAGAGCTGGTCGCCGTCGAGCTTGAGCACCATGCCGTTCTTGAGGTCGTTCGTGGATGCCACGGTCGCGGAATCTCCTGAGACTGCTGCTGCGGAAACCGAGGAGCAGCGCCGCGCAGAAGCCTGTACTGCTCAGAGCGCGAGCAGCTCCTTGGTCGTGATGGTGAGTAGCTCGGGTCCGCCGTCCGCCTGCGGGCGAACGACGAGCGTGTCGTCGATCCGGACACCGCCCCGGCCCGGGAGATGGACCCCCGGTTCGACGGTGACCGGCACACAAGCGTCCAGTTTACCCATGGCCGCAGGTGACAGCCGAGGGTCCTCACCGATTTCCAGCCCCACCCCGTGCCCGGTCGCCTGTCCGAGGGCCGCTCCGTGCCCCGCCGCGTCCAGCAGCTGACGTGCCGCGCGGTCCACGTCGCGGTACTCCGTACCGGGCCCCAGAGACTCCCGTGCGGCGCGCTGAGCGGCGAAGACGAGGTCGTACAGCTCGATCTGCCAGTCGTCGGGAGCCGTGCCGATCACGAACGTACGGCCGATCTGGCAGCGGTAGCCGCGGTAGCTGGCGCCCAGCCGGACCGTGAGGAAGTCGCCCTCCTCCACCCGCCTGTCCGTGGGCCGATGTCCGGAGAGTCCCGAATTGCGGCCCGTCGCGACGGAGGTGGGGAACGCCGAGCCCTCCGCGCCGTGGTCGATCAGACGGCGCTCCAGCTCCAGTGCGAGATGCCGCTCCGTACGGCCGACGAGGATCGACTCCAGCAGCTCGCCGAGCGCCTGGTCGGTGATCTCGGCGGCGATGCGCAGCGCGGAGATCTCCTCCTCGTCCTTGATCACCCGCTGCTGCTCCACGGCGCAGCCGAGGTCCGCGAGGTGCAGCGCGGGGGCGACGGAGGCCACGGCACGGTGCCGGGCGACCGTGAGGTGGTGCTCCTCCACGGCCAGCGTGTGCGGGCCCCGGCGCGCGGCGAGCCCCGCCGCTGCGACGGCCGCGTCCCCGTCCCCCTCGGTCAGCGCCATGTCCCGCAGGTCGTCGGCGGGGTGGCTGCCGCCGGGCGGACCCGCCTCCGGCGGGGTGAAGAGCGTGTCCTCGCCGTCGGGCCCGAGCAGCAGGACCCCGTCACGCGGGGCGCGGCCCGTCAGATAGCGGACGTTGGCGGGGCGGGAGACCAGCACCGCTTCTGCGGGGCCGCCGTGGGCGGTACTCGCCGCACAGCGCTCGCGCAGCCTGGACCTGCGAGCCACATGCACCTCGGACATATGCCGAGGGTACGCACGGCCGCGCTGACCCACCGGTTGAGAGGGGCCGTGCGGGCGACGGCGTGTCCGTGACCCGCGCGATCCCGGCCCCGGCCCCGGTTCCGGCCCCGGACCGGGCTACCAGCTCGGGGGGCTCGCGAGGCTGCGTGCGACGACGGTGTCGAGCATGTGCGCGGTGGCCGCCACGTCCTGGCGGGAGTTGTCGATGATGGGCAGCCCCGAGCCGTACCAGCCCGCCATACGGCCGTGTATGTGCGCGACCTCCTCGTCGGACAGGCGGCGGTTGCCGCTCCGCTCCGCGTTGCGCTCCATCACGATGTCGAGGCCTGGCAGCAGCACGACGGGGATCAGCCCCGGGCCGACATGGCGCTTCCAGCCGCCGAGGCCGACGACGGGCCAGTCGGGGAAGACCGCGTCGTCCAGGACGCACGAGATCCCGTTCGCCAGGAAATTGCGCGCGGCGAAGCCGCAGGTGCGGCGGGCGAGGCGGTACTGCGCCTCCGAGTGGTCGTTCCACCCCGCCTGCGGGTCGGCGAATCCGGAGCGGACCCACTCCCGTACGTCGTCGAGGCTGATGTGCGCGGTCGGCACGGCACGGTGCTCCGCCCAGTACCGCGCGACGGTCGTCTTGCCCGCGCCCGCCGGGCCGATCAGCAGCACGGCGACGGCCGCGCGGGTCCCGTCGAGCTGGGCGGGCGTCGCGCCGGGCGCGGGCACCTGGACGGGCCCGCCGGGCGGCAGCTTGATGTGCCCCGTGGTCTCGGTGGACGGCACTCCGCCGCCGGGCGGACCGGCGGGAGGACCAGGGGGCGCCTGGCCGCCCGGAGCGGGCGGCGCCGTGGGCGCGAGCGGACCCGGCGGCGGGCCGGGACGGTGCGCCTGGGGGTACGGAGGCTGGTGCGGCTGAGGGGGCTGCGGGTGGTGCGGCGGTCCCTGCTGCGGGCCCGGCGGCGGTCCCGGCCTGGCTCCCGGGCCCCCCGGGGGCTGCGGGTGCGGGTGCGCGGCAGCGGCCGGAGGGGGTGGAAAGCCGGGGGGAGGTACGGGCGGACGTGCCCCGTAGGCTCCATCGTCCCCGTAACGCCGCATCCGGACCCCACTCCGTCTCACGTGTGCCGACGCCGCCCCCGCGGTGCCGTGTGTCGTGCAGATACCGAACGGTACCTTCCCCCGCCGTCCCCGTATGAACGGCCGGGTCCGCTCCCGAGTGCCCGCTCAGGCCACTCCTGCCGGGCCGGTGCCGGGCTCGCGCCGGTCAGGCGGCGATCTCGGCGTGCGCGGCGAGCAGCATCGCGGGGTCGGGGCTCTCCAGGACGGAGGGCCGCGCCAGGCCCTCCAGGACGATGAAGCGCAGCCTGTCGCCCCGGGACTTCTTGTCGACCTTCATGGTCTCCAGGAGCTTGGGCCACTGGTCGCCCCGGTAGGTGACCGGAAGCCCGACGGATTCGAGGACGGCGCGATGGCGGTCCGCGGTTGCGTCATCGAGGCGACCGGCGATACGGCCCAGCTCCGCGGCGAAGACCATGCCGACCGAGACGGCCGCGCCGTGCCGCCAGTTGTAGCGCTCGTTCTTCTCGATGGCGTGCGCCAGGGTGTGCCCGTAGTTGAGGATCTCGCGGCGGCCCGACTCCTTCAGGTCGTCGGAGACCACCTCGGCCTTGACCCTGATGGACCGCTCGATCAGCTCGGCGGTGTGCGGCCCCTCGGGCGTACGCGCGGCCGCCGGGTCCTTCTCGATCAGGTCCAGGATCACGGGGTCGGCGATGAAGCCCGCCTTGATGATCTCGGCGAGGCCGCTGACGTAGTCGTGCGTGCCCAGCGAGCCGAGCGCGGCGAGGTCGCACAGGACGCCGGCCGGGGGGTGGAAGGCGCCGACGAGGTTCTTGCCCTCGGCGGTGTTGATGCCGGTCTTGCCGCCGACCGCCGCGTCCACCATGCCCAGCACCGTCGTCGGCACGGCGATCCAGCGGACCCCGCGCAGCCAGGTCGCGGCCACGAAGCCCGCGACGTCGGTGGTGGCCCCGCCCCCGACGCCGACGATGACGTCGGTACGGGTGAAGCCGGTCTGGCCCAGCGCCTTCCAGCAGTAGGCGGCGACCTCGGCGGTCTTGGACTCCTCGGCGTTCGGGAGCTGGATCGCGATGGCCTCGTAGCCCTGCGCCGCGAGGTCCTCGCGCAGCGCCTCCCCGGTCTCCGCCAGCGCCTCGGGGTGCAGCACCGCCACGCGCTGCGCCTTCTCCCCGATGAGCCCGGGGAGTTCGCCCAGGAGCTGCCGCCCGACGAGGACGTCGTACGGCTCCGTCCCCGCCGAGCCCCCGACGGCGATACGGGTGGGTGCCTGCTCCGGTGCCTGCTCGGTCATGCTTCCTTGAGCTCCAATGCGTCGAGGATCGCGTCGGCGACCTCTTCGGGCGTACGGTCCCCGGTGCCGACCGTCACACGGGCGACCTCGGTGTAGAGCGGCCTGCGCTCCTCCATCAGCTTCCGCCACTGCTGGCGCGGGTTGATGACGAGCAGCGGGCGCGGCGCGTCCAGGCCGACACGCTTGACGGCGGCGTGGACGTCTATCTCCAGGAACGCCACGCGGTGCCCGGCGAGCAGGGCGCGGGTCTCCTCGGCGAGGACCGCGCCGCCGCCGAGGGCCAGCACGCCGGTGTGCTCGGCGAGCGCGGTGCGCACCGCCGCGCGCTCCAGCTCGCGGAAGGCGGGCTCGCCCTCGTCGAGGAAGATCTCGGAGATCTCCCGGCCCGTGCTCTCCACGATGTCCCGGTCCGTGTCCCGGCAGGTCACGCCGAGGCGCTCCGCCAGGATCGCGCCCACCGTCGACTTGCCGACGCCCATCGGGCCGACGAGGACGACGGCGGGCCCCCCGCCCATGTCCCCCGTGTCCGTCACTTGATCTCCAGGTTGTCGAGGTAGCCGCGGACGTTGCGCCGGGTCTCGGGCACGCTGTCGCCGCCGAACTTCTCGGTCACCGCGTCCGCCAGCACCAGCGCGACCATCGCCTCCGCGACGATCCCGGCCGCCGGGACCGCGCACACGTCCGAGCGCTGGTGGTGCGCCTTCTCGGGCTCGCCCGTGGTGACGTCGACGGTGGCCAGCGCGCGGGGCACGGTCGCGATGGGCTTCATCGCGGCCCGTACGCGCAGGAGTTCGCCCGTCGACAGACCGCCCTCGGTACCGCCGGAACGGCCGGAGGAGCGGCGGAGGCCCTCGTCGGTCGGGACGATCTCGTCGTGCGCCTGCGAACCCGGCACCCGCGCGAGGTCGAAGCCGTCTCCCAGCTCCACGCCCTTGATCGCCTGGATGCCCATCAGTGCGCCGGCGAGCCGCGAGTCGAGACGGCGGTCCCAGTGGACGTGCGAGCCCAGGCCGACCGGCACGCCGTGCGCGACGACCTCGACGACACCGCCCAGCGTGTCCCCGTCCTTGTGGGCCTGGTCGATCTCGGCGACCATCGCCTCGCTCGCCCCCGGGTCGAGGCAGCGCACGGGGTCGGCGTCCAGCCGCTCCACGTCGCCGGGCACGGGCACGGTGCCGTACGGGGCCTTGGCGCCGCCCAGCTCCACCACGTGCGAGACGAGCTCGATCCCGGCGGTCTCCTTCAGGAACGAGCGCGCGAGGGTGCCGAGCGCGACCCGGGCCGCGGTCTCCCGCGCGGAGGCGCGCTCCAGCACGGGGCGGGCCTCGTCGAAGCCGTACTTCTGCATGCCCGCGAGGTCGGCGTGGCCGGGGCGGGGGCGCGTGAGCGGCGCGTTCCGCGCCAGCTCGGCCAGCTCCGCCGGGTCGACCGGGTCGGCGGCCATGACCTTCTCCCACTTGGGCCACTCGGTGTTGCCGACCATCACCGCGACCGGGGAGCCGAGGGTCAGTCCGTGCCGGACGCCGCCGAGGAAGGTGACCTCGTCGCGCTCGAACTTCATCCGCGCGCCGCGCCCGTAACCCAGGCGCCGCCGTGCCAGCTCGTCCGCGACCATGTCCGTGGTGACGGGCACTCCCGCGGGCAGCCCCTCGATCGTCGCCACGAGTGCGGGACCGTGTGACTCCCCCGCCGTAAGCCAGCGCAACCTGCTCAACGTTTCCTCCTCGCGGGGCGCGCCAGCGGAAGAGCGCGACCCTGTGTGCCTGCCCCGATCCTCCCATGTGGGGGCCCGCAGCCGATTACTGGTCCGGCATGCGAGCAGTGCCGCTCTCCTCTTTCCGGAGCACGGGCTGCCCCTGACCGCGCGATGCCGGGCGCGGGTACGTCGTGGTCGCTCGCGCAGTTCCCCGCGCCCCTTGCGGGGCGCTCCTGACGGGGCGCTTTCGCTGCTCCCTCTGCGCTTGGGAGGTCTGCGCAAGGCGCAGGGCTGGCAAGCGCAGCCCCGATGCCGGGTACGGGGCGACCGGCGTTACGCCCCTCGGGCCCGCAGCGCCGCCTCGCCCGCTGCTCGCATCGTCGCCAGCGGAGCCGGGCCGTGGCCCGTCATCTGTTCGACCTGGAGTGCCGCCTGGTGGATCAGGAGGTCGAGGCCGCTCACCACCGCGCCGCCGCGCTCCTGCCAGGACGCCGCGAGGGACGTCGGCCACGGGTCGTAGAGCACGTCGAAGAGGGTGCCGGGGCCGTCGGGGACGGCAGTGGCCAGAGCATCCGTCGTGCCCGCCGGAGTCGTGGCGATGACCAGCGGCGCGCGGAGCGCCTCCGCCGCGTCGGACCAGTCGGCCGTACGGACCGGCACCCCGAGCCGTTCGCCCCAGCCGCGCATCTCGCGGGCCCGGGCCTCGCTGCGGACGTACGCCGTGACCTCGCCCGCGCACACCCGTGCGAGCGCCGCGAGCGCGGAGGAGGCGGTGGCGCCCGCGCCGAGCACGGCCGCGCTCTCCACCCGTTCGACGCCGCGCTCGCGCAGCGCCGCGATCATGCCGGGGATGTCGGTGTTCTCGCCGAGGCGGCGCCCGTCATCACCGAAGACGACGGTGTTGACGGCCTCGACCGAGGCCGCGGTCTCGCTGATCTCGTCGAGCAGCGGGATGACGGCCCGCTTGAGCGGCATCGTGAGCGAGAGCCCCGCCCACGTCCCGTCGAGGTCGGCGAGGAAGCCCGCGATGCCGGACTCGTCCACCTCGAAGCTGTCGTACGTCCAGGAGTCCAGGCCCAGTTCGCCGTAGGCGGCGCGGTGCAGGGCCGGGGAGAGCGAGTGCGCGATGGGTGAGCCGAGGACGGCGGCGCGTCTGGTGCGTGCGGTGGTCCGCGTGCCGGGCGTGTGTGACTCCTGGCGCACCTGGTGGGGCATCAGCCGCCGCTCCCGTTCTGCTTCCGCTGTTCGCTGTTGAAGTCCTGGACGTTCTTGTCGTGCTCGCTCTTGCTGTCCGTGAAGCGGGTGTCGCCCGGTTTGACGGTGACGAAGTAGAGCCAGTTCCCCTTCGTCGGCTTCAGGGCCGCCTCGACGGCCTGGTGCCCGGGGTTGCCGATGGGCCCGGGCGGCAGGCCCTTGTGCAGATAGGTGTTGTACGGCGAGGGGTAGCGGGTGTCCTCGACGGAGGTGTTCAGCGTGGAGCGGCCCTTGGCGTAGTTGATCGTGGAGTCGAAGCCGAGCAGCATGCCGTCGTCGAGGCGGTTCCAGATGACGCGGGAGACCTTGCCGAACTCGTGGTCCTGCTGGGCCTCCGCCTGGATGAGGGAGGCGATGGTGATGATCTCCTCCGGCGACTTGCCGGTCTTCTTCGCCGCGCTCTCCAGGCCGGTCTTGGAGTACTCGGCCTCGGCGCGCTTGACCATCTGGCGCAGCACGTCCTCGGGCTTGCTGTTCTTGCCGACGCTGTACTTCGAGGGGAAGAGGAAACCTTCCGGTTTGCCCTTGGCCCATCCGGGGAGCCCCAGGTCGGCCTTGTTCGCGACCTTCTTGGTGGTGCCCTTGGGCGCGTCGAGCTTCTCGTCGATCGCCTCGTAGACCTTCTTGGCGCGCCAGCCCTCGGCGATGATCAGCCCGTTCTGGCTGGCGGGGTCGAGCATCATGTCCACGGCGCTGGAGGCGGACATCTCCTTGCGGAGGGTGTAGGTGCCCGCCTGGATGCTCTGGGCCTTCTTGTTCCCGTTCGACGCGTCGACGAAGGCGCCCGAGCTCTTGATGACGCCCTCGCGCTTGAGGACGTCGCCCATGTCGGAGATCGACGCGCCGTCCGGGATGTCGACCTGGACCTCGCCGCTGCCGGAGCCCGAGTAGTCGGGCGCCGGGGCGAAATGGGACTGATAGAACTGATAGGCGAAATACCCGCCGGTGCCCACGAGCGCGACGAGCACGGCGGAGACCACGGCGCAGGCGCAGCCGCTGCGCCGCTTGGTGCCGTCGTCGCGCTTGGGCTTGCCGCCCTTGCCCCCGCGCCTGCCGCGCCGGGCGTCCTCTTCCTCCTCCAGGAACGCCTGGCGCTCCGGGTCCTCCTCGCCGCGGTCCGTGAAGAAGGCGTGCTCGCCCTGGTCGGGCCCGGGGTCCCAGCCGGTGTCCGGGTCGGGAGCGCCCGGCCCGCCGGGACCGCCCGGATGGGGGTGACCCGGTTGGGGGTGGCCGGGGTGGGGGTGGACCTGCTGCTCGTACTGCTCGTACTGTCCCGGCGCCGGCTGGCCGCGCATGTGCTGCGGGCGCGGGGGCGGATAGCCGCCCTGGGCCGCGTAGTAGTCCGGCTGCTCGCCGGTGCCGTAGGGGTCGACGGGCGGCATGCCGTAGGGATCGGTACCGCCCGCGCCGTACGAGGGGTCGTACTGCTGGCCGCCCCAGCCGTACGCGGAGCCGTCGTACTGCTGCTGCGGTGCCTGGTGCTGGGCCTGGGGCGTCTGGTACTGCGGGGTCTGGTGCTGAGGGGCCTGGTACTGGGGGGCCTGGTGCTGGGGCGCGTGCTGCTGGGGGTGGTACGGCTGCTGGGGCTGCCCGTCGTACGGGGGCTGATTCCAGCCATTGTGCTGTCCGACGGGCTGACCACCGTTCCACTCCTGATCCCCGTAGAGGGGGTCATCGGGGTGCCACGGTTGGGAGCCAGGTCCCTGGCCGTACTCAGTCATCGATCCCCTTGTGCCGCGAGGGTGCGGCAGCCGTGCTGTGCGCGTCGGGCGCGAGTGCCGTGGGTGCCCCGCGCTGTGCGAGTGCTGTTCGGGAGGCTGCCGTGTCGCGCGGCACGTTACCGTATCGCGATCAGACAACCACTTCGACGCACTGGCCCGGCGCCTGCCCGGACACCCGTTCGGTCTCCAGCGCACTCTGGAGAATCACCACGGCGGCGGCCTGGTCGATGCGCCCCCGGCCCTTCTTGGAACTGACCCCGGACGCCCTCATCCCCTGGGCCGCTGTGACCGTTGTCATGCGCTCGTCGACGAGTCTGACCGGCACGGGTGTGATGTTTTTCGCCAACTCTTCGGCGAAGGCCCGCACCTTGGCCGCCGCGGGCCCCTCTCCCCCGCTCAGCGAACGGGGGAGCCCGACGACGACCTCCAGCGGCTCGTACTCCTCGGTGAGGGACACGAGCCGCCGGAGCGCGGCCGGGACGTCGCGTCCCGGCACGGTCTCCACGGGGGTCGCGAGGACCCCGTCGGGGTCGCAGCTCGCGACCCCGATACGGGCGTCCCCCACGTCGACGGCGAGGCGGCGGCCCCGCCGGACGGACGACATCAGGCGCTGCCCCCGGCCTCGGTGACGAGGCGCTCGACGGCGGCGATGGCCTCGTCCACGGCCTCCGGGTTCTGGCCGCCGCCCTGCGCGACGTCGGGCTTGCCGCCGCCCCCGCCGCCGAGGGTCTTCGCGGCCGTACGGACCAGGTCACCGGCCTTGAGGCCCTGCTCGCGGGCGGCCTCGTTGGTGGCGATGACGGTCAGCGGGCGGCCGTTGGTCACCGTGAAGAGGGCGACGACTGCCGGGCGGGAGCCGAGCCGCTGGCGCACGTCGAGCACGAGCGTGCGCAGCCCGTCGGCGGCCGTGCCGTCCGGCACCCGGGCGGCGGCGAACGCGATGCCGCGCACGTCCCTGGCGCCCTCGGCGATCCCGGCGGCGGCCTCCAGGACCTTCTCGGCGCGGAAGCGCTCGATCTCCTTCTCGGCGTCCTTGAGCTTGGCCAGCATCCCGGAGATCCGCTCGGGCAGCTCCTCCGGGCGGCCCTTGACCAGCTCGGTGAGCTGCGAGACGACCGTGTGCTCACGGGCCAGGAACTTGTACGCGTCGACGCCGACCAGGGCCTCGACACGGCGCACGCCGGAGCCGATGGACGACTCGCCCAGCAGCTTCACCAGGCCGAGCTGGGCCGTGTTGTGGACGTGGGTGCCGCCGCACAGCTCCTTGGAGAAGTCGCCGATGGTGACGACGCGGACGGTCTGGCCGTACTTCTCGCCGAACTCGGCGAGCGCGCCCGCCTTCTTCGCCTCCTCGATGCCCATGTACTCGGCCTGGACGTCGAGTTCGCGGGCCAGCACCTCGTTGATCTTCTGCTCGACGTCGGTGAGCACGGCGCCGGGAACGGCGGCGGGCGAGCCGAAGTCGAAGCGGAAGCGTCCCGGCGCGTTCTCCGAACCGGCCTGCGCGGCCGTCGGGCCCAGCGCGTCGCGCAGCGCCTGGTGGGTGAGGTGGGTGGCGCTGTGGGCGCGGGCGATGGAGCGGCGGCGCGTGAGGTCGATCTGGGCGTACGCCGGGGAGCCGACGGTGACCTCGCCGACCTGGACGGTGCCCTTGTGGACGCTGACGCCCGGCACCGGCTGCTGCACGTCGCGCACCTCGATCACGGCGCCGCTGTGCAGCCGGATGCGGCCGGTGTCGGCGAGCTGGCCGCCACCCTCCGCGTAGAAGGGGGTGCGGTCGAGGACGACCTCGACCTCGTCGCCCTCGTGGGCGGCGGGCGAGGAGACGCCGTCGACGAGCAGGCCGACGACGCTGGCCTCGTCCTCGGTGTCGGTGTAGCCGGTGAAGGCGGTGGCGCCGCTGCTGTCGGCGATCTCGCGGTACGCGGACAGGTCGGCGTGGCCCGTCTTCTTGGCCTTGGCGTCGGCCTTGGCGCGGTCCCGCTGCTCCTTCATCAGGCGGCGGAAGCCCTGCTCGTCCACGGAGAGGCCCTGCTCGGCGGCCATCTCCAGGGTGAGGTCGATCGGGAAGCCCCAGGTGTCGTGGAGCAGGAACGCCTTGTCGCCCGGGAGGACCTTGCCGCCCTCGGCCTTGGTCTCGGTGACGGCGGTGTCGAGGATGTTCGTCCCGGCCCTCAGCGTCTTGAGGAAGGCGGCCTCCTCGGCGAGCGCGACCGTCTCGATGCGCTTCCGGTCGGTCTCCAGCTCGGGGTACTGCTGGCCCATCGTCTTGATGACGACGTCGACCAGGTCGGCGACGACCGGGCCTGTGGCGCCGAGGATGCGCATGTTGCGGATGGCGCGGCGCATGATGCGGCGCAGCACATAGCCCCGGCCCTCGTTGCCGGGCGTGACGCCGTCGCCGATGAGCATCACGGACGTACGGATGTGGTCGGAGACGACTCGCAGGGAGACGTCGGACTCCTCGGCGGCGCCGTAGACCACCCCGGTCAGTTCCGTGGCCTTGTCGATCACGGCACGCGAGGTGTCGATCTCGTACATGTTCCGCACGCCCTGGAGGATCATCGCCAGGCGCTCCAGGCCGAGCCCGGTGTCGATGTTCTTGCTGGGCAGGTCGCCGAGGATCTCGAAGTCGGTCTTGGTGGTGCCCTCGCCGCGCTCGTACTGCATGAAGACCAGGTTCCAGATCTCCACGTACCGCTCGTCGTTGACCGCCGGGCCGCCCTCGACGCCGAAGTCGGGGCCACGGTCGTAGTTGATCTCGGAGCAGGGGCCGCAGGGTCCGGGGACACCCATCGACCAGTAGTTCTCCTCCATGCCGAGGCGCTGGATGCGCTCGGGGGGGACGCCCACGACGTCGCGCCAGATGCGCTCGGCCTCGTCGTCCTGCTCGTAGACCGTGATCCACAGGCGCTCCGGGTCCAGCCCGTAACCCCCCTTGTCCTGGGGGCTGGTGAGCAGCTCCCAGGCGAGCTTGGCGGCGCCCTCCTTGAAATAGTCCCCGAAGGAGAAATTGCCGCACATCTGGAAGAAGGTGCCGTGCCGGGTGGTCTTGCCGACCTCTTCGATGTCGGGCGTGCGCACGCACTTCTGCACGCTGGTGGCGCGCGGCCAGGGCGGGGTGACCTCACCCAGGAAGTACGGCTTGAAGGGGACCATGCCCGCGGGGACCAGCAGCAGCGTCGGGTCGTCCGCGATCAGCGACGCCGACGGCACGACGTGGTGCCCACGCTCCTCGAAGAAGCGCAGCCAGCGGCGGCGGATTTCAGCCGACTCCATCAGTGGTCCTCTTTCCGGTCGTACGTGTAGGGGGAATGGACGGTGCCGCCGAGCTGGCGGTTGCGGTGCTGGGCGGGCAGCTCGGGAAGCCGGTCGCCCTCGGGGGGCGCCGACAGGCCCAGCGCGTCCTTGAGTTCGGTCTCGCGCTGGGACATGCCCGCGCGGACGTCGAGCGCGAAGTCCTTGAGCTTGTGACCGCCCTCGACGGCCTTGTCGGCCGCCCGGACGGCGAGCGCGTCGGGAGCGAGGCTGCGGATCTTGCGCTGGACCTTGGTGGTGGCCCAGACACCGGCGGCTGCGCCGGTCGTGAACCAGAAGGCGCGGCGGAACATGTGCGTGGATCAGCCCTTTCCGCGCCTGCGGCCGGCCCGCCGGGCGGCGGGCAGCGTGCGGCTCACGACGACCTTGCGGGGCGGCGGCGCGTCCGCCCCGTTCTTACGGGAGAGCGCGCGCCGTACCCCGTAACCGAACGAGGCCACCTTCACGAGGGGGCCGCCGAACGCGGTGGAGACGGTGGAGGAGAGCGCCGACGCGTTGGAGGTGACCTCCTGGACGTCCGTCGCGATGGCGTCGACCCGGTCGAGCTGGGTCTGCGCGGAGCGCACGGTCGCGGACGCCTCACCGAGAAGCGGCACCGCCTGCTCCGTCACGCCCGTCACCAGCTTGGTGGCGGCCTTGAGCGTCTGTGCGAGCCTCACCAGCACCACGGCGAGGAACGACACCAGGATCGCCCAGAAGACTGCCACCAGGAGGCCGGCCACTTCACCACCGGACACGCTGCACCGCTTTCCTCGGAATTCCCTCAGAATCGTCATGGGATCGGCCGCCGCTCGCCGTGTGGCCGACCGCGGCGACAGACAGGTACCGACCTTATCGCGCCGCACTGTCACGCCCGTACCGCATTACGCCCGCGGGGCACAGGGTGCGTGGTGTCATCGTTCCGGGCGATTGTACGGTCAGCGAACAGGCCAGTACGCTCCGTGTCTTATGCGACGCTCACAGTCCTCCTCAGGCACGCCCCGCGATCGCGCCCGCATGCCCCGGCGTACGCCTCCGGGGGGTGGCGCCACCCCCCGGCCGGGGAATCTGCCGGCCGAGCTGAACCGGTTCGTGGGCCGCTCCGTCGAGACCGTCGAGCTGGGTGGACAGCTCGCCTCCGCGCGGCTGGTGACGGTGACGGGCGTGGGCGGCGTGGGCAAGTCCCGCCTCGCGCTGCACGCCGCCGCAAGAGTGCAGGATCGCTTCTGCGACGGTGTATGGCTGGCGGAGCTCTCCTGGCTGAGGGACGGCAGGCTGCTCGACCACACCGTCGCCGAGGCCCTGGGCCTGGCGGGCAGTTCGGTGCGCCCGCCGCGCTCCGCGCTGCTGCGCCAGCTCGCGGAGCGCGAGGTGCTGCTCGTGCTCGACGGGTGCGAGCACCTCGTCGAGGAGTGCGCGGAGCTGACGGACGCGCTGCTGCGGCACGCGCCGGGCCTCAGCGTCCTGGCCACCGGCCGCCGCCCGCTGGAGATCGCGGGCGAGCACACCTTCACGCTGGCGCCGATGCCGGAGGACGAGGCGGTGGAGCTGTTCACGGAGCGCGCCGCCGCCGTGCTCGCCGAGCCGCCGGGACCCGACGAGGCCGTGGTCGAGCTGTGCCGCCGCCTGGACGGGATCCCGCTCGCGCTCGAACTGGCCGCCGGGCGGCTGCGGGTGCTCTCCGTCGAGCAGATCGCGCACCGTATCGAGGACCGCTTCCGGCTGCTGGCCAGCAGCAGCCGCAGCGGGCTGGCGCGCCATCAGACGCTGCGCACGGCGATCGGCTGGAGCCATGAGCTGTGCACCGCGCGGGAGCGGCTGCTGTGGGCGCGGCTGTCGGTCTTCGCCGGGGACTTCGACCTGGAGGCCGTGGAGTACCTCTGCTCCGGCGAGGCCCTGCCCGCCGACCGCGTGCTCTCGGCGCTGGACGAACTGGTGGCCCAGTCCGTCGTCGTACGGGACGCGGGCGTCGGCACCGAGGGGCAGGCGCGGTATCACCTGCTGGAGACGGTGCGCGAGTACGGCGCCGGGTGGCTGGAGGAGCTGGGCGAGGCCGAGGAGCTGCGCCGCCGCCACCGGGACTGGTACCTGGGGCTGGCGACCTGGTGCGAGCTCGACTGGTTCGGGCCCCGGCAGACGGAGGTCGCGGCGCGCGTCGAGCAGGACCTGCCCAACGTACGGCTGGCGCTGGAGCACAGCCTGCGCTCGCCGGAGGACGCGCACATCGGGCAGTACCTCGCGGCGACCCTGTGGTTCTACTGGATCGGCTGCGGCAGGCTCGCGGAGGGGCAGCACTGGCTGGACCAGGCCCTCGCCTGGGACGGCGGCCATCCGCAGACGCGGACCAAGGCCCTGTGGGTCTCCGGCTTCGCCTCCCTCGTGCGCGGCCAGGTCGTCAAGGCGCTCGGACTGCTGCACGAGTGCCTGGAGCTGAGCGAGGAGCGGGGCGACGAGACGGCCAAGGCGTACGCCCTGCAGATGCTCGGCGCCCTCGCGGTCGTCAGCGACGACCTGCCCCGGGGCAAGGCGCTGCTGCGCGAGTCCCTGGACCGCTTCCGCGAGCTGGGCGAGCTGAACGCGCTGGTGATGCTGGCGCAGGTCGAGCTGGCAATGGCGCACGCCTTCGACGGCGAGCTGGAGACGGCGCGGACGCTGAGCGAGGAGGCGCGCGACGTCTCGGCGGACAGCGGGGAGCGCTGGGTGCAGTCGTACGCGCTCTATCTGCTGGCCTACGTGCACATGGTCCGCGACGACCATCCGCGGGCGCGCGAGCTGAGCGTGGAGTGCCTGACCATCAAACGGGAGTTCCACGACGTGCTCGGCATGACGATCGCGCTGGAGCACCTCGCGCCGCTGACGGCCGCCGAGGATCCGGGGCGCGCGGCGGCCATGCTGGGCGCCGCCGACGCGGGATGGCGCGTGGTGGGCGCGCGGCGCTTCGGCTCGCGGCACTTCGAGAACATCGCCGCCTCGTGCCGCTCGCACCTGCTGGCCGCGCTCGGCGAGGAGGCGTACGAGGAGGCGTACGCACGGGGGCGGAAGAGGGGGCTGCTCGCGGCCGTGGACGACGCCGTGCACCGGGGCACGCGCGCGGGCGCCGCTTCACGCGCCCCCGCGGCGCCGGGTCCGGCGCCGGGTCCGGCTCCGAGCCCTGTGCCCGGCGCGGGCGCGTCGTGGGCCACGCAGGGCTCGGCCGGGCGGCTGCCGGAGTCCGGCAGTGGCAGTGGCAGCGGCAGCGCCGCGGAGACGGCTCAGCCCGCCGTACCGCCCCCGACGGCCGGGGCCGACGGGGGACAGCAGGCGGGCTGAGAGTGCCGCTGGTGCCGCTGGATCAGCGGGCGTAGTACTCGACGACGAGCTGCTCGTCGCAGATCACCGGGATCTCCTTGCGGTTCGGGTCCCGGTCCAGGCGGAAGGCCAGAGCCTGCAGGTTCACCTGGAGGTAGCGCGGGGTCTCGCCCTCACCCGCGTAACCACCCTCGCGGGCCACCTGGAAGGGGTGCTTGTCGCGGCTGCGCTCGCGGACCTGCACCACGTCGTCCGGGCGGACGCGGAAGGACGGCTTGTCGACCTTGCGCTCGTTCACCGCGATGTGGCCGTGGACCACCATCTGGCGGGCCTGGTAGATCGTGCGTGCCAGACCGGCACGCAGGACGAGCGCGTCCAGACGGCGCTCAAGCTCGACGATGAGGGCTTCGCCCGTCTTGCCATCGACCTTCCGAGCGCGGTCGTAGGCACGCGCCATCTGGCGCTCGCTGATGTCGTACTGCGCGCGCAGGCGCTGCTTCTCCAGCAGACGGACCTTGTAGTCACTGTTCTGCTTGCGGCCACGGCCGTGCTCGCCCGGCGGGTAGGGACGCTGCTCGAAGTACTTGACGGCCTTCGGGGTCAGCGCGATGCCGAGCGCACGCGACTTCTTGACCTTGGGACGCGACTGGTTCACGTTGAACGGACCTCCGTGTAAGTTAGGTGAGGCTTACCTTAGCGGAGGAGAACGCATGTTTCGACCTGGGATTTCCCAGCCCGGCACCGACGCCGAGGGGGATCAGCCGCGTCCCGTGGAAGACGCCCCGCGGCCCACTGCCGCCGAGCGCGTACGAACCCTCGTGGAGTCCAGCGTATCCGCCATGCTGACCATTCCCGGCATCGAGACCGGTGCCGGAGACCCCGGGGCCGGATCCCCCGAGGTCAGAGCCGTCACCCCCGACGGGGACGTGATTCTGCTGGTCCCGGCCGACTCCCCCGCGGCCCAGGCCGCCGCCTACGCGCAGGACGACGATCTCACGACGGTGATGGAGATCACGGACGTCGCGCCGGTCGCGGTCCCGCACCGGATCCGGGGGCGCGCGTGGGTCGCCGGGTGGCTCACGGCCGTACGGAACGCGCAGCGGGCCGAGTGCGCCCGGCTCCTGGGCGAGGCCAACCCCTCCGGCATGCCCGCGGGCACCGCCTGGCTGATGCTCCGGCTGGAGGTCGGCGAGGCGTTCGTGGACGACCTGTGGGGCGCCGAGCACGTCGAGCCCGACGACTTCGCCGACGCGGCGCCCGACCCGCTCGTCCGGCACGAGGCCGAGCTGCTGCAGCACCTGGCCTCGGCCCACGGCGAGCAGGTGCGCGGGCTGTGCGCCTGCCGCGCGGACGAGCGCGTCGTGCCGCTCGCCCTGGACCGGTACGGGCTGCGCGTGCGGTTCTGCGAGGCCGACGGGGAAGGGGAGGACGGGGTGAGCGACGGGGTGCGCGGGGAGCGCTGCATGGACGCGCGCTTCGAGTTCCCCCGGACGGTGGAGAGCGTGGCCGAGCTGCGCCACGCGATGCACGCGCTGTTCACGGCCTCCGGCAGTTAGAGCGGGCCTGCCAGGGAGGCGAGCGCCCGTTCCGAGGGCGATCCCTCCTCGGCGGTGACCACGGCCACCGACTGCTCCGGAGAACGGGCCAGGAGCAGGATCTGCTGGGTGACCGTGAGCCTGCCCGCCACCGGGTGGCGCAGCCCGTACGTCTCCGCCTCGCACGCGCTGACCCGGTGGTCCCGCCACAGCTCCGCGAACTCGGCGCTCCGCGCGGACAGCTCCCCGACCAGCGAGACGAGGAGCGCGTCGTCGGGATGGCGCCCGGCGATCAGCCGCAGGTTGCCGACCACGGCGCGCGCCTTGCGGTGCCAGTCGGCGTCGTAGAGCTCGCGGGCCCGCAGGTCGAGGAAGTGCGTACGGGCCAGGTTCGGCCGGTCAGCGGGCCGTTCCGGCGCGGCGCGGTCGAGGTGCCCGGCGAACAGCGCGTGCCCCGCCGCGTTCCACGCGAGCACGTCCGTGCGCCGCCCGAGGACCATCGCGGGCGCGCCGCCGAGCGAGCGCAGCAGATCGCGGGTCGCGGTGGAGACCCGTTCCGACGGCGGAAGGTGCGCGGCGCGGGTGCGGCGCGCGGCCAGGTCGTGGAGGTGGGAGCGCTCGTGGCCGTCGAGCCGCAGGGCGCCGGCGAGCGCGTCCAGGACGGAGTCCGAGGCGTTCGCCGCGTGCCCCTGCTCCAGGCGCGTGTAGTACGAGGGGCTCACCCCGGCGAGCTGCGCCAGCTCCTCCCGGCGCAGGCCGGTGACGCGGCGCCGCTCGGGGTACCGGCGCAGTCCGACGTCCTCGGGGCGCAGCAGCGCGCGCCGCGCGCGCAGGAACTCGCCCAGCTCCCCCGGTTCGCGACGCTCGCCCGTGCCCGTCTCCCGCAGCTCTCCCGTCACGCTCATCCCTCCAGTGTGCGCCCTGCGCCGTGCCCGGAGCCTGTCCCTGCCGGGGATAGGTACGAGCGGGGCTGGTTGCTTCCCGGCGCCGGTCACAGGCTGGCCGGACCACCAACCAAACCCCCTGGAGTGCAAGCGATGCGGGACATCGTCCTGGGTGACGTCACCGTCACCCGCGTCATGGAGTTCACCGGTCCGGTCGGGATACGGCCGGACGAATTCTTCCCCGGAAGTTCCGGGGAGAGCTGGGAGAAGCACACGGACTGGCTCGCGCCGGACTTCCTCGACCCGGACACCGGGATCTGCCTCGCGGCCCTGCAGACCTGGGTGCTGCGCAGCGAGGGCCGCACCATCCTGGTCGACACCGGCGCGGGCAATCACAAGGAGCGGCCGTACTCGCCGGTGTGGAGCCATCTGCGCACCGACTTCCTCGGCAACCTCGCGCGGGCCGGGGTACGGCCCGAGGACGTCGACCTCGTGATCAACACCCACCTGCACGTCGACCACGTCGGCTGGAACACCTATCTCGACGACGGGAGCTGGGTACCGACGTTCCCGAACGCCACCTATCTCCTCCCCCGCGCCGACTTCGACTTCTGGAACCCCGCCAACGGCCACCCCTCGCGCCTCGGCCGGGACAACCAGAACGTCTTCGAGGACAGCGTCACCCCGGTCCACGACGCGGGGCTCGCCCTGCTGTGGGAGGGCAGCCACCGCATCGACGCCAACCTCACGCTGGAGTCGGCCCCGGGGCACACCCCCGGCTCGTCGGTGCTCTCGCTGGCGTCCGGGAGCGACCGCGCGCTGTTCGTCGGGGACCTGCTGCACTCGCCCTTCCAGTTCGCCTCCCCCGACACCAACAGCTGCTTCTGCGAGGACCCCGCCGAGGCCGCCGCCACCCGGCGCCGCCTCCTCGGCCGGGCCGCCGACACCCGCACGCTCGTCCTCCCCGCGCACCTCGGCGGGCACGGCGGCGCCGAGATCACCCGCGAGGGCGACGGCTTCGCCGTCCGTTCCTGGGCCCCGTTCAGCCGTGTCTGACGCGGTGTGCGGCACAGGAACCACGAGCGTCACACGCGGAGGGACAGCGATGAAGAGCACCGACGAACCGGTCGTCACCACGGCGGAGGGCGCCGTACGCGGGCGCGCCGACGCCGCCGCGCACGTCTACCGCGGCATCCCCTACGCCGCGCCGCCCACCGGCGCCGCCCGCTTCGCCGCGCCCGCGCCGCACGCGCCGTGGCAGGGCGTACGGGACGCGCGGCAGCCGGGCCCCACGGCGCCGCAGCCGCGCAGGGACGGCTTCGGGGCGCTCGACATGACGCCGTACTTCGGGCCCGGCTGGGTGCCCGGCGCCGACCACCTCACGGTCGACGTGTGGGCGCCGCCGGAAGCGCGGCGCAGCCCGGTGCTGGTCTTCGTGCACGGCGGCGGCTTCGTCGCCGGGTCCACCCGCGCCCCGCTGTACGACGGAACGGCCTTCGCGCGCGACGGCGTGGTGCTGGTGACCCTCACCTACCGGCTGGGCGTGGCCGGATTCCTCGACCTGCCCGGCGCCCCGGCCAACCGCGGACTGCTCGACGTCGTGGCGGCGCTGCGCTGGGTGCGGCGGAACATCGAGGCCTTCGGCGGCGACCCCGGCAACGTGACCCTCTGCGGCCAGTCCGCGGGCGCCACGCTCACGGCGGGGGTGCTGGCGCACCCGGATGCCGCGGGCCTCTTCCACCGTGCCGTCGTGCAGAGCGGCAACGGGCTCGGCGCGTTCTCCCCCGAGCAGGCGGCACGCGTCACCCGCGTCACGGCCGAGGCGCTCGGCGTCGGCCCTACGGCCGCAGAGTTCGCGGAGGTCCCCGACGAGCGGTTCGTCGAGGTCCTGCCGCGGCTCTCGGGCCTGGACCTGCGCACGGACGGCCGGTTCGACCCGCTGATGGGGCTCAGCCCGTTCAGCCTCGTACTGGAGCGGCAGCCCGCCGAGACGGTCGCCGAGGGAGGCGGGGCCGACGTGCCCCTCCTCATCGGTACGAACACCGAGGAGGGCAACCTCTATCTCGTACCGCAGGGCGATCTCGTGGGCTCGACCCCGCGGGACGTGCGCGAGACCGCGGCGCGGGCGCACGCCGACCCGGACGCGGCGCTCGCGCGGTACCGCGCGCGGATGCCGGAGGCGAGCCCGGGAGAGCTGCGCGCGGCGCTGCTGGGCGACGCGCTGTTCCGTACGGGCAGCGGGCGCCTGGCGGAGGCGCACGCGGCGAGCGGCGCCCCTACCCACACGTACGAGTTCGGCTGGCGCTCCCCCGCCGTCGACGGGCTGCTCGGCGCGGCGCACGCGGTGGAGCTGCCCTTCGTCTTCGACCGGGTGGACCTCCCCGCGCTGCGCGGCCCGCGCGGGCTCCTGGGCCCCACAGGACCCGGGACGTCCGCCGCGCTCGCGACGGAGATGCACGGCGCGTGGGTACGGTTCGCGCGCACCGGCGATCCCGGCTGGGCGCCGCCGGAGACCCGGCGCTTCACCGGCCCGGCCTGACCTCCGCCCCGGGGTCCTACTCGCCCGTCTCGCCGCGCAGCCGGGCCCTGACGCGCTCGACCACGTCCGCGTACCGCGCCTCCGCGCCGTAACGCGTCGGTTCGTAGTAGTGCTTGCCGTGGATCTCGTCCGGCGCGTACTGCTGCGCGGCGATGCCGCCCGGGAGGTCGTGCGGGTACTGATAGCCCTTGCCATGGCCCAGTTTCCCCGCGCCCTTGTAATGGCTGTCGCGCAGATGGGCCGGGACGGAGCCCGCGAGGCCGCCGCGGACGTCTTCGAGGGCCGCGCCGATCGCCTTCGTCGCCGAATTCGACTTCGGGGCCAGGGCGAGGGCGATCGTCGCGTGGCTCAGGGTGAGGGCCGCCTCGGGGAAGCCGATCATGGCGACGGCCTGCGCGGCGGCCACCGCCGTCGGCAGCGCCGTCGGGTCCGCTATGCCGATGTCCTCGCTCGCCGAGATCATCAGCCGCCGCGCGATGAACCGGGGGTCCTCCCCGGCCTCGATCATCCGCGCGAGATAGTGCAGCGCGGCGTCGACGTCGGAGCCGCGGATGGACTTGATGAGGGCGCTCGCCACGTCGTAATGCTGGTCGCCGTCGCGGTCGTACTTCACGGCCGCGCGGTCGACGGCCTCCTCCATGGTGGCCAGCGAGATCGCGGTCTCGCCCTTGGCGAGGGCGGCGCCCGCGCCCGCCTCCAGCGCGGTGAGCGCCCGGCGCGCGTCGCCTCCGGCGATGCGCAGGATGTGGGCCTCGGCGTCCTCCGGGAGCTCCACCTCCCCGTTCAGCCCGCGCTCCTCCGTGACGGCGCGGTGCAGCAGGCCCCGGATGTCGTCGTCGGTGAGGGGCTCCAGGGTGAGCAGCAGGGAGCGGGAGAGGAGCGGGGAGATCACCGAGAAGTACGGATTCTCCGTCGTCGCCGCGATGAGGGTGACCCAGCGGTTCTCCACGGCGGGCAGCAGCGAGTCCTGCTGGGCCTTGCTGAAGCGGTGGATCTCGTCGAGGAAGAGGACCGTGTCCTTCCCGTACGCCCCCGAGGAGCGGCGGGCGCCGTCGATGACGGCGCGGACCTCCTTGACCCCGGCGGTGATCGCGGACAGCTCCACGAAGCGCTTGTCGGTCGCCTGGCTGACGACATACGCCAGGGTGGTCTTGCCGATGCCGGGCGGGCCCCACAGCATCACGGAAGCGGCGCCCGCGGGGCCGCCGCCGCCCTCCCCCACCAGGCGGCGCAGCGGGGATCCGGGGCGGAGCAGATGCTGCTGGCCGACGACCTCGTCGAGTGTACGGGGGCGCATCCGCACGGCCAGTGGGCTGGCGGACGGGTCCTTGGCCTGACGGTCCTCGGCTGCTGCGGTGAAAAGATCGGGCTCCACGTCGGAAACCCTAAGTCAGACCACTGACAGAGCCGGACACGGCCGGTTCACCGGTCGCCCGTCAGCCCGTCAGCTCGTCCAGAAGTCCCACCAGCGGGTCAGGATCAGGATGCCGATCACGCCGATGTGCAGCACGGGCAGCACCCAGGGGAACTCGTCGGCGAAGTTGCGCAGCGCGGCGGGGGCGGGCAGGAAGCCGTTGCGGACGTTGTGCGCGGTGACGTACCAGAACATGATGATCGTCGCGACCCAGGCGAGGCAGCACCACAGGCAGAGATTGCCGATGTTGTAGAGCGACTGGTACTGCAGCCAGGTGCAGAAGGCCACGCCGAAGAGCGTGCCGAAGTTGAACGTCAGCCAGTACCAGCGCGGGAAGCGCGCGTTCGCGAGGAGCGTGACGCCGACGGCGATCACGATGGCGTAGGTCGCCAGGCCCAGCATCGGGTTGGGGAACCCGAAGGCGGAGGCCTGGTCGCTCTCCATGATGTTGCCGCACGCGACCACCGGGTTGATGCCGCACGCGGGCTTGAAGTTCTTGTCCTCAAGGAGGTGGAACTTGTCGATCGTGATGATCCACGCGGCGAAGAGCCCGGCGGCGCCCGTGACGATCAGCATCCAGGCGAACGCGCGACTCGCGCCGACGGCACCCCCCTTGGATCCGTCCGCATCCGTGTGCGTCTCGTCGAGGGGTGCCGTCGTGGTCATAGCGCTCTTCGTCCCGTCACTTGGTCCATGGGGGTGTGCGCGCCATTCTGCCCCACCGGCAAGGGGAGTTAGCGCACCTTGGCCGATACTTCGGCGACGACACTCGCAAGTGGCAGGGCCGTCTGCTCGCCGCTGTCGAGGTCCTTCAACTGCGCGACGCCCTCGGCGAGGTCGCGCTCCCCGAGCAGCAGCGCGTAGCGCGCCCCGGAGCGGTTGGCGGACTTCATCGCGTTCTTCATGCCCTTGCCGCCGTACGCCAGGTCGGCCGCGACGCCCTCCCGGCGCAGCGAGGTGACCAGGCCGAACAGCGTGCGCCGTGCCTCCTCGCCGAGCGGCACCGCGAACACCTCGGTCGCGGACGGCAGTTCGAGCTCGATGCCCTCGGCCTCCAGCGCGAGGACCGTACGGTCGACGCCCAGGGCCCAGCCCACGGACGGCAGCGCGGGGCCGCCGATCATCTCGGACAGGCCGTCGTACCGCCCGCCGCCGCCGACCGCGGACTGCGCGCCGAGGCCGTCGTGGACGAACTCGAACGTGGTCCGCGTGTAGTAGTCCAGCCCGCGCACCAGCTTCGGGTCGTCCTCGTAGGCCACGCCCGCGTCGGTGATCAGGGCGCGGACCTCCTCGTGGAAGGCCTTGCACTCCTCGCACAGGTGGTCGCGCATCATCGGCGCTCCGCCGAGCTGCCGCTGCACGCTCTCGCGCTTGTCGTCCAGCACCCGCAGCGGGTTGATCTCGATACGGGCGCGCGTCTCCTCGTCGAGGTCGAGGGCGCGCAGGAACTCCTGGAGCGCGGCGCGGTACGCGGGACGGCAGGTCCTGTCGCCCAGCGAGTTGAGCAGGATGCGGAAGTTCCGCAGGCCCAGCGAGCGGTACGCGTCGTGCGCGAGGATGATCAGCTCGGCGTCGACCGCGGGGTCCTCGGTGCCGAGCGCCTCGGCGCCGACCTGCGAGAAGTGGCGGTAGCGGCCCTTCTGCGGGCGCTCGTAGCGGTAGTACGAGCCGGAGTACCAGAGCTTCACCGGGAGGTTGCCGCCCTTGTGGAGGCTGGCCTCCAGCGCGGCGCGCAGCACGGAGGCGGTGCCCTCCGGGCGCAGTGCCAGGTGGGTGCCGCCCTTGGTGGTGAGGGTGAACATCTCCTTGGTCACGATGTCGGTGGACTCGCCGACGCCGCGCGCGAAGAGCTCGACGTTCTCGAATCCGGGCGTCTCCGCGTAGCCGTAACCGGCGCGGCGCAGCGGGGCCGCCAGCGCCTCCCGGACCGCGAGGTAGGTCGCGGAATCGGGCGGCAGCAGGTCATAGGTGCCCTTGGGGGCCTTGAAGGTGCTCACGGTCTTCTCGTCACATTCCTCGTCGCGGGGCGGCGCCCGGGGCGCCGTCTCCCGTGCCGTCGGCGGCCAGCCCGGTCAGGAACGGGTTGGTGGCGCGCTCGCGGCCGATGGTCGTCTGGGGGCCGTGCCCGGCCAGCACCACGGTCTCGTCCTCCAGCGGCAGGCACACACGTGCGAGCGAGCGGAGGATCTCCTCGTGGTCGCCACCGGGCAGATCGGTGCGTCCGATGGAGCCGGCGAAGAGCAGGTCGCCCGCGAACAACACCGGCGGTACGTCCGCCTGTTCGGGCATCCTGAACGTCACCGACCCCTTGGTATGGCCCGGCGCGTGCGCGACGGTCATCTCCAGGCCCGCCAGCTCCAGCTTCGCCCCGTCGGACAGCTCCCGCAGATCGTCCGGCTCACCGATGGTCAGCTCGCCCATGAGGGGCTGGCCGATGCGCTGCCCGAGGGCCTTCTCGGGGTCGCTCATCATGAACCGGTCGTCCGGGTGGATCCAGGCGGGCACGTCGTGCGCGCCGCAGACGGGGACGACGGAGGCGACATGGTCGACATGGCCGTGCGTGAGGATCACCGCGACCGGCTTCAGCCGGTGCTTGGCGACGGCCTCCTCGACACCCTCGGCGGCCTTGTGGCCCGGGTCGATGATCACGCACTCCTCGCCGGCGGCGGGGGCGACCAGATAACAGTTGGTCCCCCAGGCCCCGGCGGGGAACCCGGCAACGAGCACGATCGTCCTTCAGTCGTCCGACAACGGGGAACGGCGTTCCCGCCGCTCAGGCTGGTCCAGCCTACCGGCGCCGGTACACGTGGGGCGAACCCGTATCGGGGACGTGGACGGCCGAGGCGTATACGGTACGTGGCCAGCACGCACCCCCCACTGCACGCGCCCATCCCCCGATGGCTCGAAGGAGACGCGACCGTGGTCAGCAGTGAGCAGCGGAGAAAGCAGCTCGCACGGGAGAAGTACGAGCGCCAGCAGCGCCGCCGGGCCGCCGCGCGGCGCAGGGCCCGTGTCCGCAACGGCGCCATCGCGCTCGGCCTGGCGCTCGTGCTCGCGGCCGGTGCCGCCTACGCCGCCGCGGGCGGGCTCGGCGGGGACGACGGAGGGGACAAGGCCGACGCCGAGCGGACCCCGGAGCCGAGCAAGGCGCCCGACCCCTGCGACAAGCCCGCCAAGGGCGAGCCGAACGGCAAGCAGTGGAAGAAGGAGCCCGCGATGAAGGTCGACAAGTCGGCCTCGTACGCGATGAGCCTGGACACCACCTGCGGCACCATCGGCTTCGAGATGGACGCCTCGAAGACCCCGCGCACGGCCAACTCGTTCCGCTTCCTCACGGAGAAGAAGTTCTTCGACCACACCCCCTGCCACCGGCTCGTCGACGGCGACATCCACGTCCTCCAGTGCGGCGACCCGCAGGGCACCGGTGAGGGCGGCCCCGGCTACACGATCCCGGACGAGAACCTGAAGGACCCGCGGCTGAAGGGCGAGACGTACCCGGCGGGCACGGTGGCGATGGCGAACCAGTACAACGCGAAGACGGGCAAGGGCCGGGACTCCGGCGGGAGCCAGTTCTTCCTCGTCTACGAGGACAGCAAGCTGCCGCCCGATTACACCCCGTTCGGCCGGATCACGCAGGGCATGGACGTGCTCAAGAAGATCGCCAAGGCCGGGTCGACGCCCGACCCGCAGACGCGCAACACCCCGCCCAACGCGACCGTGGTGATCGACAGGGCGACGGTGCGCGAGTCC
Source organism: Streptomyces sp. NPDC048172 (assembly GCF_043202595.1). Lineage (NCBI taxonomy): Bacteria > Bacillati > Actinomycetota > Actinomycetes > Kitasatosporales > Streptomycetaceae > Streptomyces > Streptomyces sp. NPDC048172. The sequence goes on from NZ_JBIDAT010000005.1 coordinate 225,941, forward strand.
TGACCCCGCGTGCACCGGGAATGACGCCGCGCACGCGGGGAATTTCCGCCGCGCGGATTGCGGACAGCGCAGGCGCCGGTCGCCTATGTTGGCGTTGTGTAGGGTGCCTGCGCCGACGGCCAGACCATTCTGTCGGCCGGACGAGAACTGTGGACGATGCCGGGGGGCGCACGCCCCTATCCAGGCGTCATGTGGAGGAGGCGCTGTGAGCAGCGACCCGTGGGGCCGCGTCGATGAGACGGGGACTGTGTACGTGCGTACGGCCGACGGCGAGAAGGTCGTCGGCTCGTGGCAGGCGGGCTCGCCGGAGGAAGCCCTCGCCTACTTCAAGCGCAAGTACGACGGTCTGGTCGTGGAGATCGGCCTCCTTGAGCGCAGGGTGAAGACCACCGACCTGTCGGCGAAGGACGCGACGACCGCCGTCGAGCACCTGCGGGAGCAGGTGGACGCGCACCACGCGGTCGGCGATCTCGACGCGCTCCGCGCCCGGCTCGACAAGCTCGTGGAGTCCGTCGAGGAGCGCCGCGAGGAGCGCAAGGCGCGCAAGGCCCAGCAGAACGAGGAGGCCAGGACCGCCAAGGAGGAGCTGGTCACCGAGGCCGAGGAGCTGGCCCGGAGCGAGCAGTGGCGCGCGGCGGGCGAGCGGCTGCGGGCCCTGGTCGACACCTGGAAGGGCCTGCCCCGGCTCGACCGGAAGACCGACGACGAGCTGTGGCACCGCTTCTCCCACGCGCGCTCCGCCTTCTCCAAGCGCCGCAAGGCCCACTTCGCGCAGCTCGACGCGCAGCGCGAGGAGGCACGCCAGCGCAAGGAGAAGCTGGTCGCCGAGGCCGAGGCGCTCTCCAACTCGCAGGACTGGGGCCCGACCGCGGCCAAGTACCGCGAGCTGATGCAGGAGTGGAAGGCCGCGGGCCGTGCCCAGCGGGAGTACGAGGACGATCTGTGGAGCCGCTTCCGGGGCGCGCAGGACGTCTTCTTCCAGGCCCGCAGCGAGGTCTTCGCCGAGCGCGACAGCGAGCAGCGGGAGAACCTGACGCAGAAGGAGGAGCTGGCCGCCGAGGCCGAGAAGCTCCTGCCGATCACCGATCTGAAGACGGCGCGCGCCGCGTTCCGCGCGCTCAACGAGCGCTGGGACGCCATCGGCCATGTCCCGCGTGAGGCCCGCCCGAAGATCGAGGGCCGGATGCACGCGGTGGAGCGGGCGATCCAGGAGGCCGAGGAGGCCGAGTGGCGCCGCACCAACCCGGAGGCGCGGGCCCGCGCCGCGGGCCTGACCGGTCAGCTCCAGGACGCGGTCGACAAGCTGCGCGACCAGATCGAGAAGGCCCGCGCCGCGGGCAACACCGCGAAGGCCGAGAAGCTGGAGCAGGAGCTGGCGGGCCGCCAGATGCTCCTGGACCAGGCGCTCAAGGGCCTGGAGGAGTTCGGCGGCTGAAGGCTGCCGAGGTCGTGTCCGCCGACGGCCGAGGGGCCGGCGGCGGGACCGGCTCGATGACCGGCTGGGGCTGGGGCTGAGCCTGCGAAGGGGCCTGCGGATGGGCCTGGGCCTGCGAAGGGTGGGCCGGGGTCGGCACGCGGGCCGGAGCCGCTGCGCCGGTCTCGGAGAGGTCCAGCGCGTGCCGCAGGACCTCGCAGGCCTGGATGTGGTTGCCGGACTCCTGGAGCAGCGCGGCCAGCCGACGGCAGACCAGCACCGCCTCCGGGCCGTGGAGTTCACGCGTGTGGTGATAGGCCTGCTCCAGCACCTCGATGGCCTCCCGGTCGTGTCCGGTGTCGGCCAGCAGCTCGGAGAGTTCGAGCTGTACGGCGAAGGTGCTGCCCTCGTTCTGCGGCAGGCTCTCCTGGAGAACGAGCCGCAGGACGGGCAGGGCGTCGCGCTGGCGGCCCTCGGCGCGCAGCAGCCGGGCGAGGCGCAGCCCCGTGGAGACCGTCGCGGCACGCACGTCCGAGGTCAGCACGGGACCGGCGGGCACACCGCCGGTGTCCTTGGCGCGGTTGCGCACCAGCGGGAGCAGCCCCATGTTGTTCTCCTGGCAGCGCTGCGGCTGCGGGCGGTTCTTGGCCCTGAGTCTCTCGTCGAGCGCCCGGTAGAGCGTGTCGAGGTCGATGAGTTCGGGGCCGCCCTGCACGCCCAGGCGCAGCACGTCCAGCAGCTCTCTCGTGAAGGCCGTGTGCGGCTCTCCGTCGGGCGCGAGCGCCGCCCGGTCCCGCGCGGCGGCGGCCAGCACGTAGACCCCGTCGACGTCGATCGGCGGTGCCGTCTCCCCGCCCGCGTCCAGGGCGGTGACGGCCCGGCCGCTGAAGCAGCAGTCGAGGATCAGCACCCTGCGCCGGGCCCTGGCCTCGCGCAGCGCGGCGCGCAGGTGCTCGTAGGCCACCGCCGTGTACGGGATGTGCGCGCGGGAACCGCTCAGCGCCATGTAGAGGTCGGCGGAGTCGGGGTGGCGCAGCCCGTGTCCCGCGAAGTAGACGAGGAGGGTGTCCGTGGCCTCCTCGGCGGCCTGGGCGACGGGATCGAGCATCGCGGGCACGCCGTCGGGATCGCTGACCGTCGCGCAGTGTTCCCTGGGCAGCCCCCACACCATGGTGTCGCGCAGCGCCTCGGACAGATCGCGGACGTTGGCGGTCACCGCCGGGAGCTGTTCCAGGTGCTGGTAGGCGGCGACGCCGATGAGCACGGCCCGCGAGGCTCCGGGGTCAGGAAGCCGGGGCATCGTCCGCGCTCTCGTCGGTCGTACCGGGAGCCGGGGCGGACGGAGGTTCCCCGGGCGCCTCGAACAGGGCGGAGAGACGCCGCACGGTCTCCTCGTCGGTGCTCTCCGGCGGAATGCTCACCTCCAGCGAGCCGCGCCGCAGCCTGATGACGGAGGGGGTACGCCGCGCCTCCCGCCATTGCAGAAGCGAGACGGCGAGGGAGGCACCGGACAGGCCGGTGGCCACGGCGAACTGCAGCAGGTCGAAGCCCGCGCCCATCTCGCCGGGGGCCGGGGCGGAACTCGCGGTCGGCCGGGCGCGCAGATGCCTGCCCACCTCCTCGTCGGCCCGCAGCCAGCGCACCAGCGAGCGCAGCTCGGCCTCGGTGTCCTCGACGCGCGGGCAGCGCAGTTCCACCGTCAACTCACGCATCCGCTCCTCCGGTTCTCTCTCGCATCCCGTCCGCACTCATCCCGTCGGTCCGTCCGTCGTCCACAAGCGAGTTCACCCGGGAGAACAGCGCCATGGCCTCGCCGCCGGCGCCCAGCCGCGCCAGGCAAACGGCCTGCCAGAACTGCGCCGCCAGCGTCGTGGGGTGCTCGGCTCCGAACGCCGCCCCACTGTGCTGCGCCACGGCGGCCAGCACCCGCGAGGCCTCCTGGAGTTCACCGCGCTGCACGAGATTGACCGCCTCGCGCAGCCGCGAGACCGCGCTCCCCCGGGTCACACCGCGCAGCACAGTCTGCCGCGTGGTGATGCTGAGGGAGAGCGGAGCCGCACGGTCCGCCCCGGTGACGAGGGCCCAGGGGTCGTCCGCCGAACCGTGCGCCGGACGGCTCACATTGCCGCGTTCCATGTCCAGGTACTCGGGCGCCGAGGAATCCGCCGCGGGGGACGAGTGGTCGGCGAGGTCCACGGCCCGCTCCCGGACGCAGCGGTTCACCAGCCCGGCGAGCCGGCTCTCGGCGCCCGGCGAGGTGAACAGGGCGGTGTCCGGCCCCGTGGGAACGGCGCGGTCGTACGGCTCCCGCTCGGAGAGCCCGTCCACGAGAAACGCCAGGTCCTCGGGAACGGCGCGCCTCGCGTCGCCACGCAACCTCGGTACGCCCGTGTCGACGGCGCGTTCCACGACCTGTCCGACGTCCGCGTCGGCCGGGCCCAGCGGCGGTTCGCCCACGAGCATCCAGTACAGGCACAGCCCGAGTCCGTACAGGTCGGCCGCCTCGGTGGGGCGTTCGCCCCGTATCACCTCGGGCGCCATGTAGTGCGGTGTGCCGACGAGCGCGCCGACACGGGTGATGGCGGACTCCTCGGCCAGCCGGGCGAGCCCGAAGTCCTGGAGTACGACGCGGCCCGCGCGGGTCAGCCGGACGTTCGAGGGTTTGACGTCGCGGTGCAGCACTCCCGCGCGGTGCGCCGAGCCCAGTGCCGAGTGGATGGCCGCGCCCACATGGCGGACCACGTCGAACGGCAGCGGCCCGCGGGCAGCGACGAGTTGTTGCAGATCGACGCCGTCGAGCAGCTCCATCACCAGATACGGTTCGCTGCCCTGGAGTCCGACGTCATGGACGACCACCACATGGGTGTGGTCGATCCGGGCGAGCGCGCGTGCTTCCCGTTCGAACCGCAGCCGGGTCTCCTCGCCCTGCGGGGCGCTGCCCGCCCGGGAGAGGATCTTCACGGCGACACGGCGGTCCAGGGAGAGGTCGATGGCCTCGTGCACCACGCCCATGCCGCCGACGCCGATCCTCCGTAACAGCCGGTAGCGGCCGTCGACCTCGTGTTCCGGCATCCGCGCCCCTTCTCCCGGCACCGCCCTGCTCCGCCCGGTTCCGGCGGCGGCCTCTCGTCCGTCGCCCCAGGCCTACTGTCTGCGCGCCGACGTCACCCGATAGACGTCGTAGACACCCTCCACGCCGCGGACCGCCTTGAGGACGTGGCCGAGGTGCTTCGGGTCGCCCATCTCGAAGGTGAAGCGGGACGTGGCGACCCGGTCGCGGGAGGTCTGGACAGCCGCCGAGAGGATGTTGACGTGCTGGTCGGAGAGGACCCGCGTGACGTCCGACAGCAGCCGGGAGCGGTCCAGGGCCTCGACCTGGATGGCGACGAGGAAGACCGAGGACTGGGTCGGCGCCCACTCGACCTCCAGGATCCGCTCGGGCTCCCGGGAGAGCGAGTCGACGTTGACGCAGTCGGCGCGGTGCACCGAGACGCCGTTGCCGCGGGTGACGAAGCCGATGATGGGGTCGCCCGGCACCGGGGTGCAGCAGCGGGCGAGCTTGACCCAGACGTCGTCGACGCCCTTGACGACCACGCCCGGGTCGGCCGACGAGCGCCGCTTGGTGCGGGTCGGCATCGGGGGCGCGGTCTCGGCGATGTCCTCCTTCGCCTCGTCCTCGCCGCCGAGGGCCTGGACGAGCTTCTGGCAGACGCTCTGCGCGGAGACATGGCCCTCGCCGATCGCGGCGTAGAGCGCGGAGATGTCCGGGTAGCGCATCTCGTGGGCGAGGGTGACGAGCGAGTCGCCGGTGAGGATGCGCTGGATCGGCAGGTTCTGCTTGCGCATGGCCCGCGCTATGGCGTCCTTGCCCTGCTCGATGGCCTCGTCGCGGCGCTCCTTGGTGAACCAGGCGCGGATCTTGTTGCGCGCGCGGGGCGACTTGACGAAGCCCAGCCAGTCGCGGGACGGGCCGGCGCCGGAGGCCTTGGAGGTGAAGACCTCGACCGTGTCGCCGTTGTCGAGCGTCGATTCGAGGGGCACCAGACGGCCGTTGACGCGGGCGCCGATGGTGCGGTGGCCGACCTCGGTGTGCACCGCGTACGCGAAGTCGACCGGGGTGGCGCCCGCGGGGAGCGCTATGACGTCGCCCTTCGGCGTGAAGACGAAGACCTCGTTGCGCGAGAGGTCGAAGCGGAGCGACTCCAGGAACTCGCCCGGGTCCTCGGTCTCCTTCTGCCAGTCGAGCAGCTGGCGCAGCCAGGACATGTCGTTGACATGGTCCTTGTCCTTGGCGCCCTTGGGCACGTCGGTGCGCACCTTGGAGGCTCCGGCGACGGCCTGCTGCTTGTACTTCCAGTGCGCCGCGATCCCGTACTCCGCGCGGCGGTGCATGTCGAACGTGCGGATCTGCAGCTCCACGGGCTTGCCGCCGGGGCCTATGACCGTCGTGTGCAGCGACTGGTACATGTTGAACTTGGGCATCGCGATGTAGTCCTTGAAGCGCCCCGGAACCGGGTTCCAGCGCGCGTGGACCGTGCCCAGCGCCGCGTAGCAGTCGCGGACGGTGTCGACGAGGACGCGGATGCCCACCAGGTCGTAGATCTCCGCGAAGTCGCGGCCGCGGACGATCATCTTCTGGTAGACGCTGTAGTAGTGCTTCGGCCGTCCGGTGACGGTGGCCTTGATACGGGCCGCGCGCAGGTCGGCCTGGACCTCGTCGGTGACGACCGCCAGGTACTCGTCGCGCTTGGGGGCCCGCTCGGCGACGAGGCGCACGATCTCGTCGTACATCTTGGGGTAGAGGATGGCGAACGCCAGGTCCTCCAGCTCCCACTTGATGGTGTTCATGCCCAGCCGGTGGGCGAGCGGGGCGAAGATCTCCAGCGTCTCGCGGGCCTTCTGCTCCTGCTTGCTGCGCTTGAGATAGCGCATCGTGCGCATGTTGTGCAGCCGGTCGGCGAGCTTGATGACCAGCACGCGCGGGTCCTTGGCCATCGCCACGACCATCTTGCGCACGGTCTCGGCCTGCGCGGCCTCGCCGAACTTGACCTTGTCGAGCTTGGTGACGCCGTCCACGAGCAGCGCGACCTGGTCGCCGAAGTCGCGGCGCAGCGTGTCGAGTCCGTACTCGGTGTCCTCGACGGTGTCGTGCAGCAGGCCCGCCATCAGCGTCGCCGGGTCCATGCCCAGCTCGGCGAGGATGGTGGTGACGGCGAGCGGGTGCGTGATGTACGGGTCGCCGCTCTTGCGCTTCTGGCCGCGGTGCCAGCGCTCGGCGACCTGGTAGGCCCGCTCGATCTGGCGGAGCGTGGAGGACTCGATCTTCGGATCGTTGCCCCGCACGATGCGCAGCAGGGGCTCCAGGACGGGGTTGAACGGGCTGGAGCGCTGGACGCCGAGACGCGCGAGCCTCGCCCGTACGCGGTTGGAGGACCCGGAGCGGCCCGAGACGCCGGAGACGGCGCGGGCCGGGGCCACGCGGTCCCGCGAGACGGGCCCGTCGGAGACCGCGGACGCACCGGAGACCGCGGAGGCGCCGGAGGCCGTGCCCGTACCGGAGGCGGTGGGCTCGGCGGCGCGGGGCTCACGCTTCCGGTCGCCGGACTTCCCGTCGCCGTTCTTCCCGTCGCCGTTCTTCCCGTCGCCGTTCTTCCCGTCGCCGTTCTTCTCGTGCAGGCCGTCGGCCACCGCGGCACCGGTCCCGTTCTTCTCGGTCTCCTGGCGCTGTGCGGCGGTGAGCTGCTGGGCCTCGTCTGGCAAGAGCACTCCTCGATCGACCCCAGGTCGGACTGCCATGGTAGCCACCATGGCCGGGGCGCCTCCTGTTCGCGGACGCCGCCGGGCACGGCGAAGGCGGCCGTCCCTCACCAGCTGAACGTATCGGGTGGCCGCCTTATGCCGCTGCTGTTGTGGTCAGACCGTGACCAGCGACTCCATGGGAGCGCCGTCCAGGGCGCTCTCCAGCCGCTTGCGGCCGCCGAGGAACCCCAGCTCCAGCAGCATCGCGACGCCCGCGACCTCGGCGCCCGCGCGGCGGATGAGCCGGAGCGACGCCTCGGCCGTGCCGCCGGTGGCCAGCACGTCGTCTATGACCAGCACACGGTCGGCCCCGGACAGGTCCTCGGCGTGGACCTCGATCTCGGCGCTGCCGTACTCCAGGTCGTAGGACTGGCTGAGGGTGGCGCCGGGGAGCTTCCCCGCCTTGCGCACGGGGACGAAGCCGACTCCGGCCCGTACGGCCGCCGGGGCGGCGAGGATGAAGCCGCGCGCCTCCAGGCCGACGACCTTGGTCGCCCCGTAGACCCCGCAGATGTCGGCGAGCACCTCGGTCAGCGCCGCGAACGCCTTGGGGTCGGCGAGCAGCGGCGTGATGTCCTTGAACATGACGCCCGGCTTGGGATAGTCCGGCACATCGTGGATCCGGCTGGCCAGCATGTCGCGGACCCCGTCGGGCACGGCGACGGCGGCGGCGCTCCTGTCAGTCATGACGGTCAGTCTCTCACCCGGACGGAGGGCGACGGGAGCGCGGTACCGACGACCCCGCCGTCACTTCCCGTTGCCATCCGTCACATGCCGTGCTCGTCACAAGAAGTACATGCGGTTGAGCGGCACCTCCTCGGCGGGCTCGGAGGTGACCGGCTCGCCGTCGAGGGTGACCCGGCCCGTCTCCGGGGCGACGCGGACCTCGGCGGTGCGGTCGTTGAGGACCATGTCGGCGGGGCCGAGGCCGCGGGTGCCGCGGACGCCGGAGCGGCGGCGCCGGGTCGTCATGGTGTCGTTGCCGTCCTCGGCCGCCGCCCGGCTGACGAACGCGACGGACAGGTCGGCGGCCGTCGGCCCGTACGCCCCCATCTGACGGTCCAGGACGAGGGGCTGCGCGGTCTCCACGGAGGCGTTGGGGTCGCCGGTGACGCCGTAGGCGGGGAAGCCCGACTTCAGGACGAGCTCGGGCTTGGCCCCGAAGCGGTCGGGGCGCCACAGCACGATGTCCGCCATCTTGCCGGGCTCCAGCGAGCCGACCTCGTGGGCGAGGCCGTGCGCCAGGGCCGGGTTGAGGGTCAGCTTGGCGACGTAGCGCAGCGCGCGGTCGTTGTCGTGGCGCGGGTCGGCGGCGCCGAACTGGGCCTTCATGCGCGCCGCCATGGCGAACGTCCTGCGGACCGTCTCCCCCGCCCTGCCCATGCCCTGCGCGTCGGAGGAGGTGATGGGGATGACCCCGAGGTCGTGCAGGACGCCCTCGGCGCCCATCGTGCCCTCACGGATACGGTCGTGGGCCATCGCGTGGTCGCCGGGACGGTCGGGGTCGAGGTGGTGGACCGCCATGATCATGTTGAGGTGTTCGGCGACGGCGTCCCGGCCGAAGGGCAGCGTCGGGTTGGTGGAGGAGCCGATGACGTTGGCCTCCCCCGCGAGCCGCAGCACGTTCGGCACGTGCCCGCCGCCGCAGCCCTCGATGTGGAACGCGTGGATGGTGCGCCCCTCCAGCACGGCGAGGGTGTCCTCGACGGAGAGGCACTCGTTCAGCCCATCCGTGTGCAGGGCCACTTGGACGTCGTGCTCCTCGGCGACGCGCAGCGCGGTGTCCAGGGCGCGGGTGTGCGCGCCCAGGTCCTCGTGGACCTTGAAGCCGCTGGCCCCGCCCTCCACGAGCGCCTCGGTCAGCGGCGCCGTGCCGGACGACGAACCGCGCCCGAGGAAGCCGATGTTGACGGGCCAGGCGTCGAACGCGTTGAACGCGTGCCGCAGTGCCCAGGGCGAGTTGACCCCGACACCCCAGACGGGGCCGAACTCCTGCCCGATGATCGTCGTCACGCCCGAGGCGAGCGAGGCCTCCATGACGCGGGGCGAGAGGACGTGTACATGGGTGTCGACGGCACCGGCCGTCGCGATCAGCCCCTCACCGGGGACGATCGCGGTGCCGGTGCCGACGACGACGTCCACCCCGTCGAGGGTGTCGGGGTTCCCGGCACGTCCGACGGCGGCGATACGGCCCTCGCGGATGCCGATCGAGACCTTGCGGACGCCGAGCACGGCGTCGAGGACGAGCACATTGCTGACGACGACGTCGCACGTCTCCCGTACGGGCGCGGCGCGCAGGTGCATGCCGTCGCGCGCGGTCTTGCCGAAGCCGACGAGGAACTCCTCGCCGGGCAGCGACGCGTCGTGCTCGACCTCGACGACCAGCCCGGTGTCGCCGAGCCGCACCCGGTCTCCGGCGCGCGGCCCGTAGGTCGCGGCGTAGCGGTGGGGGTCGAGAGTCATGCCGGGGCCTCCCCTTCGTACGGCTCCGAGAAGTTCGAGGTGTCGAGGTAGCCGCAGGCGCGGGCCCGTTCGAGGGCGCGTGCGAGGGCGCCGGGGGCGTCGAGGGGGCCGTCGACCAGGCCCGCGAAGCCGAGCGCGACACGGTCCCCGCCGAACGGCGTGAGCCGGACCTCGCGGGTCTGGCCGGGGTCGAAGCGGAGCGCGGACCCTGCGGGGAGGTCGGCCCTGCGGCCGTACGCAGCGGCGCGGTCGAAGCGGAGCCGGGGGTTGACCTCGAAGAAGTGGAAGTGCGAGGTCACGCTGATCGGGACGGTCGCGGTGTTGGTCACGGTCACGGTGACGGTCTCCTCGGAGGGCTCCACGGACGTGCCGGGGCCCGGCAGCACCGCGCCCGGCGCCTCCTCGCCCCGGTGGCCGCCGCCGAGGGGGTCGGTGACGACGACGAGCCGGGTCCCGTCGTCGAAGACGGCCTCCACCTCGACGGCGGTGACGACGTCGGCCACGCCCGGCAGCACGTCCTCGGGACCGAGGACCGCGCGCCCCGCCTCCAGCGCCTCGGCGAGCCGGGCGCCGTCGCGCGCCCTCTCGCAGACCGTGTCGGCGATGAGGGCCGTGGCCTCGGGGACGTTGAGGCGCAGTCCGCGCCCCCGGCGGGCGCGGGCGAGTTCGGCGGTGGTGAACAGCAGCAGCCGGTCGCGTTCGCTCGGTGTCAGTCGCACGGCGCCGCCTTCGGCTGCTGCTGGGTGATGCAGTGGATGCCGCCGCCCGCCGCGAAGACCGGCCGGGCGTCGACGGTGACGACCCGGCGCCCCGGATAGGCGTCGGCGAGGAGCGCGCGGGCCCGCGCGTCGCCCGGGTCGTCGAAACCGCAGGCGACCACGCCGTCGTTGACGACAAGGTGGTTGAGGTAGCTGTAGTCGACCCAGCCCTCGCCGTCGCGCAGGACCTCCGGCGCGGGCACCTCGGTGATCTCCCACTCCTGGCCCTTGGCGTCGGTGGAGGCACGCAGGACGTCGAGGATCTCGCGGGTGACGGCGTGGTCGGGGTGCGAGGGGTCCGGCTGGACATGGACGAGAAGGCGCCCCGGCGCCGGAATGGTGGCCAGCAGGTCCACATGGCCGCGGGTGCCGAGCCGCTGCGCGTCCCGGGTCAGCCCGCGCGGGAGCCAGACGACGTGCTCGGCGCCGATCGTACGGGCGAGTTCGGCCTCCACGGCCGCCTTGTCGAGGCCCGGATTGCGGTACGGGTCGAGCTGCACGGTCTCCGTCACGAGGACGGTGCCGAGCCCGTCGACATGGATGCCGCCGCCCTCGTTCACGAGCGGGGAGGGCACGGGCGCCGCGCCCGCGAGGCCGCCGACGGCGCGGCCGACGCGGGCGTCCCGCTCCCAACTGGCCCACTCCTGCCGGCCCCAGCCGTTGAACACCCAGTCGACCGCGCCGAGCCGGTCGTGCTCGTCCAGCACGAAGGTCGGGCCGATGTCACGCATCCAGGCGTCGTCCAGCGGCGCCTCGACGAGGTCGGCCGCCCCGTGCAGCAGGTTCCGCGCGGAGGGCAGGTCGGCGGGGTCCACGAGCATCGTGACCGGCGCGAACTCCGCGACGGCGCGCGCGACCCGGGACCAGGCGTGCCGCGCCTCGTCGCCGTACGTGGTGCCGGGGGGAAACGCCATCCAGACGCGCTCCTGCGGCGCGGTCTCCGGGGGCATCCGCCAGTTCATGAGGGGTCCTTCCGTGGTGCGGGTGATGCTTGGTGGAGCGAGCGCGCCGTGAGCGCGTAGACCGACGACGCCACGGCGATGCCGACGGGCAGGGCGATGTCCACGCCGTGCAGCGCGTGGGCCACCGGTCCGGTGTAGAGCGTGTTCACGCACAGCACCGCGCTTCCCGAGCCCGCGGTGAGCGCGAGGGCACCCGCCGGGTTGACGCCGCCGGTGAACCAGAACGGGCCGCCCCTGCTCTCGTCGGTCAGCGCGAGGCCGTCGTAGCGGTTGCGGCGCAGCAGGATGTCCGTGGCGTAGATGGCCATGCTGGGGCCGAGCAGGACGACGGTGAGCTGGAGGACGTCGTTGACGGTGTCCAGGAAGTTGGACACGAGCAGCGCGTAGAGCGTCAGGGAGACGGCCGCCGCGCCGTCGAACAGGACGCTGATGGAGCGCCGGACGCGGAGGCCGACGGCCTGGAGAGCGAGCCCGGCGCTGTAGGCGGTCAGCGCGTTGATGGCGATCGTGCCGAGGACGAGGGCAAGCAGGAAGACGGGCGTGAACCAGCCGGGCAGGAGCTTCTGGAGCGCGGTCTGCGGATCCGTCATGTCGACCACGGTGGCCGCGAGCGCGCCGAGCGAGCAGACGCCGACGCTGGGCAGGAAGGCACCGGAGGCCATCCAGCCGACGATCGACGCGGGCGACGTCGTCCGGGGCAGGTAGCGCGAGAAGTCCGCGCTGGTGGTGTACGAGAGCGGGCCCGCGGCGATGAGGGTGACGCCGCCGAGCAGGGCCGCCCACAGGCCCGTGCCGGTCAGCGGCTCGGCGGGGGCGTAGGAGAGGTCGGCGCTGCGGACCACGCTGTAGGCGACGACGGCGAAGGCGGCGGTGAGGGCCAGGGTGATCGGGAAGTAGAGCTTCATGATCAGGCCGTGCCCGTAGACGCCGATGGTGAGGGTGAGCGCGGCGATGACGAGGACGACGACGATCTTCACGCCCGTGGTCGCCGGTATCCCGCACCGCTCGACGAGGGCGAACGCGGCGGTCGCGGCGGCGGCGAGGTTCAGCGCGAAGTAGCAGACGGAGATCATCCAGCCGACGACCGCGTTGTTGACGCGGTTGCCCCTGACCCTGTAGATCGCCCTGGTGATCACCTCGCTGGGGGCGCCCGCCGCGGGGCCCGAGACCGCGAGCAGGCCGGTGAGCAGCCAGAAGAGGTTGCCGGCCACGATCACCGCGAGGGCCTGCGCGAGGCTCAGGCCCATGAGGATCAGCGCGCCGCCCACGACCAGGCTCAGGTAGTTGACGTTCGCGGCGGCCCAGACGGCGAAGAGCTCGCGCGGCCTGCCGTGGCGCTCCTCCTCGGGGATGTGGTCGATGCCGTGGGCCTCGACGCGGCCCGCGCGGTCCGCGCGGTCCGAGGGAGGCGCCGTCTGCGCCTGCGCGCCGGAGGCGCCCGGTATGTCGGGATGCGGGTCGGGAAGCGTGGAAGCCATGGACTCTCCGGATGCCGGTCGTCACCCACCTGCTTGCTTATTGGTCGGTCACTCAATAGCATCCGCCGTATGTCGTCAAGCGTTCCGCGCAAGCGAATTCGAAAGTCTGCCGCCGATAGACGTGCGGAAATCGTTGAATCTGCCGCAGAAGTCGCTCTATCCGAAGGTCTGGAGTGCATCACGCTCCGGCGGATCGCGGAGGCCCTCGACGTCCGTCCGGGCCTGATCAGCCACTACTTCCCGGCCGTCGAGGACCTCGTCGCCGAGGCGTTCGGCAGCGCCGTCAGCGGCGAACTCGACGGTCTCGTCCCGGAGAAGCGGCCCGAGGGCACCCCCACGCTCCACCTCGCGCGCTTCTTCGCCCACGCGATGGGCGAGGCGTACGACGACATCAGCCGCCTCTGGATCAACGCCCGCCACCTCAGCCGCTACCGCCCCGTGCTCCGCGAGCGCGTGGCCGAGCAGGAGCGCGCCTGGCGCGAGCGCCTATCCGGCCTCCTCCAGGAGGGCGTCGAGCGCGACGAATTCCGTACCGACGACCCGTACCTGACGGCCATTCGGATCCTCGTCGTCATCGACGGCCTCGCCGCGCACGCCAACACCAGCACCCTCCACCACCCGCCCGAGGTGAGCCGCATGGCCGTCACCACGGCCGAACGCGAACTCGGCCTGCCCGAGGGCGCCCTGCACCCCGTTCCCGAAGACGCCCCGTGAACTGACCGCACCAAGGAGCCGCCGTGCGCCCCCGTCTCGTCCTGCTCTCCGCCCGCCTGCTCGACCCCGTCACCGGCCGTACCCTGCCGGAGACCGCCCTGGCCGCGTCGGGAGGGCGCATCACCGCGCTGGGCGACGACCGCGAGATCCGCGCCCTCGCCGATCCCTCGACGACGGTGATCGACGTCAAGGGCGCCGTGGTCACCCCCGGCCTCGTCGACGGCCACCTCCACCCGGTCTCCGGCGCCGAACTCACCCAGGGCCTCGACCTGTCGGGCTGCGCCGACCTCGCCGCCGTGCGCGAGGCCCTCGCCCGCGAGGCCCGGACGCTCGCGCCGGGCGCGTGGCTGCGGGGCTGGGGCCTGGACCCGAACGTCTTCGGCGACCGGCCCGTCGAGGCCGCGGCGCTCTCCCCCGTACTGGACGGGATCCCCGCCTTCCTCCAGCTCTTCGACGCCCACTCGGCGCTGGCCAGCGCCCGCGCCCTGGAGCTCGCGGGCGTCGACGGGCCGCGTACGTTCGCACAGGCGGCCGAGGTCGGCTGCGACGAGAACGGGCACCCCACCGGGCTCCTCCTGGAGGACGCCGCCTGCGATCTCGTCGAACGCGCGGCCCCGCAGCCCACCCGCGACGAGCACCGTGCCCTCCTCGCCGCCGCACTGCGCCGGATGGCCGCCAGCGGCCTCACCGGCGGCCACGCCATGGACGCGGGCGGCGACAGCCTCGCGCTCCTCGCCGCGCTCGACGACGCGGGCGAACTGCCCCTGCGGCTGCGCGTCGCGCCCTGGTGCCAGCCCGGCACCGACGCCGAGGGGCTGCGCGCCCTCGTCGAACAGCAGGGCACGGGCGGCGCGCTCTGGCACGTCGCGGGCGTCAAGCTCTTCATGGACGGCACGATCGACAACGGCACCGCCTGGCTCGAACGCCCCGACTGCCACGGCGAGTCCACCCACGCCTTCTGGCCCGACCCCGAGGCGTACACCGCCGTGATCGGCGAGCTGCACCGCGCCGGAGTGCCGACCGCGACCCACGCCATCGGCGACGCGGCCGTACGGCACGCACTCGACGCCGTCGAGAAGGCCCGTACGACCGGGGAACGGGCAGGCGGAGAGCGGGCGCCGGTCCGGCACCGGATCGAGCACATCGAGACCGTCCCCGACGACACCCTCCCGCGCTTCGCCGAGCTGGGCGTCCTCGCCTCCATGCAGCCCACCCACTGCTGCGACTTCACCCGCGCCGACCACACCGACAACTGGTCCCGCCGCCTCGGCGAGGAGCGCGCCTCGCGCGCCTGGCGCTGCCGCGACCTGTGGGACGCGGGCGCCACCGTCGTCCTCGGCTCCGACTGGCCCATCGCCCCCTTCCCGCCGCTCACCGTGATGGCGGGGGCGCGGCACCGCCGCCCCAGCCGCGACCTCAGCCGGCCCCCGCACGGGCCCGGGCAGGCGCTCACCGCGGCGGAGGCCCTCCAGGCCATGACCGTCGGCCCCGCCTACGCGGCGGGCGAGGAGCACGCGGCCGGGCGGCTCGCCCTCGGCCACCGCGCCGACCTCACCGTCCTCGCCGACGACCCGCTCACGGTCCCGGCCGCCGACCTGGCAGAACTGCCCGTCCTACTCACCGTCGTCGACGGCCGCCCCACGCACCGGGCCCCGAGCCTCTGACGCCCACGGCCGGGCACACGGACGGACACACGGTCTGACACACGGTCTGACACACACAACGCGGCGGCGCCGGAACCCCTGCCAAGAGGTATTCCGGCGCCGCCGCGCTCTTTCCGTCCGTCCGTGCCCACCCCAGGGCTACGGCTAACGGCGCCTGCCCGAGGGCCGGCCCTTGCCACGGCCGCCGCGCTGCGGCGCGGGCCGCTGACGCTGGCGCTGGCCCGAGGCGGCCGACGCCGCCTGCGGCTCCACGTCCCGCTGCCCGGACACCCCGGCGGGCGGCTCGTCCTGCGGACCGTCGTCGTCGCCGTACCCGTCGTGGCCCTCGTGCTCCTCCGCCTTGGCACGCTTGGCGAGGACCCGCTTGCGCAGCGCCTTCATCTGCGGCTCGCGCTCCTTGAGGTCCGCGACGAGCGGCGTCGCGATGAAGATCGAGGAGTACGCGCCCGCGGCGAGGCCGACGAAGAGCGAGAGCGCGATGTCGTTCAGCATGCCGCCGCCGAGGAAGCCGCCGCCGATGAAGAGCAGACCGGCGACCGGGAGCAGCGCCACCACCGTGGTGTTGATGGAACGGACCAGGGTGCCGTTGATGCTGCGGTTGGCGATCTCGCTGTACGTGAACTTCGTCTGTTTGGTGACGCCCTTGCTGCCCTCGCGCAGACCGTCGAAGACGACCACCGTGTCGTACAGCGAATAACCGAGAATGGTCAGCAGACCGATCACCGTGCCCGGTGTGACTTCGAAGCCCACCAGGGAGTACACGCCGACGGTGATCGTGAGGTCGTGGATCAGGGCGATCAGCGCGGCCACCGCCATGCGCCACTCGAAGGCGATCGCCAGATAGATCACCACGAGGACCATGAAGATCCCCAGTCCCTGCCACGCCTTGTTCGCGATCTGCTCGCCCCAGCTCGGGCCGACCAGCTGGGCGTCGATGTCCTCGGAGTTGACCTTCAGATCGTCGGCGAGCTTCTCCTTGACCTCGGTCGAGGTCTCGGTCTCCACGCCCGCGATCTGGACGCGCATGCCGCCGCTGCCCAGCTCCTGGACGATCGCCTGGTGGCCGGAGATCTTCTCCGCCGACTCGGTCGTGTGC
Source organism: Streptomyces sp. NPDC048172 (assembly GCF_043202595.1). Lineage (NCBI taxonomy): Bacteria > Bacillati > Actinomycetota > Actinomycetes > Kitasatosporales > Streptomycetaceae > Streptomyces > Streptomyces sp. NPDC048172. The sequence continues at coordinate 242,289 of NZ_JBIDAT010000005.1, forward strand.
TCCACGGAGGCCGAGGTCTTGGGCGTGGTGAAGACGGCGCCGCCCTCGAACTCGATGCCCATGTTGAGCCCGCGGACGACGACTCCGACGATGGCGGTGATAGTGATCAGGACCGAGAGCCCGTACCAGAACTTGCGGTGACCGACGAAGTCGTAGCCGACCTCACCGCGGTAGAGCCGGGCGCCGAGATTGCCGAGACGGGACATCTCACGCCTCCTTCGTGTCGGTGCTGACGGAGGACGAGCGGCGGCCGCGCCGCAGCGGCGGTTTCGCACCGAGCCGCTTCGGGTCGAGCCCGGACCAGGAGTGGCCCTCCGAGAAGAACGGCTTGCGCGCGAGGAGCGTCATCACCGGCTTGGTGAAGAAGAAGACCACGACGACGTCCAGCGCGGTGGTCAGGCCCAGCGTGAACGCGAAGCCCTGCACCTTGCCGACGGTGACGATGAAGAGGACCGCGGCGGCGAGGAAGGAGACGAAGTCCGAGACGAGGATGGTGCGCCGGGCGCGCGGCCAGGCGCGCTCCACGGCGGGCCGCAGCGTGCGTCCCTCGCGCACTTCGTCTCTGATGCGTTCGAAGTAGACGATGAACGAGTCCGCGGTGATGCCGATCGCAACGATCGCACCACACACCGCTGGAAGGTTGAGGGCGAAGCCGATGGCCGGTCCGAGCAACGTCATGATCGTGTACGTCATGACCGCGGAGGCCACGAGGCTGAGGATCGCGATGAGGGCCAGTCCGCGGTAGTACATGATCAGGTAGATGATCACGAGGGCGAGGCCGATGGCGCCCGCGATCAGGCCCGCTTCGAGCTGGTCACTGCCGAGCGCGGCGGTGACGGTCGTGACGTCCGACTCCTCGAAGGAGAGCGGCAGGGCGCCGTAGGACAGGATGTTGGCCAGGTCCTCGGCGGACTCCTGCGTGAAGCTGCCGGAGATCTCCGCGTTGCTCGTCAGCCGCTCGCGGACGCTGGGGGCCGACTGGACCTCACCGTCGAGCGCGATGGCGAACTGGTTCTGCGGCTGCTGCTTCTGCGCGAGCTTGCCGGTGATGTCGCCGAACTGGTCCGAGCCCTTGTCGTCGAAGGACATCTGGACGATCCACTGGCCGCGCTGCTGGTCGAGAACGGCCTTGGCCTTGCTGACGTTCTTGCCCGCGACGGCGACCGGGCCGAGCGCGTACTTGACCTTCTCCTGCGCGTCGCAGGCGACGATCGGATCCTTGGGCTTGGCCGCCGCGGCCTTCTCGCTGGCCTTGGCCTTGGACTCCTTGGTGGAACAGTCCAGCGCCTGCAGCTTCTTGGCGAGGTCCGCGGGCACGCCCGGCTGCTGGGGCTGCTGCTGCGGCGGGACCGAGGGCTGCTCGGTCTCCTTCGGCTTCTTGCCCGACTCGGTGGCCTTCGGGCTCGGCTCGTTCTTCGCCTTCAGGCCGTCGGTGACCGCGCGGCCCTGCGGCTGGTCGCCGCTCTGGGGCTGGCTCGCGGTCGGCTTGGTGGACGGTTCCCCGTCCTCGTCGTCGCTCTGGCCGTCCGGCTTCTTCTTCTGGCCCGCGGACCCGGAGGGTTCGGGCTGCTTCGGCGGCTTCGTCTGCTTCGGGTCCACCTGCGCGTAGGTCAGGACCGGGCGGAAGCCCAGCTCCGCGGTGGTGCCCACCTGCTCGCGCGCCTGCTTGGAGTTCGTGCCCTTGGGGATGTTGACGATGATGTGCTTGTCACCCTGGGTCTGAACCTCGGCCTCCTGCACACCCAGACCGTTCACACGCCGCTCGATGATGCTGACGGCGGTGTCCATGTTGGTCTGGTTGATCGCATTGGGCTTGCCGGGCTGGTTCTTGGCCTCAAGCGTGATGCTCGTGCCGCCCGCGAGGTCGATGCCCAGCCGGGGCGACGTGTGGCCGGAGATGAACATTCCGCCGACCAGCCCGGCCATGACCAGCATGATCAACCCGAGGGAGCGCCATGGCTTCCCCTGGGCGCCCGGGGTCCTGCGGCCCCTCTTCGGTGCTGCCACCTTCTCGTCTCTCCCTGTCCAACCGCCCCTGCCGCCCCCGGAGTTCGTTCGGCCGGGCGACCGCGCGGCGCGCAAAGTGGTGTGCGGACGTCCTCCGCCGCCGGACCCGGTCTCGGTCCGGCGGCGCCGACCTTACTTGGAGCCGGAGTCTCCGTCGCGCTTGGTGTCGCTGGAGTCCTTGTCGGCCTTCGCGGTCTTGGCGTCCTCGGTGGCGTCCGCGTCGCCCTCGGAGTCGTCGTCGGCGTCCTTCTTGCCGAGCTCGACCTTCTCGTCGGCGGGCGTGTCGTCCTCGTCGCGGGTCAGCGCGGAGGCGTCGTCCGGCACGTCGACGTCGAGGGAATCGCCCTCCCCGGCGTTGACGATCCGGTCGAACTCGTCGTCCGGGAGGACGGCGCCGATGGCGTTCTTGGCGAAGAGCGCGTGCACGCCCGGCTCAAGCTCCAGGAGGACCGCGTCCTCACGGATCTCCTTGACGACGGCGTACATTCCGCCGATCGTCCGGACGCCGGTGCCGGGCTGCATCGAGTCACGCATATCGGCAGCCTGGCGCTGCTTCTTCTTGGCAGAACGCGTCATCAGGAACATGGCCCCGATGAGAACGATGAACGGGAGCAGAGCAATAGGGTCCACGGCGGAAGATATTCCTTAGCACGGCCACGTCTCAGCGGCCTGGGTATTCGGGGTGGGCATGCCGTCCTCAAGGGGCGGCGTCGGCGGAGTCTAAGCGAGGGCTCGCCGATGGAACAACGTCAAGCATGGCACTCGGGTTCCTGGCCCGGCGAGTCTCCGCGCCGTCACGCTCCGAACAGTCCCTGTTGCCCCGATCCGCCCAGGGGTGACGGCGGATTCTGCTGGGGCGGGGTCAGTCCCAGGTGTGCCCATGCGGCGGGGGTCGCGATCCGGCCGCGCGGGGTACGCGCGAGCAGGCCCTCCCGTACGAGGAAGGGCTCGGCGACCTCCTCGACGGTCTCACGCTCCTCCCCCACCGCGACGGCCAGGGTCGAGAGGCCGACGGGGCCGCCGCCGAAGAGCTTGAGCAGCGAGCCGAGGACGGCGCGGTCGAGGCGGTCGAGGCCGCGCTCGTCCACCTCGTAGACCTCCAGGGCGCGGGAGGCGATCTCGCGGGTGATCACGCCGTCGGCCTTGACCTGGGCGTAGTCCCGCACGCGGCGCAGCAGCCGGTTGGCGATACGGGGCGTCCCGCGCGAGCGCCCGGCGATCTCGACGGCGCCCTCGGCGTCCGTACTCACGTCGAGCAGGCCCGCGGAGCGGTGGACGACCTGCTCCAGCTCCGCCGGCTCGTAGAACTCCATGTGCGCGGTGAAGCCGAAGCGGTCGCGCAGCGGGGGCGGCAGCAGTCCGGCCCTGGTGGTGGCGCCGACCAGGGTGAACGGCGGCAGTTCGAGCGGGATCGCGGTGGCGCCGGGGCCCTTGCCGACGATGACGTCGACGCGGAAGTCCTCCATCGCCATGTAGAGCATCTCCTCGGCGGGGCGCGACATCCGGTGGATCTCGTCGAGGAAGAGGACCTCGCCCTCCTGGAGGGAGGAGAGGATCGCCGCGAGGTCGCCCGCGTGCTGGATGGCGGGGCCGCTGGTGATGCGGATGGGGGCGCCCATCTCGGCCGCGATGATCATGGAGAGGGTGGTCTTGCCGAGGCCCGGCGCGCCGGAGAGCAGCACGTGGTCGGCGGTGCCGCCGCGCGCGCGGGCGGCGCGCAGCACGAGGTCGAGCTGCTCGCGGACCTTGGGCTGGCCGATGAACTCGCCCAGCTCCTTGGGGCGCAGCGCCGCCTCGACGGCCTGGTCCTCGCTGTCGGCGTCGGCGGCGACGAGGCGCTCGTCCCAGCTGGCGGGCGCGCCGCCCGGGGGTGTCTCGCTCATTCCGGCCTCACCTGGTCCTGTTCAGGTTCCGCAGCGCGGCCTTGAGCAGCACACCGACCTGCGGGGAGTCCGTCTCCTCGGCCTGCGGCGCGACGGAGGACACGGCCTCGTCGGCCTCCCGCGTCGCGTACCCCAACCCGACGAGCGCCGCGTGCAGTTGCTCGCGCCATCCGGCCGAGGCGGCGGTGCCGACGCCCTGCGCGCGGGCGTGCGTGCCGGTGCCCAGGGGCTCGCCGAGGCGGTCCTTCAGCTCCAGCAGCAGCTTCTGCGCCCCCTTCTTCCCGATGCCGGGGACCGCGGTGAGGGCCTTCTCGTCCCCGCTGGACACCGCGTACCTGAGCGCGTCCGGGCTGTGCACGGCGAGCATCGCCTGGGCGAGGCGCGGGCCGACGCCGCTGGCGGTCTGGAGCAGCTCGAAGGTCTGCCGCTCGTCGTCGTCCGCGAAGCCGTAGAGCGTCAGCGAGTCCTCGCGGACGACGAGGGAGGTGGCGAGCTTGGCGGGCTGGCCGACGCGGAGCCCGGCGAGCGTGCCGGGGGCGCACTGCACGGACATGCCCACCCCTCCCACCTCGATCACGGCGGTGTCGGGGGCGAGGGCCGCGACGGGGCCCGAGACGAAGGCGATCATCGGCGGGTACCTTTCAGCCGCTGCGCGGCCATGGCTTGCTGGACCTTCTGGGTCTGCTGGACCTTCTGGGCCTCGTGGGCCTGCTGGAGGCGGTTCTTCGCGGGGGCCCGCCAGATGTGGCAGATGGCGAGCGCCAGCGCGTCGGCCGCGTCGGCCGGCTTCGGGGGCGCGTCCAGCCGGAGCAGCCGCGCGACCATGGCGCCGACCTGGGCCTTCTCCGCGCGGCCCGAGCCGGTGACCGCGGCCTTGACCTCGCTGGGGGTGTGCAGCGCGACGGGCAGTCCGCGGCGCGCGGCGCAGAGCATCGCGACGGCGCTGGCCTGGGCGGTGCCCATCACCGTACGCACATTGTGCTGGCTGAAGACCCGCTCGACGGCGACGGCCTCGGGCCGGTGGGCGTCCAGCCACTCCTCGACGCCACGCTCGATGAGGACCAGCCGGTCGTGGGTCTCGGCCTCCGCCGGTGTGCGCACGACGCCCACGCCGACCATCGTGAGCGGGCGCCCCGCGACGCCGTCGACCACGCCGACTCCGCAACGGGTCAGCCCCGGGTCGATCCCCAGCACGCGCAAGCCGCTCTCCCTCCCCTGCCGCTTCACCTGTTCCCGCAGGTTATCGGGCGGCACCGACAATGCGACGGCCCGGCGGAACGCGTGTCCGCCGGGCCGTCACGCCGAGTCGCGCGCAGCGCGCTTCTCAGGCGTCGACCTTCGCCATGACCTCGTCGGAGACGTCGAAGTTCGCGTAGACGTTCTGCACGTCGTCGCTGTCCTCCAGCGCGTCGATCAGCTTGAAGATCTTCCGCGCCCCCTCCTCGTCCAGCTCGACCTGCACGGTGGGCAGGAAGCTGGAGTCGGCCGAGTCGTAGTCGATCCCGGCGTCCACGAGCGCGGTGCGGACCGCGACGAGGTCGGTGGCCTCGCTGACGACCTCGAAGGACTCGCCCAGGTCGTTGACCTCCTCGGCGCCCGCGTCCAGCACGGCGCCGAGCACGTCGTCCTCGCCCAGGTCGCTCTTCGGGACGATCACGACGCCCTTGCGGTTGAAGAGGTACGAGACGGAGCCCGGGTCGGCCATCGAGCCGCCGTTGCGGGTCATGCCCACGCGCACGTCGGACGCGGCGCGGTTGCGGTTGTCGGTGAGGCACTCGATGAGCACCGCGACACCGTTGGGCCCGTAGCCCTCGTACATGATCGTCTCGTAGTCGGCGCCGCCCGCCTCAAGACCGGCGCCGCGCTTGACCGCGCTGTCGATGTTCTTGTTGGGGACCGACTGCTTCTTCGCCTTCTGGATGGCGTCGTACAGCGTCGGGTTGCCCTCGGGATCGGCGCCGCCCGTACGTGCCGCGACCTCGATGTTCTTGATCAGCTTCGCGAAGAGCTTGCCGCGCTTGGCATCGATCACGGCCTTCTTGTGCTTGGTGGTAGCCCACTTAGAGTGGCCGGACACAGCCTCGCTCCTTCAAAGTCACCAACAGGATCAACGCGGAGATCCTACCGTCCGCCACTCAGCGTGCTGACCGCACCATCTCCGTGAACAGTCCGTGCACCCGGTGGTCGCCCGTGAGCTCCGGGTGGAAGGACGTCGCCAGCAGGTTCCCCTGCCGCACGGCGACCGCGTGGCCGTCGTACGAGGCCAGTGTCGCCGTCCGCGCGCCCGTGGACTCCACCCAGGGGGCGCGGATGAAGACACCCTCGACGGGGCCGCCGTCCACACCCTCCATGATGAGGGATGCCTCGAAGGACTCGTTCTGCCGCCCGAAGGCGTTGCGGCGCACGATCATGTCGATGCCGCCGATGGTCTCCTGGCCGGAGCGCGGATCCAGGATCTTGTCCGCCAGCATGATCATTCCGGCGCAGGAGCCGTACGCGGGCAGCCCCGCGCCGATCCGCTCGCGCAGCGGCTCCATCAGGCCGAACGCCACCGCGAGCTTGGAGATGGTGGTGGACTCGCCGCCGGGGATGACCAGCCCGTCGACCGCGTCGAGCTCCGCGGCGCGCCGTACGGACGTGGCCCGGGCCCCCGCGGCCTCCAGGGCCGCGAGGTGCTCCCGGGTGTCACCCTGCAGGGCGAGGACGCCGACGGTGGGGCGGGCCACCCGTCACCAGCCCCTGTTCGCGTAGCGCTCGCCCTCGGGGAGGGTGTCGCAGTTGATGCCGACCATGGCCTCGCCGAGGCCGCGCGAGACATCGGCGATCACCTTCGGGTCGTCGTAGAACGTCGTCGCCTTCACGATCGCCGCCGCGCGCTTGGCCGGGTCGCCGGACTTGAAGATGCCCGAGCCGACGAAGACGCCCTCGGCGCCGAGCTGACACATCAGCGCCGCGTCCGCCGGGGTGGCGACGCCGCCCGCGGAGAAGAGGACCACGGGGAGCTTGCCCGCCTCGGCGACCTCCTTGACCAGCTCGTACGGGGCGCGCAGCTCCTTGGCCGCGGCGTACAGCTCGTTGTTGTCCAGGACGGTGAGCTTGCCGATCTCGTTCCTGATCTGGCGCATGTGGCGGACGGCCTCGACCACGTTGCCCGTGCCCGCCTCGCCCTTGGAGCGGATCATCGCGGCGCCCTCGGCGATCCGGCGCAGGGCCTCGCCCAGGTTGGTCGCGCCGCACACGAACGGGGTCGTGAACGCGAACTTGTCGCTGTGGTTGACCTCGTCGGCGGGGGTGAGGACCTCGGACTCGTCGATGTAGTCGACCCCGAGCGCCTGGAGGACCTGGGCCTCGACGACGTGCCCGATGCGGGACTTGGCCATGACGGGGATCGAGACCGCGTTGATGATCCCGTCGATCATGTCCGGGTCGGACATACGGGCCACGCCGCCGTCCTTGCGGATGTCGGCCGGGACGCGCTCCAGGGCCATCACGGCGACGGCGCCCGCGTCCTCGGCGATCTTCGCCTCCTCCGGCGTGACGACGTCCATGATCACGCCGCCCTTGAGCTGCTCGGCCATGCCGCGCTTGACGCGCGCGGTGCCGGTGGCCGGGGTCGTGGTCGCGGCGGCGGAGCCTGTGGCGGTGGACGGAGAAGACACGGTTTGACCTCGCTCGACAAGATGAAACGACCGGGCCGCCCTGGCCCGTACCGTCACCGTCGCCGATCGGACGAGACCGGGAAAAGGGCCAATCCATGTGCTGTGGCTCCTCCGGACCCCCTACTGGCCCCGGTCCGCGAGCACCGGCGGCGGCTCGTCGTCCATCTCGAACGCCTGCGGCGACGGCGCGTGGCCCGCCAGCCGGAACCAGCGCACCTTGCGGTGCCGCCGCAGCGCCCGCGCCGCGCGCACCGAGTCGTTGTGGAACCGCCGCGCCATCGGCACGCGCCGGACGGCCGCGCCCAGTTCCCGCGCCGTCTCGGCGCCGCCCGGCGCCGCCCGTACGGCCTCGACCTGCGCGCTGTCCGCGAAGACCGCCCGCAGCGCCTGGCTCAGCTCGCTCTCGGACACCTCCCGCTGGTCCTCCTCGGCCTGCCGCGCGTCGTGCGCCGCCTGGTAGAGGACGATCGAGGCGGCGGGGTCCAGGACCCCCGCCGTCGCCAGCTCCTGCACGATCGAGGCCCGGCGCAGCAGCTGCGCGTCCAGGGCCGCCTTGGCGGCGTCGATCCGCGTGTGCAGCCGGTCCAGGCGGCCCGCGGTCCAGCTCAGATAGACGCCGATCACCAGCAGGACGGCGGCGATCCAGATCAGTGTGGTGACGGTGGGCATCGTGGCTCTCGGGTCTCGTCGTCGGTCACGGGCCGGCCGGTCACAGGCCCGTCAGTCGCGGGCCAGGCCGAGCCGGGCCCGCAGCCCCGTACGTTCGTCGGGCGCCACGGAGGCGGCGCCGTCGGTCACCGTCTCGTAGACGGCGAGGATGTCCGCGCCGACCGTGGACCAGTCGAAGCGGCGCACGTGCCGGGTGCCCAGCGCCCGCAGCTCGGCCCGGCGCTCGGGGTCGGCCAGCAGGCGCACGGCGGACTCGGCGAGCGCGTCGGCGCGCTCGTTGGTGAACAGCTCGCCCGCCGCTCCCCCGTCCAGGACCTGCTCGAAGGCGTCCAGGTCGGAGGCGAGCACCGGCGCGCCCGCCGACATCGCCTCGACGAGGATGATGCCGAAGCTCTCGCCGCCCGTGTTGGGCGCCACGTACAGGTCCACGCTGCGCAGCAGGCGGGCCTTGTCCTCGTCGCTGACCATGCCGAGGAACTCGACGCTGTCCCGCATGCCCTCGGGCAGCGAGGCCACCGCCTCCTCCTCGTCGCCCCGCCCCGCGACCAGCAGTCGCGTCCCGGGCGCCTTCTCCAGGATCTCGGGCAGCGCCCGCATCAGGACGGGCAGGCCCTTGCGGGGCTCGTCGATGCGGCCGATGAAGCCGATCGTGCGGCCCTCGGGCCCGCCCTGCCACTCCGGCTTGGGCTCGGCGTCCGCGAAGAAGCCGACGTCCACGCCGTTCGGGATGACGACCGCGTCGCCGCCCAGGTGCTCGACGAGCGTACGGCGGGCGTACTCGCTCACCGCGATACGGGCGCTGATCTTCTCCAGCGCGGGCTGCAGGATCGGATAGGCCGCGATCATGAACCGCGAGCGCGGGTTGGACGTGTGGAACGTCGCGACGATCGGCCCCTGCGCGGTCCAGCACGCCAGCAGCGCCAGCGACGGCGTCGCGGGCTCGTGGATGTGGAGCACGTCGAAGGCGCCCTCGTGCACCCACCGGCGTACGCGCGCCGCCGAGAGGAAGCCGAAGTTGAGCCGCGCGACCGAGCCGTTGTACGGCACGGGAACGGCGCGTCCCGCCGAGACGACGTACGGCGGCAGGGGGGTCTCGTCGTCCGACGGAGCGAGGACGGACACCTCGTGCCCCAGCCGGATCAGATGCTCGGCCAGATCGCGGATGTGGAACTGGACGCCGCCCGGGACGTCCCAGGAGTACGGGCAGGCGATGCCGATCCTCATCCGGTCCCCTCCCGGGGTTCGAGGTCCGAGAGCCAGAACCGCTGGAGCATGTGCCAGTCCTCCGGGTGCTCGGCGATGCCCGCCGCGAAGACGTCGGCGACGACCTGCGTCATGGCCGCCGACTTCTCCCTGCGGCTGCCGTGCTCGGGCACCTCGACCGGCGGGTGCACCCGCCCCTTCATCACGGACGTCCCGTCGTACCAGAGCGTCACCGGCATCAGCAGCGCCCCGGTCTGCTGCGCCAGCATCGCGGGCCCCGCGGGCATCCGCGCGGTCTCGCCGAAGAACTTCACGTCGACCCCGGACGAGGACAGATCGCGGTCCGCGACCAGGCAGACGAAGCCGCCCGCGCGCAGCCTGCGGGCCAGGGTGCCGAACGCGGAGCCGCCCGCGTGCGGCAGCACCTCCATGCCGAGCCCCTCGCGGTACGCGACGAAGCGGTCGTACAGCGACTCGGGCTTCAGCCGCTCCACGACCGTGGTGAACGGCGTCTTCGTCTCCGTGACGACCCAGGCGCCCGCCAGGTCCCAGTTGCCCATGTGCGGCAGCGCCAGCAGCACGCCCCGGTCGGAGGCGAGGCCGTCGGTCAGCCGGTCCATGTCGTGGATGTGGACCGAGTCAAGCAGCTGCCGCTCGCTGTAGGCGGGCAGCCGGAAGGACTCCATCCAGTAGCGCATGTACGAGCGCATCCCGGCCCGGGAGAGCTGCCGCAGATACGCCTCGGAGGCGTCGGGCACCACGCGCGCCAGGTTCGCCTCCAGGCGGCTGACGCCCTTGCCCCGCCGCTTCCAGGCGACGTCCGCGATGCGGCGTCCCAGGCGCTCCGCGGCGGGCTGCGGGAGCTTCTTCACCCCGGCCCAGCCGAGCCGGTAGAGCGAGTCGGTGAGCCGGTCGGTGGCCGTGCTCAAGCCGTCCTCCCCTCCGCCTTGGGGGCGTCGTCGCCCTCGGCCGGTGCGGCGGCCTCCGCCGCCTCCGCGTCCGCCTCGGCGGCCTCCCGCCGTACGGTCACCACACGCTGGCCCAGCGTCACCGCGCTGCCCACGGCGACCACCCAGAGCGCGAGCGGCAGCAGCAGCCCGATGTGCGGCACGCCGAAGGTGTGCTCGAAGCCGGAGAGCCCGGCGAGCACCAGCGTGATCACCAGCCGCTCGGCGCGCTCCACGAGCCCGTTGACGTTCACGGGCAGGCCGATGCTCTCGCCGCGCGCCTTGGTGTACGAGACGACCTGGCCGCTGGCCAGGCAGAACAGCGTGACGGAGCAGAGCACCAGGTCGTCGCCCCGGCCCGCGTACCAGAGGGCGATGCCGCCGAAGACGGCCGCGTCCGCGACCCGGTCCAGCGTGGAGTCCAGGAACGCGCCCCAGCGGCTCGAACGCCCGAGCTGACGGGCCATGTTGCCGTCGACCAGGTCCGAGAAGACGAACAGGGTGATGACGACCGTCCCCCAGAAGAACTCACCCTGGGGGTAGAAGACCAGCGCTCCGGCCATCACGCCGCCGGTACCGACCAGCGTGACCGCGTCCGGACTCACCCCCAGGCGCAGCAGCAGTGCGGCGAAAGGGGTGAGGACACGCGTGAAGAAAGCACGCGCGTACTTGTTCAGCATGGCCGTCCCGGAAGGTCGTGAGCGAGCCGGGTGGCGATGCGGCCACCGGCTGGCCCATCGTAGCCACGCCCTCCCGCCCCGCCGCGAACGGATCGCTGTCGCGCTGTGTGATGTATGGACGGCTCCGGACGGCGGTGGAAAGCTCGAATGAACCGCGGTCTTCGCGACCCTCGTCCCAACAGCGCGCCACGCAGCGCGGTCCACCAGGTGTCAACCGGAAGGCGGGACCCATGGGCGACAAAGCGAACGCACACCCCGGAGCCGCCGGCAGGGCAGCGGCGGCCGACCACCCCGCATCGATACGGAACGTGGTGCTGGTCGGCCACAGCGGAGCGGGAAAGACGACCCTGGTCGAATCGCTCGCCCTCACCTCCGGCGCGGTGAACCGTGCGGGCAGGGTCGAGGACGGCGGCTCCCTGTCGGACTACGACGAGATCGAGCACAGGCAGCAGCGCTCCGTACAGCTCTCCCTCGTGCCCCTCGAATGGAACGACATCAAGATCAACATCCTGGACACCCCCGGATACGCCGACTTCGTCGGAGAGTTGCGCGCCGGGCTGCGGGCGGCGGACGCCGCCCTCTTCATCGTCTCGGCCGCCGACGGCGTGGACGGCGCGACCCGCCTCGTCTGGCAGGAGTGCGCCGCCGTCGGCATGCCCCGGGCCATCGTCGTCACCCATCTCGACGCGGCCCGCGCGGACTTCGGCGAGATGGTCGCCACCTGCCAGCGCGTCTTCGGCGGCGACGACCAGGACGCGGTGATCCCGCTCTACCTCCCCCTCCACGGCGCACCCGCCGCCGACGGGAACGCCCCGGTCGCGGGCCTCATCGGACTCCTCTCCCAGCGTCTCTTCGACTACTCCCCCGGCCAGCGCACCGAGCGCGACCCGGGACCCGAGCATCTGCCGCTCATCGAGGAGGCCAGGAACCGGCTGATCGAGGGCATCATCGCGGAGAGCGAGGACGAGACCCTGATGGAGCGCTACCTCGGCGGCGAGGAGTGCGACGTCAAGACGCTCATCCAGGACCTGGAGAAGGCCGTCGCACGCGGCGTCTTCCACCCGGTGCTGGCCGCGGCCCCCGCCCCCGAGGGCGGCAAGCAGGGGCTCGGCACGGTCGAGCTGCTGGAGCTGATCACCGGCGGCTTCCCGACCCCCGAGGAGCGCGACGTCCCGCCGGTCACCACCCCCCAGGGCAAGCCGCGCCCCCAGCTCACCTGCGACCCGGCGGGCCCGCTCGCCGCCGAGGTGGTCAAGACCTCCTCCGACCCGTACGTCGGCCGGATCTCGCTCGTACGGGTCTTCTCCGGCACCCTCCGTCCCGACGACACGGTGCACGTCTCCGGGCACGGGCTGGAGAGCAGGGGCCACGAGGACCACGACGTGGACGAGCGCGTGGGCGCCCTGTCCGCGCCGTTCGGCAAGCAGCAGCGCGCCCTCGACCTCGCCATCGCGGGCGACCTGGCCTGCGTGGCCAAGCTCAGCCGCGCCGAGACCGGCGACACCCTCTCCGCCAAGGACGACCCGCTGCTCATGGAGCCGTGGGTGATGCCCGACCCGCTCCTGCCCGTCGCCATCCAGGCGCACAGCAAGGCGGACGAGGACAAGCTCTCCCAGGGCCTCTCCCGGCTGGTCGCCGAGGACCCGACCATGCGCCTCGAACAGAACCAGGACACCCATCAGCTCGTGCTCTGGTGCCTGGGCGAGGCCCACATGGACGTGGCCCTCGAACGGCTGCGCACCCGCTACGGCGTCCAGGTCGACGCGGTGCCGCACAAGGTCTCGCTCCGCGAGACCTTCGCCTCCCCGGCCTCCGGACGCGGACGGCACGTCAAGCAGTCCGGCGGCCACGGGCAGTTCGCGATCTGCGAGATCACGGTCGAGCCGCTCCCCGGCGGCTCCGGCATCGAGTTCGTCGACAAGGTCGTGGGCGGCGCCGTGCCCCGCCAGTTCATCCCGTCCGTCGAGAAGGGCGTCCGCTCCCAGGCGGTCAAGGGCGTCGCCGCCGGGTACCCGCTCGTGGACGTACGGGTGACGCTGCACGACGGCAAGGCGCACTCGGTCGACTCGTCCGACGCCGCGTTCCAGACGGCGGGCGCCCTGGCCCTGCGCGAGTGCGCGTCCCAGGCGAAGATCCACCTGCTGGAACCGGTCGCCGAACTGGAGGTCATGGTCGCCGACGAGTACGTCGGAGCCGTGATGAGCGACCTCTCCGGACGCCGCGGCCGGGTGCTCGGCACGGAGCAGGTGTCCGGCGGCAGTACGCTCGTGCGGGCCCAGATCCCCGAGATCGAGATCAGCCGGTACGCGGTGGACCTCCGCTCGATGTCCCACGGCACCGGCCGGTTCTCCCGCGCCTACGCCCGGCACGAGCCGATGCCGCAGCAGCACGCGACCAGGATCCTGGAAGAGGAGAGGAACGGAGACCGCTGAAGACGCCGAGGCCCTGAAGACGGGCCGTTCGGGCGCGCGTACGCTGGGGCAAGATGTGTGCCGACCACGGCAGTTGGGAAGCGGTCCGTGGTCGGCAGCACACACGTGCACGCGTGAGCACAGCCTGAAGTGGGGGCCCAGTGGCCGGATTCGACGATCTCAGCAGCAGTACCGACGCGGCATCCGATTTCACCCCCGGCGCGCAGATCCCGCTCTCCGGCGCGGGAGGCCAGACGGCGGCCAGCCAGGCCCTGGCCTCCGCCGCGTACCGCGACGACGAGGTGACCAAGCTCCTGGAGGCCAACCCGGACGCGAGCGTCAAGAAACCCAGACTCTCCCTCTTCGAACCGAACCTCGGCGAGGCCTTCTCCCGCGCCATCCAGGTCCGGCTGCTGGGCGGCGCCCGTAAGCCGCTCATCCAGTCGTTCGGCATCGAGCCGCAGGCCGTGGTCGAGCACTGCCTCGCCGCCACCCGCGTGCGCAAGCAGCGGGACTCACGGCTGACCGTCGTCATGGTGGTCTTCGGGCTGCTCTTCCTGCCCGGCGTGCTGCTGTGGCTCGGCGCCTTCCAGCTCCGCCGTACGCTCGCGGGCGCCAAGGACAAGCGCGCCGGGGCCTTCGGCACGGTCGCCCTGGTCGCGTTCGCGGGCCTGGTCGTGCTCTTCGCCGTCAAGCTGCCCTTCACCGGCTTCTGGGCGATCTATCTCCGGGCCATGCTCGTGGCGCCCGTCATCGGCTGGCTGTGGGCCAAGCAGATCTGCGAGAAGTACGCGAAGGACCTGCGCGGCCGCTGGTCCGGCATGCTGGGCGGCGCCGGGGTCGGCGCCAAGATCCCGGAGGCCGTGCCGCAGGACCCGGGCGACGCGGGCGCCGAGCGCATCCGACTCGGCCTGGCCAAGGTCGCCGCCGAGCAGGCCAGCAACCTCGTCTACTACGCGGGCCCCAAGGGGATACTGGGCATGGGCACCCGCTGGGGCAGCTGGCAGCTCGCCGAGGAGCTCGTCCCCGCCAAGTCGGAGGAGGAGATCTATCCGTTCCGCAGCTGGGACGTCGTCCGCGCCATCCACGACCAGCTCCGCCTGCTGGAGCGTGGCCCCCTGCACACCGGCGGCTTCCCCGCGCACTCCATGTCGATAAGGCACTGGATCGTTTCTCCTGTCGGCGAGGGCGCCAAGGAGGTCAAGCGCCCCGACGGCCAGGAGGTCGAGGGGTACCGCATCAAGCAGTTCGAGATAGAGCGCATCTGCAACGAGCAGCAGTTCGGCGCGGGCAACCGGCACTACCTGGGCGTGCAGTTCGTCCTCTGGGACGGCCAGCTGGTCATCACCCTGCTCATCACCGTGACCGTCCTGCACCACACCCTGCGCATCGAGGTCACCGGGCACGCGCTCGGCCCCGTCCACCCGCTCTTCACCAGCGGCCCCAAGGCCAAGACCAAGACGGTGTCCAAGAGCGTGAAGTTCTGGGAGACCAAGTCCATCAGCCTCCCCCTCGTCGAGGCCAAGGAGGTCGTGCGGCTCACGGCACGCGCCCCCTTCACCTGGTTCCCGCCGGTGCTGGACTTCCTGGGCGGCAAGCTCACCCTCCCCGAGCCCTTCGGGCTGCGCCACGCGTGGGCGGACAAGCCCTGGCGGCACCGGTTCATGGCGGACGACGCGCTGCGCGCCGCGACGCCGGTGCTGCGCGTGGTCCACCAGGCGGCGATCCGGGTGCTGAAGGAGAACGGCTGCGACGTCGACCAGTTCGGCAACCGCTCCCTCGCCCTCAGCGGCCAGGTCCAGGGCGCCACCCCCGCGAAGGCCGACCTCTACGACGCGTAGGCCCCGCGCCGCCCGCCTACCAGGCTTCGGCCAGCATCGTCCGGGTGTCGGCCAGCAGCTGCGGCAGCACCTTGGTGTGGCCGACGACGGGCATGAAGTTGGTGTCGCCGCCCCAGCGCGGCACGACGTGCTGATGCAGATGGGCGGCGATACCGGCACCCGCGACGGTGCCCTGGTTCATGCCCAGGTTGAACCCGTGGGCGCCGGACACCTTGCGCAGCACGGTCATCGCCCGCTTGGTGAACTCCGCCAGCTCGGCCGTCTCCACCTCGGTCAGCTCGGTGTAGTCCGCGACGTGCCGGAAGGGCACGGACATGAGGTGGCCGCCGTTGTAGGGGTACAGATTGAGCACCGCGTAGACCTGCTCGCCCCGCGCGATGATCAGTCCGTCCTCGTCGGATTTCGCCGGGATCGCGCAGAACGGGCACCCCTCATCGGAGCCGGGACCGCTCGGCTTGTTCTCGCCCTGGATGTACGCCATGCGGTGCGGGGTCCACAGGCGCTGGAACGCGTCGGGCGTCCCCACTCCGATCTGCTGCTCCGGCTCACTCGTCATGCGGCCCAGCTTATGCACCGGGAGGCGGGGGACACGACGAGGGGCGGCCCGGCACCACCGGACCGCCCCTCTGCCGTAAGCGTCCCACTCACACCTGGATACGGCGCTCCACGGCGTCCCGGATCTCGGCGAGGGCGTCGTCCTTCGGGATCCCGTTCTTCTGCGTCCCGTCCCGGTAGCGGAAGGAGACCGCCCCGGCGGCGACGTCCTCGTCACCGGCGATGACCATGAACGGCACCTTGCTGCGCTGCGCGTTCCTGATCTTCTTCTGCATCCGGTCCGAGGACGAGTCGACGTCCACCCGCAGCCCGGCCGCCTTCGCCGCGCCCGCGAACTCCTCCAGGTACGGCACGTGGTCGTCGCCGATCGGGATGCCGACCGCCTGGACCGGGGCGAGCCACGCCGGGAACGCGCCCGCGTAGTGCTCCAGCAGCACCGCGAAGAAGCGCTCGATCGAGCCGAAGAGGGCCCGGTGGATCATCACGGGGCGCTGGCGCGAGCCGTCGGCCGCGGTGTATTCGAGGTCGAAGCGCTCCGGCAGGTTGAAGTCCACCTGGATCGTCGACATCTGCCAGGTACGGCCGATCGCGTCGCGCGCCTGGACGGAGATCTTCGGCCCGTAGAAGGCGGCGCCGCCGGGGTCCATGACCAGTTCGAGGCCCTGCTTGCCCGCGGCCATGCGCAGGGTCTCGGTGGCCTCCTCCCAGTTCTCGTCCGTGCCGATGAACTTCTCCGGGTCCTTGGTGGACAGCTCCAGGTAGAAGTCCTCCAGGCCGTAGTCGCGCAGGAGGTTGAGGACGAAGGTGAGCAGGCTGTCCAGCTCGTCCGCCATCTGCTCCTTGGTGCAGTAGATGTGCGCGTCGTCCTGGGTGAAGCCCCGGGCGCGGGTCAGGCCGTGCACGACACCGGACTTCTCGTAGCGGTACACGGTGCCGAACTCGAACAGCCGCAGCGGCAGTTCGCGGTACGAGCGGCCGCGCGCGTCGAAGATCAGGTTGTGCATCGGGCAGTTCATGGGCTTGAGGTAGTAGTCCGTGCCCTCGTCGAGCTGCATGGGCGGGTACATGCCGTCGGCGTACCAGTCCAGGTGGCCCGACTTCTCGAACAGCTTCCCCTTGGTGGCGTGCGGGGTGTAGACGAACTCGTACCCCGCCTCCTCGTGCCGACGGCGCGAGTAGTCCTCCATGGTGCGGCGGATGATGCCGCCGCGGGGGTGGAAGACGGCGAGCCCGGAGCCGATGTCCTCGGGGATCGAGAAGAGGTCCAGCTCGGAGCCGAGCTTGCGGTGGTCGCGCTTCTCGGCCTCGGCGAGGAACTCCAGGTACGCCTTCAGCTCGTCCTTGGTCGGCCAGGCGGTGCCGTAGATCCGCTGGAGCTGCTTGTTCTTCTCGCTGCCCCGCCAGTACGCGGCGGCGGAGCGCATCAGCTTGAAGGCCGGGATGTTACGGGTCGTGGGCAGGTGCGGACCCCGGCAGAGGTCCTTCCAGCACAGGTCGCCGCTCTTGGGGTCGAGGTTGTCGTAGATGGTCAGCTCGCCGGAGCCGACCTCGGCGGAGGCGCCCTCGGCCGCCTCGGCGGCGTTGCCCTTGAGGCCGATCAGCTCCAGCTTGTACGGCTCAGCCGCCAGCTCCTCGCGGGCGTCCTCGTCGGTGGTGACGCGGCGGGAGAAGCGCTGGCCCTGCTTCTGGATCTGCTGCATCTTCTTCTCGATGCGCTTCAGGTCCTCGGGCGTGAAGGGCTCGGCGACGTCGAAGTCGTAGTAGAACCCGTCCTTGACCGGCGGGCCGATGCCGAGCTTGGCGTCCGGGAAGAGCTCCTGCACGGCCTGGGCCATCACGTGCGCCGTGGAGTGGCGGAGGATCGCGAGGCCGTCGTCGCTGGTGATCCCGACGGGCTCGACCTCGTCGCCCTCGGCCAGCTCGTACGCGAGGTCCTTCAGCTCGCCGCCGACGCGGGCCGCGACGACGGTGCGGTCGCCCTCGAAGAGAGCGGCGGCCGTCGTGCCCGTCGTCACCACGCGCTCTTCCCGCTCGGAATCGCGTTGAATGGCCACACGGACATCTGCCACCGGTCTCTCCTGACTCTTGTCTGGGTCGCGCGGACGATTGCCACGCGCGTCGAATCGTACCGAGCCGGTCCCCCCGACCGCGAAACGGCAGGGGGACGGCAGGGGGGATGGCAGGGGGGTGCCCTGCCCTAGCCGCCCATCCCCCGCCCGAACCCGTCCAGCCCGTCGCGCAGGCCCTTCAGCAGCCGCTCACGCTCCGTCGCGGGCACGGGGACGGGCGCGACGCTGTGCGTCCCGGAGACGCGCCGGAAGCCGCCCCTGCTCTCCAGCACGCCCGAGAGCCGCAGCGGCAGCCCGGCGAGGTGGGCGTGGACGGCGGTGCGGTACGCCTCCTCGTCGAGCCGGGCCCGTATCTGGGCGACCTCGCACCCGGCGAGCACCCGCAGCCGTACGGAGCCGGGGCCGCCGGGCCCGGGGCGGCGCAGCCGCACCACGGTGCCCGTCACCCGTACGGGGACGGAGGGCTCCTCCCGTACGTACCACCGCCCGGCCTGCTCCAGCGCCGCGAGGTCGCCCGGGGTGAAGACCACGGGCCGCTCGGGGCAGCCCTCGGGCGTACCCGCCGCGCACGACCAGGCCACCCAGATCCGTACGCCCTCGGTGCCGCGCACCATCTGGTGGACGGCGTCCGTGAGTTCCTGGCACACACCGCGCCGGACGGCGGCGTCGAACGCCTCCATGCCGCCGGTCGCGCGGTGGTGCCGTACGGCGTCGGCGGTCGCGCGCAGGGCGCGGGCGAGGGTGACGACGGGCCGCCGCGCGGCCTCGTCCCCGGCGGGAAGGCGCGCGGTCAGCCGCCGTCCGCCCTCCTCGTCCGCGGTGCCCTCGTCCCAGGCGGCGCGCTCGGCGTAGGCGTCCGCGTGCCGCTCGAAGCGCAGGCCGTAGTAGCCCGCGCGGTCGCGGGCGGCCAGCGCGCCCGCGCGCAGCATGGCCCGCGCGGCGCCGCCCAGCTTCTGCCGGGCGCGCCAGGCCGCGGCCCGGTTGCTCTGCGGCAGTTCGCGCCGCCAGTGGATCTCATCGCCGTCTGCGGCGCCGCCTCGCATCAGGACTCCGTCTCCGCGCCGTCCCCCTTCCCGCTCTCCTCACCGCGTGAAGAGCACGGCAAACTGCCGTGGTTGACCGGGCACAGGCTGCGGTATCACCTGCTCGCGGGGGAGAGCGGCCGTTGCCACGGGAGCGGGATCCATGCCCATGATGTTCTGGTACGAGGCGCCGCTCGCGGCGTTCGCCCTGCGCTCGACGCGCACCCCCCTCTCCCGCCTCCCCTTCGACGCGGAGAACGACCGGATGACCGCCGCCGCGCTGGTCACCCAGCTCGCCCCGGGCGCCCCCACGGCGTCGCGCGGCTGGCAGGTGGAGTCCGCGCCCGTTCCGGCGTGGTCGGTGGAGGAGCAGGCCCGCGCACTGGCGGCCCAGGAGTCGTCGGGGACCCCGCTGGTGGTCATGAACGCGCCGTACGACCTGACGCTCCTGGACCGGGAGTTACGGCGCCTGCGCGGCACCCGTCTCGCCGACCATCTCGGCCGCGCCTCGCTCTGCGTCCTCGACCCGCTCGTCCTCGACAAGCACCTGGACCGTACGCGCGGGGGCCGCCGCGCACTGCCCGACCTGTGCGCGTACTACGGGGTGCCGCTCCCGCCGCCCGACGGGGACGCGGAGTCCGCCGCGCGGGCCGGTCTGGAGGTCGTACGGGCGCTGGGCCGGCACCACGCGCCGCGCCTCTCGTGCCACTCCCCCGCCGAGCTGCACACGCTCCAGGCTGTCTGGTACGGCGCCCAAGCACGCGGCACGGCCCCGTGGTTCGCCTCCGGCCGTACGGAACGGCAGGTGGACCCGGCATGGCCACTGCGCCCGGAGACCCCGCCCGCGGTCGCGTAGACACCGGCCCAACGCGAAGGGCCGCCCCGTCGGTTGACGGAGCGGCCCTCGGCCTACGGGTGGGCGATACTGGGTTCGAACCAGTGACCTCTTCGGTGTGAACGAAGCGCTCTCCCACTGAGCTAATCGCCCGTTGGCACGAGCAGAACCATACAGTGCGGCTCACGGTTCATCCAAACCGTTTGCCAGCCGAAGGCGCAGCCCACGCCGCCCGCCCCGCATCATCAGCGCGTGGTTGACGAGGAAGAAGGGCCGCCCGGGCAGAGCGAGCAGCCTCATCAGCGGTTTCCGCACGACGACCTCCTGCTCGTACAGCGCGGAGGTGCCGGTCCCCCGGGCCCGTACGGTCCAGCGCGCGAAGCCCTCCAGGTCCCCGCTCATCCGGATCTCCAGCACCCGCGCCCCGGGGTCCCTGCGCGTCATCCGGGCGCCGATCTCCAGTTCGTACGGCAGGAAGGAACGGAACCGGGCGGTACCGGTGACGTCGTCGACCTGGGACACGGCCCGCACCTGCGGCCACCACTCCGGATACTCCTCGGCCCGCTCCAGCACCGCGTACACCCGCGCGGGCGGCTCGGGCAGCTCCCAGACACTCCGGAAGCGATACCGGTTCCAGTCCATGGCCCCCTCCAGCCGTCTGAGAAAGAGGGTCCCCCACGGAGGGGGGTGCGGGTGGGCGAAGCCCCCCCCCGCAACGCGCGGCGAAGCCGCGCAAAAACAACGAGGGCGAGACGGTCCGCGCGTTCCGCGGACACACCTCGCCCTCGCCATCGTGGGCGATACTGGGTTCGAACCAGTGACCTCTTCGGTGTGAACGAAGCGCTCTCCCGCTGAGCTAATCGCCCGTTGGCGGGGACAACGTTACCGCATGTCAGAGGGTGCTCTGCTCCACCTTGCGCCCGGCCTTCCGCTCTTTGCGGAGGCGCCTGCGCTCCTTCATCCACTCCGTGCCCTCGTGCACCTTCCGCCTCGTCCAGCGGAGCACGTGCTGGGCCCAGATGAACTCGGTCCCCCAGACCGCCATGCCGCCGAAGATGACCAGCCACCCGGGGCCGGGCAGCGGCAGCATGATGATGCCCGCCACGACGATGGCGAGGCCGATGAGGAAGATCCCCGCGCGCCAGCTCAGGTGCAGCGGCCGCGACGCCTGGACGAAGCCGGGCGCGCGCGAGCCAAGTGGCTTCTCGTCACTCTCCGCACTCATGAACCCAAGGTACCGGACCCCCTGTCGGTTCACCGTAATGGCCGAACGAGCAAATCACCCCTAGGCCATACGGAGGGCCCTATTCCGTACAAATCGGGCAGAGGGGTTTACAACCGGCCCGTAGGTGGCATGTCGATTTCGCCGACGTGCGAATCCCCGAGCGCACACTGAGCGAAAGGCCCTGGCGCTTATGAACACAACGGTGAGCTGTGAGCTGCACCTGCGCCTCGTTGTTTCGAGCGAGTCCTCACTGCCTGTACCCGCGGGCCTGCGGTACGACACGGCGGATCCCTATGCCGTGCATGCCACCTTCCACACCGGAGCCGAGGAGACCGTGGAGTGGGTCTTCGCCCGCGACCTCCTGGCCGAGGGTCTCCACCGGCCCACGGGCACCGGAGACGTCCGTGTGTGGCCCTCCCGGAGTCATGGCCAGTCCGTCGCCTGCATCGCCCTCAGCTCCCCAGAGGGCGAAGCACTGCTCGAAGCCCCCGCGCGGGCGCTGGAATCCTTCCTGAAGCGGACCGACGCCGCCGTGCCGCCGGGCACCGAGCACCGCCACTTCGACCTCGACACGGAGCTCTCGCACATCCTCGCCGAGAGCTGAGACCGCCAGGCCACCGCGGCCGTCCGACTCGGGGCGACGGCCGTGGGGCCCGGCAGCCGTGTGCCCACGGCAATCACCACGTCACCGGCACACAGCGACGCCGCCGCCGCGTACGAGCACCACGCGTACGCGGCGGCGGCGTCGCCGCGCACGGGAGCGACTAGGCTCTTTCCGCATCGGAGAGAACCGCTGACCGCTGATCCTCCCCACACGGCAGGAGCGACCCGTGCAGATCAATCACGACACCCGATGCGCACTCGACGACGTGGTCGACCTCCTGAACACGGCCGCCGACGGCGAGACCCCCGACTCCCTGGTCTCCGTCTCCGACCTGTGTGCCTACGTCGAGCGCAACGACGTGAGCGACGTCGGCTCGCTGGACGAGGCCGACCTCGCGGCCGTACGAGCCGTGCGCGAGCGCTTCGCACAGGTGTTCGCATCCGAGGAGACCCGCGCCGCCGCGGAGCTGGTGAACGCGCTCGTCGCCGAGGCGGGCACGACGCCCCAGCTCACCGACCACGACGGCTACGACTGGCACGTCCACTACTTCGCGCCCGGCGCCTCCGTGGCCCAGCACCTCGCGGCCGACGGCGGGATGGCGCTCGCCTTCATCATCGTCTCCGGCGAACGCGACCGGCTCCGGCGCTGCTGCGCCCCGGACTGCCGACGTGCCTTTGTCGACCTGTCGAGAAATCGCTCCCGGCGCTACTGCGACAGTCGTACGTGCGGGAACCGGCTGCACGTCGCCGCCTACCGCGCCCGGCAGCGGGAGTCGGCAGAGGCCGGAGCCGAAGCGGTTCGCGGCTGACCGTCCGCCGGCGGCTCAGAGCATCAGCAGGTCGTGCGCGCCCGTGAGGGCGAGCAGGATCGCGATCACCGCGAGGAAGAGCATCAGCGGCGGTTGGGACAGTGCGTAGAGACACCCCTTGGGCTCGGTGAGCGCCGGAGGCGCCGAGGGAGGGGTGGGGTCTGCTGCGGGAGGTGCGGGGAGTGCGGGGAGGCACCTCGTGCTCGGAGAGCTGGGGGGCTCGGCGAGCTCGATCACGGGGTTCGGCGTCATGTCCATCTCGCCGCGATCATGTCGCAGCGCAGGCCACCTTCGCCTGGTAACACGCGTCTTTTCGCGTGGAGTTCGCGGAAACCGGCACGTAGCGGCCCATGGCATGCTGGGGCGCGTGACCGATGATTCCACGGAGGAGGAGGCCGCCTATCTGGCCTCCCTGCGGCCGTCGCGGATCCGCGAGGTGCAGGCGGGGCGGCTGGGCTGGACCGAGGTGGACGTGCTCGGCATCGGCGATGCCGCCGAATCGGGGGCGCTGCGCACGGCCCTGGAGCCGTTCGGCGTCCATGTGAACCACTTCCCCGTCGGCTCCGCGCGCCATTTCGTGGCCGCGCTCGGCGGGCGGCGGACCCCGGCGCCGTACGTGCTCCTGTGCTGCCACGGCGACGAGGGACGGATCCTGCTGGAGGAGCTGGCCGAGGAGATCGCCCGGTTCCAGCCGTTCCCGGGGCACGTGGGTCCGGCGGAGGTGCGCACGCATGTGCGGCTGCCCGGCAGCGTGGTGATCAGCACCGGCTGCGAGACGGGGGCGCCCGAGCTGGCCGAGGCGTTCCTGGAGGCGGGCGCGAGCGCGTATGTCGCCCCGGAGGGTGCTCCGTTCGGCTACGCGAGCGTCTTCGCGCCGCTGCTGCTCTTCTACGAGCTCACGGAGACGCGCTCCCTGGAGGCGGCCGTCGGGAAGCTGCGCGCGCACGACGAGGAGCTGGCCATGTGGCGCCTGTTCCGTCGCGAGCGACGGCGTGGCGCGGGCGGGCCCCCGCCACGCTGACGCCTCGGCTGACGCCTCAGATGCCGTGCTTCTTCAGGATCGCCTCGATGTCGCTGAAGTCCTCGCCGTCGCCGCCGCCCGTGGAGGCGGGGGACTTCGACTTGGCCTTCGGTACGGGCGCGGTGGAGGGGGCGGCCTGGCCGAGCGACGGGGCGCTCGCGCCCGGTGCCGTGGCCTGGGGCTGGGAGGCGGCACGCGCGGCCTTGCGTTCCTTGCGGCTGGAGCCGCCGCCCGAGGCGGAGGCGCGGCCTCCGGCGAAGCGCGCGATCACGTAGAGCACGACGGCGACGGCGAGCACGCCGAAGCCCGCCCAGACGCTGGGCTTCATCACCAGGTCGGCGGCCCAGTTGCCGAAGGCCTTGCCGATCTTGCCGCCGAGACCGACCAGACCGGACATCGCCAGTCCGACGGGGACCAGCGAGAAGGCGGCGATGCGCGTCGCCGCCACGAAGCGGCGCCGCCAGGCCGTCAGAAACGCGACGGCCAGGCCAGCCGCGGAGAGCGCGGCGCAGACGGTCGTGGTGAGCATCTCTCCATCGTGCACCGCCGGGGGCGTTCCGTGCCATGCCCGGAGCCACGGTTCAGGGAGATCTCGGGGTCGGGAGCCCTCCCCAGGGCTGAGAGACTGCCCTCATGAACGAGACTGCCTCCTCCCCCGTGGTGCTCGACCTGTGGTGCGAGCTCCAGTGCCCCGACTGCCACCGGGCGCAGGCCGACGTCCGCGCGCTGCGCGAGCGGTACGGCGACGCGCTGGAGATCCGGCTGCGGCACTTCCCGCTGGAGAAGCACAAGCACGCGTACGCGGCGGCGCAGGCGGCCGAGGAGGCGTACGCGCAGGGCGGCGGCGACGCCTACGTGGCGGCGGTCCTGGCGCGCACGGAGGAGCTGGGCACGCGCGGCGAGGAGCTGCTGGAGGAGGTCGCGGGCGATCTCGGGCTGGACGCGGAGGAGTTCGGCACCGCGCTCATCGACGGGCGTCATCTGCTGGCCGTGGACGCGGACCAGGCCGAGGGCAAGGCGCTCGGGGTGACGGGCACGCCGACGTACGTCATCGACGGGCAGCGGCTGGACGGCGGCAAGAGCCAGGAGGGGCTGCGCGAGCGGATCGAGGAGATCGCCGACCGGCTCCTGGGGCGCTGACCGCGCGGTCTACAGCAGCGGCTTGCCGTAGTGCAGCTCGACTGCCTCGTACCCGAGCGACTCGTAGAGGTGCCGCGCCGCGTCGTTGCCCGCGTTGACGTTCAGACCGAGGCGGGGCGCGCCGGCCGTGAGGCACTCGCGTTCGGCCAGGAGCATGAGGGAGCGGCCGTGGCCCTCGCCTCTGCGCCCCTCGTCGACCACGACGTCGAAGACCCAGGCGTCGGCGTCCGCGTGGAACGGCACGTCCAGGCTGATCCAGATCGTGCCGACGTCCGTCCCCTCGTGGGTGAGGACGCGCAGCACGGTGTTCGGGCTCGCGGGTCCGGCGGGGAGCTGGCTGCTGCGGGTGGCCTCCAGCCGCTTCTCGGCCGTCTCCCGGGGGACGCCGACATCGGTCTGGGCCGTCAGATAGCCCTCCTTGCCGCTCTCCCACCAGGCGGGGAACTCCTCGTCCGTCATGGGACGCCCGGCGCTGGCCTCGGGGAGAGCGGGCGGCGCGCCCAGCTCCTTGAGCATGTAGCGGTTGCGCTCCCGGTAGCCGAGCGCCTCCAGCAGCGCGGGCGCGGCGGCCCGCTGCCCCGGCTCGGCGGGCACGGGGGCCTTGATCTCGATACGGGCGCACCCCCAGCCGCGCAGCACCTCCTCGGCGGCGAGCGCGGCGGTGGTGCCTCTCCCCCGGCGGCGCTCGCGCTCCTGGACGACGAGCCGGGCGATGCGCCCGACCGTGGGGCCGCCCTGGTCCTCGGCGGCGAGGTGGACGGCGCCGACGGGGCGGGAGTTGACACAGATGTCGTACGCGCGGGTACGACCACCGTCAGCGGTGCGGTTCTCGGGCCCCGTCGGGCGCAGCGTTGTGGTCATCGACCGTTTTCTACCCGCTGAGCGCCGGTTGCGTCACCCGATTACCGCCGGGTTCCGGACCGGATCGACCGGCTCACGGGTCGACCTCGGCCGTCGAGCGCTCCTCGAAGACGCGCATGGCCTTGGCGGTGACGGGACCGGGGACCCCGGGCAGCGTACGGCCGTCGATGCGGCTGACGGCCTGGATGTCGCGGAGCGTCGAGGTCAGGAAGACCTCGTCGGCCCGGTCCAGCACGTCGAGCGGCAGATCGGTCTCCTGCGCGCCGGTCCACTCGACGGCCAGGGCGCGGGTGATCCCGGCGAGGCAGCCGGAGGTGAGCGGCGGGGTGTGGAGCTCGCCGTCGAGGACGACGAAGACGTTCGACCCGGTGCCCTCGCAGAGGAGGCCGCCGGTGTTGGCGAACAGCGCCTCGGTGGCGGCCTGCTGGCGGGCGCGGGCGAGGGCCACGACGTTCTCGGCGTACGAGGTCGTCTTGAGGCCGGTGAGCGCCCCGCGCTCGTTCCGCGTCCAGGGGACGGTGACCACGGCCGTGCTGTCCGGCCTGCGGGCCGCCTCGCCGAGGGCGACGACGAGCGTGGGCACGGCCTCGCCCCGGTCGGAACCGAGCGGCGAGAGGCCGCCGGTGTAGGTGATGCGCAGCCGCCCGCGCTCCATGGGGTTGGCCTCGGTGACCGCGGCGCAGGCGCGGCGCACCTCGTCGAGGTCGGGCTCGGGCAGGCCGAGCCCGCGCGCGGAGGTGCCGAGCCGGCGCAGGTGGCGGGTGAGCGCGAAGGGCGTGCCGTGGGTGGTCTTCACGGTCTCGAAGACGCCGTCGCCGACCGTGAGCCCGTGGTCGAGCACGGAGACATGTGCGCTGTGGGCGTCGCGCAGACCGCCGTCGAGCCAGATCTTCAAGCCGTTCTCACCGTCCTCGCAGGGCCGTGCGGCGCTCGCAGCGGCCAGGGGTGCTCGTCTCGTACGCGTCGTACGTGCCGTACGTGTCGTTCGTGCCCGACGCTACCGCGAGGAGGCGGGCGGCCTTGAGTTCGGTCTCCGCCCATTCGCCCTCCGGGTCGGAGCCCCAGGTGATCCCGGCCCCGGCGCCGAAGCACAGGCGTGCCGCGACGCCGCCGCGCTCGATCCAGAACGTCCGGATCCCGACGGCCAGCTCGCCGGTCCCCCGGTCGGCGTCGACCCAGCCGACGCCGCCGCAGTACGGGCCGCGCGGCGCGGTCTCCAGCTCGCGGATGATCCGCAGGGCGCTCGCCTTGGGCGCCCCGGTGACCGAGCCGGGCGGGAACGTGCCGTCCAGCAGCCGGGCCCAGCTCCCCGTGGCGCCATCCGTGAGCGGCGTGTCACCGAGCGTGCCGCGCACGGTGGAGACGAGGTGGACGAGGCCCGGGTGCGGCTCGACCGCGCAGAGCGCGGGGACGGTGATGGATCCGGGGACGCAGACCCGGCCCAGATCGTTGCGGACCAGGTCCGTGATCATCACGTTCTCGGCGTGGTCCTTCTCCTGGAGATCGGCGGCCGTACGCCCCGTGCCCTTGATCGGCCCGGACTCGACGGTGCGGCCGACGCGGCGCAGATAGAGCTCGGGCGAGGCCGTGGCGATCTCCACGCCGTGCGCGGGGAGCCGGACGGTGCCCGCGTACGGCGCCGGGTTGCCCCGGGCCAGCAGGGCGGTGAGCTGGTCGACGTCCGA
Source organism: Streptomyces sp. NPDC048172 (assembly GCF_043202595.1). NCBI lineage: Bacteria > Bacillati > Actinomycetota > Actinomycetes > Kitasatosporales > Streptomycetaceae > Streptomyces > Streptomyces sp. NPDC048172. The sequence goes on from NZ_JBIDAT010000005.1 coordinate 269,414, forward strand.
GGCTTCCGGGCCGGGGTCGGGCAGCGGCGCGGAGAGCACGCGGCAGAGATTGGCCTGGTAGACGTCCCCGGCGGCTATCCGCTCGCGGATGCGGCGGACGCCGTCCGTGTAGGCGGCGCGGTCCAGGGAGCTGACCCAGTCTGCTGGCGCGGGCCCGCGCCAGCGTCCGGGCACGGGCGCCGGGACGGGCGCGGGGCGCACGTCGCCGAAGCGGGCACAGCGCAGGCCGCCCTCGAAGTCCGCCACGACGGCCCACCAGCCCGTCGAGTCCAGGGCCTCGGGGTCGCTCGTGACGTCGCGGAGATCGGTGGCGAGGAGCCCGCCGAAGCGGGCGAGGGGGGTCAGGTCGGACACGGCTTCGAGTCTATGGCGGGGTGCTGCGGGGCCACGCTGCGGAAACGGAATTTGAGCTGGCCCAGGAATCCGCTAAAGTTCAACACGTCGCCGGGACGCGCAAGCCGACCGGAGGACACGCGGACGTAGCTCAGTTGGTAGAGCGCAACCTTGCCAAGGTTGAGGTCGCCAGTTCGAACCTGGTCGTCCGCTCGATCGTGGGGGGATCTTCCCGAGCCCCCTACGCTCCTGGTGGAGTGGCCGAGAGGCGAGGCAACGGCCTGCAAAGCCGTCTACACGGGTTCAAATCCCGTCTCCACCTCCAAGGACGATTAGCTCAGCGGGAGAGCGCTTCCCTGACACGGAAGAGGTCACTGGTTCAATCCCAGTATCGTCCACCGGGTCCGTCACTCGGACCCTCCCGCGCGGTTAGCTCAGCGGGAGAGCGCTTCCCTGACACGGAAGAGGTCACTGGTTCAATCCCAGTACCGCGCACGCAGTATCACCGCATGGACGATTAGCTCAGCGGGAGAGCGCTTCCCTGACACGGAAGAGGTCACTGGTTCAATCCCAGTATCGTCCACGAGAGCGAGGGCGAGGTGTGTCCGCGGAACGCGCGGACCGTCTCGCCCTCGTCGTTTTTGCGCGGCTTCGCCGCGCTTGGCGGGGGGCTTCGCCCACCCGCACCCCCCGCCTCCGGCTGAGAGGCTGGGGGCACGGATCCGCGGGTCTCAGGACGAGAAGAGCATGTGGCCGAAGCCGCGCTTGTGGCCGTGATGACCGTGGTGGCCGTAGTGCCCGTGCTGACCATGCTGGCCCTGGTGCGGGGCGCCCCAGGCCGGGCCCGACGGGTAGGCCTGCGGGCCGCCGGGCGGGGGCGGCGGGGCGGGCTGCGACCACTGGGACTCCATCCTGGTGAGGGCCTCCAGCTCGCCGTAGTCGAGGAAGATCCCCCGACAGCCTCCGCACTGCTCTATCTGAACGCCGTTGCGGTTGAACGTCTGCATCGGCGCACCGCACTTGGGACACTGCATCATCGTCGGCTTCCTCTCATGTCGTGACGCGGTCAGCCTACGGCTCCTGGGGAGCGGGCAGTTCGGGGGCGGCGGAGAGGGCGGCGATACGGGCGCAGGCGTCCACGCACGCCTCCTCCGCCTCGTCGAGCGGGCGGTCCGCCGGGCCCGCCTTCGCCACGGCGAGGGCCGCGGTCTGGACGGTGAGGGCGCGGGCGGGAGCGTCGAGACGGGGCCAGAGATCGGGCCCGGGGCCGTACGCGCCGAGGAAACGGTGCCAGTCGGCGGGGGCGAGCAGGCCGGTGGCGTACCAGGCGGCGGGGCGCGCGAGATCCCAGTGCCGGTCGCCGAGACCGAGGTCGTCGATGTCGATGAGGTGCCAGGAGCCTTGCGGGGCCGGGTGCCTGACGAGCTGTCCGAGGTGGAAGTCGCCGTGGCAGACGGCGTCGGCGCGGGGCGGCGGGGCCTCGTCCCGGCACCAGGCGGGGAGCGTGGCCCAGGCGCGCTCGACGGCCTCGGCGGCGTGGCTCAGCGGGCCGCCGGGCGGCGGGGTTGCCGCGCGCATACGGGCCAGGGCGCGGGCCGCCTTCGCGGGACCGCGCGTCGGCGGGAGGGGCGAGCCGAGCCGGTGCGCGGCGGCGGTGGCGTCCACGGCGTGCAGCCGGGCGAGAAGAGCACCGGCCGCCTCCCAGGGGGCGAGCTCGGGCGCTTCGGGGTCGACGGGGGTGCCGTACGGCCAGACGCTGGCGAGACGGTCCGTGCCCGCCAGCGGGACGAGGCCCCCGCCGGGGGACGGGGGCAGCAGGATCCCGGCACACTCCGGGAGGGCCGCGAAGGCGAGACGGGCGCCGAGGGCCGCCGGGTCGGCGCCGGGGTCGTGGGCCTTGGCGACGGTGCCCGCGTGCCGGACGACGACGCCGTCGGGGCGCTGGGCGAGCACGGCGCCGTCCGCGCCCGCGGGGTCGCCGCCCGCCAGGACGTACAGCTCATGGACGAGGGCGGGCGTCATCGCGTACGCCCCTGCTTCCGCGCGACGGTGAACTGCCGTGCACGGCACCGGCGGTGCGTGGGCACCGCCGGTACGAGGGCGGCCGGGGCCGCCGAACAGCCGACCGGCGCGGCGGGCGCTGCCACGGCCGCCGTACCGCCCACCGGCGTGGCGGGCGCATGCCGGGGGCCGTACGCCCGTGGGGCGAGGGGCGCCGGGACCGAAGAACGGCCCACCGGACGGGCGGGCAATGCCGCAGCCGGTGTGCCGCCCACCAGCGGGACGGGCGTGGACCGGGGGCCGTACGTCCGTCGGACGGAGGTGGATGGGGCCGATATACGGCCCACCGGTTGGGCGGGCGCTGCCGCAGCCGACATACCGCCCGCCGGGCGGGCGGGGGCGTACGCCCGGTGGGCAATCGGGGCCGGGACCGAGGCCGACGAACGGTCCGCCGGTGGGGCGGAAACGGCTGAGACCGGCGCACGGCCCACCAGCCACGCGGCAGCGGCCGGGGGCGACGAACGGCTCACCAGACGGGCGGAAACGGCCTGGACCGGCCTACGGCCCGCCAGCCGGGCGGAAGCGGGGGCGCGGGTGTACGTCCCTGGGGCGGGGAGGGTGGGCACGGGGTCTCCGGAGGGGTGGGGCGGGTCCGGGTGATCCTAGAGGGCGCGCATGTGTCCGGGACCGGGTTCTCACCCGGTCCCGGACGCGCGAGCGCCCGGGCAGCTCCCCAGCTGCCCGGGCACTCCTGCCGTCCGCCGCACCCCCGTCCCCACGGGGCTGAAGACCGGAAGTCCCCGACCTGGTCCGCTCCACCAGGCCCGGGGTCGCTCAGGACCCCAGCATTCCGGCCACGGACGACGCCTGTGTCATGACCACCTGCACCCACCCGGACACGAGTCCGAGCAGGAGCGCGGCGGGCAGCACGATCGCTGCTGCCACCAGCGGATGGCGACGGCCTCCCGGACGGGTGCCTAGGGCCGCGACCGCTGCCAGCCTTCCCTGTCCTCGGGGCGTGGTCCGCCCTGCCGTGTGCGCCATGGTCCACTCCTGTCGTGGTCTGGGGCGGCGGACGTCTGACCTCGGGGGACGAGTGCTGCGTCCGCCGCTTGACGACAACATTAGGCAAGCGGGAGGTCGGCGGCGTCATGCGCGCGTATCGACTCCGGGGCCTCCCGCAGGATGAGGAGACGGGCCTTCGGATACTCCCCTGGGTGGAGGCGGGGTCCACTTTCCCGGGGGAATCCCCCAGGGGTACCCCGGGGGTTGGCCTTCCCCGCAGGTCAGCGGGGGCGCCTCCGGGGCTCAGGCGGGGCGGGGATCCTCGGTCGGGTCCTGCCGCGGGACGGGGTGCTCGACGAGCGCCAGCACCCGGTTGGCCATGAAGCGCGCGGTGCGCACCACGCTTCCGCTCCTGGTGACTTCGCTCACTTCGACCACTCCCCTGCGGACCTGGGTCTCCACCCTGCGGCCTGCCCTGGAAGCCGTCATCTCGTACGTCCGCGTGGAGTCACCGGCGTCTATCACCACTTCCACCCAGTCACCCTTCACTCCGTCAATCCCCCTTCCTCGGCGGCACCTTGGCTCCGCGCGGGCGGGCCGGGCGCCGCCGACGCCGCCCTGGCGTGCCTGTTTCCAGGCTCCCACCCGGCTCTGACAATCCGTCCGGCGCCGCGTGCGCGGCCTCTCGGCGCCACGCGGCGGCAGTCCGTAAGCTGTGCTCGTCGGACGGACCGGTCAGCGGGGTGGGATCTCCCACCGGACACCGGAGGTAGGGGAACGGACATGGCGATGATGCGGCTCCGACGCGAGGACCCGCGAGTCGTCGGCACGTTCAGGCTCCACCGGCGCCTGGGCGCCGGCGGGATGGGCGTCGTCTATCTCGGGTCGGACCGGCGCGGGCAGCGGGTGGCGCTGAAGGTGATCCGGCCGGATCTCGCCGAGGACCAGGAGTTCCGCTCGCGCTTCGCGCGCGAGGTGTCGGCGGCGCGGCGCATCCGCGGCGGCTGCACCGCGCGGCTCGTGGCGGCCGATCTGGACGCGGACCGCCCCTGGTTCGCGACGCAGTACGTGCCGGGCCCCTCGCTGCACGACAAGGTGAACGAGGGCGGCCCGCTGCCCGCGGCCCAGGTGGCCTCGATCGGCGCCGCGTTGGCCGAGGGCCTGGTCGCCGTCCACGAGGCGGGGGTCGTGCACCGCGACCTGAAGCCGTCGAACATCCTGCTGTCGCCCAAGGGCCCCCGCATCATCGACTTCGGCATCGCCTGGGCGACCGGCGCGAGCACCCTCACGCACGTGGGCACGGCGGTCGGCTCCCCCGGCTTCCTCGCGCCCGAGCAGGTGCGGGGGGCTGCGGTGACGCCGTCGACGGACGTGTTCGCGCTGGGCGCCACGCTGGCGTACGCGGCGACGGGTGACTCCCCCTTCGGGCAGGGCAGTTCGGAGGTGATGCTCTACCGCGTGGTGCACGAGGAGCCGCACCTGCGGGGCGTCCACGCGGCCCTGGCGCCGCTCGTCCAGGCGTGCCTCGTGAAGTCGCCCGAGGAGCGCCCCAGCACCCTGCAACTCTCGCTGCGGCTCAAGGAGATCGCGACCCGTGAGGCGCGCGGCCTCTCCGACGGCGGCGAGACCGGCCCCGGCGCGGGCGGCGCGGGCGCCGGGCACGGCGGGGGCCCGGCCTCCGCCGGACGGCGGGCGCGGGAGTACGCGCAGCAGCGCACCGAGCGCGACCGCGAGGGCCCGGCGAGCGCCCCGCGCGCCTCCACGCCCCGCACGCCGCGCGACGGGGGCGGCAGGAGCGGCTCCCGCTCCGAGACCGGCCGCCCCACGCGCCGTACTCCGGCACCGCAGCAGCGTACGGGCGCACCGCGCACGGGCGGCACCGGCGGCACGGGGCGCAACGGGACCAGCCGGCCGAACGGCTCGCGCCCCGGCACGGGTACCGGGCGCCGACCGGGCCTGGGCCCCCGCCGCCGGATGATGCGGCAGCGGCTCATCGTCTTCGTCACCGTGACGCTGCTCGTGGCGCTCGGCATCGCGGCGGCCCAGGGCTGCCAGGGCCCGGACCGCGGGCTGGGCGGACCGCGGGACAAGGTGCCGTCGTCCTCACCCTCGCAGTCGTCCTCACCGTCGTCCTCACCGTCCTCGTCTTCGCCCTCGTCTCCGTCCTCCGCTGAGCAGCCGCAGGACGGCGGCGGGCGCTGAGCGTTCCGCTTCAGCGCCGGCGGACCCTGGTGCCGTCGGGGCTCCGGACGCCGACCGGGTCCGGCATCGCTGGCCAGTAGTGCTCGGTGAAGAGCCGGGCCACCAGCTCGCCCCTGCTGGAGACGCCGATCTTGGCGAAGAGGGCCTTGATGTGGTCGCGGACCGTGTGCGGGGAGATGGCCAGCGTCGAGGCGATCTCGGCGGTGCCGATCCCGCGCGCGACGAGCTGGGTGATCTGGAGCTCCCGCGCGGTGAGTCCGTACGCCTCCGCGACCAGGACCGCGAGGTCGGCCGGGGCCGCGGGCTCGATGACGAGGGCCACCGGGCCCGGGCTGCCGCCGGGGCCTGTCAGGCAGGAGGCGTGGCAGACGAGCCAGTGACCCTCGGTCGTACGGAGACGCACGCGGGCGTTGCCGTGGTCGCGCCCGTCGGCGACGGCCCGTGCCTGGAGGGCCGTTCCGATCACCCAGATCGGGAGCCTGAGCCCCAGCGGTGAGAGGAACGACGGTCCCTCGGGCAGCCGGGCGAGGTGGGCGCGCGCCTCGTCGTTGACGGACATGGCCTCGCCCGAGCCGTCGAAGAGGATCAGCCCCGGCGCGGGCGCGTCGGTGCCGGTCGTTCGGATTGTACGACCCGGACGCCCCGTACGGACCGGGTCCTCGGGTCCCGCCGGGCGGGCGAAGCCGCGCAGCCGGGCGGCGAGCGGTCCTGACACCCCGGCGAGCAGCGCGACCTCCTCAGGTCTGAACGCCCCGTCGGCGCGGAACAGGCTGACCAGTCCCCAGGGCCGGTCGCCCACGCGCAGCACGGCGCGCAGTTCGTCGTGCACGCCCTGGCCGAGCAGGAGGCGCCGGAAGCGCGCGCTGCGGCAGGGCAGGTCGCCGGTGGCCTCCCGTAGCGCGGCGGCCGGGACGGGGGCGCGGGCGAGTTCGCGGAAGGGCACGACGTTCTCCTCCAGGAGCTCGCTCTCCCAGTACTCCGCGCAGCCCTCCCCCGAGCCGAGGTTCTCCACCAGCATCGGCGCCGTGATCAGCCCGGTCTCCGGGTCGGCCGCCGTCCATACGGCCGAGTCGAACGGCACGTGGCGACGGAGCCGGGACGAGGTCCGGCGGAACAACTCGTACGCGTCGGGAGCCCGTTCGGCCAGCGACAGCACCGCCCTGCGTGCCTCTGTCATGCGCGCACCTCCCGCCGATCAGCCTGCCCCGCCGTCCGTACGGACCCAACCCCCCAACTGAGGGGGGTGTTCCCCGCCGGTCGCCCCCGCCGAGGGGATGGGGCGGTCCGGCCGTGGCGGCGAGGGTCGTGGCCTGAGCCGAGGACACACGATCTGGGGAGAGTTCATGGACATCGCCGTCATCGGAGGAGGCGCGGCGGCGGTCGCGCTGCTGGACGCGCTGGCCGTCGTAGGGGACGTACGGGACGCACGGGACGGGGGAGCGAGGGGCGGGACGGTCACCGTCTTCGAGCCGTCGCCCCGGCTGTGGCGCGGGCGGCCGTACGGCCCGGACCTCGACGCGGTACGGGTGAACGCGCCGCCAGCGCTCATGTCGGTCAGGCACGGCGACTTCGGCCACTACGCGGCCTGGCTCGGGGACCGTGCCGCGCCCCACGCCGACCCGCTCTTCGGCCGGTCCGTGGTCCCGCGCGCGCTCTACGGCGCGTATCTGGAGCACACCGCCGAGAAGGCCGTGGCGGGCCTGGGCGAGCGGGGCTGGGCCGTGCGCGTCGTGCCCGAGCGGGTGACCGGGGCCGCCGTCTCCGGGGACCGGGACCGCATCGTCCTGCGTACGGCCGGGGCGCGGGCCGGGCGGGAGTTCGAGGCCACCCGTCTCGCGCTCTGCGTGGGCGGCGGCTCGCCCCGGGACCTGTACGGGCTCGCCGGGGCGCCGGGGTTCGTCGCCGACCCGTATCCACTGGCCGGGACGCTCCCCGCGGTGCCCACCGGGAGCGACGTGGCCGTCGTCGGCAGCGGGCTGACCGCCGTGGACGTCGTCGTGGCCCTCGCGGCACGCGGGCACACCGGCCGCATCGCGCTGCTCTCGCGCAGCGGGGTGCTCCCCCACGTCTGGCAGCGCCCCGGCGAACCCGGCGATCCCGGCGAGCACCGCCCCCGCCATCTGACGCCCGAGCGGGTCGCGGAGCTGCACGCGGCGCGGGGCGGGCTGACGCTCGACGACCTCGCCGTGCTGCTCCGCACGGAACTGGCCGAGGCGGGCGAGGACTTCGGGGAACTCGCGGCCGAGCTGCTCGCCACCCCGTCCGAGGATCCGGTACGGCGGCTGCGCGCGCAGCTCGCCGCCGTCGACGATCCGCGGATCGGCCGCCGCGTGGTGCAGACCGCCGCGCACACCGTCGGCCCCGCCGCCTGGCCCCTGCTGCCCGCCGCTGAGCGTGAACGGCTACGGCGTCACGCCCGTACGGCCGTGAGCGTGGCCTCGCCCATGGTCCCGGTCAACGCCGCCGTCCTGCTACGGCTGCTGGACTCCGGGCAGCTCACGCTCGTTCCCGGCGTCCGGGCGGTCGAGCCGGTGAACGGCCGGTTCCGGGTCCGGCACGACGGCGGCACGCGCACGGCGGAGACCGTCCTCAACGCCGTGAACCCACCGCCGCAGGCGGTCCCGGCCGCCGCCCGGCACCTGGTCGGCTCGCTGGTGGACGCCGGGCTGGCCACGCGCGAGCCGTCCGGCGGGATCCTCCCCGCCGACCCACGGGTGCGGGTGGTCGGAGACCTGAGAGGGGACGGCCCGTTCCTCACCGCGAGCATCCCTGGAGTCGCCGCCCAGGCAACCGCCGCGGCACGGGCGTTCCACGGCGTACGTCCTGACCCACCGGGACGACGCAGCTAGCGCGTCACCGCGTAGAAGGCGACGGCCGCCGCCGCGCCCACGTTGAGGGAGTCGACGCCGTGCGACATCGGGATGCGGACCCATTCGTCGGCGGCGCGGAGGGCGCGGGCCGAGAGGCCGTCGCCCTCGGCGCCGAGCATCAGCGCGACGCGCTCCATACGGCCGGGACCGAGCGCGTCGATCGGCACGGCCTTCTCGTCCGGGGTGAGCGCGAGCAGCGGGAAGCCCGCGTCGCGCACGGTCTCCAGCGCGTGCGGCCAGGAGTCGAGCCGGGCGTAGGGCACGGCGAAGACGGCGCCCATGGAGACCTTCACGGAGCGCCGGTAGAGCGGGTCGGCGCAGTCCGGGGAGAGGAGCACGGCGTCGATGCCGAGCGCGGCGGCGCTGCGGAAGATCGCGCCGATGTTCGTGTGGTCGTTGACCGACTCCATGACGACGACGCGGCGCGCCGTGGCCAGCACGTCCTCGGGCTCGGGCAGCGGCTTGCGCTGCATCGAGGCGAGCGCGCCGCGGTGCACGTGGTAGCCGGTGACGCGCTCGGCCAGCTCCGGGCTGACCGCGTAGACGGGCGCGGGGACCTCGTCGATGACGTCCCGCATGACGTCGAGCCACTTCGCGGAGAGCAGCATCGAGCGCATCTCGTAACCGGCGTGCCGGGCACGGCGGATGACCTTCTCGCCCTCGGCGATGAAGAGGCCCTCGGCGGGCTCGCGTCTGCGGCGCAGCTCGACGTCCGTCAGCCCGGTGTAGTCGGCCAGCCGGGGGTCGTCGGGGTCCTCGACGGTGATGAGTTCGGACACGCGGTCGATGCTACTGCCGCGTACCGACGGCGACGACCTCGCCGATCACGATGACGGCGGGCGGCCGTACGCCCTCGGCCTTCGCCCGCTCCCCCACCGTGGCGAGCGTGGCGTCGACGCGGCGCTCGGTCGCCATCGTGCCCTCCTGGACCAGGGCGACGGGCGTCTCGGGCGCGCGGCCGTGGGCGACGAGCGCGGCGGCGATGGCGCCGATGTTCTCGACGGCCATCATCAGCACGAGGGTGCCGCGCAGCCGGGCCAGCGCGGGCCAGTCGACGAGCGAGCGCGGGTCGTCGGGCGCGACGTGGCCGCTGACGACCGTGAACTCGTGGGCCACGCCCCGGTGCGTGACCGGGATACCGGCGGCGCCGGGCACGCTGATGGAGCTGGAGATGCCGGGGACGACGGTGACGGGGATGCCCTCGTCGGCGAGCCGCTCGACCTCCTCCATGCCGCGGCCGAAGACGAAGGGGTCGCCGCCCTTGAGGCGTACGACGGAGCGGCCCGCCTTGGCGTGGTCGACGAGGGCCTGGTTGATGGCCTCCTGCGCCATGGCACGGCCGTACGGGATCTTCGCCGCGTCTATCACCTCGACGTGCGGCGGGAGTTCGTCGAGCAGGTCGCGCGGGCCGAGGCGGTCGGCGACGACGACGTCCGCCTGCGCGAGGAGCCTGCGGCCGCGGACCGTGATCAGGTCGGGGTCGCCTGGGCCCCCGCCGACCAGCGCCACGCCCCCGCCGGTCCGCTCGCCGCGCCCGCCGCGCTCACCGCGCTCCGGGGCGCCGAGGGTGCCGTCGCCGAGCCCCGTGACGATGGCGTCGCGCAGCGCGGCCGTACGCCGGGGGTCGCGCGGCGCCTCGCCGGTGCCGCTCGTGAGCACGGCGACGGTGACGCCCGCGGCCCGCCCGGTGGCCGGGGTCCACGCGGTCGCCGCGTCCGCGTCGTCCGTCCGTACGCACCACACGCGGCGGGACTCGGCCTCGGCGGCCGCCGCCGTGTTCACGTCGGGGTCGTCGGTGGAGACGAGCGCGTACCAGGCCCCGTCCAAGTCGCCGTCCGCGTACGGACGCCGGTGCCAGGTCAGCTCGCCCGCCTGCGCCATGGCCTCGACGGAGGGCGTGACCTCCGGCGAGACCAGCACGACGTCGGCCCCCGCCGCGAGGAGGCCGGGCAGCCGCCGCTGGACGACGGTGCCGCCGCCGACCACGACGACGCGGCGTCCGGCGAGACGGAGACCCACCGGGTACGCGGGGATGGCGGGGGTGCTCTCGGGCATGGGACGGGCTCCTCGGGGACGGCGGGCAGCGGGGACGGGCGCGGCCGCTGCGTCGTCGGAGCGGCGGGCGTACGGCAAGCCTATGCCGGGCACGTCGGCACGGCTGTACCGCAGGTCACGACGTACGGGACGGACCGGCGACGGGCTGGGCCGTGTCCGGCGATCATGGCTGGGCAGGGGCTGCCCCTACCCGTGTGTCGCAGGCTGCGGGTTGTCGGTGGTTGCTCGCGCAGTTCCCCGCGCCCCTGAGGCCTCAGGGGCGCGGGGAACTGCGCGACAAGCCACGACGACGGCCGCAGCCTGCGACGCACCGCTCGGGGCAACCCCTGCCCAGCCGTGTGACCGGCCCCGCCCCGCGGGCGTACGTGCGGGCCGGGCCGGTCAGGGGATCAGCTCTTCTCGGTCACGCCCGCGGCGTCGAACGTGGCGACCTCGTGCATCGTGCGGGCCGCGCTCTGGACCATCGGGAGCGCCAGCAGCGCGCCCGTGCCCTCGCCGAGGCGCAGGTCGAGGTCGACCAGGGGGCGCAGGCCCAGCTTGGTGAGGGCCGCGACATGGCCGGGCTCCGCGCTGCGGTGGCCCGCGATGCAGGCGGCCAGCGCCTCGGGCGCGAGGGCCCGTGCGACGAGGGCCGCGGCACCGGCGCTGACGCCGTCCAGGATCACGGGCGTACGCAGCGAGGCGCCGCCGAGGATCAGGCCGACCATCGCGGCGTGCTCCAGCCCGCCGACGGCGGAGAGCAGGCCGATCGGGTCGGCCGGGTCGGGCTTGTGCAGGTCGAGGGCGCGGCGGACGACCTCGACCTTACGGGCGTGCGTCTCGTCGTTGATGCCCGTGCCGCGCCCGGTGACCTCGGCCGGGTCGGCGCCCGTGCACACGGAGATCAGCGCGGCGGAGGCCGTGGTGTTGGCGATGCCCATCTCGCCGGTGAGCAGCGCCTTGTTGCCCGCGGCCACCAGATCGCGCGCGGTCTCGACGCCGACCTCGATCGCCCGTGCGACCTCGTCGCGGGTGAGGGCGGGGCCCGTCGTCATGTCCGAGGTGCCGTAGCGCACCTTGCGGGGCAGCAGGCCCGGGGTGGCGGGCAGTTCGGTGGCCACGCCGACGTCGACGACGCAGACCTCGGCGCCGACCTGGTTCGCGAACGCGTTGCAGACCGCGCCGCCGCCCAGGAAGTTGGCCACCATCTGGCTGGTGACCTCCTGCGGCCAGGGGGTGACGCCCTGCGCGTGCACTCCGTGGTCGCCCGCGAAGACCGCGACGGCCGCGGGCTCGGGGATCGGCGGCGGGCACTTGCGGGACAGGCCGCACAGCTGCGCGGAGATGATCTCCAGCATGCCGAGCGCGCCCGCGGGCTTCGTCATCCGCTTCTGTCGCTCCCACGCCTCGCCGAGCGCCTTGGCGTCGAGCGGGCGGATCGCGTCGAGCGTCTCGGAGAGCAGGTCGTGCGGCTCGGCGCCGGGCAGCACCCGGCGGCCGTACGACTCCTCGTGCACGACCCAGGAGAGCGGGCGGCGCTTGGACCAGCCCGCCTGCATCAGCTCGGGCTCGGGCGGGAACTCGTCGACGTACCCCACGCACAGGTACGCCACGACCTCCAGGTGCTCCGGGAGTTCGAGGGCGCGGACCATCTCGCGCTCGTCGAAGAAGCTGACCCAGCCGACACCGAGGCCCTCGGCGCGCGCGGCGAGCCAGAGGTTCTCGACGGCGAGCGCCGAGGAGTACGGCGCCATCTGCGGCTGCGTGTGACGGCCGAGGGTGTGGCGGCCGCCGCGCGTGGGGTCGGCGGTGACGACGATGTTCACCGGGGTGTCGAGGATGGCCTCGGTCTTCAGTTCCTTGAACTGCTTCGCGCGCGCCTTGGGCAGCGACTTGGCGTACGCCTCACGCTGGCGCTGCGCCATCTCGTGCATGGTCCGCCGCGTCTCCTCGGAGCGGATGACCACGAAGTCCCAGGGCTGCGAGTGCCCGACGCTGGGCGCGGTGTGGGCCGCTTCGAGGACGCGGAGCAGCACCTCGTGCGGGATGGGGTCGGTGCGGAAGCCGTTACGGATGTCGCGGCGTTCGCGCATCAGACGGTGCACGGCCTCGCGCTCGGCCTCGGCGAAGCCGGGTGCGGGCTCGCCCACGGGGCCGTCCTGCGGGGCCTCATCGGCGGCCTGTGCGGCATCGGTGTCGGCTTCGCCATCGGCGGTTCCGGGGGCGGCGTCGGCCTGGGGCTCGGCGGCCGGGGTCTCCGCCTCGGGCCGGGCAGCCTCGGTGCCGGTCTCGGCCGCTGCGGGTGCGCCGTCTTCGCCGTCGGAGGACGGCGCGGCTTCGGCCGCCGGGCCGTCCTGGTTTATCGAGGGCGCGGCGGACTGCTCGGCCTCGCCCCCCTCGGCGGGAACGCCCTCGGCGGGAGCGCCCTCGGCGGGAGTGCCCTCGGCCGGGGTGTCCTCGGCCGGGGTCTCCTGCGCCGGGACGCCCTGCGGTACGGCCTCGCCGGAGGACGACACCGCGATCGGCCCGTTCTGCGAGGGCTCTTCGGCGGCCGGGGTCTCCTCGGCGGCCTCGGGCGCCTCGGCGGGCTCAGCCGACTCGGTCGCCTCAGGGGCCGTGGGGGCCTCAGGGGCCTCCGCCGTCCCGGGCGCCTCGGCGGTCTGCTCGGCCGCCGCTACGGGCGTGCCCTCGGCCGGGGTGGCCTCCTGCGCCGCTGCCTGCTGCTGCTCGGACGCGTCCGGAACTTGGCCGGAAACCGTCGCCTCCGCTTCGCGGCCGACCGTTTCTGCTGGGGCGGCTTCCGCGGGTGCGGGCTGCGTGTTTCCCGCCGCCCACGCGTCGAGCTGGGCCGGGAACTCACCGAGCTGCGGGCCGGGCAGGGCCTCGCCCTCCTGGTGCGCGACGTCGAGGTACTCGGGGCCGATGGTCGGCGGACCCTGCTCCCGTACGGGCGTCGCGTGCGGCGGCGTCCCGTGCTGCACGGGCACCTCAGCCGGGGCCTCGGGCTGGGCCTGAGCCTCGGCCTGAGCCTCCGCCTGGGCCGGAGCCTGCTGCTCGTTCGGCTCCTGGGCGACGGGCTGCGGGGCTTGCGAGGCCTGCGGGGCCTGTGGGAACTGCGGCTCCTGGGTCGCCTGGGCCGGAACGGAGGGCTGGACCGGCGTCCCCTGCGCCGGGGTGCCCTGGGGAACGGGCGTGCCCTGGGGCGGAGTCGGGGCGGGGCCCTGCTGGCCCGGGGCCTGGACCGGGGCTGCGCCCCGGTCGGAGAGCGGGCGCACGGCGCCGGACTGCTCGGGCACGGGCGGGCCGAGGTGGAGCGGACGGCGGCCGTTGACGCCCGAGGGCGCCCCGGGGGCGGGGGCGGCCGGGGCCGGGGACTGCTGCTCGCGGACCGCGCCGAGGTCGATGGAGCCGGAGTCACGGCCATCGGTCTCGTGCTGGCCCGGCGCGGTCACCGGGACGGCGGACGGCTGCGGCTCGTCCTGCTGCGGGCCCTGTTGCGGGACCTGCTGCGCGAACTGCTCGTTCTGCTCGATGAACTCGGGCTGCTGGGGCTGCGGGGACTGCTGCGCCTGCTGGGGCTGGGGCTGCCCCTGGGCGGCGGACGCCGGGTCCCCGGCGGGCTGTTCGCCGGGCTGGACCGGGTGCACGGCCTGGACGGGCTGCACCGGCTGGACCGCCTGCACGGGCTGACCGGGCTGGCCCGGCTGCGGCTGCTGCGGGCCCGGGGCCTGTCCGGGAACCGGGGCCTGGACCTGCGCCTGGGCAGGGGCGGGGGCCTGCTCCTGTCCGCCGGGGTGGGACTGGGAGACGTGCGTCGCCGCCGAGGCCGCCGCCTGCTGCGACTGCTGCTCAGGGCTGAGCGCCGGGCCGCCCGGGCCCTGGGGCTGCTGCGGCAACCCCTGCTGCGGCACGCCCTGCTGGCCCTGGACCTGGCCCGGAGCCTGCGGCTGCTGCGGGGCCTGCGGCTGTACGGGCGGCTGCTGCTGCCCCTGGGGCTGCTGCGGCACCTGGCCATGAGCGCCCTGGGGTCCGGGAACACCGGGGACACCGGGAGCGCCCGGGCCCTCGCTCCACGCGCCGGGCGCCGGCGGCATGAGCAGCAGGTCCTCTTCCTCGGTCACCGGGGTTCCGCTGCCGGTGCCGAGGCCGTCGGCCGGGTCCGCGAAGGTGTAGGTGCCGGGGGCCGGAATGCCCGGCTGACCTTCCGGCTGCCCGCCTGCGTTCTCCGGCAGTCCCTCTCCTGGGACCTGGCCGGTGTCAGTCATGCGTTCCCCTCGCCCATCGCTAGTGCTCCTTCCAACCCGGCGGATGACCGCCACGCCCCGTAGAGAAAGAACGAGCCCGCACGCGGTGCGGCACGTGTCTTCGCCTACACCATTCGGACAAGGACGGACGAAGCGTCAACGCCGAACGGTGGCACAACGATCCATCAGCCTACCGGGCACTGAGTGCCCCGCTGGCCATAGGTGGGAGAGAAACAGCACTTCGTCGGGGTTCGTCACGCACCGGATCGCAGAAATTCAGATACGGACACCGGACAGCAGGAACACAACAGCGCGTTCACTTTCCGCCCACTCCCCCGTGTCCAGGTCGACCGACTGGAGCAGCGCGCACTCCACGGCGTATCCGCCCTCCGCCAGCGCCCGTCCGCGCGCCTCCGCCTCGTCCCGCGTCGCCGCGTGCGTGACGATCCGCGCGGGCCGTCGTTCGGCGACCGCGGAGAGCGTGGCGACTCCCCCGCCCCCGACGCGTACGACGTCGGGCTCGGGCAGGTCCTCCAGGATGTGCGGGGCCGTGCCGTGCACGGTCTCCAGCTGGACGCCGAAGCGCCGGGCCGCCGCGTGCGTACGGGCGCAGGCGTCGGCGTCCGCGTCGACGGCGAGCACGGCCGCGCCGAACCGGGCGGCCTCGACGGCGAACGCGCCGCCGCCCGCGCCGATGTCCCAGACCAGGTCGCCGACGCGCGGGCCGAGCCTGGCCAGTTGCGCCGCGCGGAGCTGGACGGTCTCGCTGTCCCTGGCGGTCGCCATCTCGCCCGCGTACTCGGTGACGGGCAGCGCCCAGCCGCGTACGGACGGCGGGGAGCCGGGATCGTGGGCGACGCTGCCCGCGAGCCAGCCGCCGCCGGAGCTCTCGGCCTGGGGGCCGCCGACGACGATCACCACGTTGGGGTCGCGCCAGGTGTGGTCGGCGACCTTGTCCGAGGTGAGGACCGTGACCTCCTCGCGCTCGGTGCCCAGCGCCTCGCAGATCACGAAGGTGCGATGGACCCCGGAGAGGAGCAGGGCGAGTTCGGCGGGGCCCGCGCCCGGCGAGGTGAAGACGGCGACCTTGGGGTGCGCGCGGCAGACGTTGACCGCGCGGCGCAGCGTGCGGGTGTGGGCGACGACGATCCGGGCGTCGTCCCAGGGCATCCCGGCGCGCGCGAAGGCGGTCGCGACGGCGGAGACCGCGGGCACGACCTCGACCTCCAGGCCGTGTTCGGGGGCGCGGAGGGTGCGGACGACGCCGAAGAAGCCGGGGTCGCCGTCGGCGAGGACCACGGCGGAGCCCCGGTGCCGGGCGATGCGCCGGGCCGCGAGGGACGCGCTGCCGAGCCGGATGCGTTCGGCGTGCGGGGGGACCTCGGGCAGGGCCAGGTGGTGGGCGGCTCCGGCGACGAGGGTGGCAGCGCCGAGGGCCGAGCGCGCGGCGTCGGTCAACGGCGAACCGTCCCATCCGATCACGGTTACGCGGTCGGCCATGGGTGCGTTTCTCCTGGGCTGTGGGGCTCGTCTGTGCTGATCGCAGGTCGAGGGTGCACTGAGAGTACCCCCGTTCGGCGGTCGCGGCCCTACCGCACCCGTGGAAGCGACGCCGTCACGGAGCGTACGGGTACGGCGCCAGGCCGCTCGTGTCCGCCAGCTCCTCGAAGGAGCCGTCGAGGTCCTCGGGGAGGAGGCTCCAGACGATGAGGTCGGTCCTGATGTCGGTCCAGCCGCCGTCCTCGGTACGGCTGCGCGCTATCCACGCGTTGCGCAGCACGCCCTCGCTGATGCAGCCGAGCCGCTGCGCGACCTGCTGCGCCGCGGTGTTGTCGGCGCCCGTACGCAGCTCCAGGCGCTCGAACTTCTGGTCCTGGAAGAGCCACTGGGCGAGGGCGAGCACCGACTCGGAGGCGTATCCCTCGCCGCGGGCCCAGGAGGCCGTGACGTAGGAGACCTGCGCGGACAGCACGCGCCAGTCGGTCCGGCGCAGTTCGACGACGCCGACGAGGCGCTGGGTGAGGAACTCGGTGACGGCGAAGACGATGCCGTCGCCCCCCGTCCGTACGGCGGGGGCCTCGCGGGCGACGTACGCGCGCGCCTCCGCCTCGGTGTACGGCACGGGGTACGTGGTCCACGCGATGACCTGGTCGTCGGTCACCATCTCGACGAGCGCCGGGATGTCCGCTTCCTCGAACGGGCGCAGCACGAGGCGGTCCGTGCTGATCGAGATGTCCGGGAAGGTCGAAGTCATGCGCCGCTCCATACAGGTCGGGGTGCACAGCATGCAGCATCGGCACCGTGATGTGCAGCGCCGGACCCCCGTGGCGAGCGGGGACCCGGCGCTGAGAAGAGACTTGTCGATACGGGGACTTGCCCCGG
The DNA here is from genome assembly GCF_043202595.1 of Streptomyces sp. NPDC048172. Taxonomy (NCBI): domain Bacteria; kingdom Bacillati; phylum Actinomycetota; class Actinomycetes; order Kitasatosporales; family Streptomycetaceae; genus Streptomyces; species Streptomyces sp. NPDC048172. Next base: position 286,485 of record NZ_JBIDAT010000005.1, read on the forward strand.
GGTCAGCGAGTGCTCAGCCTCGCACAGCCCCGAATGCGGGCTCGATGCCCCCCTTGTACTTCTCCTCGATGAACTTCTTGACCTCGTCGGAGTTGAGCAGCTTCGCCAGCTTCTTGATCTTCGGGTCGTCCTGGTTGCCGTCCTTGACCGCGAGGAAGTTGGCGTAGGGGTTGCCCTTGACCTTCTCGGCGGCCAGCGCGTCCTTGGCGGGGTTGAGGTCCATGTCCACGGCGTAGTTGCCGTTGATGACGGCCGCGTCCACGTCGCCGAGGGCGCGCGGGACCGAGGCGGCCTCCAGCTCCTTGAACTTCAGGCCCTTGGTGTCCGCGATGTCCCCGAGGGTGGCCTCGGGTCCGGCGCCGGGCTTGAGCTCGATCACGTCGTGGTCGGCGAGGAGGTGGAGCGAACGGCCCTCGTTGGTGCTGTCGTTCGGCACCGCGACGGTCTTGCCCGGGCTCAGGTCCTTCAGGCTCTTCGCCGTCTTGGAGTAGAGGCCCAGGGGCTCCAATTCGACGTTGACGACGGGGACGATGTGCGTGTTCTTCTTCTCGTTGAAGTCGTCCAGGTACGGCTTGTGCTGGAAGAAGTTGGCGTCGACCTCGCCGCTCTCGGTGGCGGTGTTCGGCACGACGTAGTCGTTGAACTTCCGCACGTCGAGCTTGAGCCCCTCCTTCTCGGCGAGGTTCTTCTCGACGTACTCCAGGATCTCCGCGTGCGGCGTCGGCGACGCGGCGATCTTGAGCGTCTGCTTGTCGTCGCCGCCCGAGCCGAGCCCGTAGCCGATGAGCGCGAGCGGGACGACGACCGCGGCGGCGACGGCGACCGTACGGCCGCGGCCGAGGCGGGCCAGGCGCTTGCCCGCGCCCGCTTCCGAGCCGCTGCCGCCCCGGTGCGCGGCGAGGCCGCGGACGACGGCGTCGCCGATGATCTGGACGGCGGTGACGATCACGATCAGCGCGATCACCGTCGCGACCATGACGGTGGTCTCGAAGCGCTGGTAGCCGTACTGCACGGCGACCGAGCCGAGGCCGCCGCCGCCGACCGTGCCCGCCATCGCGGAGTAGCCGATGAGGACGATCACCGTGGTCGTCAGGCCCGCGACCAGGGAGGGCAGCGCCTGCGGCAGCAGTGCCTTGAAGACGACCGTGGGGGTGCCGCCGCCCATCGCCTGCACGGCCTCGACCAGGCCGCGGTCCACCTCGCGGACGGCCGTCTCGACGAGCCGTGCGAAGAAGGGGATGGCGCCGATGGCGAGCGGCACGATCGCGGCCGTGGGGCCGATGAAGCTGCCGACGACCAGGCGGGTGAAGGGGATCAGCGCGATGAGCAGGATGATGAACGGCAGCGACCTGCCGACGTTCACGATCGCGCCGACGACCTTGTTGACGGGCGTGTTCTGGAGGAGCCCGCCCTTGTCGGTGAGGACCAGGAGCACACCGAGCGGCAGTCCGCCGATCAGCGCGACGAGGGTCGACCAGCCGACCATGTAGAGGGTGTCCAGGAAGCCTTCGGACAGCAGGGGCTGTATCTCGGACCAGCTCATTTCGCACCCTCCTCGGCGAGTTCGTCCTGCTTCTCCTCCGCCTTGCGGTCCTCCGGCGCGCTGTCCTGCGGCGCGGGGACGGCGGGCGACCCGGCCACGGCGGCCACGTCGACGGTCAGGCCCTGCTCGCGCAGGAAGCCGATCGGCACGACGTTGTCGTCGAAGCTGCCGGGCAGCTCGATGCGCATCCGGCCGACCTGCTTGCCGCCGACGGTGTCCATGGCGGCGCCGAGGATCGAGATGTCGACGTTGTAGGTGCGCGAGAGCTTGGAGATGACCGGCTCGGTCGTCGTCTCGCCGTGGAAGGTGACGTCGACGACCGTACGGCCGGGCTCCGAGGGCTGGCCGCCCACCGGGAACAGCTCGCGGGCCAGCTCCGAGCCCTGCGTGGCGAGCAGCTCGGCGACGGTGCCGGACTCGGTGATCCGGCCGCCCTTCATCAGCGCGGCCGAGTCGCAGACGGCCTTGACGACGTCCATCTCGTGGGTGATCAGCAGGACGGTCAGCCCGAGCTGCCGGTTGAGGTCGCGCAGGAGCTGCAGGACGGAGCGGGTGGTCTCGGGGTCGAGCGCCGAGGTCGCCTCGTCGGAGAGCAGCACCTTGGGGTCGCCGGCGAGCGCGCGGGCGATGCCGACGCGCTGCTTCTGGCCGCCGGAGAGCTGGGCGGGGTGGCTGCCCGCCTTGTCGGCGAGGCCGACGAGGTCGAGCAGCTCGTTCGCCTTGCGGGTGCGCTCCTGGCCCGAGAGGCCGAGGATCTCCAGCGGCAGCTCGACGTTGCCGCGCACGGTGCGCGCGGAGAGCAGGTTGAAGTGCTGGAAGACCATGCCGATACGGCCGCGGGCCTCGCGCAGCTCCCGGTTGGCGCGGTGGCCCTTGCCGGTGCCCGCGAGGGCCGTGAGGTCCTGGCCGTCGACGGTGACGGTGCCCGAGGTGGGGCGTTCGAGGAGATTGACGCAGCGGATGAGGGAGGACTTGCCGGCGCCGCTCTGTCCGACGACGCCGAAGACCTCGCCTTCGCGGACATGGAGGTTCACGCCGTCGAGGGCGGTGACCTCGCGGTCCCGGGTGCGGTAGACCTTGGTCAGGTCCGTAGTCGTGATCACAGGATTTCCGTGGTTGTCGGGTGAGTGGAGACCGCGGCGCGCAGGGGGCGGCGCCGGGCGGGGACGTCCCGTGCAGGGGACGCGCACGGGAGGAAGACAGGTCGGGGCAGGGGGCAGGGCACGTACGGCCGCCGCCGCGCGGGAACGGGCACGGGCGTGGGACGCCGGACCGGTCCGGCGGCGGAGGGGTGGTTCGTACGGATGGTTCGTACGGATCTGTACGAATCGGTACGGCTCTGCGGAGCGCGCGGGGCTCGTGGCTCGCTTCGGGGCGCGAGCCTGCTATGCGGCGCTGCTCAGGCGGGGGCCCTCAGCGGGCACACATTCGCCGCATGGCGCGCATGCGCATACAACGAGCACCGGGCGCGTATTTCGCCTCGGTCGCAAGGGTGCGGCAGCTCGTCGTGTTCATGGTCGCCAGTAAAGCAGAAGGAGGGACGGATACGGGCGGGGGTGTCCGCATGCCGGACACCCCCGTGGGATTCCGGGGCCCTGGAGACCCCGCCACCGGCTCTCTCAGCCCTCCGCCGTGATCTCCAGTGAACCGGCCGTGACCTGCGCCGATACGTCCGCGAGGCTGCCGACGACGACATCGGCACGCAGCTCGTCGCGAGTGTGCGTTGTGGCCAAGCCCACGGTCGTCATACCGGCCCGGCGGCCCGCCTCCAGCCCGGCGGGCGCGTCCTCGAAGACCACGCAGCGCGCCGGGTCGACCCCCAGCTTGCGGGCCGCCAGCAGGTACGGCTCCGGGTCGGGCTTGCCGTTCGTGATGTCGTCGGCGGCGATCACGAGCGGCGCCTCGATGCCGACCTCGCGCAGCCGCGCTTCGGCCAGCTCGCGGGTGGCCGAGGTGACGACGGCCCAGCTCTGCGGGGGCAGCGCGCGCAGCAGCGCGGCGGTGCCGGGCAGCAGATGCACGCCGCCCGCGACGTCCTCGACCTCCAGCCGCTCGATACGGGCGAGCGCCTCGGCCACGCGGTCGGCGGGGAGCAGGTCCGCGACGATCTCGGCGGCCGGGCGCCCGTGCAGCTCGACGGCGGCGAACTCCTCGTCGGTGATCCCGAACTCCCGGGCCCAGGCGGTCCAGCAGCGGACCACGGACTCCATGGAGGAGAGCAGGGTGCCGTCGTTGTCGAAAAGCAGGGCGTCTGGGCTGATCTTCATGATTCGCCAGCGTACGTGAGGGCACGCGCGGGCCCGTACGGGCGGGGGCCGGGGCTCCCCGGGGGCCGGGCCCCTTCTAGAATTCGTCCATGCTCACCCCGCTCACCGTCACGCTCGCCGTGGCCGCGCTCGCGCTGGCCGCCTGGTGCGGCTGGGCGGCCTACCGGGACCAGCCCACCAAGGACTGGCACTTCATCGGCATGGCCGTGGTCACGCTGCTCGCGCTGGCCCAGCTCGTCGTGGGGATCGTGAAGCTCGCGGGCGGCGAGGACCCCGCCGACGGAGCCGTGATCTTCGTGTCGTACCTGATCGGCGTGGTCTGCTGCCTGCCCGTCGTGGGCCTGGTCTCGCTCACGGAGCGTACGAAGTGGGGTTCGCTCACGGTGGTCGCGGGCGCGGTGGTCGCGGCCGTGCTGGAGGTGCGGCTGCATGACATCTGGGGAGGCGGAGCCGGTGCCTGACGCCGACGCGCAGACGGAGCCGGAGGCCGCGCGGAGCGGCGGCATCGCGAGCGGTCCCGGCAAACTGCTGGTGACGCTCTACGGCATCTTCACGGTGGGCGCGGCCTCGCGCTCCATCGTCCAGCTCACGACCCGCTTCGACGAGGCGCCGCTCGCCTACGTCCTCTCGGCGGTCGCCGCCCTGGTGTACGCCTTCATCACCGTCTCCCTCGTACGGGGCGGTGAGACCGCGCGGAAGCTGGCGCTGGTGTGCTGCTGCGTGGAACTGGCCGGGGTCTTGACGGTCGGCACCTGGACCCTGGTCGAACCCTCCGCGTTCCCGGACGCGACGGTCTGGTCCGACTACGGAATGGGCTACCTGTTCATCCCGGTGATCCTGCCGGTGACGGGACTCATGTGGCTGAGGCGAGCACGGTCGTCGTCCGTGTAGCGAGTGCCCGGCATGGGGGGCTGCGCTTGCCAGCCCTGCGCCTTGCGCAGACCTCCCAAGCACAGCAGGGCCTCAGCGAGAGCGCCCCGTCAGGGGCGCGGGGCGGCCCGGGCGCGGCCCGGCGAGGAGAGGCTGAGCTCTCCTCGACGGTGCCGCCCCGTGGGGCTACGCGCTCGTCGCGTACGCCGTCGCTTCCTTCTCCAGGGCGATGAGCGTGACCTCGCGATCGTGCTCGGTGCCGACCGTCGCGTAACCGTTCTTGCGGTAGAGGCGGAGATTGCCCTCGCTCTTGTCACCGGTCACCAAGTGATACCGCTTGGCGGCCCACTCCTGGACGAGCCGGTCCTCGACAGCGGCGAGCAGCCGCCCGCCCAGGCCGTGCCGCTGGAGGCGGGGGTGCACGATGAGCTTGCCGATCCGCGCCGTCCCGTCGTCGTCGACGGTGCCGCGGACGGAGCCGACGACCTCCTCGCCGAGCCGGGCCACCAGCACGCAGCAGTGGGCCAGTTCGGCACGGAAGTCGTCGAGGGTCTGGGTGAGGGGTTCGATGCCGTAGTCCCCGTACAGCTCGGCCTCCCTCTGGAAGCAGAGGTACTGGAGCTTCAGGATCTGTTCGGCGTCCCGCTCGGTCGCCGCAGAGATGGTCACGCTCATGCCCATGTGCGCATGCCTCCCCAAGTTGTGTGCGGCCGGGCACGCGAGAGTGAGGGTGTCGCGCCCGGGCCTTCTGCCCTGGTGACGCCGGTTGCCTCTCGCACCCTTCCCCTAAGTCCGGGTGCCGCAACCTCCGCCGTGAGCATTCTGCGCAGGCGCGCCACGCAACGGGAACGCAGCGGCCCCAGGCTGCCCTGTGAGATTCCCAACTCACGGGCCATTTCCGGGTAGGTGAGGTCGGCGCGGGCCAGCATGACGCAGAGCACGCGGGGGCCGCGTCCCGGCAGTCCGGCGACGGCGGCGGCCAGCGCGCGGCGCCGCTCGGCGGCGAGCAGCGGCGCCTCGGTCTCGGACGCGGCGTCGGCGACGCCGTCGGCGGCGGTGACGCGCCGCTGGAGCGGTACGCGGGGCGGCGCGGGCGGCGTCTCGGCCGCGGTCTCCGCCCGTACGGCCGCGCTCAGCCAGGCGGCGGGATCCGGGGGCGGGCCCTCCTCGGTGACCTGCCTCAACCAGCGCAGCCAGACGCCCTGGCGCAGGTCGTCCGCCTCGGTACCGGGGCACGCCGCGGCCTCGGCCTCGCACTCGGCGTCGAGCAGAGCCGCCAAGTGCGGGTGGAGGAGGGTGAGTTCCGTCATACGACCGGGTACGCGCACCGCCCGCCCCCGGTTGCGGGGCGGGCGGCACGTCACCCGTAAGCGGAGCGTCCGTGAGCGATCAGTCGCGGTCGCGGAACTCGGCCGCGGCGAGCAGCGCCGTGTCGGGGTTGTCCGAGAAGAGGCCGTCGATGCCGGTCTCGAAGTACCGCTTGAAGACGCCGAACGCGTCGCCGTAGTCGTTCGGGTTGGTGCCCTTGCGGAAGTCGACGGGCAGGAAGCTGTTCTCGTTCCGCATCGTGTACGGGTGCAGCACCAGCTTCTGCGCGTGCGCGTCGCGGACCAGGGTGGTGGCCTCGCCGAGGGTGCCGTCGGCCTTGCGGGGGATCACGAGTTCGAGCGTGGGGCCGATGCCCTGCGCGAACTCCGCCATCCACTTCAGCCCCTCGGGCTTGATCAGGTCGGCGACGGTGCGCGGGTCGTTCGCCTCGACGAAGTCCCAGGGGCGCGAGGTCAGCGTCGAGAGGAGCACCACGCCGGGGCAGTCGACGAGCTTGCTGAGCTGCTCGATGCTGCTCGGCTCGAAGGACTGCACGAAGTTCGGCGAGTGGGCCTTGTGGCGGCCGTAGCGGCGCAGCAGCTTGGCGAGCGGCTTCTCCAGGCCGAGGCCGATCTTGCGGAAGTACGTGGGGTGCTTGGTCTCGATGTGCAGCCAGACCCGGCGCCCGCGCTTGCGGCCCTCCTTCTCGGCCCACTCCAGGACCTCTTCGAAGGTCGGGACCTCCCAGCGGCCGTCGTAGAGCGTGTTGTGCTGGCGCTGCTTGGGGATGCGCTCCTTGGCGCGCAGCGTCTTCAGCTCCTTGAGGGTGAAGTCCTCGGTGAACCAGCCCGTGAGGTCCGTGCCGTCCACCTTCTTGGTGGTCTTGCGGTCGGCGAACTCGGGGTGGTCGGCGACGTCGGTCGTCGCGGTGATGTCGTTCTCGTGACGGCAGACCAGGTGCCCGTCCTTGGTGGGTACGAGGTCCTGCTCGATGACGTCGGCGCCCATGTCGAGCGCGAGCTGGTACGAGCCGAGGGTGTGCTCGGGGCGGTATCCGCTGGTGCCGCGGTGGGCCACGACGAGGGGGAAGGGCAGCTCGTGGCGGCCTCCCCGGCCCGCCTGGCCCCCCTTGCCGTCCGCGGCCCGCTCTCCGGCCGCCTGCGCCGACCCGGTGCCCAGCGCGGCGGCGCCGACACCCGCGGCGCCCAGCACTGCCGCTCCGAGCAGGGTTCTCCGGCCCGGCTGCTGCTCCTGTCCCATGGGCTCTCCTCCACTCCGTGGCGCCGGGGGTCCGGCACGACCTGACACAGAACGCGCCGATCGTAGATCCATGCGCGGTACACCGGGGAGACATACGTCCGAACAGCAGGGAAACACGCGTGGCGTGGGACGGCGCACGGGACGGAGCGTGTGGGTGGTCGTACGGGCAAAGTGGTCGTAATCCGCGTCAACTCTTCGTATCGACCATGTGAACCCGGTGTGCAACTCACCGGTAGTGCCGAGTATCGTCCTCAACTGCGCGTTCCCGCGCACGACCGATACCGACTGGGCGGAGGACCCGTTGTCCCGTTTCCGGCTGATCAAGGCAGTGCTCGGCCCGCTTCTTCGCGTGCTGTTCAGGCCGAAGGTCGAGGGGGCGGAGCGCATCCCCGGCTCAGGGCCGGTGATCCTCGCGGGCAACCACCTGACCTTCATCGACTCGATGATCCTGCCCCTGGTCACCGACCGGCAGGTCTTCTTCATCGGCAAGGACGAGTACGTCACGGGCAAGAGCCTCAAGGGCCGCCTCATGGCCTGGTTCTTCACCGGGGTCGGCATGATCCCGGTCGACCGCGACGGCGGGCGCGGCGGCGTCGCGGCGCTGATGACGGGCCGCCGCGTGCTGGAGGAGGGCAAGCTCTTCGCGATCTACCCGGAGGGCACCCGCTCCCCCGACGGCCGCCTCTACCGCGGCCGTACGGGCATCGCCCGCCTCGCGCTGATGACGGGCGCGCCGGTCGTGCCGTTCGCGATGATCGGCACGGACGCCGTGCAGCCGGACGGGAAGGGGCTGCCGCGCATCGGCGGCGGCCGTCGCATCTCGGTGCGCTTCGCCGAGCCGCTGGACTTCTCCCGCTACGAGGGCATGGACCGCGACCGGTACGTGCTCCGCGCCGTCACCGACGAGGTCATGAGCGAGGTCATGCGGCTCTCCGGCCAGGAGTACGTCGACATGTACGCCACGAAGGCGAAGGCCGCCTGACCGTACGAGGGCTCACCGGACCTTTCCCGTGCCCTCTTTCGGGTTCTGAGCAGGGGCTGCCCCTTGCGGCGCTGCGCAGCCTGCGGGCGCGTCGTGGCCCGCCGCGCAGTTCCCCGCGCCCCTGAGGGGCAAGCCCTGCCGTCCCGTGCTGCGCTTGGGAGGTCTGCGCCGGAGGCGCAGGGCTGGCAAGCGCAGCCGCCCACGCCGGGTACGTGCGAACCGCCGGGTCACTCCTCCTCCGGGATGTCGCCCAGCTTCTGGCCTCGCAGGAGGTACCAGGCCAGTACGGACGCGGACAGGAGGATCACCGCGCCTACGCCCGCGCCCAGGCGGAGGCCCTCCGTGAAGGTGTCCTGGGCCGCTGTCAGGAGCCTCTCCCCCGCCGGGCCCGGCACGTGGTGTGCCGTCTCGACCGCCTCGCCGAGGGAGTGGCGGGCCTGGTCGGCGGCGGACTCCGGTACACCCGGGGGCGTGGTGAACGAGCGGTAGACGCCCGTGACCACCGAGCCGAGCAGGGCGATGCCGAGGGCCGCGCCCAGTTCGTAGGCCGTCTCGGAGACCGCCGAGGCCGCGCCCGCCTGCTCCTTGGGGACACTGGAGAGGATCACGTCGGCCGTGACGGTGAACGCGAGCCCCGCGCCGACGCCGACGACGAGCAGGACGCTGCCGAGCAGCAGATACCCCGTCGTCGCCTGGAGCCAGACGCAGGCGCCCAGCGCGAGGCCGACCGCCGCGAGGCCGCCCGCGACGGCGCCGCGTACGGACGTACGCCGGGCCGCCCAGCCCGCGAGCAGGCCCGCGGTCACCGAGCCGAGCGCGGCGGGCAGTTCGGCGAGTCCGGCCTCGAAGGGTGAGCGGGACTGGACCATCTGGAGGAACTGGGAGAGGAAGAACACCAGTCCGGACAGCCCGAGGATGGTCAGCAGGTCGGCGATGACGGCGCCGGTGAAGCCGCGGTGGGCGAAGAGCCGCATGTCCAGCAGGGGGTGCGGCAGCCGCAGCTGGCGGCGGACGAACGACCACAGGGCCGTCAGCCCCACGGCCGCGGCGACCGCCACGTCCCAGCGGAAGCCGTACGCCGCGCCCTCCTTGACCGCGTAGACGACGGCGATGATGCCGACCATCGACAGGGCGACGCTCGGCAGGTCCCAGGGGCCCGGCGCGGGGTTCTTGGACTCGGGCAGCAGCTTGATGCCGACGACCACCAGCACGGCCATCACGGGCAGGTTGATCAGGAAGACCGAGCCCCACCAGAAGTGCTCCAGCAGGAAGCCTCCGACGACGGGGCCGACGGCGGCGCCCGCGGCGGCCATCGAGCCCCAGATGCCGACGGCGAGGCTGCGCTCGCGCGGGTCGTGGAAGAGGTTCCGGATCAGCGCGAGCGTGGACGGCATCAGGGTCGCGCCCGCGACGCCCATCAGGGCACGCCACACGATCATGGCCTCGGAGCTGTGTGCGTAGGCCGTGAGGACCGAGATCGCGCCGAACGCGACCGAGCCCGTGAGCAGCAGCTTCTTCCGGCCGATCCGGTCGCCGAGGCTGCCCATCGACACCAGCATTCCGGCGATCACGAACGAGTAGACGTCGCCGATCCACAGCAGCTGGGTGCTGGAGGGGCGCAGGTCCTCGCTGAGGAAGGGCGCGGCGAGGCCGAGCACGGTGGCGTCGATGCCGACGAGCAGCACGGCCAGGACCAGGACGGCGAGCGCGAGCCAGCGCAGCCGCTGCGGCTGGGCCTCCTCGGGGGTCCCGGAAGCCCCGGGACCCCCGGGAGTCCCGGGGGTTTCTGCGGTCTTGCTGCTCATTGCTCCGTGCTCCGTCTCGCCCCGCCGAGCAGCAGCTCGGCGGTCATCCGTACCGCGTCGCGTCCCGCGACCTTGCCGTCCTGCACCGCCCACGCGGACGCGCTGATCAGCGCGTAGAGCGCCTCGGTCAGCCAGGCCGCGGTGAGGTCGATGCGGAACGTGCCCTCTTCCTGGCCGCGCCGGAAGAGCGCGGCGAACCTGTCGTCGATCCGGGTCCAGCCCTCGTACATCTCCCCCGGCTCGAAGAGCTGGTTCTCGGTCACGAGGAAGCCCAGGAATCCGGCGACGGGCTCGGCCTCGGCGACGATCCTGCGGACCGCCTCGGCGGCGTCCCCCTCCTCGGGGCGCGCCGCGTCCACCGCGGCCTCCAGGCGCCGCAGCCCGAGCTGCTCCAGGGCGCGGACGAGCGCGTCGCGCCCGGCGAAGTGCCGGTGCAGGGTGGCGCGGCTGATGCCGGCGGCCTTCGCTATCTCGTCCATGGACGAGGTGGGTCTGCGGGTCAGCAGCTCGGCGGCCACGCTCAGCAGCTCTTCACGGTCCACGCTCATGAGACGTAAGTAGAGCATGTGAGACATTGATGTCGCAAACGAGGCATGAGAAAAGCGCCCCACCGTACGGACGGTGAGGCGCCTTCCCGATGCCTGCTCAGATGCCTACTTGCGCCAGGCGCAGCTTCCCAGCGTCGCGCCCTTCTCGACGGCGCGCTTCGCCGCCTCCTCCGGCAGCACCTTCGTCCGCTTCCCGGTGCAGACGGGGGTGCGGTCCGCGTAGCCGCCCATGTCGAGCAGGATCTGGTCCCAGTGCCGGTACTGCACGTCATGGCCGCTGTCGTCGTACTTCCGTACGACCGGCTTGCCCGGCAGCGCCTTGTTCCACAGCGCCTGCGTGGCGGGCGGCACGGTGGTGTCCTTCAGGCCCGTGTAGACGAACGTGGGCGCCTTCAGCTCCGACAGGTCCGGGCCCGGGCGCTCGCAGTACAGCTTCTGCTCGTGCACCTGGGCCGAGGGGTCGCCCTTCTGGCCGCGCAGGTAGTACGAGCGGCCGCCGTCCTCCTCGGCGGTGTCCGTGAAGCCGGGGATCTTGTGCATGGGGCTGTCCTCGGGGTAGCCCCACCACTTGCGCGGGTCGCGGATCTGCTCGCCGAAGTACTCCTTCAGCTCCGCGTCGCTCTTGCCGCAGTAGTCGGACTTCGCGCCGTACGGCGGCAGCGCGGCGGCGAGGTGCAGCGAGGCGACGCGGGAGGGCGCGTCGGCGGCGAAGTGCGCGGCGTAGGGCCCGCCGCCGGATATCGCGATGACGGCGGCCTTCTTGACGCCGAGCTCGTTCAGGACGGCCTTGACGTCGGCCGTGTAGTCGTCGAAGCCCAGCTTGCCGTCGTACTCGGTGTCGCCGAAGCCGTTGCGCTCGACGGAGATGACGCGCTCGTTCAGGTTCTCGCGGGTGGTCCGCAGGAACTCGGTCATCCCGGAGGCGCGCGCCGTCGTGCCCGTACCGCCCATGAAGACGACGGGCTTGGCGCCCTTCTCACCCGTGTCGCTGTAGTGGACGGTGCGGCCCGCGTGCTTCATCTGGTGCATGGGCGGACCCAGCGGGTCGAACGAGTCCTGGACGCGGGGCTCCGGGCGCTTCTCGGCGGAGGCGCCGGTGGCGCCGACCGTGAACCCGACGACTCCCGCGGCCGCGGCCACGGAGAGAGTGACCGCCACGGCGGCGGACGACAGCCTCTTCGCACTCTTCATTTTTCGGTCTCCCAGGTGTGGATGGTGCGAGAGCGCACCTGCCCGGAAACCGTTGCGTCATGCACACAAGCCGCTCGCACGCGGCGTTCCCTCAGCTCCAGGGCAGTCCGGAGCGGTACCGCCAGTACGCCTCGGGCTCCTCCGCGAGGCCCGCGAGCCCGGCGAGCCGGTCCTCGTCGAGGTCCACGGCGGCGCCCAGCAGATTGGTGTGCAGCTCGGCCGCCGTGGCGGCGCCGGAGAGGACGACGCCCGCCCAGGGCTGCCGCAGCACGGCGGCCAGTGCCGCCGCGTCGGGCGTGGTCCCGGCGGCCTCCGCGGCCTCGCGCAGCGCCTCGGGCGCGTGCTCCCCCGCGAGCCGCCCGTTGGCCATGGCTTCCTTGACGATGACGGTGAGCCCCGCGTCGTGCGCCTCCGCCAGCGCCTCGCCCGCGGACGGTTCGAGCAGGTTGTACGTGCTCTGGACCGTGCGGAAGAGGGGGCCGCCGTCCGCCGTGATCGCGAGTGCCGCGCGGATCGCCTCCGCCTGCGCGGGGCCGCTCGTGCTGAAGCCGACGGTGACGCCCTGCCCCGCGAGTTCGGCGAGCCGGGCGTGCAGCGCGGTGTCGGTCAGCGCGGGGCTGTCGGGCGTGACGGAGTGGATCTGGTACAGGTCGAGCCGGTCGCCGAGCAGCTCCCGGGTCTCCGCGAGCTGGCGGTCGTACGCCGCGGCGCCGTGGTCCTTGACCTCGTGCGCCTCGGCGTCCATCCGCCACTCGCCGGTGTACGTGTAGCCCCACTTGCTGCCGATCACCACGTCCTCGGCCTCGGGGTGGTCGCGCAGCCACTCGGCGAGGAACTCCTCGGCACGGCCGTACGAGCGTGCCGTGTCGATGTAGCGCACGCCCTGGGCGTAGGCGGCGTCGAGGAGTTCATGGGTACGGGCGCGCAGCGCCTCCGGAGTGCGCTCCGGCAGCTCGGCGTCCCTGCCCAGCGTGATGTAGGCGGGACGGCCGACGGCGGCGAGGCCCAGGCCGAGGTGGGCCGTGGGGGTCGTCGCCGAGGCGAGGCGGGCGAAGGGCATGGGGATCTCCCAGCTCAGTCGGCTCTGTTCACGGGCCGCACCACCGTACCCGCCCGCCTCAGCTCTTCGCCGCAGCCCACCCCCGCTGGGCCTCCAGGTCGTCCCGGAAGGCGGCGAGCTGCGCGGCGACGGCCGAGGGGGCCGTGCCGCCGCGCCCGTCGCGCGCCGCGAGCGCGCCCGGCACGTTCAGCACGCCGCGCACCTCGGGCGTCAGGTGCGGGGAGATCTCCGCGAACTGCGCGTCCGTCAGCTCGCCCAGCTCGATGCCCTCGCGCTCGCAGACCTTCACGCACTCCCCCGCGACCTCGTGCGCCACGCGGAACGGCACGCCCTGCTTGACCAGCCACTCGGCGACGTCGGTGGCGAGCGAGAAGCCCGCGGGGGCCAGCTCGGCCATCCGGTCGCCGTGCACGGTGAGCGTGGCCATCATGCCGGTGAACGCCGGGAGCAGGATCTCCAGCTGGTCGATGGAGTCGAAGACCGGCTCCTTGTCCTCCTGGAGGTCCCGGTTGTACGCCAGGGGCAGCGCCTTGAGCGTCGCCATCAGCCCCGTCAGATTGCCGATCAGCCGCCCGGACTTGCCGCGCGCCAGCTCGGCGATGTCCGGGTTCTTCTTCTGCGGCATGATCGAGGAGCCGGTCGAGAACGCGTCGTGCAGGGTCACGAAGGAGAACTCCTTCGTGTTCCACAGGATGATCTCCTCGGCGATCTTCGACACGTCCACGCCGATCATCGCCGTGACGAAGGCGAACTCGGCGGCGAAGTCGCGGGACGCCGTGCCGTCGATCGAGTTCGGCGCGCTGCCGTGCTCGAAGCCGAGGTCGGCGGCGACGGCCTCCGGGTCGAGCCCGAGGGAGGATCCGGCCAGCGCGCCCGAGCCGTACGGCGAGACGGCCGTGCGCGCGTCCCACTGGCGCAGCCGCTCCGCGTCCCGCGAGAGGGCCTGCGCGTGCGCGAGGACGTGGTGCGCGAAGAGGACGGGCTGCGCGTGCTGCAGGTGCGTACGGCCCGGCATCGCCACGTCCGGGTGCGCCTCGGCGAGCCCGACGAGGGCGCCCTGGAGGTCGGCGAGCAGCCCGCCGAGCGTACGGGCGTGGTCGCGCAGGTACATCCGGAAGAGGGTGGCGATCTGGTCGTTGCGGGACCGCCCCGCGCGCAGCTTGCCGCCGAGGTCCTGCCCGACGCGCTCCAGGAGGCCGCGCTCCAGCGCCGTGTGGACGTCCTCGTCGGCGATGGTGCCGGTGAAGTCGCCCGCCGCGACATCCTGTTCGAGCCGGTCGAGGCCCGCGAGCATACGGTCCAGCTCGTCGGCGGTGAGCAGTCCCGCCTTGTGCAGCACGCGGGCGTGCGCGCGGGAGCCCGCGATGTCGTACGGCGCGAGGCGCCAGTCGAAGTGGACCGAGGCGGACAGCTTTTCGAGGGCCTCGCTGGGGCCGTCGGCGAAACGGCCGCCCCAGAGGCGGAGATCGGTGTTCTCGTTGCTGCTCACGGGCGTTGCCTGCTCCTGGTGCGTGGTGCGGTCTCGTTGTACGCGTACGGGCCGTCGCGCGGTGCGCGACGGCCCGTCATATTCTGCCCGTTACGCCCTACGCCTGGTCTGCGTCACGCTCTGCGTGCAGAGAACGCTGCGCGGCGATCTTGCTGCTCAGGCCGAAGATCTCGATGAAGCCCTTGGACATCGACTGGTCGAAGGAGTCGCCCGTGTCGTACGTCGCCAGGTTGAAGTCGTAGAGCGACTGCTCGGACTTGCGGCCCGTGACGACGGCCCGGCCGCCGTGCAGGGTCATCCGGATGTCGCCGGAGACGTGCTGGTTCGCCTCGTCGATGAAGCCGTCCAGGGCGCGCTTGAGCGGGGAGAACCACAGGCCGTCGTAGACCAGCTCGGTCCAGCGCTGCTCGACCTGCCGCTTGTAGCGGGCGAGCTCGCGCTCGACCGTGACGTTCTCCAGCTCCTGGTGGGCGGTGATGAGCGCGATGCCGCCCGGCGACTCGTACACCTCGCGGGACTTGATGCCCACGAGCCGGTCCTCGACCATGTCGATCCGGCCGATGCCCTGGGCACCCGCGCGCTCGTTGAGCTGCTGGATGGCCTGGAGGACGGTGACCGGCTTGCCGTCGACGGCGACCGGGACACCCTTGTCGAAGGTGATGACGACCTCGTCGGCCTCGCGCGGGGTGGCGGGGTTCGACGTGTAGTCGTAGACGTCCTCGATCGGCGCGTTCCAGATGTCCTCCAGGAAGCCGGTCTCGACGGCCCGGCCGAAGACGTTCTGGTCGATCGAGTACGGCGACTTCTTCGTCGTCGCGATCGGGAGGCCCTTCTCCTCGCAGAAGGCGATGGCCTTGTCCCGCGTCATCGCGTAGTCCCGCACGGGGGCGATGCACTTCAGGTCGGGCGCGAGGGAGGAGATGCCGGCCTCGAACCGCACCTGGTCGTTGCCCTTGCCCGTGCAGCCGTGCGCCACGGTGCTCGCGCCATGCTTGCGCGCGGCGGCGACCAGGTGCTTGACGATGGTGGGCCGGGAGAGCGCGGAGACCAGCGGATACTTGTCCATGTACAGCGCGTTGGCCTTGATGGCCGGGAGGCAGTACTCGTCGGCGAACTCGTCCTTCGCGTCCGCGACCTCCGCCTCGACCGCACCGCAGTCCAGCGCACGCTTGCGGATGACATCCAGGTCCTCGCCCCCCTGGCCGACGTCGACGGCGACGGCGACGACCTCGGCGCCGGTCTCCTCGGCGATCCAGCCGATGCAGACAGAGGTGTCCAGGCCGCCTGAGTAGGCGAGTACGACGCGCTCGGTCACGGGCTTCTCCTTACGGTGCATGCGCTGACAGGTATAAGTATGCACTCCACCGTATGTTTCGTCAACGCAGCCGGTGAGCAGTCGATGAGCGGCCGGAACGTCAGCCCCGCAGCTCCTCCGCCAGCACCGCCGTGTGCGCGTGGTCGAGGTCCTTGGTGGCCGTGATGAGCGTGAGCGTGCCGCCGTCCGCGAGCCCGCGCAGCCGGTCGAGCGCGGCCCGCCCCTCCGGGGTGTCCAGCTCGGCGCGGTAGCGGTGCGCGAACTCCTCGAACCGCTCGGGGTCGTGCCCGTACCACTTGCGCAGCTCCGGCGAGGGCGCCACCTCCTTGTCCCAGTCGTCCAGCTCCGCGTCCGCCTTCGAGACGCCGCGCGGCCAGAGCCGGTCGACCAGCACCCGCGCCCCGTCACGCTCCGGGTCGGGCGCCTCGTAGGCGCGCCGGACCCGGACCTCGATGCCCTTCGCCCGCTTGGTCTCAGCCATGCGTCCAGGATGCGCGGACGGGGCCCGGAGTACATGTTGACAGCGTTCACATTGGTGGGGTTGGCTGGGCGCATGACTGACTTTCCGAGCCTCGCCCGGCAGACCTGGCACCAGCTCGAACCCCTCTACGCCTCGGTCTACTTCGCGCCCCAGGTGTCCGAGGAGACCGAGGCCCTCGGCTACGACACGGCCGCCCGCTGGCCCTCGTACTTCGCGCTCCGCGCCGCGCCGTTCGGCCACGCGAGCGCGGAGCTGGTCACCGCGGCGTTCTACAGCTTCAGCCCGCGCATGGTCGGCACCCACGTGCCCGCCGCCTGGCGGACCGCCGAGCCCTCGGCCGTGCTCGACGCGCGGCTGCGCGGCGTCGACCGGACGCTGCGCGCGGTCCTCGGCGACCGGATCACCTCGCCTGAGCTGGCCGAGACCGCGGCCCTCGCCCGTACGGCCGCCGAGGCGTGCGAGCTGTCCGGGCGCCCGCTCGCCGCCGCGAACGCGGCGCTGGGCTGGCCCGACGAGCCGCACCTCGTCCTGTGGCAGGCGGGCAACGTGCTGCGCGAGCACCGCGGCGACGGCCACCTCGCGGCGCTGCTCACGGCCGGGCTCGACGGCTGCGAGGCCCTGGTCTCCTTCGCCGCGGTCGACGCGGCACCGGTCGAGAACTTCGCCTCGCGCGGCTGGAGCGACGAGGAGTGGGCCGCGGCACGGGAGCGGCTCGCCGCACGGGGGCTGGTCGACGCATCCGGTCATGCCACGGAACGGGGGCGTGAGCTCCGTGATTCCGTCGAGCGGACGACGGACGAGCTGGCCGCCGCGCCGTACCGGGCCCTCGGCGCGGACGGCTGCGCCCGCCTCGCCGAATTGAACGGCCCAGCCCTCATGGCTGTGATCGGCTCAGGGCTGCTCCCCACCCAGTCCACGCTGGGCATCCTGACCGTGAAGGCTCCGGGTCCTCGGTAGAAGAGGACCACACCTAGGGGCGCGGGGAACTGCGCGACCGGCCACGACGCGGCCGCAGCCCGCGAAGATGCGCGAAGGGGCAGCCCCTGCCCGTGCGTCGCCGGGCGCGGGCGCGCTGCGGCTGGGCGCGCAGTTCCCCGCGCCCCTGACCGGCGCTTCCGCGGAGGCTCCACATGCCGAGACGCCCTTGCATGCAAGGGCCAGCTAGGCGTTCGATCGCGCAGTGCGAAATGATCGTGGTGCCCGGCGCGCCGTCACCCTCTTCCCGCTCCTCGTCCTCCTCGCAGGAGCAGTCGGACTGCTCAGCCCCGGGACGTTCACGAGCGGGGCCGAGGCGGTGCCGTATCTGCTCGGTGTGGTGATGTTCTGCATGGGCGTCACGATGACGCCGCAGGACTTCAAGGGGGTCGCGCAGCGCCCCTGGGCCGTGGCGCTCGGGCTCGTCGCGCACTACGTGATCATGCCGGGGCTGGGCTGGCTGATCGCCCACGCGCTGCAGCTGTCGCCGCAGCTCGCCGCGGGCGTCATTCTCGTCGGCTGCGCGCCCAGCGGCACCGCGTCGAACGTCGTGACGTACCTCGCGCGCGGCGACGTGGCCCTGTCGGTCTCCGTCGCCACCGTCTCCACGGTCCTCGCCCCGCTCGTCACGCCGCCGCTGACGCTGCTGCTCGCGGGCGAGTACCTGCCCGTGGACGCGGGCTCGATGGTGACCGACATCCTCAAGACCGTGCTGCTGCCGGTGATCGCGGGGCTGCTCGTACGGCTGCTGGCGGGGCGGTACGTCACGCGGGCCCTGGGCGTGCTGCCGTGGCTGTCGGCGCTGACGATCGCCGTGATCGTGGCGATCGTCGTCGCGGGGAGCGCCGACGCGATCAAGTCGGCGGCGCTGATGGTCTTCCTCGCCGTCGTGCTGCACAACGGGCTCGGCCTCGCGCTCGGTTACGGCGCCGGGCGGCTGGCCGGGCTCGGCGAACCGGCGGGCCGCGCCATGGCCTTCGAGGTCGGGA
The DNA here is from genome assembly GCF_043202595.1 of Streptomyces sp. NPDC048172. Lineage (NCBI taxonomy): Bacteria > Bacillati > Actinomycetota > Actinomycetes > Kitasatosporales > Streptomycetaceae > Streptomyces > Streptomyces sp. NPDC048172. The sequence goes on from NZ_JBIDAT010000005.1 coordinate 304,568, forward strand.
TGCAGAACTCCGGCCTCGCCGCCTCCCTGGCCACGGCGCACTTCAGCCCGCTGGCCGCGCTGCCGTCCGCCGTCTTCTCCGTGTGGCACAACGTCTCGGGCGCGCTGGCCGCCGCCTGGTTCGCGCGGCGCGGCCCCGGCGCCAGCGAGCCCGAGAAGGAGTGAGCGTGCGGCGGGGCTACGGGCGCTTGGCCGGGTCCAGCCGGTAGATGTCGCCGCCGATCGCGAGCGCGTAGAGCTCCTTGTCGCCGCCCTGCGCGAACGCGACGACCTCGCCGCCGTTGACGCCGAGGTTGGTCTCGCCCGTGACCTCGCCGTTCTTCATCGACAGGGCGCGGATGTCGCCCTCGCAGTAGTCGCTGAAGACGTACTTGCCCTTGAGGTCCTTGATCTTCTTGCCCCGGTAGACGTAGCCGCCGGTGACGGAGCAGCGGGACGGGGTGTGGTCGTACTCGAAGACCGGCGGCAGGTGGTTCTTCGGCTCCTCGCCGTTGAAGGCGAGCGTGCCCTCCATGCGGGACCAGCCGTAGTTCTCGCCGCCCTCGCTGCTCGCCGGGGCCCAGTCGACCTCCTCGCGCTTGCTCTGGCCGACGTCGGCGATGAGCATGTCGCCCTTGGCCGCGTCGAACGAGAAGCGCCACGGGTTGCGGAGCCCGTACGCCCAGATCTCGGGCTTCGCGCCGGGCTCGTCGGCGAAGGGGTTGCCCTCGGGGATCGCGTACGGATCGCCCTTGCTCGGGTCGATGCGCAGCATCTTGCCGAGGAACGTGCCCATGTTCTGGCCGTTGTCGTGCGGGTCGCCGCCGCTGCCGCCGTCCCCGAAGGCGATGTAGAGCATGCCGTCGGGGCCGAAGGTGAGGTCGCCGCCGTTGTGGTTGGCGTACGGCTGTTCCTGGGTGAGGACGGTTCGGCGGGTGTCCTGCTGGATCTCGCCGCCCTTCACCTCGAACTCGTCGACGGTGCTGGTGCCCTCAAGGTTCGTGAACGCGATGTAGAGGTGCTCGAACTTCGGGTCGAAGGCGAGGCCGAGCAGTCCGCGCTCGCCGTCGTTGGTCGTCTCCTTGGTGATGTCGAGAACGGGGTCGCCGAGTCCCTTGTCGCTCAGGACCCGCACCGTTCCCGGCCGTTCGGCGATCCAGACGGTCCCGTCGGGACCGGCCGTGCCCGCGGTGGGGTTCTTCGCCGTGGCCACCTTGCTGAGCGCGACGCCCGCCTTCTTCGGGGACTTCTCGGGTGCCGCCTTCTCGTCGGCGGCGGCGCTGGAGAGCGCGAGCGTCGCGACGAGGCAGATCGAACCTGCGATCGCCGAGGCGATCCGGGGGGAGCCAATGCGGACTTTCACCGTGAACCTCCTGGAGGCAGCGGTGGGTGGGGGTGGTGTGCACCTGGCTACGGATGAGCGTAATGGTGCAGACCTGTCGGAGGAATACCCCCGGGGCCGCCGCGTCGCGGCCAACTGCTGGCTCGTCGCCAGACGTTGGCACGGTGTCGGCGGGGTCTGATGGCATCATGTGCCGGATGACCACCGACACTCCCGCGGCGGCGCCCGCGCGCCGGGCCCTGCTGATCGGCGTCGGCGAGGTGCCCGGGGCGACGGAGACCTTCCCCTCGCTGCGCGAGGCCGTCCGGGCCGATCTGCGGCTCCTGGGCGAGGCGCTGGAGGGGTCGGGGTACGAGGTCGAGCGGTGCGCGGGCGAGGACTCGACCCGTACCGGCATCCTCACCCGTCTCGACGAGGCCGCGCGCGCCGTCCCTCCCGGCGGCACGTTCGTGGTCGCGTTCACCGGGCACGGCATCCGGCTCGGCGGCACCGACTATCTCGTCCCCGCCGACGCCCGCGCGCCCGCCGACGGCCACTGGTCCCTGGCGTACACGCAGGGCCTCATCCCGGCCGACATCGCCCCGCACCTGACGGAGTCGGGCGCCGCGACCGTGCTGTGGGCGGTGGACGCGTGCCGGGACGCGGCGGCGGAGGAGGCGGGAGCGGCCTTCGCCACGCGCGTGGGCGTACGCCCCGGCCTCAAGCTCGCCGTCCTGGTCGGCTGTTCGCCCGGCGAGCGGTGCGGCGCGACCGCCGAGGGCAGCTTCTTCAGCCGCGCCCTCGCCGGTGCGCTGCACCCGTACGCGTCGCCGCAGACGCTTGAGCAGGTGTACGAACACGTACGCGCCCACGCCCCCCGGCTCGCCCTGCGCGCGGGCCACACGGCGCAGCGCCCGCTGGTCGACTACGGCACGGACGCCGGGCGGGAGACCAGCGCGACGGAGGTCTGCCAGGGCCGCCGCCTCGCGGAGGAGTGGAGCACGGCGACGCGCGAGCCCGCGCTGTGGGAGGCCGCGCGGGACGCGGAGCCTGAGCGGGTGGCGCACCTCCAGTCCTGTTTGGCGACGCTCGCCGAACGGTGCGCGGCGGTCGTCCACAAGGCGCACGCGCGCCGGGACGACCCCTGGGCCGACGCGGACTTCCCCGTACGGCTGCTGCGGCGCTGTCTCCCGCGGCTGCTCCCCGAGGGGACGCCGCTGACGGTGGCCGAGGTGGCGGCGCTCATCGCGGCGCCGTTCCTGCACGAGGCGGCGTGGGCCGACCAGTTGAGCCGGTCGGTGGAGCTGAACGTGCTGGACGCCGGGCAGTGCAAGGACGCGGGCCCCGTCCGGCGGCACTGGGAACATGTGCGCGACCAGCACACCCAGGTCGCCCGGAAGCTGCGCGGCCTGGCCGGGGACCCGGAGCGGCGGGAGGACGCCGAGGCCGTGGCCCTCTGGCTGGCCCACCGCTGGATCGCCGACCGGATGGGCCCCGGCGACGCGACCGTACCGGCGGGGGTGGCGGAGGGCTTCGCGGCCGAACTGGCCGGGGACACGAATGCCGACCGGCTCTCCGAACAGGCCGACGCGCTGCGCTGGCTGGCCCGCGCCGTCAGCCCCGAGGGCCTGGAGGAAGAAGCGCCGGTCCGCCGCACGGGCGGCATGCGCCTCCGCCCGCTCGCCGGGCTGCTGCACCTCGCGGCCGTCCTCGCGGCGGACGCCCGTACGCTCCCGGAGGTCATCGCCGACCATCTGGCCGTCGCCGACCCCGTACGCCCGTCCGACGCGGTGGACGCGATGCGCGGCGCGCTGTCGTGGGACACGGATGGCGCGGGCGGCGAGCTGTACCTGGACATGCCGTGCCCCCACCCCGCCGTCCACGCCGCCATGCAGGAGGTCGTCGCGGAGGCGGACGAGGTCGCGGCGCTGCTGCGCGGCTGGGCGACGGAGCGTCTGCCGGCCGGGGAGGCGGAGTTGCTGGCCGCCATTCCGACGCGCGTGACGGACCGCGACCTGCGCCCCGGCGCGGCGGGCACGGCATACGACGTCCCGCTGCTGCGCTTCCAGCTCTCCCAGACCGAGGTCCGCGACCTCCTGATGGGCCGCGAGCTGTACGGGGACCCGGCGCTGGCATTCCGCGAACTGTTCCAGAACGCGATGGACGCCTGCCGCTACCGCGCGATGCGCGGCCGGTACCTGTCGCTCCGCGGTGGTCCCGTGCCTGCCCCCTGGGAGGGCCGGATCAGCATCGTCCAGGGCGAGGACGCGCGCGGGCGCTACGTCGAGTGCCGCGACAACGGTGTGGGCATGGGCCGCGAGCAGTTGGAGTCCACCTTCACCCAGGCGGGCCGCCGCTTCGTCCATTCGCGGGCGTTCCGCCGGGAGCAGACGGAATGGCTCCGCGTGGACCCCTCGCTCCAGCTCCACCCCAACTCCCGCTTCGGCATCGGCGTCCTCAGCTACTTCATGCTGGCCGACGAGATGACGCTCGTGACGCGCCAGGTGGATGTGGATGGACGTCCCGTACGTGATGCGTTGCGGGTCGATATCGCGAGCAGCGGTTCCCTTTTCCGGATCCGGAGGCAGGAGGAGGGTGCGGGAGAGGACGCCTGCCCCGAGGGCGGGACCCGTGTGCGGCTCTATCTGCGCGGGGACGAGGATCTCGCCGGGCTCTCCTGCGCGGAGACGCTGCGAGAGCTTGTCGCTGTGAGCGAGTTCGCGCTGGAGGCGGACGACGGGCGGCGGCGGGAGGAGTGGGAGCCGGGTCGGCTCTACCTCGGGGCACGGAACCCTCTCCGGAACGCCCTCTCCGCGGTGGAGGGCACGCTGTGGTGGGTGCCCGACGAGGGTGCCGTTCTCTGCGACGGGGTGATGACGGACGCGCGTCCGTACGGGTACGTCCTCAATCTCACCGCCGACCACGCGGGCGAACTCAGCGTCGACCGCAAGCGGCTCCAGTCGTACGACGAGAAGTGGGCCGCCGAAACGCTGCGCACCGGAGCCGAATGCCTCCCGGACTGGCCCGAGCTGACGCTGGAGTGGCTCTGGTCCATGGAGAAGAAGAGCCTTCCGGCGCTGCGGACGGTCTGGGACACCCTGCGGGGGAGAGGGCTCACGGTCAGGTTCCGCCCCCGTCGGGAGACGACGATCCCCCTTGATTCCGCGGGGTGCTTCGCGAGTGACCAAGGTGTCGAACGGCCGCGCTTCCAGGCCTCGTTCAGGGATACGCACGCGGTCACGGAGCCGTGGCGTGCCCGTGCGCTCGGGCTACGGGAGTCGCGGGCGTTCCCCTACGCCCCCGCCAGCCTTGAGGGCCTGCCCCTCGCCGGGCCGGGCGACAGCACCGTGGCCGACCACCCCACGTCCGACTGGCGCGCGGCTGCCCTCTCCTTCGACAAGGCGGGGCTCACCCTGGGGGAAGGGCTGATCCACATGCGGCGGCTGCGTGCCATGAGCCCGCATTTCGCCCCGCCTCCGCTCTCCTCGTCCCTCGCACGGCAGCACCTCGGCAACCAGGAACGGGAGCTGTTGAGGGCACTGTGCACGTCTCGTCCCCAAGAGGTCCATCCAGACTTCGATGTCCATGTCGTCGACACGTCACGCGACAACTTCACCGGCGTCATCTTCGCTTCACAGCGCTCGGGGCGCACCGTGGGAGACCTCGTCCGCACCGTCTCGACCTTCTCCTCCTTCCTCACCTCGCCCCTTCCTCCGGTACCGCCCGAACTCTCCGGACACGTCTGCTCGCTCGACGACGTTCAAGCGCTCGGAACGCTTTCCTTCGCCCTGGACCAGGGATACCGGATCGCTCTGGACCCGACGCGCCGGACTCCCGCCCGCGCGGCCCTCATCCGCTGGCTCCGGCCAGGGGCGCCCGACCCGTTCGCGGAGACACCCGAAACGGTCGACGTGTTCGGTGCGGTCGCCGACAAGGAACTGCGCGCCTCGCTCCGGAGTCACCTGGACTGGTCGGCGACCACGGGACCACGCCTCGCGCCGTTGGCCGCCGTGTCCTTCGCGGCCGAACGGGAGATCTCCCTCTCCGAGGCCGAGACGGAACTCGCGGCCCAGTGTGCCGAGTCCTCGGTGCACTTCACCCGCGTCTCCGAGGAGAGCGGCTTGAGAGAGGACTGGGTTCCGTCTCCCCAGGCAGCCTCCCTCTTGGCACGCCTCCGGCGGTCCGGGCGTCGCGAGATCTCCTTGAGCGACGTCAGCACGTTCGGGCCCGACGATCCCACGGAGACGCTCGGAGAACTGGCCGCCGCGGGGGCACCCCTGGCTCCCCTGTGGCCCCTGCTGGAGAAGTGGGACGAACTGCCGCAGCGCACGCGCCGGGTTCTGAGCCTCGCCTCCCGCCAGGGCCCGGCAGACCGGCTCACGACCCTCTCGCTGTTCTCCGCGGCCTGCGATCTGCAGGAGCCACTGTCCGACGTCTGGGACGTGGCCCTCGGTGCGCTCCCTGATCGGGCCTCGCTCGTCCCCCCTCTCCCCGAAACGGTGCGGCACTACAGCGTCGCGCGCGCCGACGGGGAGTGCCTCACGAACCTTCCACCTTCGGAATCGGGCGCCTACGGCTACCTCCAGGTATTCCTCCATCAGACGAGGGAGCTGACGAACCGCCGGAACGGCGTGCCCTCGTACCGCGACGAGGGCAAGGCACCCGAGTGGGCCCCTCTCACCGCCGCCCGCCTCGTCCGCTACGCCCACGAGCGGGGCCTCTCCCCCGCCGACGCCTACGCGCACCTGGCCCCTCTCCGCGCCCTCGGCGCGCAGATCCCGGAGCTCACGGACGAGGAACTCGCCACGTTCCCCGGCACCGTGCCCGACGGGCTCACCGTCATCGCGCTCGCGGACACCCACCGCGTCTCCGCACCCGGCGAACCCTTCTGCGCGCTCGACCTCGTCAGCATCGCGGCCCGCCTGGGCGAACCCGTGAGCGCGGCATGGCGGCGGATGGAGCCCTACGCGTGCCTCGGGGTCCGTACGGACGTCGCACACATCCCCGACGTACTGCCCCTGTGGCAGGATCTCGCCCTGCTCAGCACACACCTGGACGGCATGCTGCCCGCCGTCACCGGCAGAGTGACGGACGCCCACATCGCGTTCGCCGCCGAAGGAGTCGAGGAGACGGCGGATTGGGTACGGGAGCGACTCACGGCGTACGCGGCGATGTTCGAGCTGGAGGTCAATGATGACGGGGCATGATCACGACGTTCCGTACGTCGAGCACGAGGTCGGCACCGTCGCCGGAGACGGCTTCGCGCGGCGTTCGACGGACGAGGGGGTACGGGTCGAGGGGCACTGTCCGCGGTGCCAGGGACCGTACGTCTCGGCGTACCGGCGGGGGTACGTCGTGGTCGGCTCCAAGGGGCTGTTCTCCCGAGAACGCGCTGAGGAGAGCGACCCGGTCACCGGCGCCGTGCACATCTGCGAGTGCGGGCATCCGCACCCGGGGCAGCCCGACGCGCTCCCCTTCGTCGGCTGCGGCGCCCAGTGGCGGATCGAGAGCGGGACCGAGGAGACGTGAGCGCGTACGCGAACCGGCGGTGGGCGGAGATGGCCCGCGAGCTGGAGTTCCAACAGCTGCCCGAGCTGCGGCGGCAGGCCGAGGGGTGGCGGACGGCGCTGACCGGGCTGACCGCGCTCGTCGCCGTGCTGGCCGTGCTGAAGGGGCGCGACAGCCTCGCCGAACTCCCCGGCTGGGCCCGCGCGCTGGCGATGGGGCTGCTGCTCGGCGCCTTCGTGCTGCTCGTCATCGGCGCCCTCGTCGCCGTACGGGCCTCGCACGGGCTGCCCGGCGAGGAGATCTACTACGAGGGGCAGGCGCTGCGGCGCTGGACCGAGCGCGAATGCGTGCGGGTCGGCAGGGCCGTACGGGCGGCGGCCGTGCTCTGCCTCTCAGGGCTGCTGCTCGTCACCGCCGCGGTCGCCGTCTCCTGGGCCGCGACGCCGGAGAAGAAGAGCGGCAAGCGGGGAGTCCTCGTGCAGGTCACCCCGGAAGGCACCGGCAAGGCGCTCTGCGGGCGGCTCGTCTCCGTCACGCCGAAGCGTGCCGTCGTCCGCACCGACGACGGCACGCGGCGTACGGTCGACGGGCCCGTCACCGTCAAGCCCGCCCGTTCGTGCCGATAAGGCTCAGCGTTCCTTCTGTGCCAGGCCCAGCAAATGGTCCGCCAGGGCCTGGCCGCCCACCGGGTCGCGGCTGATGAGCAGCAGCGTGTCGTCGCCCGCGATGGTGCCGATGATCTCGTGGACGCCCGCCTGGTCGATCGCCGAGGCGAGGAACTGGGCCGCGCCCGGCGGGGTGCGCAGGACGACGAGGTTGGCGGACGCCTCGGCGGAGATGAGGAGTTCGCCCGCGAGGCGGGCCATCCGGGCCTCGGTCGCTGACTCGCCGAGGGGCGCCTTGGGGGTGGGGTCGCCGCCCTCGGCGGGGACGGCGTAGATGAGTTCGCCGCCGGTGTTGCGGATCTTGACCGCGCCCAGTTCGTCGAGGTCACGGGAGAGCGTGGCCTGGGTGACCGTCAGCCCGTCGTCGGCGAGGAGCTTCGCCAGCTGGCTCTGGGAGCGGACGGGCTGGCGGTTGAGGATGTCGACGATCCGGCGGTGGCGTGCCGTCCGCGTCTGCGGGACGGCCTGGCCCCCGTGGTGCTCCTCGGTCATCGTCCACATGTCCCTTCGGCTGCTGCTCTGCGTCTCGTGCTGCTCATCGGTCCCGGTGTCCGCCCTGCTCCGACGCGACCGCGACCGCGGCCGCGGCCGCGTCGTCGGCGGCGGCGGCGTCGAGCACGGCGGGCAGCGCCCGTACGAGCGCGTCCGTCTCCTCCTCGCCGACGATCAGCGGCGGCGCGAGCCGGACGACGTCCGGGGCGACGGCGTTCACCAGGAAACCCGCGTCCTGAGCCGCTCGCTGGGCGTGCGGCGCGACGGGTCCGGTGAGCACGATACCCAGCAGCAGGCCCGTACCACGGACTTCGGCGACCAATGGGTGGCCGAGTTCGCGCACGGCGTCGCGCAGCCGGGCGCCGACGCGCTTGACGTGGTCGAGCAGGCCCTCGGTCTCGATGGTCTCCAGGACCGCGAGGCCCGCGGCGCACGAGACGGGGTTGCCGCCGAAGGTGGAGCCGTGCTGGCCGGGGGCGAGGAGGTCGGCGGCGGGGCCGAAGGCGAGGGTGGCGCCCAGCGGCAGGCCGCCGCCGAGGCCCTTGGCGAGGGTGATGACGTCGGGCTCGACGCCTTCGGCCTGGCAGGCGAACCAGTGGCCCGTGCGGCCGACGCCGGTCTGGATCTCGTCGAGGACGAGGAGGGTGCCGGTCGCGGCGGTGATCTCGCGGGCCGCGGTGAGGTAGCCCTCGGGCGGGACGATCACGCCGTTCTCGCCCTGCACGGGCTCCAGGATCACGAACGCGGTGTCCTCGGTGACGGCCGCGCGGAGCGCCTCCGCGTCGCCGTACGGAACGTGGGTCACGTCGCCGGGCAGCGGCGCGAACGGCTCCTGCTTGCCGGGCTGCCCGGTGAGCGCGAGGGCGCCCATCGTGCGGCCGTGGAAGCCGCCCTGGGCGGCGACCATGTGCGAACGGCCGGTGCGGCGGCCGATCTTGAAGGCGGCCTCGTTGGCCTCGGCGCCCGAGTTGGAGAAGTAGACCTTGCCGTCGCCGGGCCGACCGGCCAACTCCAGCAGCTTCTCGGCCAGCGCCACCGTCGGCTCGGCCAGGAAGAGATTGGACACATGGCCGAGCGTGGCGACCTGGTCGGACACGGCGCGTACGACGGCGGAGTGCGCCGTGCCGAGCGCGTTGACGGCGATGCCGCCGACGAAGTCCAGGTACGCGTTGCCCTCGGCGTCCCACAGCCGGGTGCCCTCGCCGTGGGTGAGGGGCAGGCGCGGGGTGCCGTAGTTGTTCATCAGGGCGCCCTGCCAGCGGGTGGTGAGGGCCGCGTTGCCGTCGCCGTGGTCGTGCGTCGTCGTCATGCGGGGCCCTCTTCCTGGGTCGGGGCGGGGGTCGGGTCGGGGGTCGGGTCGGGTACGACCATCGTGCCGATGCCCTCGTCGGTGAAGATCTCCAGCAGGATGGAGTGCGGGACGCGCCCGTCGAGGACGCGGGCCGTGTGGACGCCGTTGCGCACGGCGTGCAGGCAGCCCTCCATCTTGGGCACCATGCCGCTGGCCAGGTCGGGCAGCAGCTTCTCCAGCTCCTTGGCGGTGAGCCTGCTGATGACCTCGTCGCTGCGGGGCCAGTCCTCGTACAGCCCTTCGACGTCGGTCAGCACCATCAGCGTCTCGGCGCCCAGCGCGGCGGCGAGCGCGGCGGCTGCCGTGTCCGCGTTGACGTTGTAGACGTGGTCATCGTCCGCGCTGCGTGCGATGGAGGAGATCACCGGGATACGGCCGTCGTCGAGCAGCGCCTCGATCGCGCCGGTGTCGACGGCGTGGATCTCGCCGACGCGGCCGAGGTCGACGCGCTCGCCGTCTATGTCCGCGTAGTGCTTGGTGGCGGCCATGATGTGCGCGTCCTCGCCGGTCATGCCGACGGCGAGCGGGCCGTGCTGGTTGAGCAGGTTGACCAGCTCGCGCTGGACCTGTCCGGCCAGGACCATCCGTACGACGTCCATCGTCTCGGGCGTGGTCACCCGCAGCCCGGCCTTGAACTCGGACTCCAGGCCCAGCGCGTCGAGCTGCCTGCTGATCTGCGGGCCGCCGCCGTGCACGACGACCGGGCGCAGCCCGGCGTGCCGCAGGAAGACGACGTCCTGCGCGAAGGCGGCCTTGAGCTCCTCGTCGACCATGGCGTTGCCGCCGAACTTGATGACGACGGTCTTCCCGTGGTGCCGGGTCAGCCAGGGCAGCGCCTCGATGAGCGTCTGGGTCTTGGGGAGGGCGGTGTGCTTGCGGGTGCTCTTGCCGCCGCTGTCGGGTCCGTCGCTCATGAGCTGTACGCGCTGTTCTCGTGGACGTAGTCGGCGGTGAGGTCGTTGGTCCAGATCACGGCGGACGCGTCGCCCGCCGCGAGGTCGGCGGTGACGCGGACCTCGCGGTACCGCATGTCGACCAGGTCGCGGTCCTCGCCGACCGATCCGTTCCTGCAGACCCATACGCCGTTGATGGCGACGTCGAGCCGGTCGGGGTCGAAGGTGGCGTCGGTGGTGCCGATCGCGGAGAGCACCCGGCCCCAGTTGGGGTCCTCGCCGTGGATGGCGCACTTGAGGAGGTTGTTACGGGCGATCGTCCGGCCCACCGTCACCGCCTCCTCCTCGGTGGCGGCGCCCGTGACCTCGACGCGGATGTCCTTGCTGGCGCCCTCGGCGTCCTGGATGAGCTGCTGACCGAGGTCGTCGCAGACGGCGCGGACGGCCTCGGCGAACTCGGCCGTGTCCGGCACGGTCTCCGAGGCGCCCGAGGCGAGCAGCAGCACGGTGTCGTTGGTGGACATGCAGCCGTCGGAGTCGATCCGGTCGAACGTCGTACGGGTCGCCGCGCGCAGCGCCCCGTCCAGCTCAGCGGCGCCGAGGTCGGCGTCGGTGGTGAGGACGACGAGCATGGTGGCGAGGCCCGGCGCGAGCATGCCCGCGCCCTTGGCCATGCCGCCGACCGTCCAGCCCGCGGCGCTCTCGTGCACGGACGTCTTGTGCACGGTGTCGGTGGTCTTGATGGCGAGGGCCGCCTTCTCGCCGCCGTGCGCGGAGAGTTCGGCGGCGGCCTTCCCCACGCCGGTGAGGATCTTCTCCATCGGCAGCAGGGTGCCGATCAGCCCGGTGGAGCAGATCGCGATCTCGCCCGCGCTCTGCCCGAGGGCCTCGGCGGCCTTCTCGGCGGTGGCGTGGGTGTCCTGGAAGCCCTGGGGGCCTGTGCAGGCGTTGGCCCCGCCGGAGTTGAGGACGACGGCGGAGACGCGGCCGCCCTTGAGGACCTGCTCGGACCAGAGGACCGGGGCCGCCTTGACGCGGTTCGAGGTGAAGACCCCGGCGGCGGCCTGGCGCGGGCCCTCGTTGACGACGAGGGCCAGGTCGGGCCCTCCGCTGTCCTTGATCCCGGCGGCGATCCCGGCCGCCGTGAACCCCTTGGCCGCTGTGACGCTCATGGCGCTACCCCGATCGTGGAAAGTCCCAGGCCCTCGGGGAGCCCGAGGGCGATGTTCATGCTCTGCACGGCACCTCCGGCGGTGCCCTTGGTGAGGTTGTCGATCGCGCCGATGACGAGCACGCGGTCCGCGGCCTCGTCGTGGGCGACCTGGAGCTGCACGGAGTTGGAGCCCTGCACGGCGGCGGTGGCGGGCCACTGCCCCTCGGGGAGCAGCGTGACGAACGGCTCGTCCTGGTACGCCTTCTCGTACGCGGCACGCAGGCTCTCCCCCGTCACGCCGGGCCGCGCCTTCGCGCTGCAGGTGGCGAGGATGCCGCGGGACATGGGCGCGAGGGTCGGCGTGAAGGAGACGGTGACGCGCTCCCCCGCCGCGGCCGAGAGGTTCTGCGTCATCTCGGGGGTGTGCCGGTGGACGCCCCCGACCCCGTACGGACTCATGGAGCCCATGACCTCGCTGCCGAGCAGGTGCGGCTTGAGCGCCTTGCCCGCGCCGGAGGTGCCGGTGGCGGCGACGATCACGGCCTCGGGCTCGGCGAGCCCCGCCGCGTACGCGGGCGCGAGGGCGAGGGAGACGGCCGTCGGATAGCACCCGGGGACCGCGATGCGCCGGGACCCCTTCAGCGCCTCGCGGGCCCCGGGCAGCTCGGGCAGCCCGTACGGCCAGGTCCCGGCGTGCGGAGTGCCGTAGAACCTCTCCCAGTCGGCGGCGTCGGTGAGCCGGAAGTCCGCGCCGCAGTCCACGACGAGCACGCCCTCGCCGAGCTGCTCCGCGACCGCGGCCGACTGGCCGTGCGGCAGCGCGAGGAAGACGACGTCGTGCCCGGCGAGGACCTCGGTCGTGGTCTCCTCCAGCACCCGCTCGGCGAAGGGCACGAGGTGCGGCTGCAGCGCCCCGAGCCGCTGACCCGCGTTGGAGTTCCCGGTCAGCGCCCCGACCTCGATCTCGGGGTGCCCCGCGAGCAGGCGCAGCACCTCCCCGCCGGCGTATCCGCTCGCCCCCGCCACTGCCGCACGTACTGCCATCAGTCCTCCTCCTCGATGGCATGACTATACGTACGACAGCAGAACTATGCAATGCGTCAAGGGGCGGGAGGAGGGGAGCCGGATAGTGTGACGCGCGTCCACCGACAAGGCGAGGGGGCAACGGTGCGCATAGCGGTGACGGGGGCAGCGGGCGGTCTGGGCGGGCGGGTGGTGCGGTTGCTCGCGGGACGGGACGGCACGGACGGCACGGACGTCGTGGACGGCGTGGACGTCGTGGCGGTCACCAGGCGGAAGCTGCCCGCCGAGGCATTGCCGCCGCGGGTCGAGGTCGCCGTCGCCGACTACGCCGATCCGCCCGCCCTGCGTGCGGCGCTCAGAGGCGTGGACGCTCTCGTCCTCGTCTCCAGCGACGGGCCCGACGCACGGGCGCTGCTGCACCATCGCAACGTGGTCGCCGCCGCGGCAGCCGAGCGCGTCGGCCACGTCGCGGCGCTGAGCAGCGTCGACGCCGACGGCGCTTCCCCGTTCTGCTACGCCGTGGTCAACCACCTCACCGAGGAGCTGCTCCGGGCCTCCGGCGTCCCGTACTCGTTCGCCAGGGCGGGGCTGTACATCGAGTTCTTCCAGCACTGGCTCACCGAGGCCCGTACGACGGGGCTGCTGCGGCTCCCGGCCGCGGACGGCCGGATCTCCCTGGTGGCCCGTGACGACGTGGCCCACGCCCTCGCGGCACTCGCGACCGGGGAGCCGACCCGGCGCCACCACGACATCACCGGGCCCGAGGTGACCGACCTGGCCGGAGTCGCCTCGATCGCGGCGGAGGCGTGGGGAAGGCCGGTCGCCTACGAGGACATCCCGCCGGACACGTACCACGCCGAGACCGCGGCGACCGGCCTGGACCCCTGGTGGGTCTACGCCTTCTCGTCCATGTTCGCCTCGGTGCGCGAGCAGCGCTGGGACCGGGCCTCCGACCACCTCACCGGACTGACCGGCCGCCTCCCGGTGGCACTCGCCGACGCCCTTTCGGCACAGGCGGGAGACTGAACTCCAGAGATATTCCTTGACGCGAATATTCGTTGTGGCGAATACTCGTGTCCATGGACGCACTCCTCACCGCGCTGGCCGACCCGGCCCGCTGGCGGCTCGTCGCCCTGCTGGCCGAGCGGCCGCGCCCGGTCGGCGTGCTGGCCCAGCTCGCCGGGGCGCGCCAGCCGCAGACGACCAAGCACCTGCAGACCCTTGAGCGCGCCGGGCTCGTCACCTCCCAGCGCAGCGGCCAGCGCCGGGTGTACGCGCTGCGGTCGGCGCCCCTGCGGGAGCTGGCCGCCGGGCTGACCCGGCTCGCCGACACCGCGGAGCGCCCCGAGGGCCCGCGTGCGACGTACGAGCGTTACGGGGCCGGGCTCCGCGAGGAGCGGGCCGCCGCCGGGGAGCCGGGCTGGGCGGACGAGCGCGCCTTCGCGTTCCACCGGTCGCTGGCGGGGAGCCCGGAGCGGGTGTGGCGCCAGCTGACCGAGCCCCCGCTGCTCGCCCGGTGGTGGACGCCGGACGATCTCCGCGTCTCCGAGCTGGTCTTCGAGGCGCGGCCCGGCGGGCGGATCGTCCTGGAGTACCGCGAGGCCGAGGACGCCGAGGGCGCCGATCCGGTGGCCGGGCGCGCGGAGGGGGCCGTCGTGGACGTACGGCCCGGCGAGCACCTCGGCTACCGGCTCTCCCCGCTGCTCCCCGGCGGGGGCCCGGCGTTCACCGCCCACGTCGACTTCGCGCTCCGGCCCTCCGGGACCGGCACGGAGCTGGACGTGCGCTACCGGATCACCGACAGCACCGTCGCCTCGGCGGACTTCGTCGCCGGGATCGAGATCGGCTTCGGCCAGTGCCTCGACCACCTGGCGGCGATCCTCACCACTGACCCGCACGACTGACCCGCACGACACGAGGAGCGCGACATGAGCAATCCGACCGCACGCAAGGTGACCGCGAACCTCGCCCTCACCCTCGACGGGCGCTACCACGGCCCGGGCGGGCCCGGCGACTTCGCCCCGTTCGCGCCGTACGTGGCCACCGAGACCGCGCGCGGGCAGCTCGCCCGCCTCCATGAGAACGCGACGACGGCGCTGCTCGGCCGCGTCAACGCCGAGGGCTTCATGGGGTACTGGCCGCCGGTCGCCCAGGACGAGAGCGCCGACCCGCGCGACCGGGGCTACGCGACGTGGCTGGTCGGCGCGGAGAAGATCGTCTTCTCGACGACCCTGACCGAGGCCCCCTGGGAGCGCACCCGCGTCGTGAGTGCCCCGGTCGCGGACGTCGTCGCCGAGCTCAGGAAGGAGGACGGGGGCGAGATCCTCGCCAACAGCAGCCCGAGCGTCATCAAGGCGCTCCTCGCCGAGGACCTGGTCGACCGCCTCCACCTCACGCTCTGCCCCGAGATCGCCGGGGGCGGACCCCGGCTCTTCGAGGACGGACTGCCGGGCACGCGGTGGACGGTCACCCGCCAGGAGACCGGCGAGCTGGGTGAGATGGCGCTGATCTACGACCGGGTCCGCTGAACCGGCGGAGGGCCAGCGGCGTCGCGAGTCCGTGCAGGAGCATGCTGCCGATGATGACGACGGTCATCACGTAGAGCACGGTGGCCGCGTCGCTGTCCCCCATCGCGTTGAAGGCGAGCAGCCCGAAGACGATCGAGGACGTCCCCCGGGGGCCGAGCGCCCCGAGCAGGGTGCGCTCCCCCCACGTCGTACGGCTGCGGAGCATCGCCACGTGCACGGGGAGCAGGCGGGCGACGGTCAGGGCGAGCAGGCCGTAGAGGATCCAGTCCCGCTGGAAGCCGAGCTCGAAGACGAGGACGGCGACGCCGCCGAAGACGAACCACATGATCATCGACGCGATGGCGGTGAGGCTGTCGACGGCGGCCAGTTCGGCGTGCGCGGGCCCCTCGCGCGGGCCGTCCTGGATCTCGGTGTGGAGCCCCTGGCGGCCCCTGCGGTCCAGCTTGTAGGCGAGTCCGGCGAGGAAGGCGGCGACGAAGCCGTTGCCGCCGACGGCTGTCGCGATCGCGTACGTGAGGAGCGGGACCAGCACCAGGGCGATACGGACCGCGGAGACGTCCGTCCAGCGCGCGGCGGCGGACAGGCGCAGCACGAACCCCGTGACCGCGCCGATCCCGACGCCGACGAGGACCGCGTCCACGAAGGCGGGAACGGCGTGCCCCAGCGCGGAGAGGGGGTCCGCCGTCTCCCCCGAGGCGTCCACCAGGAGGAGCGCGAACGCGAAGACGGGGGAGAAGAAACCGTCGTTGTAGCCGCTCTCCACGGCGAGCACGTGCCGCAGCCCCCGGGGCAGCCGCTCGTCCCTGAGCAGGTCGGCGGCGGGCGCGAAGTCGACCGGCATCACGACGCAGGCGACGGCGAGGACGACCGCCCACGAGGAGACGCCGAGCAGCGGCAGGCCGAGCACGAAGGCGGCGACGAGCGTGAGCGGGAGGGCGAGGAAGAGCAGCCGCGCCGCCGTACGCCGCTCGCCCGCGAGGAAGCCGCCGCGCACCTCGATCGCGTCCACGAAGAGGAGGAGCGCGAGGATGAGCTGGACGAGCCGTTCTGCGAGGTCGGTGTTGAGGTGGTTCCCGATCTCGTCGTCGAAGACGAAGCCCGCGGCGATGCCCCCGGCCACCATGACGACGGGGCCCGAGACGTGCCACCCGAGCAGCCGCCGCGCGGCGAAGGTCCACAGAAGGATGACGGCCACGCCGCACACGATCATCGGAAGCACGGGCCGAGTGTACTGACGTACGGTAATTGGTCATGCGCGAGAAGTAATGGGCGGGTCGGTCACGGCTTCGGGTCGGGCATGGCCCCGCGTGCGTGCGCGACCGCGGCGGACGCGAGGCCGCGGACGAGGGGGTGCGGGCGGCTGCCGTCCCCCGCCAACTCCGGCTGGAAGAGGGTGGCGAGGAAGAAGGGGTGGTCCGGGAGCTCCACGACGCGCATCTCGCCGTCGGGCCCCGTGCCGGTGAAGCGCAGGCCGTGGGCGGCGAGCAGGTCCACATGGCCGGGGCTGGCCCCGTACTCGCAGTGGTAGCGCTCCACGGACCGCTCGGCGCCGATGAGCCGCTCGGCCCGGGAGCCCGGGGCCAGCGTGACGGGGCCCTCGTGGCCGACGAGGGAGCAGGCGAGGGGCACGACCACGGCGTCGTCGGCCGGGGCGCCGGGCGCGCGTTCGGCGTGCGCCGCCGATTCCAGGCCGCAGACGGCGCGGGCGTATTCGAGCAGGACGTGCTGGAAGCCCGCACAGGTGCCGAGGAAGGGGACGTGCCGCTCGCGGGCCGCACGGATGGCGGCCAGCGCCCCGTCCTCGCTGCGGTAGGGGCTGCCGGGGAGCAGCCAGATCGCGTCGAACGCGGCGAGCGCCGTGTCGGCGGCGGCGTCGGCGGCCGCCTCCTCGGTGGGGATCCAGTAGGCGTCGAGGTCCAGGCCGTCGCGCTCGCGCAGCGCGTCGAGCAGCACCGGGATGCGCGTATGGGAACGGACGTGCGGGGAACGGTCCCCGACCAGGGCGAGGCGCGCGGTGTGGGTCATGCGGTCATCCTGGGACCGTGCTCGGCATCGCGTCCAACGATGATTCCTGCACCCTCCATCAGAGATGCTGATGGAGGCTGATGGACGCCGAGGAACACTGAGGGCATGGATCCGCAGCAGCTCCGTACGTTCGTCGCCGTGGTCGACCACAGCTCCTTCTCCGCCGCCGCGCGTGCCCTCGGCTTCACGCAGTCGGCCGTCTCGCAGCACATCGCCGCGCTGGAGGCCGACGTGGAGGCGCCGCTCGTCACCCGCCGCCCGGTGGCGCCGACCGAGGCGGGGGCGCGGCTGCTGGAGCACGCCCGTCCGCTGCTGCTCCGGCTGGACGCGGCCCGCGCCGATCTGGGGCGGCTGCGGCGGGCCCGGCCCGGGCGGCTCGCGGTGGCCTGCACGCCCGGCGCGCTGACGCCCGCCGTCGCGGCGGCGGTGGCACGCGTCCGTACGGCCTCGCCGCGCCTCGCGGTCTCCGTACGCGCGTGCGGGCGCGACGAGGCGGTGGAGGCGGCGCTGACCGGCGCGGCCGATCTCGCCCTGGCCGACGGCGCGGTGGCGCCCAGCGATCCGCTGCCGCTGCCCGAGGCCGCGCCCCTCACGGCGTTCGGCATCGCCCAGGAGCCATTGGCGGTCCTGCTGCCCGCCGGGCACCCGCTCGCCGGACGGCCCGGGCTGCGGCTCGCGGACCTCGCCGCGGCGCGCTGGATCGACGCACCGGACGCCGCCGTTCCGCTGGAAGAGCTGCGCGCGGCGGCCCGTACCGACGGCTTCGGGCCGCAACTCGCCTACGCGGGCGCCGACTTCCGCGGACTCTGCGCCCTGGTCGCCGCCGGGGGCGGGCTCGCGGCGGCGGCGCGGGAGGCGGCGCGCGGGGTGCCGGGCGTCGTGGCCGTTCCGCTCTCCGCGCCCCGGCTCGTGCACCGCGTGGAGGTCCTCCATCCCCGTACGCCCACGGCCCCGGCGGCCGGGCTCGCCGAGGCGCTGCGGCCCGTGGCGGCCGTAGGGTGACCCGGTGGGGAACGTGTTCGGCGCCGGGGAGCGGCGCATGTACCTGTCCAACGGGGGCACGGAGGTCTTCGTCGACGTGCTGACCCTGGCCGCCTCCGAGCTGGCGGAGGAACCGTGGGAACTCCGCTTCGCCGCCCTGCTGACGTGGCAGAACCAGGACGTCATGGGCCGGGGGAACGTCGGTTTCGACCTGGACGAGATCGCGTGGGGCGCGACGCCCGGCGAACGGGCCCGGGCCAGGGACTTCGTGCTGCGCGTCACGGCGCTCGCACTGCGCCGCCACCGCTGGGACGAGCTGGGGTACGAGCCGCCCTTCGCCCCGCGCTACCTGCGCGAATTCGCCTCCATGGTCGCCTACTTCGACCCGCCGGACGCCCCGTCCCCCGACGATGGCTTCCCCTCCCCCGACGAGGGCGCCGTCGCCTCATGCGTACGGCACCGGCTGCTGAGCGCGCTGCCGCACTGGGACGGCTGCCTCTTCTGCACCAGGCTCGACTGACGGCTGCCCTTGCCGGACGGGCCGGGGTGACGATGATGGCGGAGGTGGCGGAGGGCCGCGGCTTCTCCGAAGCCGAAGCCGAAGCCGAGGCCGGGCGGGAACAGGGATTCCGGGAGGGACTGACGTGACGGACGCGACCAGGACAGCGGAGTTCGAGGAGCTGCGGCCCCTGCTCTTCTCGATCGCCTACCGGATCCTCGGCAGCGTCACCGAGGCCGAGGACGCGGTCCAGGACGCGTGGCTGCGCTGGGAGGCCACCGCGACGCGGCCCGACTCGACCAAGGCGTTCCTCTCCGCCGTGGTCACCCGGATCTCGATCGACGTGCTGCGCTCGGCGCGCGTCCGGCGGGAGGAGTACGTCGGACCCTGGTTCCCCGAACCGCTGCTGGAGGACCCGTACCAGGACCCGGAGCGCTCGGCGGAGCTGGCCGACTCGCTGTCGATGGCGGCGCTGCTCCTGCTGGAGCGGCTGAGCCCGCTCGAACGCGCGGTCTTCGTGCTCCGCGAGGTCTTCGGCTTCGGCTTCCCGGACATCGCCTCGGCCGTGGACCGCTCCGAGGCGGCCTGCCGCCAGCTCGCCGTACGGGCGCGCCGTCACATGGACGCGGGCCGCCCCCGGTTCGAGGCGGACCGTGAGGAACGCGAGGAGCTGGCCGGACGGTTCTTCGACGCCTTCCGGGAGGGGGACGTCGACGGGCTGCGCGAACTCCTCTCCGCCGACGTCCAGATGGTCGGCGACGGCGGCGGCAAGGCCCCGCAGTGGGCCCGGGCCATCGTCGGCCCCGACAAGGTGTCCCGGATCCTCATCTCGCTCACCGAGCCGTTCGAGAGCGTCGGCGTCACGGTGGAACCGCTCCGGATCAACGGCCAGCCGGGCGCCCTCTTCCGCGACCGGGACGGCCGGATCCTCAACGCCTTCACGCTCGACATCCTCGACGGGCGGGTCCAGACGATCCGCTCGGTCATCAACCCCGACAAGCTCGGGCACATGGGCCCGGTGGCGGACGCCTGGGCGCTCACCCGCGAGGCGAACCGGGCACGCAGGCAGCAGCACCCCGGACCCCGGGGCGAGCCCGATGACGGGCCCCAGGACTGAGCGTTCCGAAGGGGGCACATAAGCTCCCGGCATGCCGAACGAGCACCGGATGCCGGGGTCCTTCGAGGACCGGCTGGCGGTCGTGGACGCGCTGTGCGCGCTGCCGTTCCCCGAGCGGGAACTGACGCCCGGGAAGAGCGGCCGGTGGGGCGGGCCCGGATACCACCTGGCCGTGCTCCACGAGAGCCGGGACTTCTGGGACGACCGGGGCGTGGAGCTGCTGGAGGCCGCCGAACTGGAGGCCGAAGAGGTCCTCGCCTCGCTGGCCGCGCCGCTGACCGCCCGCTGGGGCGCACCCGTGACGGTCGGGCTGTGGCCGTACCTCGGGCTCGACGCGCCGTACGGGGAGGGACCGGAGGCCGTGCGCGAACCGCCCGAGCCGCCCGAGCCGCTGGGCTTCCTGGCCGGGGTCGCGGGCAGCATGCGCGTATGGCGGCCGCCGTCCTCGGGCCGGTGGCTGGCGCTGACCGTCGGCCAGGCCGATCCGGAGTGGCCCTTCCAGCTCCTCGCCGCGGTCGGCGAGAACGCCGCGCTGCCGGAGTGACGGTTCAGGGGACAGTTCAGGAGACGGTTCAGGAGGCGGCGGGCCTCACCCGTACGTGCATGCGCTCGCCCTGGGCGCCGTACAGGGCGAGGAACTCCACCGGCCGGTCACCGGCGTTGGCGAAGCCGTGCGGAGTACGGGTGTCGAACTCCGCGGCCTCGCCCGCCGAGAGGACGAGATCGTGCTCGCCCAGCGCGAGCAGAAGGCGCCCCGAGAGGACGTACAGCCACTCGTACCCCTCGTGCATGCCCTGCTCGGGGCGGGTGCCCGCCGGGGTCTCGGGGGCGACGGGGAGGATCTGCTTGTAGGCGTGCAGGCCGCCGAGGTGGCGGGTCAGCGGGATCCACGTCTTGCCGTGCCGGGTGAACGGGCGGGGGTGGATGCGCGGATCGCCGGTCTGCGGCGCCCCGACGAGCTCGTCGAGCTGCACCCCGTACGCCTTCGCCAGCGGCAGCAGCAGCTTCAGGGTCGGCTCGCGACGGCCCGCCTCCAGCCGGGAGAGGGTGCTCAGCGAGACTCCGGTCTCCTCGGCGAGCTGGGCCAGAGTGATGCCGCGCCCCTTCCGCAGGCTCCGCAGCCGGGGGCCGACGGCGTCGAGCACGGGGGCCAGATCGTCTTCGCTCATCCCTCCATTTGCCGTTACGGCAAATATCTTTGTCAAGCGGTCGGAGCGGACGCACGGTTGCCTCGAACCCTCCCGTACGGCGGAAGACACGACGAAAGGCACGCACGATGACCCAGGACGACCTCACCCCCGACTCCGCCGAGGAGTTCTGGGACGAGCGCTACGGCCAGAACGGACAGCTGTGGAGCGGCGAGCCCAACGCCGCGCTCGTCCGCGAGACCGAGGGCCTCTCCCCCGGCGCCGCCCTCGACCTGGGCTGCGGGGAGGGCGGCGACGCGATCTGGCTGGCCCGCCAGGGGTGGCGGGTCACCGCCACCGACCTCTCCCGCGTCGCGCTCGGCCGCGCGGCGGAGCACGCGGCCGGGGCCGGGGCACGGGTCGCGGACCGGATCGACTGGCAGCACCACGACCTCGGCAGCTCGTTCCCCACCGGCTCCTACGACCTGGTGTCAGCCCAGTTCTTCCACTCCCTGCACGAGATGCCGCGCGAGGAGATCCTGCGCCGGGCCGCCGAGGCGGTCGCGCCCGGCGGGGTGCTGCTGGTCGTCGGCCACATGGGCTTCCCGTCCTGGGAGACCGAGCCGCACCCCGGCATCGCGTTCCCCACCCCGCAGGAGGTGCTGGCCTCCCTCGCGCTGGAGGACGGGCCCGGCGGGGAGTGGGACGTACTGGTGTGCGACACCCACGAGCACCCGGCGACCGCCCCGGACGGGCAGCCCTCCTCCCGCGTCAACTACACGGTCAAGACGCGCCGCCGCCCCTGACGCTGGAGGCTCCCGGCGGCTCCGGAGGCCCCTCGGAAAAATCTTCGGGAAAATCCGTGGGACGTGTCGATCCGGCCGCTGCCCGTTCGACGCAGGGGTGAGAGCGGGGAACGGCCCCGCTCCACGACCGAGGAGTCACCATGCCGCGCTTTCTCACGCTGATCCGTATCGAGGAGAACAACCTGCCCTCCGACAACCCGCCGGACTTCGAGGAGCGCGCGGGCAAGCTGTTCGAGGAGATCAACAAGGCCGGGGTCATGCTCGACACGGGCGGCCTCACCCCCACCGCCGAGGGCACCCGCGCCTCCTGGACCGGCGGCAAGGTCAGCTGGACCGACGGGCCGTTCACCGAGACGAAGGAGGTCGTCGGCGGCTACTCCATCGTCCAGGCCAAGGACAAGGCCGAGGCGCTGGAGTGGACCCGGCGGTTCCTGGAGATCCACCCGCCGGAATGGAACATCACGGCGGAGGTCCGCGAGATCTCGGACGACGCCGGCTGCTGACGGCCTGCCGACGCCCGCGCTTGTCCGGGGCCCGTCCCCCTGGTCTGATGGGTGCCCGTGACGAACGCGAGCCCAGGCAGCAGCACAGGTGAGACGGTCGAGACCGTCGAGACCGTCTTCCGTATCGAGTCCCCCCGGATCATCGCCGGGGTCACCCGGATCGTGCGGGACGTGGGCATCGCCGAGGAGCTGGCGCAGGACGCGCTGGTCGCCGCGTTGGAGCAGTGGCCGGAGTCGGGCGTACCGGAGAAGCCGGGCGCCTGGCTCATGGCCACCGCCAAGCACCGCGCGATCGACCTCGTACGCCGCAGGGAGACCTACGCCCGCAAGCTCGCCGAGGTCGGCAGGGCCCTGGAGGACGTGCCTGAGCCGGGCCCCGGGGACGTCGACGACCCGGACGCGGACGGCATCGACGACGACCTGCTGCGGCTCATCTTCACGGCCTGCCACCCCGTGCTGCCCACGCAGGGCCGGATCGCGCTGACCCTGCGGCTGCTGGGCGGGCTGACGACGGAGGAGATCGCCCGCGCGTTCCTCGCGGGCGAGGCCACGGTCGCCCAGCGCATCGTCCGCGCGAAGCGGACCCTCGCCCGGGCCGGGGTGCCCTTCGAGGTGCCCTGCGGCGACGACCGCGAGGCCCGGCTCTCCTCCGTGCTGGAGGTCATCTACCTCGTCTTCAACGAGGGCTACTCCGCGACCGCGGGCGACGACCTCGTCCGCCCGGCGCTCTGCGAGGACGCGCTGCGCCTCGCCCGTGTGCTGGCGGGCCTGATGCCCGAGGAGCCCGAGGTCCACGGGCTGGCGGCGCTGCTGGAGCTCCAGGCGTCCCGCGTCCCCGCCCGTACGGGGGCCGACGGCGAACCGGTGCTGCTCGCCGACCAGAACCGCGCCCGCTGGGACCGGCTGCTGATGCACCGCGGCATCGAGGCCCTGCGCCGCGCGGGCACGGCCCTGTCCGGCCCGTACGCCGTCCAGGCCGCCATCGCCGCCTGCCACGCCCGCGCCGTCCGCTACGAGGAGACGGACTGGGCGACGATCGCCGCGCTCTACGGCCGCCTGATGACGCTGACGCCGTCCCCCGTCGTCGAGCTGAACCGCGCGGTCGCCGTCTCGATGTCCGAGGGCCCGGCCGCCGGGCTCCCCCTGGTCGACGCGCTCGCGGACGAACCGGCCCTCAAGGACTACCACCTGCTCCCCAGCGTCCGCGGCGACCTCCTGGCCCGCCTGGACCGCCCCGCCGAGGCCCGCGCCGAGTTCACCCGCGCCGCCGGCCTGACCCGCAACACCCGCGAACGCGCCCTCCTCCTACGCCGAGCGGCCCACCTGCCGGAAGGCCGGTGAACCCGGGGGCGGAACCGGCTCCTTCCCCGTGTCCCGTTAGCCTCGCGCCATGTTCACCGACGAGCTCCGTGACACACGGCTGCTGACCCTGGAGATCGACGCGATCCACGGCCTCGTGCCGGGGGCGGGCGAGGGCGACGGCGGCTTGCCTCGGGTCAGGGACGGGGCCGTGCGGGCTGTGTGGGCCGGGTCGTCGCGGGCCAGTGTGCTGGCGCTCGGGGCCGGGGTCCCCGCGCCGCCGCGGTCCGAGGGCTCGGGGGAGGCGGAGGCGGAGGCGCCCGGCGAGCCGCCCGCCGTGCTGCTGCGGCTCGCCGCGGAGCTCGGCGGGGCCCGTCCGGCGACGGTGGAGGGCGGGCCCTCGTTCGTGTTCCCCGAGCGGCTCGCCCCGCGCGCGACGGCGCCGCTGCCCCTGCTCGTCTCCGACGCCGAGGGCCGCCGGGCCGCCGGGCGGCTGAGGCGGCCGGGGAACTGGGAGCCGGACGAGTGGGCGGAGCTGGTGCGGGGCGGGCTCGGGTCCTGGACGATGGCCGTGCACGGCGAGGAGCCGGTGTCGATCTGCCACACGCCCGCCTCCAACGCGGCCTCGGCGGAGGCCGGGATCTGGACGCGGGCCGACTTCCGGGGCCGCGGACTCGCCCCGGCCGCCGTCGCGGCCTGGGCGGCGCTCGAACGCCCCGCGCGGGAGGTGCTCTTCTACAGCACCTCCGCCGGCAACGCCGCCTCCCGCTCCGTCGCGCGCACCCTCGGCCTCACCCCGCTCGGCTGGATCTGGCGCCTGCGCTGAGCGGCGGCTGCTCCCCCAGCGGACGCGCCGCGCGGAACGCGTGGAGGTGGACCAGGACGTCGTGCCCGCGCCCCAGCACGTACGGGCGGTACGGGTCGCCGGGCGGGCCCACGTCGCGGGTGGGGCGGGAGGTGTGGAGCCAGGCGCGGGCCACGGGCGGCGCGGTACGGACGTCGAGCAGGAAGTTCCCGCCGGGCAGCGCCGCGCCCGCCTCGTCGAGCGTGGCCTCGCTGCTGCCCGCACGGGGCGCGCCGTGCGTCTCCGTCTGCCAGCGGCCTTCACCGTCCGGCACGGTGGAGGTGCCGCTGCCGAAGGTCGTGCCGACGCTGAGATAGTCCCGGCCCAGCGCGCGCCGCAGGTACGCGCCTTGGGTCTCCGGGTAGTGCCCGGGGTCGTACGTCTCGTACGCGGTGTGGCCGTTGTGCGCGGAGAGCAGGACCTTGCCGCCGGTGTGCCGGTGCCACCAGGCGGTGTTGAGGGCCATCAGCTCGTCGCGGTAGCGCATCGCCTCCCGCGTCTCGCCGGGGTCCTTCAGGTCGTACGAGAGCAGCGTGGCCGTCTGTGCGATCACGCGGGCGTGCTGGACGGCCCAGGTGTGCGCGTCGCGCGTGTCGTGCCGCGCGGCGAGTCGCCGTACCGCGGCCCGCGCCCGTTCCGCCAGCGCGCGGCGGCGGGGGCCGGGCAGGGCGCTGAAGGACTCCGTCGTGGCGTGGGCGCGCAGCTCGCGGTGGAGCGGGCCGAACACGCGCCGCAGCTCCGGGTGGTGGCGGGCCACATGCCGCTCCACGTACGTGAACAGGGCGCCGTCGATACGCGGATGGCACAGGTCGTTGCCCATGAACCGGACGGGTGCCTCGGGGTGGCGGACGTTGTGGGCCCGCATCCAGGTGAGGAGGGAGCGGTACTCCTCGACGTACCAGGGCCACGCCCCGCCCCCGAGCTCCCGCTCCATCAGCGCCCCGAGGTCGCCCTCGCCGGTCCGTACATACGCGTCGAGGCGCAGGCCCGCGCCCCAGCCGGTCTCCAGCGCGAAGGTGGTGAAGCCCTTCTCCTCGACGAGGTAGCGGAAGACGCGGTGCTTGAGCGTGAACATCTCGTGCGCCCCGTGCACCGCCTCGCCGAGCGCGACGACGGGCACCTCGCCGAGCGCCGCGCCCAGCGGCCGCAGGTCGCCGAGCGGCCCGTGCGGGGAGGTCGAACGGAGGGGCCGCGCGGCACGGGTGAGCGCGGCGACGACACCGCCACCCCCGGTGGCCGTGGCGCGGGCGACCCCCGGCACGGCGGCGCCGAGCGCGAGCGCGGGAAGGGTGGCGAGCAGCGCACGCCGTGGGACGGAGGACATCGGGCGACTCCCGTCGCGGAAGGGGGCAGGGGCAGCGGTCGTTCGGTCGTGCCGTCGTACGGTCGTTCCTCAGCCTCCGCCGCCCGGGCCGCCCGCGCGATCCGGCCAGCTGCCGTACGGGGGTAGTGCCAGCCCCCGTACGCGGGCCCGCGCGGCGCCCCGAAATTCCGTCGCCCCGCCCGGTGACGAGCGGTGATACTCGCCCGCATGCCTGATTTCACAGACTTCGACAGCCGCGGCTACCGCACCGTGGACGTGGCCACCGGCTACGGCCAGTGGGTCGGCACGTACGAGGACACCGTCGAGGACGCGATGGACATCGCCCTCCTCGACGAACTCGCCGTGCCCGCCTGGGGATCCGTGCGCCGCGCCGCCGACCTGGGCTGCGGCACGGGCCGTACGGGCGCCTGGCTGCGCCGCCACGGCGTGCCGTCGCTCGACGGCGTGGACCTCACCCCCGAGATGCTCGACAAGGCGCGCGAGCGGGGCGCCCACGACAGCCTCACCGAGGGCGACGTACGCGCCACGGGCCTGGAGAGCGGCGCCTACGACCTGGTGATCTCCTCGCTCATCGACGAGCACCTGCCCGACCTGCGCCCCTACTACGAGGAGACCTGGCGGCTCGCGGCACCGGGCGCCGCCTGTGTGGTGATCGCCTTCCACCCGCACTTCATCATGACCTCGGGCATGCCCACCCACTTCACCAGCGAGTCCGGGGAGTCCATCGCGATCGCCACCCACATCCACCTGCTCAGCGACCACGTCACGGCGGGCCTCGCGGCCGGGTGGCGGCTGGCGGAGATGCGCGAGGGCGTCGTGGACGAGCGCTGGCTCGCCGTGAAGCCGAAGTGGGAGAAGTACCGCGGCCACCCCGTCTCGGCGGCGCTGGTGTGGCGCAGGGACGGCTGAGCGGGACCGTCCGTCGCGTTTGCGTTCGAGTGCGCTCCAGCTCGTACGGTCGGGCCACGATCATCCCCCGACCAGGCGGTTCTCACCGGCCGCCAGGAGGCAGCACCATGTCCCCTCTCCTGACCAGTCTCCCGATCCGGCACCTGGGCACGCTGGCGGTCTCCGCGCAGGGGCTCGGCTGCATGGGGATGAGCCACGGCTACGGTTCCTCGGACGACGCGGAGTCGGCCACCACGCTGCGCCGCGCCCTCGACCTGGGCGTCACTCTCTTCGACACCTCCGACTTCTACGGCGGCGGCCACAACGAGGAGCTGCTCGGCCGGGCGCTGGCGGGGCGCCGGGACGAAGCGGTGATCGCGACCAAGTTCGGCTTCGCCAACCGGCTCGGCGAGCCGACCGAGATCCGCGGCGACGCGGCGTACGTCCGGCAGGCGTGCGAGGCGTCGCTGCGGCGGCTCGGCACCGACCACATCGACCTCTACTACCAGCACCGCGTGGACCCCGACGTGCCCATCGAGGAGACGGTCGGCGCGATGGCGGAGCTGGTCCGGGAAGGCAAGGTGCGCCACCTCGGGCTCTCCGAGGCGGGCGCCGCGACGATCCGCCGGGCCCACGCGGTCCACCCGGTCAGCGCGCTGCAGAGCGAGTGGTCGCTGTGGAGCCGCGACCTGGAGGAGGAGATCGCGCCGGTCTGCCGCGAACTCGGCATCGGGCTCGTCCCGTTCTCGCCGCTGGGGCGCGGCTTCCTGACCGGGCGTTACACCTCGGTCGAGGGCATGGCGGAGAGCGATGTGCGCCGCACCCAGCCGCGTTTCGCCGACGGCAACCTGGAGCGGAACCTCGCGATCGTCGACAAGCTGCACGAGCTGGCCGCCGGGAAGGGCGTGACCGCCGGGCAGCTCGCGCTCGCCTGGGTGCAGCACCGGGGCGAGGACGTCGTGCCGATCCCGGGCACGCGCCGCGAGAAGTACCTCGCGGAGAACCTGGCAGCGCTCGGCCTCGCCCTCTCCCCCGACGACCTGGCCGCGATCGACGCGGCGGCCCCGCGTGAGGCCGTCGCGGGCGGCCGCTACGACGAGGGCGCGCTCCGCTTCGTCAACCGCTGAGACGGCTGGGGCCGCTCGGAACGGCCGGTCCGCATCCCGAAGAGGAACCGGGTGACGGGCGTACGGCGCACGAGCAGTTCGTACGCGGCGAACGTCCCGGCGAGCGAGGCGGCCACGATGAGCAGGTACTTCACCGCCATCGGCGCCTCCAGCCCCACGACGCCGTAGGCCACGGCGACGACGATCGGCTGGTGCAGCACGTAGAGCGGCAGCACGGCCGCGCCGAGATATCCGTAGAACCGCCGCCCCCGCGCGCCACCACCGGGCGCGGGGGCGGCGGCCCTGCGCGCCGCGCGGCGGTCGAGCAGTCCGAGGATCGCCACGAGCCAGCACCAGCCCGCCGCTCCGTAGGCCGTACGGCCCGCCAGCGCGACAGCTGTCATGTCGACAAAGGGATCGTCCTGCGTCATGAACCCGGGCAGCGCCGCGACGAACAGCGCGAGCCCGAGCGCCGCCGCGAGCCCCGCGTCCCGGCGCATCGCCTCGCGCAGCCGGGAGTCGGCGGCGAGCGCGAACCCGTAGAGGAAGAAGAGCAGGTACGCCCAGCGGTGCCAGCCGCCGTAGCTCTCCTCCAGGCCGAGCAGCGCGCTGACCACGGCGAGCGGCAGCGCGGGGAGCAGCACGGCGCCGCGCCGCCGCTCGGCGAGGGAGCCGGACCAGTCGCGCGCCGCCCGCGCGTGCCCGCGCGGCAGCCAGCGTACGAGCGGCGCGAGCAGCAGCGAGAAGGCCAGCAGCAGCACGACGAACCAGAGGTGCCCGGTCTCGAACACCTCGCCCTGCACGACGAACGGGAACTCCTCCGGCGCGAACCGTACGTCGTAGTAGCGCGGCAGGAAGGCGAGGTACGACTCGTGAGAGCCGGGGTCGGCCGCCCGTTCGCGCAGCCACTGCGGCAGCGGCAGCATCGTCAGCTCGGCGAAGAGCAGCGGCACGGCCAGCCGCAGCAGCCGCTCCCGGACGAACCCGGCGACGCCGCGCCGCCGCAGCGAGTACCAGGCGCCCAGCCCGGCGGCGAGGAAGAGCATGGGCATCGCCCAGACGACCCCGAGCCCGGCGCCGATCGTCGTGGCGTCGGTGGTCTGCCCGTTCTTGACGTAGAAGTCGTCGCGCGAGTCGAAGACGAGCGCGGAGTGGAAGAAGACGAGCCCGATGACGACCAGGGCCCGCAACGCGTCCAGCTCGGTCCGCCGCTCCATGGCCCCTCCCCCGTGTCCCCCGTGCGCGTTCCGCGCGTACCCACCACCGTGCCCGGACGACGGGGGAACGGCCATACTCGGGGCCATGACCGACGGCACGGACATCGGATACGACGGACCGCTCGACGGGCTTCTCGACGAGTTGGGGCTCGACCAGGACGCGTGCGTCACGGCGGTCGCCGGTACGGGCGGGAGCGCGGACGAGGATGAGGTGATCCGGCGCTTCGGCGGCGATCCGGACGCGGCCGAGGAGATGCGCCTGGACGAGGAGTTCGGGGACCGGGCCGACCTCTCCGAGCGGCAGCTCATCGCCGTGTCGACGGCCGGGGACGCGGTGGTCGTCGTCGAGTACGGCGGCTTCCAGGGCGTACGCGAGGAGGTGCTGCGCCCCCTGTCCCGACTGGGCGACGGGCGAGCCGCCGGGGCGTACTGGAACATGGACGCGCTGTCCGAACTCGCCCTGGCCGAGGGCGGATTCGTCCTCTCCTCCTTCGAGATGCTGATGCCGGAGCAGCGGCACGGGAAGCGCCCCGAGGCGTGGGACGCCCATCTGGCGGGGCTCGCCTTCGGCGCCGGGGAGAGCTGGGGGAACGGCGTGGCAGCCGTGGCGCGGGCGACCGGGGCCCGGCTGGACGCCGCGTGGGCGGCGGGCCCGCACCGCGTGGTCGCGGTCGACGAGGTGCCCGAGGCCGTGCTGCCGCAGGGGCTGGAGGAGTCGCCGCTGCTGGGCGAGGAGCCGTTCGCCCGGTACCTCGCCGGGCTGGGGCCCGGCATGACGGCGGAGATGGAGCGGGACGCGGTCGAACTGGCGGCGGTCCACCGCGGGCTCGCCCGCGAACCCCTGTACACGCTCACCCTCGCCGTGCTCGACGGCTGCGGACCGCCGGAGGGGCGCGAGGGGCTGCGCGCCGAGCTGGCCGCCGCGTACGCCGCCGAACGGCACGGCGGCTCCGGAGGCCGCGCGGAGATCTGGCAAGTGCTCGGCGATCTGCTCGCACGGGACGCGGGAGCGGGCCCGAGCGCCGGTCCGCCGCCGATGTTCCTCCTCACCCGGGCCATGACGACCAGCGAGGACACCGAGGAGACGCGCCGCTTCTGGCTGCTGCACGCCCTGCACGGGGCGGCGGAGCGCGCCGGACGGGCATGAGCACGGCCCTGGTCAGACCGTTCAGGCCATTCAGACCGGTTCAGACCGGTTCAGACCAGGTGGACGCTCCACTCCCCCGGCCGCCCCGTCACGGTCAGGGCCGAGAGGGACTGGGGTTCCACCCGCCAGTACGCGTGGGGCGGCGCCTTGAGCACGTAGCAGAGCGCGGCCCGTACGACCGAGGGTTCGGCCACGGCGACGGCCCAGCCGCCGTCCTGCACGGGGCGCGTGTCCAGCCAGGCGCCGATGCGCTGGATGAACGCGAGGAGCGATTCGCCGCCGTGCGGCGCGGCCCGCGGGTCCGAGAGCCACAGGTCGACGGCGTCCGGCTCCTGGGCCGTGACCTCCTGGAGCGTACGGCCGCGCCAGCGGCCCATGTCGCAGTCGCGCAGCGCGGGCTGCGCGAGCGGCGTCAGGCCCAGCACCTCGCCGGTCTCGCGGCAGCGCGCGGACGGCGAGCAGTAGCGCAGCTCGGCGGCGGCCAGGTGCGCGAGCGCCGGGATCATCCGCTGCACCTCCTGCCAGCCGGCGGCGTCGAGCGGACGGTCGTCGTCGAACCGCACATCGAGCACGGAGGAGCTCCGCGCGGCCGCGAGCAGCGTGAGACGAACGTGCATGGGGCGAGCGTAGAGCCGATTACTCATTAGTTCGACAGTCCGAAAGCACGTGCCACCGGCACAGAACGGACTCCCCCGGCCTCTCCGGGGCGGACAGGTGTGCGGGTAAGGTGTGACACATGCGACCTACTGGTGTTCCTCACCGCTTCCTCTGAACGGCGGCCCGCGCGCCGTCCCCTGACCGGCGCGCGCTCGTGATCCGCCGTAAGTCCGAGACCGGCGCGGCCAGTCCGCCGCGCCCGTGCCCTCAGAGGAACACCCATGTCCGCGAACTCCTCGACAGCCGTGTGCGCGCACCGCCGACGGCTGTTCTCCGTCCTGACCTGTCCGCTGTGCGGCGAGCCCTTCCGGCCCGCCGAGGGCGCCCTGCGCTGCGCGCGGCGCCACTCCTTCGACCTGGCCCGCCAGGGCCACGTCACGCTCCTGCCGGGCGGTACGCGCGCGCCCCGCGCCGACACCGCGCCCATGGTGGCGTCCCGCGCCGCCTTCCTGGAGTCCGGCCACTACGCGCCGCTCGCCCACGCCCTGGCGGAACGCGCCGCCGCGCTCCCCACCGGCCGGGACGTCGTCCTCGACGCCGGGACCGGCACCGGCCACTACCTCGCACGGATCCTCGACGCGCTCCCCGGGACCGTGGGCCTAGGGATGGACGCGTCGCCGTACGCACTGCGCCGGGCCGCCCGCGCGCACCCGCGGCTGGGCGCCGTCGGCTGGGACGTGTGGCGCCCGCTGCCCGTCCGTACGGGCTCGGTCGATCTGGTCGTGAACGTCTTCGCGCCGCGCAACGCGCCAGAGTTCCGCCGCGTCCTGCGCCCGGACGGCGCGCTGCTGGTCGTCACGCCCACGGGACGCCATCTGGCGGAGCTCCGGCGCGACCTGGGCCTGCTCTCCGTCGAGTCCGGCAAGGCGGGGCGGCTGCGCGCCTCGCTCGCCGGGGGCTTCCAGGAAGTGGACACGTTCCGGCGGGAGTTCACGCTCGACCTCGCCGACGACGACGTGGTGGACCTGGTGGCCATGGGCCCCAACGCCCACCACGTCGCCGGCCTGCCCGAGCGCGTACGCGGCCTCGCCCGTACGCCGCACGGCACGTACCGCACCACGGCGTCCTTCCGGGTCTCGGTCTTCACCCCGAGACCCTGACGCCGGGGCGGCGCCGCGGGGCGGTGCCGCAGGGCGGTGCCGCAGGGCGGTGCTACGGGGTCAGTCCGCTGAGCCCTCCCGCTCCAGCAGCTCCTCGATCAGCGAGACCGCACGCGGCGTGCCGCCCTCGGCGAGCGCGTCCGCGCGCAGTCCGCGCGCCCTGCGCGCCACCTCGGCGCTGCCCGTCAGCTCCAGGAGCGCGGCGCGCAGGGCCTCGGGGGTGGCGTCCGCGGTGTCGAGGCGGCGGGCCACGCCCAGCTCCACCAGCCGGTCGGCGTTCTGGAACTGCTCGGCGCCCTGCGGCACGGCGATCATGGGCGTGGCGGTGCTCAGGCCCTCGCTGCTGCCGCCCATGCCCGCGTGCGTGACGAACGCGTCGGCCTCCTCCAGGACCGCCAGCTGCGGCACCCAGGAGCGCACGTCGACGGAGTCGGGCACGGGCCCCAGCGCGGCGGGGTCCGTGTGCGCGCCGATCTGGAGGACGACGTGCCAGCCGGGCAGCGCGCCGAAGGCGGCCACGCAGTTGCGGTAGAACTCCGGCTGCCGGGTGTACTGCGAGCCCAGCGAGACCAGCAGTACGCGCGCGGCGCCCGCCGGACGCGTCCAGCTCTCCCGGCCCGCGCGCGGCCCGAAGCAGGGCCCGACGAACGTGACCACGTCCGTGTCCACGCGGTCGGCGTACGGCTGCATGGCGCGCGGGATCAGCGCGAGGGAGCGCCCCGGCGGGCCGCTGAAGACGTCCGGGTCCGTGGTGGTGGCGCCGCAGCGCGCCAGCCAGTCGGCGAACTTGGCCCGGTACGCGTCGGCGCCCGGCATCCGGCGGATATGCGCGGCCACCTCCTCCTCGTACCCCTTCCAGGCCACGAACGTCGGGGAGAGCTGGAGCAGCGGCCGCCCCTGCGCCTCGGCGAGCGCGCGCGCCGCGTACGCGCCGATGTCGTAGAGGTAGAGCGCGGCGGGGTCGTGGCCGTAGGCCTCCCGCAGCTGGGGCAGGGCCTGCACCGCGTCGTCGAGGAAGAGGTCGCCCGCGGCGATCGGGTCGTCCGGCCAGTCTCCGGTGGCGACGGGCAGGATCGAGCGGCAGGGGACGAACTCGGCCCCGGCGGAGGTGACGAGGTCGGCCACGGCGGGGTCGTTGGCGTAGGTCACGCGGTGGCCGCGCGCGACGAGCGCGCGCACGACCTCCAGGCTGGGCAGCACATGGCTGACGATCGGGACGCCGACCATCGCGACATGGGCACGGCGGCGTGCGGAAGTACGCACAGAGATCACTCACTTCTGGTCTGCGGATGAAAGCGGAATCGGAAACGCCACATCACCGGCGCGCGCCCCACGAGGCACGGGGCCGGGTGGAGCGGGGCCGGGAGGGGCGGACCGGGGACGGACCCCGCCGCCTTCAGCCGTAGATCGGAAGGAATGCCATGCCGCGGACCCTAACCGGTGATCCCCAGCTCGTCACACGCGTTTCTGAGCCGCCGGACGCCCTCGGTGATCTCGTTCTCCGCGGACGCGGGAGCGAAGGTCAGGCGCAGGTACGGCGCGGGGGCCTCAGCGGCGAAGTACGGGCGGCCGGGCGCGACGGCGACACCGGCGCGGAGCGCGGCGGCGGCGAGCGCGTGCTCGTCCGTACCGCCGGGGAGGCGCAGCCACAGGTGGTAGCCGCCGCGGGGCGCGTGCGCGAGGGGCAGCCCGGGCAGCTCCCCGGCGAGCGCCCCGAGCATGACGTGCCGCCGCGCCTTCAACTCGGCGGCGACGGTGCGCAGATGGCGGGCCCACGCCGGTGCGCCGACGAGTTCGAGCGCGGCCTCCTGGAGCGGGCGGGGGACGAAGAAGCTGTCGACGATCTGGATGGCCCGCAGCCGCTCCAGCGCGGGCCCGCGCGCGGCGAGGGCGCCGACGCGCAGGCTGGGCGAGGTGATCTTCGTCAGCGAGCGGATGTGCACGACCACGCCGTCGGGGTCGTCCGCGCACAGCGCGCCGGGCAGCGGGCCCGCGTCCTCGTGCGCGAGATGGCGCGCGAAGTCGTCCTCGACCACGAAGGCGCCCGCCTCGCGCGCCACGCGCAGCACCTCGGCCCGGCGCTCACGCGCGAGCACGGCCCCCGTGGGGTTCTGGAAGAGCGGCTGGCAGACGAAGACCCGCGCGCCGCTCGCCCGGAACGCCTCGGCGAGCAGCTCGGGGCGCACCCCGTCGGTGTCCACCGGTACGGGCACCGGGCGCAGCCCGGAGGCGTGCGCGACGGCGAGCATGCCGGGGTACGTGGGCGACTCGACGAGCACGGCGCCCCCCGGCGGCGCGAGGGCGCGCAGCGCGGTGGTCAGGGCGCTCTGGCCACCGGCGGTGATCAGCACGTCGGAGGGCGCGAGGAGGCCCGAGGGGCCGCCGATCTCGCGCGCGAACCAGCCCCGCAGCTCGGCCACCCCGTCCACCGGCGGCCTGCCCCAGGCCCCCGGCCGCCGCCCGGCGCGCGCGAGCGCGGCGGCGAGGGCGCGCTCGGGCTGGAGCCCGGGCGGGAGATAGCCGCCGTTCAGCTCGATGACGCCCTGCGGCGGCGCCTCCAGCGTGGTGAGCACGCCACCGGCGTCGACGCTGCGCGGCGCCTGGTCGGCGGAGGCGTCGGCGCTCAGCGCCACCTCCTGCCACGAGGTGTCGCCCCTGGCGTGCGGCGAGGGCCCGGTCCCCGCGGCGCGGAAGGCCCCGGCGCCCGGCCGCGTCACGACCAGCCCCTCCGCGACGAGCGCGGCGAGCGCGCGGGAGACGGTGACGGGACTGACCCGGTACCGCTCGACGAGCGCCCGGCTGGACGGCAGCTTCTCACCGGATGAGTAGCGGTCCAGCTCGCTCCGCAGGGAAGCGGCCAGTTCACCCACACTGCTACGCTGTTGCATGACAGCAGACGATAGCGCTATCGCCTCCGGGACGATAGCGGCACCGACGGCGGCCCCCGCGAGCGCGACAGCAAGCACCGACGCCTGTACGGGTACGAGCGCGGGCACCTGCGCGGGCACCGGCGTGGGCTCCGTCGGCGGTTCCGGCAGCGGGACCGCGCGTACCGGCGTGCTCCTCGCCGTCCTCGGCGTCGCCTTCTTCTCGCTCACCTTCCCCGCCACCGCCTGGGCCCTGGAGGGCTTCGGCCCCTGGTCGGCGACCACGCTGCGGGTCCTGTTCGCCGGGATCCTCGCGGGCGGGACGCTCGCCGTGCTGCGCGTGCCCGTCCCCGCGCGGCGGCACTGGGCGGGGCTCGCGGTCGCCGCCTCCGGCGTGGTGATCGGTTTCCCGCTGCTCACGACGCTGGCGCTCCAGACGTCCACCACGTCTCACGCGGCCGTCGTCGTGGGCCTGCTGCCGCTGACCACGGCGGTCTACTCCTCCGTCCGTACCGGCTCCCGCCCCTCGCCCCTCTTCTGGGCCGCCGCGCTCGCGGGTGCCGCCGTGGTCGTCGCCTTCGCCCTCTACCAGAGCGGCGGGGCCCCCTCGCTGGGCGACCTCTACCTGCTGGGGGCGCTGCTGGTCTGCGCCGCCGGATACGCCGAGGGCGGGCGGCTGGCCCGCGAGCTGCCCGCGCTGCACGTGATCGGGTGGGTGCTGGTGGGGTGCCTGCCGCTGGCGGCGGTCGGCACGGCCTTCGCGCTGGCGCACGAGCCCGTGCAGCTCACGGCCCACGCGGTCGCGGGGCTGGCGTGGAACGCGACGGGCTCGCAATTCCTCGGCCTGCTCTTCTGGTACCGGGCGATGGGCCTGGCCGGGGTGGCGCGGGCCAGTCAGGTGCAGCTCGCGCAGCCGCTGCTCACCCTGTTCTGGTCGGTCTTCCTGCTGGGCGAGCACCTCTCCCCCGCGGCCCCGGCGGCGGCCGTCGGCGTGCTCCTCTGCATCGCGGTGGTCCAGCGGACCCGGACCTGACCCGCACATGACCGGGACGTGACCGGGCCCGCCCGGACAGGACCAAGTGCGCACGCGCGCCGTAGACTTATCCGCACCGAACGGGTATACGGCACAGACGACACAGACGACGTACCACCTGCGAACAGGAGGGCACTCCTGATGCGAGCGAACACAGGCGACCGTCTGCTGATGCACGGACGGGTCGTGGGCCAGCACGACCGCGTGGCGGAGATCCTCGAAGTGCTGGGCACGGACGGCGAGCCGCCGTACCGCGTGCGGTTCGAGGACGGCCACGAGGCGGTGCTGTCACCGGGCCCCGACTCCGTCGTCCAGGAGCGGAACCAGCGCTGAACCCCGCCCATACGTGACCTTTCGCACCCGCCCTCCGCGCGCACCGCCCGCACCGGTAACGTCGGGCGGCGAAACCGTTGAGGATCAGCGAAAGGCACGAGGTGACGGACTCTGTAGCCGGCGTCGAACGCGTCGGAGTGGTGGGCTGTGGCCAGATGGGCGCCGGCATCGCGGAGGTGTGCGCGCGGTCCGGACTTGAGGTCATGGTCGCGGAGACCAACGGCGAGGCGCTGGAACTGGGCCGGACCCGGCTGGTGAACTCCCTCGGCAAGGCCGCCGAGCGCGGCAAGATCTCCGAGGAGGAGCGCGACGCGACCCTGGACCGGCTCTCCTTCACCACGGACCTGGGCGACTTCGCCGACCGTGACCTGGTGATCGAGGCCGTGATCGAGAACGAGGGGGTCAAGACCGAGATCTTCCAGGTGCTGGACCAG
The DNA here is from genome assembly GCF_043202595.1 of Streptomyces sp. NPDC048172. NCBI lineage: Bacteria > Bacillati > Actinomycetota > Actinomycetes > Kitasatosporales > Streptomycetaceae > Streptomyces > Streptomyces sp. NPDC048172. Next base: position 340,787 of record NZ_JBIDAT010000005.1, read on the forward strand.
GTGGTGACCAGCCCGCACGCGATCCTGGCCTCGAACACCTCGTCCATCCCGCTGGTGAAGCTGGCCGTGGCCACGTCCCGCCCGGACCAGGTCATCGGCATCCACTTCTTCAACCCGGCGCCCGTGCAGAAGCTGGTCGAGCTGATTCCGGCCCTCACCACGAGCGACGAGACGATCAAGCGCGCGGAGGAGGCCGTCGGCAAGCTCCTCGGCAAGCACACGATCCGCGCCCAGGACCGCTCGGGCTTCGTCGTGAACGCCCTGCTGATCCCCTACCTCCTCTCCGCGATCCGCATGTTCGAGTCCGGCATCGCCAGCCGCGAGGACATCGACAACGGCATGGAGCTCGGCTGCGCCCACCCCATGGGCCCCCTCAAGCTCTCCGACCTCATCGGCCTCGACACGGTGGCCTCCGTCGCCGACTCGATGTACCAGGAGTACAAGGAAGCGCTCTACGCCGCGCCCCCGCTCCTCCAGCGCATGGTCGACGCGGGCCGCCTGGGCCGCAAGGCGGGCGCGGGCTTCTACACCTACTCCTGATCCCGTCCGCCCGCCCACCCGCCCCGATACGAGTCGCGTGACACCTCGAACTCCACGCCGCGCCACCGCCGTTCTCGTCTGCGCCGCACTCGCGGCCGCGGGAGTGGCCGGGTGCGTCGCGGAGGACGGGGAGGGCAGGGCGAGCGGGGAGAAGCGAGGGAGCGGGAGCGCCGACGGAATCACGGCCATCGCGCGCGGGGAGCGGTCCGCCGCGCCCGCGCTCAGCGCGGAGAGCGTGACCGGGCAGCGCATACGGATGAGGGACTTCCGGGGCGAGGTCGTGGTGCTCAACGTGTGGGGCTCCGCGTGCGCGCCCTGCCGCGCCGAGGCCCCCGCGCTGCGGGCCACGGCCAGGGACACGCGCGGGGACGGCGTCCGGTTCGTGGGGATCAACCGGGACCGGGACGCCGGGAACGCCCGCGGGTTCGAGCGGAAGCACAAGGTCCCCTACCCGAGCTGGTACGACCCCGACGGACAGCTCGTACGGCAGTTCCCCCGCGACATGCTGATGCCCCAGGCCATCCCCAACACCCTGGTCATCGACCGCGACGGGAAGATCGCCGTCCGTATCCTCGCGAAGGTCACGGCGGGGGACCTGCGCCGCGCGCTGAAGCCGGTGCTCGCGGAGCGGCCGTCACAGCGGGCGCGATGATTTTCGGGGCCCCTCCCGGTCTCCACTCATGACAGCACCGCCGAGCGGAGAAGGGACCCCGTCATGAGTGTGATCGTCGCCGGAGCCGTGCACGTGGCGCCGGAGGAGAGGGACCGGGTCGTCGAGGGGCACCAGGAGATCGTCGCGCGGGCCCGTGAGCACCCCGGCTGCCTGGACGTGTCGATCTCGGCCGACCCGCTGGACCCGGGGCGCGTGAACATCTACGAGTACTGGGACTCGGCCGAGACCCTCGAAGCCTGGCGGGCGGTCGCCCCCGTGCCCACCGTCCGCGCCGAGCTGACGGGCAACGAGGTCCTCAAGCACGAGGTGGCCCGCACGGGCCCGCCCTTCGACTGAGGCGTGCCCTCCGGACCGGGGTCACGGGCGCAGCTTCCCGTAGAGCTCCAAGCGCCGTTCGTGGTACGCGACGTCGTCCGCGTCCGGCTCCGCGCCCCGCGCGCGCTCCCGCTCGTACGCCGCCGACTCGCACCGCAGCCGGTGCCGGACGAGCTGGGCGACGTCCTCCTCCGCCAGCTCCCCCGCCGTGCCGCCCGCCTCGGCGTACGTACGGACGAACGCCAGCGCCTCACCCAGGTCCGTCGCCCAGGGCTCGGTGAACTCCCGTGCCGCCGTGGCCGCCTCCAGCGCGGGCGGCCCCACCATGGCCTCGTCCCAGTCGAGGACGGCGGTGAGGCGGCCGTCGCGGGCGAGGAGGTTGCCCCGGTAGTAGTCGCCGTGCAGGGCGTGGACGAGGGGCGCGCGGGCGTGGAAGGCGGCGAGCCAGCGGTCGAGCGCGGGGTCGGCGAGCGCGGGCACCGATCCCCATCCCTCCCCGCGCAGCCCCTCCTCCAGATCGCCCGGCCCGGGGCGGGCGGGGAGCCGCGCCGCCGTGTCGCGGAGGGCGTGGTGCAGCCGTCCGAGCAGCCGTGCGGCCTCGGCGCGCTGCGCGGGGTCGTCCCGGTCGGCCCAGCTCCCCTCGGCGAACGGCCATACGGAGACGGGCCGTCCGCCGACCACGGCCACCGTCGCTCCCCCGGCGGTCCGCAGCGGGGCCACCGCCTCGCTCACCCCGCCCTCGCGCGCGTCCAGGGCCACCGCGTGGCACCACTCCGCGACGTCCGGCGCGCGCCACGCGGGCCCGACGCGCACCACCACGTCCCCGAGGCGGTACGCGGCCGACTCCTCGCCCCCGTACAGCCGTTGGACCTGGGCCTCTGGGGTGGCGAGGCCCCACTCGCGGGCGACGGCCTCCAGCACGGACGGGGACAGCGGGGTGGTGGCGTACGGCATGCCCCGCACCCTACGCACGCCGCCCGCCGGGGTCAGGAGCGCGTGTCCCCGTCGCCCATGCGCCGCGTCAACTGCCGCTTCACGAAGTGCGAGGCGGCGCTCGCGGCGGCCGTGAGGAAGACGAACGTGTAGCCGATCTGGAGGAGGGTGACGAAGCGGGCCGCCTGGCTCTTCGGGGTGATGTCGCCGTAGCCGACCGTGGCGAGGGTGACGATCGTGAAGTAGAGCGCGTCCAGCCGGGTGGTGAGGCCGTCGAAGCCGCCGGGCTGCCGCGCCAGCGTGTAGTACGCGGCGGCGAAGATCAGGCTCGCCAGGCAGCTCAGCACGAGGATCCGGCTCCCCGGCCGGGTGCCGGGCCGGGCGAGGAGCGCGGCACGGATCGCGTGCAGCAGCAGCACCGTGACGGCGGACAGCGTGACCCCGAACGAGGTCCAGCTCAGCTCCGGCCGCTCCGGGCCGAACACGTCGAGGGGCAGCAGGAAGTACGCCGCGAGCGCCACAGCCCCCGCGACGGCGATCCGCGCCCAGAGGTGAAGGGGCTCCCGCTCCGGCTCTTCGTGCCTGCTCATACGTGCCTCCTCCGTAGCCGGGGAGCGACCGGCGACACGGGCCCGGCACCGGCGCCGAGCGCCCGGATCCGGCTGCCACCAGGACACGTCTATCCAGGCACCCCCGCGCCACGGACGTCCCCGTGCCCGCAGTCACTCGAAAGGGGCTGCGGACGCCGCTCCCTGCGCACCGCCAGCAGCGCGACGTCGTCGCCGAGCCGGCCGCCGGTGTGCCGCAGCAGCGCCTCCCTGACATCCTCCACCGTCCGCTCCGGATCGGCCCGCGCGCCCGCCTCGCGGAGCACGCTGTCGAGAGGGAAGAACGCCCGCCGCGTGTCGCGCGCGTCGGCCGCGCCGTCCGTGCAGAGGAACAGCCCCTCCCCCGAGCCGAGCCGCAGCCGCCTCGGCTCGGGCAGCGGGACGGGCAGCGGGAAGAGCCCGAGCGGCGGCAGCGGCTCGGCCTCCGAGATCGGGCGCGGCGAGGCCGTACGCCTGCCCTCGCGACCGTCCCCGCGCCCGGTCGCGGGCAGCCAGTACGGCCAGGGGTGCCCGCAGTTGAGGACCGAGACGACGCCGTCCGGCCGGATCTCGACGAGCAGCAGCGTCAGGAACTCCTCGCCCTCCTCGTCGCCGCCCCCGCGGCGCGTCCCCTGGAGCCGACGGCGCGCGAACCCGCGCTCCATGCGCCCGAGCACGCCGCCGAGCTCCTTCTCGTCGTACGCCGCCTCGCGGAAGGTGCCGAGGACCGCGCAGACCGTACGGATCGCCCGGAGCCCGTGCCCGCGCACGTCGCCGATGACGAGCCGCACGCCGTACGGGGTGTCCACCGCGTCGTAGAGGTCTCCGCCGACCGCCGCGCCCCGGGCCGCCGAGAGGTAGCGGGCGGCGAGCGCCAGCCCGGCCAGGCGCGGGGGCGGCGCCTGGAGCACGGCGTCCTGCGCGACGGCGGCCACCTCGCGGGCGCGCCCGAGGTCGCGCAGGAGGAGGTGGCGGCGCCCCGCGATGCGGTACCCGGCGGCGAGGGTGCCGAGCGTCGCCAGGCCGCTGACCAGCAGCCTGCCGCCCATGCCCTCGTCCTCCGGCGCCCCGGCGGCCATCGGCAGCAGCGCCAGCAGGGCGCACGCCCCGGCGAGCAGCACCCCCGCGCGGCGCCCGGTGACGGCGCAGGCCAGCGCGGGGGTGACCGCCAGCAGCGGAGGCACGTGCGCGGGCAGAAGTTCGCTGCACTCCCAGGCGAGCAGGGCCAGCACCCACAGCGCGGGTACCGCGAGTCCCACGGCACGCCGGCGCTTCTTCCCCAGCATCATGCGGACGGCCCCCTCCGGCCCGACGAGGTGGTCGGGCCCCCGTCCCGTCCAGGCCACGACCAGGACGATGGTGCGGGACGGCATGGCCCCGCAGGACCAGGCTCCGGGGTCTACTCACCCCATCGTGTGACAAACGGGCCGCGTGAGCAGCTGCGTTGACGTTTCTGCTGACACGGGTGTCGACAAGACGACGAACCCGTCCCGTGCACGGGGGCGTACGCGAAGGGGCCCGGCCGCATCCGGCCGGGCCCCTGACGACGAACGGGGGTGTCACGCCCCGCGCAGCACCGCTCCCGTGCGCTCGACCGCGGCGGCCACGGCGGCGTCGCGCGCCGTGCTGGCCTCCTCGGCCTTGAGCGTGCGGTCGGAGGCGCGGAAGCGCAGCGCGTACGCCAGCGACTTGCGCCCCTCGCCGAGCTGCTCGCCGGTGAACACGTCGAACAGGCGCAGCGATTCGAGCAGTTCGCCCGCGCCCGCGCGCAGCGCCGCCTCCACGTCGGCCGCCGGGACCGAGGAGTCCACGACCAGCGCGACGTCCTGCGTGGCCACCGGGAAGGTGGAGACGTGCGGCGCCGTCACCGGCCCGCGCCCGGCGCGCTCGACGAGGTCAAGGTCCAGCTCCATCGCGCAGCCGCGGTCCGGCAGCCCGAGGGCCTTCAGCGCGCGGGGGTGCAGCTCGCCCGCGTGCCCGACGAGGACGCGGTCCCCGTCCAGCTCGACGTGGAGCGCGGCGCACCGGCCCGGGTGCCAGGGCTCGAACCGGGCGCTCTCGACGAGGAGTTCGGCCCCCGCCTGCCGCGCGACCGTACGGGCCGCCTCGACCGCGTCGGCCCACTGGACCGGGCGGCCCTTGCCCCACCAGCCGTCCCGCTCGCGGGCTCCGGCGAGCACCGCGGCGACGTGCCGGGGCTGCCGGGGCAGCGTGCTGTTCTGGGCGGCGATCTCCGCGTCCGTGGGACGGCGGTCGACCGGCAGCCGCACGGCCGGGGTCTCCTCGCCGGTCCGCAGGAAGACGAGCCCGGTCTCGAACAGCGCGAGGTCGTGCGCACCCCGGCCGCCGTTCCGCCGCAGCGCGCCCAGCAGGCCCGGCAGCAGCGAGGTCCGCAGGCCCGGCTCCTCGTCGGAGAGCGGGTTGGCGAGCTTGACGGTGTCACGGCGCGCGTCGCCCGGCGCGATCCCGAGCTGGTCGAGGGCCGCCTCGCCGACGAACGGGGGGTTCAGCACCTCGACGTACCCGGCGCCCGCCAGCGCCCGGCCGACCCGGCGGTGCAGCCGCTGCCGCTCGGTCAGGCCGCGGCCCGCCGGGGGCTTGGGCAGCGTGGAGGGCAGGTTCTCGTACCCCTCCAGCCGGATGACCTCCTCGGCGAGGTCGTTCGGGTCGGTGAGGTCGGGCCGCCACGACGGGACCGTCACGGTCAGCTCGTCCTGGCCGTAGACGTCGCAGCCGACCTGCTGGAGGCGGCGTACGACCGTCTCGCGACCGTAGGTCACACCCGCGACGCGGTCCGGGTGGCCGTCGGCCAGCTTGATCGTGCGCGGGCCCGAGGGCGTCGCGATCTCGGTGACGCCCGACTCGGCCGTGCCGCCCGCGAGCAGCACCAGCAGGTCGACGGTGCGCTGCGCCGCCGCCGCTGCCGCCTCCGGGTCGACGCCGCGCTCGAAGCGGCGGGACGCCTCGGAGGACAGCTTGTGACGGCGCGCGGAGCGGGCGATCGAGACGCTGTCGAAGTGCGCGGCCTCGACGACCACGTCCGTCGTCGGACCGTCGGCGATCCCGCCGGGGGCCTCGACGTCGGCGATCTCGGTGTTGGCGCCGCCCATGACGCCCGCGAGGCCGATGGGGCCCCGGTCGTCGGTGATGACCAGGTCCTCGGCGTCCAGCACGCGCTGGACGCCGTCGAGCGTGGTCAGCTTCTCGCCCTGCTCGGCGCGGCGCACGCCGATGGTGCCCTCGACGCGCGAGCGGTCGTAGGTGTGCAGGGGCTGGCCCAGCTCCAGCATCACGTAGTTCGCGATGTCGACGGCCAGCGAGACGGGGCGCATGCCGCCCTTCTGCAGGCGGCGCTGGAGCCAGAGCGGCGAGCGCGCCTCGGGCCGCAGCCCCGTGACCGTACGCGCCGTGAAGCGGTCGCAGGCGCGCGGGTCGGAGACCTGCACGGGGTAGCCGTACGAGTTGGGCGCGGGGACGTCCAGCAGCGCGGGGTCGCGCAGCGGCAGCCCGTAGGCCGTGGCGGTCTCGCGGGCGAGGCCGCGCATCGAGAGGCAGTAGCCGCGGTCGGGCGTGACGGCGATGTCCAGCACCTCGTCGACCAGCTCCAGCAGCTCGATCGCGTCGGTGCCGGCCTCGTGCTCGGGCGGGAGCACGATGATGCCGTCGTGGTCGTCGCCCATGTCCAGCTCGCGGGCCGAGCAGATCATGCCCTCGGACACGTGCCCGTACGTCTTGCGGGCGGAGATCGCGAAGTCGCCGGGCAGCACGGCGCCCGGCAGGACGACGACGACCTTGTCGCCGACGGCGAAGTTGGTCGCGCCGCAGATGAGGTTCTGCGGCTCGCCCGTGCCGTTGGCCTGGCCGACGTCCACCTGGCAGTAGCGGATCGGCTTCTTGAACTCGGTCAGCTCCTCGATCGCGAGGACCTTGCCGACGACCAGCGGGCCCTTGAGCCCGGCGCCGAGCTGCTCGACCGTCTCGACCTCGAGACCGGCCGCGATGAGCCGGGCCGCGACGTCACGGCCGGTCTCCGAGGCCGGCAGGTCGACGTACTCCCGGAGCCACGAAAGCGGGGCCCGCATCAGATCTCCATCCCGAACGGCTGGGTGAAGCGCGCGTCACCCTCGACCATGTCTCGCATGTCCTCGACGTTGTGGCGGAACATCAGCATCCGCTCGATGCCGAACCCGAAGGCGTATCCGCTGTACTTCTCCGGGTCGACGCCGCAGGCGGTCAGCACGCGCGGGTTGACCATCCCGCAGCCGCCCAGCTCGATCCAGCCCTCGGAGGAGCAGGTGCGGCAGGGCCGGTCCGGGTCGCCCACGGACTCGCCCCGGCACACGAAGCAGACCATGTCCATCTCGGCGGACGGCTCGGTGAAGGGGAAGTACGAGGGGCGCAGCCGGACGCCCAGGCCCTCCCCGAAGAGCGACGCGACCATGTGGTGCAGCGTGCCCTTGAGGTCGGCCATGGTCAGGCCCTCGTCGATGGCGAGCAGCTCGACCTGGGAGAAGGCCGGGGTGTGGGTCGCGTCCAGCTCGTCCGCGCGGTAGGTGCGGCCCGGGCAGATCACGTAGACGGGCAGCTCGCGCTCCAGCAGGGAGCGGATCTGCACCGGCGAGGTGTGGGTGCGCAGCACGACACCGGACTCCGCGTCCGGCTCCGCGCCCCGCACGAAGAGGGTGTCCTGCTCCGAGCGGGCGGGGTGGTCGGGGCCGATGTTGAGCGCGTCGAAGTTGAACCACTCGGTCTCGGCCTCGGGGCCCTCCGCGACCTCGTACCCCATCGCGACGAAGATGTCCTCGATGCGCTCGGAGAGCGTGGTCAGCGGGTGCCGGGCGCCCTCGGGCACGCGGTCGTAGGGCAGCGTGACGTCCACCGCCTCCTCGACCAGCACGCGCTCGTCGCGCTCCCGCTCCAGCTCCTCCTGCCTGCTCTTGAGGGCCTTGCTCACGGCGCCGCGCGCCTGGCCCACACGCTTGCCGGCCTCGGCCTTGGCGTGCGGCGGCAGGGCGCCGATCTCGCGGTTCGCGAGGGCGAGGGGGGAACGGTCGCCCGCGTGGGCGGCCTTCACCTCGCGCAGCGCGTCGAGATCACCGGCCGCCGCGACGGCGGCGAGCGCCTCGTCCCTGGCCCGGTCGATCTCTTCCGGTTTCAGTGCCTCGACCTCGACAGGGTCGTACGACTTATTGGGTGCGGACATCTCTTCCCGTGCTTCCGAATCGGCTGGCTGCGCTCTGCCCCACGACTGCTTGCGTGCCAAAGGTCGAGTCTAAGGGGGCGCGCGTGGTCTCTCGTACGCGGATGTACGCGGACAAGCCCTGCTGACAGCGCGCCCGTGGACGCCGCTGTCCGGAAAGCCCGTGTGCGCCGGTCGTGCTCAGCCCATGAAGGCCGGGGCGCCCACGGGCAGGATAAATCGGAACCTGGCCCCTCCGACCGGAGAGCGGTCCACGCTGATCGTGCCGCCGTGCGCCTCGACGATGCCCTTGACGATGTAGAGCCCCAGGCCCGTGCCGCCGCGCCTGCTGCCGCGCCAGAAACGCGTGAAGACGCGGCTCATCGACTCCTCAGGGATGCCGGGGCCTTCGTCGCTCACGGTGACTGCCGTTCCTTCGCTCTGGTAGCGGGTCCGCGCGGGTGCCACCTCGATGGTGACAGCTCCCTCCCCGTGCCGCACCGCGTTTTCGAGCAGGTTCCCGAGCACCTGGTCCATCTTGTCCGGGTCGGCCCAGAGCGCGGGCAGCGGCTCGGCGATACGGGTCATGAAGCGCGTGGCGGGCTGCCCGGCGGCGGTGTGGGCCTCGACGTGACGGCGTACGGCCGCGGCCATGTTGACCGGCTGGCGGCGCACCTCCAGCCGCCCGGAGTCGATACGGGAGATGTCCAGCAGCTCGGCGATGAGACGCGTGACGCGGTTGGCGTCGGCGTCCACGGTCTCCAGCATCAGCCGCTTCTGGTCGTCCGTGAACCTCTCCCACTTGGCGAGCAGCGTCGCCGTGAAGCCCTTGACCGAGGTGAGCGGCGAGCGCAGCTCGTGCGCGACGGTGGCGATCAGCTCGGCGTGGCTGCGCTCGTTGCGCCGCCGGGCCTCGGTGCCGCGCAGCGTGACGACGACCCGGTCCACGGGTCCCCCGGCGTCCGTACGGACGTAGCGCGCGGAGACGAGCACCTCGCGGCCCCCGGGGAGCAGCAGATTGCGCTCGGGCTGGCCGGTACGGATCGCGAGTCCGGCCCAGGGGTCGGTGAGCTGCCACCAGCGCCGCCCGTCCAGGTCCTCCAGGGGGAGCGCCTTGTGCAGGGGCTTGCCGAGCGCCTCGTCGGTGGGGGTCCCGGTGATACGGACCGCCGCGGCGTTGAAACAGACGACCTGTCCCGCGGCGTCGGCGACGACCAAGCCGTCCGGCAGGTCGTCCGGGTGGAGTCCGCCCAGATGTGCGGCTGCTTCCATCCCCGTCCCACCCCTCCTCCCCGTGCCCTCTCCCCAGTGCACGCGCTGGGCGGACACCCTACTAGGTCGGAAAGGCCCCGCGGCACACTCAGCGGGCGCGGCCGGAGCGCTGGGCGCGGGCCGTCGCGTAGAGGCACACGGCGGCGGCCGTGGCGAGGTTGAGGCTCTCGGCGCGGCCGTGGAGCGGCACGCGCACCACGGCGTCCGTCAGGGCGCGGGTCTCCTCGGGCAGGCCCCACGCCTCGTTGCCGAAGACCCAGGCGGTGGGGCGGCTCATGGTGCCGTCGTCCAGCTCGTCGTCGAGATCGCGCGCCCCCGCGCCGTCGGCGGCCAGCACCCGCGTCCCGGCCTCGCGCAGCCCCCGTACGGCCTCCTCGACGGGAACGCCGACGGCGACGGGCAGGTGGAAGACGGATCCGGCGGAGGCCCGTACGGCCTTGGGGTTGTAGACGTCCACCGAGGCGTCCGTGAACACGACCGCGTCGGCGCCCGCCGCGTCGGCGCAGCGCAGCACGGTGCCCGCGTTCCCCGGGTCGCGCACGTGCGCGAGGACGGCGACGAGCCGGGGCCGCACGTCCAGGACCTCGGCGAGCGGTACGTCGAGGAAGCGGCACAGGCCGACGACGCCCTGCGGGGTGACGGTGTCGGCCATCTCAGCCACGACCTCCTCGGTGGCCGTGAGCACGGGGACGCGCGCGGCGCGGGCGGCGTCCAGGAGGTCCCGGTGCCGGTCGGCCGCCTCGGGCGTCGCGTACACCTCGACCAGGTGCTCCATGGCCTCGCGCACGGCCTGCGGCCCCTCGGCGAGGAAACGCCGCTCCTTGCGGCGGAAGCCCGGCTTGTGCAGCTTGCGCGCGGCGGTGACGCGGGGGGACCGCAAGGAGGTCAGCTCAGGGGGCATCGTGGCGCACCATCTTCCGGAGGGACAAAGGAAATCGCCGCCGCGGCGGGGAGCCACGACGGCGAGGTTCCGGCGGTACCGCCGGATGCGTCGGCCAGAACGTACGGCCGACGGCTGCTCACGCAGCCTTGGGCGCGTTCACGTCGCTCGGCAGGGCCTTCTGCGCGACCTCGACGAGGGCGGTGAAGGCGGCGGCGTCGTTGACCGCGAGGTCGGCCAGCATCTTGCGGTCGACCTCGATGGAGGCGGCCTTCAGACCCTGGATGAAGCGGTTGTACGTGATGCCGTTCGCGCGCGCGGCGGCGTTGATCCGCTGGATCCAGAGCTGCCGGAAGTCGCCCTTGCGGCGCTTACGGTCGTTGTAGTTGTAGACGTAGGAGTGGGTGACCTGCTCCTTCGCCTTCCGGTAGAGGCGGGAGCGCTGGCCGCGGTAGCCGCTGGCCTGCTCCAGGATCGCCCGGCGCTTCTTCTGAGCGTTGACTGCCCGCTTGACGCGTGCCACTTGTTAACTCCTTGTACGGGGGCCGCCGCGTGGTGGCGCGGTCCGGCCCGGAACGAATGGGGACCCGGTCGTGCGGGGTCTTACTTGCCGAGAAGCTTCTTGAGCTTCTTGGCGTCGGCCGGGGCCGCTTCGGTCGTGCCGGCAAGGCGGCGCGTCAGCGTGGACGACTTGTGCTCGAGGTAGTGGCGGCGACCGGCGCGCTGGCGCATCACCTTGCCGGAACCGGTGATCTTGATGCGCTTGCGGGTGCCACTGTGCGTCTTGTTCTTCGGCATGTCGCCGTTCTCTCCTCGTCGGTGGCGCTCGGTGCATCCGGCCGGAGACCGGGCGCGCCTGAGCGCCATCTGGTTCGTATAGGGGTACCGGGGCGTGGTGCCCCGGGAGGGCTCACGCCTCGGCCGGTGCCTCAGCAGGCTCCTCGGCGGGCTCTTCAGCGGGAGTGCCCTCCGGCTGACGCCCGGCCTTACGGGCGGCCTGCGCCTCGCGAGCCTCTGCCATGGCCTCGGTCTTCTTCTTGTGCGGACCGAGAACCATGATCATGTTTCGGCCGTCCTGCTTCGGGTTGGACTCCACGAAGCCCAGGTCGGCCACGTCGTCAGCGAGCCGCTGGAGCAGTCGGTAGCCCAGCTCGGGGCGGGACTGCTCACGACCGCGGAACATGATCGTGATCTTGACCTTGTCACCCTGCTTGAGGAACCGGACGACGTGACCCTTTTTGGTGTCGTAGTCGTGCGGATCGATCTTCGGCCGGAGCTTCATCTCCTTGATGACCGTGTGCGCCTGGTTCTTGCGCGCCTCACGGGCCTTCATGGCCGACTCGTACTTGAACTTTCCGTAGTCCATGAGCTTGCACACGGGCGGGCGGGCCTGTGCCGCCACCTCGACCAGGTCGAGGTCGTACTCCTGTGCGAGCTCCAGGGCCTTGGCAAGCGGCACAATGCCGACCTGCTCGCCGCTGGGACCGACGAGTCGCACCTCGGGGACGCGAATCCGGTCGTTGATGCGGGGCTCGGCGCTGATGGGGCCTCCTCGGGTACACCGCGCGGCCGTCTGGCGAACAGCCGCGCTTGAGTCTGCAAAAGTGTGACCACCGACGGCAGGGCGCAAAAAACGCCCCTGACGGGACACAGGCGGGGCTCCTCACAGACCGGGAGCACCGCCGCGGAGTCACCGCGGGGCGCAGCCTGACCATTGACCCGCGGCTTGGAAAGCCGCCAGGTGGGAGATCGGAGCCTCCACTTGCGGGCCGAGGTCCACCATCAAAGGTGAGACTTCAGCCGGTCGATATCCGAGCATACCAGGGGTGGCGGAAAGTGCCGCCCGGTGGGCGTACGTCCGTACGAGGCAGGCGGCATTAGGCTGGCCCGCATGAGCGACGCCGCAGCCACCGGGCCCGACGGACAGTCCCCCGAGGGACAGTCCCCCGACTTCGACAGCATGACCCGCGACATCGCGGACGTGCCCGCTGTCGAGGTGATCACCACCGTCGCGGTGCACCTGATGAGCTCCGCCGCCGTGAACCTCGGCCTGGCCGAGGAGGGCGAGACGCACAAGGACCTCGACGAGGCGCGGAAGCTCATCCAGGCGCTGGCCGGGCTGATCACCGCGAGCGCCACCGAGATCGGCTCGTACCACGCGGCGCCGCTGCGCGACGGGCTCAAGTCGCTCCAGCTCGCCTTCCGCGAGGCGTCCGTCGTCCCGGACGAGCCGGGTCAGGGCCCCGGCGAGAAGTACACGGGGCCCGTCTTCGGCTGACAACGCGTCGGCCGACGCGCCGGGCCGTGACCCTCAGTGCGCGTCGGCCGCGGTGTTCGGCTGCGGGTGCGTGATCATGTGCACGACCGCCGCGAGGACGCCGCCGATCAGCGGGACCACGATGAACAGCCAGAGCTGCGAGAGCGCGGCGCCGCCCGCGAAGATCGCGGGGCCGATGCTCCGCGCCGGGTTCACCGAGGTGCCCGTCAGCGGGATGCCGATCAGGTGGATGGTGGCCAGGGCGATACCGATGGGCAGCCCGTCGAAGCCGACGACGGCCACCTTGTGGGTCACGCCCAGCACCACGTAGACCAGCAGGAACGTCAGCACCAGCTCCGCCACGAAGGCGCCGCCGGTGTTGATGTGCACGGCGGAGCGGTCGCCGAAGCCGTTGCTGCCGAACGCCTCACTGGTCTTGAGGCCCGGCACCTGCTTGGCGACGAGGAAGAGCAGCGCGGCGCCCACGATGCCGCCGACGATCTGCGCGATCCAGTACTTGACGGCCGTCTCCAGATCGAGCCGCCGTGCCATCAGCATGCCGAGGGTCACGGCGGGGTTCACATGGCAGCCGCTGATCGGGCCGATGGTGTACGCCAGGGCGAGCAGCGTGAAGCCGAAGGCCAGCGCGATGCCGAGCGTGCCGATGTACTCGCCCGCCAGCACCGCGGCGCCGACGGCGAAGAAGACCAGCAGCAGGGTGCCCAGGAACTCGGCGACCAGTGGCTGCGGGCTCTCCTCCAGGTCCTTCAGTTCCGGCGCCTTGAATTCCGGCGACTTGACCTGCATGGCGACCTCCTGAGGGGGTCGTAGGAGGCGCCGGGGACCGGTCTCCCCCGGCACTCCCCGAGTGTCCGCCGTGATCAGCGGGTCCGCACCTCGAACCGGCGCCGGACCCCTCAGCGGCGGTAGAGCGCCCGCTCGGGCAGGGCGGTGCCGGGCGGGAGGAGTGCCAGGTCAAGGCCGTGCACGAGGCGGGCGCGGAGCGCCTCGTCGGCGGCGAGCGCCCCGGCGAGGCGCTGGGCCACCGCGCCGACGTCGGCGCCCTCCGCGAGCGCGAGCGCGAGCGTCCCGTCCGTACCTCCCTGGCCGCCGGGGGTCAGGTGCGCGCCCAGGATCTCCGGCTCGGCCGCGAGCACCGCGCGCAGCGCGTCCGTGACCGCCGGGTCGGCGGCCGGGCGGGTGTCGGTACGGCCCTCGGCGGCGGCGTAGAGCGCGGATCCGCTCAGCTCGTAGGTCACCGGGCCCGCGACGTCCAGGACGAGCGCGTCGGCCTTCTCGTGCGCCAGCGCCTGGAGGGCCTGCGCGAAGCCGACGGCGACGGGGCGGGCGTCGGCGCGCCAGCGGGCGAGGTTCTCGGTGGAGGTGAAGGCGGGCAGCGCGCTGCGCCCGCCGGACGCCTGGAGGGTGGGCACCGCCATCTCGCTGCTCTTGTCCCGGCGCAGCCCGTCCTCGCCCGTCTCGGACTCGGTGAGGACGGCGACGACGGGCACCAGCAGCCGCGCGTGGGGCAGCGCCGCCAGCACGCGGGGCTCGGCCTCGCGGTCCGCCCGCCAGGCCGCGAGGGCCTCGGCGAGGGCGGGGTCGGCGGAGCCGTCGTCCTGCGAGAAGGTGTGTTCCGGGATGTTCTTGAGCGCCACGTCTTGAGGTTACCTGTGCGGATGTCTGTGGCCGCCCGCGAGGTGGGCGGGGGTGCCGTCCTCCACGGCGACGCCCGCCCGTTCGTGACGGCGAGTGTCGTGAAGGCCGGGATCCTGGCCGCGCTGCTGCTCCAGGCGCGCGCGGCGGGACGGGAGTTGGACGAGGAGGAACGCGCGCATGCCGCCGCGATGATCGAGCGGAGCGACAACGAGGCGGCGAGCGCGCTGTGGCGGACCATCGGCGGCCGTACGGGACTGGACCGCGCCGCCCGCACCCTCGGGCTCCCCCGCACCGAGGGCGGGCCCGGGGGCTACTGGGGCCTGACGCGCACGACGGCGGCCGACCAGCTCACGCTGCTCCAGAGCCTCTACGGGACGGCGCCCTCGCCCCTCGACGGTCCGGCACGGGCGTACGTCCAGGAGCGCCTGGCCCGGGTGGTCGAGGACCAGAGGTGGGGCGTCTCCGCGGCCGGGGAGGCCGTCGGGCTCAAGAACGGGTGGATGCCGCGCGACGCGACCGGGCTGTGGGTCGTGCACAGCGTGGGCCGGGTGACGGCGGGCGGGCGCCCGGTGCTGCTGGCCGTGCTCTCGGAGGGGCACGCCACCAAGGCGGACGGCGTCGCGGCCGTGGAGCGCGCCGCGCGGGCCGCCGTCAGGGCGCTCGCGGGCTAGGCCGCCCCCGTCTCAGGGCTGGACAGGGGTTGCCCCGTGCCGTGGGTTGCAGGCTGCGGCTGTCGTCGTGGCTTGTCGCGCAGTTCCCCGCGCCCCTAAAGGGCGCTCACCGGAGCGCCCCGTCAGGGGCGCGGGGAACTGCGCGCGCAACCACCCACAACCCGCGGTCTGCGAGGGACAGGCGGGGCAGCCCCTGCCCAGCCCTGAGCAGAGGGGCACGGCCAAGGCGCTCGGCGTCAAAGCGCTGGGCGCCCGTCGTCCGGTTCCTCGGAGCGCGAGCCTCCGCTCCCGTCGTGCCGCCACACCGCCGACCGGGACGACGGGCCGGCGGGGCGGAGCCGGAGCAGTCGGAGATGGCGGAGGCTGAGCCCGCGGCGGATCGCGAGGGCGCAGCCGACCAGCAGCGCGCCGAGGACGGCGGCGACGCTCGCGACCCAGCCCGAGCCGCCGTCGTCCCCGCCGGGCCCCACGCCGAAGTGCTCTCCGGCGTAGGAGTGGACGCGGGGCTGCTGCTTGCGGGGCTTGAGGTGCGAGCCCATCTCGATCGCCGCCGCCGGGTCGACGACGCCGGTGCCGACGGCGTCGCTGCGGCCGCCCTCGGGGGTGTTGCGCGCGGTGTCCGCGAGCAGCTCCTTGAGCTGCCCCGGGCTCAGCTCCGGGTGCGCGGCGCGGACGAGCGCGACGGCGCCGGAGACGAAGGCGCAGGCGGCGCTGGTGCCCCAGCCCTCGTAGTACGTACGGTCCGGGTCGGCGATGACGATGTCCTTGCCGGGCGCGGCGACGGTCGCGTACCAGCGGCGGGTGGAGAACGCGGCGCGCGCGCCGTTCCGGTCGACGGCCGCCACCGCGATCACGCCGGGGTAGGCGGCGGGGTACGAGACGTGGTCGCCGTCCTCCCCTCCGTTGCCCGCCGAGGCGACGACGACGGCGCCCTTGCGCTGGGCGTAGCGGACGGCGGCGTCCTCGCGCGCGTCCGGGTGCGCGGAGCGGCTGTCGTCGCCGAGGGAGAGGTTGATGACGTCGGCGCCGTGGTCGGCGGCCCAGCGGATGCCGTCGGCGAGGGCCGCGCCGCGCGCCTTGCGGGCCTTGCGGCGCTGCGGGTCGGAGTCCTCCAGCAGGACGCGGACGGGCAGGATCCGGGCCTGGGGCGCGACGCCGAGGACGCCGTCGCGGCCGCCGGGCCCGTGGCCGTGCCCGGCGATGATCCCGGCCATCGCGGTGCCGTGCCGGGCCCATTCGCGGTCGCCCTTCCCGGCGCCCATGCGGAGCAGGTCCTTGCCGCCGCGCACGTTGTTCCGCAGGTCGGGGTGGTCGGAGTCGACGCCCGTGTCGAGGACGGCGACCGTGACACCCCGGCCCTTGGTGGTCTTCCAGGCCTCCTTGGCCTTGACCGCCTTGAGGCCCCACTCCTGGGCCTGGACGCCCTCTCCCTCCGCGTGCGCCGTCCCGGCGGGGAGCAGGACGAGGAGGGCACAGAGGGCAAGGGTGACGATCCGGGCCGCCGCTCCGCGGCGCGCGGGCCGGGGGTGGTTCACTGCTCGTTCCCCTTCTGCTCGCCGCCGTCCACGGCGGAGTGGCGCAGGCCCCGTTCGACGCGGTCGGCGATGCCCTGCGCGTCGTGGCCGAGACCGGCCTGCGCGGGGGCCGAGGTCTCGCCCTTGCGCGTCGCGTCGGCGGCGGCCTGCGGGTCGGTGACGACGCGTCCGTCGGCGAAGCCGCTGACCGCGTAGACCACGACGGGCGCGTCGGAGAGCACGCGGACCGTCCAGCTCGCGCGCTGCGCGTCGCCGAAGTCGGCCGCGACCGTGCCGCGCGCGGCGTACGGACGGGGCATCAGGTCGGTGCGCTCGCCCAGGTTCTCGACGGCGAAGCGCTTGCGCAGTCCGCGCATGGCCTCCTCGTCTCCCTTGGTGAACAGCAGCCCGACGGTGGTGACGCTGCTGGTGGTCTCGTCGGCGTACGTGGCGCGCAGCAGCCGGTTGCAGCCGACGGGCGAGAGGGCCTTGGCGAGCGTGGGGTCGAACGCGTGCGCGCAGCCGCTGTCGCGCGCGACGGCGACCCGCGTCCAGCGCCGGTCGGCGCCGCCGGGACCCGCGGCCTTGCCCTTGAGGGTGCGCGGGAACAGTTCGTCGACCGGCACCTCGTGCCAGGCCGCGCGCGCGGCCTCGAAGCCGTGGCCGCCGGAGCGGCCGCCCGTGTCCTCGCTGAGCCAGGCGCCCGCTCCCGCGCCTCCGAGCAGTCCGACGCCCAGCACGAGACAGGTGGCCGCCGCGACCGTACGCGCGGAGAGCGGGGTACGTCCGGCGGCGGGCGGAGCGGCGGGGGGCGGCGGTGCCGAGGGGGTCGGCGGAGCGGGGGGCGGGGGTGGCGCGGGGTGGTGCGGGGGCCGTATGGAGTCCGCGGGATGCGCGGCGCCGCCCGCCGTGGCGTCCGACGGCGCCTTCCGGCCCGTTCGGTCCGGCCTGTCCGGCCTGTCCGTACGACGGGGGCCGCGCTCGGCGCTGCCTGTCGCGCGTGTACGGGCGCGGGGCGCGGTGAGGGGCTCGCCCGTGGGCGGGGCCGGCTGGGGCGGGTGGGCCGGTGCCGGCGGGCGGGGGCCGGTGCGGGGACGCGAACGCTCGCGCGGACCGGGGACCCTGTGCCCCGCTGCCTCCGCCGCTTCCGCTTCCGATTCCCTGGAGTGTGGCATCGCTCTGCTGGACTCGTCTTCCGGGATCGGCTCTCCGCCCGAACCGTCCGAACCATCGGGTCCGTCCGGACTGCCCGAACCATCCGGTCCGTCCGGCCCTTCCGGCTCGGAGGGCGGCGGAGAAGCGGGCTTCGGGGGGACGCCGGGGCGCGGCGGGACGGCGGGGCGGGGCGGCGTGGCGGGCGGTGGCGGGACGTCCGCGCGATCGGCGCGGTCGGCGTCCGTGCTCACGTGCACCCCCTCCCCACGCGGCGGCTTCCCCGCGCGAAGGGCTTCTCGGGGCAGGCCGGTTCGACCAGGACCGCACGCCGCCTGCCGTCCCGGACGGCGTGCGGCGTCACTCTACGGTGCCGACCGGGAGGGACGGCAACCCGGCGGGTGATCGTCCGCGTGGCCGGGGGCTGTGCCGGAACGGCTGGTTCTGGCAAGCTGCGAGGGTGTTCGACACCACTGCCGACCTGGCCGCTGTCCGCGTGCGGTACGACCGCGCGACCGCCCATCTCGACGCCCCGCTGGCCGTCGTGGACCTCGACGCGTTCGAGGCGAACGCGGACGATCTGGTGCGCCGTGCCGCCGGAAAGCCGATCCGCGTCGCGAGCAAGTCGGTGCGCTGCCGCGCCCTGTTGGAGCGCGTGCTCGCCAAGGACGGCTTCAGCGGCGTGATGAGCTACACGCTGGCCGAGTCGCTGTGGCTGGCGCGTTCGGGCGTGCCGGACGTGCTGCTGGCCTACCCCTCCGCCGACCGCGCGGCGTACGCGGAGCTGGCGGCCGACCCCAAGCTCGCCGCGTCCGTGACGGTGATGGTGGACGACGTCGCGCAGCTCGCCCTGATCGACGGCGCGCGGGACGGCGGCACGGAGGAGATCCGGGTCTGTCTCGAACTCGACACCTCGCTGCGGCTGCTGGGCGGCCGTGTGCGCGTCGGCGCGCGCCGCTCCCCGCTGCACTCCCCCGCTGACCTCGCCGAGCTGGCCCGCGCGGTGCACCGCCGCCCCGGCTTCCGCCTGGTGGGCCTGATGGCGTACGAGGGGCACATCGCGGGCGTCGGCGACGCGGTGCCGGGCTCCGCGCTCCGTTCGCGCGCGGTGCGGCTGATGCAGGCGACGGCCCGCCGCGAGCTGGCGGCGCGGCGCGCTGCGGCCGTACGGGCGGTGCGCGCCGTCGCCCCGGACCTGGAGTTCGTGAACGGCGGCGGCACGGGCAGCGTGCAGCACACGGCGGCCGAGGCGGCCGTCACGGAGATCGCCGCGGGCTCGGGCCTGTACGTGCCGCGCCTCTTCGACCACTACCGCTCCTTCACCGGCCGCCCCGCCGCGCTCTTCGCGATGCCGGTGGTGCGCAGGCCGGGCGTCGGCGTGGTGACCGTGCTGGGCGGCGGCTATCCGGCCTCGGGCGTCGCGGGCCGCGACCGGCTGCCGCAGCCGTTCCTGCCCCAGGGCCTGCGCTACGACCCGCAGGAGGGCCCGGGCGAGGTGCAGACCCCGCTCCTGGGCCAGCCCGCCGACGACCTGCTGATCGGCGACAAGGTCTGGTTCCGCCACGCCAAGTCGGGCGAACTCTGCGAACGCTTCGACCGCCTCCACCTGATCAGGGGCGGCAGCGTGGAGGAAACGGTCCCGACCTACCGCGGCGAGGGCCAGACGTTCCTGTAGGCGTCCTCAGACGTTCTCGCGGGAGCCGTCGTCCTCGGCGGAGCCGCGGCTTATGCCGTCGATCAGTTTGTCCATGTCGCTGAGCGGCGGCGCGTCCTTGTGGATGTCGAAGCCGGAGCGGACGACGAGCATCTTGCCGGAGCCGTCGGGGTGCTCGAAGGCGACGGACTCGACGTACGCGTCGGGCTTGATCTTGTTCTTGATCTTCCAGCGGACCCGGTAGCCGTCCTGCCCGGCGACCTTCACCTTGCCCTTCTTGAGGACCTTGTGCGAGGTGATGCCGCCGTAGGTGTCCGCGTTGTAGGCCGACTTGGCGTTCCGCTCGACGTCGGTCCCGGCGATCTCCTCGGCGGAGCCCTTCTCCTCGGCCTCCATGATGGACGAGCCGCCGCGCAGGCACTTCTCGTGGGCGTCGCCGGGGCACTTGTAGGTGCCGATGGCGACGGAACCGCCGGAACCCTCCCAGCCGTTGAGCACCGGGAGGCGTACGCCGTCGGCGGGCTTCGGCTGGTCCCCCTCCGGGGGCTCGGTGGGCAGTTCGGGCTCCTCGGAGGGCGGCGCCTCGGGGGCCGGCTCCTTCTCCTCCGGGTCCTTGGGCGCCGAGGCCCCGGGCTCCGGCCCGGCCTCGTCCGGGCCGGATTCGTCGTCGTCGGCGCCGAGGAGCAGCACCGCGCCGACCGCGAGGGCCGCGACGAGCACGACGGCGCCCACGAGACCGGCGATGAGCGGTCCCCGTCCGGCACGGCCTGGCGGGGGCGGCGGGACCGGCGGGAATCCGGCGGGGCGCCGGTGCTCGGTCCACGCGTTGCCGTCCCACCAGCGCTCCTGGGGCGGGTGGTCGGGTATCTGCCCGGGGTCGGTGTACCAGCCGGGCGGCGTCGTCATGCTCACCCCACGCACCCTATGGCAACAGGTGTGCGACCCGAAGTGATTCAGGTCGCCTCGGACCGCTCCGCGTCACGCGGTGTCGTAGTCGTCCGGGTGGCCCTTGCGCACGCCGTCGACCAGCGTGTCCATCTCCCCGGGCCGCGGGGCTTCCTCGTGGACGTCGAAGCTGGTGCGGACGAGGAGCGTGCGGCCGGAGCCGTCCGGGTGCTTGAAGGCCACGGACTCGACGTACGCGTCCTGCTGCCGCTTGTTGTCGATCTTCCAGCGGACCCGGTAGCCGTCCTTCCCCGCGACCGTCACCTTGCCCTTCTTGATCACTTGGTGCCCGGTGATGCCGCCGTAGGTGGCCCGTGAGTACGCCACTCTGGCGTGCATCCCGATGTCCGCCTCGGCCGTCCTCCGCACCGCCGTGCCGCCCGGTGAGGTCATGATGACCGAGGAGCCGCGCATGCAGACCTTCCCCTTCGCGCCGGGGCAGTCGTACGGCCTCGTCGTCACGGAGGTGCCGCCCGCGTCCTTCGTCCGCTGCCATCCCTTGAGCTTGGGGAGGTGGACGCCGATCGCGGGGTTCACCTTCGGCGCCCCCGGCGGCGTGGTGGACCCGGGCTCCTTCTCGGACGGTTTCGAGGATTCCGACGGCTTCCCGGACTCCGAGGAGCCGGGCCGGGCCTTCGATTCGTCCTCGGAACCGCCCTTCTCCCCGCCGCCGTCGAGCAGCAGCACGGCGCCGACGGCGAGGGCCACGACCAGCACGACGGCGCCCACGAGGCCCGCGATGAGCGGCCCCCGCCCGGTGCGGCCGGGCGGAGGCGGAGGGGCGGCGGGGGCGGGGGCGGGGGCGGGGGCGGCGGGGAACCCGGCGGCGGGGCGCCGCGCTTCGGTCCACCCGCCGCCGTCCCACCAGCGCTCCTGGGGCGGTTGACCAGGCGTCTGCCCGGGGTCCGGATACCAGCCGGGCGGCGTCGTCATGCTCACCCCACGCACCCTAGGGCAACAGGTGTACGAGGGTCAGGCGTGCGCCGAGTCCCGCTGGTCGGGGATGACCGAGCCGTCGTCACGGCGTACGGGGCCGAGGCTGCCGTCGGGGTTCGTGAAGCCCTCCGTGGCGCACGGGTACGGCTCCGACTTGACCGGAAGCGGCTCGATGAACATGGGGTTCACGGCCCAGCGCCCGTCGGCGTCGTCGTAGCCCCGGCACATGATCTCCGGCTTGTTGCGGTTGAGCACGAGGTGCGTGCCCGTCGCGTCGCCGACGAAGGTCACGTCGGTGTCCGCGTCGCCGCCGCCGACCGCGATACGGCGCGAGGGCTTCTGCTTCTCCCAGGCGTCGTCGCCGTCGACGCCGAAGATCTGCTCATTGATGACGCAGCGCTTGCCGTCCATGTACGGGATCGCCTCGCCCTGGCCGGCGGGCACGTCGCCGCAGCCCTCCATGGCCGTGGTGATCTTCCCGTGCTTGAGCACACTGCGGATCGCGATGGTGTGCTTACGGTCGATGCCGACGCCCGTGGCCCACTCCTCCGCGACCGGCTCCGAGCCCGCGGAGACGATGTAGGTGTCGAACCCGGCCTTCTGCAGGGTGCGGATGAGGTCCTTCTGCTGCGCGTAGTAGCGGCTGTACGCGGGGACCGTGTGCGTGCCGATCTTCTGCTCGCTGCCGACCGGCGCGGCGAGCGCCTCGTCGCGCGCGGCGCGGGCGTACGCGCGCAGCTCGGGGACGGTGTGCCCGGCGAAGAGCTGCGGGACCCAGGCGTACTCGGGGACGGTCCGGCGGTGGTTCCAGTCGCCCTCGAACGCCTCTTCGCCGCCCATCGTCTTCGCCTCGCCGCGGACCTCCAGGATCTCGTCGGCGCAGGCGGCGTTCTTGGAGGTGGGCAGCGGGCTGCCCACGGGCACATCGGTGCCGCACGCCTCGGTGAGGGCCTTGTGCGCGGCGGGGGTGAGCCACTTGCTGGTGGCGGACCAGCTCTTGGGGCGGAGGATCTTGTCGTGCTTGAGGGCCCAGACGATGGTGGCGTCGGTCGAGTCGTTCTTGACGACCGTGTTGTCCCAGTCGAAGGCGGCGACGGGCCGGTGCGTGCGCTTGCCGCCGCGCCGGTCGTCCGAACAGGTGCCGCGCTCGTCGATGGTCCGCTGCAGCTTGGCTCGGTTCTCGCCGAACCACGAGAGCTTCTTGGAGAGCTGGGGGCAGTGGTGGCGGTGCTGGCTCTTGTGCGGCGTCTCGGCTTGCGCCGGGGCCGCCGTGAGTGCGGCGGCCACGGCGGTCAGGGCGACGCCGGTAAGAACAGTTCTGCGATACATGGCTGCAACCTACAATTGCCCTGATCCTCTGTCGCCCCGTACCCGGCGAAGGGGTACACCCCGCGCAAGAGGGTGCCCCTTCAGGGGCGCGGGGCTGTGGTTGATTTGCGGCTCCGCCACGGGGCGCGACCGGTCACGACACCTCGGGGCTTGCCCCTTCTCCTTAAGGGGCGCGGGGAACTGCGCGCCCAGCCCCCACGCGGGCGCGCCCCGCGAACCACAGCCCGGGGCACCCCGTACCCGGCCCTTGTACACGGGGCACCCGGCGCAGGGGGCTGCGCTTGCCAACCCTGCGCCTTGCGCAGACTTCCCAAGCTTCGCAGGGGCGGAGGGAGAAGTGAAAGGTGCGGTCTACAGCGGAGTCACGTACGCACCCGCGATGCCGCCGTCCACCAAGAACTCGGCGGCGTTCACGAACGACGCATCGTCGCTGGCCAGAAACGCTACCGCCGCCGCGATCTCCTCCGGTTCCGCGAACCGTCCCACGGGGACATGGACCAGACGCCGCTGCGCCCGCTCGGGGTCCTTCGCGAACAGCTCTTTCAAGAGGGGAGTGTTGACGGGGCCCGGGCACAGGGCGTTCACGCGGATGCCCTCGCGGGCGAACTGGACGCCCAGCTCGCGGGACATGGCCAGCACGCCGCCCTTGGACGCGGTGTAGCTGATCTGGGAGGTCGCGGCGCCCATCACCGCGACGAACGAGGCGGTGTTGATGATCGACCCCCGCCCCCGCTCCCGCATGTACGGCAGCGCCGCCTTGCAGCACAGGTAGACGGAGGTGAGGTTGACCTCCTGGACGCGCTTCCAGGCGTCGAGCCCGGTCTCCAGGATCGAGTCGTCGTCGGGAGGCGAGATGCCCGCGTTGTTGAAGGCGACGTCGACGGAGCCGTAGGTCTCGTACGCCGTACGGAAGAGCGCCTCGACCTGCTCGGGGTCGGTCACGTCCACCTTGACGTAGAGGCCGCCGGTCTCCTCGGCCGCCGCCTTGCCGCTCTCGTCGTCGATGTCGGCGCAGACGACGTGCGCGCCCTCGGAGGCGAGGCGGCGCGCGGTGGCGAGGCCGATGCCGCTCCCGGCACCGGTGACGACGGCGGTACGTCCGACCAGGCGACGGCACTCGGCGGTGGTGTCGGTCACGGCTGCTCCCCTGCTGTGCTGGCTGCGGTGCTGATGAAGACGTTCTTGGTCTCGGTGAAGGCGGCGATCGCGTCCGGGCCGAGTTCCCGGCCGAGCCCGGACTGTCGGTAGCCCCCGAACGGAGTGGAGTAGCGCACGGCGCTGTGCGAGTTGACGGAGAGGTTCCCCGCCCGTACGGCCTGGGAGACGCGCAGGGCGCGGCCCGTGTCCCGCGTCCAGAGGGAGCCCGCGAGGCCGTACTCGGTGGCGTTGGCGAGCCGCACGGCGTCGGCCTCGTCCTCGAAGGGGATCACGACGGCGACCGGGCCGAAGATCTCCTCCACCGCCGTACGGTCGCCGGGCGCCGCCTCCAGCACGGTCGCCGGATACCAGTACCCGGGGCCCTCGGGGGCGCTGCCCCGGATGAGGGCCGGGGCGTCCTCCGTCACGTACGAGCGGACGCGCTCACGTTGGGACGCCGAGATCAGCGGGCCCATCGCCGTGCTCTCGTCCGACGGGTCGCCGACGGCGAAGGCGCGCACCGCGGGCTCCAGCAGGCTCAGGAACCGGTCGTACACCGACCGCTGGACGAGGATGCGGCTGCGGGCGCAGCAGTCCTGGCCGGTGTTGTCGAGGAACGAGCCGGGGGCCGCTGTGGCGGCCTGCTCCAGGTCGGCGTCGGCGAAGACGATGTTGGGGCTCTTGCCGCCGAGTTCGAGGGTCACCCGCTTCACATGGGCCGCGCACTGGGCCATGATCCGCTTGCCGACGGCGGTGGAGCCGGTGAAGACGACCTTGGCGACGCCCGGGTGTTCGACCAGCGCGTTCCCGGCCACCGGGCCCTCCCCCGGCAGCACCTGGAAGAGGCCCTCGGGCAGCCCGGACTCCAGCGCCAGCTCGGCCAGCCGCAGCGCGGTGAGCGGCGTGGTCTCGGCGGGCTTGAGCAGCACCGCGTTCCCGGCGGCGAGCGCGGGGGCCGTGCCCCAGGCGGCGACCGGCATCGGGAAGTTCCAGGGCGCGATGACGGCGACGACGCCGAGCGGCTCGGCGAAGGTGAGGTTCACGCCGTCCGCGACGGGGATCTGGCTGCCCGTCAGCCGTTCGACGCCGCCCGCGCAGTAGTCGAGCAGGTCGCGGGCGTTGCCCGCCTCCCAGCGGGCGTTGCCGACGGGGTGGCCCGCCTCGCGCACCTCCAGCTGGGCCAGCTCCTCGTTGTGCGCGTCGACGGCGGCCGCGAAGCGGCGCAGCAGCCGGGCGCGGTCGGCGGGGGCGAGCGCGGCCCAGTGCGCCTGCGCGCGGGTGGCGCGCGCGACGGCCGCGTCCACGTCGGCGGGCGAGGCCGCGGCGACGGTGGCGACCAGCTCCTCGGTCGCCGGATTGATGACGTCGAGCTTGCGCTCGTACGCGTCGGAGTGGTGCTCCTGCTGCAACTCGGTCCTCACATGCGCTCGAAGGAGCGGAAGCGCTCCCAGTCGGTCACGGCGGTGTCGAACGCCCGCTGCTCCACGCGGGCCATGTTCCGGTAGTGCGCGACGACCTCGGGGCCGAACGCCTCGCGCGCGACGTCGCTCGCCGCCCACAGCTCCGCCGCTTCCCGCAGCGTGCCGGGAACATGCGCGGCGTCCCCCGTATAGGCGTTCCCGGTGCACGCCTCGGGCAGCTCCAGCTCGTGGTCGACGCCGTACAGACCGGCGGCGATCATCCCGGCGACGGCGAGGTACGGGTTGACGTCGCCGCCCGGCACCCGGTTCTCCATCCGGTGGCCCTGGCCGTGCCCGACGACGCGGTACGAACAGGTCCGGTTGTCCGGGCCCCAGGCGACGGCGGTCGGCGCGAACGAGCCGGGCTGGAAGCGCTTGTACGAGTTGATGTTCGGGGCGTAGAGCAGCGTCAGCTCGCGCAGCGCGGCGAGCTGGCCCGCGAGGAAGTGCCGCATCGTGCGGGACATCCCGTACGGCCCCTCCTCGTCGGCGAGCACCGGGCGCCCGGCCTCGTCGCGCAGCGAGAGGTGGATGTGGCAGGAGTTGCCCTCGCGCTCGTCGTACTTCGCCATGAAGGTGAGGGACTGGCCCTCCTGCGAGGCGATCTCCTTGGCGCCCGTCTTGTAGATGACGTGCTGGTCGCAGGTCGTGAGCGCGTCGGCGTAGCGGAAGGCGATCTCGTGCTGGCCCAGGTTGCACTCGCCCTTGGCGGACTCGACGGTCATCCCGGCGGCGGCCATCTCGTTCCGGATCCGGCGCAGCAGGGGCTCGACGCGTCCGGTGCCGAGGATGGAGTAGTCCACGTTGTACTGGTTGGCGGGGGTCAGCTCACGGTAGGCGCCGTCCCAAGCCTGCTCGTAGGTGTCCTGGAAGACCATGAACTCCAGCTCGGTGCCCGCGTACGCGCTCCAGCCGCGCTCGGCGAGGCGGTCCATCTGGCGCTGCAGGATCTGCCGGGGCGAGGCGACGACGGGCGAGCCGTCGTGCCAGGCGAGGTCGGCGGTGAGCAGCGCGGTGCCCTCGTTCCAGGGGACGCGGCGGAGGGTGGAGGTGTCGCCGTGCAGCGCGAAGTCGCCGTAGCCACGCTCCCAGGACGACATCTCGTAGCCGTCGACCGTGTTGAGATCGACGTCTACCGCGAGCAGGTAGTTGCACCCCTCGCTGCCGTGGTCGAGCACGTCGGACAGGAAGAAGGGGGCGGCGAACCGCTTGCCCGTGAGCCGCCCTTGCATGTCGGTGAAGGCGAGGACGACGGTGTCGATCTCGCCCGCGTCGACGAGTCTCCGCAGCTCGTCGACGGCGAGCGGGGGTGTGCGGTCTGCCACGGGTGGGCCTCCTGTCGCGCTGCCGGGAGCCATAAGGTAGTCACGAAGACCATTGTTCGGGAAGGGGTTCCGATGAACGAACGGCACGACGCCGCGATGGACGGCGGCGACCGGCTGGCCACCGTGCTGCGCCCCGTCCGCGCGGGCAACGGCTTCGAGGAGGCGCTGGAGCAGATACTGCAGATCGTCCGCCTCGGCCTCGTCGCGGAGGGCGAACGGCTGCCCGCCGAGCGCGAGTTGGCCGACCGGCTCGGCATCAGCCGCGTCACCCTGCGCGAGGCGCTGAAGGTCCTCGCGGACCAGGGGCTGGTGGAGAGCAGACGGGGCCGGTACGGCGGCACGTTCGTACGGGAGCGCACCCCGGGGTCGGCGGCGCCCGCGCCGGACATCGACCTGGAGGACACCCTCCTCTTCCGTGAGGTGCTGGAGACGGGCGCGGCCGGGCTGTGCGCGGCACGGGGCCTGACGGACGACGAGGAGGCCCGCCTGCTGAAGGCGCTCGACGCGACGCGGAATTCGGCGTTGCCGGACTATCGGCGGCACGACACGCTCT
Organism: Streptomyces sp. NPDC048172; assembly: GCF_043202595.1. Lineage (NCBI taxonomy): Bacteria > Bacillati > Actinomycetota > Actinomycetes > Kitasatosporales > Streptomycetaceae > Streptomyces > Streptomyces sp. NPDC048172. The sequence continues at coordinate 367,758 of NZ_JBIDAT010000005.1, forward strand.
TCCATCTGACGCTGGCCGAGCTGGCGGGCTCGCCCTCCCTCACCGCCCAGTACGCGGCGGTCCGCGCCTCCCTCAACGACCTCCTGGGCCGCATCCCCCTCCTGGTCCGCAACCTCGAACACGCCCAGCATCAGCATGCGGCGCTCGCCGATGCCGTTCTGGAGGGCGACCCGGACGGGGCTCGCGAGATCATGCGGGAGCACTGCGCGGGGACGGCGGCCCTGCTGCGGGGCTTCTTGGCGTAACCCCTGCGCCTTGCGCAGACCTCCCAAGCTTCGCGGAAGAGCCAGGGGCGCGGGGAACTGCGCGAGCGGCCACGGCGACGGCCGCACTCGGCAGCGGCGGCCCAGGGGCAGCCCGGAATCCGCATCTCGTAACACGAACTTCACGCACAGGGCTTGCGGAGAGGCGGACGGCACCACAAAGGTATGGCCGCACACCAATGGCTGAGGCAGGCAGGAGCGTGGGCCCATGTCCGAGGAGACCCAGGAGTATCTGGAACGGCGCACCCTACGGCGGGGCAACGCGGGCCCGCTCCTGCTCACAGGGCTCGGCGTCGCCTACGTCGTCTCCGGTGACTACTCCGGCTGGAACCCGGGCCTCGCGGAGGGCGGCTTCGGCGGACTGGCCGTCGCCATGGTCCTGATGGGCCTGATGTACACCTGCATGGTCTTCGCGCTCGCGGAGCTCTCCGCGATCCTCCCCACCGCGGGCGGCGGTTACGGCTTCGCGCGCCGCGCCCTCGGCACCTGGGGCGGCTTCCTCACCGGCACGGCGATCCTCATCGAGTACATCCTCGCGCCCGCCGCCATCGTCTGCTTCATCGGCGACTACGTCGAGTCCCTGAACCTCTTCGGCCTGGAGTCGGGCTGGCCCGTCTATCTCGTCTGCTTCGTCATCTTCATCGGCGTCCACCTGTGGGGCGTCGGCGAAGCGCTGCGCTTCTCGCTCGTCATCACCGCCATCGCGGTCGCCGCGCTGCTGGTCTTCGTCTTCGGGGCGTTCACCGACTTCAGCATGGCGAACCTGGACGACATCAAGGCCGATCCGGACGCCGTCGGCTCCAGCTCGTGGCTGCCGTTCGGGCTGCTGGGGATCTGGGCCGCGTTCCCGTTCGGCATGTGGTTCTTCCTGGGCGTGGAGGGCGTGCCGCTGGCCGCCGAGGAGACCCGGGATCCCGCCCGTACGCTGCCGAAGGCCATGGCCTGGTCGATGGGCGTCCTGCTGCTGCTCGCGCTGCTGACGTTCCTCGCGGCGACGGGCGCGCGCGGCTCGTCCGCGATCCAGGACGTCGGCAATCCGCTGGTGGAGGCGCTCCAGCCGAAGGGCGAGCCGACGACGCTCTCCCGCGTCGTCAACTACGCGGGGCTGGCCGGGCTCGTGGCCTCCTTCTTCTCGCTGATCTTCGCGGGCTCGCGGCAGCTCTTCGCGCTGTCGCGCGCCGGGTACCTGCCGCGCTTCCTCTCTCTCACCAGCCGCCGCAAGGCGCCGTACCTCGGTCTGCTACTGCCGGGCGCGCTCGGCTTCGCGCTCGCGGCGGGCAGCGGGGAGGGCGCGAAGATGCTGAACATCGCGGTGTTCGGCGCGACCATCTCGTACGCGCTGATGTCGCTCTCGCACATCGTGCTGCGCAAGCGCGAGCCGCACCTGCCGCGCCCGTACCGTACGCCGGGCGGCGTGGTGACCTCGTCGATCGCCTTCGTGCTGGCGTGCGCGGCGCTGGTCGCGACGTTCCTGGTGGACAAGCAGGCGGCGTTCATCGCGCTGTGCGTGTACGCGGTGGCGGTGGCCTACTTCGCGCTGTACTCCCGGCACCGGCTGGTGGCGGCCGCGCCCGAGGAGGAGTTCGCGGCCCTCGCGGAGGCCGAGGCGGAGCTGGCGCGGGACTGACACTGGAACGACGAGACGACGGACCGAACGACCGGAGACGCCCCATGTCGCCCTCAGCCCCTCTCATCGGCATCAGCACCTATCTCGAACCCGGCGTCGGCTGGGGCGTGTGGCGCAAGCCCGCCGCGCTGCTGCCCACCGGCTACCACGAACTGGTCCAGCGCTCGGGCGGCCAGGCCGTCCTGCTGCCGCCCGACGGGTCACCCGGCGCGGCCGCCGGACTGGTGTCGCGGCTCGACGCGGTGATCACGGCGGGCGGCCCCGATGTCGCGCCCGAGCGGTACGGCGCCGAGCGCGACCCCCGTACGGGGCCCGCGTACCCGGAGCGGGACGCCTGGGAGATCGCGCTGACCGAGGCGGCCCTCGACCGGGGCACGCCGCTGCTCGGGATCTGCCGGGGGATGCAGATCCTCAATGTGGCGCGCGGCGGCACGCTCGTCCAGCACATGGACGGGCACCGGGGCCCCGAGGGCGTGTTCGGGGCGCACCCCGTCGAGCCCGTGCCCGGCACGCTGCTGGGGCGGGTGCTGACGGCACCCGTGGACGTTCCCACGTACCACCACCAGTCCGTCGAGGAGATCGGCGAGGGGCTGGTGCCCTCCGCGTACGCCGAGGACGGCACCGTCGAGGCCCTCGAACTCCCGGACGCGCCCGGCTTCGTGCTCGCCGTGCAGTGGCACCCGGAGGAGGGCGACGACCTGCGGCTGACGGAGGCGCTGGTCGGCGCCGCCGTCAACGCGGCCGTCAGCGCCGCGCGCGGGTCAGCGTGAGCAGCTCCCTGGCGGGGCCGGTGGGCCGCGCGCCCTGCGGCCAGACGGCGCGGAGCGCACGGCTCAGCTCCATCCCCTCGACCGGGACCTCGATGAGCTGACGCGCGGACAGCTCGTCGCCGACGGCGAGTTCGCTGAGCACGGAGGGGCCCGCGCCGCTGACAGCCGCCGCCTTCACGGCGGTGGTCGAGGCGAGTTCGAGCAGGGGCGCCGCGAGTCCGCCGTACGCGTCGAGCGCGGTGTCCAGGACCTGACGCGTGCCGGAGCCCGGCTCGCGCAGGATGAGCCGCGCCGCGGCGAGCTCGGCGGGCGCGAGCGGCGTACGGCGGCGGGCCCAGGGGTGCCCCGGGGCCGCGACGACGAGCAGCCGGTCGTGCGCGATGACCGTGCCGTCGAGCCCGGAGGGGATGCCGGTGCCCTCGACGAAGCCGACGTCGGCGTCCCCGCCGAGGAGCAGCGCGGCGACGGCGGCGGAGTTGCCCGCGCGCAGCGAGACGGCCGTGTCGGGGCGGGCCGTACGGAGCGCGATCAGCCAGCTCGGCAGCAGATACTCGGCGATGGTCATGCTCGCGGCGACCGTCAGCCGCGAGTCGCGCCGGTCGCGCAGCGCGGTGACGCCCGCGTCGAACGCCTCGGCCGCCTCCACGATCCGCCGCGCCCAGTCGGTGACCAGCGTGCCCGCCGGGGTGAGCCGCGAGCCGCGCGGCGAACGCTCCAGCAGCGTCACGCCGAGCTGTGCCTCCATCGAACGGATACGGCCGCTGGCCGCGGGCTGCGAGACGCCCGTCTCGCGCGCGGCCCGCCCGAGGCTGCCCAGCCGCGCGACGGCGAGCAGCAGCTCCAGCGCGCCCAGCTCGGGCACGCGGTGCGCCAGCGCCCCGGGAACATTCCCCTCCTCAGTCATAGGTCCAGCTTATGCCCCCATAGGGACAACCTCCCTGGTGGGGCGCGCGGCGCGGGAGGAGCGTGAGGGCATGACCGTTGACGCGCACACCACAGCTCCCGCCCGGGGCCGCTCCGCCGCCCCTCCCCCAGCCGCCTCCGCGCCGTCCTCCCCGCTCCGCGCCCTCGGTCCCAACTGGTACGCCTCCGTGATGGGCACCGCGATCATCGCCAACGCCGGTGCCGCGCTCTCCGTGCACGTACCCCGTCCCGCGCTGCTCGCCGTCTGGACGCTCTCCGCCGCGATGCTGGCCGTCCTGCTCGTGGCCCGCGCCGCGCACTGGATCCACCACACCGACCAGGCACGCGCCCACCTCCTGGACCCGGCGGTCGCCCCGTTCTACGGCTGTCTGTCGATGGCGCTGCTCGCGGTCGGCGGCGGGGCCCTCGCCCTGGAGGTGCCCGGCGGCGTCGCGCTGGACTGGGTGCTGTGGTCGGCGGGTACGGCCGTGGGGCTCGCGGCGGCCGTGGCCGTGCCGTACCTGATGGTCGCGCGGCACGCGATAGAGCCCGGCACGGCGAGCCCCGTGTGGCTGCTGCCGGTCGTGGCGCCGATGGTGTCGGCGGCGCTCGGCCCGCCCCTCGCCGCGCACCTGCCCGAGGGGCAGCCGCGGCTGACGATGCTGCTGGGCAGCTTCGCGATGTTCGGGCTGAGCCTGCTGGCCACGCTGCTGATCCTGCCGGTCGTCTTCTCCCGCCTGACCCACTACGGCCCGCTGCCGCTCGCCCTCACCCCGACGCTCTTCCTCGTCCTCGGCCCGCTCGGCCAGTCCACGACCGCGCTGGGCAACCTGGCCGACGCCGCGCCCGGCGACTTCGGCTCGCTCGCCGTGCTCTACGGGGTGCCGGTGATCGGCTTCGCGCTGATGTGGCTGGCGCTGGCGGTCGCGATGGTGGTGCGCGCCGCGCGGCGCGGGATGGGCTTCGCGATGACGTGGTGGGCCTTCACCTTCCCCGTCGGCACCTGCGTCACGGGCTCGGCCTCGCTCGCCCGGCACACCGGCCTGGACGCCTTCACCTGGCTCTCGGTCGCGCTCTACGCGGGCCTCGTGGCGGCCTGGGCGGCGGCGTCCGTACGGACGGCGGGCGGGCTCCTCAGCGGAGCGCTGCTCGGAGCGCCGCGCCGATGACCCGCGGGGCCTCGCTCAACGAGGGCCCGTACCAGGTGAGATGACGCCCGCTCACGAGTGCCGCGGGCATGCCGGGGAACGCCTCGGGCCCGTCCCCGGCCGTGAAGGCGTACGGCTCGTCGGGGAGGACGACCAGGTCCGCGCGGCCCGGCTCGTTCAGCTCCTCCACGGGGATCCGGGGATAGCGCTCGGGGTGCGCGGCGTACGCGTTGCGCACCCCGAGGTGCGCGAGCAGTGCCCCCGCGAACGTGTCCCGTCCCAGCACCATCCACGGCCTGCGCCATACGGGCACGACGGCGCGGACGTCGAACTCCGCGCGGGCCTCGTGCCACGTGGTCTCGGCCTCGTCCAGCCAGGGCGGGCGTTCGAGCCCGCATCCCTGGGTCAGCGTGCGGTCCAGCTCCCTGAACCCCTCGTCGAGTGTGCGGATCTCGGTGACGAGTACGCGCAGACCTGCGGCTCTGAGGGCGTCCAGGTCAGGGGTCCGGTTCTCCTCCTCGTTGGCCAGCACGAGATCGGGGGCGAGCCGCACGATCTTCTCGACGTCGGGGTTCTTGGTGCCCCGCACCCGCGCGACGTCCAGCCCCTCGGGGTGACTGCACCAGTCCGTGGCGCCGATCAGTAGCTCGGGCCCTGTCGCGGCCACCGCCTCGGTAAGAGACGGCACGAGAGACACCACGGAACGCACGACCATGCCAGCAACCGTACTTGCCGCTACCCCTACTTCTCCCTCCGCTCCTGCGGAGCTTGGGAAGTCTGCTCCCTCCGCCCCACTGTGCTTGGGAAGTCTGCGCAAGGCGCAGGGTTGGCAAGCGCAGCCCCCCACGCCGGGTGCCCCGCGCAACGGGGCCGGGTTCGGGGTGCCCCGGGCTGTGCTTCGCGGGCCGCGCCCGCGTCGGGGCTGGGCGCGCAGTTCCCCGCGCCCCTTAGGGAACAGGGGCAAGCCCCGAGGTGTCGTGACCCGGCGCGCCCACGCGGCGGAGCCGCAGATCAGACACAGCCCCGCGCCCCTGGAGGGAACAGGGGCAAGCCCCCACGCGGCGGAGCCGCGATGCGTGTGGGCGGGACCGGTGAGTACCCCCGTGGCTCACCGGGCCCGCCCGGTCAGGCGGCGGTGCGGTCCCACGGCCACATCGCCTCGCGGCCGGCGGACAGCAGGCTCACCATTGTGAAGAGCTTGTCCGAGAAGCCGCCGATCTCGTGGCGGTTCGGCTGCGTGCCGTCCAGCGCGGACGGACCGTAGCCGGTGGTGTTGACGCCGAAGACCGGCACCTCGGGCGGGACCGCCTCGGAGACCGAGACGCCGCGGCTCTCACGACCGTCGTAGGCGAAGGCCTGCATGTCCGAGATGAGGACGACGCGCTCGTGCCCGTCGTACGTCTCGCGCAGCGCCCGCACCGTCTCCGTGCCGTGGCCGACCTCGCCGTTGCGGTCGCAGAACCGGTCGATGTCGCGCAGGACCGAGCCGCCCCGCGTCAGCTCGTGCCGGAAGTGGCCGTTGGCGAAGCCGACCAGGTCGACGGCGCAGCCGCGGGCCGCCAGTACGGCGCCGAACAGGGCGCCCACGTCCGCGTGCGTCACCTTCGAGCGGGCCGAGACGCGGCCCTGCATGGAGCCGGACGTGTCGACCAGGACCAGTGTCCGGCCGGGCAGCGCGGGCACGTTGGCCGTCGAGGCCGTGAGCGCCGCGTCCAGGGCGTGGCCCCAGCGCTGCGAGGGCGCCGCGCGGTGCGCGGACAGGAAGCGGTACGGGAACTGCCGCGAGCGCGCGATCTGCGCGGGGTCGCGCAGCCGGTCGAGGACCCGCTGTGCCGCCTCGTCGCTGATCCCGGCCTCGTCGAAGTTCCGCAGGTTGCGGATCTGCGCCATCAGGCCCATCGAGGGCAGCACGGCCTCCCAGGCAGCCGCGTCCATCGGGCCCTGGAGCCAGCCCGCGAGCGCCTCCCAGGTCATGCCCGCGCGGGCGAGGACCTCGGCGGCGTCCGGCTGCGCCGGGACGAGCTGCCGCTCGACCTCGGGCATCGCCATCAGCTCGGCCCGTGCCCGTACGGTCGGCAGCGCCTCCGGCACGGTCTCGTCGCGGCCGTGCCGCCGGTCCAGCGCGTGCCGGAACAGCTCGCCCTGCCACGGCTTCTCCGGGTCGGGCGCGGCGTGGGTCAGCTCCAGGACGTCGGCGAAGCGGAAGCCCTTGCTGTCGGTGTCGTACTTGAGCAGGGCCTTCTCGCCGTAGAGCCGGCGCACCGCGTCGCCCAGGCCGCGCTTGACGGGCTTGGGCAGGGCGCGGCCGAACGTGCCGGTCCAGTACGCCAGGAACTCGCCGGGCTCGTCCGGGCGCTGGCAGGCGGCGTCGACGAGCTGCCGGTTGTCGCCGTGCAGCCCGGCCTCCAGCCGCGCGTGGACGGCCTGCGCCGCGGCGACGAGCGAGGCGGAGCGCATCTGGGCCTCGCCGCGCAGCCACGCGACGAAGCGCGCGGTCCACGCGCCGTCCTCGACGGCGACGGTGCGCACCAGGTTCGCGTAACGGTCGTCGCGGTCGGCGGCCTTCTCGTAGAAGGTGTCCTCGCCGACCATGTTGACGACGGCGAGCATCACGAGGTCGGACTTCGCGTCGCGGACGTAGGCCTTGCCGCCCTCGTGGGTGACGGTCAGTGCGGCGCGGGTGAGCGGCTTCGTGCCGCGGTTGAACTTGCTCATGATTCCCCCGAATTGAGCGTTGCCGAAAAAGAGAATTCCTCGGGGGAAGCGCGGCAGCGGCATTCCGGAGACGCCCGAGATCGAAGGGGGCGGCGGTGTTTTCTGGAAAGGAAGTATCCGCCGCCGACGCACCGGGCGTTCCGGTGTGCCGAGCACGCCTCCCGAGATCGGAGCGGCGACGGCGCACAGGACTTGAACCTGACCGTGAAAACGGGTTACCGAAGTAACCGTCGCCTTCGCACCGGGAGGTGCGTTCGTTCACGTCCACGACTGTAGGGGCGGGCAGTTGGGGGCGTCATCCGAATAAACGGCGTGCCCCCGCTCTCCGTTCGGAGAGCGGGGGCACGCCGCTGGTCATCGGCTCGTTGAGCGGTTGAGCGGATTCCCTGGCTCAGGTCACTGTCACTTGACCGGGGCCAGCTTGTCGACGAGGCCGGGGCGGGCGTCCATCCACTTGCGGGCGGACTCCTTCTCGTTGCCCTTGCCACCGTTCTGGATCTCGGCCTCCAGGGAACCGAGGTCCTTCTCGGACAGCTTGAAGTCCTTCAGCCAGCCGTACAGCTCGGGGAAGTCCTTCTTGATGTCCTTCTTGCCGGTGATCCGGATCGAGTCGCCCTTGCCCCAGGCGCCCTTCGGATCCTTGATCTTCTTCATGGGGTACTTGCTGTACACCCAGTGCGGGGACCAGGTGGTCGCCAGGACCGGCTTCTTCTGCTTCACGGCCCTGTCGACCTCGGCCAGCATCGAAGAGGTGCTGGACGAGACGACCTTGTACTCCTTGTCGAGGCCGTACTTCTTGAGCACGGTCTTGAGGATCTTCATCTCACCGGCGCTGGACTCGATGCCGGTGATCTTGTGGTCGAACTGGTCGCCCTTGCCCTTGAGGTCCTCCATCGAGTCGATGCCCTTGACGTACTTGGGCGTCGACAGCTCCAGGGAGGTCTCGTCGTACCAGGAACCGACGTCGGTCAGTTTGGACTTGTACTTCTTCCAGTACTGCTCGTGCGTCGTCGGCAGCCAGGCGTCCGTCTGGAAGTCCATCTCGCCCTGGGCCAGCGCCGTGTAGAGCGGGCCGGGGTCGAGCTGCTTCGTGGTCGGCTTGTAGCCGCGGTCCTCCAGGATGTTCTGCCAGAGGTACGTCGTGGCGATGGCCTCGTCCCAGGGGAAGAAGCCCATCTTCACGGCCTTGCCCGCGTCCTTGCCGTCCTTCTGCTCGCCGCCGGGGACCGGCGCGAACTTGTCGACGAACCCGGGGTGGTCCTTGAGCCAGGTGCGGACGGCGTCCTGCTCCTTGCCCTGACCGGCCTTCTGGATCTCGTTCTCCAGGGAGGTGAGCTGCTTCTCGGTGAGGTGGAAGTTCTTCAGCCAGCTCGCGACCGTCGGGTTCTTCTTGGAGAAGTCCTTGTGCGCGACGTTGTAGAGCTTCTCGCCCTTGCCGAAGGAGCCCTTGGGGTCGTCGAGCTTGGTCAGGTCGTACGCGTTGTACGCCCAGTGCGGCGACCAGAGCGTGACGACCACCGGCTCCTTCTTCTGGATGGAGCGCTTCAGCTCGGCGAGCATCGAGGAGGTGCTGGAGGAGACGACCTTGTACTCGCCCTCCAGGCCGTAGTCCTTGAGGACCTTCTCCTTGAGGATCTTCATCTCGCCCGCGCTGGACTCGATGCCGATGATCTTGCCCTTGAACTTCTTGCCCTTGCCCTTGAGGTCCTCCAGGGACTTCACGCCCTTCACGTACGAAGGAACGGACAGCTCCAGGGAGGTCGGGCCGTACCAGTCGCCCAGCTTCTCCATCTTGGAGGAGTACTTGTCCCAGTACTGCTGGTGCGTGGTGGGCAGCCAGGCGTCCGTCTGGAAGTCGACGTCGCCCTGGGCGATGCCGGAGTAGAGCGGGCCGGCGTCGAGCTGCTTGAGGTTCGGCTTGTAGCCGCGCTGCTCCAGCATCTCCTTCCAGAGGTACGAGGTCGCGATGCCCTCGTCCCACGGGATGTAGCCCATGTTGATCTTCTCGCCCTTGCCGACGTTCGCCGAGGCCGTGGCCTCGTCGTCGTCGCCGCCCGCGAAGTTCATGCCGCCCGCGATCAGCGCGAGGACGACGACGCCGACCATGGCGACGGCGGTGCCCGGCTTGTAGCGGAGGAACTTCATCCGGCCGAGCGCGGCGGTCGCCTTGGCGGCGGCGCGGCGGCCCAGCGGGGAGACGCGGGCGTTCAGGGCGCCGGTCATGCGGTCCAGGTACATGGCGAGGATGACCACGCCGATGCCGGACTCGACACCGAGGCCGACCTGGACCTGGGTGACGGCCGCGTAGACCCGCTCACCGAGGCCGGGCGCACCGGCCATGCCGGCGATGACGACCATCGAGAGCGCGAGCATGATGACCTGGTTGATACCGGCCATGATCGTCGGCAGCGCCAGCGGGAACTGCACGCGCGTGAGCGTGTGCTTCGGGCTGGTGCCGAACGCCTCGGCGGCCTCGACCAGCTCGCTGTCCACCTGCCGGATGCCCAGCTCGGTCATCCGGACGCCCGGAGGCATCGAGAAGACGATGGTGGCCAGCAGACCCGGGGTCGTACCGACGGAGAAGAACATGACGCCGGGGATCAGGTAGACGAACGCCGGCATCGTCTGCATCACGTCGAGCACGGGGCGCATGAAGGTGCTGAACGACTTCGAGCGCGCCGCCCAGATGCCCAGCGGCACCGCGATCGCGATGGTGATCACCGCGGCCGCGAGGACCAGCGAGAGCGTCTGCATCGCCTCGGCCCACAGCTCGAACGAGTCGATCAGCGCGAAGCCCGCGAAGGTGATCACCGCGGCGACGAGGCCGCGCAGCCAGAACGCGAGGACCGCGAAGATGCCCGCCAGCAGCAGCGGCTCGGCGCCGCCGAGCACGTCGTTGATGGCGTCGTACAGGCCCGTCAGGACCGTGTTGATGAAGTCGAAGAGCCAGCCGAGGTGCTTCTGCAGCCATTCGACGGCCGTGTCGACCCAGTTACCGGGGTGGAACTCAGGCACGCGCCGTCACCCCAGCGGTGTCCTCGCCCTTGCCGTTCTTGTCGGCCTTGTCCTGCACGTCCGGGGCGGCTTCGCCGTCCACCTGCGGCTCCTCGGCGAGGGCCGACAGCAGCCGCTCGCGGTCGATGACGCCCACCGGTGTGCCGTCGTCGTCGGTGACGATCATCGCGTCCTCGCTGGTGGAGAACGGGGTGAACAGCTCGGCGATCGGCGTCTCCGCGGTGACCGTCGACGCGTCGTCGAGGTCGCCGTCCTGCAGCGCCACCGCGTCGGTCTTCGTGTCTTCCATGATCGAACCCGCGGTCAGCACGCGGGAGCGGTCGACGTCCTGGATGAAGGACGCGACGTAGTCCGTCGCCGGGCGGACCAGGATGTCCTCGGCCGTGCCGATCTGGACGATCCGGCCGTCGCGCATCACAGCGATACGGTCGCCGAGGCGCATGGCCTCGTTGAGGTCGTGGGTGATGAAGACGATCGTCTTCTTCAGCGTCTTCTGGAGCTCCAGGAGCTGATCCTGCATGTCGCGGCGGATCAGCGGGTCCAGGGCGCTGAAGGACTCGTCCATCAGCAGCAGGTCGGCGTCGGTCGCGAGCGCGCGGGCCAGGCCCACACGCTGCTGCATGCCGCCGGACAGCTCGTCGGGCCAGGAGTTCTCCCAGCCCTTGAGGCCGGCCAGCTCCAGCGCCTCGGTGGCGCGCTTCTCGCGCTCCTCCTTGGGTATCTCCTGGACCTCCAGCCCGTAGGCCGCGTTCTCCAGGACGCTGCGGTGCGGGAAGAGTGCGAAGTGCTGGAAGACCATGCTGATCTTCTTCGAGCGCACCTCGCGCAGCTCACGCGGCTTCAGGGCCGATATGTCGTCGCCGTCGAAGAGCACACGGCCCGACGTCAGCGGCAGCAGCCCGTTGAGCATCCGCAGCAGCGTGGACTTGCCCGACCCGGACAGGCCCATGACCACGAATATCTCGCCCTCATCGACCTCGAAGGAGGCGTCGATCACGGCTGCGGTCGTGCCTTTGGCGCGCAGCTCCTCGCGGTCGGCACCGGCTTCGAGCCTCGAAACCGCCTGGTCTGGTCTCCTTCCAAACACCTTGTACAGGTGCTCGGCTCTCAGCCTTGACACATTCACCTCTTGGATCGACTACAGATGACCGGTATCCCCCTCGCGCGCGAGCACAGGGCGCAGAGCGCCCATATGGCTGCAAACGGCACATACCAGAAAGATGCAGCCTACACCAGAGCCCCGCTTCGGTAGCTGCTGCTCACTTTTCGCGATCTCAAACCGGTCGTGATGCTGTTCATGTGTACAGATCTGGAATCCAAGGCCCAGGCCTGCCATTACCGGCCAGTACCGGGACCCGTCGGCTCCTACAGGTGCGGTGCGGCATCATCGGGGCGTGACCCTTCCCACAGAGAACGCAGCTCAGAGCGCGACTCAGAGCCGTCTGATGCTCCTCGACACGGCCTCGCTCTACTTCCGTGCCTACTTCGGCGTCCCGGACACGGTCCGCAGCCCCGACGGCACCCCCGTGAACGCGGTCCGCGGGCTGCTCGACTTCATCGCCCGGCTCGTCCAGGACCACCGCCCGGACGCCCTCGTGGCCTGCATGGATTTCGACTGGCGGCCCCAGTGGCGCGTCGAGCTGATCCCCTCCTACAAGGCGCACCGCGTCGCCGAGGAGGTCGAGGGCGGCCCGGACGCCGAGGAGACCCCCGACACCCTCTCCCCGCAGGTCCCGGTGATCGAGCAGGTGCTCGACGCGCTCGGCATCGCCCGCGTCGGCGCCGAGGGGTACGAGGCGGACGACGTCATCGGCACCCTCGCGGCCCGCGCGAGCGGCCCCGTCGACATCGTCACCGGCGACCGCGACCTCTTCCAGCTCGTCGACGACGCGCGCGGGATCCGGGTGCTCTACCCGGTCAAGGGCGTCGGCAGCCTCGACGTCTACGACGGCGACGCGCTCCGCGAGAAGTACGGCGTGGACGGCTCCGGCTACGCGGACCTGGCCACGCTGCGCGGCGACCCCAGCGACGGCCTGCCCGGCGTGCGCGGCGTCGGCGAGAAGACGGCGGCGAAGCTGCTCGCCGAGTACGGCGACCTGGCCGGGATCGTCCGGGCCGTGCTCGATCCGACGACGAAGATCACCCCGGCCCAGCGCAAGAAGTTCGAGGAGGCCGCCGACTACCTCAAGGTCGCGCCCACGGTGGTCCGTGTCGCCGACGACGTGGCGCTGCCGCCCTTCGACGCCACCCTCCCCCGCGCCCCGCGCGACCCCGAGGGCCTCGAACGTCTCGGGGAGCACTGGGGATTGGGCGGATCCCTGCGCCGCCTGCTCTCCACCCTTGCGGGCTGATCTGTTAGCTTAGGCAATCCTAAGTAGCGATCCAGTAGCAGCGACCCAGCGCCCGTCGCAGCACGTGCTCCAGGGAGGCCGCCGTGGCAGACCGTCCGGCCCGTAAGACGCCCAAGCTCCACCACGCCCGGGTGATCCGCACCGAGCGGCTCACGCCGCACATGGTGCGGATCGTCCTCGGCGGGGACGGGCTGGCGGAGTTCCAGGCCGGTGAGCACACCGACCACTACGTCAAGCTCCTCTTCCCGATCCCCGGCGTCGAGTACCCGGAGCCGTTCGACATGGCGCGGATCCGCGCCGACTTCCCGCGCGACCAGTGGCCCACGATGCGGACGTACACCGTCCGCACCTGGGACCCGGCGGCCCGCGAGATGACCGTCGACTTCGTGGTGCACGGCGACGAGGGCCTCGCGGGCCCCTGGGCGCTGGCCGCGCGGCCCGGCGACGAGATCCGCTTCATGGGCCCCGGCGGGGCCTACTCCCCCAGCCCCGAGGCCGACTGGCACCTGCTCGCGGGCGACGAGAGCGCCCTGCCCGCCATCGCCGCCGCGCTGGAGCGGGCCCCGGCGGGCGCCCCCGTGCACGCGCTGATCGAGGTCGCGGGCCCGGAGGAGGAGCAGAAGCTCAGCGCCCCGCTCGGCGCCCACGTCACCTGGCTGCACCGGGGCACCGGCCGGGTCGGCGAGCGGCTCACCGCCGCCGTGCGCGGCATGGAGTTCCCGGACGGCCGGGTCCACGCCTTCGTGCACGGCGAGGCGGGCTTCGTGAAGGAGCTGCGCCGCCACCTCCGCCTCGACCGCGGCGTCACCCGCGAGCAGCTCTCGATCTCCGGCTACTGGCGGCTGGGCGCCGACGAGGACGGCTGGCAGGCGTCGAAGAAGGAGTGGAACGAGCAGGTGGAGGCCGAGCAGGAGCGCCAGCCCGCGGCGTGACGCCGCCGCCCGGCCCCCGGCCCGGCCCCCGGCCCGGCCCCCGGCCCGGCATCAGGTGAAGGAGATCTCCTTCACCCCCAGCACCTTGTTCACGTCGGTGACGTCCACCGTGGCGATGCCGCAGCTCTGCGCCGCGCAGTCGACCTTGTCCACCTCAGCGCCCGTCGAAGGGTCGTAGCCGGTGAACGCCTTGTTCACCGTCACCTCGGCGCTGAACGTGCCGTCCTCCTTCACGATCGCGGTCTTGCTGCCCGCCGCGCAGGACGCGCGCTGCGAGAAGTCCAGGTCGCACTCGGCGACCGCCACCTGCGCGCCCGCCGGGTAGCCGGTGCCCGACACGGTCACCTTCTGGCCGTCCGACAGGCCCGTGTCGGGGGTGACCGTCAGGACGGGCGCGGCCGTCGCCGCCGTCGCCGAGGGGACCGCCAGCAGCGTCGCGCCCAGCGCGGCGCCGGTGACGGCCAGGGTGCGGAACGTCCTACGTGTGGGGGGCATGGTCTCTTCTCCGTTCTCACGGCACGTCGGTGTGCCGTGGGTCGAGGTACGGGTCAGCTCTCGCCGGTGAGGCACCGGTCGAGGACGGCGGCGGCGCTGTGCAGCTTGTTCTCGGCCTGGTCGAACGCGACGCTCGCCGGGCCGTCCAGCACCTCCGCCGTCACCTCCTCTCCGCGGTGCGCGGGGAGGTCGTGGAGGAACCGGGCGTCGGGACAGCGGGCCATGAGCGCCTCGTCCACCCGGAAGGGGTCGAAGACCGTCCGCCAGTCGGGGTCGGCCTTGGAGGTCCCGGTCGTCTGCCACCGGGTCGTGTAGACGAACTCGGTCGACGCGGACACCCGGTCCAGGTCGTGCGCGCACACGAAGGTGCTCCCGGCCTCCTCCGCGTACGCCCGTGCGGCGCGCTCCGCCGCCTCCGGGAGGCCGTAGCCGGGCGGGGTGACGACCCGCAGCTCGGTCCCCTTGAACCGGGTGAGGGCCAGGGCCAGCGCGACGGCCGAGTTGTTCCCCTCGCCGACGTAGAGGACCCGCGCGCCCTCCAGCCCGCCGCGCAGCAGCTGGATCGTGGCGAGGTCGGCCACCGCCTGCGTGGGGTGCTCGCTCTCGCTCATCGCGTTGACGACCGCCATCCGGTCCTGCGCCGCGTAGGCGGCGAGCTCCTTGTCGGGGCCCGCCGTGCGCACGACCAGCCCGTCCAGCATCCGGGAGAGCACCCGGCCCGTGTCCTCCACGGTCTCCCCGGTGTTCTCCTGGAGGTCGTCGGGCCCGTAGGCGATGACCTGCGCGCCGAGGCGCAGCGCCGCGGACGAGAAGGCCGTCCGGGTCCGCGTGGAGGTCTTGCGGAAGTACGTTCCGACGACCATGCCGTCCAGCACCCGCGGACACGCCTCACCGGCCTGCGCGGACAGGGCGTACCAGGCCGCGCGTTCCACGACGCGGGCCAGCTCCTCGGATGTCAGGTGCGCGATCGACAGCAGGTGCCGGCGCCTTTGCCGCATCGAATTCTCCGATCCCGGTGGGTGGTTGGGGTCCTTCGGTGTCACGACCGCGCGTCCAGGAAGCCGAGCGTGCGCTGCCGGTCGAGGAACCGGCCCAGTTCCGCCGCGCCGATCTCCGGGCACCGCGTCCCCGCCGCCGCGAGCCGCCGCTCGGTGTGCGGCGCCCGGTGGTTGCGCTGCATGAGCGGCCGTTCGGGGTCGATCTCCAGGTTCGGGAACAGCGGCAGCAGCCGCTTCAGGAAGCTCCCGCCCGGCTCCTCCGCCGCCTCGGACAGCCGCGCGCGCCAGGTGAGGTACGGCAGCGCGGCCACGGGCGCTCCGGTGTGCTCGGTCAGCCAGTCGACCATGTCCCGCCAGCGCACCGGGCGGCTCCCGATGACGTGGAAGAGCTCGCCCGCGACGCCCTCCTGGCGGGAGAGCTCGACGATCGCCCGCGCGGCGTGGTCCACCGGGGCCAGGTCGAGTTCGACCTGGGCGACGGGCACGGCGCCCAGCCGGGCGCAGGCGGTGATCGCCTGGCAGACCACGTCGTGCGGGTTGGCCGCGCCCGAGCGGGTGTGCCAGGAGACGGTGCCGAGCCGGTGCACGGTGGCGGGCAGCCCGCGCTCCGCCGCCGCGCGGACCAGCGCCTCGGCGGCCCACTTGGTCTGCGAGTACCCGTCGGGAATGCCCGGCAGGTCGTCAGGCGGGGTCTCCTCGGTGACCGGGCCCCGTTCGGCCAGGGCCTCGGAGAAGACGGACATCGTCGAGACGTGGTGCAGCGGCGTACCGCCGAGCGCGGCCAGGTCGATGAGCCGCCTGGTGCCCAGCACGTTGGCGGCGCGGAGCGCGGGGTACGGGTAGACCGCGTTGACCTGCGCCCCGTTGTGGTAGATCGCCCCCAGCCCCTCGGCGAGCGCCGCGAACGCGCGCTCGTCGAGGCCGAAGCGCGGTGCCGCCAGGTCCCCGGCGATCACCTCGACCCGCTCCTCGACGTCCGTCGTCGGCACGCCGAAGCCGCGCAGGGCCTCCAGGAGCCGCTGCCCGCCCTCGTCGGGGCCGGAGCCGCGTACCAGGCAGCGCACCGTGCCGCGCGTACGGTCGAGCAGCTCGCGGAGCAGGAAGGCCCCGACGAACCCGGTCGCTCCGGTGAGGAGCACCGGCGCGGTGTCGTCCGGCGTCCGCGGCTGCGACGGGGCCGTGAACCCGGGGTCCAGGACGGCGTCCGCCCGTACCGTGTCCAGCACGGTCGAGACCTCGCCCCCGCTGAGCCGGAGGGCGAGCCCGGCGACCGTGGGGTGCTCCAGGATGTCCCTGACATCCAGTTGGAGGCCCCGGGCCTTCGCCTCGGCGGCGACGACGAGGCTGGTCATCGAGTCCCCGCCCAGCTCGTAGAAGTCGTCGAGCCTGCCGACCCGGTCCAGCCGGAAGACCTTGGTCCAGATGTCCACGAGCCGTGCCTCGGCCGCGTTGCGCGGACGCTCGTAGGGGACCGTCAGCTCGGGCCGCTCCTGCGGCGCGGGGAGCGCCCGGTGGTCCACCTTGCCCCCGGCCGTGACGGGCAGCTCGTCGAGCACCAGCACCACCGCGGGGACGAGGTAGCCGGGCAGCCTCCCGGCGAGGTACCGGCGCAGCTCCGCCGGTACGGGCTCGGCGCCCGCGGCGGGGACCACGTAACCGGTCAGCCTGCGCTCCCCCGGCACGTCCTCGCGGGCGACGGCCACGGCCTCGGCGACGTCCTCATGCGCGCACAGCGCCGCCTCCACCTCGCCCGGCTCGATGCGGAATCCGGCGATCTTGAGCTGGCCGTCGGCACGGCCCAGGAACTCCAGCTCCCCGTCGTCGCGCAGCCGCACCAGGTCGCCCGTGCGGTAGAGCCGCCCGCCCCGCTCCGAGAACGGGTCGGGGACGAAGCGCTCGGCGGTGAGCGCCGGCCCGCCCGCGTAGCCGCGGGCCACCCCGGCGCCGCCGACGCACAGTTCGCCCGCCACGCCGCGCGGGACGGGATGGCCGGACCGGTCGAGGACGTACGCCCGGGTGCCCGCGAGGGGCCTGCCGATCGGCACCCGGGCCGCCGCGCCTGAGGGGCTGCCCGCGTCGCCCGCGACGCAGCCGACCACGGTCTCCGTGGGGCCGTACTCGTTGACGAGCGCGGCACCGGGCGCCAGTTCCCGCCACGCGCGGACGCTGTCGGGGCGCAGCTCCTCGCCGCCGACGACGAACGTGCCGACCGAGGTGAGCGGCCCGCTCCCCGCCAGCCGGGCCCGCAGCAGCTCCAGATGCGCGGGGGTGATCTTCACCAGGTCGAACCGGCCGGTGCCGCCGAGCAGTTCGGCGAGCGCGTCCACGGGCCGCTCGGCGGGGAGCAGCCGGACCGCGGCGCCGCCCGCGAGCGGGACGAGCAGGTTCGTCACCGTCAGGTCGAAGGCGACCGAACCGAGCAGGGGGACGGTGCCGCCGGGGCGTACGCCGTAGCGCCGCACCGCCCAGTCGGTGTAGTTGGCCAGCCCGCGCCGGGTGATCATCACGCCCTTGGGGACGCCGGTCGAGCCCGAGGTGTAGATGGTGTACGCCAGCGTGTCCGGCCGGTGGCGCGAGGGATCGAGCGGGGGGCTCGCGGCGATCTCGGGCCAGTCGTCGTCGAGGAGCACGACCGGTGGGCTCCCGCTCACCCTGTCGTCCGAGCCGTCGCCCAGCGCGTCCGCGAGGGCCCGCTCGCTCAGTACGAGCGCCGCGCCGCTGTCGTCCAGCACGGCCCGCTTGCGCGCGGCCGGGTGCCCGGGGTCGAGCGGCACATAGGTGCCGCCCGCGCGCAGCACGGCCAGGACCGCGACGACCAGCTCGGGCCGGTGCGTCAGATGGATCCCGACCCGGACCTCGGGGCCGACGCCACGGCCGCGCAGGTACGAGGCGAGCCGGTCGGCCCGCTCGTCCAGCGTGCCGCGGGTCAGGGCCACCTCTCCGTCGGGCGCGAGCACGGCGGGGCGGCCGGGGTCGGTGCGGGCGTGGACGGCGAAGCGCTCCGCCACGGTGAGGACCTCGTCGGCGGTCTCGTGACCGTCCCCGTGGCCGTGCCCGTCCCCGTCCTGGTCGCCGTGGGCCGCGGCGAGCAGCCGGTCGCGCTCGTCCGGGGCGAGGATCCCGCAGCGCGCGTCGCCGTCGGGGTCGGCCGCCATCGCCTCCAGGACCCGCCGGTAGGCACCGGCGAGCCACTCGGCGCGCTCCCGGCTCAGCACCGCGGGGCGGCTGGTCAGGACCAGGTGCCCGCCGAGCGAGGTCACGGCGAGCGGGAACTCGTTCGGGCTCTCGTCGATGCTGTCGCCGACGTCCACCAGGTCGGTGTCGACCATGTGGAAGTCGAGGTAGTTGAAGAACACGTCGATCAGCCGGGCGCCCTTCGCGGCACGCTCCCGCCGCATCGCGGCGAGCGGATACCTGCGGTGCGTCCAGACCTCGGCCTCGCGGGCGTAGACATCGGCGACCAGCTCGCGCCAGGTGGGTGCCGTGAGCCGGAACGGGAACGGGACGGTGTTCAGGAACATCCCGAACAGCCGGTCGGCGCCCGGCACTTCCGGCCTCGTGTCGCAGACGAGGCCGGAGCTGAAGGAGCCCTCCTCGGTGAGGGAGCCCATCACCTTCAGATGGGCGGCGTGCAGCACGCTCTTGAGCGACACCCCGACCGCACTGGCCAGGGAGCGCAGCTCCGCGTGGAGATCGGTGAGCGGCACCCACACCTGGTACGGCGCATCCGTCTCCGGTCCCTCGTCCGCTCCCTCCGCCGCCTCCGGATCCGCCCAGCCCTCGGGGACACGGACGGCGGCATGCGTGTCGAGGACGTTCCGCCAGTACGCCTGGTGCTCCTCGGAGCGCACCGTGCGCCGCTCCAGCGCGACGAAGTCGGCGTAGCGCGTGGCCACGCCGCCGGGTTCGGGCAGCGGCTCGCCGTCGCGGAAGGCGCGGTGCAGGTGCAGCAGTTCCATCAGCAGCGAGTGGTAGCTCCAGCCTTCGAGGATGGCGTGGCACTCGGTGATGGACAGCCGCCAGCCGTCGTCGAGGAGGTGGACGCCGAGCCGCAGCAGCGGCGGCCTGGCCAGGTCGAAGGGGCGGCTCCGCTCCTCGGCGATGTGCGCGCGCACGGCCCGTTCCTGCTCCTCGGGGGTGTTCCCGCGCAGGTCCGTCACGGTCAGCGGCAGCGTCGCCGCCGGGTGCACGAGCTGGAGGGGTTCCGAGAACTCGGTGGGGTGCAGCGAGGTGCGCAGGAACTCGTGCCGCACGGTCAGTTCGTCCGCGGCGGCGCGCAGGGCCGCCGCGTCGAACGGCTCGCCGTCGCGGATGCTGAACGACGTGATGTTGTGGTACGTGCGCAGCCCGCCCGCGAGCATCTCGACGACCATGCCGGTCTGCACCTGCGACATCGGGTAGGCGTCCACCAGCCCTTCGGGGAGCCGCTCGGCGTCCACCGGCATGAGCAGCGAGAACGGCGCGGTGACCGGCAGCGGTTCCGCCCGCCCCACCCGCCCGGACAGCGCCTCCGCGAGCCCGGCGACCGTACGGTGCTCGAAGAGGTCACGCACGGTGGCGTCCATGCCTTCGGCACGCAGCGCGCCGACCACGGCCACGGCGCGCAGCGAATCGCCGCCGAGGTCGAAGAAGTTGTCGTGCGCGCCGACGCGGTCGGTGCCGAGGACCCGGCGCCAGGCCGCCGCCACCCGCTGCTCCCCCGCGGTGCGCGGCGGGGCGAACCGGCCGCGCGGCACGGCGGCACCCGTGTCCGGCGTGGGCAGCGCCGCCTCGTCGAGCTTGCCGTTCGCGGTGAGCGGGACGGCGGGGATCTCCGCGTAGGAGGTGGGCACGAGGTGGCTCGGCAGGCGGTCGGCGAGCCAGGCCCGTATCCCGCCCAGGTCCAGGGCGCCCGGCGCGGCGCCCGTGTCCTCCGGCACGAGGTGGGCCACCAGGTGCACCGTGCCGTCGTGCTCCGTGCGGGGACGCACCACCGCGGCGTGCACGGCGGGGTGTCCGGCCAGCGCGGCCTCGATCTCGCCCGGCTCGATCCGGAAGCCGCGGATCTTGACCTGCTTGTCGGCCCGGCCGATCACTTCGAGGACGCCGTCCTCGCGCCACCGCGCGAGATCGCCGCTGCGGTACACCCGCGCGCCGGGCCGCCCGGAGGGGTCGGGCACGAACCGCTCCGCCGTCAGATCGGCACGGCCGAGGTAGCCCCGCGCGACCCCCGGCCCCCCGACGTACATCTCCCCGACGACGCCCGCCGGTACGGGGTGCCCGTCGCGGTCCAGCAGCAGCACCCGCAGGTCGGCGAGGCCCCGCCCGACGAGGCTCGGAGCGCCGGGGCCCAGCTCCTCGGGGCGCAGCCGGTGGTAGGTCGTGTGCACCGTGGTCTCGGTGATGCCGTACATGTTGACGAGTACGGGCCCGGCGCCCCCGAAGGCCTCGTCCCAGGGCTGCAGTTCGGCGGGCTCCAGCTTCTCGCCCGCGAAGACGACCGCGCGCAGCCGGAGTTCCGCGAGGCGCCCGTCCTCCGGCCCGGTGACGGCCAGCAGCGTACGGAAGGCGGACGGCGTCTGGTTGAGCACCGTGACCCGCTCCCGTACGAGCAGGTCCAGGAATTCGTCCGGCGACCGGGTGACGGCGAAGGAGGGCACGACGAGCGTGCCGCCGTGCCCGAGGGCGCCCCACAGCTCCCACACCGAGACGTCGAAGGCGAAGGAGTGGAAGAGGGTCCACACGTCGTCCGGCCCGAACCCGTAGTGCTCCCGTGCCGCCGCGAACAGCCGCAGGACGTTCCGGTGCGTCATGCAGACGCCCTTGGGCCTGCCCGTCGAACCCGAGGTGTGGATGACGTACATGAGGTGGTCGCGCGCGGTGACCGGCTCCGGGTCGGTCGCGGGCGCGGCGGCGAGCAGGGCCGCGTCCTCCTCGGCGTCGAGACGGATCAGCCCGGCGCCGAGGCCGCCGGGCAGGGACCCGGCGGCCTCCCGGCCGGTCACGATCAGGCGCAGCCGGGTGTCCTCCACGACGGCCGCGAGGCGCGGCGCGGGGTACGAGGGGTCGAGCGGCACGTAGGCGCCGCCCGCCTTGACGACCGCCAGGAGGCCGGTCACGAGGTCGGGGCCGCGCTCCAGGCAGACCCCGACGAGCACGTCGGGGCCGACGCCCCTGCCCCGCAGCACGTGCGCGAGGCGGTTCGCGCGGGCGTTCAGCTCCCCGTACGTGAGCGCGGCGCCCTCGTGGACGAGCGCGACGGAGTCCGGGGCCGCCGCCGCGTGGGCCTCGAACGCCTGGTGCATGCCCACCGCGTCGCCGAGCGCGGGGTCCTCGTCGAGCACCCGGTCCGGCGCGGCGCCGCCCGCCCACTCCCCCAGCAGCAGGGCCCGCTCCTCGCGCGAGAGCATCTCCGCCTCGGAGACGGGGCGCCGGGGAGCGGAGACCAGCGCGTCCAGGAGCCGGTGGTAGTGGCGGGCGAAGCGCTCCATGGTGGCCTCGTCGAACAGCGCGGTGGCGTATTCAAGGAAGCCGCCGACGCCGCCGTCCGGGGCCTCGCCGAGCTGGAGGTTGACGTCGAACTTCGCGACCCGCCACTCCGGTTCGAAGCGCTCCGCCGTCAGCCCCGGCAGCTCCAGCTCGCCGGTGCCGCCGACGCCGTCCTGGAGGCCGAACATGATGGTGAACAGGGGCGTGCGGGCGAGGTCGCGCTCGGGGGCCAGCTCCTCGACGAGCTGCTCGAACGGGAGATCCTGGTGCGCGAGCGCCTCCCCGACGACCCGGTGGCCCGCGTCCAGCAGGTCGAGGAAGCCCGGGTCGCCCCGCCAGCGGTTGCGCAGCACGACGGTGTTGACGAGGAAGCCGACGAGCCCGGCGAGTTCGGGCCGCTCCCGTCCGGCGACCGGGGTGCCGACCGCGATGTCCCGGCGGCCCGTCCAGCGGGCCAGCAGGATCTGGAAGGCGGTCAGATAGACGGTGAACGCGGTGGTCTCCCGCTCCCTGGCCAGGGCACGCACCCGCTCCGCGAGGTCCGCGGGCAGCGCGAAGCGCAGGGTGGCGCCGTCGGAGTCCCTGACGTGCGGACGCGGCCGGTCGGTGGGCAGCTCCAGCGTCTCCAGCCCGTCGAGGGCGCCGCGCCAGTGGCCGAGCTGGCGCCGCAGCTCCTCCCCGTCGAGCCGGTCCCGCTGCCAGGCCGCGAAGTCCGCGTACTGGAGCCCGGACCCGGCGTCGGTGCCGGATGCGCCCTCGGCGCCCGGGGCCAGGCGCCTCCGGTACGCGGCGACGAGCTGCTCGGCGAGCAGGTTCAGCGACCAGCCGTCGCAGGCGATGTGGTGCAGGACGAGCACGAGCAGGTGGTCGTCGGGCGCGAGCCGCACGAGCCGCAGCCGGGCCGGGAGGTCCGTCTCCAGGTCGAACGGCGTACGGGTCTGCTCGTCGGCGAACGCGAGGGCGAGCTTCTCCCGTTCCTCCGCCGGACGGTCGGTGAGGTCCACGACCGCGAAGTCGGTCTCCGGCCCGGCGCTGATCCGCTGCACGGGCTCGCTGCCGGACACGCCGTAGCGGGTGCGCAGGATCTCGTGCGCGGCGATGACGTCCCGCCACGCGGCCCGCAGGTCGTCGGAGCGCAGCGCGCCCCGCAGCCGTACGGACCAGGGCACGAGGTACTCGGGGCTGCCCGGCGTGAGCCGGTCCAGGAACCACAGCCGCTGCTGGCCGAACGAGAGCGGGAGCGGCCCGCTCCTGTCCGCGCGCGGAACGGTGTCACGACGGCTGCGCCCCGAACGCCGCCCCGCCAGCCGCTTGGCCAGGATCTCGGCCCTGAGCGCCTCGGGCGCCGCAGGGTCCGTGCCGGAGGGCCCGGGTGTGCCCGTGGTGTCTCGGTTCCCCGTCACGTCGCTGTTCCCCGTCACGTCACTCGCTCCTCGCTTCGTGCGGCCACGTCTCGTCCACGGGGTGCTCCGCCTCGTCCCCCGCCTCGTCCCCCGGCGCTTCCGCCGTCGCTTCCGCCGTCGCTTCCGCCGCGCGCCCGCCCGTGGGCGGGGCCTCGGCCAGCAGGGCCGCCTCGGCGGCCAGTTCGTCGTCCGGGAGCGCGGCGACCTCGGCCCGGACGGCGTCCTCCACGGCCGCGGCCAGCTCCGCGACCGTCGGGCCCTCGAAGACGGCCCGCACCGGCAGGTCCACGTCGAACTCCCGCTGCACCGCGCTGATCAGCCTGATCGCCAGCAGCGAGTTGCCGCCGAGCGCGAAGAAGCTGGTGCGGGCGCCCACGTCGTCCAGGCCGAGCAGATCGCCGCACAGCTCGGCGACCAGCTCCTCGACCGGTCCCTTCGGCGCCGTCCACTCCTCGCCCGGCACGGCCGTGCCGGGCTCCGGGAGCGCCGCGCGGTCGAGCTTCCCGTTGGCGTTCAGCGGGAAGGCCTCCAGCGCCACGAAGGCGCCGGGGACGAAGGGCGCGGGCAGTGCCGTGCGGCAGTGCCGGGCCAGTTCGTCGGAGGCGGGCGCCGTGCCGTCCGGCAGGTAGTAGGCGGTCAGCGTGCTGTCGCCCGACTCCAGGGAGCGCGCGACGATCACGGCCTCGCGGACCGCGGGGTGGGCCGTGAGCGCCGCCTCGACCTCCCCGGGCTCGATCCGTACGCCGTTCACCTTGACCTGGCCGTCCACGCGCCCGGCGAAGTGCACGACCCCGTCGGCGTCCCGGCGTGCCAGGTCCCCGGTGCGGTACAGCCGCGCGCCGGGCGGGCCGTACGGGTCGGGCAGGAACCGCTCGGCCGTCAGCTCCGGCCGTCCCGCGTAGCCGCGTGCCAGCCCCGCGCCGCCCACCAGGAGTTCGCCGGGTACGCCCGTGGGCGCCGGCCTTCCGGCCCGGTCGAGGATCCGCAGCCGCAGGCCGGGCAGCGGGCGGCCGATCGGGACCGCGCCCGGCGGGGCACCCGGCGCGACCGGGTGCGCGGTGACGTCGACGGCGCACTCGGTGGGACCGTAGGTGTTCCACACCTCCACGTCCGTCCGCTCCCGCAGCCGGGCGACCAGCTCCCCGGTCAGCGGTTCGCCCGCGAGCCACACCTGGCGCAGCGCGGGGAGCTCCGGCCACTCCGGCAGCTCCAGCAGCGCCCGCAGCACCGAGGGGACGAGCTGGAGGACGGTCGCCTCCCCCGCCGCGGCCTCGCGCAGCAGCGCCGCGAGGTCGCGCTCGGCCTCCGGCCGGGCCAGGACGACGGTGCCGCCCGCGGCCAGCGGCGCGAACAGTTCGAGGAGCGCCGCGTCGAAGCCCCAGCGCGTCTTGTGCAGCACCCTGTCCTCGGCACCGAGCGCCTGCCCGGAGCCGGAGACCGACCAGGCGACGCGGTTGGCGAGGGCGCCGTGCCCCACGACCACGCCCTTGGGGCGGCCGGTGGAGCCGGAGGTGAACATCACGTACGCCGCGTCGTCCGGCCCCCGCCGTACCGGCGGCGCGGTCTCCGGGCAGGCGGCGACCGTCCCGGCGTCGGCGGCGGTGTCCACCGCGGGCACGCCGGGCGGCAGCGCTTCTCCGGGCAGCCCGCCGTCGGTGAGGACGGTACGGGCGCCCGCGTCGGCGCACTGCCCGGCGAGCCGTGCGGGCGGGTGCGTCAGGTCGAGGGGCAGGAACGCGGCTCCCGCCTGCCAGGCGGCGAGCGCGCCCACCAGGAGGCCCGTGCCGCGCGGCAGCGCCACGCCGAGCACGTCGCCCTCCGCCAGCCCCTGGTTCCGGAGGTGGTGGGCGAGCCGGTTGGCGCGGGCCAGCAGTTCGCCGTAGCGCAGGCGGGGAGCGTCCGCTCCCGTACCGACGGCCGCGACGGCGTCGGGCGCCTCTGCGGCGCGCCGCGCGATCAGCTCGGGCAGCGGCTCCGCCGGGGCCTCGGTCAGAGCCCCGGCCAGGGTCTCGGCCGGGGCCTCCGTCGGCCCGTCCGCCAGGACGGCGGCGCGTGCCTCGGGGGAGAGCAGTTCGAGCGCGGAGATCCGCAGCCCGGGGTCCGCCGCCTGGCGCAGCACCTCGGTGAACTGCTCCGCCATGCCGCGCACCGTCTCCTCGCGGAACAGCGCCGTCGCGTACTCGACCGTGCCGACGTACGAGCCGTCGGGGCGCGCGCGCAGGGTCCAGGTCTGGTCGTACTTGGCCGCCTGCCACAGGTCCTCGAAGCGCGAGTCGAGCTCCACCGCGGCCTCGCCGGGGGCGCCCCCGCCCCCGGGCCCCGTCACGTCGAAGAGGACGGAGACCAGCGGGGTGCGGGAGAGGTCCCGCTCCGGGCTCAGTTCGTCGACGAGCCGCTCGAAGGGCACGGACTGGTGGGCGAAGGCGTCGAGGGCCCCGGACCGGATCCGGTCGAGCAGCTCGCCCACGGTGGGATCGCCCCTCAGGTCGGCGCGCAGCACCAGGGTGTTGACGAAGAAGCCGACGAGGTCGTTGAGTTCGGGCCGCTCCCGGCCGCCCACCGGCACGCCCACCGTGACGTCCTCGTGCCCGCAGTACCGGCTGAGCAGCACGGTGAACGGGGCGAGCAGCGCCATGAATCCGCTGGCTCCGCGCCGCCGCGACGCCTCGACGAAGGGCGCCGCCACCCGCGCCGGGACGTGGAAGCCCACGACGGCGCCGCGCGCGTCCCGCACGGGCGGGCGGGGGTGGTCGGTGGGCAGCGCCAGGTACGGCGCGCCCGCGAGCCGCGCGCGCCAGAACTCCAGCTCCTCCTCGATGTGCGCGCCGCCCAGGCGCTCCTGCTGCCACGCGGCGAAGTCGGCGTACTGCACCGGCAGCACGGGCAGTTCGGCCGGACGGTTCGCCGTACGGGCGCGGTACAGCTCCAGCACGTCGCGCCGCAGCACGGGGACCGAGAGGCCGTCCGCCGCGATGTGGTGCAGGACGAGCACGAGGACGTCGGCGGCGTCCTCTCCGGCGTCGCGCAGCAGCAGGGCCCGCCAGGGCGGCGCCTCGGCCAGCCGGAAGCCCTCGGCGATGCGCGCGCCCACCGTGCCGACGATCTCCTCCAGCGCGCCGTCGACCACCTCCAGCCCGCCGTCCCAGCCGGGCTCGGCCACCTGCCGCGGCTCGCCGTCGTGTGACGGGTAGCGGGTGCGCAGCACCTCGTGGCGCGCGGCGAGGTCCGCCAGCGTGCCCCGCAGGGTGGCGGGTTCGGCCCTGCCGGGCAGCGGGACGGCGACCGGCAGCACGTACTCGGGGCTGCGCGGGGTGAGCCGGTCGAGGAACCACAGCCGGCGCTGGCCCGGCGAGAGGGCGAGGCCCGTGCTGCCCGTGCCGCCCGCCGCGTCGCGCGGCACGGGCAGCACGGGCGGCGGCACCACGGCCGGACGCGCGCCGCCCTCGGCGATCAGGGCCGCCTGGTCGCGCAGGCCGAGCGCGCCGAAGAGCGTGTGGACGGAGACGGGGACGCCCGTACGGACGGTGAGCCGGGCGGCGAGCTGGGCGAGCAGCAGGGAGTGGCCGCCGAGCGCGAAGAAGTCGTCCTCGGCACCGACCTGTTCCACCCCGAGCAGCTCCGACCAGACCTCGGCGACCAGCCGTTCGGCGGGGGTACGGGGCGCGACGTGACCGGGGCCCGCGGTGTGCCGGGACTCGGCGGGCGGCAGCGCGGACCGGTCGACCTTGCCGTTCTCGGTCAGCGGCAGCGCGGAGAGCGGGACGAGGACGGCGGGCACCATGGCCGCCGGGAGGACCGCGGCGAGCCGCGAGCGCAGCTCGGCCGTGTCCGCGGCGGGCCCGGGCCCGTGCACCACGTACGCCGCGAGGCGGCGCCCGCCGTCCGGGGTGGGTTCGGCGAGCACGTGCGCCGCGGTGATCCCGGGGAGCCGCAGCAGCGCGGCGGTGACCTCGGCGGGTTCGATCCGCACCCCGTTGACCTTGACCTGGTCGTCGGCCCTGCCCACGAAGTGCAGGACGCCGTCGCGGTCCCGGCGCACCAGGTCGCCGGTGCGGTACGCGCGGGAGCCGGGCGGCCCGTACGGGTCGGGCACGAAGCGCTCGGCGGTCAGTTCGGGGTGCCCGGCGTAGCCCCGGGCCACGCCGGGGCCGCCGATGA
Source organism: Streptomyces sp. NPDC048172 (assembly GCF_043202595.1). Classification (NCBI taxonomy): domain Bacteria; kingdom Bacillati; phylum Actinomycetota; class Actinomycetes; order Kitasatosporales; family Streptomycetaceae; genus Streptomyces; species Streptomyces sp. NPDC048172. Next base: position 395,004 of record NZ_JBIDAT010000005.1, read on the forward strand.
GGAGTTCGCCGGGCACCGTGTCCGGGACCGGGTTGCCGTCCGGGTCGACGACGGTGGCCCGCATGCCGTCGACGGGCACGCCGATCGGCACCGTTCCGGTGTGCAGCCCCGCGTCGAAGCGCTGGGCGGTGACGTCGATCGCGCACTCGGTGGGCCCGTAGGTGTTCCAGATGTCCGGCGCGGCCCGGCCGAGGACGCGTCGGCACAGCCCGGCGTCCAGGGGCTCACCGGCCGAGCACAGCAGCCGCAGGGAGCGGCACTCCTCCCAGCCGGGCTGGTCGACGAGCAGCCGCAGCACCGAGGGGACCACCTGAAGGACGGTCACGTCCCGCTCGGCGACGGCGCGCACCATGGCCCCGGGGTCGCGCTCCACGCCCGGGGGCGCCAGGACGACGGTGGCACCGGTGGCGAGCGGCGCGAAGATCTCCCAGCCCGCGGCGTCGAAGCCCGCCCGGGTCTTCTGGAGCACCCGGTCCCGCGCGGTCATGCCCTGCGCGCGCACCGTCCACCACACGCGGTTCGCGATCCCGGCGTGGGTGACGACCACGCCCTTGGGCGTCCCGGTGGAGCCGGAGGTGAACATGACGTACGCCGCGCCGTCCGGCTCCCCGCCGCGCGGCGGGTCGGGGACGTCCCGCGGGGCCTCGGCACCGTCGCTGAAGCCGCCGTCGGAGCCGTCGGGGCCGCCGTCGGGGCCGAGCACGAGCGGCTCGGCCGTGCCGAGCGCGGCGACGGCGTCGTACCGTTCCCGGTCGGTGAGGACCAGCGGGACCCCGGCGGTCTCCAGCATGGTCCGCCAGCGCGCCGGCGGGTGTTCCGGGTCGAGCGGGAGGTAGGCGGCGCCCGCGCGCCAGACGGCGAGGAGGGCGGCGACGAGGGACAGTCCGCGCTCCAGGCAGACGCCGACCACCGTCTCCGGTCCGGCGCCCCGGGCGCGCAGCTCCCCGGCGAGGCGGTCCGTGAGCGCGTCGAGTTCCGCGTAGGTCAGGCTCCGTCCGCCCTCCTCGACGGCGACGGCTCCGGGCCGCCGCCGTACCTGGTCGGCGAACGCCTCCGCGAGCAGCGGCCGTTCCTCCGGGTCCGAGTCCGGGTCCCGGTCCGGGCCCGACGCCGCGCCGAGGGCCGCCCGTTCGGCGCCGGTCAGCGTGCCGACGCGGGTGACGGGGGTGTCGGGCTCGGCCGTCAGCCGGTCGAGGAGGGTGAGGTGGTGCCGGGCGAGCTGCTCGACCGTCTCCGCGTCGAACAGCGCCGTGGCGTACTCCATCATCAGGTTGAGCGAGCCGTCGGTGCGCTCGACGATGTGCACGGTCAGGTCGAGCTGCGAGACGTCCTGCGAGATCGGCAGGTCGATGGCCTCGCCGAAGGCCGCGCCCTTGAGCCGCAGCATGTTGAAGCCGACCTGGACGAGCGGCGGTTCGCTCCGGTGCGCCCCGCGGCCGACGTGCTGGACGAGCTGCTCGAAGGGCACCGACTGGTGGGCGAAAGCGCCGCCGGTCGCGGACCGCACCCGGCCCGCCAGCTCCCGGTACGTCGGCCCGCCGTCCAGGCGCACCCGCACCGGGACCAGGTTGACGAACATCCCTACGAGCTGCTGCAGCTCCGGCTCGCCCCGCCCGGCCAGGTAGGTGCCCACGAGGACGTCCCGGGTGCGCGCGTAGCGGCCCAGCAGCACGCCGAGGGCTGCGAGGTGCAGCACGTACGGCGTGACGCCCTCCTCCTTGCTGAGCGCCCGCAGCCGCCGCGCGGTCTCCCCGGGCACGTCGAACTGCAGGGTGCGCCCCGTCAGGTCCGGCAGCGCGGGGCGGGGGCGGTCGGCGGGCAGCTCCAGGGAGGTGGGCGCCCCCGCCAGCTCCGTGCGCCAGAAGTCCAGTTCGCCCTCCAGTCCCCCGGCCTCCGCGCCGTCCCGCTGCCAGGCGGCGAAGTCCCGGTAGGTGACGGGCAGTTCCGGCCGCGCGGCGGGGTTCGCCAGCTCCATGGCGATCAGGTCGAGCGACGTCGCGTCGGCGATCAGATGGTGCGCGGCGAACAGCAGCATCGAGGAGTCCGGGCCGAGCCGGACGACCTCGGCCCGCCAGAGCGGCGCGCTGTCGAGGCGGTACGGCCTGCGCGCGGCCTCCTCCGCGTAGGCGATGCCCGCGGCGCGCGGGTCGGCGGCGCCGGAGACGTCGGTGACGGGCACCCGTACGGGCACGTCGCCGGGTTCGCGCACCGCCATCAGCGGGCGCCCGTCCACGACCTCGACGGACATCCGCAGACAGTCGTGGCGGGCCACGATCTCGCGCAGGCTCTCCTCGGTCTGCGACGGCTCCAGGCGCATCGGCAGCGCGGCGAGCATGACCAGGTGGAAGGCCGGGACGTCCGGTGCGAGCTGCCCGGTGAGCCAGACCCGCTCCTGCGCGTACGAGAGCCGTACGCGGCGGGCGGGGTCGGCGGGCGGCACCCGGCGCGGCGCGGGCGCGGCGTCGCCCGCGAGCAGCTTGGCCAGGAGCTCGCGCTTGACGTCGGAGAGTTCGCTCGCCCTCATCGGCCCGCTCCCGTCCGGGCGGCAGCCGCGGTGCGCAGGTCCTCGGCGACCGCGGCGGTCAGCGTGCGCCGGTCCTTCTCGAAGAAGCCGTGGTCGCCCGGGAACAGCCGCAGCGAGAAGGCCCGCGTCGTCTCCTCGCGCCAGCCCAGCAGCGTGGGCACGGTCGTGCTCGGGTCGCCGGTCGCGCCGAAGACGCTGACGGGCAGGTCGAGCGGCTCGTCCGCGACGTACTCGTGGGTCTCGTAGACCTCGTAGTCGGCCCGGACGCTCTGCTCGAACATGTCGAAGAGGCCGGGGGTGCTGAGGATGGTGTCCGGGATGATGCCGAGCGCGGAGAGGTGCTCGATCAGCTCCTCCCTGCCCATGTCGTGCACCCCGCTGTCCCGCAGCACCATCGCCGGTGACGGGCAGGCGCAGGCGAAGAGCGCGGCCGGTGGCCGGTCGCCGCGCTCGCGCAGGTACCGGGCGAGCTCGAACGCCGTCAGCGCGCCCGAGCAGTAGCCGAACAGCCCGTAGGGCACGTCGCGCTGGTCGGCGAGCGCGTCACCGAGCAGGCTGACCAGCTCGCCCATCTTGCGCACCGGGGGCTCCCGCAGCCTGCTCTCCCTGCCCGGGAGCCGCACGACGCACAGGTCGATGTCCGGGGGCAGGTCCTGCGCGAAGCCGCGGAACGTGGCGGCGCCGCCGCCCGCGTGCGCGAGGCAGATCAGCCGGAGCCGCCCGCCGCTCTCCGGGCGCAGCCGCGCCGTCCAGGGGTTGGTCGAGACGGCCATCAGGCCCTCCAAGTGGTCGTCGGGGCACGCCTCGTGCCCTGCTGTGTGGTCGGCACGCGAGCCTCACGTCCCCCGCCGGGCGTCCCGCGGCGCGGGCAGCAGGCGGCTCAGGAGGTGCACGGTGGGGTGGTCGAAGACGGTGCGGACCTCAAGGCGCACGCCGAACGTCTCCTCGATACGGTCCACGAGCCGTACGGCCAGCAGGCTGTGCCCGCCGAGGTCGAAGAAGTCCTCGTGCGCGCCGACGGACTCCGCGCCGAGCAGCTCCGCCCACAGGGCGGCGAGCGCGGTCTCGCCCGCGCTCATGGCCCGGGTCTCGGTCCCGGTCCCGGTCCCGGGCGTTCCGGGGGTCCCGGTGCCGCCGGTCGCGCGCGGGGGCCGGGGCTCGGGCAGCGCGGCGCGGTCGACCTTGCCGCTGGTGTTCAGGGGCAGTTCGTCGAGCAGGGTGCACACGGCGGGCACCAGGTGGCCGGGCAGCGTACGGGCCAGCGCGGCGCGCAGCTCCCGTTCGTCGAGCGCCGCGCCCGGCTCGGGCACCGCGTAGGCCGCCAGTTCGGTCGTGCCCTCCGGCGTCCCGGGCCGGTGCCAGCCGGTCACCACGGCGTGCCGTACGCCGGGCAGTTCCTCCAGGGCCCGTTCGGTCTCGGCGGGTTCGACCCGCATGCCCCGGACGTTGAGCTGGAGATCCGCCCGTCCCGCCAGTTCGATCTGGCCGTCGGCCCGGCGCACGGCGCGGTCGCCGGAGCGGTAGAGCCTGCCGCCGGGCACGTACGGGTCGGGCAGGAACCGTTCCGCCGTCAGCTCCGGCCTGCCCAGGTAGCCCCGGGCCAGGCAGGCGCCCCCGAGGTGGAGGTCGCCGGTGACGCCGACGGGCACGGGGCGCAGCTCGGCGTCGAGCACATGCGCGGTGACGTTGCTGAGGGGGTCGCCGACGGGCACGGGGCGACCGGGGACGGGGGCCGTGCCGGGGCGCTGGCACAGCGCGTCCCACGCCTCGGAGGAACCGTAGAGGTTGCGCAGTTCACGGCCGGGCATCCGCTCCGCGAAGACGCGGGCGAGGTGCGGCGGCAGGTCCTCCCCCGAGCTGATCCAGAGGGTGAGCGCGGGGAGCCGCTCGGCGAGATCCGGCACCTCCAGCAGCGCGTGGAGCAGGGACGGCACGACGAGGAGCCGGGTCACGCCGTGTGCGGCGAGCAGTTCGGTCAGCCCCCGCGGATCGGCCGAAGCGTCGGGCGGGGCGATGACGGTGGGCACGCCGTGCAGGAGTCCGCCGAGCAGCTCCCACAGCCCGTCCACGAAGCCGACGGGCCCCTTCTGGCAGGTGACCTCGCCCGCCCGGAACGGCAGGGCGGAGGCCATCCAGTCGACGCGGTTGAGCACGGAACGGCCCGTGAGCGCCACGCCCTTCGGGCTGCCCGTGGACCCCGAGGTGCAGATCACGGCGGCCAGCGCGTCGATGTCGGGCGGCGGCGGCAGCGGTTCGTCGCGGGCCTCCCCCCGCCGGACGGCGGTGGCGGCCACCAGCCGGGGCACCTCGGGCGGCAGGGCCGCGTCGCCGCGCGCGTCGGTGAGGACGAGGGGCGTCCCGGAGTCGGCGGCCAGGCGGGCGAGGCGGGCGGGCGGCGCCTCGGGGTCCAGCGGCAGGTAGGCGCCCCCGGCGCGCCAGACGGCGAGGGCGGCGACGGGGAGCTCCAGCCCGCGCGGCAGGCAGACGCCCACGGGGGTCTCGGGCCCGATGCCCTGGGCGCGCAGCTCGGCCGCGAGCGCCGCCGAGCGGCGCTCCAGCTCCCCGTAGGTGAGGGTGGTGACCTGCGTGACGCCCCGCGTGGCGTCCGGCATGACGAAGGCGGCGGCGTCCGGTGTCAGGGCCGCCTGCCGCAGGAACCGCGCGCCCGGGGACGCGTCGGGGAACGGTTCGGCGGGCCCCTCGGCGGCGGCAAGCAGCGCGTGCCGCTCCGGCGCCGTGAGCAGGGTGTGCGCGCCGACCGGGCGGTCGGGGTCCGCGAGCGCCTGGTCCAGGACGCTGCGCACGTGCTCGGCGAAGCGTCCCGCGGTGCGCTCGGCGAACACGTCGGTGGCGTACTCGACGAACCCGGCGAGGCTGCCGCCCGGCGCCGTGCCGTCGGGCCACAGATGCAGCGCGAGGTCGAAGGTGGCCGACCTGCTCTCCGTGGGCAGCAGGTCCGTCCGCGTCCCGCCCAGCGTGCCGGGCTCCGGGGGGAGGTTCTGCATCACCAGGGCGACTTGCACGTACGGCGTGGTGCCCGCCCTGCGGCGCGGGGCCAGCTCCTCCACGACCCGGTCGAAGGGCACGTCCTGCCGTGCGAAGGCGCCGAGCGCGGCGGAGCGGCAGCGGGCGAGGAGTTCCCGGAAGCCGGGGCCGCCGGAGAGGTCGACGCGGAGCGCCAGCGTGTTGACGAAGAAGCCCACCAGGAGTTCCAGCTCGGGCTGTCCGCGGTTGGCGGAGTACGTGCCCACGACGACGTCGTCGGTCTCTCCGTAGCGGCCCAGCACGGTGGCGACCGCCGCGAGGAACCCCATGAACGGGGTCGCCCCCTCGCGGGCGCAGAACGCGGCCAGCGCCTCGGCCGTGGCCGCCGGGAACGCCACCTCGCACCGGTCGCCCGCGCCGGACCGGGTCTCGCCCTCGGGCACGAAGTCGGCGGGCAGCCGGGTGGACTCCGGTGCGCCCGCCAGCTGGGTGCGCCAGTGGTCCAGTTGCGTTTCCAGGGCATCCCCGGTGAGCCAGCCGCGCTCCCACACCGCGTAGTCGCCGTACTGGAGGGGCAGCGGGGGCGGGCCGCCCGGCGCGGCGCCCGTGCGCTCCTCGTAGAGCGCGGCCAGGTCGCGCAGGAGGACGGAGGTGGACCAGCCGTCGAAGACGATGTGGTGCACGGTCAGCAGCAGCACGTGCTCCTCGTCGGAGACCCGCAGCAGCTCCGCCAGGAACGGCGGTGCCGCCTCCAGGTCGAAGCGGTGCTCCCCCGCGGCCGCGATCCGCTCCCGGACCGCTTCGGGGCGGCGTGCGGCGGGCAGTTCGCGCAGCTCCGTCAGCGGGCAGTCGCACCCCGCGGCGGGCTCGACGATCTGGACGGGCTCCCCCTCGGCGCTCGCGAACCGGGTGCGCAGCACCTCGTGCCGGGCCACGACGCCGTCCAGCGCCCGGCGCAGCGCGCTCGCGTCGAGCGGCCCGAGCAGCCGCAGCGGCCACACGATCGTGTAGTCGACGCTGTCGGGCTGGATCTGGTAGGCGAACCAGAGCCTGCGCTGGCCGAGCGAGGCGGGCAGCGGATCGGGCCGTTCGACGGGCGCCAGCGGCGGCCGTACGGCCCCCGGGGCGCCGGGAGTTCCCGGGGCTCCCAGGGCTCCCGTCCCCCCGGCGTCGAGCGCGGCGGCCAGCGCCGCCGGGGTCGGCCCCGCGAAGAACGTGGCCAGCGACAGCTCGCGGCCGAAGGTGCGGCGCAGCCGCGCGAGCAGCCTGCTCGCGAGCAGCGAGTGGCCGCCGAGGTCGAAGAAGTCGTCGTGCGCGCCGACCCGGTCCATGCCGAGCACCTCGGCCCAGACGGCGACGACGGTCTCCTCCGTGGGGTCGCGCGGCGGCACGTAGCCGGTGCGCAGCTCCGGGCGCACCCCGCCCACGTCGGGCAGCGCCGCCCTGTCCACCTTGCCGTTGGCGTTGAGGGGCAGGGCGTCGAGCACGGCGAGCTGGGCGGGCACCATATGCCCCGGCAGGGCGGCGCGGCAGTGCTCCAGGAGCCGCGCGGAGGAGGGCGCGGGGTGCCCGGCGACCGGCTCGACGTAGCCGGTGAGGGTGTGCTCGGCCCGCTCGTCCTCCTGGGCCACCACGACGGCCTCGCCGACGGCGGGGTGGCGCCGCAACACCTGCTCGATCTCGCCGAGCTCCACCCGGAAGCCGCGGACCTTCACCTGGTGGTCGGTGCGGCCGAGGAACTCCAGGAGCCCGTCGGCACGCCGCCGGACGAGGTCCCCTGTGCGGTACAGGCGGGCGCCGTCGCCGCCGAACGGGTGGGGCACGAAGCGCTCGGCGGTCAGGCCGGGACGGCCGAGGTACCCGCGGGCCAGGCAGGCGCCGCCGATGAACAGCTCGCCGGGCACGCCGGGCGGCACCAGCTGGAACCGGGAGTCGAGGACGAGGAGTTCGGTGTCCGGTACGGGCGCCCCGATGGGGACCCGGCGCTCGGCGCCGTCGCGCGGCCGCATGGTGTGGGTGCTGGCGAAGATGGCGGCCTCGGTCGGCCCGTAGCCGTTGACGAGGACGGCGGAGTCGTCGAGCAGGGTGAGCGCGCGTTCCACGTGGCTGGTGGAGAGCTGGTCGCCGCCCGCTATCAGCGTGCGCATCCCCGCGAGGCCCCGGCCCTCGCCCTCGCCCCCGCCCTCGCCCCCGCCCACCGTGTCGACGACGGCGTGGAAGAGCGCCGCCGTGAGCCAGCCGACGGTCACGCCCTGCGCGGGGAGGAAGGCGGCGACGCGTTCGGGATGGGCCTTGCCGGGCAGCACGGCCAGGCGGCAGCCGTTGGTGAGCGCCCCGAACACCTCCAGCACCGAGACGTCGAAGGAGAGCGCGAGGGCGTGCAGCATCACGTCCCGCTCGGTGAGCGACACGTAGCGCGGGGCGTGCACCCGGGTGACGGCGGCGCGGTGGCTGACCGCGACGCCCTTCGGGCGGCCCGTCGACCCGGAGGTGTAGATGACGTACGCGAGGTTGTCGGGCCCCACGTCGCCCGGCGGCGGGGCGCCGTCGTCCGCGTGGTCCAGCGCCTCTTCGAGGGGCACCACGCGGACGCCGGAGGGCAGTTGGTCGCGCAGCCCTTCTTCGGCGAGGACGGTGCGCGTCCCGGAGTCGGCGGCCATGAAGGCGAGGCGGTCGGCGGGGTTGTCGGGTTCGAGCGGCAGATAGGCGGCCCCGGCCTTCAGCACGCCGAGCAGCGCGGCGACCGAGCGTGCCGAGCGCCGTACGCACACCCCGACCGGCTCCTCGACGCCCACCCCCTCGGCCCGCAGCCGCGCGGCGATCCGGTCCGCCGCCCGGTCCAGCTCCGCGTAGGTCAGCGCGTCGTCGCCGCAGGTCACGGCGGTGGCGTCCGGGGTACGGGCGGCCTGCCCGGCGACCAGTTCGTGCAGGCAGGCCCCGGCGGAGGGGGACCCTCCCACGCCGCCCTGGGCGAGGGCCGCTTCCCGCTCCCCGTCGGTGACCAGCGCGAACCGGCCGAGCGGCAGGTCGGGCTCCGCCACGGCCTGCTCCAGCAGGTGCCGGACGTGTCCGGCGAACCGCAGCGCCGCGTCCTCGCCGAGGGCGTCCGTGGCGTGCTCCACGAAGCCGTCGAGCCCGCCGTCCGCCGCGGGCCACATGTGCAGCGAGAGGTCGAAGGCGGCTTCGCGGACACCGGCGGGCAGCGACTCCACGCCGAGGCCGCCCAGCGTCTCCGGCTCCTCCGGCCCGTTCTGCATCACCAGCGCGGTCCGCACGTACGGCGTGACACCGGGCGTACGGCGCGGGGCCAGCTCCTCCACCAGCCGGTCGAAGGGCAGCTCCTCGTGGGCGAAGGCGCCGAGGGCCACGGAGCGGCACCGGCCCAGCAGTTCGCGGAGCGTGGGATCCCCTGACAGGTCGACGCGCAGGGGCAGCGTGTTCACGAAGAAGCCGATCAGCTCCTCCAGTTCGGGCTGGGGCCGGTTGGCCGCCAGGGTGCCGATCACCACGTCCTCGGTGTCGCCGTACCGGCCGAGGACCGCGGACATGGCGGCCAGCAGCCCCATGAACGCCGTCGCGCCCTCCTCCGCGCACAGCTCCGCCAGCGCCTCGGCGGGGCCCGCCGGGAGGCGGACGGGGCACCGGGCGCCGGTGCCGGTGCGCTCCCCCGGGGCCTCGGGGAGCGTCGCGGTGTCCTCGGGCAGCGCGGTGGTCTCCGGGGCACCGCCGAGGTGCGTACGCCAGAAGTCGAGGTGCTCGGCGAGGTGTTCGCCGGCGAGCAGCTCCTTCTCCCACAGCGCGTAGTCCCCGTACTGCACCGGCGGGGGCTTCAGGACGTCGCCGGTGCCGCCGTCGCTCAGGTCCGCGTAGAGGGCGGACAGTTCGCGCAGCAGCACGGACCAGGACCAGCCGTCGAAGACGATGTGGTGCGCCGCGAGGACGAGCACGTGCCGCTGCCCGTCCTCGTCCTCGCGGAGCAGCTCGGCCAGGAACAGGGGTCCGGCGGCCAGGTCGAACGGGCGCTCCCCCGCGGCCCGTATCCGCTCGCGCGCGCGGTCCTCCCGTACGGCCGGGGGGAGCCCGGAGAGGTCGGTGAGCGGGCACTCCACCCCCGGCGGCGGGCCGACGACCTGTGCCGGTTCGCCGTCCAGCCCGACGAACCGGGTGCGCAGCACCTCGTGCCGGGCCACGACCGCCTCCAGCGCGCCGCGCAGCGCTGCCACGTCGAGCGGGCCGGTCAGGCGCAGCGGCCAGACGACGGTGTAGTCGGTGCGGCCGGGCCGGAGCTGGTCCTCGAACCACAGCCTGCGCTGGGCCGCCGAGGCCGGGCACACCCGACTGCCGCTCCTGCCGAGCCGCTCGGCCAGCACCTCACGACGCCCCACGACGTCCCGCTCCGCGGGCACCCGCTCTCCCCCGTGCGTCGATGTCATTCCTGTCCCCGTCCCGTCCGCCGGTCGGACTCCGTATCCGGTACGCCCAGGAGCGCGGCCGTCTCCTCCGCCGACAGACCCGCCGTCAGCTCGGAGACCGCGTCCGCTCCCCGGCCCGCGCCCGGCACCAGCGCGGGGCGGGCGGGCCGGGTGGGTGCCGTCGCGCGCGCTTGGGCGAGTGCGTCCGCGAAGTCGGCGAGGACCGGCCGCTCGAACAGCAGCGTCAGCCGGGCCGCGCCGCCGAAGTCGCGGCGGAGCCTGCCGATGACGCGGGTGGCGAGCAGCGAGTGGCCGCCGAGCGCGAAGAAGTCGTCGTGCCTGCCCACTTCCGTGAGGCCGAGCACCTCGCGCCAGACCTCGGCGACCACCTGCTCGGCGCCGTCCCGCGGCGCCTCCCGCCGGGGTACGGGCGGGGCGGCGGGCGGCTCCGGCAGTGCCGCCGTGTCCACCTTGTGGTGCGAGGTGAGCGGCAGTTCGGGCAGCGTCACGTAGGCCGACGGCACCAGGGGCGCTGGCACGGCACGGGCCAGCCGGGCCCGCAGCTCCGGCGCCTCGGGCACGGTGGCGCCCGGTGCCGCCACCACGTGGGCGACCAGCCCCGTGCGGTCGGCCCTCGGGACGACCGCCGCGGCGGCGATCTCCGGGAGCCGCAACAGGGCCGCCTCGACCTCGCCGGGCTCCACCCGGTGGCCGCGGATCTTGACCTGGTGGTCGGTCCGCCCGCGGAACTCCAGCTCGCCGTCGGCGCCGAGCCGCGCGCGGTCGCCCGTACGGTAGAGCCGCTCCCCCGTGGCGAAGGGGTGGGGCACGAACGACTCGGCGGTACGGGCCGGGTCGCCGAGATAGCCGCGGGCGAGCCCGGCCCCGCCGAGCCACAGCTCGCCGACGGCGCCGGGCGGAACCGGCTCCATCCGGGCGTCGAGCAGGTAGCACGAGGTGCCGGGGATCGGGTCCCCCAGCGGCGTCCTGCCCTCGTCGTACGGCGGCAGGTCCGACACCCCGGCGAGCGTGGCGACGGTCGACACGATGGTGGCCTCGGTGGGCCCGTACACATTGGTGAGCAGCATCCCGGCGACGGCCTCCCGCCACCGGGCGACGAGCGCGGGGCTCGGCTCCTCGCCGCCGATCGCCATGGCCCGCAGCCCGGCGGGCGGCAGGCACCCCGTCTCCGTCGCGGCGGCGAGCTGATGGAACCAGGCCGTCGGCAGGTGGGTCACGGTCACGCCGAGCCGCTCGCACTCGGCGTAGAAGTCCGCGGGCGTGTCCAGCATGCGCGCGGTGCGCGGCACGACGGCGGCACCGGCGGCGAGCGCGGGGAAGAGCTCCTCGGCGCTCACGTCGAAGGTGAGCTCGGTGAACATCAGCACCCGGTCGTCGGCCGTGAGCCCGTACGTCCCCAGGTCGGCCGCCACGTAGTTGGCGAGCCCGCCCCGGGTGACCATGACGCCCTTGGGGGTGCCGGTGGAGCCGGAGGTGAAGAGCGTGTAGGCGAGCTCGTCGGGGTCGGAGCGGTGCCACTCCACGCCGCGGAAGCGCGCGTCCGGGGAGTCCGGGTCGTCCGCGGCGTCCCCTGCGGGCGGTGCCGGGAGGCGCACGACGGACGCGCCGTCCGGACCGGGCACGGGGCCGTCGTCGCCGGTGAGGACGGCCGCGGGGCGTGCCGCCCGGAGGATGGCGGCGTTCCGCTCCTGGGGCTGGTCCGGGTCGAGCGGCAGATAGCTCGCCCCGGCGCGCAGGACGCCGAGCACGGCGGCGACGGCTTCGGCCGACCGCCGCAGCGGCAGCGCGACGACGGAGCCCGGCCGTACGCCCGCCCCGGTCAGGGCTGCGGCGACGGCGCCGGTCCACGCGTCGAGCTGCCGGTAGGTGACGACGGCGCCGTCGGCGCCGACCACGGCGGGAGCCTCTCCTCCGGTGCGCAGCCGATGTGCGATCACCTCCGTGACCTGGGGCACGGCGGACGCGGCGGCGGGGCCGTTCCCCCGGGTGCGGTCCCGTCCGGCGAGGAGTCCCGCGCGCTGCTCGGCGGTGAGCAGGGGCGCCTCCCCGACCGGCAGGTCCGGCGACTCCACGAGGGAGCCGAGCAGCGTCACGTAGGCCCGGAGCAGATCGGCGACGGTCGCGCGGTCGAACAGGTCGGTGGCGTACTCGGCGACGATCCGGGACTCCCACTCCCCCGGGTCGCCCGGCTCGACGGAGAGCGAGAGGTCGAACAGGGAGACGTCCCGGTCGCGCACCCGCAGCGTCTCGCTGCGCACGCCGGGCAGCCGCAGCCGCCCGGAGCCGCCGGGCTGGACGTCGAACATGACCTGGAACAGCGGGTTGTGGCTCTGCGCGCGCGCCGGACGCAGCCGCCGCACGACGTGGGCGAAGGGCACGTCGGCGTGGGACTGCGCCTCGGCCACCCGCTCCCGGACGGTGCCGAGCAGCGCGGCGAACGGCTCGGTGCCCCGCACCGGCACACGGAGCGCCAGGGTGTTGCTGAACGCGCCGATGAGCGGCGCCAGTTCAGCCCTGGCCCGGCCCGCGTCGACGGTGCCGACGACCAGGTCGTCCGCGCCCGTCAGCCGGTGCAGCAGCACGGTGAACGCCGCGAGCAGGGTGCCGAACCGGGTGCACCGGTAGCGGCGGCACACCGTCTCGATCCCGGCCTCCACCGACGGCGGCAGCGCCAGCTCGACGAGTCCGCCGCGGAAGCTGCGGGCCGCGGGGCGCGGCCTGTCGGTGGGCAGGTCCAGGGTGGCGGGGGCGTCGCGCAGCCGTTCCTCCCAGTGGGCGAGCCGGCGGTCCCAGGAGCCGGACGCGAGCATGTCGTCCTGCCACGCGGCGAAGTCGGCGTACTGCATCGCGAGCGGCTCCAGGTACGGCGCCCGGCCCTCGGCCACGGCGGCGTACGCCTCGCTCAGCTCGTCGAAGAGCAGCCCGGCCGACCAGCCGTCGAAGACCGAGTGGTGCAGCGTCAGCAGGAAGACGTGGTCGCTGTCGGAGAACGAGACGAGCGAGACGCGGAAGAGCGGGCCCCGCGAGGGGACGAAGGGCCGCCGCGCGTGCTCGGCGGCCAGCCGGAGGGCCTCGCGCTGCCGTTCCTCCGGTGCGACGTCCGTACGCAGCTCCCGGCGCACCGGCGTCGGGCAGCGCTCGGCGATGACCTGGCGCGGCTCGCCGTCGACCGTCCTGAAGGTGGTGCGCAGGGCCTCGTGCCGGGCCACCACGGTCTCCAGGGCGGCGCCGAGCGCGTCGTCCGACACCTCGCCGCGCCAGCGGAAGCCGAAGTGGACGTTGTACAGGGCCGGTCCGTCGGCGAGCTGCTCCAGGAGCAGCAGTCGCCGCTGTTCCGCGGAGGCGTGCGCCACCGTGACCGAGGGCTCGGTGCTCATCCGGCGGTCTCCTGATCGTCGTCGAAGAGCGCGGGGTCCATCCGGTGCCTGCCGCGGGCGGTGAGGGCGACGGCGTCGGCCTCGGCGTCGGGCGGGCCCGCGCGGCGGACGGCGCCCTCGACGGTGGCCTCCGTGATCAGGTCGCGGACGCTGAGGTCGAGGCCCAGGTCGTCGCGCATCCTGCCGACCAGCCGCACGGCGAGCAGGGAGTGCCCGCCGAGGTCGAAGAAGTCGTCGCGCAGCCCGACCCGCCGCACGCCGAGCACCTGCTGCCAGACCTCGGCGACCGCGCGTTCGAGCGTCGTCCGCGGCGCGGTGTACGTCTGCTCCGCCTCCGGCCCGGCGGGCCCGGGCCCGGGCTCGGGCAGCGCGCCGCGGTCGAGCTTGCCGCTGACCGTACGGGGCAGCGCGTCCAGCACGACGAACGCGGAGGGCACCAGGTAGCCGGGCACCCGGTCGCGCAGCCACTCCCGGACCGTGCCCGGAGCGGCGGAAGCGGACGGGACGGCCGGGGCGGGTACGCAGTACGCCACGAGCCGGGTCCCGTCCTCGCCCGGCCGCGGCACCACCACGGCCTCCGACAGCGCGGGGTGCTCCCTGAGCGCCTGCTCGATCTCCGCGGGCTCCACCCGGAAGCCGCGGACCTTGACCTGCTGGTCGCGGCGCCCGAGGTACTCGACGGTGCCGTCGGCGCGCACGCGTCCGAGGTCTCCCGTGTCGTAGAGGCGGCCGCCTGGGTGCGCGGGGTCGGGGTCGGGGACGAACCGCTCGGCGGTGCGCGCCGGGTCGGCGTGGTAGCCGCGGGCGAGGCCCGTGCCGCCGAGGTGGATCCCGCCGACCATGCCGGGGGCCACGGGCCGCCCGGCGCCGTCGAGGACCAGCGCCCGTACGCCGGGCAGGGGGCCGCCGAGGGGCAGCACGCCGGGCTCGTCCCCGTCCGGCTCGTGGAAGGTGCTGCCGACGGTCGCCTCGGTCACGCCGTACACGTTGAGGATCCGCGTGGCGGGCGCGGTCAGGGCGCGCAGCCGCCGGTAGTCGGCGGCGTCCCACGCCTCGCCGCCGACGGCGAGCAGCGCCAGCGGCGGCAGCGTCTCCCCGGCGCGCTCGGCGTGGTCCATCAGCAGGCGCAGCACGGAGGGCAGGAACTCGGCGTGGTCCACCCGCTCCTCCCGGAGCAGCGCGAGGAGCCGCGCCGGGTCGAGCAGGGTCTCCGGCGGGCAGAGCACCAGCGTGCCGCCGGACAGCAGGGCGCGGAAGACGTCCCCCGTGCACACGTCGAAGGCGACGGACGCGAGCTGGAGGTGCCGGGCGGGGGCGCCGTCGAGCCGGTAGGCCAGCTCCCAGGCCCGGTACTTGTCGGTGAGGCCGTGGTGCGTGATCCCGACGCCCTTCGGGCGGCCCGTCGACCCCGAGGTGTAGATGAGGTAGGCGAGTTCGCCGGGCAGGGTTCCGGGGTGGGGACGGGGGGCCGGGGCCGTCGCGTCCTCCGGGACTGCGCCGGGCTCGTCCACGCGGAGCGCGGGCGGGCCCAGCCGGGTGCCGTCCGCGGAGTCGGTCAGCACCAGCGGGGGCCGCGCGTCGGCGAGCACGTCCCTGAGCCGGGCCGCCGGGCTCCCCGTGTCCAGGGGGAGATAGGCGGCGCCCGCCTTGAGCACGCCCAGCATCCCGGCCACCAGCTCCGGGGACCTCGGCAGGTGGAGGGCCACCACGTCGCCCGCGCCGATGCCCCGTTCGGCGAGCGCCGCGGCGATCCGGTCCGACCCGCGGTCCAGTTCGGCGTAGCTGAGCGCGTCCCCGGAGGGCAGGGTGACCGCCGTCCGCTCCGGGCACCGCCCGACGACGGCGGCGAACAGCTCGGGCACGGTCGCCGGTTCGCCCAGGTCGGGGACAGGAACGGCGGGGGCGTGCGGGGCGGGGCGGCCCGCGGGCAGTTCGGTGACCGGCTCGCCGGGGCGGGCGAGCGCGGCGTCGAGCAGCTCCGCGTACCCCTCGGCGAGCCGCCGTACGGTGTCGGGCCCGAACAGATCGGTGCGGTACTCCCAGATCAGGGTGATCCTGCGGTCGCGCTCGTCGTCGGGCACCCCGAGCTGCCGTTCGGCGCGCGGCACGACGAGGACGGAGAGGTCCACCTTCGCGGTCCCGTTGTTGCGCTCCAGGTAGCTGCCCGCTACGGGCCCGAGCCGCAGTTCCGGGAGCGGTGAGTCGTCGAAGTTGAGCATCGCCTGGAAGACCGGGTTGCGGCCCGGCGAGCGGGGCGGGTCGAGTTCCCTGATCAGCTCGACGAAGGGCAGCTCCTGGTCGGCCTGTGCCTCCAGCACCACCTGACGGGCGCGGGCGACCAGTTCGGCGAAGCCCGGCGCGGTCTCGCCGGGGCGGCGCACGGCGCAGCGCAGCACCACCGGGTTGACGAACATGCCGAGGATCCCGGCGGTGCCCGGGACGCCCCGGTTGCCGAACGCGGAGCCGACGCAGACCTCGTCCTGGCCGCTGTAGCGGTGCAGCAGCGCGGCGTACCCGGCGAGCATCGTGGCGTACAGGGTCGCGTGGTGCTCGCCGCTGAACCGCCGCAGCCGCTCGCACAGCGCGGCGGGCAGCTCCATGCGGTGCACCGCGCCCCTGGTGTCGTCGTGCGCGGCGCGGCGCCCGTCGTAGGGGAGGTCGAGCTGCTGCGGGGCCCCGGCGAGCCGGGCGCGCCAGCGGTCCGTCTGCGCCCGCAGCGCGGGCCCCGCCAGGGCCTGCCGCTGCCAGCGTGCGAAGTCCTGGTACTGCGCCTCCGGTTCGGGCAGCGGGGATCCGTGGCCCTCGGCGAACGCGGTGTAGATCCGGCTCAGCTCGTCCATCAGCAGCGCGAACGACCAGCCGTCGTGCACCAGGTGGTGCTCGACGAGCACGAGTTCGTACGTCTCCTCGGCGAGGCGCAGCGCCGTCCACCGGATCAGCGGCAGGCGGCCGATGTCGAAGCGGAGGGCGATGTCGGCCCGGACGAACTCCTCCGCCGCGGCGCGGGGGTCGGTCTCCTCGCGCAGGTCCACCAGCGGCACGCGGACCTCGTACGGCGGGTGGACGACCTGCCGCGGCTCGCCCTCGTGGACCTCGACGGTGGTCCGGAGGATCTCGTGCCTGCGCACGATCTCGGTGAGGGTGCGCTCCAGGACGCCGAGGTCGAGGGGGCCGTGCAGGCGCAGGGTCGTCGGCGCGTTGTAGGCGCTGCCCCCGGTGGAGAACTGCTCGGCGATCCACACCTGACGCTGCATCAGCGAGAGGGGCCCGGTGCCCGCGGGCTCGCCGCGTACGACCGGGGGCAGCGCCGCCGGGTCGTCCGCCGCGCCCCCGCCGAGCGCCTCGCTCAGCCCCAGCGGGGTGGGCGCGGCGAAGAGGGCGCGCAGCGGCAGGTCGGCGGCGAGCTCGGAGCGGACCTCGGCCAGCGCGCGGGCGGCGAGCAGCGAGGTGCCGCCGAGCTCGAAGAAGTCGTCGTGGATCCCGGCCTCCGGCAGGTTCAGGACCCGCGCCCAGATCGCGCACAGCGCGCGCTGCGTCTCGTCCCGGGGCGGCTCGCAGGGCCTGCCCGTGCCGGAGCGGGCGGCGTCCGGGCGGGGCAGCGCGGCCTTGTCGACCTTGCCGCTCGCGCCGACCGGCAGCCGGTCGAGCCAGGCCCACGTGGCGGGGACCATCCAGGCGGGCAGCCGTTCGCCGAGCCACGCGCGTACGGCGGTGAAGGGCAGCCGGGAGCCGGCCTCGGCCGAGACCAGGAAGGCGCCGAGGCGGTCGCCGTCGGCGACGACGGCGGCCTGGCCGATCGCCGGGTGGCCGGTGAGCGCGGCCTCGACCTCGCCGGGCTCGATCCGGAAGCCGCGCACCTTGACCTGGTCGTCGGCCCGGCCCAGGAAGGTGAGTTCGCCCCCTTCGGCCCCGGTCATCCGGTCGCCGGTCCGGTACATCCGGGCGCCCGGCGGCCCGTACGGGTCGGGCACGAACCGCTCGGCGGTCAGCTCGGGCCGCCCCAGGTACCCGCGGGCCAGGGCCTCTCCGCCGACGTACAGCTCGCCGGGGGTGCCGTCGCCGACGGGGCACAGCTCGCCGTCCAGCAGCCGCAGGACCCGCGCGCCGACGACGGTGCCGACGGGCACGGACCCGGCGCCGTCGTCGGTGGCGCTCCCGGTGCCGCCGCCGTGGCCGGTCCACAGCGAGGCGGTCATGACGGCCTCCGTCGGCCCGTAGGCGTTGCCCACCTCCGGCGCCGCGTCGGCGGCGGCGAACGCGGCACGCCAGCGCCGCAGCGAACCGGCGGGCAGCGCCTCGCCGCCGACGAGCACGGTGCGTACGTGCGTGAAGAACGCCGGGAGGTTCCCCGGCTCCGGGGAGCGGACCAGCTCGCTGAAGAGCGCCGTGGGCAGATCGGCCACGGTCACCAGGCCCTTGCGCAGCTCCCTGCACAGCTCGGCCGGGCCCCAGGGCTCGTCCTCGCGCAGCACGGCCATGGCGCCGGAGGCGAGGGCGACGAAGAGCTGCTCGACGGCGACGTCGAAGGCCTCCCCGGCCATCTGGAGTACGCCGTCGCCGAAGCCGGTGCCGAGCCGCTCGGCCATCGCGGCCACGTGCCCGGCCGCGGCGCCGTGCTCGACCACGACGCCCTTGGGTACGCCCGTGGAGCCGGACGTGTAGATGACGTACGCGGCCCACGCGGGGTCGATCGGCGGCAGCGGCGGGGCCTCGGCCCCGTCCTCCTCGCCCTCGACGCCGGACGGGTCGCCGCCCCGCTCGTCCACCGGCAGGACGGGGCAGGGCAGTTCGGGGAGGTCCTGCCGCAGCTCCGGCACGGCCACGAGGGCCGCGGCCCCGGCGTCCCGGACGAGCCCGGCGACGCGCGCCGCGGGCAGGTCGCGCGGCAGCGCCAGCCAGGCGGCACCCGCCTTGACCACCCCGAGCAGGGCGACCACCAGCGGGAACCCCCGTCCGGTGCGCACCCCGACCACGTCCTCGGGGCCGACGCCGCGCGCGGCCAGCCGACGGGCCAGCCGGGTCGCGGCGGCGTCCAGTTCGGCGTAGGTCATCCACCGGCGGCCCGTCCGCACGGCGGGCGCGTCGGGGACGAGCCCGGCCTGGCGCTCGACGAGCGCGGACAGCGTGCGCGGCCCGTCCATGAGCTCTGCAGCCACAGTTACCTCCGTTCGGGCCCGTTCGGGGCCGCGGCCGTCCTGGGGTGGACCGGATGGACCGGATGGACCGGATGGACCGGGTGACCGGCGCCCGCCGGTCACCCGGCCAGCGCCTCGGCCGTGCGCTGGAGCAGCGCGGGGTCGTAGTGGGCACTGGCCATGGGGGTGAGCACGACCTCGGTCGCGCCCGCCGCGTGGTACCGGGCGACCCCGGCCCTGACGTGCTCCTCGTCGCCGACGACGCCGACGCCGTCGAGCAGCCGGTCGCCGATGCGCCGGCTGTTCACCTCGTCGGCGAAGCCGCTCGCCTCGTACATCCGCCGGTAGTTGGGCACCCGGGCGTACGTCGAGAGGTAGGTGCGGAGCACCTCGCGGTCGGCTTCGAGGTCGTCCGAGACCATGCCGGGGATCATGACGGTGACCGGGAACCCCTCCGGGTCCCGTCCCGCCTGCCGCAGTCCGGCGCGGATATGGGGTAGCGCCACGTCCCGTACGTACTCCGGGGTGCACATCCACAGCGCGACGCCGTCGGCGATCTCGCCCGCCAGGCGGCACAGCTTCGGCCCGAAGGCGCCGAGGAACACGGGCTGGTCCGCGCGGCGCGGCGAGCTGTAGATCCCGTGCGCCCGGAACCAGTCGCCCTCCGCGTTGACCTCCCCCTCGGTGAGGAGGCCGCGCACGGCGCCCACGTACTCGCGCAGCTCCGCGACGGCCGGGCCCGGCTTCCGGCCGAGGCTCCACTCGGCGATCATCCGGTGGCCGGTCCCCACGGCGAGCGTGAACCGGCCGCCCGAGAGCTCGTCGATGGCCGCCGCGGTCTGCGCCATCACCACGGGCGGACGGCTGTAGTACGGGAGCACGCCCGCGGCGAGCCGTACCCGCTCGGTGGTGACGGCCATGGCGGCGAGCACGCTCGCGCTGTCCCGGATGGTCGGGAGCTGCACCAGCCACACCGAGTCGACCCCGGCCTTCTCCGCCATCCGGGCGCGCTCCAGCAGCTCGGACGCCGTGATGTCCTGGCCTTCGAGCACGATGCCGCTGCGGGGGGCCGCGCTGCGCTCACTCTCCATCGCGATCAGGCGCTCATCCGCTCGCGGAGGCTCTTGGGACGCATGTCGGTCCAGACCTCCTTGATGTACTGGAGGCAGGTGTCCTTGCTTCCCGACACCCCCACCTCCCGCCATCCCGCGGGCAGTTCGCGGCCCTTCGGCCAGATCGAGTACTGCTCCTCGTCGTTGACCACGGCGGTGTACTCGCGGTCCTCGTCGTCGTCGAACACGGTCTTCTCCTCACTGGTGGCCCGTGGGCCCGTGGTGGTCGTGGTGGTCGTGGTGGCTGTCAGTTGGCGGCGAGCTTGTCCGCGGCCTCCGCGTCGGAGAGCCCCTCGACCAGGGCGAGCAGCGCGCTCTCGACCTCGGTGGCGAGGCCCCGGACGGTGCGCGCCTCGAAGAGGTTCGCCACCGCGACCTCCACCTCGAACCGCTCCCTGATGCGGGCGACGAGCTGCACCGCCACCAGCGAATTGCCGTTGAGGTCGAAGAAGTCGTCGTCGATGCCGATCGCGTCCACGGCGAGGGTCTCGGCCCACATCTCGGCGATCACGCGCTCGGTGTCGGTCTCGGGCTCGACGTACGGGGTCGCGAGGTTCCGCGGGCTCGCCGTGACGGTGCGCTGCGGGGCCGCGGCGAGCTGCTCGCGCAGCGCGTCCCTGGTGACCTCCCGCGCGAAGCCGAGGCGCCGGGTGAAGCTGTCGGGGCAGAGGATGAGCTGGGGCGCGACGCCGGAGTCGAGGATGTCCCGCAGCATGGGGTAGCCGTCCTCGGCACGGATGCCGAACTCCCGCTCGTTGACGCGCAGCAGGGCCAGTTCGAGCTGCGTGCCGACGTCGATCCCGGTGCCGTCCGCGACCGCCGGGGCCGTGCTCTGTCCGGCCTGTCCGGCCTGTCCGGCCTGTCCGGCGTCGCCCGGCGACCGGTTCGCGGCGCCCTCGGTGGCCTGCGTCGCGTCCTCGCCGCCCACCGCGATCAGCGTGAAGCCCTCGATGGCGACGAGTTCCGTGCCCTCGTCGTCCACGACGGTCACGTCCGTGCGCACCATCGAGCCCGTGGTGTCGTCGAGGTGCCGGATACGGCTGTGCACGCGGGCCGGGAGCGGCGCCCGTACGACGATGCGGTCGTAGCCGAACGGCAGATAGGAGCTGTCGCTCGTACCGATGATGTGCTGGGCGATGGACGTGGCGCAGTCCAGCATCGCCGGGTGCAGCACAAAGGCGTCGAGGTCGGCGCGGAAGTCCTCGGCCAGCTCGATCGTGGCCAGCTCGTCGAAGCGGCCGCCCGGCGCCGCCTCGCTCCTGCCGTGCCCGGCGATGGCGTCCCAGCGGGGCCCGAGCCACACCAGGCCGTCCGCGTCCTCCCTGCTCTCGCGCTCGTCGGGCAGGTGGCAGTGCGCGCGCCACTCGTCGAGGGGGTGCGCCGGGGCGGGGCCGTCCTCGCCGGGTCCGACCTTGGCGGTGGTGTAGTCCAGGATCTCGCCCTGGTCGTTGTCGGCGTCCCGGATCACCGCCGTGTACCGCCGCTCGCCGTCCGGGACCAGCAGCACGTGCACGGAGTGGCTGGTGTCGAACGAGAGCGGGCGCTGGAAGACCAGGTGGCTGACGGTGCAGGTGGCGGAGCCCGTGACCTCCTGGTAGGCGGCACGGATGATCTCGATCAGGCTCGTGCCGGGCATCGTCGGCCGGCCGCCGACGGTGTGCTCGGCGGTCACCCAGTCCTCGGTCGAGAGCCGTTTGACGAAGATGGCGTTGTCGTTGCCGGAGCGGATCAGGCGGCTGCCGAGCAGCGGGTGCGCGACCTCCTGGTAGCGGTCGCCCATCTCGAAGTCGAGCAGCAGGTCGGGGGCGTCCACCTTGTCGGCCATGCCGAGGCCCTGCCAGATCGGCCAGTTCACGGAGACGATGTGGCCCCGGCCGCCGCGTGCGGCCCGTGCGTGGGCGTAGGCGTCCATGATCGCGTTGGCGGAGACGTAGTCGCCGAGGCCGAAGTCGCCGGTGAAGATGGCGAAGGTGGAGTACAGCACGAGCGCGTCGACGTCGTCGCCGAACACCTCGTCCAGCGCCAGGGTGCCGAAGACCTTGGCGGCCATGACGCGTTCGGCGTCGTCCTGCGAGCGGGCCTCCATCATCCCGCCGCCGGTGATGCCCGCGGCGTGCAGCACGACGTCCACGCGGCCGAAGGCCCGTTCGGCGTCGGCGCGTACGGCGCGCATCGCGTCGGCGTCGGTGACGTCGGCCGCGCAGACGAGGACCTCGCCGCCCAGCTCCTCCACCTCGCGGACGGACTGGATGCGGCGCGCCGTCGCCGCGTCGGCCTCGTCGGCGCCCTCCGCGCCGCCCCGCGCCAGGCACGCGTCCCACTCCTCGCGCGGCGGCAGGCCGCTGCGGCCGATCAGGACGAGCTTGGCCGCGTGCTTCTCGGCGAGGTCCTTGGCGGTCACCAGGCCGATGCCGCCGAGACCGCCCGTGATCAGGTAGACGGCTCCGTCGCGCAGGAAGCGGGAGGTGTCGCTCTCGGGCGGGAGGTCCACCTCCTGGTGCTCCCACACCCAGCGCCGCCCGCCCCGGTAGACGGCGCGCTCCTCGTCGCCGTGCGCGATCTCCCGCAGGATCTGGCCGACCTGGGTCTCCGCGGCGCCGCCCCCGGTGACGTCGATGGACCGGCACCTGGTCTGCGACAGCTCCTTGGGCAGCAGCTTGACGAAGCCGAGGACGCCCGACTTGACCGGCTCCAGCGGCTCGTCGCCGGTGACCGGCTCCGCGTCGCTCGTCAGCAGCACGAGGTCCAGGGGGATCTCGACGGTGCGGCGGGTCAGGGCGTGGACCGCGGTCAGGATGCTGAAGAAGCCGGTGTCGAGCCCCGTCCTGGCGCGCTCGCGCGGGGTGTCGCCGGGGACGTCGCCCACCAGCCAGCCGTGCACCACGCGCAGCGCCGACGGCTCGGTCGCCAGGACGTCCGTGAACACCTCCAGGTGGTCCTGGAGTTCGCGGGGCCGCACCGTGAAGCGCCCCTCGCCGTCGCGGGCGAACGCGTCGCCCTGCTCCACGAGGAAGACGGTGGCGCCCTCGGCGCGCAGCCGTTCGACCAGCGCGGCGACGGTGGGCGAGCCCGACCCGTACACCAGCCAGGTGCTCTCCGTGTCGACGGCGGGAGCGCCGAGCAGCGTCTGCTCGCGCCAGCTCGGCACGTAGTAGGGGCCCGTCTCCCCGGCGTCGGCGCCCGTGCCCGCCGTGCCGCTCCCGGTGCCGACGGCGGCGGGGTCGGCGTCGAGCCAGCAGCGCATCTTCTCGTAGGGAACCGGCGGGAGCGGGATACGGCCGCGCTCCTCCTCCCGCCACAGGGCGCCGAGGTCGAGGTCGGCGCCGATCTGCCAGGCCTGCCCGAGGGCGCCGAGCAGGACGGCCACGTCGGACTGCCGCTGCTTGGCGTGCCGGACGGTGGGCACGGCGAGTCCGGCCCTGTCGGTGTCGAGCCCCTGGCGGGCGAGCGAGGTGAGCGTGTTGCCCGGGCCGACCTCCAGCAGGACGCGCTGCCCGCCGTCGCCGTCGAGCAGCAGCGGTACGGCGTCGCCGAAGCGGACGGCGCTGCGCAGGTGCCGGGTCCAGTAGCCGGGGTCGGTGGCCTCCTCGGCGGTGATCCATGTGCCGGTCACGTTGGAGACGAACGGCACGGTGGGCTCACCGCGCCCGACGGCGGCCACGCGGGCCTCGAAGTCGTCGAGGATCGGGTCCATCATGCGGGAGTGGAAGGCGTGCGAGGTGTGCAGCGGCCTGCCCTCCACGCCCTGGGAGGCCAGCAGCGCCCGCAGGTCGGCGACGCTCTCCTCCGGGCCCGAGACCACCGTGGCGTGGGCCGCGTTGACGGCGGCGACGCTCAGGTCGTCCGTCAGCATCGGGGCGAGCTGCTCCTCCGCGAGCGGGACGGAGAGCATGGATCCCCCGGGGAGCGCCTGCATCAGCTTCCCGCGGTCGGCGACGAGGCGCAGGGCGTCGTCGCGGGAGAAGACCCCGGCGAGCGTCGCGGCGACGAACTCGCCGACGCTGTGCCCGACCATCGCGGCGGGCCGGATCCCCCAGCTCCCCAGCAGCGTGGCGAGCGCGTAGGAGAACACGAACATCGCCGGCTGGGTGACCTCGGTCTCGGTCAGCCGTGCCGTGGCGCGCTCGTGCTCGTCCTCCGGCGGGTGGAGCAGCGCGAGCAGGTCCCAGCCGGTGTGCTCGGCGAGCGTCTTCGCGCAGGAGTCCACCTCGGCGGCGAACACCGGCTCCCGCTCGTAGAGCTCCCTGCCCATCCCGGCGTACTGCGCGCCCTGTCCGGGGAACATGAAGGCCGTCTCGCGGCGGGTCCCACGGCTCGGCACCAGCGCGGGGCTGGGCTGCGGCACACCGGCGGCGAGCCGGTCCGCTGCGCCCTCGGCGCGGTCGGCGACGAGGAAGCCGCGCACCGGCCGCTGCTCCCTGCCGACGGCCAGGGTGTAGGCGGCGTCGGCGAACTGCCCGGGGTTCTCGCGCAGGTGCTCGCCGAGGGCCGTGGCGCTCGACTCCAGCGCGGTGGGCGTACGCGCCGAGAGCGCGACGAGCTGATGGGTACGCGCGGGCGGTGCCGCGACGGGCAGCGCGGGCGGTTCCTCCAGGACGACGTGCGCGTTGGTACCGCCGACGCCGAACGAACTCAGACCCGCCCTGAGCGGGCCGGAGTCGGAAATCCACGGGGCGAGTTCGGTGTTGACGTAGAGCGGTGAGGAGTCGAAGTCGATCTGCGGATTGGGCTCGTCGAAGTTCAGGCTGGGCGGCAGGATCCGGTGCTTCATGGACATGAGCGTCTTGATGAGTCCGGTGACTCCAGCGGCGGCTCCCAGATGCCCCACGTTCGTTTTCACCGAGCCGACGGCGCAGTGCTGCTTGCGGTCGGTGAATTCCCCGAAGGCACGGCCGAGAGCGTTCACTTCGATGGGGTCGCCGACGAATGTTCCGGTGCCGTGCGCCTCGATGTAGCTGAGGGTCGCGGGGTCGATTCCCGACTTGTGCCAGGCGTCCATCACGGCCGCGTACTGGCCCTCGGGACTCGGCGCCGCGAACGCCCCCTTCTGCGCGCCGTCGTTGTTGATGGCGGTCGACCTGATGACGCCGACGATGTTGTCCCTGTCCTGCAGCGCGGCTTCGAGAGGCTTGAGGAGAACGGCGCCGCAGCCACTGCCGAAGATGGTGCCCTTCGCCTTCGCGTCGAAGGCCCGGCAATGCCCGTCCGGGGAGTACATCCCGCCCTCGGAATACACGTATCCCGAAATCTTCGGCAGGAACTCCTCGACGCCCCCGGCGAGGGCCATCTCGCACTCCCCCGCGCGCAGCGCCTGGCAGGCGAGATGCAGCGCGACCAGCGAGGTCGAGCAGGCGGTGAGGCAGGTCAGCGCGGGTCCTTCGAGGCCGAGCCGGTAGGAGACGCCGGTGGCCACGTAGTCGCTGATGTTCGCGATGTTGGCGGCGAGACCGCCCAGCAGCTTGTACGCGTCCGGGTTGGGCTTCACATAGAGGTCGAGGTAGTGGTTGGGCCCGATTCCGCCGTACACCCCGATGCGCCCCGAGAAGGTGCCCGGCGCGTATCCGGCGTATTGCAGCGAGCCGTCGCACGCCTCCAGGAAGGCCCGGTGCTGCGGATCCAGAACCTCCGCCTCGCGTACGGTCATCCCGAAATAGCCGGGGTCGAAGAGTTCGGTGTCCGGGGCGATCGGCGCCGCCTTGACGTAGTTCGGATCGGCGAGGCGTTCCTCGCTGACCCCCTCGGCACGCAACTCGTCGTCGCTGAAGAACGTAATGGATTCCACACCGGCCACGAGGTTCTGCCAGAGCTCTCCGACGTCTCGCGCTCCCGGGAACTTTCCTGCCATTCCGATCACGGCAACATGACCGCTGCTGTTCTTCTCCACGGTTCCCCCTTCAGAAACCCGAGCAAAGGAATGCCGCGGGCGCACGGCCGTCCCCCGAGGGAACGAGCGCCGAATCCATTCCGTGGCTCGCAAGCCTGTTGACCGGACGGGGCGATCTCAAGGGTCGGCGGGGTTGCTGGCGAGAACTCGACAGCGCGTTGACGGAGCCGCGGGCACTGGCGTGTGCTGAGCCGATGCAGGCGGAATTCAGCGGCGGGAAGCGGGCCACGTGAGCGCGGCGCCGGAGTCACCGGCAGCGAGCGACGAAGCAGGCGACGAGGCGGGCGGCCAGGCGGGCGGCGAGGCGGCGCGCCGGGGCTTCGGCCTCGGCTTCACCGCCGTGTGCGGCGGGATGCTGCTGGCCAATCTGGCGTCGGGCATCAGCTCGGTGGCCTTCCCCTGGCTCGCCACCTCGGTCACGGACAACGCGATGCTCATCTCCGGCGTCGCCATGCTGCTGGAGCTGCCGTGGCTGCTGGCGAGCCTGCCCGCCGGTGTCTTCATCGACCGGGCGGACCAGCGCTGGATCCTCGTGCTCACGCACCTGTTCCGGGTGCTCGTCGCGGGCGGCATCGCGCTGAGCGTGGCGACCGGCGCGACGACGCTGGTGCTGCTCTACGCCGCCGCCTTCCTCATCGGCTCGGCCACCGTGCTGAACGAGAACACCAGCCAGGTGGTGGTCCCGAAACTGGTCCCCGCACCGCTGCTCGAACGGGCCAACGGCTATCTGGTGATGACCGACACGGTCGGCGGACTCTTTCTGGGGCCGTGGCTCGGCGGACTGCTGCTCGGCGCCTCGCTGACGCTGCCGTTCCTGGTCGAGGGCGGGCTGTTCGCGCTCGCCGCCGCGCTGATGTGCCTGGTCGTCCTGGCCCCGCGCGAACGGGAGCGGCGCCGCCGCACGATGCGCTCGGAGATGGCGGAGGGGCTGCGCTACTTCTGGCAGCATCCCCTGCTGCGCCCCCTGGGCCTCTTCCTCGGCCTGCTGAACCTGAGCAGCGCCATCGCGCTCTCCACCCAGGTGCTGTTCGCGCAGACGGTGCTGGGGCTCGAAGCGGCCCAGTTCGGGCTGCTCTTCCTCGCGGGCGGCGTCGGCTCGATGCTCGGCGCCTGGTTCACCAGCACCCTGGAGAAGAAGGCCGGCTCCCGGCGCATCCTGCTGATCAGCCTGGCGGGCAACGCGGTGACGAGCCTGGCCATCGGGGTCGCGAGCAACGCGATCGTCGTGGCCTGCGCCATCGCGGGCGGCGGCCTGTTCTCCACGGTCTGGAACGTGCTGACGGTCAGCTACCGGCAGCGCATCGTCCCCGAGGAACTGCTCGGCAGGGTCAACAGCATCTACCGTCTGCTCGCCTGGGGTCCGCTGCCGCTGGGCTCCCTGCTCGGCGGCGCCCTCGTCACCGCGTCCCAGGCCGTGCTCGGCAAGGAGACGGGCCTGCGCACCCCGCTGTTCCTCGCCGCGCTGATCGCGGGCACGCTCTGCGTCGTGGCGGCCCTCAAGCTGCGCGACGGCATCTGGTCGCCCGACTACCGCGCGGGCAGAGAGGACTGACGCGATGACACCACGGCCCGGGGGCCCGCCCCCGTACGTCTCCACCGGTACGGGAGAGCCGGTGCTGCTCCTCCCCCCGGCGGCGACGCGCGCGACGATATGGGAGCTGCACCAGGCCCCCGCGCTGCGCGCGGCCGGTCACCGCGTGCTCACCACCGACCACCGGGGCACCACGGAGGAGCACGCGGCCGAGGGGCAGTGGCGCTTCGCGGACCTGGTCGCGGACGCGGCGCGGCTCGTCCAGCACGCGGCTGGCGGCCCCTGCCACCTCGTCGGCGCCTCGCTCGGCGCGATGGTGGCGCAGCGGCTGGCGGTCGTCAGGCCGGACCTCGTCCGCTCGCTCACGCTGCTCGGCACCCGGGCCCGTACGCCGCGCTTCGTCGCCGCCTCGGTGGAGGCCCTCGCCGAGGCCGCGCGATCCGGCAAGGTCCCCGTCGACTACGCGGCGACCAGCACCATGCTCCAGCTCTTCGCCCCGGCGACACTGCTCGACGACAGGTTCGCCGGGGAGTGGCTCGACCTGATGACGCTCAGCCCGGTCACGGGCGAGGGGGCCGCGCTCCAGTACCAGGCGACGCTCGCGGTCGACGCCGGGCGCGACGAGCTGTCCGCCGTCGCCTGCCCCACGCTCGTCGTGGCCTTCCCCTACGACGCGGTGACGCCGCCGGCACTCGGGGCCGAGGTGGCCGCCGCGATCGACGGGGCCCGCTACGAAGAGGTGGCGGGCTGCGGGCACTTCGGCTTCATCGAGCGCCCCGCCGAGGTCAACCGGCTGCTCGTGGACTTCCTCGCGGACGTGGACTGAGGACACGGCGCCCGCACGGTCGCCCGGTCAGTCGTCGACGGTGATGAGTCCGCGGCTGACCGCCGCCATCACCGCGGCCGTCCGGTCGTCGACCCCGAGCTTGCCGAAGATCCGCAGCATGTGCGTCTTCACCGTCGCCTCGCTGATGAACAGCACCGCTCCGATGGCGGGGTTGGTCAGCCCGCGGGCGACCAGCCGCAGCACCTCGGCCTCGCGCGCGGAGAGGGCGTCCTTCCGCGGGCTGCGCACGCGCTGGGTCAGCTTGGCGGCGACCGAGGGGGCCAGCACCGCCTCGCCCGCCGCGGCGCTGCGGATCGCCTGGAGCAGATCGGCGTGGTCGGCGTGCTTGAGCAGATAGCCGGTGGCCCCCGCCTCCACGGCGCTCAGGATCTGGTCGTCGGAGCCGTACGTGGTGAGCACGAGGACCCGGCTCCGCAGCTTCCCCTCGGTGATCCGGGCGGTGGCCTCGACGCCGCCGCCCGGCATCCGCAGGTCCATCAGCACCACGTCGGGGTCGAGCCGGCGCGTCATCGCCACGGTCTCGTCCGCGGTCCCCGCCTCCCCGACGACCTCCAGGTCCGCCTCGTTCGCGAGCATCGCGCACAGCCCCGCCCGTACGACGGGGTGGTCGTCCGCGATCAGCACCGTGATCGGGTCGCTCATCTGGGCACCTCCACCTGCACCGTGGTCCCTTCGCCGGGCACGCTGTGGAGCTCCCTGCTCCCGCCGACCTGTGCCACGCGCCTCTCCATTCCCACGAGCCCGTACCCCCCGGGCTCGGCCGCGGGGTCGATGCCGACCCCGTCGTCCCGTACCCGCACGGCGACGACCTCGTCCTCGTAGCCCAGCTCGACGTCGACGCTGGAGGCCCGGGCGTGCTTGCGCACGTTGGCCAGGGCCTCCTGGGTGACGCGCAGGAGCACCACCTCGACGGCGACGGGCAGCGCGTCGGGGCTGCCGCGCAGGGAGAACCGCGTCGTGAGCCCGCTGCCCTCGGCCGCCCTGTCGGTCAGCCGGTGCAGCGCCTCGGGGAGCGAGGCCGACTCGTCGAGCGCCGTCGGCCGCAGCGCCTCGACCAGCGCGCCCGCCTCCGCCAGGCTCTCCCGCGCCGTCCTGGCGACGAGGTCGAGCTGACCGCGCGCCCGTTCCATGGAGGCGCCGTGCTCCTCCGGGAGCCCGGTCATCCTGTCCAGCGTCGACCCGGTGGCCTGGACGAGCATCACGATGCTGCTCAGACCCTGGGCGATGGCGTCGTGGATCTCACCGGCGAGCCGTTCGCGCTCGGCCGCCACGCCCGCCTCCTTGGCCATCTCGGCCAGCTCCTGGCGCGTGGAGGCCAGCTCCTTGATGAGCTCGGCCCGCTCGCGGCTCTGCTCGATGATGCGGTGGGCCCACGTCCCGAAGATGGCCGAGAACACGATGATCACGAGCGTCGACGGGCCCTGGTCGACGACCGTCTTGAGCGTCCCGTCGGCGCGGAAGACATCGACCACGACGGGCGCGCTGGCGAAGACCGCCACGGCGCCCGTCGCGGCGAGGGGACGCAGTGTCCAGTACGCCTGCGGGATGATCGCGACCAGCGCGATCGAGCTGGCCGAGGCCAGGATGTCGGCGGCCGTGAAGAGGACCAGCAGGACCCCGAGGTACAGCAGGCCCCGCCAGCTCTCGTCGTCGGCGCGCATCAGCGCCCTGCCGTATCCCGCGTACCAGACGGCGCAGCACACCAGCAGCAGCGTGGCGAGCGGCTGGCTCGTCGCGGTGGAGTCCTCCAGCACCTGGACGAAGGCGATGGCGGCGACGAACGCCAGGACGTAGTAGCAGTCCCAGCCCAGGTAGCCGCGCAGCCACTCGTCCCGGACCCTGGTCACCCCTGCCTGCTGCTCTTCCACCGGAAGGTCAGCATGCACAGGATCAGGCCGCCCACGCACCACGCCGCCAGCACCAAGGCGATCCGCCCCAGTTCCCATGAGCCCGCAACCTCCTGGAACGTCATCGAATCCGGCAGGAACACCGACCGGAATCCCTGGGCCATCCATTTCAGCGGGAAGAAGGACCCGATCTCCACCAGCGGGGACGGCAGTTCGTTGATCGGATTGAACAGGACACCGGAGATGAACTGTAGTCCGATGAAGGGCAGCGTGATGACCGCCGACGCGCTCTTCGCGGACTTCGGCACGCTGCTGATCGCGATCCCGAGCAGCGCGCAGGCGATCACGCCGAGCACGAACACCCAGGCGAAGACGAGCCACTTCGTCACGTCACCGGGCAGCGGCAGGTCGAACAGCCCCTTGCCCACCGCGAGCAGCAGGACGACCTCGGCGAAGCTCACCACGAGCACCAGGAGCACCTTGCCGAGGAAGTACGCCGCCAGCGGCGTCGGCGTGCCGCGCAGCCGCTTGAGCGTGCCGTCGTCGCGGTCCTGCGCGATCCCGTTGCCGAGGTTGACGAAGGTGGTGGACATGATGCCCGCCGCGATCATGCTCGCCGCGAAGATCTGGCTCGCCGGGACGCCGGTCTCGGGCACCTTGTCGTTGAAGATCCCGGCGAGCAGCAGGAGCAGCACGACGGGCAGGGAGAAGGTGAAGACGACCGCGTCCCGCTCCCGGAAGAACTGCCTGAGCTCCAGCCCTCCCCGCGCCACGCCGATCCGGAGGAGGCTGGGCGGCGCGGGCCGCGCCTCTCGTACGCGGGGCACCTGGGTGGTCATGCCGACTCCTTCTGCGGCTCGTCGGTGGTCTGCGTCTTGCCGATCATCTGGAGGTAGACGTCCTCCAGGCTCGGCCGCTGGACGGACAGGTCGGGCACGTTCCCGGAGTTGCGCCGCACGAGCTCGGCCACGAACTGGTCGGGGTTGGCGGTCACCTCCTCCACGAGCCGGCCGTCCTCGCGCCAGCTCACGACGGCGCCCGCGCTGGCACGGTCGCCGAGCGTCGCCGGGTCGCCGACGCTCAGGACCCGGCCCTTGGCGATCACCGCGACCCGGTTGGCCAGCGCCTCGACCTCGTCGAGGTAGTGCGTGGTGAGCAGGATCGTGGTGCCCTCGGCGGCGAGGTGCCGGATGAGCTGCCAGAACCGCACCCGGGCCTCCGGGTCGAAGCCGGTCGTCGGCTCGTCCAGGAACAGCAGCTCCGGGTCGCCGATGACGCCGAGCGCCACGTCCACCCGGCGCCGCTGGCCTCCGGAGAGCCTGCCGATCCGCTTGCCCGCGTGCTCGCCGAGCCCCACCTGGTCGATGACGGTGTCCGGGTCCCGGGGCCGCGGATAGACGCCGGCGAAGTGCCTCACCACCTCGCGGACCGTCAGCTCCGAGGCGTCGGTGGCGGTCTGCGAGACGATGCCGATCCGGCCGCGCCAGGCACGGCCCGCCTTGCCCGGGTCCTCGCCGAGCACGGTGACGCTCCCGTCGTCCCGTGCCCGGTACCCCTCCAGGATCTCCACTGTGGTGGTCTTCCCGGCGCCGTTCGGCCCGAGCAGGGCGAACACCTCGCCGGGGGCGATGTCCAGGTCCAGTCCGTCGACGACCGGGGTGCCGTGGTACCGCTTGACCAAGCCCCTGACATGTACTGCTGATTCGGTCATGGCTCCAGGATGATCGCGGCGGCTCACGATCAGTAGCGACCTGTGGGCGGAACCGGTTGTCCATCGATCGGTGGACACTCCGGTGCCCGGGCCGATCCGGAATGCCCCCGGGTCGCGTGTGGCCACAAGTCGCCATGCGTCTTCCCGAAACACATCCGGCGGCAGATGCTGAGGCCGACGACTTATTTGCGCGTCCCGGGGAGATTTCACGTGTTGCGGCGAATGGAAGAGCTGCGCGACAACGTCACCGCTACTCCGACTTCGTTCGTCGTCGTCGAATACCGAGGGCGTGCGCACGAATTGTTGCTGAAGCATGAGAGCCTCAATCCGACGGGCTCCATCAAGGACCGGACGGCCACCGGGCTGCTGCTCGACATCGACCGGCTGAAGCCGCTCGTGCCCGGCACCGTCGTCATCGAGTCGACGTCGGGGAACCTCGGTCTGGCGCTCGCCAGGCTGGTCCGCCAGATCGACTGCCACTTCATCGCGGTCGTCGACGCGCGTACGCCTCAGCCGACGCGCGACGCGCTCACGGAGAGCGGCGTGGAGCTGCGGTCCGTCGACGAACCCGACGGCCAGGGCGGCTACCTGCTCAGCAGGCTCAGGACGGTGCGCGAGCTGTGCCTCGCCCACCCCGGCCACCGCTGGCCGAACCAGTACCACAACAGGGCCAACCCGCTCATCCACGAGCGCACCACGGGCCCCGAGATCGTGCGGCAGGGCGGCCCCGAGCTGGACACCGTGTACGTCGCCGTCTCCACCGGCGGAACGCTCGCCGGGATCTCGGCGCATCTGCGGGCCGTGGCCCCCGGCATCCGGATCGTGGCCGTGGACTCCACGGGGTCCCTGGTCACGGGCGGTACGGGCGGACGGCGGCTGATCGCGGGGCTCGGCGCCAGCAGGGCGTCCTCGTTCCTCACCCCGGCCTCCTACGACGCGGCGGCCCGTGTCCCTCCCGAGGCGACGGTGGCCGCGTGCCGCGCGTTCCACGAGGACACCGGCATCCGGCTCGGCGGCTCCAGCGGCAGCGCGCTGTACAGCTATCTGGGCGACCTGACCCGGCGGACGCCCCCGCGCAGGGCGCTGTGCGTGTGCCCGGACGGCGGCCAGAAGTACCTGGGCACGGTGTACGACGACGCGTGGCTCGACAGCACGTCCCTCACGGCGGCCGTGGCCGACGTGACCCGGCGGCTCCGCGAGGACGGGCTGCGCTTCCACGTCGAGGTGTGAACCGGCGCGGGGGGGGGGGGGGGGCCCGCGGGGGGGCGGGGGGGGCGCGCGGCGGGGGGGGGGGGGGGGGGGGGGGGGGGGCGGCCGCCGCCCCCCCCCCCCCCCCCCCCCCGCGGCTGCTCTGTGTCCTGGGTCGTGCGTCCG
>NZ_JBIDAT010000005.1:427773-635318 GCF_043202595.1 Streptomyces sp. NPDC048172
GGCGGGGGGGGCCCGGGCGGCGGGGGCGGGGGGGGCGGGCGGGGGGGCCCCCCGGGGGGGGGGCCCCGGGGGGGGGGCCCCCCCCGGGGGGGGGGGGGGGGGCCCACGCCGCGTCTTCGGTGCTCCGTGCCGGGCTCAGGCCCCGGGGTCCGCCCCGGTGCCCGAGACCGCGTTGTGCTCGTCGACGAACACCACCCTCGGCTTCACGTCCCTGGCGGCCTCGTCCGCGACCATGCCGTAGCCGATGACGATCACCAGGTCACCGGTGTGGACGAGCCGTGCCGCAGCGCCGTTGATCTGGACCTCGCCACTGCCCCGCGTGCCCTCGATGACATAGGTCTCCAGCCGGGCCCCGTTGTTGATGTCGACCACGTGGACGAGTTCTCCGGAGAGCAGATCTGCCGCTTCCATCAATTCAGGATCGAGCGTCAATGAGCCGACGTAGTTCAGATCCGCGGCTGTCACCGTGGCACGGTGAATTTTCGACTTCAGCATCATTCTGAACACAAGCTGGCCTTCCCCGTTCGATGGTCGCGTGGGAAATCACAGAGAGAAACGGAGCGCGTCGGCCCGGCACCGCACCCGACACGAGGGTCGGGTCACCGCCTCACGGAACGTCACCGTCCGTCGCCGGGCAGGGCCTTGGAGAACGCGCTCAGCCGCAGCGCGCTGTGCTGCTCTCCGCCCGCGCCCGCGCTCGGCTCCGGCAGGGGGCCGCCCTCGCACGTCGCGCCGCGCGCGGGGAGCTCGCCCTTCGCGAGGTAGGAGTCCACCGCCCGGTCGACGCAGTCGTTCCCGCCGCCGTACAGCATGTGGTCGCCCTCGCCGGTCACCCGGAGCAGGCGCGAGTCGGCGAACCGGGAGTTCGCGCGCCGCGCGCCCTCCATCGGGGTCGCCGGGTCGTGCTCGGACTGCACCATCAGCACCGGCGGTACGCCGCGGCCGTTCGGCTTGGGCAGCTTCACGGCGGGCCTGTCCCAGAAGATGCACGGCTCGGCGATGCTCCGCCAGCCGATCAGCGGGAAGAGCTTGCCCTGCGCCGCCGAAGTGGCCGCGAGCGTACGCCGGTTGCCGTGCCAGCGGGTGTCGTTGCAGCCGATGGTGTAGAAGGTGGCGTCGACGGCGTCCGGAGCCCCGGCCGGAGACCCGGTCGGCGCGCCGGCCAGTCCGGCGGCGCCGGGCGCCCCGGCCCCCTGGCGCACCGCCTCGACCCGCTTCCGCAGGGCGGCGGTCCCGTCCTCCGTCCGCTCCTTCCGCGCGGAGGGCCCGCCGACCGCCGCGTTCAGCCCGGCGAGCAGCTCGCCGAGGCGGGGGAAGCTCCCCTTGTTGTACAGGCTCCCGGCGATCATGGAATCGAGGCCGGTCGCGGTGAGGACCGAGTCGCCCATGTCGAGCGGCTCCTCGGCCAGGCGCGCGCGAATCCGCTCGTAGGACGCCCGGACGTCCTCCGCCGAGCCGCCGAGACCGTAGACGCCCGCGTACCGCGCGGCCCAGGGCAGGAAGTCCTGGCGGAACCTGCGTTCGAAGCCCATCGGCTGGAGTGCGTAGATCTTCTGCCAGGTGGAGGTGAACTCCACGCTCGAATCGAAGACGAACCTGTCGGTACGGGACGGGAACGCCGTGGCGTACTGGGCCCCGAGCCAGGTACCGGCGGAGAACCCGAACCAGTTCGTCTTCTTGTGACCGAGCACGGCGCGCAGCAGATCGAAGTCGCGCACCGTCTGCGCGGTGTTGACGAAGTCACCGAGCGGTTTCGAGGCCCCCTGGCACGCCTTGGCCATGCCCTCCGCGTCGTCGAGCATGGCGCCCACATTGGCGCGGCCGCGGTCCCGTACGTCGCGGGTGTGACCTATCGACGTCCCGCCGCAGGTCACATTGGTGCTGCGGCCGGTCCCCCGTACGTCCATCCCGACGATCTCGGAGGAGTCGGCGACCTCCGCGTGCTTGGGGTCGAGGAACAGCATCGGGACGACGAGGCCCGCCTCGCCGGGGCCGCCGGGGTTGGTCATGAGCAGGTTCTCGGGCTCGCCCTTCTCGGGACGCAGCCTGCTCACCGCGAGATCGACCGTGTCCCCCTTCTGCTTCTTCCAGTCCAGCGGCGCCTTCATGACCGCGCACTCCAGGCGCTCAGCGCCCGGCGGCATGCCCGGTTCCGGCTTCGGGAAGCAGGGCTCCCACGTCAGCTTCTGGGAGCGGAAGGTCTCACTGATCCCCTGGTTCCCCTCCCCCGCCTTCCGCGAGGAGTCGTCCTTCGTACTGCTGGAGGGCGCGGCGTTCGCCTGCGCCGCCCCCGCCATCAGGGAGAGCAGCGCGGCGGAGATGACGGCACGGGATCTGAGCATGACTTGACTCTCCTCGTGGGACTGGTCGGTCGGTTCGGCGGATCAGCGGGGAACGCGCAGGCCGAGCTGCTGCCGCTCGGCGGAGTCCGCGACGGCGCTGCCGAGGGCCACGTCCAGTACGGACATCCCGAACGGGTTGCACAGCACGAGGTCCGTGTCCGCGGGGCGGCCGGGCCCGGTGCCGAGCAGCACCTCGCCGAGGGTGCCGTCGACCTTGCGGGCGCCCGGCCGCTGCTCGGCCCCCTCCGCGTACCGCCCGTCGGGGCCGCGCAGCCTGCCCTCGCGGTACATCCGGCCGAGGAGTCTGCGGTGGTCGTGGCTGACCAGGCCCCAGTCGTCCACGACGACGAGGCCCGCCGCCTCCACGACCTCGGGAAGGGCGTCGTCCAGCGAGACGTGCACGATGACGGTGCCCGGCGCGAACCACTCCGGGCGCAGATAGCCGCGCGTGGTGACGGTCACCGGGACGACGAGGTCGGCGTCCTTCACGCAGGTCTGCGCGTCGGGCGCGGCCTGCACGGCGCATCCGGCGAAGTCCGGGTCCCCGGCGACGGTCTCCGCGAGGGCGCGGGAGCGCTCCGGCTCGATGTCGTGGAAGGTGATGCTCTCCAGCGCGAGGACCTCGGAGAGCAGCTGCACGTGGGTGCGCGCGAGCGTGCCGCAGCCCAGCACCGCGAGGCGCCGCGGCGGGACGGGGGCGAGTTCGAGCGCGGCGACCGCGGTGACGGCCGCGGTGCGGAAGGCGCTGATCCTGGCCGCCTCCATCATCACGCGGGGCCAGGCGAGTTCCTCGTCGAAGAGCAGCAGGAGCCCCTGGGCCCTGGCGAGTCCTCTGGCGGGGTTCCCGAGCGAGGCGTTGATGACCTTCAGGCCCAGCTGCTGCCCGGCCCCGGTGTCGATTCCGCCCGGCATCGCCAGGGAGCGCGCCGCGGAGCCGTCGGGGGCCGTCCAGCCCAGGTACGCCTCCTCGGGCAGCAGCGTACGGCCTTCCGCGTGCCGCATCACCGTGTCACGGACGACGGAGATCACGTCGACGTCGGCGAAGGCGCGACGCACGTCCTCCCTCGACAGATAGATGAGATCGGTACTGGGATATTCCTCGAAGTGCAGCATGCGGCAACCGGTCCAAACGCTCGGTTCGGCCTCGCACCCGGATCCGCCCGGCCCCGTTCGGCACGCGGCGGCGGAACTACGGGTGAGGCATGGCCACTGAAATTCGCGCCCTGACGGAATCACCGGTTTCAAGCCAGGCGCAAGAGCGGTGGCATCTTCTCGCCATTTCCGCACGAGGGAGCAGGTCTGGCCGATGATAGGGCTTGCCAAGCCCTTGGCGGATCACCCAAGTTACCCCGCCGTCGGCTTGATACCACTCCAAGACCTTGCATACTTTCATGTGTCCCTCCGCTGCTCCATGCGGACCCTGCTTCCGTGGACAGGAAGCGGGGGTGGAGAAATCGTGGAGGGGCGGAGCCGCTCATTCCGCGACGGGGCAGGAACGATCACGTCGGTCACGAACGTACGGCGTGGCACCCCGCGTGGGGAACTGGAGGGAAGCAGGAGAC
Organism: Streptomyces sp. NPDC048172; assembly: GCF_043202595.1. Lineage (NCBI taxonomy): Bacteria > Bacillati > Actinomycetota > Actinomycetes > Kitasatosporales > Streptomycetaceae > Streptomyces > Streptomyces sp. NPDC048172. The sequence continues at coordinate 431,678 of NZ_JBIDAT010000005.1, forward strand.
GTCTCGCCGAGGCGATGAGGGGGGCGCAGCACGCTCACGGGGGTCCTGATCATTCTGGGGGAACGTTGAATGACGTCGCCATATCGACGCCTGCGCACGACGAAGTCCACGTCAAACTACGACTGCTCGGTAACACCGAACTGATCTCGAAGGCGCGCTGCTTCCCGGCCGGCGACCCGCTGCAGCGGGGCCTGCTGGCGGTGCTGGCGACCCGCGCCAACAGCCGCGTCGGGGTGGAGACCCTCGCGGCGGCACTCTGGGACAGCCCGCCGCGGACCGCTCCCCGGCAGATCCAGACCAGGGTGTGGAAGCTGCGCGAACTGCTGGACCTCGCCTTCGCCGAGGACGGCGGACAGCACCGTCCCCGGCTCGTCAATCAGGCAGGAGGATATCTGCTGTTCGTCGAGCCTTCCTCGATCGATCTGATGCTCTTCAACTCCTTCACGGACGAGGCTCGACGCGCCGCCGCGAAAGGAGAGTTCGAGGAAGCGGCAAAGACGTACAGGCGAGCCCTTTCCCTCTGGCGCGGCCCGATTTTCGGCGGAGTTTCCCCGTCCGACATCTCGGCTCCGGGAATCCGAGCGGAAGCCATCAAGCTGCACGACAGTTTCATCACCGCGACCGAGGAAAGAATCGAGACGGACCTGACTCTCGGGATGCACGAGGAACTCGTCGGCGAATTGCAGTCGCTGGTGCGCAAGCACCCCTTACGGGAACGGTTCTGGCTGCTCCTCATTCGCGCGCTCGGCCGCGTGGGGCGGTGGGACGAGGCGGTGGAGACCTATCTGGAAGGACAGCGGCTCCTGGTGGAGGAATTCGGTCTCGACCTCAGCCCCGATCTCACCGAGGGGTACCGGACGATCCTCGCGGCGCGGCCGAAGAGGTACAGGGGCCCGGGGCGAGGGCACGCCTCAGCCGAGCGGATCACCGTGCTGACCGGGACGGGAAGCCTCTCCCTCGTCGCCACGGGGGCCCGGCAGCGGCCGTCCACGGCAGCCGCGGCGGGGCTCGTCGCGGAGCAGGTCCGCGCGCAGCGGCGGCAACACGAGTCCTCCGCCCACGACCGCCCGCCTCCGCACCTGGAGCCGGTGCTGGCCCAATTGCTCGCGGGCGCGACGGATCTCACCGCGAGCCGCAAACTGGGGCTCTCGCCGCGCACATTCAGCAGGCGGGTGTCGGAACTCCTCGACTACCTGGGAGTGGAGACACGTTTCCAGGCGGGTGCCGAAGCCCACAATCGGGGCTGGATCACCACTCACCCCGCGAACCCGGGCACAAAGCCCGTGTATTCCACGAAAATGTCCGACTCGATGAACGAGCCGCCGATGTCGCTCCACTCCGATCCGGCGGCGAACTGAATGGCGAATCCCGGCAGTTGATGATACGCACCGGATCGAGTGAGTGACGCAAACGAACGGTGCGGGGTCACTCAAGAACCAGTAAAGAGAAGCCTTGCCGGAGACGGCGGGCGGCGGGCCGCCCGCCGCCCGCCGCCCCGGAGCGCTCCAGGTCCAGCGGTCCAGGCCTAGCGGTCCAGCTCCGGCGCCGGGCAGTGCCGTACGGTCACCGGGTTGCACCGCACGGTCGTCTTCCCGCCGGGCAGCTCAGCGACGTAGTCCGAGCCGTAGCGCGCGGCGAGCCCCGGCACCGGGAAGTCGGTGCTCACCATCTGCGCGCCGGAGTCCAGCGCGTCCCGCAGCATCGTCGTGTCGCCGCTCGTCGCCTGGGCGAGCGGCACGTCGGAGCGGGTCCGCACGTAGTAGCCCCGCTTCACCAGATCCTGGATCTTCGCCTTGTTGAGGCCCGTCGGGTCGTTCTCCTTCATGAACGCCGCGTCGGGGCGCCCGCGTTCGGAGTCCGTGAACAGCACCCGGCCCTGCAGGCTCTCGCGGCCCCCGGCCCGGTAGGCGTCCTGGATCTCCTTGGCGTCGTTGTCCATGAAGAACATCGTCTTGCCGCGGGTGTCCCGCACCTTGGGCCAGCCGTACTTCAGCACCGACTGCTCCAGCGTCCTCCCGGGCCGCCGGATGTCGTCGGGCGTCACGGTCGCCTCGTCGGGGAAGACCGAGCGGATCTCCTTGTCGAGCGCGTCCAGCATCGCCGTGTCCCACTTGGGGCTCTTCGCGCCGCCCTGCTCCTCCAGGCGCGGGTCGGTCGACTTCAGCTCCAGCAGGATGGGCACGGCGACATGGCCCGGCTGCTTCGCGGACCACTCCTTGACCTGGGTGAGACAGCCCTTGAGCGTCACACACGTGGTGCGGTAGTCGAAGTCGGCCCAGTGCAGCACCTTGAACCCGGGCTTCTTCCAGTCCGGGTCGGTCATCGGCGGCAGCCCGGCGCGCTTCCGGATCAGCGGGTCGGCGTACAGCCCGCCCTGCGGGTCGGGGAAGACGTCCAGCTCGATCCCCCGCGCCCGCTGGCGCTCGAACTGCACGGGCAGCGACGCGTGACTGTAGAGCAGCGTCTGCCAGTTGGGGTCGTACTGGGACATGAGCTGCTGCTCCGGGAAGGAGGTGGTCTCCCGGTGGTAGCTGTTGTGCGTGGCCATCGACTGCACCTGGGTGAGCTTCAGCTTCCCGGCGGGATCGTGACGCTGCCCCTGGCCCTGCCCCTGCGCTCCCGCCTGGGCCGTGGACGAGAGCGCCGCGACAGCGGCGAGCGCTGTCGCGGCGGAGGCCCATCGGCGGATCCGGGTCCGGAGCGGTCTACTCGTGGTCGTCGTGCGCACATCGGCCTCCTGTCGAGCACGGAACGCGCGGCGAGCGCGCCGGTCACACGACACACTGGCGAGCCCGTACGGCCCGCACGTGCCCGCCAGTTGACGCACGCCTGAACATGCACCGCCCCTGGGCAGGGGTCAACACCGGACCCGGCCGTTACCGCACTTTCCCGAAGAACGACCGGATCGCCGCGGCGAGCGCCCCCGGCTGGTCCATCGCCACGAAGTGGTGGGCCGGGGGCGCGGCCTCGGGCCAGTGCAGCACCCGCGTGTGCCGCTCGGCGAGCCGCCGTATGCCGGGCGGACCGGCGTACGTCCCGGTGGGCGCGGCGGCGCTGCCCCGGGGCCAGCCGAAGCCCTCGCTCTCGTAGTACGGCCAGGAGGACGTCCCCAGCGTGCCCGTGAACCAGTACAGGCTGACGTTGGTCAGCAGCGCGTCCCGGTCCAGCGACTCCGTCACCGGCTTGCCCGAGGGGTCGAAGTCCTGGAACTTCTGCGTGAGCCAGGCCAGCGCGGCGACCGGCGAGTCCTGCCAGCCGTACGCGAACGTCTGCGGCGCCGCCCGCAGCAGCGCGTGGTGGTCGACGCCGTGCATCCAGTCCTGCCCCTGGAGCCAGTGGAACGCGGCCCGTTCGTCCTCGTCGAGGTCCGGCAGGTCCTCCTCGGCGGGGAAGCCGAGCCCGGCGGTGACGAAGACCCCGGCGACGGCGTCCGGGGCGGCGTCGGCGACCGCGGGCGCGACGTAGGCACCGAAGTCGCCGCCCATCGTGCCGTACCGCGCGTACCCGAGGCGCCGCATCAGCTCGGCCCAGAGCTTCCCGGTCCGGGCCGGGCCCCAGCCGGTGTCGCGCGGCGGCGAGGAGAACCCGAAGCCCGGCAGGGAGGGCACGACGACATGGAACGCGTCGGCCGGATCGCCCCCGTACGCCCGGGGGTCGGTCAGCGGACCGATCAACTCGGTGAACTCGGCGAAGGTGTGCGGCCAGCCGTGCGTCAGAACCAGCGGCAGCGCGCCCGGTTCCGGCGACCGGACGTGCAGGAAGTGGATGTCCAGGCCGTCGATCGCGGTCTTGAACTGCGGGAACCGGTTCAGCGCCGCCTCCCGCGCCCGCCAGTCGAAGCCGTCGCGCCAGTGCGCGGCCAGCTCCCGCAGCACGTCCACGGGGACGCCCCGGCTCCAGCCCTCGCCGGGCAGCGGCCGGGGCCACCGGGCGCGCGCCAGCCGCTCGCGCAGCTCGTCCAGTTCAGCCTGCGGCACGTCGATACGGAAGGGGCGGATCTCTGAAGTCATACCGGGAGGCTAGAAAGCCTCCCGGTCAGCTTCTGTCCTCGACGGGCCCGCCGGCACGGACGGGCCGTCAGCCCACGCTCGAATACGCGACGACGCCGCGCAGCATCCCGTCGATCGCCTTACGGGCGTTCTTCGCGACCGTCCCGCTCTGCGGGGCGGCGGCGGCCAACTGGCCCAGCACGTCGATGACCTGCTTGCACCAGCGCACGAAGTCGCCCGCGGGCATGTCGGCCTCGCGCAGCACCGTGTCGAGCCCCTCGCCGTCCGCCCAGCGGTAGGCGGCCCAGGCGAAGCCGAGGTCCGGCTCGCGCTGGCCGACGCCCTCGGCAGCGGTGATGCGGTGGTCCTCCTCCAGCGCGTCCAGCCGGCCCCAGGTCCGCACCATCTCGCCGAGCGCGGCACGGGCCCTGCCCCCGGGGAGCTTCGGCGGCAGCGCGTCGTCCCCGGAGCGGGACTCGAAGACCAGCGCCGAGACGCACGCGGCGAGCTCGGCGGGCGGCAGGCCCTCCCAGACGCCCTCGCGCAGGCACTCGGAGGCCAGCAGGTCCAGCTCGCCGTAGAGCCGCGCGAGCACCCGGCCGTCGTCGGTGACCTCGTCCCCGTCGAGATACCCGAGCTCGGACAGCAGGCCGTAGACCCGGTCGAAGGTACGGGCGATGGTGTTCGTCCGGCCCTCGATGCGGTGCTCCAGCTGGCGCGTCTCGCGCGTGAGCCGGTGGTAGCGCTCGGCCCAGCGCGCGTGGTCCTCGCGCTCGTCGCAGCCGTGGCAGGGGTGGCGGCGGATCTCGGTGCGCAGCCGGTTGATCTCGGTGTCCTCGGCCGCGGCCGAGCGCTGCTTGCGGTGCCTCGGCGGATCGTAGTGCCCGGCCTTGGTGCGCAGCGCGGAGGCGAGGTCCCGGCGGGACTGGGGGCTGCGCGGGTTGAAGGACTTGGGGATCCGCATCCGGTCCAGCGCCTCGACGGGCACCGGGAAGTCGATGGAGGCCAGCCGCTTGACCTGCCGCTGCGCGGTGAGCACCAGCGGGCGCGGCCCCTCGTGGTCCATCCCGCGGTGGTGCGCGGGGCTGCGCCCGCCCACGCCCGGGTCCAGCACCAGCGCGAGACCCGCGAACTTGCCGGTGGGGACGTGGATGATGTCGCCCGGCTTGAGCTTCTCCAGCGCGGCGGCGGCCTGCACGCGGCGCTGGGTGGCGCCCTGCTTGGCCAGCTCGGTCTCCCGGTCCTTGAGCTCGCGGCGCAGCCGCGCGTACTCCTCGAAGTCCCCGAGGTGGCAGGTCATCGAGGCGCGGTAGCCCTCCAGCCCCTCCTCGTTCTTCCGCACCTGGCGCGAGATGCCGACGACGGAGCGGTCGGCCTGGAACTGCGCGAACGAGGTCTCCAGCAGCTCCCGCGAGCGGTGCCGCCCGAACTGCGCGACCAGATTGACCGCCATGTTGTACGACGGCTTGAAGGAGGAGCGCAGCGGATACGTCCGCGCGCCCGCCAGCCCCGCGAGGGCGCCCGGGTCCATGCCGCGCTGCCACAGCACCACGGCGTGGCCCTCGATGTCGATGCCGCGCCGCCCCGCGCGGCCCGTGAGCTGGGTGAACTCGCCGGGGGTGATGTCCGCGTGCTGCTCCCCGTTCCACTTGACGAGCTTCTCCAGCACCACCGAACGCGCGGGCACGTTGATGCCCAGGGCGAGGGTCTCGGTGGCGAAGACGGCCTTGACGAGGCCGCGGACGAACAGCTCCTCGACGACCTCCTTGAAGGTCGGCAGCATGCCCGCGTGGTGCGCGGCGATGCCCCGCTGCAGGCCCTCCAGCCACTCGAAGTAGCCCAGCACATGGAGGTCCGTGTCGGGGATGTCGGCGGTGCGCTCCTCGACGATCTCGCGGACCTTGGCCGCCGCCGCGCTGTCGTTGAGCCGCAGGCCGGAGTAGAGGCACTGCTGGACGGCGGCCTCGCAGCCCGCACGGCTGAAGATGAACGTGATCGCGGGCAGCAGGCCCTCGGAGTCCAGCCGGTCGATGACCTCGGCGCGGCTCGGCGTCCAGATCCGGGAGCGCTGGCGGCGCTCCCGCTCGCGGTCGGCCTCGCGCTTGGGGCGTCCCCTGCGGCGGTCGCGGGGGTGGCCCACCCGGCTGTTCTCCATCCGGGCCATGCGGACGAGGTCGGGGTTGACCTCGCGCTTGTCGCCGGACTCCTCGAACAGGTCGTACATCCGGCGTCCGGCCAGCACGTGCTGCCACAGCGGGACCGGGCGGTGCTCGGAGACGATCACCCGGGTGTCGCCGCGGACGGTGTCCAGCCAGTCGCCGAACTCCTCCGCGTTGGACACCGTGGCCGACAGGGAGACGAGCGTGACCGACTCGGGGAGGTGAATGATCACTTCCTCCCAGACGGCGCCGCGGAAGCGGTCCGAGAGGTAGTGCACCTCGTCCATGACGACATAGCCGAGGCCGAGCAGGGACTTCGACCCGGCATACAGCATGTTCCGCAGGACCTCGGTCGTCATGACGACGATGGGCGCCTCGGAATTGACGCTGTTGTCCCCCGTGAGCAGGCCGACCTTCGACGAGCCGTAACGCTTCGCCAGATCGCTGTACTTCTGGTTGGAGAGCGCCTTGATGGGGGTGGTGTAGAAGCACTTGCGGCCCTGCGTGAGGGCCAGATGGACGGCGAACTCGCCGACGATCGTCTTGCCTGAGCCGGTCGGCGCGGCGACCAGCACTCCCTTTCCTGCTTCGAGGGCTTGGCACGCCTCGATCTGGAAGGCATCCAGCTCGAAGTCGTACAGGTCACGGAAGGGGGCGAGAGCGGTGGCCTCGTCCGCGGCGCGCTGGCGAGCCGCGGAGAACCGCTCTGCGGGGGACAGGTCCTCGGTCATCGTGTCTACGAGCCTACCGGCCACCCCTGACAGAGTTCACGATCTTTACCGGCTCATGGCACGACTGCGCTGGTCAGCCCCGTGCTCAGCCCCGTGTCAGCAAGCGGACCGCGCCCGGGACGGCACGCGCGGTGAGCGGCAGTGCTCCCAGCGGCTCCCCGTCCGCGTATCCCGTCACGCCCCGCGCCTCCAGCGTGACCTTCCGTACGCGATGGGTGGTGACGGCGGGGTGGCCGAGGTGCGTGCCCTTGTAGACGCGGGGGAAGACCCGCAGCAGCGTGCTGCAGGAGCACTTCCCCACCACCGTGACGTCCAGCAGCCCGTCGTCCATCGCCGCGTCCGCGCAGATCCGCATCCCGCCGCCGTACGAGGGCCCGTTGCCGACCGCGACGAGCGTGGCCTCGACCTCCAGGGGCTCCCCGTCGTCGAGGGTGAGGCGGTACGGCTCGGTGCGCAGGGCGGCGAGTTCGGCGAGCAGCGCGAGGTCGTACTTGAGCCGCCCGGTGGGCCATCTCATCCTGTTCCCGCGGTCGTTGACCCGCGAGTCGAAGCCCGAGGCGAGCACCGAGCCGAACCAGTGGCCGTTCACCTGCCCGAGGTCGACGGCCCTGCCGTGGCCCGCCTTGAGCGCCTCGGCGATCACCTCGGCGGCCCGCGCGGGCTCCCGTACGGGCAGCCCCGTGGCACGCGCGAAGTCGTTGCCCGTACCGACGGCGACGACGTCCAGCGGTACGTCCGTGCCCGCGACGGCCTGGAGGGCGAGCGAGGCCATGCCGTCGCCGCCGACGGCTATGAGGGCGCCCGTACCGCCCGCGACGGCCTCACGGGCCCGTACGAGCGCGTCGTCCGCGTCGCTGCCGACCACGGTGCGCACGGCGAACCCGGCCTCACGCAGGGCGCGTGCCGCGGGCTGGGCGGCCTGCGCACCGCGTCCACGCCCGGCCGTCGGATTGACAAAGAGAGTGATCTCGCTGGTCACAGGCGGACGATAACCGGTCAGGTCGCGTCGTCGTAACCGTTCCGCCGGGGCGGCTCGTCGCCATCGGTGTCGTCCGCCTCGGGGCGGGGCGACGGGACGGAGTCGGAGGTGCCGACGGACTCCGGGCTGTGGTCCAGCGGTGACGCCTCGTCGTCGTCCAGCTCCGCGTACGGGTTGGCGCGGCTGCGGCGGCGGTCGTTGAAGAGACAGATGGCGACCGAGCCGAAGTAGAGCAGCACGATGGGCGCGGCCAGCGCGCACATGGTCAGCGGGTCACCGGTCGGGGTGGCGACGGCGGAGAAGATCGTGATGCCCAGCACCATGCCCCGCCACCAGCCGAGCAGCCGCTTGCCGGTGAGGATCCCGCCGAAGTTCAGCATCACGAGCAGCAGGGGCAGCTCGAAGGCGAGGCCGAAGACGATCACCAGACGGGTGACGATGTCCAGGAAGTCGTCGAGCGGGATCAGGTTGCCCGTGCCGTCCGGGCTGAATTCGAGCAGCGTCTTGGCGGCCTTCGGCAGGATCACGTAGGCCAGCGCGGCACCCGCGAGGAAGAGCGGCACACCGGCCCCGACGAAGGCGCGCGCGTACTTCTTCTCGTGCTTGTGCAGGCCGGGCGCGAGGAAGCCCCACAGCTGGTAGAGCCAGATCGGCGAGGCGACGACGACGCCCGCCGTGAGGGCCACCTTCAGCATGATCGTGAAGGGCGCGACCAGGCCGTTGATGGTGATCTCGGCGCAGGTCTCGCCTTCCTTGGCGGCCTCGCCGAACCCCTTGGTGCAGCCGACGGAGTCGCGCACGGGCTCCATCAGGAAGTCCGCGATCTGCTTGTAGTAGAACATCGCGACGATGGTGACGACCAGGATCGCCAGCACCGACTTCATCAGGCGGTTGCGCAGCTCCCGCAGGTGATCCGCAAGCGGCATCCGCCCCTCGGGATCCTTGGGGTCCCTCCCCTGCTTACCCTGTTTGCGGGCGGACTTGAGCAACCCTCGTCCTCGGTCTCGAAGTGTCGGATCGGACTGTGGCTGAGCGGGCCCTCGGGCCCCGCGCTCAGCTCTTCTTCGTCTGCTGCTCCGGCTCGCCGACCGGGCGCGAGCTGCTCACGTCACCGGGCGACGCCTGGATCGTCTTCGGCGCGGACTGCTGCGACTCGGCGGTCTTGGAGGCCTCCGCGTCGTCGGAGGAGCCTTCCTTCTTCATCTGCTTGGCCTCGCTCTTGAGGATGCGGGCCGACTTGCCGAGCGAACGGGCCATGTCCGGGAGCTTCTTGGCGCCGAACAGCAGCAGGATGACAAGGAGGATCAGTACGATCTCCATGGGCCTCAGGTTGCCGATCATGTGCCACTACCTTCTCGCCGGGGCGGCGTGTGTCCTTGCCTGCCGTGTGAATCGGACGGGCTGCGCGGTGCTGACGTGCTGGCAGCGATCGTAACCCTGTGGAGTGAACGTCAGGCAATCCCCGTGCGTCCTCCACATTGCGCACGTACTCCGCAACGACGCAGCATCTGGCAGCCTACCCCTCTGATGTCCTTACCAGGAGACCGCCTTCGCGTCCCCTAGGACCTCTCCGGCGGATCCTGCGGGGCCCTGGCGCTCGCCGCGGCCCGCCCGGCGAGCGGCGTCGCAGCCCGCTCCAGGTTCTCCGCCGCCTCGGTGATGCGCACGGAGCTGTCACCCACCGCGCGGGAGAAGCGGCGCACCTCCAGGCCGACCCGGACGGCGAGGACGCCGAGGACGGCGATCCCGCAGAAGGCGAGCGTGAGGAAGAACATGGGCCAGAGCATGGGGTGACCTTAGTACGGGACGGTCCTCGGTACGGGGTGGTCGTTCGGCGGCTACTCGCCGTACGCGGCCAGCGCCTTGCGCGCGGCGTCCCGCGCGCTCTCCGCCAGCTCGCGCGGCTCCGTGATCCGCCCGTCCCTGCCCAGCCGCAGCGCGAGGCGGCGCAGCGAGGCGGGGTCGGGGGTGCGCAGCGTGATCCGCAGCCCGCCGTCGGGCAGCTCCTCCGCGCTGTCGTACGGGTAGTACTCCGCGACCCAGCGCCCGCCGGGCCCGACCTCGACGACGACCTCGGGGTCCTCGGCGGCGGGCTGCACGAGCCCGGCGCTCAGGTCGCGGGGCTCCACGGGCGGCGGGTCGGCGCGCTCGTCCAGCAGCCTTATCGCGGCGATCCGGTCCAGCCGGAAGGTGCGGCGGGCCTCCGAGAGGCGGCACCAGGCCTCGACGTAGGTGTGCCCGACGGCGAAGAGCCGGATGGGGTCCACCTCGCGCTCGGTCAGCTCGTCCCGCGCCGGGGAGTAGTAGCGCAGCCACAGCCTGCGGCGCTCGGCGATGGCCCGGTCGACGTCGGCGAAGACGCCGCTCTCCGACTCGAAGGTGACCGAGAGCCGGGAGCTGGCCCCGGCGTTCTCCCCCGCGGCGTTCTCGAGCTTGGCGGTGGCGCGCTGCAGGGCGTCCCTGTCGCTCTCCCGCAGTCCCGGCAGGGTGGCGACGGCACGGGCCGCGACGAGCAGCGCCGTGGCCTCGTCGGCGGCCAGCCGGAGCGGCTGCGCGGTGTCGCTGCCGAGCGCGTCGGCGTTCCGCCACCAGATGCGCTCGCCGTCGGTGTCGATCTCCAGCAGGTCCCCGCCCCGGAAGCTGGTGCCGCACATGGGCAGCACGTTCAGGTCGGAGATCAGCTCGTCGCCGGTGATCCCGAAGGCCCGCGCGACCTCGTCGACGCGGGCGCCGGGGCGGTCCTTGAGATAGGTGACCAGCGAGAGCATCCTGCGGGTCTGGTCGATGGCGTTCGCGGCCATGTGCGCTCTTTCCCCTCAGCCCTTGGCGACGGCGCGCAGCCGGTCGACCACGTCGGCCCGCAGCTCGGCGGGCTCCAGCACGACGACGTCGGGCCCGAACTCCACGAGCCAGGCGTCCAGTCCGTGCCCGTACGGAATCTCCAGCTCGTCCCAGCCGCCGTCCAGCTCACGGACCTCGGTGGCGCGGGCCCGCAGCGGGTACCCCGCGCCGGAGCGCAGCCGGATACGGGCGCTGCTGGTGGCGCTCTCCCCCGCCCAGCGCTCGACGGCCTCGCGGACGGTGACCTGGTCCGGCACGGGCGCGGTGAAGGCGGCGGCGCGCGAGCGGACGGTGCCGGTGATCCGGGAGAGCCGGAAGACGCGCTCGGCCTTACGGTCGCGGTCGTACCCCGCGAGGTACCAGTGCCCGCGCCAGCACTCCAGCGTCCACGGCTCGACCTGGCGCTTCTCGGCGCGGGCCGCGTTGGACCTGCGGTAGTCGAAGACGACGGGCCTGCGGTCGCGGCAGGCGAGCATCAGCGGCTCGAACGCGGCCTCGCGGGCGGGGATGTGCGGCTCCAGCGTCGTCCCATACTGGCCGCTCTCGCCCTGGCCCTCCGCGCGCTGCTCCTCGCCCGGCATGCCGCCCGCGGCGTGCAGCTTCTGGAGCGCGCCGCTCGCCGCTCCCGCGAGCCGGGCCTGCTGCCAGACGCGGGCCGCCACGCCGAGGGCCGTGGCCTCCTCGGCGTCCAGGGTGATGGGCGGGAGCCGGTTGCTGTCGCGGCGGGCGACGTAGCCGGTCTCGCCGTCCAGGTTCTCCACCGTCTCGATCACGAGCCCCAGCTCGCGCAGGTCGTCCTTGTCCCGCTCGAACATGCGGTTGAAGGACTCGTCGCTGCCGGTCGCGTGGTCGCCGGGCCCGAAGGACGCCCTGTTCGCGGGGCCGAAGGCCTCGACGTAGGCCTCGATCGAGTCCCGCAGCTCCCGTTTGCTGAGCGGGCGCCGGGCTCCCAGGAGGCACAGCGCCAGATTCATCAGCCGCTCGGCCTTGGCAATCGCCATGGGTTCCCTCTTGCCCTCTCTCAAGCTGTCTCGGTGCTCGACCGTACCGCCACGGGAGCGCACGGCAAAAGCCGAGAGCCCTGCCGGGCGGCAGGGCTCTCGGCGCGTACGCACAACGTACGCGGTGGACGCGCGTCCGTCAGACGTGTCAGACGGCGATCAGGTCGCAGACGAAGATCAGGGTCTCGTTCGGCTTGATCCTGCCGCCGCCCGCGCCCTGCTCGCCGTAGGCGAGGTGGGCCGGAATGGTCAGACGGCGACGGCCGCCGACCTTCATGCCCTGCACTCCCCGGTCCCAGCCCGCGATGACCTGTCCGGCACCCACCTGGAACTGGAGCGGACGGCCCCGGTTCCAGCTGGCGTCGAACTCCTCACCGGTGGAGAAGGAGACACCCACGTAGTGGACGGAGACGTTGTCCCCCGCCTTGGCCACGGGACCGTCACCCTCCCACAGGTCCTGGATCTCCAGGTCTGCCGGCGGCTCACCCTCCGGGAAGTCGACCTCGGGCTTGTCGATGCTCACGAAAATGCTCCTACGAACGAATCTTGAGGACAACCGCGCCAGTCTGCCACGGAAGCGGTCACTTCACGTCAAGCACGTCCACGGAGAAGACCACGCCGGACTTGAACTGCTTCTGCTGCTCCTTGGGGAACTTGCTCTTGGGCACGGAGATCACCACGCGGCTGCCCTCCTTGGCGCCCTTGAGCCCCTCCTTCCAGCCCGGGATCTGGCTGACAGGGATCTCCTGGGGGCCGCCCTGCGCCCAGGTGTTGTCGAGCTGCTTGCCGTCCTTCCACAGCTTCGCCGTGAAGTTCGACAGGACGGTGCTCTTGTCGCCGACGGCCTTGCCGTCGCCCTCGACGATCGTCTCGCTGACGAGCTTGTCCGGGCCCTCCTTGCCCTTGGGCATGGTGATGGACGGCGCCTTGTTCTTCTCGACCTTGGTGTCGACCTTGGGCAGATCCGGGTTCTGCGCCTTCTTGGTCGGCTTGCCGTCGATCTGGCTCGGCATGATCTTCTTCAGGTCCACGACGAAGACCAGGGTGGAGTTCCCCGGGATCGTCGGCGGCTGGCCCTGCTTGCCGTACGCCTTCGCGGGCGGGGCGACGATCTCGACGCGGCTGCCGAGCTTCTTGCCGACCAGGGCCTCGTCCCAGCCCTTGATGACCTTGCCGGTGCCGATCTGGAACGTCGCGGGCTGGCCGCGCTTCCAGCTGCTGTCGAACTCCTTGCCGTTCCAGAGCTGGCCCAGGTAGTGGGCGTTCAGCGCGTCGCCCTTCTTGACCGCCGCGCCCTTGCCCTCCTTCAGGACCTTCACGCCCAGCTTCTTGGGCGGGTCGCCCTCGCCCTTCTCGATCTTGGGCTTCTTGCCCATCGCCCCGCTGACAGCGGGCGTACCGCCCTTGGAGTCGGACGAGCTGTCCTCGCTGCCGCACGCCGCAGCCGAGGTGATCAGCAGCGGAACAGCCAGCGCGGCGGCGGTGCGACGCGCGAACTTCGCGGAGAAGTTCCTGGAGACGCGGGGGGTGCGGGGGGTCGATCCCCCGGAGAGATGCAGCATGTGTCCAACTCGCTGTGTAGGGGTAGGTCCGGGCAGTCCTGACAGCCTACGACTACGCCCCCGCGCCCCGGCCACCTGCGACACGAATCCGCCCCCGCCCCGTCAACCCGCGGCGACGCGGTTGACCGGGACAGGGGACGGATGAGCCGGATCACATTCCGGCGATGAGCTTCTCGACCCTCTCGTCGACCGATCGGAAGGGGTCCTTGCACAGCACTGTCCGCTGCGCCTGATCGTTCAGCTTCAGGTGCACCCAGTCGACCGTGAAGTCGCGCCGCTGCTCCTGGGCCCGCCGGATGAAGTCCCCGCGCAGCCGCGCACGGGTGGTCTGGGGCGGGACGGACTTGCCCTCGAAGATCTTGAGATCGTTGCAGATCCGGGCCGCCCTGCCGTTCCGCTCCAGCAGGTAGTAGAGCCCGCGGCGGCGGTGGATGTCGTGGTACGCGAGATCTATCTGGGCGATCCTGGGGTGGGACATCGTGATGTTGTTCTTGTTCCGGTACCGCTCGATGAGCTGGTACTTCATGACCCAGTCGATCTCGGTGTTGATCTTGTCGAGCTCCTGCTCGCGGATCGCGTCCAGCGCGCGGCCCCACAGCTCCAGGACCTGCTCGACCCGGCCCGTACGGATGCCGCGGCGGTCGCAGAAGTCCAGCGCCTTCTCGAAGTACTCCTGCTGGACCTCCAGCGCGGACGCCTCCCGCCCGCTGGCCAGCCGCACCTTCCGCTGGCCCGTGATGTCGTGACTGACCTCACGGATGGCCCGGATCGGGTTCTCCAGCGTCAGGTCACGCATGACCGTGCCCGCCTCGATCATGCGCAGCACGAGATCGGTCGCGCCGACCTTCAGGAGCATGGTCGTCTCGGACATGTTCGAATCGCCGACGATCACATGCAGGCGGCGGTAGCGCTCCGCGTCCGCGTGCGGCTCGTCGCGCGTATTGATGATCGGGCGCGAGCGGGTGGTCGCCGAGCTGACCCCCTCCCAGATGTGCTCGGCGCGCTGGCTGACGCAGTAGACCGCGCCGCGCGGGGTCTGCAGCACCTTGCCCGCGCCGCAGACGAGCTGCCGGGTGACCAGGAACGGGATGAGTACGTCCGCAAGGCGCGAGAACTCCCCGTGGCGGGCCACGAGATAGTTCTCGTGACAGCCGTAGGAGTTGCCCGCCGAGTCGGTGTTGTTCTTGAAGAGATAGACGTCGCCCGCGATCCCTTCCTCGTGCAGGCGGCGTTCGGCGTCGACGAGGAGGCCCTCGAGAATGCGCTCGCCAGACTTGTCGTGGGTGACCAGCTCGGTCACGCTGTCGCACTCCGGAGTCGCGTACTCCGGGTGCGAGCCCACGTCCAGGTAGAGGCGCGCGCCGTTCCGCAGAAACACATTGCTGCTGCGGCCCCATGACACAACACGGCGGAAGAGGTACCGCGCCACTTCGTCGGGGGACAGCCGCCGCTGACCCCGGAACGTACACGTGACGCCGTACTCGTTCTCCAGCCCGAAGATTCGGCGGTCCATGACTGAACATTACGCCTGATGCCCTGTTCTGAAACCGGGTTCGGCGGCACCGTTGCGATCATTTTCGGCACCGCTGACGGGGTTTGACACACCGCCGGGACCTGCGGCGGGGCCGTCGGAGGGACCCTCGCCGGGCGGCGTCATGACCCGCGCGGCCGCCAGCATCACGAGCAGCGCGACGACCCCGCCCGCGCCCGCCAGAGCGAAACCGGCGCCCGTACCGCCGCGCTCGACGACCGGCCCCGTCGCGGCCGTACCGGCCGAGAGCCCCACCCCCATCGTGGTCACCAGCCAGGAGAACGCCTCGGTGACCGTCCCCGGCGGAGCGTGCCGGTCCACGACCACGAAGGCGCAGGCGAGCGACGGCGCCAGGAAGACCCCGGAGAGGCCCATCAGGACGGTCATCGCGCCGGGCCCCGGCACCAGCGCCACCGGCAGATAGCCCGCCGCCAGCAGCGCCACCAGGATCCGCAGCCGCCGCTCGACGACGCCGGGCCACTGCCGCGCCCCGTAGACGACCCCGCCCACCAGCGCGCCGCCGCCCTGGGCCGAGAGCAGATACGTCGAGATGAGCTTGTCACCGTAGTCGTCCGCGTACGCCACCGAGGCCAGGGCCGTCGAGCCCAGGGCGATGCCGACGAAGAAGAACGCGCACAGCAGCGCCAGCAGCCCCGGGGAGCGCAGCGCGCCCAGCCAGTGCGCCGTACGCGGCGAGGAGCGCCACGCGCGCGAGGGCGGCGAGACGACGACGGACAGCGCGCCGAGCACCCCGACGGCGTTGAGCACGAGCAGCGCGGCCGTCTCGCTCCACCACGCGACGAGCAGCGTCACCAGCAGCGGGCCGACGGCGAACATGACCTCCTGGGCCACCGCGTCCAGCGCGTACGCCGCGTGCACGCGCTCCTTCCGCTTGAGCACCCCCGGCCACAGCGCCCGCAGCCCGCCCTCCAGCGGCGGCGTGAAGACCCCGGCCACCAGCACCGCGGCGTACGCGAGCGGGAGCGAGCCGACGCCCCCGACGGCCAGCGTCCCCGCGCCCAGCGCGGACAGCACGACGGCGGGGAACATCACCCGCGGCTGCCCGTGGAGGTCCACGAGCCGCCCCAGCAGCGGCTGGCCCACGGCCGTCGCCAGCCCGTAGACCGCGGAGAGCGCCCCGGCCAGCGCGATGCCGCCGCCCTCGCTCTTCGCGAACAGGGCGATGGCGAGCGGCCCGGTCGCGTTCGGCAGCCTGCCGAGGAGCGTCCCGGCGAGCAGCCTCATCGCGTACCTGGCCCGCAGCAGTTCGGCGTAGCCGTTCGTCATCCGCCAGCCCCCTCCGGCGGGACCCCCGTCCCGCGCTCACGTTGTACGTATAACGTCCGCCGTCATACGTACCATGCGGAGCGAGTCGCGGAGAAGGGAGCGGGTGTGGGCAAGGGCGCCAGGGACGGCAGGGACGGCGCGGAGGCCCGGCCCACGGGGCACGACGTGGCGCGCGCCGCGGGCGTCTCGCAGGCCACCGTCTCGCTGGTCCTGGGCGGCAAGTGGCAGGGCCGGGTCGCGCCCCGCACCGCAGAGAACGTCCGCGAGGCGGCCCGTGCGCTCGGCTACCGCCCCAACCTGGCCGCGCGCAGCCTCCGTACGGGCCGCGCCCGCACCGCGCTGCTCGTCGTCCCCGCGCTGACCAACGATTTCTTCGCGGGCGTCTACACCGGCGCCGTCGAGGTCGCCTCGGCGCACGACTTCGGGCTCGTGCTCTACCCCTCCCCCGAGGGCACGGCGCCCGCCCGCGACCCGTTCGCCTCGGCGCGCGCCGCGCTCGACGGGGTGATCGCCTCATCCATGGCCGTCGAGTCCCTCGCGGAGCTGCGCGCGGGCGGACTGCCGCTGGTGATGCTGGACAGCGACGCCTCGGACGCCGACGCGGCCGTCAACTTCGACGTCGCCGACGGCATGCGCCAGGTCGCCCGCCATCTGCTCGGCCTCGGCCACCGCCGGGTCGCGCACGTGGCCTCCGCCGTGGACTCCTGGACGTTCACCGTCCGCGCCCACGCGCTCGCCCGCACGCTGCGCGAGGCCGGTGCCTCGCTCGTCCGCACCGAGCACGGCGAGCTGTCCGTCACGGGCGGGCTGGAGGCCGCGACGCGGGTGCTGACGGAGACGGGAGCGGCCCCCGCCGCGGGACGCCCGCCGCGCGGCACGGACCCGCCGACGGCGCTCGTGTGCGACGACGACCTGCTCGCCGCCGGCGCGCTCAAGGCGGCACGGCGGCTCGGGCTGCGGGTCCCGGAGGACGTCTCCGTGACCGGCTTCGACGACGTGGCCGTGGCCCGCGCGGTCGAGCCCGAACTGACGACCCTGCGGCTGCCCGCCGCGCGGATGGGCGCCGCCGGGATGCGGGCCCTGCTGGGCGTGCTGGACGACACGGGTACGGAGGAGGGTGACCGGGAGACGCTGCTCCCGGTCACCCTCCTCCCCCGTGCTTCGACGGGACCGGCACCGGCGGAGTGAACGCCGGGACCGGTATCCGCTACGAGTCGGTGCTCTCCTCGCCGGAGCCCTCCGCGGACGCGTCGTCCGCCTCGTCGGACGCGGCGGTGTCGGAGGTGCCCTCCTCCAGCAGACTGGCGACCTGACGGCCCGGCACCCGCTTGAACTTCCGCTGCTGCGGCCGCGACCGGTCCAGGACCGCGACCTCCAGCTGCTCGGCGGTCAGCGTGCGCTCCCCGCCGTTGTTGTCCCGGCCCAGGGACTCCTTCGCCAGCCGGACGGCCTCGCCCAGCGACATGTCGTCCCGGTGGCGCTGATCGAGATACGAGCCGATCGTGTCCGAACTGCCGCCCACGGCGACCGAACCGTGCTCGTCCACGATCGAACCGTCATGCGGGAGGCGGTAGATCTGATCGTCCTCGGGGGCCGCGCCCACCTCGGCGACGATCAGCTCCACCTCGTACGGCTTCTCGGCGTTCGCGGAGAAGATCGTGCCCAGCGTCTGGGCGTAGACGTTCGCCAGGCCGCGGGCTGTGACGTCCTCGCGGTCGTAGGTGTACCCGCGCAGGTCCGCGTAACGGACGCCGCCGATACGGAGGTTCTCGAACTCGTTGTACTTCCCGACCGCCGCGAAGGCGATCCGGTCGTAGATCTCGCTGACCTTGTGCAGTGCGCGCGAGGGATTCTCCGCGACGAACACGATGCCGTCGGCGTACTGCAACACGACCACGCTGCGGCCCCGCGCGATGCCCTTGCGGGCGTACTCGGCACGGTCCGCCATGGCCTGCTGGGGTGAGACATAGAACGGCGTCGACACCGGCTATCCGTCCCTTCCTGTCCTGTACGTGATGGGCTCAGCTCAGGGGTGCCTGCGGCCCGTTGGGCAGATCGAGACGGCCCTCGTGCACCGTCCGCGCGAGCTCGGAGACCTCGGACTCGGCCAGCTTACGGAAACCGTCCTCGGTGATGGATGTGACGATCGGATAGATCCGGCGGGTGAGGTCCG
The DNA here is from genome assembly GCF_043202595.1 of Streptomyces sp. NPDC048172. Classification (NCBI taxonomy): domain Bacteria; kingdom Bacillati; phylum Actinomycetota; class Actinomycetes; order Kitasatosporales; family Streptomycetaceae; genus Streptomyces; species Streptomyces sp. NPDC048172. The sequence continues at coordinate 449,931 of NZ_JBIDAT010000005.1, forward strand.
GGCCACCGGTCGCCGAGTCGTCGTCCGCCGCGTCGTAGAGCGCCTGGAGCACGACCAGGGCGGCCTGCTCCTCGGTGAGGTCCTCCCGGTAGAGCTTCTTGAGCGAGCCCCGCGCGAAGACCGATCCCGAGCCGACACCGGCGAAGCCCAGCTCCTCGGAACGGCCGCCCGTGACGTCGTAGGAGAAGATGCGGCCCTTGCCCCGGTCCACGTCGAAGCCCGCGAACAGCGGGACGACGGCGAGGCCTTGGAGCGCCATGCCGAGATTGCTGCGGATCATGGTCGACAGGCGGTTGGCCTTGCCCTCCAGGGAGAGCTGGGAACCCTCGACCTTCTCGAAGTGCTCCAGCTCCAGCTGGAAGAGCTTGACCATCTCGACGGCCAGCCCGGCCGTCCCGGCGATGCCGACGGCGGAGTGCTCGTCGGCCGGGAACACCTTCTCGATGTCCCGCTGGGCGATGACATTGCCCATGGTCGCCCGCCGGTCGCCCGCCAGCACGACGCCGCCGGGGAAGGACACCGCGACGATCGTCGTCCCGTGCGGCACCTGCACAGCACCCTCCACGGGCGGCAGCGGCCGGCTCCCCGGCAGCTGCTCAGGGGCGTGAGCCGACAGGAAGTCCATGAACGACGAGGATCCCGGCGTCAGGAAGGCAGCAGGTAGACGCCCGGTGCTACGAGTTTCGGCTTCCACGAGTTTCCTTCCACGTATCCGATGGCCCGGCGCATCAGCGCGGGGTCGTCCCGCGAATGCCCGAGGGCCGCGTTGCAGTTGAAGCGCAGTGCGCCTCGGACCCTACCCGTTCGGTGATCGTGATCCACGTGCTCCGGGTCGGGCCGCAGGCAGAGGGGGCAGATGCCGAACTGGCTGTCGACGAGCGCCTGCCGCTCGCCGACAGTCATGCCCACATGCCTTCGAAACGAAGGTAGAAGTGCCTACTCCCCGCCCTTTTGAACGAATGAGCGCACGAAATCCTCGGCATTCTCTTCGAGCACATCGTCGATCTCGTCCAGAACGGAGTCCACGTCGTCGGACAGTGCCTCCTGGCGCTCCTTCAGGTCCTCGGAGACCTGCGCGTCCTGCGCCTGCTCGTCGGTTTCCTCGGTCTGGCGCGTGGCCTTCTGCTGTCCGCCGCCGGTGTCCTTGGTCGCCATTTCCCTCACCCCGCTCGGTTCGGTGTGTACGCGAGACGTACAAGATCAGACCCTACAAGCCGGGACTGACATCGGCTCTTTCCTTGCTACAACGTCCGGATGTCACCTCGATGATTCCCGGACGCCGCGTCGATTAGCCGCCGGACAGCACTTTCACCAGCTCTTCCGCGGTGCGACAGCGGTCCAGCAACTCCTTGACGTGATTGCGCGTTCCGCGCAGGGGCTCCAGGGTGGGGACCCGTTGCAGAGAGTCACGGCCGGGCAGGTCGAAGATGACCGAATCCCACGAGGCCGCGGCGACGTCGTCCGCGTACTGCTCCAGGCAGCGGCCGCGGAAGTAGGCCCGGGTGTCCTCCGGGGGCTTGGCGGCGGCCCTGCGGACGTCCTCCTCGGTGGTGAGGCGCTGCATCTTGCCGCGGGCCGCCAGACGGTTGTACAGGCCCTTGTCGGGACGCACGTCGGCGTACTGGAGATCGACCAGGTGGAGGCGTGCCGCGTCCCAGCCGAGCTGGTCACGGCGGCGGTAGCCCTCCATCAGCTCGCGCTTGGCGACCCAGTCCAGCTCGCCGCTGAGGCTCATGGGGTCGCGTTCGAGGCGGTTGAGGACGTCCTCCCAGCGGGCCAGGACGTCCCTGGTCTGCTCGTCGGCGTCCGCGCCCCAGCGCTCCTCGACGTACTTGCGCGCCAGCTCGAAGTACTCCATCTGAAGCTGGACGGCCGTGAGCGTACGCCCGCTGCGCAGGGTCACGAGGCGGCCGAGCGTCGGGTCGTGCGAGACCTGGTGGAGCGTGCGGACGGGCTGGTCGACGGCCAGGTCGACGGCGATGAAGCCGTCCTCGATCATGGACAGGACGAGCGACGTGGTGCCGAGCTTGAGGTAGGTGGAGATCTCCGACAGGTTCGCGTCACCGATGATGACGTGGAGGCGGCGGTACTTCTCGGCGTCCGCGTGCGGCTCGTCCCGCGTGTTGATGATCGGGCGCTTGAGGGTGGTCTCCAGGCCGACCTCGACCTCGAAGTAGTCGGCGCGCTGGCTGAGCTGGAAGCCGTGCTCGCTGCCGTCCTGGCCGAGTCCGACGCGGCCCGCGCCGCAGACGACCTGGCGGGAGACGAAGAACGGCGTCAGGTGGCGCACGATGTCCGAGAACGGGGTCTCCCGCTTCATCAGATAGTTCTCGTGCGTGCCGTACGAGGCGCCCTTGTTGTCGGTGTTGTTCTTGTACAGATGGATGGGCTGGGCGCCCGGCACCTCGGCGGCGCGCTCGGCGGCCTCGGCCATGATGCGCTCGCCGGCCTTGTCCCACAGCACGGCGTCCCGCGGGTTGGTGACCTCGGGCGCGCTGTACTCGGGGTGGGCGTGGTCGACGTACAGCCGGGCGCCGTTCGTGAGGATGACGTTCGCCAGGCCGATGTCCTCGTCGGTGAGCTGGCTGGCGTCGGCGGCCTCGCGCGCGAGGTCGAAGCCGCGGGCGTCCCGCAGCGGGTTCTCCTCCTCGAAGTCCCAGCGGGCGCGTCGCGCCCGGTGCATCGCCGCCGCGTACGCGTTGACGACCTGGGACGAGGTGAGCATGGCATTGGCGTTGGGGTGGCCGGGCACGGAGATCCCGTACTCGGTCTCGATGCCCATTACTCGCCGTACGGTCATGCGGCCCTCCTTGCCTGACGGCGGCCCGCCATTGGGCCACCGCTCAAGTCCCGCTGCGCATCCGGCCCGTATGCGGTCCCCTCGTCCGCACTGCGCGTGGCGGCGGTACGGAAGAGCCTATGACGCACAGGCTGGAGTGGGGAGATCACTCTGCGGACTTCCTTCTGCGGAGTTTGCGCCGGGGGAAACAATCCGGCTGCGGGTGCCCTGGCGGGAACCCGCAGCCGGACTCGCTTCCGCGCTACAGGTACTGACCGGTGTTGGCGACCGTGTCGATGGAACGGCCGGTGTCCGCGCCCTGCTTTCCGGTGACGAGCGTGCGGATGTACACGATCCGCTCGCCCTTCTTGCCGGAGATCCGGGCCCAGTCATCCGGGTTGGTCGTGTTCGGCAGGTCCTCGTTCTCCTTGAACTCGTCCACGCAGGCGGCGAGGAGGTGGGAGACGCGCAGGCCCTTCTGGTTGTGATCGAGGAACGCCTTGATGGCCATCTTCTTGGCACGGCCGACGATGTTCTCGATCATGGCGCCGGAGTTGAAGTCCTTGAAGTAGAGGACTTCCTTGTCGCCGTTGGCGTACGTGACCTCCAGGAAGCGGTTCTCCTCGGACTCCGCGTACATCTGCTCGACGACCGACTGGATCATGGCCTCGACCGCGGCGTCCATGCTGCCGCCGTGCTCGGAGACGTCGTCGGAGTGGAGCGGGAGGTTCGCGGTGAGGTACTTCGAGAAGATGTCCTTGGCCGCCTCGGCGTCCGGGCGCTCGATCTTGATCTTCACATCGAGACGTCCGGGCCGCAGGATCGCGGGGTCGATCATGTCCTCACGGTTGGAGGCACCGATCACGATGACGTTCTCCAGGCCCTCCACGCCGTCGATCTCGGAGAGCAGCTGCGGGACGATGGTGTTCTCCACGTCCGAGCTGACGCCGGATCCGCGGGTGCGGAAGAGGGAGTCCATCTCGTCGAAGAAGACGATGACCGGGGTGCCCTCGCTGGCCTTCTCGCGCGCCCGCTGGAAGACCAGGCGGATGTGCCGCTCGGTCTCGCCGACGTACTTGTTCAGCAGCTCGGGGCCCTTGATGTTGAGGAAGTAGCTCTTCCCCTGGGGCAGGCCGGTGACCTCGGCGACCTTCTTGGCCAGCGAGTTGGCCACCGCCTTGGCGATGAGCGTCTTGCCGCAGCCGGGCGGGCCGTAGAGCAGGACGCCCTTCGGGGGCCGCAGTTCGTGCTCCTTGAAGAGGTCCGGGTAGAGGTACGGCAGCTCGACCGCGTCCCGGATCATCTCGATCTGGCCGCCCAGACCACCGATCTTCGTGTAGTCGATGTCGGGGACCTCTTCGAGGACCAGCTCCTCGACCTCGCTCTTGGGAACGACCTCGTAGACGTACCCGGAGCGGCCTTCCAGGAGGAGGGCGTCACCCGCCCGGAGCGTCGCGTTCAGCAGCGGCTCGGCGAGCCGCACCACGCGCTCCTCGTCCGTGTGGCCGACCACCAGGGCTCGCTCGCCGTCCTCCAGGACCTCCTTGAGGGTGACGATGTCACCGGCGCGCTCGAACTCCATGGCCTCGACCACGTTCAGCGCCTCGTTGAGCATCAGCTCCTGGCCGCGCTGGAGCTCTTCGAGGTCCACATTCGGGCTGACGTTCACCCGGAGCTTGCGGCCGCCTGTGAAGATGTCGGCCGTGCCGTCCTCGTTGGCCTGCAGAAAGACCCCGAAGCCCGCGGGGGGCTGGGCCAGCCGGTCGACCTCCTCCTTGAGGGCCACGATCTGGTCGCGTGCCTCACGGAGAGTGTTGGAGAGCCGCTCGTTCTGCGCTGAGACACCGGCCAGGTTGGTCTGCAGCTCGACGATCCGCTCCTCAAGAATTCGAGTGTGCCGCGGAGAGTCGGCGAGCTTCCGGCGCAGGACGGCGATTTCCTGCTCGAGATAGGCAATCTGGCCGGACGGGTCGTCGGAACCCCGACCGGGCCGGATGCCGCGGTTGATGTCGTCGTCGTGGGCTGCCACGGTCCTCACCTCCTCCAGGGGGAGCTGGACGCTTCGACCCTACCTGGGCCGGTGCGGGTTGAAACCCCTAGATCACAAAGACGGTCGGGGTGTGTCCGATCTTCACCCTTGCGCACTCCCTCACGACTGGGGAATACCCACCCATCACCATCTGAAAGCGACCGGTTGCTGTACCGGTACGTCCAACACCCTTCGAGACGTGCCCTATTCCGCCACGAGCGTGTGCCCTGGGAGGGGCCCCTCAGCCCGTCGGGTTTCGGCCAAGGTCACACGCTGGCGCTGCCCGCGACGGGGCCGGGGGTGAGGGCGAACTTCCCGTCCTTCCACTCCCACTTGACCTTGCGCTGCTTGTCCGGGCAGCAGCGGGGGACCTCGGGCGAGGAGTAGCCGACGAGGGTCGCGGAGATCGTGCGTCCGGAGACCTTGAGGCCCTTCACCGTCATGCCCTCCTTCTGCGACACGAGGGTGGCGGCGACGTGGGCGCGCCCGCCCCGGGCCTCCGGGGCCGTCAGGACGAAGACCGCGCTGGGCGGCGTGCCGCCCTCGGCCTTGCAGCGCACCACGGCGATCGTCTCGGCGGTGCCGTCCCCGTCGAAGTCCGCCGTCCCCTTCTCGACGAGCTGCACCTGCCGCTCGCCCTGGGCCTTCGCCGGGCCGCCGGGGGCGCACCGCAGCGGGTACTCGGCCTTGGCGGCGTCGGGCGCGGTGCTCGCGGGGGCCCGGGTGGCCGTGGGGTTCGCGGTGGCGTCGGATGGCTGAATCAGGGCGGAAGCGCCGAGCAGCGCGGCGAGGGCGGCCGCCGTGGCGACCCAGTGAACCGTGCGGGTGCGGGTGTGCGGCAGTTCCGTCACGCCGGGCGACTCCTGTGAGAGGCGGTGCGGGAGCAAGGTGAGGTGCCAAGCATCGTGCCATACGTCACACCGGCGGGGAACGGTGGGGTCCTGCCCAGGGCCGCTTCGGGGGCGCTTCAACACGAAGGCCCCGCTGTCCGGTTCACGTGGGGTGAACGGGACGGCGGGGCCGTACGGGAACGGGCGGGGACGGGCGGTTACGCCTTGGCGCCGGACTGGCTGCCGGGGCCGGTGTAGTCCTCGCCGTAGGCGCCCTTGGCGGGGCGGCGGCGGCGCAGGGGCGGCTCGACGCCGTCGGCGAGGCGGCGCGCGGTGAGCAGGAAGCCGGTGTGCCCGATCATGCGGTGGTCGGGGCGCACGGCGAGGCCCTCGACGTGCCAGTTCCGCACCATCGTCTCCCAGGCCTGCGGCTCGTTGAACGTACCGAACTCGCGGATCGACTCGACCGTGCGGGCCATCTGCGTGGTGGTGGCGACGTACGCGCAGAGGATGCCGCCCGGGACGAGGGCCTTGGAGACGGCCTCCAGGCACTCCCAGGGGGCGAGCATGTCCAGGATGACGCGGTCGACGTCGGTGTCGGACAGGTTGTCCTGAAGGTCACCGACGGTGAGCGTCCAGGCGGGGTGCGGGCTGCCGAAGTAGCGCTCGACGTTCTGCTGGGCGATCTCGGCGAAGTCGGCGCGGCGCTCGTAGGAGTGCAGCATGCCCTGGTCGCCGATGGCGCGGAGCAGGAAGGTGCTCAGCGAGCCGGAGCCGACCCCCGCCTCGACGACGCGGGCGCCGGGGAAGATGTCGGCCATCGCGAGGACCTGGCCCGCGTCCTTGGGATAGACGACGGCAGCGCCTCGCGGCATGGACAGGACGTAGTCGGGGAGCAGGGGGCGCAGCGCGAGGTAGGCGACGTTTCCCGTGGTACGGACGACACTGCCCTCGGGAGCTCCGATCAGCTCGTCGTGGGGGAAGGCTCCCTTGTGGGTGTGGAAGCTCTTTCCCTCTTCGAGGGTGATCGTGTAGTGGCGTCCCTTGGGATCGGTGAGCTGGACCTGGTCCCCGACCTTGAAGGGCCCGCGACGGCGGGCGGCACCGGTCGGTTCGGACATACGCACAGCCTAGCGGGTTCGCGAGGTCCGGATTACGCCGAGGGTTTCGCCATGGCCGCGACGAAGGCACGCTCGACGTCGCCGGTGGAGAGCACGCCGTAGATCTCGCCGGTCTCCTCGACCACCAGGTACTCGGTGGCGGGGGTGGCGCGCAGGTGGTCGAGGAGGTCCTCGCCCGCCAGCTCGGCGGGGACGCGCATGCCCTCCTTGAGGTCCTGGGCGAGGGTGCTGACGGCGACCCAGGGGCGGCGGTGCTCGGGGACGCCGACGATGGCGGCCTCGCGGACGAGCGAGAGCGGGTCGCCCTTGGCGTCCACCACGACGAGGGCGCGGGCCCCCGCCTCGTTGGCCCGGCGCAGCGCCTCGGACAGGGGCGTGTCCGTCTCCACGGGGACGGCCCTGCGGGTGAGCGCGCGGGCGCGCAGCTCCGGCAGGTGCTCGCGCAGCCGGGCCATCCGGAGGCTGTTCCCGGCGCCCGTCCAGATGATGGCGGCGAGGATCGCGGCGAGCAGCGCGTCGGTGAGCGAGTCCATGCCGCTGATGCCGTCGCGCGAGACGCCGCCCGCGTGGGTGGCCAGGGGCAGGCCGATCAGGACGGCGACGGCGAGCGCGCGGCCCGTCCAGGCGGCGGCGATCGTGCCGGTCATGGGCTTGCCGCTGATCTTCCAGACGACGGCCCGGAGCATACGGCCGCCGTCCAGGGGCAGCCCGGGGAGCAGGTTGAAGATCGCGACGATCAGGTTGGAGACCATCAGCCCCGCGAGCAGCACGCCGGGCACGGTGCCGGGCTCGACGGCGCGCATCCCGACGAAGAAGACCCCGGCCAGTACGAGCGAGAGCAGCGGTCCCACGAAGGCGAGGACGAACTCCCTGCCGGGGGTCTCCGACTCCTTCTCGATCTCGGAGACGCCGCCGAAGAACTGGAGCTGGATGCGGCGCACGGGCAGCTTGAAGCGGAGCGCGGCGACCACGTGGGCCAGCTCGTGCACGAGGACGGAGGCGTAGAACGCGACTGCGAAGAAGAGCGCGATGAGGTAGCGGGCCATGCCGAGGTGGGGCAGGACGCGGTCGAGCTGGCCGCCGAAGACCCAGGTGATGAGTGCGGCGACGAGGAACCAGGAGGGCGCGACGTAGACGGGCACGCCGAAGGGGCGGCCCATGAGGATGCCGCCACCGGGCTTGGGGCGCTCGGTCTCCTTGGCGGCGGCCGCGGCGGCCGCGGGGGCTGCCGGGGTCGAGAAGCCGGGCTTCTCCCGCTCACTCGTGTCCGCGGGCTTCCCGGGCTTCCCCATCTCCACGCGCGCGCCCGCGGGCGCGGGTCCGGGGCGCGGTTCCGAAGCCGGGTCCGCCGGGTTCGTTTCCGGGTCCCGAAGGTGCTCGGGCGCGGCGTCGTCCTTCCGCTCGCCCTCGGGGGCGTCCCGCTCGCCGTCCGTACGCGCGTCGCGCACGTCCCGCTTCTCCGTGGCGTCGTCCTTTCCGGCGTCGGGCGCCGGCTCGTCCGCGGATGCGGGCGCGGGCGCAGGGCGGCTCTCGCCGCTGTCCTCGTCCGAGCCGTCGGTCCGCGGCTTCCCGTCGTTGTCCGTGTCCGCCACGGGTTCCCCTCTGCTGCTGCCCTCGCACCCCGCGTCCCACGCGGTTCCGGTGATCATGCGATACGGGGGCGTCTGCCGTCGATGGTAAGTGTCCGCTGTCAGTGGTGGGCCGTAGGGTCTTACCCCATGAGAACGCGCGCGGCCACACCGCCGACCTCGCTGTCCCCGTCCCGGGCAAGCGACTTCATGCAGTGCCCGCTGCTCTACCGCTTCCGGGTGATCGACAAACTGCCGGAGAAGCCCTCCGCCGCCGCCACCCGGGGCACGGTGGTGCACGCGGTGCTGGAAAGACTCTTCGACGCCCCGGCCGGTGAGCGCAGCGCGCCGCGTGCCCGTTCCATGGTCGCAGGCGAGTGGGAGCGGCTGCTGGCGAAGCGCCCGGAGCTGGCCGAGCTCTTCGCGGAGGACGCCGAGGACGGGGCCGAGCTGGCGCGCTGGCTGGCGGAGGCCGAGGCGCTGGTCGAGCGGTGGTTCTCGCTGGAGGACCCGACGCGGCTGGAGCCCGCGGAGCGCGAGCTGTTCGTCGAGGCGCGGCTGGATTCCGGCCTGCGGCTGCGCGGGATCATCGACCGGGTGGACATCGCCCCCACGGGCGAGGTCCGCATCGTGGACTACAAGACGGGGAAGGCCCCGAAGCCCGAGTTCTCGGACGGTCCGCTCTTCCAGATGAAGTTCTACGCGCTGGTGCTGTGGCGGCTGCGCGGGGTGGTGCCCCGGCGGCTCCAGCTCGTCTTCCTCGGCAGCGGCGACGTGCTGACGTACGACCCGGACGAGGACGACCTGCGCGGCGTGGAGCGGAAGCTGCTGGCGCTGTGGGACGCGATCAGCCGGGCGACGGAGTCCGGGGACTGGCGGCCCAAGCGCAGCAGGCTGTGCGACTGGTGCGACCACCAGGCCCACTGTCCGGAGTTCGGCGGCACTCCCCCGCCGTATCCGCTGACCATCCAGCCGCGGCTGCCGGAGCCGAGGGAGCCGGAGGGCGCGGGGGAAGCGACCGCGGCCACGGCCGTGGACCCGGCCGTGGATCCGGCCGCGGACGCGGCCGGGTCGGGAGGGCCCGCCGGGTCCGGCCCCGTGGCTTAGGCAAGAATGGGGCCCACCCTCCCCGGTGCGGGCCGGGAGGGTGTCCCCGCTCGCCGCCCCCTGGAGGAGTTTCCGTGGCAATCCGCGTACTGCTGGTCGACGACCAGCCTCTGCTGCGCACCGGCTTCCGGATGATCCTGGAGGCCGAGCAGGACATAGCGGTGGTGGGCGAGGCCGGGGACGGCCTGCAAGCGCTCGACCAGGTGCGTGCGCTCCAGCCCGACGTGGTGCTGATGGACATCCGCATGCCGCGGATGGACGGCGTGGAGGCGACCCGCCGGATCACGGGCCCCGCGAAGGACGGCCCGGCGAAGGTGCTGGTCCTGACGACGTTCGACCTGGATGAGTACGTGGTCGAGGCGCTGCGCGCCGGTGCGAGCGGCTTCCTGCTCAAGGACGCGCCCGCCGGGGAGCTGGTGCAGGCCATCCGGGTGGTCGCGGCGGGCGAGGCGATGCTGGCCCCGAGCATCACGCGCCGTCTGCTGGACAAGTACGCGGGGAAGCTGCCCTCGGGCGAGGAGCCGGTGCCGGACACGCTGACCCAGCTGACCGAGCGCGAGGTCGAGGTGCTGAAGCTGGTGGCCCGCGGTTTGTCGAACGCGGAGATCGCCGCCGACCTCTTCGTCAGCGAGACGACCGTCAAGACGCACGTCGGCCATGTGCTGACCAAGCTGGGCCTGCGCGACCGCGTCCAGGCCGCGGTGTACGCGTACGAGAGCGGACTGGTCAGGCCCGGGACCCCGTGACGCGCACGGTGTCCCGGGCCTGATGCCCTGCCGGTGAGGGGTGAGGGGTAAGGGGTAAAGCGGGGCGGCGTCAGTCGCTCGCGCCCCGGCCCAGCTCCCAGAACTGGAGCACGGAGGCCGAGTTGAGTGCCCACTCGACGCCGGTGATGTCGTCGCGCGCGGCGATGTACTGCTTGCCCTGCCAGAGTGGGAGCACGGGGACGTCGCGGGCGACGATGTCCTGCGCGCGGCCGAAGGCCGTGCCCGTGCGGGCGCGTTCGCTCTGCCGCCGGGTCTGCGGGACGATCTTGTCGATCTCCTTGCTGCGGTACGGCGAGCCGAGGAAGTTCTCGTCCTGGAAGAACGGGGCGATGAAGTTGTCCGCGTCGGGGAAGTCCGGGTACCAGCCGTAGCCGTAGGCGGCGTACTTGCCGCTGGTCGCCGCCGGGCGGTACTTGTCCCACATCACGCCGTGGGTCTTCACCTCGAACAGCCCGCTGTCGTTGAGCTGCTTCTGCAGGGCGGCGAACTCCTTGGCCGTGGCCTCGCCGTAGTGGTCCTTGGTGTACGTCAGCGTGAGCTTCACCGGCGTGTCGATGCCCGCCTTGGCGAGGGTGCTCTTGGCGGAGGCGGTGTCGGGCTCGCCGTAGCGGCTGAAGAAGGAGTTGCGGTGGCCGGGGAGGCCGCCGGGGACGAGGCTGTAGAGCGGCTCGGCGCTGCCGGAGTAGACGTCGGTGACGATCTTCTTACGGTCGACGAGCTCCGCCATGGCCTGGCGGACGGCCTGCTTGCCCGCGACCGGGTGCTTGGTGTTGAAGGCGATGTAGCGGATCTCCTGGCCGGGCTGCTCGACCAGCTTGATGCCCTTGTCCGTGGCGAGGTCGAGCTTCTGCACCTGGTCGGGCGAGATGGTGCGGCCCATGACGTCGATCTTCTTCGACCGCAGGGCCTTCTCCATGCCGTCCGGGGTGTCGAAGAACCGCATCTCGATCTTGTCGTTGCGTATCTCCAGGCCGCCCTCGTAGTGCGAGTTCTTGGTGAGCACGGCCTTGTCGGAGCCGTTGCGGAACTCGTCGAGCGCGTACGGGCCCGAGCCGGTGACCTTGAAGCCCTTGGCGAGACGGTTCTTCGGGTAGACCTCGCTGTCGACGATCGCGGCGGCGGGGGTGCTGAGCTTGTACGGGAACGTCGCGTCGGGCGACTTGAGGTGGAAGACGATCTCGCGCTTGCCCGCGGCCTCGACCTGGTCCACGTTGGCGAAGAGGGACGAGGGGCCGCCGGGGTGCTTGATGCCCATGACGCGCTTGATGGAGAACTCCACGTCCTTCGCGTCGACTTCGTGCCCGTTGGAGAAGGCGAGGTCCTCGCGGAGGGTGCAGCGGAACTGCTCGTTCTGCGCGTCGGTGAAGCCGCACTTGCGGGCCGCGTCCATCTCGGGCTCGGTGCCGGTGCGGGGCAGGCGCACGAGGGTCTGGAAGGTGTTCCGCATGACGTTCCAGGCGGCGACGTCGTAGGCGGCGGCCGGGTCGAAGGGGGCCGGGGTGTCCTTGTTCGCCACGAAGTGGTCCGTCGTGCCGACGACGATGGCATCACCGTCGCCGCCGCCCGAGGCGTCCGACCCGCATGCGGCGAGTACGGGGGCGAGCAGTCCTGCCAGCGCGGGCAGCACCACAGTTCTACGGTTCATGGTCGACGGTCTCCTCATCCGGCCGGGTTTGTTGCGGAAGGTCAGATGGCCGGTGCACAGACATTAATCGTCCCGAACCGCTAATCCCGAGGGGCCTCCGGGCTCCCCCTTTCACACACAGAAACCAGAAGCGTGCTGTCCGCTATCCGGACGCGGGAACGTACTTCACTTCCCTCAATCAATGCGGACACAAGGGAACATGGAACCCCTTCCGAGGCATCGTTCCACCACATGGCCGAGGTTCTGTCGACCCCGACACGCGTGAGGAACGTCACTCCGTCAATTCACGGACCGGACACCGGAATTGGGGTTCTCGGCCGCTCGCACGGTCACGGAAAATGAGCGATCCGACGCCCAGCGTTTCCGTTCTTTATTACTGGTGAGGATGATCTTTGCGGCTAGGTGATCAAGGTGCGATCACGGCGCGATCTCGCCTGGATCTCGGCGAGATCTCAGCGGGAAACCAAGATCAGAGAACGCAGAAAGGAGAGGTCGACCTCTTCGAGCGAGCCGACGACCGTACGCCCCCGCGCGGGCTCGATCGGGGCGAGCGACGGAACGGCCACCACGGGGCACCCCGCGGCCTCCGCCGAGGCCACCCCCGTCACGGTGTCCTCCAGGACCGCACAGCGCTCAGGAGAGGCCCCCAGGCGCCGCGCGGCGGTCAGGTACGGGTCCGGGTGCGGCTTGGTCCGCGGCAGCTCGTCACCCGCGAGGGTGAAGGCGAAGTTCTCCCGGCCCAGCGAGACGAGCATCCGGTCGACCACGACGCGGTGCGAGGCCGAGACGAGCGCGGCGGGCACCCCGTGCGCGGCCAGCTCCGTCAGGAGCCGCCGGGCCCCGGGCATCAGCGCGACGCCGCGGTCCAGGCGCTCCACGAACTTGCGGTTCAGCAGCACGCTCAGCTCGTCCAGCGCGATGTCCGCCGAGGTGGCCTCGATGAGGAATCCGGCGCTGCGGGACATGGGGCCGCCCACGACCACGTGACGCCATTCCTCGCGCAGCTCGTGGCCGAGTTCCGCGAATGCCTCCACCTCCGCGTCCCACCAGAAGTTCTCGGTGTCGACCAGGGTGCCGTCCATGTCGAGCAGCACGCCCTGGAGAGCTGAGCCTTCGGCCGTAAGAGTGCCGACGGCGGGTAGGGAGCTGGTCATCCGCACACCTCCTTCAGGGACAAGAAGGCCGGTCGCCCATTCCCGGCGGGAAGGGACGACCGGCCTGTACCGGACCGAATAGTGTACGACGGTCTCTTAGCGGGCGTTGAAGTATTTGGCTTCCGGGTGGTGCAGCACGATCGCGTCGGTGGACTGCTCGGGGTGGAGCTGGAACTCCTCGGAGAGCTGGACGCCGATCCGCTCGGGCTCCAGCAGCTCGGCGATCTTCGCGCGGTCCTCCAGGTTCGGGCAGGCCCCGTAGCCCAGCGAGAAGCGGGCGCCGCGGTACTTCAGGTCGAACATGCCCTGCATCTGCTCGGGGTCCTCGCCCGAGTAGCCCAGCTCCGAACGGACGCGCGCGTGCCAGAACTCGGCCATCGCCTCGGCCAACTGGACGGACAGGCCGTGCAGTTCGAGGTAGTCGCGGTAGGCGTCGGCGGCGAACAGCTCGGCGGTCTTCTCACCGATCTTCGAGCCGACGGTGACGACCTGGAGGCCGACGACGTCGGTCTCGCCGCTCTCCTCCGGGCGGAAGAAGTCCGCCAGGCAGAGCCGGCGGCCGCGGCGCTGGCGCGGGAAGGTGAAGCGCGTGCGCTCGTTGCCCTGCTCGTCCAGGAGGATCAGGTCGTCGCCCTTGGAGACGCACGGGAAGTAGCCGTGGACGACGGCGGCCTCCAGCAGGTTCTCCGTGTGCAGCTTCTCCAGCCAGCCGCGCAGCCGGGGCCTGCCCTCGGTCTCGACCAGCTCCTCGTACGAGGGACCGTCGCCCTTGCGGGCCTCCTTCAGGCCCCACTGGCCCTTGAAGAGCGCGCCCTCGTCGATCCAGGACGCGTAGTCCTTGAGCGGGATGCCCTTGACCACCCGGGTGCCCCAGAAGGGCGGCTCGGGGACGGGATTGTCGACCGCGACGTCCGAGCGTACGGAGCCGTCGTTGACCTCCTGCTCCGGGATCTCGATCTCGCGCTTGGGCACCCGGCGCTTCTTGAGCTCCGGCAGGGTGGCGCCGGGAACGCCGCGCTTGACGTCCATCAGCGCGTCCATCAGGGAGAGGCCCTCGAAGGCGTCCTTGGCGTAGCGCACCTCGCCCTCGTAGACCTCGTGCAGGTCCTGCTCGACGTAGGCGCGGGTGAGGGCGGCGCCGCCGAGGATGACGGGGTAGTCGTCGGCCATCTTGCGCGTGTTCAGCTCTTCCAGGTTCTCCTTCATGATCACCGTGGACTTCACCAGCAGGCCGGACATCCCGATCACGTCGGCGCTGTGTTCCTTCGCCGCGTCGAGGATGGCGGCGACGGGCTGCTTGATGCCCAGGTTCACGACCTGGTAGCCGTTGTTGGACAGGATGATGTCCACCAGGTTCTTGCCGATGTCGTGGACGTCGCCGCGGACGGTGGCGAGCACGATCGTGCCCTTGCCCTCGTCGTCCGACTTCTCCATGTGCGGTTCGAGATGGGCGACCGCCGTCTTCATGACCTCGGCGGACTGCAGGACGAACGGGAGCTGCATCTGGCCCGAGCCGAAGAGCTCGCCGACGACCTTCATCCCGGCCAGCAGGGTGTCGTTGACGATCTTCAGCGCGGGGCGCTCGGTCAGCGCCTCGTCGAGGTCGGCCTCCAGGCCGTTGCGCTCGCCGTCGATGATGCGGCGCTGGAGCCGCTCGTCCAGCGGGAGGGCCGCCAGCTCCTCGGCCTTGCCCGCCTTCATGGACTTCGCGGTGGCGCCCTCGAACAGCTCCATGAGCTTCTGCAGCGGGTCGTAGCCCTCGCTGCGGCGGTCGTAGACCAGGTCCAGCGCGACGTTGACCTGCTCCTCCTCCAGGCGGGCGATCGGCAGGATCTTGCTCGCGTGGACGATGGCCGAGTCGAGGCCCGCCTTGACGCACTCGTCGAGGAAGACCGAGTTCAGGACGATGCGCGCGGCCGGGTTGAGGCCGAAGGAGATGTTGGAGAGGCCCAGGGTGGTCTGGACGTCCGGGTGGCGCTTCTTCAGCTCCCGGATGGCCCCGATCGTGTTGATGCCGTCCTTGCGGGACTCCTCCTGACCGGTGCAGATGGTGAAGGTCAGGGTGTCGATGAGGATGTCCGACTCGCGGATGCCGTAGTTGCCGGTCAGGTCGTCGATGATGCGTTCGGCGATGGCGACCTTGTGCTCGACCGTACGGGCCTGGCCCTCCTCGTCGATGGTGAGGGCGATCAGGGCCGCGCCGTGCTCCCCGGCGAGCTTGGTGACCTTGGCGAAGCGGGACTCGGGGCCGTCGCCGTCCTCGTAGTTGACCGAGTTGATCACCGCGCGGCCGCCGAGCTTCTCCAGGCCCGCCTGGATGACGGGCACCTCGGTGGAGTCCAGCACGATCGGCAGGGTGGAGGCGGTGGCGAAGCGTCCGGCCAGCTCCTCCATGTCGGCGACGCCGTCGCGGCCGACGTAGTCGACGCACAGGTCGAGCATGTGGGCGCCCTCGCGGATCTGGTCGCGGGCCATCTCCACGCAGTCGTCCCAGCGGGCCTCCAGCATGGCCTCGCGGAACTTCTTCGACCCGTTCGCGTTCGTCCGCTCGCCGATGGCGAGGTACGAGGTGTCCTGGCGGAACGGCACGGTCTGGTAGAGCGAGGCTGCGCCGGGCTCGGGGCGCGGGTCGCGGGGGGTGGGCTCCGCGTCCCGTACGCGCTCCACGAGCTGCCGGAGGTGCTCGGGGGTGGTGCCGCAGCAGCCGCCGACGAGGGAGAGGCCGTAGTCGCGGACGAAGCCCTCGTGCGCGTCGGCCAGCTCGCCGGCGGTGAGCGGGTAGTGGGCGCCGTCCTTGCCGAGGACGGGGAGACCGGCGTTCGGCATGCACGACAGGGGGATGCGCGAGTGCTGGGCGAGGTAGCGCAGGTGCTCGCTCATCTCGGCGGGGCCCGTGGCGCAGTTCAGGCCGATCATGTCGATGCCCAGCGGCTCCAGGGCCGTGAGCGCGGCGCCGATCTCGGAGCCGAGCAGCATCGTGCCGGTGGTCTCCACGGTCACGGAGCAGATGAGCGGCAGATCGACGCCGAGGGCCTCCATGGCGCGGCGGGCGCCGATGATCGAGGACTTCGTCTGCAGGAGGTCCTGCGTCGTCTCGACCAGCAGCGCGTCGGCGCCGCCGGTGATCATGCCCTCGGCGTTCTGCTGGTAGGCGTCGCGCAGCGTGGCGTACGGGGCGTGGCCGAGGGTGGGCAGCTTGGTGCCGGGGCCGATCGAGCCGAGGACCCAGCGCTGGCGGCCGTCCTTGGCGGCGAACTCGTCGGCGACCTCGCGGGCGATGGCCACGCCCTTCTCGGAGAGCTCGAAGATCCGTTCGACGATCTCGTACTCACCCAGTGCCGCGTGGTTCGCGCCGAAGGTGTTGGTCTCGACGCAGTCCACACCCGCGGCGAAATACTCCTCGTGGACGGAGCGGATAATGTCCGGACGCGTCACGTTCAGAATCTCGTTGCAGCCTTCGAGCTGCTGGAAGTCATCGAGAGTGGGGTCCTGCGCCTGGATCATCGTCCCCATCGCCCCATCGGCGACGACCACCCGCTCCGCGAGCGCCTGCCGGAGGGCGTCGGCCCGGGTGGGGTTCTTGGGTACGGACGTACTGCTCGGCGACGAGGCCATGGAAGAGCTCCCTGGGATGCGACGGCTGTCGGCTTTGCGCCGCCCTCTCGGAGACAGCGCACCCGGTCAGCGTATAGGGCCCGCGCAAGAGCGCCGCTCGACATTCCGCCAGCCGGACAGGTCCTGCGGAGTATCTCGACTCAAACCCGACTACCGCGTGGTCGGCATGAAGCGATACCGTTCGGCATTGTCGAACATCGAAAGAACACCTCAGGGACTGCAGAGCACGGAGGTACTGATGGCCCGGTCCATCCAGTCGCTGGAGCGCGCCGCCGCGGTGCTGCGGCTGCTGGCGGGTGGCGAGCGGCGGCTCGGCCTCTCCGAGATCGCCTCGGCCCTCGATCTCGCCAAGGGTACGGCGCACGGGCTGATCCGCACACTCCAGCAGGAGGGATTCGTCGAGCAGGACGCGGCCACGGGCAAGTACCAGCTCGGCGCCGAGCTGCTGCGGCTGGGCAACAGCTATCTGGACGTGCACGAGCTGCGCGCCCGGGCCCTCGTCTGGACGGACGACCTCGCCCGCTCCAGCGGCGAGAGCGTCTATCTCGGCGTGCTGCACCAGCAGGGCATGCTGATCGTCCACCACGTCTTCCGGCCGGACGACAGCCGCCAGGTGCTGGAGGTCGGCGCCATGCAGCCGCTGCACAGCACGGCGCTGGGCAAGGTGCTGGCGGCCTACGACCCGGTGGCGCACAGCGAGGCCGTGGACGGGGAGCGGCAGGCGTTCACGGAGCGGACGGTCACGGACGACCGCTCGTTCGAGGAGCTGCTGGAGCTGGTGCGGGCGCGCGGCTGGGCCGCGGACGTGGAGGAGACCTGGAACGGGCTCGCCTCCGTCGCCGCCCCCATCTACGACCGGCGGCGGATGCCGGTGGGCGCGGTCGGCATTACCGGCGCCGTCGAGCGTGTGTGCGCCGAGGGGGAGCTGCATCCGCGGCTCGTCGCGGCCGTACGGGACTGCGCTCGCGCGGTCTCGCGTGACCTCGGGGCCCTGCGCCGCTTCTGAGGGGGCGCCCGTACCGCCTCCGGCCCGTCCGTGGCCGGGGGCGAACGGGGTGAAAAGCCGCCAACGTGCCAACCGGGTCAGTTGATACCAGGATGGGCCTTCAGGAGTCCTCCGTCACAACCCCTTGACGAGATCTCTACCAGGGAGAAAACTGCCGTTCGGCGGTCGACAATGTCGAACACCGGACGTTACCCGGCCCGCCTTTCCATCTGGGCAAAAGGACAAAGGAGTCGCGGGTGTCCAGCTCCGACATCTTCACGAGCGAGTTCATCGGCACGATGGTGCTGGTGCTCCTCGGTGGCGGCGTGTGCGCCGCCGTCAATCTCAAGCGGTCGAAGGCTTTCGAAGCCGGATGGGTCGCCGTCGCCTTCGGCTGGGGTTTCGCGGTGCTCACCGGCGCGTACATCTCCCAGACCTCGGGGGCGCACCTGAACCCGGCCGTCACCCTCGGCATCGCCATCAAGGGCGACACCGACTGGGGCGACGTCCCGGTCTACGTCGGCGCGCAGATCCTCGGCGCCATGGCCGGTGCGATCCTCGTGTGGATCACCTACTACGCTCAGTTCGAGGCCACGCTCAAGACGCCCGAGGCGGCTGAGCAGAAGGCCGCGAACCCGGGCCAGGTCCACGGGGTCTTCTTCACCTCCCCCGAGGTGCGCAAGCCGCTGCTCAACCTGCTCACCGAGGTCATCGCCACCTTCGTGCTGATCCTCGCCATCCTCACGCAGGGTCTGGTCAAGGACGCCGACGGCACCGTCGGCCTCGGCAAGATGGGCGCCCTCATCACCGCGCTGGTCGTGGTCGGCATCGGCCTCTCCCTGGGCGGGCCCACGGGTTACGCGATCAACCCCGTTCGTGACCTCGGACCGCGTATCGTCCACGCACTGCTGCCGCTGCCCAACAAGGGCGGCAGCGACTGGACCTACGCCTGGGTCCCGGTCTTCGGTCCCCTGATCGGGGCCGCGATCGCCGGCGGGGTCTACAACCTCGCCTGGGGATGAGCGCAGCAGCACGGCCGACCGACCCAACGGACCATCGGAGCAGGAGCACAGCATGAGCGACGCACACACCACCACGGCCTCCGCGCACGGCGGCGGACCGTTCATCGCGGCCATCGACCAGGGCACGACGTCCAGCCGCTGCATCGTCTTCGACAAGGACGGCCGCATCGTCTCGGTCGACCAGAAGGAGCACGAGCAGATCCTCCCCAAGCCGGGCTGGGTCGAGCACGACGCCACCGAGATCTGGACCAACGTCCAGCAGGTCGTCACGGGCGCCATGGAGAAGGCCGGGATCACCAAGAAGGACGTCCTGGCGCTCGGCATCACCAACCAGCGCGAGACCACGGTGATGTGGGAGAAGGCCACCGGCAAGCCGGTGCACAACGCCATCGTCTGGCAGGACACCCGCACCGACGCCCTCTGCCGCGAGCTGGGCCGCAACGTCGGCCAGGACCGCTTCCGCCGCGAGACGGGCCTCCCCCTCGCCTCGTACTTCGCGGGCCCGAAGATCCGCTGGCTCCTCGACAACGTCGACGGCCTGCGGCAGCGCGCCGAGAACGGCGAGGTCCTCTTCGGCACCATGGACTCGTGGGTCATCTGGAACCTCACCGGCGGCCCGAACGGCGGACGGCACGTCACCGACGTCACCAACGCGTCGCGCACGATGCTGATGAACCTGCACACCATGGAGTGGGACGAGAAGATCTGCCAGTCCATCGGCATCCCGATGGAGGTCCTGCCCGAGATCCGCTCCTCCGCCGAGGTGTACGGCGAGGCCACCGGCGAGCTGGAGGGGCTGCCCGTCGCCTCCGCGCTGGGCGACCAGCAGGCGGCCCTCTTCGGCCAGACCTGTTTCGCCACCGGTGAGGCCAAGTCGACCTACGGCACCGGCACCTTCCTGCTGATGAACACCGGGCACGAGCCCGTCAACTCGTACAACGGCCTGCTGACCACCGTCGGCTACCGCATCGGCGACCAGAAGCCGGTCTTCGCGCTGGAAGGCTCGATCGCCGTCACGGGCTCGCTCGTCCAGTGGATGCGCGACCAGATGGGCCTGATCAACAGCGCCGCCGAGATCGAGACGCTGGCCAGCTCCGTGGAGGACAACGGCGGCGCCTACTTCGTGCCGGCCTTCTCCGGGCTGTTCGCCCCGTACTGGCGTTCGGACGCGCGCGGCGTGATCGCGGGCCTCACCCGTTACGTCACCAAGGCGCACCTCGCCCGTGCGGTGCTGGAAGCCACCGCGTGGCAGACGCGCGAGATCGTCGACGCCATGCAGAAGGACTCCGAGGTCGAGCTGACCGCGCTGAAGGTGGACGGCGGCATGACCGCCAACAACCTGCTGATGCAGACGATCTCGGACTTCCTTGACGCCCCCGTCGTGCGCCCGATGGTGGCCGAGACCACCTGCCTCGGTGCGGCCTACGCCGCCGGTCTGGCCGTCGGCTTCTGGTCGGACACCGACGAGCTGCGCGCCAACTGGAAGCGCGCCGCCGAATGGACCCCCCGCATGGACGCGGAGACCCGCGACCGGGAATACAAGAGCTGGCTCAAGGCCGTCGAGCGGACCATGGGCTGGATCGAAGAGGAGAACTGACAGAGATGAACACCCTGCAGAGCGTCCCCGCCCTTGGGACGCACCCGGCCGCCGGCAGCAATCCTGGCCGCGCCGAGACCAGAGAGCTGCTCGCGAACGCGACGTACGACCTGCTGGTGATCGGCGGCGGCATCCTGGGGACCTCGGTCGCCTGGCATGCCGCGCAGTCGGGACTGCGGGTGGCGATGGTGGACGCCGGCGACTTCGCCGGCGCCACCTCCTCCGCCTCCTCCAAGCTGGTGCACGGCGGTCTGCGTTACCTGCAGACCGGTGCGGTCAAGCTGGTCGCGGAGAACCACCACGAGCGGCGGGTGCTGGCCAAGGACGTGGCACCCCACCTGGTGAACCCGCTCACCTTCTACCTGCCCGTCTACAAGGGCGGCCCGCACGGCGCCGCCAAGCTGGGCGCGGGCGTCTTCGCGTACTCCGCGCTCTCCGCCTTCGGCGACGGCGTGGGCCGGGTCATCTCCCCCGCGAAGGCCGCCGCCGACAACCCGGCGCTGCGGACGGACAACCTCAAGGCGGTCGCGGTCTACGGCGACCACCAGATGAACGACTCGCGCATGGCCGTCATGACGGTCCGCGCGGCCGTCGAGTCGGGCGCGGTCGTCCTCAACCACGCCGAGGTCACCGGGCTGCGCTTCACCCGCGGCCGGGTGACGGGCGCCGAGCTCAAGGACCGTACGGACGGCACCGAGTTCGGCGTGAACGCGCGCCTGGTGCTCAACGCGACCGGCCCCTGGGTCGACCACCTGCGGACGATGGAGGACAGCGGCGCGGCGCAGTCCATCCGGCTCTCCAAGGGCGCGCACATCGTGCTCAAGCGGAAGTCGCCGTGGCGCGCCGCGATGGCGACCCCGATCGACAAGTACCGCATCACCTTCGCGCTGCCGTGGGAGGACCAGCTCCTGCTGGGCACCACCGACGAGGAGTACACGGGCGACCCGGCGGACGTGCGGGCGACCGAGGCCGACATCCAGCAGATCCTGGACGAGGCGGCGTTCTCCGTGAAGGACACGGACCTCGACCGCTCCCTGATGACGTACGCCTTCGCCGGGCTGCGCGTGCTGCCGGGCGGTCCCGGCGGCGTCGAGTCGGCCAAGCGCGAGACGGTCGTCACCGAGGGCCGCGGCGGGATGCTGTCGGTCGCGGGCGGCAAGTGGACGACGTACCGCCACATCGGCCGTACGGTCATGAACAAGCTGGAGAAGCTGCCCGGCGGCGGCCTCGCCGAGGACTCGGTGCCGGTCAAGGAGCTGGTGCGGCGCACCCCGCTGCCCGGCATCTCGAACCCGAACGCGGTCGCGCACCGGCTGCTGGTCGACCGCGAGCCGGGCGTCCGGATGGACCCGCTGACGGCCCGCCAGCTGGCCACGCACTACGGCTCGCTCTCCTTCGACATCGCCCGGCTGGTGAACGAGGACCCCTCGCTCGGCGAGCGCGTCCACCCGGACGGCCCGGAGATCTGGGCCCAGGTCGTCTACGCCCGTGACCACGAGTGGGCCGAGACGGTCGACGACGTGGCCCGGCGCCGGATGACGCTCACCATCCGCGGCCTCGACACGCCGGAGGTCCGCGAGCGCGTGGAGAAGATCCTCTCGGAGCGGCAGGCCTGACCCTCCCGCCGCCGCGCACACGGCCCGTCCGCCCCGCTCCCCCGGGGCGGACGGGCCGTTCCCGTGCCGCCGGTGCCGTGCCGCCGTTCCCGTGCCTCAGTCCCGCTCGCCCTCCACGAGGGCCTCGGCGACGCGCGTACGGGCGTAGAGCACCACGCGTCCCGTGCGGTGGGCGCTGACGAGCCCGGCGTCGCGCAGGGCCGTCAGGTGCTGGGAGACGCCGCCGGGCGAGAGGCCCGTGCGGTGCGCGAGGCCGGTGGTGGACGCGGGCGCGGCCAGCTCGGCGAGCAGCAGCGCCCGGGTACGGCCGAGGACGGCCGCCAGGGCCCGGTTGCGGCGGCAGGGGCGGGGCTCCCACAGGGTGCCGACGCCGCGCGGCGGATAGCGCACGGCGGGCTGCGGCTCGTGCTCGTCCAGGGTGACGAAGACCCGCGGCCAGACGAACGCGGACGGGCAGAGCAGCAGCCCGCGGTCCGCGAGGTGCCGCAGCCCGCTGAGGCAGCCGTGCTCCAGCCGCAGCGTCCCGGAGTCCCAGGCCGTCCGGGGCCCGAGGTCGGAGAAGAGGCTGCGCGCGCCGCCGTCCGCGAAGCGCGCGGCGCGGTCCCGGATGTCGGCCTCGCACAGGGCGCGGATGCGGGCCCAGTGCGGCGCGAGCGCCACCTCCCAGTACGCGGCGATCACCTCGGCGAGGCGGCCCAGCCCGCGGTCCGGGTCGGCGCACAGCTCGTCGACGCGGGGCAGCGCCGCCTTGGTCGTCGTACGGCGCAGCTCGGCCCGAGTGGTGCCGCGCAGCGTCGCCAGCTCGACGTCCAGGGAGGGCTGCGGGGTGGTCGGGGGCGGGACGAGGAAGCCGGGTATTCCGCGCGTCGGCAGAGCGATCAGGTCGAACAGGGGCGCGAGGTCGAGCTTCGCCGCGGCGAGCGCCGGGCGTACGCGCTCGGTCCAGCGCCGGTGCAGCCCCTGCCCGTCGGCGCCCTTGAGGACCCGCACGCTGGCCACGACCTCCCACAGCGGCGAGACGGCGAAGCGCGTACGGGCCATGTCCTCCGCCGAGAACTCGATCGCCAGCTGCTCCCCCGACTGCTCACGGCGCACCATTCGGCCGAGACTAAATCATTGGTACGGGGGGACGGGGCCCGGCACCGTACCGGGCATGCCCAAGACAAGTCCCTGGGGGATCCCCGACTTCCGCACGCTCTTCACGGCCTCGGCGCTCAGCCAGCTCGGCACGAACGTCGGCTATGTCGCCGTCCCGCTGGTCGCGGTCTCCGCGCTCGGCGCGGGCGCGGGGCAGGCCGGGCTGCTGGCCACGCTGAGCACGGTGGCGTTCCTCCTGATCGGGCTGCCCGCCGGGGCGTGGGTCGACCGGATGCGGCACCGCAGGGTGCTCATCGCGGCGGACCTGACGCGCACCCTGCTCTTCGCCTCGGTGCCGGTGGCCTGGGCGCTGGACGTGCTGACGCTGGAACAGCTCTACGTGGTCGTGCTGCTGAACGGCTGTGCGACGGTCTTCTTCGACGTGGCCTCGCAGAGCTTCCTGCCGATGCTGACCGGCCGCGAGGGCCTCGTCCGCGCGAACGCGGCGATCGTGAGCCTCCAGGCCGCGGGGAACGTGGCGGGCAGGGGCGCGGGCGGCGGCTTCGTGCAGCTCCTCACGGCGCCGGTGGCGGTCGTCGGCGTGGGCGTCCTCTATCTCGCCTCGGCTCTGCGGCTCGTCGGGATCAGGACGCGGAACGGCGCGGAAGCGGAACCGGGGCGGCCGCGCACGGGGCTGCGGACGCAGATCGCCGAGGGGCTGCGCCATGTGCTCGGCAACGCGGAGCTGCGCGCCCTCGCGCTCACCGCCTCGGTCGCCAACCTGGGCGGGCAGATCGTCAATACGCTCCTCCCGGTGCTGTTCACCCGCGAACTCGGCCTGTCCGCCGGCGTGCTGGGGCTCTACTGGGCCGCGGGCGGCGTCGGCATCTTCCTCGGTGCCCGGCTGGCGCGGCCCCTCGCGGCGCGGCTCGGCCACGGCAGGGCGCTCGGCGTCCTGGGGGCCTGTGCGGCGCCCGCGGCGCTCGTCGTACCGCTGATCGGCCGGGGCGGCTGGCTGTGGCTGGCGGGTGCGGGCTGGCTGGTGACGGCGGCGAAGATGGGCGTGGACAACGTGCTGGGCGTGAGCCTGCGCCAGCGCCTGACGCCGGAGCCGCTGCTCGGCCGTATGAACGCCACCTTCCGCTTCATGCTCACGGGCGCGGTCGCCGTCGGCTCCGCGGTCGCCGGAGTGCTGGGCGAGTTCACGGGCCTGCGGGTCGCGCTGTGGGTGGGCGGATGCTGCATGGCACTGGCGTTCCTGCCTGTCTTCCTCTCGCCGGTCCGCAAGCGCCGCTCCCTCCCGCCCCAGGCGGTCGCGGCGCGTGGCGTCCTCCTCTCCCATGGGGAACGGGGGCACTCCGCGCGCTGAAGGGCGCGCGGGGGCGGTACGGAAGCGGATCCCGAGCGCGGCGGGCCGCGGCCCGCCGTACGCGGCGAGGGCGGGGTACTGTCGGTCGCGACTCACCAGATCGACCCGCTGCCGGGGCCGCACTCGAACTGCGGGCGCCCTCACGGGGCGGCCCAAGTGGTGGTCGCAGCGGTACTTCGACCAGGTCGCGGTGATGTCGTACGACACGGCGCTCCCCCTGGAGAGCCTCTACGGCGGCTACGTCGCCCAGCAGACGGTGCTCGCCCTGGAGGCGGCGGCGCTTCGGGCTCGCCCTGTATGTCGGCTTCGAGGCGACCGACAGCGACTGGGAGGCGTACCGGCGGGGCTGGTCCGGAGGTTCCGGGTCATAATGAGGGCCCAGACATCGGATGTCTGTGGCGTGAGGATCAGGGATTTCAGCCGGGGAGGCACAGTGGCGGTTACCGACGAGGCCATCGAGAAGATCAAGGGAATGATCGTCTCGGGCGCGCTGGGCCCCGGCGACCGGCTGCCGAAGGAGAGCGAGCTCGCCACCGAGCTGGGCCTCTCCCGCAACTCCCTGCGGGAGGCGGTGCGCGCCCTCTCCCTGATCCGGATCCTCGACGTGCGCCAGGGCGACGGCACGTACGTGACGAGCCTGGACCCCCAGCTGCTGCTGGAGGCCATGAGCTTCGTCGTGGACTTCCACCGCGACGACACGGTGCTGGAGTTCCTCGCGGTGCGCCGCATCCTGGAGCCCGCCGCGACCGCGATGGCGGGGTCCAGGATCCCGGAGGCCGAGCTGGAGGAGCTGGAGGCGCAGCTCGACGCGCTGGGCGAGGCGCCGTCCGTGGAGGAACTGGTCGCCGCCGACCTGGAGTTCCACCGCCGCATCGTGGCCGCCTCGGGCAACTCCGTGCTGTGCTCCCTCCTGGACGGCCTCTCCGGGCCGACGACGCGGGCCCGGGTGTGGCGCGGCCTGACCCAGGAGGACGCGGTCAGCAGGACCCTCTACGAGCACCGCCAGATCCTCGGCGCCCTCCGGGCCCGCGACACGGAGGCGGCCCGGTCGTGGTCGACGGTGCACATCGCGAGCGTGGAGCAGTGGCTGCGCTCGACGCTGTGAGGTGCCGGGCGGGCCGCTCGGCCCCTCAGCGCCCGCCGCGCGCGTAGCGCCGTACGGCCAGGGGGACGAAGACGGCGAGCAGCAGCGCGCTCCACGCCAGACTGCCCGCGACGGGGTGCGCGACGGGCCAGGCGGCGTCGGCCGGTGCGGGCGCGTTGCCGAACAGGTCGCGCAGCGCCGAGGTCACCGCGCTGACCGGGTTCCACTCGGCGACCGTACGGAGCCCGCCGGGGAGCCCCTCGGAGGGGATGTACGCGTTGGACAGCAGCGGCAGGATGAACGTGACGCCGCCGAGCTGCCCCGCCGCCTCCTCGTTCCGGGTCAGCAGCCCCAGATAGGCGCCCACCCAGGTCGAGGCGAGCCGGAAGAGGAGCAGCAGCGCGAACGCGGCGGCGGCCTCCCCCGCGCCGCCCTCGATCCGCCAGCCGACGGCGAGCCCGACCAGCACGAGCGGGACGAGGCCCACGGCCGAGGTGACCAGATCGGCGGCGGCCTGCCCCACGGGGACGGCCGAGCGGCTGATCGGCAGCGTACGGAAGCGGTCCATCACGCCGCGGTGGGTGTCCTGCGCGGCCTGGAACATCCCGGTCATGATGCCGCCGAGCGCGGTGGCCGACAGCAGCCCCGGGACCAGGTACGCGCGGTACTCCTGTCCGGGCATGGCGACGGCGCTGCCGAACACGTAGCCGAAGAAGAGCAGCATCGTGATGGGCATGGTCTGGGTGAGGACCTGGAGCCCGGGATTGTTCCGGACGCGCTGGAGCTGCCGTCCCAGCATCGTCCAGCCGTCGGCGAGGGCGGCGCGGGGGCCGCGTCCCTCGGTCACTCGCCCGGCGTCGACGTCGATGACACTCATACGGCCTGCTCCTTCGTCTCGTCGTTCCGGGCTTCCGTCTCCGCGCCGGTGAGGCTCAGGAAGACCTCGTCCAGGCTGGGCGCGCGCAGCCCGGCGTCGCTCACCGGGACGCCTGCGGCGTCGAGTTCGCGGACCAGTCCGGGGAGGGTCAGCTCGCGCTCCTCACCGGCCAGCCGGGCGCGCACGGTGCGGCTCTCCTCGTCCTGCACGGGCGTGCTGCCGGTGAGGCACGCCAGGGTGTGCGCGGCGGGCGCGAGGGAGGCGTCGTCGGGGACGACGACCTCGGCGTAGGTGCCGACGCGGGCCTTCAGCCCGGCGGGCGTTCCGGTCACGGTGGCGCGCCCCTGGTCGACCAGGGTGACGCGGTGGGCCAGCCGGTCCGCCTCCTCCAGGTACTGGGTGGTGAGCAGCACGGTGGTGCCCTGCTCCGCGAGTGCGGCGACGGCGTCCCAGATCCGCAGGCGGCTCGCGGGGTCCAGCCCCGTGGTCGGTTCGTCGAGGAAGAGGACCTGGGGGCGGGTGACGAGGCTCGCCGCGAGGTCGAGGCGCCGGCGCATGCCGCCCGACCAGGTGCTGACGGGCCGGTCGGCGGCGTCGGTCAGCTCGAAGCGCTCCAGCAACTCGTCGGCACGGCGGTTCCGTTCGGCCCCGGAGAGGCGGCGCAGCCGGGCGAAGAGCCGCAGGTTCTCGCGGCCCGTCAGGTCGACGTCGAGCGAGGCGTCCTGCCCCGTGACCCCGATGCGCGCGCGGACGGCGTGCGGCGCGCGCACGACGTCGTGCCCGGCGACCCGCGCGGTGCCCGCGTCGGGGGCGAGCAGCGTGGTGAGCAGGCGGACGGCGGTGGTCTTGCCGGCCCCGTTGTGACCGAGGAGGCCGTGGACGGTGCCCTCCGGCACCTCCAGGTCGAGGCCGCGCAGCGCGTGCACGGAGCCGAAGCGCTTCTCCAGGCCCTCACTAAGTACGGCGTACGTAGTAGACATGCGGCCACCATAGCGCACTACGTACGGCGTACGTAACTAGGATGGGTCCCGAGGTGATGAGCAATGTCAGGGCGTACCGCCGAGCCCGGAGTGATCTGGTCCCGTCCCGAGCGGACGGGACGCGGCCCCCGGCCCGCGTACACACGGGGCGACATCGCGGAGGCCGCCGTACGGATCGCCGACGCGGACGGCGCCGACGCCGTCTCGATGCGCCGCGTCGCGGCGGAGCTGGGCTGCGGCACGATGTCGCTCTACAACTACGTGCCGCGCAAGGAGGATCTGCACGAGCTGATGGTCGACGCCGTCATCGGCGAGTACGACCTCTCGCCGGAGCCCTCGGGCGACTGGCGCGCCGACCTGCTCGACATGGCCTACCGCACGCGCGCGCTGATGCACCGCCACCCGTGGCTGCCGCGCATGATGTCGCCGGTCTACGGCTTCAGCCCGAACGGCCTGCGGTATCTGGAGCACGCGCTCAGCTGCATGGACGGCCTGGAGGCGCCCTCCGGCGCGAAGCTGGAGCTGCTCGCCATGCTCAACGGGATGGTCACCACGTACGTCTCCAACGAGCTGGCCACGGCCGAGCGGACCCGGTCCCTCCCCTGGAGCGAGGAGCAGGAGCAGGCCGTGCGCGCCACCTACCTCGTCCGCCGTCTCGCCGAGGGCGAACACCCGCGGCTGGCGGCGGCACTGGCGGAGGACAGCGGCCCGATCGACCTGGAGGCGGGGTTCGACCGGGCGCTGCGGCGGGTGCTGGACTCGTACGTGGTCTAGGGCCCTAGGGGGTGCCCGCCGGGATTCCGTACACGCGGGCCGCGTTGCCGCCGAAGATCGCCTCACGCTCCCCCGCCGTCAGATCGGCCGTCGCCTCCTCCGCCAGCACGGTCACCTCGTCGTAGCTCGCCGCCAGGGTGCACACGGGCCAGTCGGAGCCGAACAGCACGCGCTCGGGCCCGAAGGTCTCCAGGACGTGGCGCGCGTACGGGAGGATCTCCGTGCGCGCCCAGGTCTTCCAGTCGGCCTCGGTCACCAGCCCCGAGAGCTTGCACACCACGTTGGGACACGCGGCGAGTTCCGCGAGCAGGTCCGCCCAGGGCTGCCACTCCCCCGCCGCGACACGCGGTTTGGCCGCGTGGTCGAGGACGAACCGCAGCTCCGGAAGCGCGCGTACGGTCGCCACGGCCGAAGGCAGCTCCCTCGGGGTGACCAGAAGGTCGTACACCAGGCCCGCGCGGGCCAGACGGGCGAGCCCTTCGCGCACATCGGCCCTGCAGAGCCATTCCGGGTCGTCAAGTCCCTCGGTCTGGTGACGTATCCCGGCGAGCCCCGGCGGCAGTTCGGGACCGTTCGGTGCCGTCAGGTCCGCCCAGCCGACGACGGCCGCCACCCGGTCGGAGCGTTCCTTGAGGGCGAGCAGTTCGCGGGTCTCCTCTGCCGAATGGCACGCCTGGACGACGACCGTGGCGTCGATCCCGTACGTGTCCAGATGCGGCGCGAGATCCTCCTCCGTCCAGGTGCGGTTGACCGGGTCGGCCCAGGGGCCGTCCATCCAGGGCAGCGGGCGGCGGGCGACGTCCCACAGGTGGTGGTGCGCGTCGATCCGGATCATGTCAGCAAGCCCTTCGATGTCAGCGGAGCCTTCATGTCAGCGGAGCCTTCACGTCAGCGGAGCCTCCCCCGGCAGCGGCAGGTCGTCGTCCAGCAGGCCCTCGGCGACCAGGTCCCCCCACAGCGCGCTCGGGACGGTCAGCCCGGACAGCCGTACGTTGTCACGCACCTCGTCCGCCGACGAGGCCCCCACCACGGCCGAGACGACCGCCGGGTGCCCGAAGGGGAAGCGCAGCGCGGCGGCGCGCAGCGGCACGCCGTGCCGGGCGCACACCTCCGCCATCCGGCGGGCCCGGTCCACGAGCGGGGCCGCGGCCGGGGCGTAGTCGTAGTGCGCCCCGGGGCGTGGGTCGGCGAGCAGCCCGGAGTTGTAGACGCCGCCCGCCACGACGGCCGTGCCGCGCCGCTCGCACACGGGCAGCAGGTCGTCGTACGCGGAGCGGTCGAGCAGCGTCCAGCGGCCCGCGCACAGCACCACGTCGACGTCCAGGTCGGCGACCAGCCGGGCCAGGACGTCGCTGAAGTTCATGCCGAAGCCGATGTGCCGCACCACGCCCTGCGCGCGCAGCGCGGCGAGCGCCGGGAACCCGGACTCGTACACCTCGCGCAGATGGTGCTCCACGTCGTGCAGATAGACGATGTCGACATGGTCCGTGCCGAGGCGCTCCAGGGAGGATTCCAGGGTGCGGCGGATGCCGTCGGCGGTGAAGTCCCACTCGCGGGCCCGTGCCGGGGTGTCCACGAAGCCCTCGGCGGGCGGGCGTTCGCCCGCCACGACGGGGCGCAGCCGGCGGCCGACCTTGGTGGAGAGCGTGTACGTCTCGCGGGGCACACCGGCCAGGGCCCGGCCGAGCCGCTCCTCGGAGAGCCCGACGCCGTAGTGCGGCGCGGTGTCGAGGTACGTGCAGCCGAGCTCCAGCGCGGTGCGCACGACAGCCCGCGCCCGGTCCTCCTCCATGGAGGCCGCGAGATTCCCGAGCTGCGCGCAGCCCAGGCCCAGGCGCGGGGTGCCGAGCGGGGGCACCGGGGGGTTCGCCATCAGCGGGTCACTCCTGGCGCTCGCCGCTGGCGAACCGGGAGATGATCAGCGCGACGATGATGATCATGCCGTTGAGGAACTGGTTCCACAGCGGCGGCACCCCGCCGAGCGTCATCACGTTGACGACGAGCTGGAGGGTGAGCACACCCGTCAGCGCGCCGAAGACCGTGCCCCGGCCGCCGCGCAGCCCGATGCCGCCGATGACGGCCGCGGCGAACACCTGGAAGATCCAGCCGTCGCCCTGGCTCGCGGAGACCGAGCCGTAGTGGCCCGTGTAGAGGATCCCGGCGAAGGCGGCCAGAACTCCCGCCAGGGCGAGCACGATCCAGGTGATGCGGTCCGTACGGATGCCCGCCGCGCGGGCCGCCTCCGGATTGCCGCCGATCGCGTAGAGGGCGCGCCCGTGCCGCATGTACGCCAGGAAGAGCCCGGCCGCCGCGTACAGCAGCAGGCAGAGCCATACGGCCGCGGGTACGCCCAGCCAGTCGGCCTTGCCGAGGTAGCGGAACGAGTCGGGCACGTTGACGATCGACTGCCCCTCCGAGATGCCGACGTGCAGGCCGCGCAGCATGGTGAGCATGCCGAGGGTCGCGATGAACCCGTTCACGCGCAGCTTGAGCATCAGGAAGCCGTTGGTGCCGCCGATGAGCGCGCCCACGGCGAGGCAGAGCGGAATGGCCATCCAGGTGGGGAAGAGGCCGAGCCCGTGGAACCTGTTGCCCTCCGCCGGCAGCACCAGCCACATCGCGACGACCGGCGCGACGCCCAGGGTGGACTCCAGGGAGAGGTCCATACGGCCGCAGATCAGCACGAGCGCGAGGCCGAGGACGAGCAGCCCCAGCTCCGTGGACTGCTGGACGACGCCGACGAGGTTGTCGGTGGTGAGGAAGGCGGGCGAGACGATGAAGCCGATCAGTCCGAGGACGAGGATGACCGGCACCAGGGACAGGTCGCGCCAGCGGGCGAAGTCCAGCTTCGGCCGCTGGCGTTCCTCCTGCGCGCTGTCGAGGCCGTCCGCCAGCTCGCGGGCCGACGGCTGGGCTGTGTCGGTCATGATGCGTTCCCCTCCGGCGTTTCCGCGCGGTCCTGTCCGGACGTGCCGTCCTGTTCGGTCATGCCTTCCATCGCCGCGACCAGCTCCTGGTCGCTCCATCCGGTGCCGTACTCCGCGACGACGCGCCCGTGGAAGAGCGCGAGCACCCTGTCGCACACCCGCAGGTCGTCCAGCTCGTCGGAGACGATGAGCGCGGCACGCCCCTGGTCGGCGACCTCGCGGACGACGCCGAGGAGCGCGTCCTTGGACTTCACGTCCACCCCCGCGGTGGGCCTGATGGCGACCAGGACGCGCGGGTCGCGGGCGAGCGCGCGGGCGATGACGACCTTCTGCTGGTTGCCGCCGGAGAGCCCGGAGACGGGCTGCGAGGGCCCCGACGTCTTGATGTCCAGCGACGTGATCATCTTGCGGGCGAACTCCCGCGTACGGGACGGCAGTACGGCGCCCCAGCGCCCGAGCTGGTCGGCGACGGTCAGGGTCGCGTTCTCCGCGACGCTGCGCTGCGGGACGAGGCCCTGGACGTGCCGGTCCTCGGGGACGTAGCCGATGCCCGCGTCGAGCGCGTGCGGCACGCTCCCGGGCCGTACGGCACGGTCCCGTACGGTCACCGTCCCGCCGCTCTGGCGGCGCAGCCCGGCCAGGGTCTCGCCGATCGCGGTGTTGCCGCTCGCGGTGGCACCGGCGAGGCCCAGGACCTCGCCCGCGCGGACGGTCAGGTCCACGGCCTCGAACTCGCCCTCCAGGGCGAGCCCGCTGGTGCGCAGCACGGGGCCGCTGTCGGCCGAGACGCCCGCGGACTGGAAGACGGGCGCCGCGGCGCCGCCCTCGGCACGCGAAGCGCGCTCCGGACCGCCCTGGCCGCCCTGGCCGTCCTCGCCCGCCTCGCCCTCCTCGGCCGTCATCGCGGCGACCAGCTCGCGCCGGGGCAGCTCGGCCACGGGCGCGGTCAGCACGTGCCGGGCGTCACGGTAGACGGTCACCGTGTCGCACAGCTCGTAGACCTCCTGGAGGTGGTGCGAGATGAACAGGAACGCGACGCCCTGCTCGCGCAGTTCGCGCAGCTTGTCGAAGAGCCGCTCGATGCCGCCCGCGTCGAGCTGCGCGGTCGGCTCGTCCAGGATGACCGTACGGGCGCCGAAGGAGAGGGCCCGCGCGATCTCCACGAACTGCCGCTGTTCGACGCCGAGGTCCTTGGTGCGCGCGGCCGGGTCCACCTCCACGCCGTACTCCCCCAGCAGTTCCCTGGCCCGCGCGCGCAGCTCGGGCCAGCGGATGCGGGGGCCGCCGGGGAAGCGGTTGAGGAAGAGGTTCTCGGCGACGGTCAGCTCGGGGACGACCATGGAGCGCTGGTAGACGCAGGCCACGCGGGAGCGCCACGCCTCGGTGTCGCCGTGGTGCGGGGCCGGTTCGCCGTGGAAGGTGATCCGGCCCTCGTCGGGGCGGTTCATGCCGGTGAGGACGGAGACGAGCGTGGACTTGCCGGCGCCGTTCCGCCCCACCAGCGCGTGCGCCTCGCCGGGCCGTACGGTCAGGCCGACGCCGTCCAGCGCGAGCGTCGCCCCGTACCGCTTGACGACGCCCTCGGCGTGGACGGCGGCGGGCGGGTCCGCCGTACGGGTGCCGGGCCCGGTCACTTCTTCTTGTCCATCTGGTTGGCCCACAGCCCCTTGTCGTCGACGTTCTCCTTGGTGACGAGGGGCGCGGGGAGCTGGTCCTCCAGGCCGTTCTTCAGCTTGATGATCTTCGACTTGTGGTCGGTCGGGCCCGGCTTGAACTTCTTGCCGTCCAGCGCGTCCCTCGCGTACTCCAGCGCGTACTTGGCGTAGAGGTCGGCGGGCTGGGAGAGGGTCGCGTCGATCTTGCCCTTGCGTATCGCGTCCAGCTCCTCGGGGATGCCGTCGTTGGAGATGATCGCGATGTGGCCCTTCTCGCCCGCCTTCTTAAGAAGCTTCTTCTGCTCCAGCAGGGCGAGGGTGGGCTGCAGGAAGGCGCCGCCCGCCTGCATGTAGATGCCGTCGAGGTCGCGGTGCTGGGCGAGCAGGCTCTGGAGCTTGCCGGACGCCTCCTTGCCGTCCCAGTTGGTCGGCAGCTCGTGCACCTTGATCTTCGGGTACTTCTTCTTCATGCAGGACGCGAACGCCTGCGACCTGTCGCGCCCGTTGATCGAGCTCAGATCGCCCTGGAGCTCGGCGACGCGGCCCTTGCCGCCCAGCTTCTCGCCCAGGTACTCGCAGGACTTGCGCCCGTAGGCACGGTTGTCTGCGCGCACCACCATGTAGACCTTGCCCTTGTCGGGGCGGGTGTCGACGCTGACGACGGGGACGTCCTTCTCCTCCAGGTTCTCCAGGGTCGAGGCGATCGCGCCGGTGTCCTGCGGCGCCATCACGACGGCCTTGGCGCCCTGGTCGCTGAACGCCTGGACGTTGGTGACGAGCTTGGAGACGTCGTTCTGGGAGTTGGACAGGGGCAGCGCGTCCACGGTGCCCTTGCCGACGCCCTTCTTGACGTACCCCTGGTAGGCGGTCCAGAAGTCGGTGTCGGTGCGCGGCATGTCGATGCCGACCTTGCCCTTGGCGGCGGCTCCGCCTTCGCTGCCCCGGTTGCAGCCCGCGAGCGCGGCGGCTGTCAGGAGCACGGCGCAGGAGACGGCGCCGGTGGTACGGAGGGTGCGCGTCGTACGAGCGGTGCGCGTGTGCGGTCGCATGAGGTCGTCCTGTCCTCGGGGTCCTCGGGAGGGGGATGGGGGGGGATCGCGTGGTGCTGTCCGTCAGTCGTCCGGCCCGGCCGGTCGCAGCCGCAGGCCCTGCATGCCGCCGTCCACGGCGAGCGCGGTGCCGGTCACGGCGGCCGAGCGGGGGCTCGCCAGGTACGCGACGGCGTCGGCGACCTCGTCGGCGCCGACCAGCCGCCCGGTGGGCTGGCGCGCCTCCAGCGCGGCCCGCTCGGCGGCCGGGTCGTCGGCCTGGTCCAGCAGCCGACCGATCCAGGGGGTGTCGGCGGTGCCGGGGTTCACGCAGTTCACGCGGATGCCCTCGCGCACGTGGTCGGCGGCCATGGCGAGGGTCAGCGAGAGGACGGCGCCCTTGCTCGCCGAGTACAGCGCGCGCTGCGGCAGCCCGGCCGTGGCCGCGATCGAGCAGGTGTGGGTGATCGAGACGCGCCCGGGCCGTTCCTCGGCGGCACGCCGCAGATGGGGCAGTGCCGCGCGGTCCGTACGGACCAGGCCCATCAGGTTGATGTCGAGGACGCGCTGCCACTCGGCGTCGTCGTTGTCGGCGACGGTGCCGACGGCGCCGATGCCCGCGTTGCCGACCACGACGTGCAGCCCGCCCAGTTCGTCCGCCGCGCGGTCCACGGCGGCACGTACGGCCGCGTCGTCGGTGACGTCCGCCTTGAGCGCGAGGGTGCCCTCGGGCGCGCCGGTCGGCTCCCGGTCGAGCACGGCGACGCGCGCGCCCCTGTCGCGCAGCGCGGCGGCGACGGCGGCCCCGATGCCGGAGGCGCCGCCGGTGACGAGCGCGGGGACGTCCTCGAAGTCGCGTGCGGGGTGCGGGTGCTGGGTCATCGGGGTACCTCCGGTTCGTCGCGCTCGGCCGGTTCGTCGCGTGGGGCGCGTTCCCGCCAGACCGCGCCGTCGGGATAGCGGTGGGCCTCGACCGACTCGGGCCGGATGCGGGCGGAGAAGCCGGGCGCGCTGGGCGCCTGGTAGCGCCCGTCCCGTACGACCACGGGGTCGGTGAAGTGCTCGTGCAGATGGTCGACGTACTCGATGACCCGGTCCTCGGTGGTGCCCGAGACGGCGACGTAGTCGAACATCGCCAGGTGCTGCACCAGTTCGCAGAGCCCGACCCCGCCCGCGTGCGGGCAGACGGGCACGCCGAACTTCGCGGCGAGCAGCAGGATCGCGAGGTTCTCGTTGACCCCGGCGACGCGTGCCGCGTCGATCTGGACGAAGTCCACGGCGCCCGCCTGGAGGAGCTGCTTGAACACGATCCGGTTGGCCACGTGCTCCCCCGTGGCGACCTTCACGGGCTGCCCGGCGCGCACGGCGGCGTGGCCGAGGATGTCGTCGGGACTGGTGGGCTCCTCGATCCAGTACGGGTCGTGCGCGGCCAGCGCGCTCATCCAGCGCACGGCCTCGTCCCTGTCCCAGCGCTGGTTGGCGTCCACGGCGATACGGACGCCGGGGCCGACGGCCTCGCGCGCGAGCCGCATCCGGTGGATGTCGTGGTCGAGGTCGGCGCCGACCTTCAGCTTGATCTGGGTGAAGCCGTCGGCGACGGCCTGGTGGGCGAGCTTGACGAGCTTCTCGTCGGAGTAGCCGAGCCAGCCGGGCGAGGTGGTGTAGGCGGGGTAGCCCCGCGCGCGCAGCGCGGCGGCGCGCTCGGCCCGCCCCGGTTCGGCGGCGCGCAGCAGCTCCAGCGCCTCGTCGGGCGTGAGCGCGTCGGTGAGGTGGCGGAAGTCGACGAGGCCGACGAGCTCCTCGGGGCTGAGCGAGGCGAGATGGGCCCAGAGCGGCTGCCCGGCGCGCTTGGCGGCGAGGTCCCAGGCGGCGTTGACGACGGCGCCCGCCGCCATGTGCATCACGCCCTTCTCGGGCCCGAGCCAGCGCAGCTGCGAGTCATGGGTCAACTCGCGGTGCAGGCCGCCGAGATCGCCGGTGACGGCGTCCAGGGGGCGCCCCTCGACGTACGGCCGCAGCGCGTCGATGGCGGCGACGACGACGTCGTTCCCGCGGCCGATGGTGAAGCAGAACCCGTGCCCTTCGTGGCCGTCCGGCGCGTCGGTGCGCAGGACCACATAGGCGGCGGAGTAGTCGGGATCGGGGTTCATGGCGTCCGAGCCGTCGAGCTGCTCCGAGGTGGGGAAACGAATGTCGTGGACCTCGACCCCGGTGACGCGATACATCGGACCTCTGTTCATAGGTCCGATGTATAGCCGTGTCACCTCCACGGCGTCCAGGGGTGTGCAGCAGGAATCAGGACGCGTGCGGGGGCTGCGGAGGGGGCACCGTCACGCCGTAGGCTGGGCCCGCACGGAACGACCGCGTAGGTCAGCAGGAACTGAGAACGGCTGCCGGGGGCGGAGCGAGGGGCTCTCCTCCGGCCGGAAGGAGGCGCTGGGTGATCGAGCTGGAGGGGGTTCCCGAGCTGGTCGACCCAGTCATGGTGGCCGCGTTCGAAGGCTGGAACGACGCCGGTGACGCCGCCTCCACCGCGGTCAGCCATCTGGAGCGCGAGTGGAAGGGCGAGGTCTTCGCCGCGCTCGACGCGGAGGACTACTACGACTTCCAGGTCAACCGTCCCCAGGTCTGGCTGGACGGCGGCGTCCGCAAGGTCACCTGGCCCACGACACGGCTCTCGGTCGTGCGCGTGGACGACGCGGACGGCCAGGGCCGCCAGCGCGACCTGGTGCTGGTGAAGGGCATCGAACCGAGCATGCGCTGGCGCTCGTTCTGCAACGAGATCCTGGGCTTCGCGCACGAGCTGGGCGT
Organism: Streptomyces sp. NPDC048172; assembly: GCF_043202595.1. Taxonomy (NCBI): domain Bacteria; kingdom Bacillati; phylum Actinomycetota; class Actinomycetes; order Kitasatosporales; family Streptomycetaceae; genus Streptomyces; species Streptomyces sp. NPDC048172. The sequence continues at coordinate 486,348 of NZ_JBIDAT010000005.1, forward strand.
CGAGATGGTCGTGGTGATGGGCGCACTGCTCGGCGACACCCCGCACACCCGCCCCGTCCCGGTGACCGCCGTGACGTCCGACCCCGACCTGGCCCGGAGCATGAGCCTGGAGGAGTCCCGCTACGAGGGCCCGACGGGCATCGTCGGCATCCTCCAGGAGGCCTGCACCCACGCGGGCGTCCCCGCCGCCAGCCTCTGGGCCTCCGTCCCGCACTACGTCTCGCAGCCGCCGAACCCGAAGGCGACCCTGGCCCTCCTCAACCGCCTGGAGGACCTGCTCGGCATCCGCGTCCCCATGGGCGAACTCCCGGAGGACGCCCGCGCGTGGCAGCTCGGCGTCGACCAACTGGCCGCCGAGGACAGTGAGGTCGCCGAGTACGTGCAGTCCCTGGAGGAGGCCCGCGACACGGCCGAGCTCCCGGAAGCGTCCGGCGAGGCCATCGCGAAGGAGTTCGAACGCTACCTCCGTCGCCGAGACGGCTCCCCCAAGCCCTCGGGCGAACCCCCTCAACCTGAGCTGGGCCCCGAGTCACCCGACGATTCCGACGACCCCGACGAGTAGGCCCCTTCAGGGGCGCGGGGCTGTATCGATTTGCGGCTCCGCCGCGTGGGCGCGACCGGTCCAAGACTTTCGGGCTTGCCCGATTAGGGGCGCGGGGAACTGCGCGCCAAGCCACGACGCGGCCGCAGCCCGCGAACCACAGCCCGGGGCAACCCGAACCCGGCCCCGTTACGCAGGGCACCCGGCGAAGTGGGCTGCGCTTGCCAACCCTGCGCCTTGCGCAGACTTCCCAAGCTTCGCAGGGCGGAGGGAGAAGCAGGGGCGCGGGGAACTGCGCGACAAGCCCTCACGCACCCGCAGCCTGCGAAGCGCAGCGCGGGGCAGCCCCTGCTCAGCAGCAAAAGCAAAGCAGGGGCTCCCTCAGCCACAGAGGGCTACAGGGCCACGCCCAGCAGTGCGTCGACGGTCCGGGACACAAGGCCCGGCGCCCCCTCGTCCGTACCGCCCGAACGCTCCTGCGAGGCCGCCCAGCGGTCGACCGCCGCGAGAGCGGCCGGCGCGTCGAGGTCGTCCGCGAGCGCGGCCCGCACCTCCGCCACCAGCTCCTCCGCCGCCGGACCGTCCGGCCGCGAGACGGCGGCGCGCCAGCGCGCGAGCCGCGCCGTGGCCTCCTCCAGCAGCGCGTCCGTGTACTCCCAGTCCGCCCGGTAGTGGTGCGCGAGCAGCACGAGGCGGATCGCGGCGGGGTCCACGCCCTCGCGGCGCAGCGCCGAGACGAAGACCAGGTTGCCCTTGGACTTCGACATCTTCTCGCCGTCCAGCGCGACCATCCCCGCGTGCACGTACGACTTGGCGAAGGGGAACTCGCCGGTCAGCGCCTGCGCGTGCGAGGCGCCCATCTCGTGGTGCGGGAAGACGAGGTCGGAGCCGCCGCCCTGGACGTCGAAGCCCATGCCGAGGTGCTCCAGGGCGATGGCCACGCACTCGATGTGCCAGCCGGGCCGCCCTGGGCCGAGCGAGGCGCCGTCCCACGACGGCTCGCCCTCGCGCGCCGCCATCCAGAGCATGGGGTCGAGGGGGCTCTTCTTGCCGGGCCGCTCGGGGTCGCCGCCACGCTCGGCGGAGAGCAGCCGCATCGTTTCCGCGTCGTAGTGCGAGACTCCGCCGAAGTGGGCGTCGGACTCGACGGAGAAGTAGATGTCGCCTTCCAGCTCGTACGCCGCGCCCATGTCACGCAGCCGCTCGACCATCGGCACGATCTGGGGGATCGACTCGACGGCGCCGACGAAGTGACGGGGCGGCAGCATCCGAAGGGCCGTCATGTCCTCGCGGAAGAGGGCGGTTTCGCGCTCGGCGAGCTCGGTCCAGTCGTCACCGTTGGCGACGGCCCGCTCCAGGAGCGGATCGTCGATGTCGGTGACGTTCTGTATGTAGTGAACCTGCCGCTTGTTGTCGAGCCACACGCGCTGCACGAGGTCGAACGCGTTGTACGTCGCCGCGTGCCCCAGGTGGGTCGCGTCGTACGGCGTGATGCCGCAGACGTAGATACGGGCGACAGGACCGGGGGCGAGGGTCACCCGTCCGCCGGTCGCGGTGTCGTGGACGTCGAGGTCGCGGCCCTGGCCAGGCAGGACGGGGACCTCGGAAGCGGGCCAGGCATGCATGTCATGAGCCTAACCCGGACAGCTGTTCTCCATACGGGCCGGATGCGTGTGATCTACACGGGCCCTGTCCGGGGTTTCAACGCCGCCCGGCCGCGCTCACACCGGCGGCCAGGGAATCGCGGGCCAGTCCCCGCTGGGCAGCGGGTGCCGCCCGGAGCTGAGCATGGCCTCGGTCCGCTTGCGTACGGCGTCGACCTCGGGCCCCGTGAGCAGTTCCGCCAGCCGGGTGGCGAGCGGGGCGCCCTCGGCGAGCACGCCGGACAGCCCGCGCAGCACCTCCACGGCCTCCGGGGTCAGTGCGTCGCCCGCCCAGCCCCACAGCAGGGTGCGCAGCTTGTCGTCGACGTGGAAGGAGACGCCGTGGTCGATCGCCCAGAGCCGCCCGCCGGACGGGCGGAGCAGATGGCCGCCCTTGCGGTCCCCGTTGTTGAGGACGGCGTCCAGGACCGCGAGGCGCCGCAGCCGCGCGTCGTCGGCGTGCACCAGCAGCGCCGTACGTCCGCCGCCGACGTCCGCGAAGCCGACGGCCTTCCAGCCCTCGCCGGGCTCCTCGGCCTCGACGAGCGCGAGCAGCGGCTCCTCCTCGTCCTGGCCGTCCTCGGACTCCCCGTCCTGGCCGTCCTCGCTCTCCGCGTCCGGGAGCGGCCCGACCCACACCTGGCACATGCCCTCCCCGTACGGCCCGTCGCGCAGCACCGTCGCGGGGATCAGGTCCCAGCCGGTGGCGCGGGAGACCTCGTACGCGGCGACCTCGCGCATCGCCAGGTTGCCGTCGGGGAAGTCCCACAGCGGGCGCTCGCCGCGCACCGGCTTGTAGACGCAGGGCAGGCTCTCGCCGCCGCGCTCGACCACGCCGTACAGGACCGCGTTCGAGGCGTCGCGGATACGGCCGCGCACCGTGAGCGTGCCCTCGGCGAGGAGGGTCCGTACGGCCTCCCCCGCCGGTTCGGCACCGCCCCCGCTCATACGCTGCTCATTCGCTGCGGCGGTATCCGTTCTGGCGCGGGCATACGTGTCCCTCCGGGTCGAGCGGCAGGCTGCACAGCGGGCACGGCGGACGTCCGGCGTTCACGACCTCCAGCGCCCGCTTGGCGAAGGAGCGGGCCATGCTGCCGCTGATCCGGACCCGGAGCATCGGGGGCCCGTTCTCGTCGTCCTGGAGCAGCCGCTCCTCGGCGTCCGCGAGGTCCTCGTCGGCGTCGGGCTCCAGCTCGACGATGGCCTGTGCCTCCACGACCATCCGTTCGCCCTCGCCGTCCCAGGCCAGGGCCATGGTGCCGACCCGGAACTCCTCTTCGACGGGGGTCTCCAGCGGCGCCGTGTCGTCGACCTCGGAGGGCGCCACGGCCGGGACCGGGGCGTTGCCGCCGGAGCGGCGCACCACCTCGTCGAGCAGCTCGTCGATCCGCTCGGCGAGCGCCTCGACCTGTGCCTTCTCCAGGGCCACGCTCGTGGTGCGGCCGCCCGCGGTGGCCTGGAGGAAGAAGGTGCGGCGGCCAGGCAACCCGACCGTGCCGGCGATGAACCGGTCTGGCGGGTCGTACAGGAACACCTGACGGGACACGTCCTGCTCCGTTGAAGTCGACGGTGAGTTGTGCTTGGGGATCCGGACACTGGCACCCTACTGCGCGACGATCATCACGCCTACGCTCCGCCCCCCACGGCCGCGGTGCCCCGCTCGGCGGCGCCGGTGTCGGCGGGGTCCGCGGCGGGCGGGGCCAGGGAGCCGAGCTCTCCGGTGTCGCCCAGCCGCAGCAGGAAGGGGCGCAGCGGGGTGTAGGTGATGACGGTGAGCGAGCAGGGGCCCGCGGATATGCGCTGGAAGAGGTCGAGGTGCATGCCGAGCGCGTCGGCCACGACGGACTTGATGATGTCACCGTGCGCGCACATCAGATAGAGCGCGTCGGCCCCGTGCTCGGCCTCGATCCGCGCGTTCCACTCCCGTACGGCCTCGACCGATCTGGTCTGCATGGCGCGCAGGGACTCGCCGCCGGGGAACGCGGCCGCGGAGGGGTGCTGCTGCACCGTCGTCATCAGCGGCTCGTCGTTCAGCTCCGCGAGCTTGCGCCCGCTCCACTCCCCGTAGTCGCACTCGGTGATCCGCTCCTCGGTGTGCGACGGCAGGTCCGGGCGCGCGGCGAGCAGCGGGGCCAGCGTCTCCTGGCAGCGCTGGAGGGGGCTGCTGACGGCCGCCGCGAGGGGCAGCCCGTCGAGCCTGCCGGGCAGGGCTGCGGCCTGTTCCTGGCCGCGGTCGTCCAGGGCGACGCCGGGCGTACGTCCGGCGAGCACCCCGGAGGTGTTCGCCGTGGAGCGGCCGTGCCGTACGAGGATCAGCGTGGGCATGGCTGCCACCCTAAGCGAGGCAGGACCCGTGGCGTCGTTCGTCCACTTGTGCCCCCGCGAGGGCGTACGACAATGGCGAGGGTGATCGTCGATTGTGCCCTCTACCGCGACGGGCACCGCACGGAGCGCCCCAGCGACTACTCGACGGCGCTGGAGTCGGCGCGTGCGACGCCCGGCGCCTTCCTGTGGATCGGGCTCTACGAGCCGACGGAGGAGGAGTTCGCGCGCGTCACCCGCGATTTCGGGCTGCACCCGCTGGCGGTCGAGGACGCGCTCTCCGCGCACCAGCGGCCCAAGCTGGAGGTCTACGCCGACTCCCTCTTCCTCGTCCTCAAGCCGGTGGCGTACGAGGAGAGCGAGGAGGCCGTCTCGACGGGCGAGCTGATGCTCTTCGTCGGCGACGCGTTCGTGGTGACCGTGCGGCACGGCAAGGCCAATCCGCTGGCCGAGGTGCGCAAGCGGCTGGAGGAGGACCCCGCCGTCCTGCAGCACGGGCCGACGGCCGTGATGTACGCGGTCAGCGACGCGGTGGTGGACAACTACCTGGAGGTCGCCGCCGCCTTCCACGACGACCTGGACGGGCTGGAGGAGGACGTGTTCGCGCCGCAGCAGCGCCGCGTGGACGCGGGAACGGCCAGCCGTATCTACGCGTTCAAGCGCCAGGCCCTGGAGTTCCGCCGCGCGACGGGCCCGTTGAGCGAGCCCATGGCCCGGCTGGCGGACGGCGGGGTGCCGTATGTGAACGAGGGCTCGCGGCCGTTCTTCCGGGACGTGAGCGACCATCTGACGCGGGTCAACGACCAGGTGGAGAACATCGACCGGCTGCTGTCGGACGTCCTGTCGGCCTATCTGGCGCAGATGGGCGTGCGCCAGAACGACGACATGCGCAAGATCTCGGCCTGGGCCGCGATGTTCGCGGTGCCCACCGCCATCGCCGGGATCTACGGGATGAACTTCGAGCACATGCCGGAGCTCCACTGGGTGTGGAGCTACCCGGCCGTGCTGCTGCTGATCGTGTCGGTCTGTCTCGTGCTGTACCGGGTGTTCAAGCGCCGGGGCTGGGTCTGACCCGTACGGCCGTACGGGCGCGGGTCAGGCGAACTCGGGTGCCGGTCCCGGCTCCGGTCCCGTCCGGCCGCCGAGCGCGTCGCGCCGTTCCGGCATTCTGAGGCTGACCATCCGGCGCCAGCCGCCGAGCCGCTCGTACACGTAGCGTCCGTGGATCCCCAGGGCCAGCAGGCCCGCCTTGAGCCGGGACCAGCCGAGGATGGTGCCCATCCGGCCCATCACGGCGAGGCTCACGTCCCGGTAGACCCTGATCTCCGCGAGGGCGCACTCGCGCAGCACCGCCTGGATGGCGCGGCCGTGCCCCTCGCGGGCGAGCCGCAGCAACTCCTCGTGGCAGTAGGCGAGATGGTTGTCCTCGTCGTTCGAGATCATCTTGACGGCGCGGCCGAGGTCCGGGTGGTCCCCGAAGATCTTCCGCAGCATGATCATTTCCTCGGCGGCCCGCTGCTCGGTGACGCGGCTGTGCGCGAGGTACGTGAGGATGTCGCGTTCCGAGAGGGATTCGTCGGCGCGCAGCTTCTCGTGGGCCAGGCCGATGCCGAGGCCCTCCAGCAGCATCGTGTAGTCGGTGTCCTCGGGCACCTCGCCCGGCTCCAGGCCGCGCTTGCGCAGCAGCGCGGTGAAGATCCGGCCGTGCTTGTCCTCGTCGGCACCGTGCCGCACGATCTTGGGCGCGAGGCCCCGCTGGCTCTCCGGGACGAGGGCCGCGATGCGGCCGTTCTCCCAGCCACCCTGCGCCTCACCGCTGGCCGCGATGGAACAGAAGAGCCGGAACGACTCGTCGTTGTCGTGGATCTCCTGGAACAGACTCTTCGCCGAGAGCATCACTGCCACCTCCGTACACGACATCCGCAAAGAACGAGTCAAATGCGAGACACGCGTTCCGGCAACAGGTAGGGCGCGGATCTGCGCCGAAAGAAGGAGCGAGCGGGTGCCGACGGGCGCGTAACCCCGGACGGTCGCGGAGCGTTGTGCTCGGTGACGGCCGTGGCGGGGAAGACCCCCGAGCCCCCACCACGGCCGCAGGCATGTCCGGGCCGCGCCCGGGGCGGTTCAGGCCAGCCCGGCGCGGTCCAGGGCCTCCATCCCGGCGCGGAGCGAGGCGAGCCGCTCGTCCAGCGTGAAGCCCGCCGGGGCGAGCGACAGGGTGGTCACCCCGGCCTCGGCGTACGCGCGCATCCGGTCCGAGATCCGCTCGACCGGGCCCAGCAGCGTGGTGGAGTCGATCAGCTCCTGCGGTACGGCCGCGGCGGCGCCCTCCTTGTCGCCCGCCAGGTACTTGTCCTGGATCTCGGCGGCGGCCTTCTCGTAGCCCATGCGCTGCGCGAGCTTGTTGTAGAAGTTCTGCTTCCGGCTGCCCATGCCGCCGACGTACAGCGCGGTGTACGGGCGGAAGAGGTCGGCCAGCGCGTCGACGTCGTCGCCCACGGCGAGCGGGACGGTCGGGCAGACGTCGAAGCCCTCCATGGTCTTCCCGGCGGCGGCGCGCCCGGTGCGCAGGTGCTGGAGGGTGGTCTCCTCGGCGTGCTCGGGCGAGAAGAAGACCAGCAGCACGCCGTTGGCGATCTCGCCCGTCTGCTCCAGGTTCTTCGGCCCGATGGCGGCGATGTAGAGCGGGATCTCCTCGCGCTCCGGGTGCACGGTCAGCTTGATCGGCTTGCCGGGGCCGTCCGGCAGCGGCAGCGTCCAGTGCTCGCCCTCGTAGCTGAGGCGCTCGCGGGACATGGCCTTGCGGATGATGTCGACGTACTCGCGGGTGCGGGCCAGGGGCTTGTCGAACTTCACGCCGTACCAGCCCTCGGAGACCTGCGGCCCCGACACGCCGAGGCCGAGCCGGAAGCGGCCCTTGGAGAGCGAGTCGAGCGTGGCGGCCGTCATGGCCGTCATCGCCGGGGTGCGCGCGGGGATCTGGAAGATGCCGGACGCGATGTCGATGTTCTCGGTGTGCGCCGCCACCCAGGTGAGCACCGTTGCCGCGTCCGAGCCGTACGCCTCGGCGGCCCAGCAGACCGCGTAACCGAGCCGGTCCGCCTCCTGCGCGACGGCGAGATTGTCGGCGTCCATGCCCGCGCCCCAGTAGCCCAGGTTGATGCCCAGCCGCATCTGCATCCCGCTCCCCTTACTGATCAGTAATGTCCCTGACCCCCCGGACTCTAGCGCCCGCCACAAGTACGCTCAACGCCCATGGAGCTAAGGCACCTCGGCCGCACTGGCCTGCGCGTATCCCGGATCGGACTCGGCACTCTCAACTGGGCGCGTGGCACGGGTGACCACACGTCGGCGGAGCGGAACGCCGCCGACCAGCTCAAGACCTTCTGGGAGGCGGGCGGCACGCTCGTCGACACCGCCGACGTGTACGCGGACGGGGGCGCCGAATATCTGCTCGGACGCCTCCTCGACCTGGTGCCCCGCCGCGACCTGGTGATCGCGACGAAGGCGGGCAGCGTGCCCGACCCCGACCGCAGGTTCGACGGCTCGCGCGGCCATCTCCTCGCCGCGCTCGACGCCTCGCTGGACCGGCTGGGCACCGACCACGTCGACCTGTGGCAGGTGCACGCCTTCGATCCGGTGACGCCGCTCGACGAGACGCTCCAGGCCCTCGACATCGCGGTGAGCAGCGGCCGCGCCCGGTACGCCGGGGTGTCCAACTTCTCCGGCTGGCAGCTCGCCAAGGCGGCGACCTGGCAGCTCGCGGGGCCGGGCACGCGCACGCGGCTGGCCAGCACGCAGATGGAGTACTCGCTGCTGCAGCGCGGCATCGAGCGCGAGGTGCTGCCCGCGGCGCTGGACCTGGGCGTCGGACTGCTGCCGTCCTCGCCGCTCGGGCGCGGCGTGCTCACCGGCAAGTACCGCCAGGCGGGTCCGCCGCCCGCGGGCTCGCGCGGGGCCTCGGAGCACCTCGCGGCGTTCGTGGAGCCGTACCTCGACGAGACGGCGGGGCGGATCGTCGACGCGGTGACGATAGCGGCGGACGGGCTCGCGCTGCCCCCGCTCCAGGTGGCGCTCGCCTGGGTCAGGGACCGCCCGGGGGTCACCGCGCCGATCGTCGGCGCGCGCACGTCGCAGCAGCTCGCGGCGGCATTGTCAGTGGAGGGTCTTAGTCTTCCTGAAGAAATCTGCCAGGCGCTGGACGACGTGTCGGCGCCTGTGCACCGCTACCCCGACCATGACTGGAGCGAGCTGTGACGGACGACAAGGCAGCGGAACTCCTCGCGGCGGTCCGCGCGGTGGAGAGCGGCGAGCGCTCCGCCGCCTCGTTCTTCGCCGAGCCCCAGCCCTCGCGCCCCCAGCGCCCGGCCCGCCCTGAGCGGCCCGCCGCGCGCCCCACCGTCCCCGCGCCGGGCGGCCCGGAGGCCGCGGACGGCACTGGCGGGCCCGTCACGGTTCCGGACGAGGTCCGCGCGGTGCTCACCGAGGGCGGCGCCCCCGAGGCGCTGGCCCGGCGCGCCGTGGAGGCCCTGGGCGAGGGCGCGGCCGAGGTGCTGCGGGCCGACCCCTGGCAGCTGCTCGCCCTCCCCGGCGTCCGCCCCGAGCAGGCCGACGGCTTCGCCCGCGCGCTGCTGGGTGACGAGTGCGGTCCGGACGACCCGCGCCGCGCCGAGGCCCTGGTCGTCTGGCTCCTGGAGCGCGCCGCCCTCTCCGGGCACACCGCGCTGGAGCCCGAGGCCCTCGCCAAGGGCCTCTCCCAGCACGCGGTCCCGGAGCCGGACGAGGCGGTGCGCGGCGCCATCGAGGCGGGCGCGGCGCTCGTCTTCGAGGACGCGCTGGACGCGGGCCCCGTCCCCACGCCCCCGGAGGAGGAGAGCGAGGACGGGGAGGACGGCCCGGAGAGGCCGGTCAAGATGCTCGTGGGCCTGGACAGGTACGCGCTGGCGGAGGAGAGCCTCGCCGACGGCTTCGCCCGTCTGACCAGCACGTTCACGCCGGACGGCGGGGACGGGGCAGGGCCTGACGCCGCCGCCTGGGCGGAGGCCGCGCAGAATGCCCCCTCGCCCTCCGCCGCCGAGCTGATCACCGCGTCGGCCGGCCACGGCCTCGTCGCGCACACCGGCGGCGAGGCGGCCCGCGCCGAGCCCGCCGCGCTGCTGGCCGCGTCCCGCGCGCTGGGCGTCCGGGCGTACGTGGCGACGCACGCGGAGAACGGACGCGCGCGACTGGAGGAGCTGACGTCCCCCGGCGCCGAGGGACAGGACGGCGGCGCCGAGGAATCCGGCGCGGGTGTCGTGACCGTGGCCGGGCTGCTGGCCGGGCGCGAGGGCCCGGGGCGCGACGAGGACGGGGCCTGGGACCTCGACCTGCTCATCGTCTGCGACGCCCCGCAGCTCGACACCGAGACGGCGGCCGCCCTCGTCGAATCGCTCAGGGACGGCGCCCGGCTGGTGCTCAGCGGCGACCCGGGCCAGCTCGGCTCCGCGGGCCCCGGGCAGGTGTTCAAGGACCTGCTCGCCGCGCGCTTCTGCCCCCAGATCGCCTCGCGCACGCCCGACCCGGGCCCCGTCGGCGAGCTGGTCTCAGGCATCGGCATCGGCGAGCTGAACCAGGTGGAGGCGCCCGGCAAGGAGGTCGTGATCGTCCCCGTGCGGGACGCGGGCGAGGCCGTGCACCGCACGGTGCAGCTCCTCGCCGACTCCGTGCCCCGCGCGATCGGCGTCCCCGCCGAGCAGACCCAGGTCATCACCCCGGGCCACGGCGGCGCGGCGGGCACCCGCGCGCTCAACGCGGCGGCGAAGGAGAGGCTCAACCCGGGCCCGGGCCGCTTCGGCGGCTTCGACCCGGGCGACCGCGTTGCCCACTCCCCGGCCCCGGGGCGTACGACGGCGGGCACGGTGGTCTCCGCCGACGAGGCCGGACTGCGGCTGGACTGCGCCGGGCAGTCCGTCACGGTGCCCCGTGAGCGGGTCACCGAGACGGTGCGGCACGGCTGGGCGGTGACCGCGCACCAGGCGGCGGGCATGCGCTGGCCCGCGGCCGTCGTGGTGCTTCCCGGCGACGCGACGGGCGCGCTCACCCGCGAGTGGGTCTACACCGCGTTCGGCCGCGGCGAGCGGCACCTGTCGGTCGTCCACGGCGCGGGTGAGGCCCTCCCCCGCGCCGTCGCCTCCGTGCACGCCCCCGAGCGCGCCACCCGCCTGCGCACGCTGCTGGAGGCGGTCCTCCGCGAGGAGGCGGAGCGGGCGGCGGCCGCGGCGGCCCGGGAGCAGAACCCGGAGCAGGACCCGGCGGAGGGCTGACTGCCGGTCCGGCTGGCGATCCCGGCTAGCGGTCCCGGTCGTCGTCGAGGACGACCTCCTCCAGCTCGTCCTCGACGTCCTCGTCCTCCGCGTCTTCTTCTTCCTCGTCCACGTCGAGGTCCAGGCCGGTGTCCGGGCCGAGGTCGCCCTCGTCGAAGACCGAGCTGACGTCGAAGCGGCAGACCACCCGCTCGGGATCGACCTGGTCGAACGGGGCGGAGAGCCACTCCCCCGGCTCGCTCGGCTCGTCGCCCGCCAGCACCCACAGCGTGGAGTCGCCCTCCTCCAGGCCGAACTCCTTGTGCCGGGTGGCGATCTCGTCCGCCTCGTACTCACCGAAGAGCACGCCGAGCGCGGCGTGCACGCTGCTGCCCGCCGAGGTGCCCTCGACCCCGTCGCCCTCCGCCGCCTCCGGATCGAGGTCGGCGACCCGCTGGGCCTGGGAGAGGAGCCGGTGCGGCTCCGTCACGGTGTAGTCCCGCCGCAGCAGCACGCTGAGCGCGCTCGGCGACTCGGGTCCCGCGTAGGCGGGGAGGGTGTCGCTGCTGGGGATCTCGAAGGGGGTGACCTCGTCGTAGACCTCGTAGAGCAGCTCGTCGTACGCCTCGCCCGCGGCGGCCAGTTCGTCGAACGCGGCGTAGACGGCGGAGTCGAGCGCGGCGGCCTCCCGCTGTTCGGCGTCGCCGGACTCCCCCGCCCGTCGCTCGACCGCTTCGAGGTGCCGGTCCAGCGCGGCTTTGACCGCCTCGGCGGCGGCGCGTACGTCGGCAGCGGTGGGCTGCGCAGCATCAGACATAGTGCAGACGCTATCCGCAGACAGGCACTGCCCGCACAATAGATGAGATGCCGGAATACGAATTTCGCGATGTGTATGTCCCTCGCGGTGTCTCCCGCAAGGCCGCGACGCGACTGTTGACCGACCATGCCGAGTACGGGCAGTGGGAGTTGGCCCGTACCCGGCTGTACCCCGACGGCAGCCGGCGCGTGCGGCTGCGCCGCCGGATCATCCGCCAGCTCCGGGCCACCTGGTGAGGGTGACGTGCGAGTGACGTGCGACTGACGTACGACGGAGCGGGCCCCGTGCGCTGTGCACGGGGCCCGCTCCGTTCTGTGGTGTGTGTGGGGTCGCGCGCCGGAACTCAGCGGCGTGCGGCGGGGCGCGAGCGCCGGTAGAGCACGTAACCGCCGAGCACCATCCCGACGCCGAACGGGGCGACGACCCCGAGCTGCGCGCCGGAGCCGGTCTGCGCGAGCTCGCCTCGCTCCGGGGCGGCCGCCTCGGCCCCGGTCCCGGTCCCGGTGCCGGGGGCGCTCACCGCGGACGCGGCGCGCGCCGGTGCCCTGGACGCCCCGGGCGCCGCCGGGGCCTCGGGCTGCGAGGACCCGTGGACCACGTCGTCGTCCCCCGGGGTCTCCCACGGCAGCGGCTGCTCCGGCCCGCCGGGCGTCTGCCCCGCGGGGGGATTGCCGGGCTGCTCCGGCGAGTGCGGCTCGCCGGGGCCACCGGGGTTGCCCGGACCGCCCGGCTCGTTCGGCTGGGAGGGCGTCCCGCCCCCCGGCTCCTCGGGCCCACCGGGCCCGCCCGGGCCGCCGTTGCCCGGGGACTCCTCGTTCCCGCAGCCGTTGCCCGCCGCCGGGCTGCCGATGCCGACGACGTCCACGGAGTTCCCGCAGACGTTGACCGGCAGGTCGACCGGGACCTGGACGGAGTTGCCGGAGCCGACGCCCGGCGAGTCCGAGGTCCCGCCGTGGGCGTGCGCGCCGGAACCGGATTCCTGGCCGCCCCCGTTCCCGCCGCCGTTCCCGTCCCCGTTCCCGCATCCGTTGCCCGTCGCCGGGTTGAGCACCCCGGCCACGTCCGCGGAATTGCCGCAGACGTTCACGGGCGCGTCCACCGGCAGCTCCACCGAGTTGCCGGACAGCACCCCCGGCGACCGTTCGCTCCCACCCCTGGCGTCCGAGTCCGCGAACGCCGTTCCGCTCGTCATGGCGAGCACCCCGCTCGCCGCCGCCACCGTGATCAGGCCCTTCTTGGTGACCTGTCGCATGCTTGGTTCCCCTCCCGCGATTGCCTCGCGATGTGCCGTACGAAATCTCAGGGGGAGGCCCTTTCCGTACTCCCGCCCCTCCCCGAAGACCCGCGAAGACCCGACGGCCCCGGAGTGCATGGCACGCACTCCGGGGCCGCTCGGGCTTCACGTCCTCATCAGTCGCATCGGACTTCTAGACGATGCGTGAGATCACGAGTTGACGCAGGTGTTGCCGAAGCTGGGGTTCAGCAGACCGACGACGGAAATGGTGTTGCCGCAGGCGTTCACCGGGATGTGGATCGGCGCCTGGATGTTGTTGCCGGACAGGACGCCCGGGGAACCGACAGCAGCACCCTGCGCACCGGAGTCGGCAACGGCCACACCCGCGCCCGCGAGAACAAGACCGCCGGTGGCGGCCGCTGCGGCGACGACCTTCTTGAACATTGTTCCTCCTAGTAGGCAATGCGGTCCCCACCGGGGACCGCACCACCTGTAACGAGGAAGGAGGAATTGGGCTACGAGCCTATGGAATCATTCACTCTTCTCAGTCGAATGGGCACAGGCTGCCGAATCGTGAAGTTGCGTTTCAGCGGAACCGCTCAGCACTGGTCCAGGAATCGGTCCAGCACTCGGACTCCGAACTGAAGTCCGTCGACCGGCACCCTCTCGTCCACCCCGTGGAACATTCCCGCGAAATCGAGCTCCGGGGGAAGCTTGAGGGGCGCGAACCCGAAGCAGCGAATACCCAGATCATCGAACGACTTGGCATCCGTACCACCGGACAGCATGTACGGCACGGCCCGCGCGATCGGATCCTCCGCCTTCAGCGACGACTGCATGGCCTCGACGAGCGCGCCGTCGAACGACGTCTCCAGCGCCTTGTCGGCGTGCACGTCCTCCCGCCGTACACGCGGCCCGAGGATCCGGTCGAGGTCCGCGAGGAACTCGTCCTCGTGCCCCGGCAGGAAGCGCCCGTCCACGTGCGCGGTCGCCTGCCCGGGGATCACATTGACCTTGTACCCGGCGCCGAGCTGCGTCGGGGCCGCGGTGTTCTGGAGCGTCGCCCCGATGATCTTCGCGATGCCGCCGAGCCGGGCGAGGGTCTCCTCCATGTCCTCGGGGTCCAGCTCGACACCGAGCGCGTCCGAGAGCTCGTCCAGGAACGACCGTACGGTTTTGGTCACCCGCACCGGGAACCTGTGCCGCCCCAGCCGCCCCACGGCCTCGCACAGCTCCGTGATCGCGTTGTCGTTGTTGGTCATGGACCCGTGCCCGGCCGTGCCGTCCACGGTGAGCCGCATCCAGTGCATGCCCTTCTGGGCCGTCTCGATCAGATACAGCCGCAGGTCCTCGTTCACGGTGAACGAGAAGCCGCCGACCTCCCCGATCGCCTCCGTCACGCCCTCGAAGAGGTCCGCGTGGTTGTCGACCAGGTGCCGCGCCCCGTACACGCCCCCCGCCTCCTCATCGGCGAGGAACGCCAGTACGACGTCCCGCGGCGGCTTCCGCCCGGTCCGCAGCCGCTCGCGTACGACCGCGAGGGTCATGGCGTCCATGTCCTTCATGTCGACGGCCCCACGGCCCCACACGCACCCATCCGCGATCTCACCGGAGAAGGGGTGGTGCGTCCAGTCGTCGGCGTTCGCGGGGACCACGTCCGTGTGCCCGTGGATCAGCAGCGCGGGCCGGGACGTGTCCTCCCCCTCGATCCGCGCGATCGTCGAGGCCCGCCCCGGACGGGACTCGATGATCTGCGGCTCCAGCCCCACCTCGGCGAGCTTCTCCGCCACGTACTCGGCGGCGGCCCGCTCACCGGGCCCCTCGTTGCCCCCGTAGTTGCTGGTGTCGATCCTGATCAGATCGCGGCACAGCTCGACGACCTCGCTCTCGGCGCTGCTCTGGGGGCTACTCTCGGCGCTCACACTGCCTCCTCGTCTCGCAGATACGCCCCCATCCTCCCGCTCCCCGCCCCGCACCCCAAGAGCCGGGTGATCCACACCCCGAACCAGTGCTAAGGTTTACCTCGTCGCAACGGCCACGGCGCCGGGCGGCCCACCAGTCGGGGTGGCGGAATGGCAGACGCGCTAGCTTGAGGTGCTAGTGCCCTTTACAGGGCGTGGGGGTTCAAGTCCCCCTCCCGACACCAGCTAAGACCCCTGTTGACCAGGGGTTTTTTGCTTTCCGCCTCTGCGGCGTGGCCAACAGGGATGATCTTGCTTAAGTCAGGCAGGAGAGCCTGATCCGGCTGGCCCTCGAAGCGATCTTGCTGCCCCGCCAGTCGTGGATCCGAGCCCCCTCCGGGAGGACCAGCCGACGCCCCGTGCGGCGCCAGCGAGCAGCCACCTTCTCCGGGTCCTGCGGACCACCGGGCGCCTCTCCCTCACGGAGGGTGCACCCGCCCCGGGCGAACACAAGACCGTGACCTCGCCTGACCCTGCATGGATCACCACCCTCCTCACGACGTACGGGGCTTCGCCCGCCGGGCGCGAGGAGTTCCAGTGGCAGTTGTTCAAGGCGAGTCAGCCCGGGTGGTGGCATCCGTGGCGCGAGGCGATGGACGCCTGGCAGTTCGGCCTCACGGGCGTGGAGTCCGCCGCCAGCGTCGTCCGTATCTGGGACCCGGCACTCGTCCCCGCCCTGCTGCACACCCCCGCCTACGCCCGTACCGTCGAGGACATCCCGCAATCCGACCTGCCCCCCCGAAGCCAAGGACGCGAGAACCGAACTGCTGCTGGAGCGTCAAGAACACCTGCGGGAGCAACAGACGCACATCTGGGCCCTGATGGCCGCCGCCGCACTGCACTCGCGCGTGGGCGACGAGAACATCATGGCCGAGCAGATCCACGCACTCGGCAAGGCAGCGGAACACCCCAAAGTCACCCTGCAGATCCACCCACTGGACGGGCCGGCGCACGCACTGATCGACAAGCCCCCCTGACCCTGTACCGCGTCAGGGTCCCCGAGATCCCCGAGATTCCCGACCACGTCGTACGCGAAGGCGAACTGCCCAGCACGGCCGAGGTCTGGGACGCGGAAAGCATCGTCACCGGGTACCGCCGCCTGCTGGACTTCTCCTGCGTCCTGGCGCCGGATCCCGAGCGAGCGAAAGAGGAGCTTTCATGAGCGAGCCGACGAGGCTGCCTCCGGACATCGACACCTCCGTCCCCCACAGCGCACGCGTGTACAACCACTGGCTCGGCGGAAAGGACTACTTCGCCGCCGACAAGGCCGCGGGCGACGCCTACCGCGAGAGGTATCCGAACATCGTTCCCCTGGCCCGGGAGTCCCGGGACTTCCTCGTCCGCGCCGTGCGATGGCTGACCCAGGAGGCGGGCCTGCGGCAGTTCCTCGACGTCGGCGCGGGCCTGCCCACCGCCAACAACACCCACGAAGTCGCCCAACGCCTCGCCCCCGAGGCCCGAGTGGTCTACGTCGACCACGACCCGCTGGTCCTGCGGCACGTCCACGCCCTGGGCGCGAGCACCCCCGAAGGCGCCATGGACTACGTCCTGGCCGACATGCGCGACACCGACGTCATCCTGGCAGGCGCCGCCAAAACCCTCGACCTGACGCAACCCGTCGGCCTGGTCATCAACGACGTCCTCGGACACATCGTCGACTTCGACGAGGCACTCAACCTCGTGCGCCGTCTGGTAGAGGCCCTCGCCCCGAACAGCTACCTCTCCCTCAGCCACGCCGACGCCGCCGACGAACAACACCGCGCCGTACAAGAGGAGTACAACGCCTCCGGCGCCATCCCCTACGTCCTCCGCCCACCCGAGAAGACACAGCACTTCTTCGACGACCTCGAACTGGTCCCCCCGGGCTTCGTCACCCTCCCCCACTGGAAACCGAACGCCGACACCGGCACCGTCGCAGAACGAGCGGGCTGGGCCGGCGTCGCACGCATCCCGTAACCCCGTCCCCAGCCCTCGTACAGCGCACCTGTCCGAACTCCCGCAGCCTGCCCCCATAATGTTGCGGCTGACGAATCGGAGGCAGCGCCGCAAGAGCGGTCAGCGCGCCCCGCGTGCGCGGGGAGCAGGAGGCGCTGTACGCGGCTGCCGAGAAGGCCCGGGGTCCCCGTGTGTGCGGGGAGCAGCCGCGCTCAAGATGGATCTGTTGGCCGTGCACGGGTCCATCCCCGCGTGCGCGGGGAGCAGGCCCACTCGATCGCGTCCTCGGTGCTGCGGCGGGGTCCATCCCCGCGTGCGCGGGGAGCAGTCTCGCTGACCTGGCGGTTTACCAAGCCGGGAAGCCGTTCTGAGCAACTAATGGGGATTCGGACATTTCCACCTCATGGTCGAGCAAAACACCAACCGGCCTGCACTCTGGTGGAAGCAGCCTACGACCAACAGGAGGCACGAAGGACGTGCCCGAACCGTGCCCCCTCCTTCAACACGGCTCACCCGCAGCACGGCTCCAGTGGGCAGTCACTCAGGTCGGCTGATGCTTGACCCACGTGCTCCACCCGACTTCACGCCTCACAACGACCGCTATCCGTCGGTTGGCACGGCGGCGACGAGTTCACGGGCATGGCGGGCCCCGACGTGCAGGTCGCGCCGCAGTGTCTCCGCCGAGATGGGGCGTTGATAAGCCTCACGGTGCCGCGAGTCCTGCGCCAACGCCTCCCCCAGCAAGGGATCACCGTCCCCGGACCACCCATCCCCACCACCCACCTCGACCCACGCCGCCGCTCCGGCCGCTTCTCAACCCGACCGTGGCCAACAAGAGCAGCCCATCCACCGACAACGGCCACAACGACGCACTCACCGACTCCCCCCACCCCGCAACGCGAACTCCCGCTGATGCACGAACGAGGCATACGCGCTCCCCCCGCCACCAACAAGGCACCAGCCCGGCCCACCCAGCCCTCGGGGCGGCCTCGGCTACCTGCCGCAGGCCCTCCAGCTGCGTGCTTGATACGTCAAGAGGTCTGCGGCCGGGGCGCGTCGGCATATACGGCGTCATACGAAGGCACGGAACATCGTCATGGCGGAACCGGCTGTGCGCGTGTGGCGTCCCCGTGACCGACCTCTCAGTATCGAGTGTGCAGGGGGACGGATCGTGGGGATTCGCAGGGCGCCGCGCGCAGCACTTGTCGGGATAGCGACGGTCGGGCTGCTGGTAGCCGGGTACGGCAGCGCTATGGGCGCGGAGGAATCGACCGGTGACAAGCACCGGGCCCCGCTGGCCGGGCAGGGAACCGCGGCAAAGGCCGGCGCCTCGGTCGAAGACGCCTACCAGTCGACGCTGAAGCTCAGTGACGGCCGCACGGTCCACGTACGTCTGGTGAAGGGCACTGGCGTTCAGGAGCGCCATCAGGCGGCGGGGGCCACGACATGGAGCAAGTGGCACACGCTCTACCGGACCACGACCGACCGCTGTCAGGGCGTTGATCTCGCCGAGGCCAACGGCACCGTCTCACTGATCGCTGACTTCGGCCGTTACTGTTCGGACGGCGAGCCTCCGACCGAATCCATCGCAGGTGTGGCCCAGGGCAAGCTGAGCGACTGGGACATCAACGTCACCAAGGATTTCGACGGCTGGGAGGACACCAGCATCAATGATGACGGCAGCCGTGTCCTGTTCCTCTACAACAGCGACTCCGGCCTGTACTACCTGCGCTGGGAGCAGAGCGAGGGCTTCGAGAAGATTGTGACCCCGTGATGCCGACGGCATGATCGCGGTGCAGGGACAGAGGTGCCTCCAAGACTCAGGTCCGCAGGTGACGTTGCCCAGGCCCTCACCGGGTCCGCCTACGGGATGCCCCGGCAGTCTGCCCCCAGAACGTTGCGGTCTACGAATCGGAGGCAGGCCGCGAGGACGGTCAGCGATCGCTCGTCAGCCCAAGGGAATCTCCGCGAAGGCCTCCCACTCGTACATCTGCCGGTCCCGATGGAGAACGATCAGCTCGGCCGAAGAAATCAGAGCTTTCGCGGACGCCACACAAGCGCCGCTGAGCGCGTCGACGATCGGCCCGGCCGCACTGGCGGCGCTGCTGTACGCCACCGATACGTGCGGCCTGAACCCCTCCTGCGGCTCGGGCACCGTCGGCCACACTTCGCCGATCGCGCCCCGCAGCGCGAGCCGAAGGTCGGCTACCGGCTTCGCGGGCTCCGCGAAGGATTCGACCGCCTCCGGGGTGACCGACGCCGTCTCGAAGGCCACCTCGAAGGGAGCGAGCCGAGCTAGCCGCGAACGAGCCCCCGCGACGATCTCGCGCACATCCGTCTCGTCCACCTCATCGACGAAGCCGAGCCCCTGCATAGTCAGGTGCAGCCACCGGTCCGGAACTGGCGTCAGGCCCGGCAGCCCGCTCAGCGCGTCGCGGTAGGCGCCGATGAAGCGGCACACGTCCGGCTGGTCGGCGAAGGTTAGGTGCCAGGTGTAGAAGCGACGCCCCTCGCGCCAGCCGGGCCGCCACCACCAGTGGTCCGTCATCACCTCGGGGGACGCCTTCACGATCGCTCTTCTCTCATTCCGGATTGCCGGGCGCGAGTGCCAGGCGGGGTACGGATTCCGCGCGGAACTCCTCGACCTGATCCCGCAGCGCTCGGGCGACCGTGCTGTTAGCCGCAGCCACCATGGTCAACCGCTACCTCGCGGTCGAACCCGCCCCCGACCTCGCGGTCTTCGACACCCGTCTGGGCCACAACCGTCCTGTCAGCATCCTGGGCCCCCCGCAGAAAACCTGCGCGCCTCCGCCACACAACCTCCCGGGCCACCCAGGCCCAAGACGGATACGCAGCACGAGACACCCTGATCTGCTCCCCAGAAGGCGCCCATGGTCCACGACGCCGAACGGCAAGCCCCCAACACGACGCTGCGTGCCTCCGGCTCCCGGCCAGGGAAAAGTCCCTGAATCTCACAAGACCCGCCTTCACACAGCCACCAAGGCATGCGAAGACACCATCACAACCGTGCTCTCCATCCAGTCATAGGCACAACAGCATCGCGCCAGCACCGTGCCCCTGTTCACCCGAGCGCGCCCATACGCCTTCACGTGCACATCAGCAGTCGCGCACCCGCGCCCGGACCGTCTTCTCCTCGAACATGGCGCAACAGCCCGCGTGCGCGGGGAGCAGCCACGCCCCAGCAGCGCCGACGCACGGCAGGCGGGTCCATCCCCGCGTGCGCGGGGAGCAGAAGCTCATCCTCGCTGGTCTTCTCTTCGGTGCGGGTCCATCCCCGCGTGCGCGGGGAGCAGCGTGCGCGCGGTCCGGGTACGCCCCGCGTACCGGGTCCATCCCCGCGTGCGCGGGGAGCAGGGGGCAGGATCCTCCTTGACCTGGGGTGTTCCAGGGTCCATCCCCGCGTGCGCGGGGAGCAGTCTCGCTGACCTGGGGGTTTACCAAGCCGGGAAGCCGTTCTGAGCAACTAACGGAGATTCGGACATTTCCACCTCATGGTCGAGCGAGACGCCAGTCCCCCTGCACCTCACTGCATGCAGCCTACGGCCGACAAGAAGCACGAGACGCCCCGAGCCATGAGCCCTCCCGACTCAGCCGCAACCACAACAGCTCCAGACGAGCAACCCGTCCAGACCGGCTGACGCTCGGCACGCACCCCAACGCCTCCACGCCCGTACGGCAACCGCACATCGTTGGCCCGCACAGCGGCGACGAGTTCACGGGCGCGGCGGGCACCGACATTCAGATCCCGCCGCAGAGTCTCCGCCGGGACAGGATGTTGATGCACCTCACGGTGCCGCGCATCCCTCGCCAGCGCCCTCCAACAAAGGATCACCCTCACCCGACCGACCATCCCCGCCTCCCACGTCCCCCGGAGCCAAAGCCCCCTCGCACGGGGCCCGAGCGCGGTGGACGAGCAACTCAACAGGCAGCAACAACGCCACCGGAGGCCAGCCCGCCACCAGCGGCCACAACGACGCGCTCGCCGGCCGACTCCGCCCCACCCCGCGATGCGAACCCCTGCCGATGCGCGTACGAGGAATACGCGCCTACCGCCGCCACCCAAACCTCGACGAGGCTCCGGATCTCACCCATTGATGATTCGACGAGCGCACGCTGCCTCCACAGAGGCAAACCACGCCTGGGCAACAGCGGGCTCGGCCTGCGCCTCGTTGCTCCACCGGGCGGCGGCCGCGGGGTCGGTGGTCGCCTGCAGGATTGTGCCGCAATGCCCTTGCCGAAGATCTCCGTGTCAGGCCGCTGGCATCGACTTTCTCGCCCCCTCGCCAACCCGTCACAGGCGGGTAGGCGAATACCGAAGAGTCGACGGCTCCGCGCCCGTCGGCACCCGCTTACCGAAAGGGCGCGTACCAATTCTTCGGCAGGCCCTGGATGGACTCGATTTCAGCAATACTGTCGTTGACGATACGAAGCGAAGAGTACGTGGGCTGATAATTTGCCGCCGACATCGCGTGCTCACTGGTGGTCACTACCAGCTCGACCTCCCGGGGACCCACGACAGTGAGACGTGATTCAAATCCGATTCGGGAGTCACTGAGGACGACGGACTCTCGCACTTGGGCGTCGTCCTGCTTGAGCGTGATACTCCAAGTGGTCTCCCACGACCCATCATCCAGCCTCCTGAAGTCACCCCACTTCGTCTTCCGGAGATACGAAGCCGAATATTCGTCCGAAGCGTCATTCATGGAGTATACGGACCCTTCCATTGCACAGCTTTGTTTATCTCTTCAAAGGAATCCGGATGGAATATTACTTCCGTCGGCACATCTTCACCTACCTCTCTTGTTGCCACCTTCCCTTCAGTCATCAACTTTTGATACAATTCTTCCGGTATTCGTGCAATGACAACACTTGATGGCGAATATTTGTCCACCCGGACCCCCCATTCGTACGCCGACTGGAACCCCGGTGACTGCGGACCCGCTACTTCATGCGCGGAGAAGTGACCTGGCCTGCTCAGTGAGCCCCCATTAGTGGCAGCCCGGGCAGCATCCGTATTCAGACCGTCTCTGACAATGCTCTCTGCGTGTATACGAGAGGTGCCGTGGGCGAAATCTCTGTACGGCCCCAGTCCAAGTGGATCGGCCCAGGTGTGCGGGTTGTGAACATAGACTGCGGCGTTCGGAGAGGGGGCCAAGCCCAAGGGGTCCTGGGAAGCGTAGCGCGCCGTCTCGGGATCGTAGTAGCGGAATAAATTGTAGTGCAGCCCTGTCTCCGGGTCGGCGTATTGGCCCGGAAAGCGCAGGGGTGTGTACGCCGTGGCGTCGGCGTTCCACGTCGTCGTGCCCCACAGAGTCGTTCGGGCGTGCCAGGCCAGGTCCCCTCTTTCTGAGATCAACTCCGTTGGCGTGCCGATCAGATCCGTGACGATGGCGAAGAATCGGGAGTCGATCTCGGACTGGGAGGAGTCGCGTGTGACGCGTTCTGTTTGTGCGACGGGCGTGAAGCCTTGGTGGTCCCATGTGAGCGTGACCGGGTTCGGGTTCGGGCCCGTTGTGGTCTGTTCGATGAGTGTGGCTCCATGCCACGTGAAGTCAACGCATTCCCGACCAGATTCCTTGGAGATACGGCGGCCCAACGGGTCGTAGCGGTACGTCCACTCCGTGCCGCCCGGGGTCACAACTCGCCGGAGCCGGTCTTCCGCATCCCACTGGTAATGCCACGTTTCAGGCTTCGCCGAAAGTCGGCGTTTCCGGCGAAGGACCAAGCGGCCCGCGCCGTCGTGTTCGTAGTGGACACGACCCGCGGTTTGAATTCTTGTGCCGGTGTAGTCACGGGTTCCCGCGGCTTGCGAAGGGGCCAGTCCTGACGGCCAGACTGCCTCTGTCTGGTTCCCTGCCTCGTCGTAGGCGTAGCGTTCCGACCAGTCACGCGCCCGCACTGCGGTGACGCGGCCTGCGCTGTCCAACTCGTAGCGGCGCGTGCCGTTCAGGCTGTCCTGGACCTCCAGCAGGTTGCCGTCCAGCCCGTAGGTGTATGTCCGCTGCTGCCTGTCCGCCACGTTCTGATGCGTGAGACGACCTGCCGGGTCCCAGCGTTGGGACAGCAGAGGCGAATCCTCCATCCGCCGTTCCCGCTCGCGACCTGCTTCGTCGTACACCGAGGTGAGCGTACGACCCTGTGTAGTGAGGCTGGTGCGGTTGCCAGCCGCGTCGTATGCGTAAGTCGTCTGCGCGCCCGTGGGCGTCTCACGACGCCTTGTGCGGCCCAGCGCGTCGTACGCAAAGGTCGTGGCCCTGCCGTCGGCCAGTTCCGTCTTCACTCGGCCCATGCGGTCGCGTTGCAGGATCAGGTCGGTGTCCGGGCAGGTCGCCTGGGTCAGGCGGCCCGCCGGGTCGTAGGCGTACGTCGTGACCGCGCCCGCCGCGTCCTTGCGTATGAGACGGCCCGCTGCGTCCCGCTCGTACGTGATCCGCTCGCCCAGCGCGGTCGTCGTGGCCGCCAGGCGGCCTGTCGCGTCCAGGTCGTAGCGCCGCGTGCGTCCGTCGAAGTCGGTCTCTCCCACGAGCCGGTCCGCGTCGTCGTAGGCGTAGCTCCACGTCAGTCCCTGGGGGTTGCGGACCTGTGTGAGTCTCAGCCGGGAGTCGTGCGCGAACGTGTAGCGGACACCGTCGGGTCCCGTGCGGGCCGTGAGCAGGTCGAAGTGGGTGTACTCGTACGTTGTCGCGCCGCCGACCGGGTCGAGGTGACGGGTGCAGTTGCCCTCGCCGTCGTACTCCCAGCGCTCCTCCGCGCCGTCCGGGCCGACGCGGCGCGCGAGTTTACCCTCGACCGTCCAGGTCAGGCGGGTCGTATCGCCGAGCGGGTTGACGATCGCGGTCGGGTTCCCGAAGGCGTCGCGGCGGTACGTCGTGCGTCCGCCCAGCGGATCTGTGATCTCGACCGGCAGGCCGGCGCCGTCGCACCGCACATGTGTCGTGTGCCCCAGCGGGTCCGTGACCGCGGTCAGGTGGCCCTCGGACGTGTACGCGTAGCGCGTCGTGTGGCCGTCCGGATCCGTGGTCGCCGTGCGGTTGCCGCGCTCGTCATACGTATGGAGCCAGACCGCGCCGTCCGGGCCCGTCACTTCCATCGGGAGCCCCAGGTCGCTGTACGTCACCCTCGTCCGTGTGCCGTCCGGCGCGGTCATGGCGAGCGGGCGGCCCTCCGCGTCGCGTTCCACACGCGTCGTGTGGCCGAGCGCGTCGGTGCGCGCGAGCACGCGGTGGTGGGCGTCGTGTTCGGTGCGGGTGACCGCGCCCGTCGGGTCGATGACGGTGGTGATCTGATTGCGGTCGTTGACCAGGTACCGCGTCTGCGCCCCGAGGGAGTTGGTAACCGTCGTGATCCGGTGCCCTGTTGCGGCGTCCCGCTGGTCGTAGGTGAAGGTGGCCTGCATGTGGCCCTCTTCGCCGGACTGCCATACGCAGCGGTCGTGCTCGTCGTAGGCGTACCGATAGTGGGAGTTGTTGGTGTCGGTCCAGGACGTGATGCGACCCTGCGCGTCATAGCCGAAGCGCAGGGGGAGGCCGCAGGATTTCGTGATCTCGGCCAGGTTCCCGGCCGAGTCGTAGCCGTAGTGGACGACCGGCTGATCGCTGCCGTCCTTCGCCGCGCCCGCCAGCGACAGGGAGGTGATGCGGCCGTCCGCCGTCGCCACCTTCACGTGGTAGCCGCCGGAGTGGACGAGGGCACGCGGGGCGCCGTCCCCGTCGTATTCGAACGCGATCTCGTTGCCGTTCCGGTCCGAGATCTCGGCAAGCAGCGCGACCCCGTCGCGGGCCGGGTCCCCGGCGGGGCCCGTGAAGTGCAGGACACGGCCGGAGTCCGGTTCGGTGACCGTGTAGTCGCCGTCGACCGTACGGGCGAGTTCCCAGCAGGGCCCCGTCCGGGCGAGGACCGGCACGCCCGGTGCCGGGTGCGGGAAGGCGAGCAGGAGGTTCGCCTCCCCGTGCAGGACGACGCCCTCCGCGTCGATCTCCAGGCGCTGGTCCAAGGTGCTGGACCAGGTCGGCCCGAACCACCGCCCCGCCCGATAGGAGGACTCGAACTGCCGTCGCACCAGCAGCGGCAGCACCCCCGGCAGCGTCAGGTCCGTCTGGGGCATCAGCATCCGGCCGGTGGCGAAGTCGACCGGATCCTCACCGACCTCTTTGGACTCCTCGGGCCTGCTGCCGTTGTGCGGCTCCTTCTCCGCCGCCTCGCGTCCGGCCCGCCGTGCAGCTCCGCTCTCTGCCCGTTCTGCGCCGCGGGCCGCCTTGCTCGCCGTGCCGCCCGCCTTGCCCGCCCCGCCCATGAGCGCGTCGACGGAGAAGGTGCCCAGGTACTCCTGCGGGTCCTTGATGAACGAGCGCCACTCCCCCTTCGCCATGCCCACGGGATCCTGCGCGGAGGCGAGCATGCCCTTCGCCATACCGTTGAGGCGAGTGGCGTACTCGCCCGGGTGCGCGATGTTGTACGGATTGACCAGGCTGGTCTGTTTGCCGTAATTCACCATGCCCGAACCGGCCTTCACCGCCCCGGCCATCCCATGCTCCGCGTTCAGGGCCCAGCCCTTCACACCGCTGCGTGCCCGCGCCAGATACGAGGGCCTGGGCGGGGCCGCGTCCCGCGCCGCCTCCACCGCCGCCGTCGCCACGCGGGCCGCCTCGTCGCGCTGCCGACGCGCCTCCTGCAGGGTTTCGCGGGCCTCGGCCATCCCCGCCTCGCCCGGGTCCTCGGCCGACGGCTTGTCCGGCAGCATCCCCTTCTTACGGTCCTTCTTCGGCAGCTCCTTGTACGCCGCCAGCGCGTCCTCGTAGAATTTCGCGGCCCGACCGTGCGCCGCCGAGGCCGACTGCCCCTTGCGGTACGCCCGGATCGCCTCCCCCGCCTGCCGCCGCGCCCACTCCACCGTCTCGGCGAAGTCATCCAGCGCCTTGCCCGCCTTCTCGCACGCGTCCGCCGCCTTGAACCAACGCCGGGGCTGGACATCCGCCTTCTCCCGGAACGCGTTGGCCGCCTCCCCCTTCAAATGGCGCGAGTCCAGGCCGCGCATCCCGCGCCCGACCGCGTTGAACGCCTTCTCGAAATCCTTCAAGTGACGGGCGGTTGAGCGCAGCTTGGACGGGCTGCCGTGGATGAGGTCCTTCGCCGACTCCGACTCGCCCAGCTCCCGCTCCGGCACATCGCCGCCGGTGCGGTTGCTGACTCCCTCGCCGAACCCCCGCGTGACGTCCGCGGCCTTGTGCCAGCCCCACTCGTCCATCTGGCCAGCTGCCGCGTCCGTGCCCTTGCGCAGCTGCTCCCCACCGGCCTCGACGGCTCCCTCGACCGGGTCCTTGACCCAGTCGGGCGCGGTGTCGTTGTACAGGTCCTTCGCGCCGTCGCCCAGCTTGCCCAGGCCGTCGCCGAGCTTGTCCTTCCAGCCCACCCGTCAACCCCCCGGCCGCGCCCGCGGCCGTAGTCCCGTCAGCCGTCTCAGTCGCCTCGGCCGTCTCAGCCGTCTCAGTTGAAGAGGCCGAACGCCGCGTCCCCGTAACCCTGCTTGGCCAGCTCTTCTTCGGTGGTGTGCGGGTTGGCCGTGGGAGAGAGTGCCTGTGTGGCCTGCTTGATCGTCGTCGAGCGGTAGCGGTCCTCTTCCCACGTCATCCCCGCGCCCAGCCCGAGGGCCTGCGCGATCTCGTCCGCGTCCGCCATCAGGCCGCGCACGCCCCACTCCCACTCCTCGCAGAAGCCCTCGAAGGCATCGGACAGCGCCTTGTCCCCCGCCTGCTTCTTCGTCAGCTTCATCTCCTCGAACCCGCTGCCCTGCGCGGCGTCCGTGGCCGTGCCGACCTCACGCAGCTCGTCCAGTGCGGAGGTGATGCCCTTGGTGAGCGTCCTGACCGTGGACTCGCCCACCTGCAAGTCGCCCGCGTCACCCACGAGTCCGCCGCTCCCTCCCTTGTCTCAGTGAGCGAATACCGTATCTCTACGCGACCGTCAGATCGCAAGTGGTAGCGAGAACCGCTCCCACGCCCCTTGTCGGAACTGGCTGTGATCCCTTCACTACCGTTGCTACGGTCGGGTACGCGTCAAGTTCCACGCCCGTCACCCCCGCCCCACAGGGAGCACCCACCATGCAACGCCGCCATATCGCTGTCTCGTTCGCCGCACTCACCACTGCATCGGCGCTCGTACTCGCCGGGTGCGGCGGCGGGGGTGGCGGGGGTGGAGGCGACGGTAAGAGCGACAAGATCGAGGGAGCCGGGAACGAGAAGAAGGCTTCCCCGTCGTCCTCAACGGGTGAACAGGCGAGCGCAGCAGACAACTTCGGCACCGCCGACATCAAGCTGCCGAAGGACCTCAAGCTCACTTACGACTGGGACAAGCCATCGGACCCGGCCAAGGCCGCGGCGCTTGATGGAGCTGCTGACTACATGCGAGCCATGATGCACAGCAGCGTCACGCTGGACCCCAAGGACCCGTTGATCGCCCAGCACTCCGTTCCTCTGCAGAGCGCTCAGGCGGCGGCATCCGCCAAGGCCCGAGCAGGGAAGAAGTCCAAGAAGACGGTGACGGGAACCTTCCACCACTACCGCGACAGCGTGGGTGACGTGGTGAAGGGCAATCTGGCCGAAGTCTCCTTCTGCGCCGACCAGTCCAGGTACTTCAGCAAGGACGTCAAGAGCGGAAAGATCTTCCGCACCAAGCCCGGACCCGGCCGATACCTTCACTTCTCGCTGGTCATGCAGAAGGGAACGGGCGAGAAGAGCATCTGGCGTGCGAAGACCATCGAGTTGACGACGAAGGCTGTGAAGGAATGCGCAAAGTAGCCGCACGGTGCACGATTGTCTCCACCGCCCCGTTCCTGGCCTTGGTCGCTCTTGGTGCGCCCGCTCTGGCGGACGAGGATCCATCGGGCTGGGGCGCGGCCCAAGAGGCTTCAGGCCAAGCTTCAGGCCAAAAGAACGGCAAGCGGTATTCCGCCTCCGCCGGCCAGGTCTCCCTCAAGGGCGACGCCCAAGGCCAAGGAGGCTCGGCGAGCGGCGGTGGCAACCTCTCCGTCCCCGCCGCGAACTGGGAGCCCCCGCCTTGCTGGTACGCCCCCAAATACTCCCCCAAGCAGCTCAAGAAGGAAGTCGACGCCTCCCCCTACGAACTGACCGGACGGCGGCCCGACAACGGACGGAAGAAGGAAGACGTCGACGGCTCCATCCGCGACAAGTACACGAAGGGCGACTACAAGAACTTCAACCTCAAAAAGCAGGGCGACGGCATGTTCTGGGCCGCCGTCCCCAACCCCAACGAGCCCGACAAGGCCCAGGCCCAGTCCTGCACCGAACTGCCCTTCTGGGTGAAGAACGGCGAACAGCCCGACGTCCCCGGCGCCATCAACACCAAGATCCTCGCCGCACTGGCCTACCAGGCCATCAACGTCCCCGACACCAAAGTCGAGCTCAACCCCAAGAACAAGCAGACCGTCCGCCTGCCCACCTGGACCTGGCTCGACAAAGCCACCTTCAAGCCCGTCTCGGTGACCGCCTCCGTCGACCTCGGCGGCGGCAAGGAGCTCTCCGCCACCACCACCGTCAAACCCGGCGCCCTCAACCTCGACCCCGGCACCGATGACGCGAACCTCCACCCCGCCTCCGGTAAGTGCCCAGCAGACAAGAACGGCACCATCGGCACCCCCTACACCAAGGGAAACGCCAAGAAGACCCCGCCCTGCGGCCTGACCTACCTGCGCTCCACCCCCAAGGGCGAGACCTACACCCTTCAGGCCTCCGTCGTCTGGGAGGCGGCCTGGAAGGGATCCGACGGAACCAGCGACACCCTCCCGGACGGCACCTTCGGCAACGAACAGCCCGTCACCGTCCAGGAAGTCCAGTCCATCAACCGCTGACTTCCCCCCTGCTCTCTGCCCGCCATCCGATACTCGCAGATCAGCCATCCCGCTCTCGCTCCCCGCCACGCCTCGTACGAGTGGCACCGAATGCGGACTCCTCACGGTTCGTCCTCAGCATCGACCAGGACAACCCGACTCACGGAGGCTGGTCTCCGAACGAGGAGAGGGGCATCACCGAACGGGCCCGGCACAGCAACAGCAACGTGCCAACCGCGCTCTCAGCGCGCGAGAAGAAGACGACGTGACCGCCACGGCAGGTGCGGTAGTCAGATCGCGGGGAGCGGGACTGATTCTTGCCGTCGCCCAAGAAGCAGGGCGGGTGTCGATCCCCGCGCGCGGGGAGCAGCATCTCCGCCTCGATCTGCGGGCTCTTGAGCAGGGTCCATCCCCGCGTGCGCGGGGAGCAGCCGGGGGAGATCGTTCTCGGCCTGTATCTGAGGGGTCCATCCACGCGTGCGCGGGGAGCAGCTGCGGACGAACAACTCGAGCGAGCTCGACATGGGTCCATCCCCCGGACAAGGCCGTCGAGTTCGGCCGCCAAGCGCTCGCCGTCAACCGGAGTCTCAACCACGCCTTCCGTGAAGTGACCATCCTGGTCAATCTCGGCGACGCCTACGAGCAACTCGGGAACTGCGATGAAGCCATCCGCTGTCTGGAGCAGGCACTGACCGTCCTGCGCACCGTCGACGACCGCTGGGTCGAAGGCATCACGCTCGACCTCCTCGGCACCGCCCACCACCGGCTCCAGCGCTACGACGACGCAGTCGAGTACTACAACCAGGCGCTCGACACCAGGCCGACATCGGCAACCAGTGGGGACAGGCCCATACCCTCGCCAACCTCGGCGACGTCCACCTGGCCGCTGACAATCCATACGCGGCCCGAACGAGCTGGCAGCAGGCACTGGCGATCCTCGAAACGGTCGGCCACCGAGATGCCCACGAGATACGAAGCAGACTCCGCCGCCTGGATGGACTCCCAACGGACACACGGCAGGAACTCACCACCAGCCGCAAAGCGCAGCCGATGCCCGGCTATGGCACCAGACGGTGAACATCTCACCGCAGCTCAAGCGGCCAGCTTTCCCGGGCTAAGGCTTTAATGCCCGTGAGAATGCGAGAAGGATCGCGTTGGGGTGTAGCTCTCTTGCGAGGACCTTCCGGATCAGAGTGAAGCCGGTCGGTGTTGGCGACGGCGTGTCCGGATCTGCTGAAGGTGCTGGCCGATGCGGGCACCGGATTGCGGGCGAAGGGGTTCGCGGTGGGGGCGAACTGGGCAGTGACCAGTTGTCGAAGATCGCGAGGGTGCGGTCGAAGCTGAAGCGGCTGGTGAGGGGGGCCGGTCGAGGACGCCCCGGGCGTGATTACGCTCCTGGCCTCCAGGGACGGTCGTGAAGGGAGGTGACCAAGGGATTCTCCTCCGTACGGTCGATGGCGCCAACCAAGTCGAACCGCGCGGAGAATAGCCTCACGTGGCACGCTACGACACCGCGTCGATGCCTGACCTGTTGGCGACCTCGACGAATCTCTTCACCGCCTCACCGCCGAGCTTCAGGACCCGGCCGCCCGCCTCGGCGAATGCCTCGTCTAAGTCGTCTTCGATGGCACCCTGGCATACAGCACGCGGAGCGAGATCATGACGATCCGCGAGGCCCGCACCGGGCTCTCCCGCGTGACCTGCGGCCTGCACGCCGACGGCAGCAAGGACCTGTCTCAGCCCCCGGTCTTCCCTGACGGCCGCCAGTGCTGATCAACAGCGGCATCCCCGGCAGAAGCAGCTTCGGGCCCGGATCCGCACTATCTTCGAGTGCCAGACAGAGGGCACGCCCGGCAGACCCGCCGTTTCCAGGGGCTGCGGGGCGTGCTTTGTGCGGGTACAGATACGGCAGGTGACGTACGGGCCGTATGACGTGCCGGACGGGGTGCGTCGTACGCGAAGAACGCGGTGCCGGGGAGGGAGCAGCGGTGTTCAGCATCATCGTCGTGCCAACGGGGTCGGAGGATCCCGGCGCCCAGATCCGCCTGGGGGCGGGCGAGCCGCTGACGTTCGGCCGGGACCCGCGGGGCTGCGGGGCGGACGGGCAGGAGCGCTACCTCACCTTCGACGACCCGGGGATTTCCCGCAGTGCGGGTCGGATCTCGGCCACGGAGACGTTCTGGACGCTCAGCAACTTCAGCGCCAGCCACACGTACGTCGTGGAGAACCCGGAGGGCGCGGGCGAGTACCTCAAGGTCGTACCGGGGCGGCTCAACGCGCCGGTGCCGTTCGAGTTCGCGCGGGTCGTCCTCCCCACCGCCGACCGCCTTCTGACCTTGGACGTATGGGCGCCCCGGCACGACTTCCTCGACCCCGCAGCGCGATGCGTCGACGGCGAGCAGACCACGCTGGCCTTCCCCCTCGATCACAGCAAGCGCTACTTCCAGGTCCTGACCGCGCTCTGCGAGCCGCGCCTGCGCGGCGAACCGCACGCCCCGCTGCCGACCGTCACCCGGATCGTCGAGCGGCTGCGCCCCGTGTGGCCGACGGTGACCACCGCGTCCGTGCACTGGAACATCGACTATCTCGCGGTGAAGTTGCGCCTCAAGCCGGGTCCCGACGCCGCCGGATCCGGTTCCACCCCGCGCCTCAACGGAAAGAAAGAGGCACTGGTCTCCCTCGCCCTGCGGTTCGACCTCGTCCGCGAGGAGGGACTGCGGGCGCTAGGACCGGATGGGGCCGCCGGCGGACATAAGGGGAACGGGAGGGCCGGGACGGTCGGGAGGGAATCCGCTCGATGACCCCCGTTCCCGAGGAGGATTCGTCTCCACTCGACGTCCCGAGCGGCTATCGCGTAGGCCGCTGGGAGGTACAGAGCCTGCTGGCCTCCGGCGCCTTCGCGGGCGTGTACGCGGCACGACGCACGGACCCCGGCACCGGGGACGCACGGGGCCTGCCTCGCGAGGCGGCCCTGAAGTTCCTCCCGACCGGCACGCTCACTCCCCGTCGCCTCCGCCATCTCCAGGAGCTGGCCGAACGGGAGCTGGAGCTGCACCGCAAGCTGCACGCCTCCCGGCTCAACACCATGTACGAGGCACTGACCGTGGACGATCCACAGCATCCCGCGCTCGACGGCGCGACCGTGCTCGTCCTGGAGCGCGCCGAGGGCAGCCTGCGCGGCTGGCTCGACAGCGCCGGCCCACGCCTTCCCTCCGGCCCACCCGGCGGCCCGGAACTGCTCGCACAGGTCTGCGAGGGCCTGGTCCAGCTGCACGAGGCGGGCTGGGTGCACGGCGACCTGAAGCCGGGCAATGTCCTGCTGATGAGCGACGGTTCGGCTCAGCTCGGCGACTTCAACCTCGCGGCGGAGGTGGAGGGCACCCACGCCTACACTCCGGCGTTCTCCACCCCCGACTACACGCCTCCCGAGGTGCTGTGGTCCCCCATCAGCGAACGCGGCCAGGTCCTGCGCCCCACTGCCGACATCTGGGCCTTCGGCGTCCTCGCCCACGTCGTACTGACCGGCGCCTTCCCCCTGCCGGGCGGCACCGTCGCCGCCCGCCGCGACGCCGCCGTGCGCTACGCCCGCGGCTTGGACGAACTACGCCTCGCCCCCGAACTGCCAGCCGCCTGGCATCCGATCGTGACCGCGTGCCTTGCCCGGAACCACGAGGAACGGGCGGAGCACACTGCCGCGAGCCTGCTCCACCGCATCGACGCAGCCCTGGACACCGTGCCCGCCCCTCCCCCGAGCCGACGTCGGCTGCTCCCCTTCCCTCGGCTACGAGTACGAGCCCGCCGCCTCTGGGCCCGCCACCCGGTCACCCTCGCGGCCACGGGCGCGGCCACCGTCTCGGCCCTGATCGCCGGCTTCCTCCTCGCTCCCCTGTCCGCCACCTCTGCCCCGAGCTCCACTCCGTACGGCTACAAGCGCTGCCCGGCGGGCTCCGTCTGCTTCTTCAGTGAGCAGGACGGCAACGGCCGCATGTGCTCTTGGGCGAGCGACGACACCAACTGGCAGTCGGGCCGCGACACCTGTCGCTGGGCCCGCACCCGACCCGTCAGGTCGATTTTCAACAACGACGGCGAGTCCAAGCGGCGCCACGACGTCGAATACCACTGGCGAGCCGACTACGAGCCCCGCAAGGACGGCAGCTCCCGCATCGGCTGCACCGCCGTCAACACCCAGGGGAACCTCGCGGGCACCTACGCGCCGCGTTCCCACCGGTGGATCAGGCACTGCTGATCCGGGCGGCACAGGCTGTACCACTCAGGCCGGACGAACGGTATGGCACAGACATGGTGGAGGCTTCCTGTGGCCCCCGACACCGCATTCACCCCACGCCGGCAGACCCAGGAGTGGATCGAGTACGGCGGCATCGGCCGCGTCCACTGAACGCCCGCCGCTTCGCCGCCCCCGGTCGGACTATCGCCCGGCAAGGGGCAGCGAAACCCTCCTCGGCCTCGCGCAACATCTCCATGCTGGGACAGCGGTTCTCGGCCGCCTCCTAGAACTGCTCCCGCGTACGGCGGCAGGACTCCCCCTCCGAGTCCTGCCGGCCAAAGAGACACGCTCTAGTTCGCGGCGTACCTGCACGCCTTCTTCGCGTGCGTTGTCGCTACGTCCAGAAGCTCAAGTGAATGCCAGCAGTTCTGGAAGGCCCTGTCTGTGCCGCTCTCGCCGGCTTTGCAGGCCCTCATCACCTTCGGGCCGACGGTGTAACCAGCGCTGGCCAGAAGCTCCCTGCACTGCTGAGGCGTGGCTGCGGCCGGCGCCGCAGCCGCCACCGGTACGACTACTCCCGCCACGCACAGGCTCACAGCGGTGAGCGTTGCACGGATTTTGTTCCTCACGATGTCCCCCAATCGTTGGTGGTCAATCGGGATGCTAGGCCAACGCGTACTTGAACTGATCCTCTGATTTCAGAGGGTTGCGCTCCCGTCTTCGAGACGGCGATGTCCCGCATCCATGTGCACCGCACCGACCCGGGCAGGCCCAGGACCCGCCCCTTCGCCGTAGTGCCGTGCCTTACGCGAAAGACGTATCGCCGAGTGGCCCTGGCGGTGGGCGATACGGCGCTGGAGATCGAGCTGCTTCGCGGGATCTGTCCCCGCTCTCGCGGGATCCGCCTCACACCCGTCCAGCTGCCTGAACAGACTTCCTGACGGCGTCCGTATTCGACGGATGACCCGTCTCCCTGGGAAGACATCCCATTTACCAGGCATCCTCCTGACTGCCCGGAGGATCGCCCTGGAGACGGCACTGGGCGTCAACCTCATACTTTAGAGGCTCGCAATCATCGTGCCGGGCTCTACGGTCAAAAGCGGGACCGCTCGGTCCTGTGCGTCAGTTGCGGCCTTAGCCAGGCAAGAAATGGACCAGAGGAGTCACACCCTTGATCAAAAGGTTACTCGTCATGCTATGTGCGGCTGCGGTGGTCATCGGTCTCGCTGGCGCTGCTCCGGCGCCCAAGGCGCCCCGCGATGAACTGCGGACTCAGGCGGTTCTCAACCACCCGCACTCCGCGGACGGCAAGGACGACATTGTCGAGCACCTGGTAGAACTGATCGACGGAGCGGCAAAGAATTCCAAGATCCGCGTCGCCATGTACGAGTGGGAGGGGGCCGACAGCGTCGTCAATGCGCTCGTCAAGGCCCATGAAGAGAGAGACGTCACCGTCCAGGTCCTCTCGGACAGAGTGAACCTCGATGACCAGGAGACCCCGAGAACGGGATTCACGAAGCTACGCGACGCCCTGGGCAAGGGTGGCTCCGGCTCCTGGGCTCGCTACTGCGGAGACGAGGAAGACAAGCCCACAACTTACAGGCATGCGTGCATCGGGTCCTCGCTCAGTGGCGAGGAAAGCTCGATGCACAACAAGTTCTTCCTCTTCACCCGGACGCAGCACAAGTCGTGGGTGGTCTCCAACGGCACCAGCAACATGAGGCCCACCATGCAGGAGATGTGGAACAGCCAGTACACCGAGGTGGGCAACCATCATCTCTACGACCGGTACCTCACGTACTTCAACGCCCTCACCGCGCAGAAGAAGAACCCCAACTACTACGATGAACAGCCGCCGGAGCCCTCGGCGAAGACTACGAGCTACCACTTCCCTCGTGACCCCGATGGGCCTGACCCCGTGGAGGACAACCTCAAGAAGGTGCGGTGTCCGGACACTTTGGTACGCGTTGGAGTGTGGAAGCTCAGCCGCCTGGAGGTAGCAGCCAAACTGAAAGAGCTGGCCATCCTCGGCTGCAATGTTTCAATCGTCGCGAACCATATAACCCCCGCGGCCTGCGAGATTCTCACTGGCGGGGCGGAGGTAGGGGTCGAAATCCCCGAAATACGCACCTTCCGCGAAGGGAAGGGAACTCATCAGAAGAACATTCTGATCAGTGGGAACTACCTGCGACCGGGCACCAAAGCCATCTTCACGGGCAGCGCCAATCTCGACTACCCATCCCTCAACGGGGGTGATGAGAACATCATGAGGATCCTAAACAACGATGAAGTGTACGAGCAGTTCGCGTACATTTTCGGGGAAATGAAAGCTGACGCGAAAGTACTGGTCGAGAACTCCAGGGACTGCTCCACCATCGAGTGACAGGTGAAGACAGGACCTCCTGGCAGCTCGGCTTGCGAGATCACCCGAGCTTCCCCAGGAGGCCCTGTCGTTGCAGCGGATTCCGGTCTGTCTCCCCTGGCCGAGGTGGGCCAGACCGGAAAGTCTGCGCTGACCCTGCAGATTGTCAAGTATTCCAGGTGAAAACGTAAGGCTACCCGTGCTCCTGCCGAATTGAAGGCTGCATCCCATCACACGCGGGTCACTCCCGTCGGCCCCGCCGGTCCCTCCGTGCCGGCCCGCCTTCACCTCGCGCGCCACATGGGCGTCGTCCCCCTGCACCGGAGCTCCTGCCACCAGCAGGCTGGACGATGACGGGGCCGTCGTGGCCGCCCTCCGAGGTGTCGCGTGTGGGGCGATGGCGAGCGGCGCCATGCCGACGTCGAACACTCCGCCGCGCCGCGAGGCCAACGCACCGAGGGCGCCGATCTCATCGGCGATGATGCCGAGAACACGATTGTCGGTGGGTGGTGCGCCTGACGCGATACGCAAGGGCGGGGCCTCGGCCACGCCACCAGCACGCGGTGCCGGTCGCGGGGTGCCCGGTCGGTGCTTCCGGAGGCGCTATCGTGACGCCGGTCGCGCCGAACTGCCCTGCTCGGGCAGCGGTTTGGATCGTGGATGGGTCGTATGCCGAAGCGGAATGTTGCGATTTTCGGAGCCGGGTACATCGGGCTGGTGACGGCCGCATGCCTGGCCGAGCTGGGGCACCGGGTGGTGGTGCGGGACATCGTGCCCGAGCGGGTCGACCGCCTGGAGCAGGGCGAGGTCCCGTTCTTCGAGCCCGGGCTGGGCGAGATGATCGCCCGCAACCGGCAGCGGCTCTCCTTCACCCTGGACGCGGCTGTGGCCGTACGCGAGGCGGAGATCGCCTACATCTGCGTGGACACACCACCCACCCCCTCCGGGGACGCCGACCTCTCCCGCATCTGGGCGGTGATCGACTCGCTCAAGGCCGACGGCGGCGAGCAGCTGCTCGCGGTCGTGGTCAAGAGCACCGTGCCGGTGGGCACCGGCGAACGCGTACGCGCCGTCCTGGACGAGGGCGGACTCGGTCACGTCGGCTACGCCTCGAACCCCGAGTTCACCGCGGAAGGACGCGCGGTCGGCGACTTCATGTCCCCGGCCCGGATCGTCGTCGGCGCGGGCGACGAGAAGACCGCAGGCCTGATCGCCGCCCTGCACGAGGGGGTGGACGGGCCGGTGATCACCATGGACGTCCCGTCGGCCGAGATGGTCAAGCTCTCGGCCAACGCCCTGCTGGCCACGAAGATCTCCTTCACCAACGAGGTCGCCACGCTGTGCGAGACGACCGGCGCGGACGTCACGGAGGTGACCCGCGCGGTCGGGATGGACCCTCGGCTCGGCCCGGACTTCATGCAGGCCGGTCTGGGGTGGGGCGGAAGCTGCTTCCCCAAGGACTCCCGGGCACTGCGCGCGATGGCTTCCAACTCCGGCTACGCCTTCCAGCTTTTGACGAGCGTGATCGAGGTCAACGAACTCCAACCCCGGCGCGCGCTCCAGCGGCTCAAGACGGCGCTGGGCGGCCTGGCCGGGCGGCGCGTCGCCCTGCTGGGGATGACGTTCAAGGCGAACACCGACGACATGCGGGAGGCACCCAGCACCATCCTGGCCTCCCGACTGCTGGCCGAAGGCGCCACGGTCTCCTGCTGGGATCCGATGGCCCAGACCGCAGGCGAGCCCTGGGACTCGGCACGCCGCGCGGACACCCCGCTGGATGCGGCACTGGGCGCCGACGCGGTCATGGTGGTCACCGAGTGGCCCCAGGTGAAGGGCGTGCGCTGGGCCGAGGCCCGCGAGCGTATGCGCGGCGACCTGGTCTTCGACGGCCGCAACGTGCTCGACCCGCACGAGGTGGCGGCAGCCGGTCTGCGCTACATGGGCGTCGGCCGCCCCTCCCTCCCCTGACCCTGAACTCCACACCGGACGACTCTGGTGCCGACGGGAAGCAGCCATGGGACGCCCCATCAGCGCCCGCGACCGGAGGTCCATCCCCGCGTGCGCGGGGAGCAGGCGTTGCCGACCTGGGCGAACTTCTGCCCCTTGGGTCCATCCCCGCGTGCGCGGGGAGCAGCGCTCGTCGTACCCGGGCAGCGTGCCGTCCTCGGGTCCATCCCCGCGTGCGCGGGGAGCAGTCGCTGACCTGGCCCTTTACCGAGCAGAGAAGCCGTTCTGAGCAACTAATGGAGATTCGGACATTTCCACCTCGTGGTCGAGCAAGACGCCAGCCAGCATGCACCCTCGCTGCTTGCAGCCTACGGCCGCCAAAAAGCACCAAGACGCCCCGAACCATAAATCCTCCCGGCTCAGCCGCACCCACAACACAGCGCCAGGCGAGCAACCCGTCCAGACCTGCTGGCGCTTGGCACGCACCCCAGCGCCTCCATGCCCTCACGACAACCGCGAATCGTTGGCTCGCACAGCGGCCACGAGTTCACGGGCGCGGCGGGCACCGATATGCAGGTCCCGCCGCAGAGTCTCCGCCGAGATGGAGCGTTGATGCACCTCACGGTGCCGCGCATCCCTCGCCAGCGCCTCCCCCAGCAGGGGATCACCCCCACCGGACAACCCATCCCCGCCACCCACACCACCCGGAGCCACAGCCCCCTCGCACGGGGCCCGAGTGCGATGGGCGAGCAGCTCAACCGCCAGCAGCAACGCCACCGGAAGCCAGCCCGCCACCAACACCGGGCCCCACTCCAACGAAGGCGCCGCCGCGATGTTGGCCGCCAGCGGAACCCCCACCCCCAACAGGAAAGCCGCCCACACCACACACCGCCCGAACCGTCGACGCCCCTCCGACGGCCTCAACAACCCGACCGTGGCCAACAAGAGCAGCCCATCCACCGACAACGGCCACAACGACGCACTCACCGACTCCGCACCACCCCGCAACGCGAACTCCCGCTGATGCACATACGAGGCATACGCACCCACCCCCGCCACCAGCAACGCGCCCACACGGCCCGCCCACACCTCGACCCACTCCCCCGGCCGACAGCGCCGCCGCAACGGCAACCCCTCCGCAGCAACCGACGGAACGCCGCCCCTCCTCGCACCGGAACCCGGGGACGGCAAACGCACCAAGCGCCCCATCACCCCACCTCCAGCCGCGTCGAACGCGACAGGGCGTGGGCATAGTGGTCGAGTCCGCCTCCCGACACAAACACTGTGCCCACGGATGATCTTGACTGAGCTTCAGCCAAGCGCCGGACGGTCAGCATGCCGCCGAGCCCCTTGATCAGCTCTTGGACCTCCTCAACGGTGATCTTTCGCGGGGCGCCCCCTCCCACAGGCCCTCGGAGCTGGGCATGTGCAGCCGTGCGTTCGGCCTGTACCGCGCGACTCCACTGAGCGACGAACTGAGGATCGGCACCGGCTTCGAGCGCCGCCCTGTGCTGCGCCCGCTTCCGATCACACTCCGCAATCACCCGACGGGCCGCTTCTTCCAGCGACGCCGTATCCGGCTGGCACTCCTGCAGCGCAACGAGCGAACGTTCGATCTCCGTCGGCGCGAAGGCACGAGCAAGCCAGGCATCTAGCGGCTCCACGAGATCGGCTTCACGCAAGTAGACATTCAAGGCCTGGTCGATCCGCGATCCGGTTAGCCAATGCGTATCCCTGGGGAACCAGCAGCGGTAGTACGCCCTCGGCGACGGCGCGCTGACGTCGACGTCGCGTACGGCCTCCCGCCGTTCGTGCCGAGATGCCCACGGACAGCCCGACGGATTGGGCCGCGGCCCACATCAAGCGCTATGACCGGAGCGGCGGCGAAGAGGGTCACAAGTGGTACGGGCTGGACGCCCTGCCGGGCAGTTGCGCCGCGCCGCGGTCATCTACGGCAGGGAAGGCGACAGCGTCATCGTGGTCGGCTCGAACAGCGGGAAGCCCGAGCACCCGCTCTGGTATCTCAACCTGGCGGCCTGTCCAGAAGCTCGGGTCCAGATCGGTGCAGAGCACCTGAACGTGCTGGCCCGCAGCGCGAGTGTGGAGGAGAAGCCAGCTCTCTGGGCGCTGATGACAGGGCTGTTCCCGCAGTACGAGAGCTACCAGAGGAAGACCGACCGGGAGATCCCCGTGGTGGCCCTGGAGCCCGCCACCCCTTCAACGAGATCGGCCTGACCTGACTGGACCCTCAGGAGGCGGACGGCTCGATCTCGCCCGCGAAGACGATGACCTGGTCGATGAGGTTCCGTCGCAGATGGACGACGTCCGTTCCCGCCAGGCGGGGGCCTCCATCAGGCGTGGTGAAGACCCACTGGTATCGGGCCCATTCGCCGGGCATGTCGACCGCTGAGCAGCGCACCATCGTGCCGGTCCCCGCCGGGTGGCGCCGGATGTCCAGCACGAACTGCTCGACCTCCGCGATTCCTTCGCTGCGTCCCAACGGTCCCCAGAAGACCACGTCTGAGGTCAGGGCCTGGGAGAGCAGCGCGGTCACATAGCTGTCGTCCAGGGCGTTGAACGCGGAGATGAACATGTCGATCGCGGAGCGTGCGGTCTCTTCCTGCATACCCCAGTAATATCAGCCGTTTCGCGTGCGCTCGTCCCCCGAGCCGCCTTCCGGCGTCGGTCGGCCCTTCCCGGGCACTCGGCCCTGCGGTTCAGTCCTTGTACGGGCGCCCGAGTCGTTGCCGGAGACGTGGATCGCCCTCCAGCCTGGCCGGAAGCTTGGTCGTACGGTCGACACGCGCGTCAAGGAGCTGCCCCGCGCTCGCTTGGGCCGAATCCTCGGCTCGCGGCGCCTGTCCGAGGCCCGGGGAGCCCGGGGAGAAGCCTGGCACCGTCCCGGGCTCAGAAGTAGACCGGGGACCGGTCGTCCGCCCGGCTGCGGAACGCCCACCACTGCATGGCCTGGAAGGCGAGCAGCACCGGCAGCACCAGCAGCACCACGGGGCCGACCAGGCTGAGGGTGTCGGGGTGGGCGGCGGCTTCGGCGAGCGAGAGGTCCTCTCCCCCGTACGTGCTCACGACCGTCTGCGGAAAGCGGGCGGCGCCGATCGCCAGGACCGGAAGGCAGGCGGCGATTCCGCTGAACAGCGGGGCGCCCGCCTTGTCGGAGGCCACGAGCCGTGCTGCCAGCAGCGCGGCGACCATCGCGGCCACGGCGATCAGCACGGCGGGGAGCGCGTTGGGCGCTCCGTCCCGGGTCCTGGCGTCGAAGGCGGCGGCGAAGAGCGTGAGCAGCCCGAACCCCGCCGCCGCGATGCCCAGTCGCGAGGTCAGTGCCGCGGCCCGTTCGGCGACCGGGCCCGTCGTCCTGCGGGCCAGGAACACGGCGCCGTGCAGCGCCAGGACGGCGAGGGCGGTCAGCGCGGACGCCACCGGTACGGGGCGCAGCAAGAGGTCGAGGGAAGGGGTCAGGTGGCCGTCCTTGACGGGGAGCGCGCCGAGCACCGCGCCGCCCAGCGCGCCCCACATGAGGGCCAGCGCCACGCAGGCGGCCTGGACCACCGCGTCCCAGCGCCGCCGCCAGCCGTGGGACGGTACGCGGCGGCGGAACTGGATCGCGGCGTGCCGCAGCAGCAGCGCGGCGACAGCGACGACGATCAGCGGGGCCATGCCGCTCACGACGGTGGACTCCAGGCCGGGGAATCCGCCGAGTGTGACGCCCGCAGCGGCGACCAGCCAGACCTCGTTGCCGAGGAAGAACGGCCCGGTGGCCGCGTCGATGGTGCGGCGGTCCTCGTCGGTACGGGCGAGGAGGCGGCTCACGATCCCGCTGCCTATGGTGATGCCGTCGAGAACGAGATAGCCCGTCAGCAGCAGTGCCAGCAGGGCGTACCAGATGTTGTCCCACATGCTGAGCGCCTTTCAGTTGGTCAACGCGTCAGTTGGTCAACGCGTCAGCAGGTCAACGCGTCAGTTGCTCAACGCGTCAGTAGGTCAACGCGGCGACGTCTGCGGGCTTTTCGTCCGGGCCTTGAGCCCTTCCGAGGTGCGCCGCGTCCGGTCCCCGCCGGGCGAAACGGAGCAGCAGGGCCCAGTCGACGAGAGTGAGCGCCGCGACGAGTACGCCGAAGACGAGGAGCGAGGCGAGCGCGCCGCCAAAGGTCGTTCCGGGGGTGATCGCGTCCTCGGTCTTGAGCACTCCGTAGATGGCCCAGGGCTGGCGCCCGGCCTCACGGAGAATCCATCCGGCGATGCTCGCGAGGTACGGCAGGACCACGGCGGCGCTGAGCAGCCACAGCAGGATGCGGCGGCGGATCAGGTTCCGTTTGATCAGGAACAGCGCGGAGATGATCGTGACGACCATCATCACGCCCCAGAGGGAGACCATGAAGCTCTCGGCGGTGTTGACGTAGTCGGGCGCGAAGTAGTTGTCGGGGCCGAACTTCTCGGTGAACTCCTCGGCCTGGGCCACCGCGTTCTTGTCTCCCGGACCGAGCTTGGTCGGAGTGTTCTCGGCCACGGACTGGAACAGGCCGGCGCCCATGACTCCCGTGACCATGGCCATGACCACGGCGACGGGCAGGGCCAGCTTCATCGACGACCAGAAGAACTCCGTGTGCGCGGTGCGCTTGCGCAGGTGCCAGGCGCTGACCGCGACGACGAAGAAGGCGCCGGTGGTCAGCGCGCCGGTCAGGATGTGCGTCATCGCGCTGCTGGCGTTGGAGTTCTGGAAGAGGGCGGCGGCGTCGACGGGGACCATCTCGCCGTCCTTGACGCGGGTGCCCACCGGGTTCTGGAGGAACCCGTTGGCGGCCATGACGAAGAAGACCGAGGCGTACGCGGTGAGGGCCACCAGCCATATCAGTACGGTGTGCGTGGTGCGGCGCAACCGGTCCCAGCCGAAGACCCACAGGCCGAGCAGAGTGGACTCGGCGAAGAACGCCACCAGGGTCTCCACCACGAGGGGCGCGCCGAAGACGTTGCCCGCGACATGCGTGAGGCCGCTCCAGTTCAGCCCGAACTGGAACTCCATCACGATGCCGGTGCCGATTCCCAGGGCGTAGTTGATCAGGTAGAGCTGCCCCCAGAACCTGGTCTGCGCGCGGTGCTTCTCCTTGCCGGTGATCGCCCAGCGTGTCTGCATGACGACGAGGAAGGTGACCAGGCCGAGCGTGAGCGAGACGAACAGATAGTGCGCGATGGCGGTGAGGGCGAATTGGAGCCGTGCGAGGGCGAGCACGTCGTCCACGAGGGTCTCTCCTTGTACAGCCGGGCGTAGGGAAGGGGAGCAGAGTGACTGCACGGGAGATGCTACTGCATTAGCGCAGTCTCTTCATGCGAGCAGACATGAGGGAATGGCGACCGCGCCGCCGCAAAGCGAGCATGCGGATCCGGGCGGGTCGACAGGACGGGTCAGCAGGAGAGCCGAGGGCCCCTCGTGCAGCCCTCAGCGCTCCCTGAGTACAAAACAGCGCGGACGGTTTGTCAATCCGTCGCCGCTTCCTGGACCTGGGCGTCCATCGCCTCTTCGTACACCTCACGGCCACGCTCAGGCCTGAAGTCCAGCTGCACGAGCACCCCCGGCACGGCAACGGACGTCATCAGATACCGCTGGAGTTCGGACACCCGCTCCGTCATGTCCGCGTGCCCGGTCATGATCTTCGACATGATCTGGACCCCGGTGAAACAGCTGGCGAACAGCCGCGCGGCGGCGGCCACATCAACGTGCGGAAGCAACTCCCCGTCCGCCTTCGCCTTCCTCAGCACGGCTTCGTTGACGTCGAGCCACGCCTGGATCGGCGCCTGCCGGTTCAGGCCGTCCCGCACGCCCTGCTCGACCGTGAGCCGGACACTGCCCCGCACCAAGGACTCCCCGCGACCGAGCAGGTAGGCCATCACCAGGGCCGAGTCCAGCCCTTGCTGCAGGGTCAGCTCCCGGGGAGGGATCGGAGGCACCGAACCGACCTGGGCGGTCAGGACCGCCTGTGCGAGCTCCTCCTTGGACGCGAAGTGAAAGTAGAGCGCGCCCTTGGTCACGCCGGACCGCTTCAGGATCTCGGAGATGGTCGCGGCCTCGTACCCGACCTCGTCGAACACGGCGG
The DNA here is from genome assembly GCF_043202595.1 of Streptomyces sp. NPDC048172. Taxonomy (NCBI): domain Bacteria; kingdom Bacillati; phylum Actinomycetota; class Actinomycetes; order Kitasatosporales; family Streptomycetaceae; genus Streptomyces; species Streptomyces sp. NPDC048172. The sequence continues at coordinate 529,586 of NZ_JBIDAT010000005.1, forward strand.
ATGCCGCCACGAGGATCGTCTGCCGCGTCCTGATGGCCCGCTCCTGCTGTGCCACAACATCCTCCTACCGGTCCAGCGCCGGCGGGATCAGGGAAACAGGGAATCAGGGAAATACAGCAATAGAAACCGGCACCCCGGTATCTTACGTGCGCTCCGCCAGCCCGGACCAGAGCCGCGCCCTAACTGAGCCGCGTGCCGAGTTCGGCGGCGGCGGCGAGGACGGCATCGCCGAGGAGGGCGAGTTTCGCGTCGGCCCGCCTCGCCGGGCCTGACACGGACAGCGCGCCGCAGGCCACGCCCTGCCGGTTCCGCACCGTGGCGGCCACCGCGCAGAGGTCCCGTTCGCTCTCCTCCATGTTGACGGCGTAGCCCGTCTCCCTCACCTTTTCGAGCTCGGCCTCCAGGGCCCGGCGCGTGCTCACCGCGCGCTCGGTTCCGCCGCGCAGCCGCGCGCCCGGATAGCGGCGCCGCAGTTCCTCGCGGGAGAGCTCGGCGAGCAGCACCTTTCCCGCGGCCGACGCGTGCGCCGGGCCCCGCTGCCCCGTACGCACCCCGGCGCGGATCACCTGCTGGCTCTCCACACCCTCGATGAAGACGGTCTCCGTGCCTTCCAAGACGAGCAGATGCGCGGTCTCGGAGGTGTCTTCGACGAGCTTCTCCAGCAGCAGACGCGCTTCGTCGCGGAGGGAGACCGCCCCCATCACGGCGATGCCGAGCCTGGCCAGGGCGGGCCCAGGTCCGTAGCCCTTGGTCCGGGCGTCCTGGCGGAGCAGGTCGCGGGCCTGCAGGGTGGTCAGCATCCGATGAGCGGTCGACCTGGCCACCCCCAGCTCGGCGGACACGTCGGCGACCCGCAACGACGGCCTGTCCACCAGCATCAGCAGGATCCGCGCCGCGTTGTCGATCGATTCCACCGGGTAGGCGGCCGACACTGCCACGACCCCTCCATCTCGCCGTCGTCACCGCGGCTGTTCTGGTGCTTGAACTGCGTTTCGCCCGCCAGATTAGTCGCCCTCCTCCTCCGCGTCACGGCCGGTCACCTGTTCCGCCCAGCGGAGCATGCGCCGTCCAGCAGAATGTACTCCCGTTGACGCACTACTGCAGCCGAGTTACCTTGCAGAACACGATCTGCCCTGCAGAACACTGCAGAACACTGTCTAGGAGGACCGGCGTGACGACTTCGACGCCGTCCGTCGCGGAACTCGGCCATGTGGGCCTGCGCTGTCACGACGTGAGCCGACAGCTGGCGTTCTACCGCGACGTACTCGGACTGACGGTCACCGACCACGACGAACGGCTCGGCATCTGGTTCCTGTCCGCCCGGCCGGACACCGAGCATCACGAACTGCTCCTGGCCGAGGGCCGGGACGCGCCACCCGGAGTCAGGCTCATCCAGCAGGTGTCGTTCCGGTGCGCGCGCTTCGAGGACGTCCTCGGCTTCCACCGGCGCTTCCGGGAGCACGACGTCCGGCTCGACATGATCGTCTCGCACGGCAACGCCGTCGGCGTCTACTTCTACGACCCGGAGGGCAACCGGTGCGAGGTCTACTGGCGGACCGGCCTCGTGGCGCGACAGCCCTTCGTCGAGCACATCGACATCGAGACCGATCCCGAGGAGCTGCTGGACGCCGTCCGGGCTTCGGTCGGGCGGCACGGCGCGACGGGCTTCACCGAGGAGAGCTACCGCGCCTGGACGCGCGAACAGGCGGTGGCGGCCGATGCCGCCGCGACCGGGGAGGTGGGGCGGTGAAGTTCGTTCGCTACGCGGACGGCACGTCCTCGCGCGTCGGCGTGGTGGACGGTGACCTGGTCCGGGTCGTCGACGGTCTGGCGGACCTGCTGCCTCTCATCGAGGTAGGCGAGGCCGAGCTGCTCGCTGTCGGCCGGACCGCGCTGCGGCGCGGTGCGACCGTGCCGCTGCGGGACATCGTCCCCCTGTCGCCGATCGCGACGCCTCCGACCGTGCGTGACTTCTACGCCTTCGAACAGCACGTCCGGGCAGGGCGCGCCTGGCGGGGTCTCGACATGGAGCCCGACTGGTACGAGCTGCCGATCTTCTACTTCTCCAGCCCCTACGCCGTGACGGGCTGCGGCCCTGTGCCGATGACGCCGGGTGCGGAGCGTTTCGACTTCGAACTGGAGGTCGCCGCGGTGGTGGGGCGCGGCGGCCGCGACCTGACTCCCCGGGACGCCGAACGCGCCATCGCCGGTTACTGCGTGCTCAACGACTGGAGCGGCCGGGACGTTCAGCAGCGCGAGATGAAGCTGTCGTTGGGGCCGGTGAAGGGCAAGGACACCGCGACGAGCCTCGGCCCGTACTTCGTGACCCCGGACGAGATCGCCGACTTCCGCGAGGGCAACGGATACCGGCTCGACATGACCTGCACCGTGAACGGCACCCCCTACTCCCGCGCCCTGTGGTCAGACATCCACTGGTCGTTCGGCGAGATGATCGCCTACGCCTCCCGCGGCGCCGAGGTACGCCCCGGCGACGTGATCGGCTCCGGCACCTGCGGCACCGGCTGCGTCCTGGAGCTCTCCCGCACGCACGGCTCGGCGGCCTACCCCTGGTTGCGGCCGGGCGACGAGGTCGTCGCGGCGGTCGAAGGTCTCGGCGAACTGCGCAACACCGTCACCGAGGCGACGCCGGTCGTTCCGTTGCGCGCGCGCTCCGCCGACGGGGCCGCGCGCTGATGGACGCTCCCGTACCGACGGAGACACCGGCCGAGGACCTGGCGGATGCACCGGCCGACGACCCGGCCAAGCTCCGGGCCGCGCTGCTGCGCGCCATGCCGCTGTCCCGGATGCTCGATTACGGCATGGACCACGGGGACGCCGTCCACCTGGCCGACGCCGCCGTCCCGGAACCGTGGCACGAAGTCGCGACCCGGCTGGCCGAGGCGCAGTTGACCCGCGCGGAGGCGGCCGCCGACCGCGGTGACGCCGAGACCGCGGTCGCCTGCTACCGCCGGGCGACGGCCTCCCTGATCTTCGCCCAGATGGCCTTCAACACCGACTATCCGGCCAAGCGCGCGCTCTACGTCCGGCTCACCCGGGCCTACCAGGCAGCGGCCGAGCTCGACACCGAACTGCGCGTGGAACGGCTGTCGGTCCCGTTCCGGCAGAGCCACTGCACCGCTTGGTTCGTGAGCCGTTCCGGCGCTCGCCCCGGCCCGACGGTGGTCGTCGTCGGCGGGCAGAGCGGCTGGGGCCCGGCCTTTCATCAGCAGGCCGAAGCCCTGGCCCGGCGGGGGCTGTCCGCTGTCCTGTTCGAGGCACCGGGCCAGGGCGATACGCGCATGACCGGCGGGCTCCACCTCGACGGGAACGTCGACCGGGCCTTCAGCGCCGTCCTCGACGCCGTGCGTGCCCGTACCGGTACCGGTACGGGCACGGCCTACGACGGCCGCCGGTACGGGGTGTGGGGGAACAGCTTCGGCGGGCTGCTCGCCGCCCGTGCCGCCGTGCACGACAGCCGCTTCGGCGCGTGCTGCGTCAACGGGGCCGACGCGAGGCCGGAGCCGCTGCCGTTCCGGACCGCGCGCGAACAATCGCGGGCGCTCCTGGGCGTCGACACCGACGACGAGGCCGCGGCGGTCCTCCGCACCCTGTGGCTCGACCCGGCGGCCGATCGTACGAGCGCCGCGCTGCTCGTGCTGCACGGCGGCAACGACCCGCTGGTCGGCCTCGACCGGCAGAAGGCGTTCCTCGACCTGTCGGCGCATCCCACGCTGCGGGTCTGGGACGACGGCGACCACACCCTGTACAACCACTCGGCCGAGCGCACGGAATTCGTCTGCGACTGGTTCCGTGCCCAGCTCGGCCGCGCGTGACCCGGCCAGTCCCACCCCGAATTCCGAACAGCCCACGAACCGCCCACGAACCGCCCACGAACCGCCAGAGAGCAATCGAGGAGACCATGAAAGCCATCGCAGTCCGGAATTACGGCGGCGCGGACGCCCTGGAGCTCACGGAACAGCCGACGCCGGAGGTCGCGCCCGGGGAATTCCTGGTCCGGGTCAAGGCAGCCGGAGTGAACCCGGCCGACGAGAAGATCGCCATCGGCAATCTCGACGGCATCATGGTGACCCACTTTCCCCTCATCCCCGGCTTCGAGATGTCCGGCGTCGTCGAGGCCCGCGGTTTCGGCGCCACCGAGTTCGAGATCGGCGACGAGGTGATCGGCTTCGTCCTCAAGGACTGGGCGCAGAACGGCACTTACGCCGAACTGGTCTCAGCCCCGGTCCGCACGCTGGCACGCAAGCCGGAGTCCTGGGACTGGCTGCGCTCGGCCTGTCTGCCGCTGAACGGGCTGACGGCTCACCAGGCCGTCGAGCGCGTCGGCATCGGCGCGGGCGACACCGTGCTGATCCACGGGGCCGCGGGTGGCGTCGGCTCTCTCGCCGTGCAGCTCGCCGCCCTCCGGGGCGCGCGCGTCATCGGCACCGCCAGCGCGCGCAACCACGCCTACCTGCGCGAACTCGGTGCCACACCGGTCACCTACGGGGACGGGCTCGCCGATCGGGTGCGCGAGCTCGCCCCGGAGGGCGTCGACGCGGCGCTCGACTTCTACGGCGGGGATGCGGTGGCCACCTCGCGGAAGGTCGTGAAGGATCCCGCGCGGATCGCCTCCGTGGCCGACATCACCGCGCCCGAACAGGGCGGCCACCTGGTGTGGGCACGCGCGAACGCCGACGAGCTGACGGAGGTGGCCGCGCTCGCCGACTCCGGGAAGCTGTCCGTCCCCGTGAACCGCTCCTTCCCCCTGGAACAGGCCGCCGACGCCTGGCGGATGCTCCACGCGGACGGCAGCGCCCGGGGCCGGGGCCGGGTCGTACTGGACATCGACGCCACCTGAAGTGGCCTTCCGGCACGTACACACTCCGGCGCAAGCGAAGGATTGAGACACAGTGGATGCGGATGTCCTCATCATCGGGTACGGCCCGGTCGGTCAGACCCTGGCGGCTCTCCTGGGTACGTCGGGGCACCGCGTGTTGGTGTGCGAACGGCGGGTCGGGCGCTACGAGACGCCACGAGCCGGGCACTTCGATCACGAAATCATGCGCGTCTTCCAGTCTTTGGGAATTGCCGACGAGGTGAGGCGCATTGCCGAACCGGCCCGCGTGTATGAATTCCTCGATCCCGACGGAGGCGTGATTTCCCGTCTGCCGAGAGAATGGGCCGCCCCCTCCGGCTGGGACGCGTCGTACCACTTCTCTCAGCCGGAACTCGAAGACGTCCTGGACGCGGCAGTCCGCGGAGCCCCGACCGTGGACGTGCGTTTCGGCGCGGAGCTGGTCGGCCTGCGCCAGGAGGCCGGCCACGTGGCGGCGACGTTGGCGGACGGCGACGTCGTCACGGCGCGCCATGTGGTGGGGGCGGACGGCGCCAACAGCGCGGTGCGCGCACTCTGCGGCATTCCGACGGAAGATCTCGGTTTCCGGGGCGACTGGCTGGTCGTCGACGTCCGCCCGCGGCCCGGCGCCCCGGCCCTGGACATCCCGGACACCGGCCAGGTGCTCGACCCGGCGAGGCCGAACCACATGGGCCGGGTGGCTCAGCGGTACTTCCGCTGGGAGTTCATGCTCGTCGAGGGCGACGATCCCACCGAGATGGTGAAGCCGGAACGCGTCCGGGAGCTGCTCGGGCCGTGGATCGGGCCGCGGGACGGGGAGGTGATCCGGCAGACCGTCTACGAGTTCCGGTCCCTCGTGGCCGACACGTTCCGCGACCGGTCCGTTCTGCTCGCCGGTGACGCCGCGCACGTCATGCCGCCCTTCCTCGGCCAGGGCATGAGCTCCGGCATCCGGGACGCCGCGACGCTCTCCTGGATGCTCGACCTCGTGCTGACCGGCGCCGCGGACCCGGAGCTGCTGGACCTGTACACGCGCTCGCGAAGGCCGCAGGTCGTCGACTACATCGAGGAGTCGGTGCGGGTGGGGACCGTCGTCTGCGAGACCGACCCCGTCCGCGCGGCGCGACGCCGTGCGGAGATGCGGTCGGCGACCGAACTGCCGCCGCCGTTCGAGCCGCCAGTCGGCGCGGGCTTCCAGGACGGACAGCCGCTGGCCGGTCACTTGGCCGTGCAGCCGTTTCTGCGTACGAGCACGACGGCGAGCGGCGGGAAGAGCGAGCGGTCCGACGACGTGCTCGGCCGCGGGTTCACCCTGTTCAGCCTGGTCGCACCGGATGCGGAGACGACCGCGGCCGTCTCCGAGTTCGAGCGCGCGATCGGGCTGCGGTCCGTGGTGGTCGGCGCCGAGGGGATCCCTGGCGGGGTCCGGGAAGAGGGCGAGGCGCTGAGCGGCTGGCTCAGGGAGTCCGGTGTCGTGGCCGTGCTGGTCCGCCCGGACTTCTACGTCTTCGGCACCGCTGCCGAGCCCTCGGAGGTGGCGGGCCTGCTCGCCTCGCTTCGCCCGGCCCTGTCGCTGGTGTAGCGGCCTGACGCACGGAGGGATCTGTCTCATGCCGAAGACGAACAACGGCATCCACTACGAGGAGTGGGGAAGCGGGCCGCACTCGATCGTCCTGCTGCCCGGACTCGGGTGCTCGATCGCGTGCTGGTCCGAGGTGGCACCCCTGCTCGACGGCCATCGCCTCGTCCTCATGGACCTGCCGGGCCACGCGGGCTCCCTCGACGCACCCGCCGACGGATCGAGCCTCGCCCGGATCGCCGGAACGGTCCTCGACGCCTGTGATGAGCTCGGCCTCGAACGCTTCGCCCTCGTCGGCCTCTCCTTCGGCGGCGCGCTCGGCGTACGGATCGCCCTCGACCGGCCCGGCCAGGTGTTCGCGGTCATGGCGCTCATGCCGTGGAACGCGGGCGGCACCGAGGCGGGCGATCCCGTCATCGAGGGGTTCCACGAGTCCTTCCGTGACGTCGAGGCCATTACGGAGGCCGTCGAGGCCATGTCGCTGGACCCGAGCAGGACGACCGATGTCGTACGCACGATGACGGGTGCTGTCACAGAGCGGTTCTGGCGCGGCTGGCTCGGGCCCGGTGGCGGTGCCCGCACGAGCATGTTCGAGGAACTGCCCGGGATCGCCGTACCGGCGTGCTACGTCATCGGCGGCAGAGACACCATCGCCCCGCGGGACAAGTTGATCGCCGACATCCGCGCGATGCCCGGGGGCCGCCTGGTCTTCCTCTCGGACGCGGGGCATCTCGCGCCGTACGAGTCCCCCGAGCTCGTCGCCCGGGAGATCCGCGAGTTCATCGGCCGCCACGCGAACACGCCGTCGCCGTCGCCGTCCCCGTCGCCGTCGCCGTCGCCGTCGCCGTCCAGGAAACGCTCTCAGCCGACGAACTCATGAAGGGCAGGCAGCCCAGCCGTCGGATCGACGGCCCCGACACACACCACGGCCTCCTCGAAACGGGAGTACGACAACCCCTCGCGGCGCGGACCGACAACCAGCAGGTTGCTCCCACAACGCCACGCGGCATGCCGCCAGTTGCCGGGCCCCATCGCCGGGGTGCCGCCTTCGCTGCTGATGTCACGCTCCGGTGCGCCGAGGCGCTCGGTGAAGACAGCGACGGCTTGGTCGACCTGCGTATCGAACACGTCCCGTCCGGCATTCTCACGGCTTGACCAGCCGGGCAGCGTGCCCCAGAAGTCCTCGCCCCAGTCCACACCGCCGACCTGGTAGAAGTACGCGAACGACAGGGCGAAATGGTCCCCGATGTCGGCCAGATGACCTTCGGGCGTGACCAGAGTCTCTTCCAGGGGCAGGTCCTCGTTCTCGCGCCAGCCCAGGCGTCGCATCGCCGCCTCAGGGATCTCCCAGTCGTCCCACGGAAGTTCCGCCAGACCGATGAGCTGCTCCGCCAATGAAGGAGTGACGGGGCAGGCGGCAACGTGCACGGTGTACGAGTCGTCAGCTGTCATGGCAGAACGCTATGCCGCTCAGGATCGGGGTGAGCCGGTGGCGTCGCCGGTCCCGGAGCGGTGGGCGCGGATCTCCGCGTGGTGGTCCGCGGCCCAGCCGATCAGCTGCACGGCGATCTCGTACAGGCCGCGGCCGAGCGGGGCGAGCGCGTACTCCACACGCGGCGGAACCTCGGCGTAGGCGGTACGCGTGATCAAGCCGTCCTCGACGAGCTGGCGCAGCGTGTGAGTGAGCATGCGCTGCGAGATGCCGGGGATCCGGCGCTGCAGGTCGGTGTAGCGCAGCGGGCCGTTCTCCAGGACGGCGATGATCAGCATGCTCCACTTGTCGCCGACCCGGTCCAGCACCTGCCGGACGAAGGCCATGTCCTCGGCGGGGATGCTCGCGCACGGCCCGCTCGCGGCGGCCATCTCCGTACCGGTGCTGTCCTGCATCGCGCCCATTCCCCTCCGTCGCGCACATCCATGTGCCTTTTGTAGCGGCTTCCATACTGGCGCATCATGGCGCTACGAACAATTCGTAGGAATTAGAGGTCAGGAAGGAACAACCACCATGTCGTACCTGCTGCACATCGACTCCTCCTCCCTTGGCGAGGCCTCCGTCTCCCGTCAGGTCGCCCGGTCCTTCCGCGGCCAGTGGCAGGGCCCGGTCGTCCACCGCGACCTCGCCGCCTCACCGGTGCCGCACCTGACGGCGGCGGGCATCACCGCCCGCGACACCGACCCGGCCCAGCACTCCCCCGAGCAGGCCAAGGCCCAGGCGCTGCAGGACGAGCTGATCGGGGAGTTCCTCGGCGCCGGCGCTTACCTGTTCACGGTGCCGATGTACAACCTGTCCATGCCCTCGGCGTTCAAGGCGTGGCTGGACCAAGTCCTCGTCACGGAGCGTACGTTCACCCACCACGGCGCCTCCCCGGCCGCGGGCCGCCCCGCCCTGCTGGTGTCCGCCCGCGGCGGCAGCTACGCCCCCGGCGCTCCCAGGGAGGGCCTGGACTACCTGGTGCCCACGCTGGAAACCGTTCTGGGCCACGAGGACCTCCTCGGCCTGGACGTCACCACCGTGACGCCCGAGCTGACCATGGCCCCCCACGCCCCGGCCCTCGCCTCGCTCCTCCCCCTGCACGAGGCGTCCATGACGGCCGCTCACGACCACGCCCGCGCCCTCGCCACGGCCTTCGTCGCACGGGCCGCCTGACCCCGCGCCCGGCCGGAGGCGGCCGGTCCGCCAGCCTTCTACAGGCCCGGCTCGGGCAGTTCGGCGAGTCCGGCAAGTCCGGTCTCACGCATGACGAGGTCGACGGTCTCGCCGAGCGAGCTGTCGGGGCCGACGACCGTCTCCAGCTCTCCGGGAAGCACATCGCGCGGGCGGTACCACTCGCGCAGCTCCGTCTCGGTGACCCGTGCCAGGTACTCCGGATCCGGCTTCGTCCCGTGGCGCACCAGGGTCTCGGCGAGCGGGATGTCGAGGTAGTAGCAGCGCGAGAGGCCGCGATGCTCCTCCACCAGCCACGCCAGCATCTCGCCGTAGCGGTCGGCGTAGAGCATGCCCTCGACGATCACGTGGTACCCGGCGTCGAGGGCGTACCGCGCCACCGTGGAGATCAGCCCGATGGTGGAAGCCCCGGGCCGGTCGTGCTCCCGCAGCACGATCCGGCGCAGATTGTCCTGGCCGACCAGCGCCACGCCCCGGCCGAACCGCTCGCGGATCCCGGCCGCCACCGCGGACTTCCCCGAGGCGGAGTTCCCCCGGATCACCACCAGCCGGCTCGCTTCACTCCCCACACGCACGCCAGTACCCTACGGGTCCGCGAGGAGAGGCGAACGATGGTTCATCGTGACAGCTACATCCGGCTGGGGATCTCACTCGTACTCCTGATCGCCAGTCTGCCCGCGCTGCACGACAGGATCGAGCAGAGCTCGCTGGAAGTCCTGTGGTACGTCGCGTGGGGTGCGGCCTGTGCCGGGGTCTCCTATCCGGCCGTCGGAATCTGGCGGCTCGTGAGGAACAGAGGAACTCGATGAGCTCCGGCAGCACGGAATCGGCGCAGACCGTCGGGCCGGAGCTGCAGGCCGAAGCCCGGCAGGCATGCGCACCTGCCGGGCTTCGGAGCACTTGCGCGTACCGCTGAGGGCCGCCGCCCTCAGCAGTGGTTGGTGACGTTTCCTGTCTCCGTGCCCTTGAGGAGCCCGCCCCATACCCACGCGTTGTTGCCGTCGTCGTTCTCGTAGGTGTCCACCAGCACCCACTTGTTGTGCGCGAAATTCCCGTCCTCGACGTACTGCCCCTCTGTCCAGCACAAGGCCGGATACTGCTTAGCCGGGATGTCGGGTGATTCACCGGCCAGGAATCCCGGGCTCCCGGACCCCTGGTTCGGCTGGTAATGCACGTATGCCGAGGGGTGGAAGGTGGAAACCCAGGTGACTCGGGCCTCCCGCGTGTCGGCTTGGGCGGTGGAAGCGTTCGCCATACCGAGTGTTCCGGCGGCCAAGAGGGCCACTGCGGACGCGGTCATGCGCATTCCGGCTCGCACGATTCGTTCCCCTTTCTTCTCTTCAGAAGGTCGCAGGGGCACATGCGCCGTCTTCTGGGCGCGCGAATGTCCACCCGGATAAACGGCACATCCCCCGTGCACGATCAGGCGCGATCGACGCGCCGCCGTGATCACCATTCTTCGGTGCCGTCTCCGGCCCGGACAAGGAACAGCCGATAGGAGTGCGTCCCGTATCGATCACAACTGCTGATCGATACGGGGCGGTCGGTCGGAGCGCGGCACGCGTCCCCCGAAGCGGGTGGCTCGTGACAGAACCTGGACCTCGCGCGTAACCGGTCGTAACCACCCCCGGGATAGGAATGGTTCCGAACACAGAGGCGAGCGTGCTGACCACGCGCACCGCCCGCACCACCTGTTCCGGGGGGGAACACCGTCATGAAGAAGTACACGCGCGCCACCCCTGCCGGGACCCTTCACGCACGCTCCTCACCCACCACTTCGGAGGCTCCCGCAGCATGGCGAATCACGTGTCCCGCAACAAGAAGCGCCGAATAACCCTGGCCGTCGGCGCCGCCGTCGCCCTCACTGGCGGCGCGACCTTGCTGACGCTCCCCGCGAGCGCCGCTCCGGCCGAGGGCACCGTCTACGGCGCCGACGCGAAGGACGCGGTCAAGGGCAGCTACGTCGTGACGCTCAAGGACGGCACCGGCATCAAGGCCGAGGCGAACGGCGAGGGCCTCGCCGAGGAGTACGGCGGCAAGCTCAGGCGGGCCTACAGGTCCGCCGTCAACGGCTTCTCCGTGAACGGGCTCAGCGGCGAGGAGGCCCGTCGTCTCGCCGCCGACGACAAGGTCGACAAGGTCGTCCAGAACCAGCGCGTCACCATCGCGGGCACCCAGGCCGACCCGACGTGGGGCCTGGACCGCATCGACCAGGCCAAGACGGCGGGCGACAAGAAGTACACGTACCCGGACGGCGCGGGCGCGGGTTCCACCGTCTACGTTCTGGACACCGGCGTCCACATCAGCCACAAGGACTTCGGCGGCCGGGCCTCCTACGGCTTCAACTCCCTCGACGGCAGCAAGAAGGCCGACGACAAGATGGGCCACGGCACGCACGTCGCGGGCACCGTCGCGGGCGCCAAGTACGGCGTCGCGAAGAAGGCCAAGGTCGTCGCGGTCAAGGTCCTCAACGACGGCGGCACCGGCACCACCGAGTCCATCGTCGCGGGCATCGACTGGGTCACCAAGAACCACAAGGGCCCCTCGGTCGCCAACATGAGCATCGTCGCCTCGAAGGACCCGGTCATGGACGCGGCCCTGAGGAAGTCCATCGCCTCCGGCGTGACCTACGCCGTCGCGGCGGGCAACGAGTACCAGGACGCCTCGAAGCTGAGCCCGGCCCGCGTCAAGGAGGCGATCACCGTCGCCGCCAGCGACAAGGCCGACAAGCAGGCCGACTTCTCCAGCTTCGGCAAGATCGTCGACCTCTACGGGCCCGGCGTGGACGTCGTCTCGCTGAGCCACAAGAACAACACCGGCACCGCCACCATGTCCGGTACCTCGATGGCCTCGCCGCACGTCGCGGGCGCCGCCGCGCTCTACACCGCCGCGCACAAGTCGGCCACCCCGGCGCAGGTCGCCTCGGCCCTGACCAAGGGCGCGACCAAGGGCGCCATCAAGAACCCGAGCGCGGGCACGCCGAACAAGCTCCTGCGCGTCGTCAAGTGACACCCCCTCCGCAGGGGGCTCCGGCCGCCGCGTCCCTCCACTACCGGACGCGGCGGCCGGACCGCTACGTGCGCGGACTCATCCTCGCGTTCGGCAACTGCGGTGCGGGCAGCGGCGGAAGCTGACCCGGCGGGAACGCGCCGAACAGAGCGGGCTTGCCGGCGTCGGCCGGATCGGCGGGCTCGAAACCGAGCTCGGCCTGATAGCGGCGCCGGTACTCGACCATCTCGTCGTGACTCCGTCCGACGAAGTTCCACCACATCACGATCCGCTCCCCCAGCGGGACGCCGCCCAGCAGGATGACGCGTGCTTCCGTATCGCCCGCGGTGATGACCAGCGTCTCGGATCCGGGAGGGACGTAGGCGAGCGAACGGTGGTCGAGCGCGGTCGAGTTCACCGTGACGGCGCCCTTCTCGGCGAGGACGGCGTGCTCGAAGTCGGCGCGCACGGAGAGCCGGGCCGAGGCGCCGGGTTCGAGCACGAGTTCGGCGCCGAGCAGGTCAGGTGTCCGCGTGTCCACCGGGGAGACCGAGCCGAGGAGTTCACCGATGAACACGCGCGCCGTGCCGCCGGGAAGCGTCACCGGCTCCGGGGCGTAATGGACGAACGCGTTCTCGCCGAACCGTGTCGCCTCCGGCAGCGCGTACCAGAGCTGCACGCCGTGCGGAGCGCCCGACCCGGGAGCGCTGATCTCCTGATGGGTGATGCCACGGCCCGCGAGCATCAGGTTGAGCTCTCCCGGCACCACCGAGGCCGTGTTGCCGCCGGAGTCGAGATGCTCGACGCGCCCGGCGAACAGCCAGGACACCGTCGCGAGCCCGGTGTGCGGATGCCGCGGCATCCGCATGCCACCGGTGTCCGGACTCCCCGGCCTCTCCTCGGTCCCCGAACCGTCGTCGGGACCGAAAGAGTCGTCGTCTGGACCGAAATGGTCGAGGAAGCACCATGACCCCACCAGCGACCTCCGCCGCTGCGGGAGGGTCCGGTGCACGGTCGTCGCCCGTACGCCGCCGAGCGGCACCTCGCGCTGTGTCAGGATCTCCACCGCCGTGCAGGGCTGCCCGGGCTCCAGGACCGCCGGTTGAGGGCGGGTCTCCAGGTTGCTCACAGCACGTTCCGTTTCAAGGGCGATGTCTCCACCGTGTGCGGCGACGGCATCGCCTGTTCCACGATGTCCACGACGGTGACCCGGCCTCCGTCGCCGGGGTCGGGATCGGGCAGGATCGATTCCGGGTCGACGAGGTAGACGTCGTGGCCGTCGAGCGTGAGACGGCGTGCGACCTCCAGGAGCATGCGCCGTGCCACGTCGTCGATCGAGTAGACCATCGTGAGGTCCATGGCCACCCTGACCTCCGGGGGCGCGGAGTTCACGGCCTCCCGTACGACCCTCTCGGCTCCGGCGAAGCCGATCCCGCCCTGCAGTTGCAGGACCCGCAGCGCGTCCGGTCCGCTGCCGAGGACGTGGTTCGCGCGCACGACCGCACGCGCGGCGGCCGGGACCCCCATCAGGTGCATGCCCATGTCGGACGAGAAGCGTTCAAACAGGGACACCCCTCGAACGCTGTTCCCATGCGGATCCAGCCGTGGCGAGAACGTGGCGATGCCGATCTGGCCGGGGAGCGCGCCGATCAGGCCCCCGGCCACGCCGCTCTTCGCCGGGATGCCGACCTGGGTCGCCCAGTCACCGGCCGCGTCGTACATCCCGCAGGTGAACATGACGCTGAGCACCTGACGTACCACCGGTCCGGGGACCACCTGCTCACCCGAGAGAGGGTTCACCCCGCGGTTGGCCAACGTCGCGGCCATCATGGCCAGGTCCCGCGCGGTGACGAGCACGGAGCACTGGCGCGTGTAGCCCTCGACGACGGTCCTCGGGTCCTCGGTGAGGACGTCGTGGCTGCGGAGCATGTGGGCGATGGCGAGATTGCGGTGCGCGTGCTCCATCTCCGACACGCACACCGCCTCGTCCGTCCGCAGCCGACGACCGGCGAAGGCCGAGAGTCCGTGGATCACGCGCTCCACGCGCTCCGCCGGACTCAGGCCCTCCGGGCCGGCCAGCGAGTGAGCGGTGATCGCACCGGCGTTGATCATGGGGTTGAGGGGACGCCCGGTGTCGCCTTCGAGGGAGATCTGGTTGAACGCCTCCCCCGAGGGCTCGACACCGACCTTGGCGAGCACGGGGTCGAATCCCCGGTCGGTCAACGCGAGCGCATAGGTGAACGGTTTGGAGATCGACTGGATCGTGAACTCGGTGTCGATGTCACCGGCCCCGTAGACCTCACCTTGAACGGTGGCGAATACCGCGCCGAGACGTTCGGGATCCGCCGCCGCGAGCTCGGGGATGTACCCCGCCTGCTCTCCGGACCCGTCCGGCTCCACATCTCGGAGTGCCTCGACCAGATAGTCGGGAATGACTGACCGCATTTCTCCTCATTCCACCGGAAGCCTGTCCTGTTCAGTCGCTGACTTCACTGCGGGACTGGTACAGCAGGTCCTGGTAGTCGGGGTGCCGGGCGATCCACCCCGCGAAGAACGGGCAGGTGGCCAGCACCCGCAGGTGCGCGGCGCGCGCCTCGTCGAGCGCGGTGCGGGCCAGCGCCGACCCGACCCCTCTGCCCTCGTACTCCGGCGAGACCTCGGTGTGCACGAACGCGACGAGATCCGCCGTACGGATGTAATCCGCGAAGCCCGCGATCCCGGACTCCCCGTCGACCCGGGCCTCGTACCGATTGGCCTCGGGAACGTCGCTCACTTCTACTGACATGTGTCCTCCGTACGCCTTCCGCGTGGGCCTTTACCCACGCCGTTTCCCATGCCGTTTCTCACGCCTTTTCCCACGTCGTCCCATTCAATTCGATTCATGTCAGGCGCCGGTTCCGGCACGCTCGGCGAGGAGCTGCGTCTCGCGGGCCCAGTCGCGCTGCCGACGTCTCGGTGCTCATGGGGTTCCCCTTCTGGAGCCGCGCGGCATTTGGTTGACGCAACAACTAAACTAGGCCGAAGTGATTGACGCGTCAACTAGTTGCCGGGGAGGGCACGCGGTTACGCTCCCTGCATGAACGCAACGCCTCGCTGGCTTACATCGGAGGAGAAGGCCGCCTGGGACAGCTTCATCCACATGCAGGAGAAGCTCATCGGACGGCTCTCCCGCCGGGTCCAGACCGACTCCGGGATGTCCGCTTCCGACTACATCGTGCTGGCCAAGCTCACCGAATCGGGCGGCGGGCGGATGCGCTTCATGGACCTGGCGAAGCTGGTGGAGTGGGAGAAGAGCCGCATGTCCCACCAGGTCAGGCGGATGACGAAGCGCGGGCTGGTGGCCAAGGAGGACTGCCCCGACGACGGGCGCGGAGCCTTCATCGTCGCCACCGAGGCCGGTTGCCGGGCGATCGGGGAAGCCGCACCCACGCACGTCGAGCACGTCCGCCGGCTCTTCATCGACGCCCTCACCACGGAAGACCTCGACGCGCTCGCCCGTATCTCGGGCCGCGTTCTCGCACACATGGAGAAGCAGCCCGACTGACCGGCCGGACTCGGGGAGCGGCCCTCAGTGCCGGTCGATCACACGCACCCTCGGCGGGAGCAGCCGGCGCGGCTCGGTGGGGAGGGTGTCACGGGCGCGGTTCCTGAGGGCGATCAGCTCCTCGTCCCAGCAGGCCTCACGCAGTTCGGCGTCGGTCATGCTCAGACCGTCGGAGTCCTGGTGCTGGTCCTGGTGCTGTTGCCGGTCCTGGTGCTCTCCGATGGCGGCGAGGTGCCCGAGGTGACCCCAGGCCAGCCGTTCGACCTGCCAGCCCGGCCAGACCGCCCCCACGCGCGCGACGAGCCCCGGCGGGACGGGGTCGGTGGTCCAGTAGCGCAGGCGGCGCTCGCGCAGGTCGATGACCGCGCCGTCGGTCACCGCGTCCTCGGCGGCCAGGGGAAAGGGCGCGCTGGCGGCCAGCGTGCGGGGAAGGGCCTCTCCTTGGTGTGCCAGCAGGGGGACGACCGAGTTGACCAGTTGCCAGTGCGTGAGGGTCGCGTCGGCGGCGACGACGCTGATGAGGCAGGTCGCGTGCGCGAAGAGGTCGGCGATCAGCTCGTCGTGACGGACCGTGATCCGGCGATCGTCAGGGGTCCAGTCGACGAACCAGTACTCGCGTGAGGCCAGATTCACCTCTACGGCCGGGACCTGGGCGGCAGCCTCCGCCTCTGCCCCTTCCCCTGCCTCTGCCGGTCGGGGCGGGAGTCCGGGGACGATCAGACGGCACAGTTCCTCGTCCCCACCCCAGGCGTAGGCGACGTCCCAGTCCTCCCAGCCCGGCTCCGCCGCCAGGTGCAGGGCCATGCTCTCGCGGTGGCTGACGCCCGCGCGCGGCACGTTCAACGCACAGCTGTAGAACCGGTACCGGCGCGTGGCCAGGTCCACGGCGAGGCCCTGACAGGACCGCGCCGTCTTCGGGGCCCCGTCGACCGGCCTGCCGTCGGTCAGGACCCGCTCCACGAGACCGGCGCGGTCGTCGGCCCCCGTGAGGTGCCACCGGCCGTACTTCTCGTCCAGCTCCCACGAGGAGCCGTCCTCCAGGCGGACGAGGAAGGCGGTCCAACATCCCATCCGCGCACAGTACTCACCACCGGCCGGCCGCAGCCGTCGCGCCCCTGGGCTAGGAGGCGACCCGCTCCCCCGTGGGCTCGGCGACCATGACCTGAACGTGGGGCGGGGCGTACTTGCGCGCCTTCGAGACCATCTTGTCCAGGTCGAACTTCTGCCGCTGCACGGCCACGTAGAGCGGCGTCGGCATCGCCGGGCTGGGCGCCGGGAGCCGCGTACCCTCGGGCAGCTGGGCGCCCTGGGGCTGCCGCACCCCGATCAGCGCGTGCGCGTCGCCGGGGGGCGTGGCCACCACGAACTGGCGGACGTCCGTCCAGGGCAGCATCACGTTCTCGACCCGTACGCCGGAGGCGTCGAACTGGAACAGGATCCGCTTGGAGTCGAACCAGGACGAGATGAACGGGATCGCGGCGACGATCACCACGCCGCCCTTCATGTCGAGCGCCCACCCCAGGAACGCCGCGAGCGCCACGACGCCCACGATCGACCCCCACAGCCCGGCCAGGTCCTGCGGGGAGAACGGGCGCGTCACCTTGTACCGCTCCCAGCGCCCCCGCCGACGCGTCGGCTGTCCGGGACCGGGATTCGGGTACGACATGGCAGAACTCCCCTGAGAATCGGATGCGATCGGGCAACATGCCGCAAAGGAAACGGGAGAACGAGACCGGCTCGACCAGGTGCTCGGTCCCGGGCAACCGTGCACTGCACCGGCGCCCGGGACCCTCCCCCGGTGTCCCACTGCGGCCTCCGACGACCGGAGACCGGCCGACTCCCCCGAAGTAGCCCGGCCATACGACCGGTCCGCGGGCCCTGAGGGATCACTGCGAGGAACCTTAACGAGGCGCGGGCAGCCCGTATTGGAAAAATCTGACCTTCCGGAGCGCGCCATTCAGCAGCCGAGGTTCACCGGTCGAGGCACCGCATCCGAGGCTCACCGGGCGAGCGCCCCCTCCGCGAAGCGGGCAGCCGTCACCTGCCCCGGCGTGGTCCCGGCCAGCGCCCGGAACTCGCGGTTGAGGTGGGACTGGTCGTAGAACCCGCAGGCCTCCGCGACCGTGGCGGGGTGCGCCTCCCCGACGGTGAGGAGCCCCATCGCGCGGTGAAAGCGCAGCACGCGGGCCGCGGCCTTCGGCGCGAGACCGATCTGCTGGGTGAACCGCCGCACCAGATAGCCCTGGCTCCAGCCGACCTCGGTGGCGATCCGGGCGACCGGCACCGTCCCGCCCGTGCCGGCGAGCAGCCGCCAGGCGTGGCTGACCTCGGGCGCGGGATCGGGGCCCCGCTCCAGGCGGGACAGCAGGGCGCGGTCCAGCAGATCGAACCGGGCGGACCAGTCGCCGGTGCCCGCCAGGCGCTCCACCAGCAGGCGGGCTCCGGGGCCGAGCACGTCGTCGAGTTCCACCACCCGGTTGGCCAACTCCCGCATCGGCACGCCGAACAGCCGGTACGCGCCGACGGGAGTCAACTCCAGGCGGATCGCCTCCTGGCCACCGGGATGGGCCAGCACCCGCGGCCCGTCCTCCAGCCCGCCGATCAGCGAACCGACCACGCCGCCCTTCCCGCTCTCCCCGCGCAGCCTGCGCACCTGCGTGAAGGGCTCCCGCAGGTTGATCACCACCACGGCCCGCCCGGTCGGGACGACGCGGGCCTCGTACGGCACCGGGCTGCCGGTCTCCCAGTAGCCGACGTAGCTGTGCAGATACGGGCGCAGCCAGGGCGGCCATGCCCGGGTCACCCGCCACCTGCCGCCGACCTGCGTGATCCGCAGCCCTCCGTCTCCGGCACCCGACACGGACCTCTCCTCCGCTGGCGGCAACGCCGGTCTCGCGCGATGCCCGTCGCCTGAACCGGGCAAGAGCGTAGTCGAATTCGACCCCCGTCCGGGCACGCTCGGCGGCGCCTGGGTGCTCCCGCACCGGACGAGGGCGGCTGGCCGTGTCCGGCGGATCATGGTTGCCCTCGTCTCTGGGCTGGGCAGGGGCTGCCCCTTACTGTGCGTTGCAGGCTGCGACTGTCGTCGTGGCTTGTCGCGCAGTTCCCCGCGCCCCTAGAGGTCGAGGGCGCTCCCCGGAGCGCCCCGCCAGGGGCGCGGGGAACTGCGCGCGCAACCACCCACAACCCGCAGCCTTGGGGGCACCTCCCTGCTCGAAGAGCTTGGGGGAGGACAGGCGGGGCAGCCCCCGCCCAGTTGCCACGGTAGAGGGCAACCACGATCCGCCGGACACGGCCCAGGCGGCTTCTAGCGGACGCTGAGCAGGTCGCCGGGCTGGCAGTCCAGTTCGCGGCAGATCGCGGTGAGAGTGGAGAAGCGGATCGCCTTCGCCCGGTCGTTCTTGAGGATCGAGAGGTTGACCACCGTCACCCCGACCCTGGCCGCCAGTTCGGACAGGGTCATACCGCGCTCGGCGAGCAGCCGGTCCAGGTGGACCTGGACCCGGTGCTCCTCTTCCGGCGGCATCAGACCAGCCCCGCGGTGTCGGCGCGCAGCCGCGTTCCGCGGCGGAAGACTTCTCCCAGGGCGAGGACGAGGAAGGCCAGCAGGACGTACGCGCCCGTGAAGGTGGCCGAGAAGGGGATCTCGCCGTCCATGGGAGTGCCGCTCACCAGCAGCTGCGTCGTGCACGCCGTCAGCAGCGGGGCGAGGACGGACTGGGCCAGCACCGTGAGCCCGATGACGCTCAGGCGCCGCGCGTTCTCCGGCACGAAGACGTCGCCGTCGCGCAGGGTTCTGGCGATCCGGAGCAGGAGGGCCAGGACGAGGAGCAGCAGCAGGCTGGTGGCGATCTCCGGCAGGGCGAGCAGCAGCCGCTGGCTCAGGGTGGGGCCCGCGAGGACGAGGTCGGCCCCGTGCGTGCCGGTGAGGGTCACGCCCTGACCCGTCACCGCGTCGGCCACGGCGTCCGGCACCCGGGCGGCCGCCTCGGTCTCGACCTCGCGGGTGTCCAGCGGATCCATGAGCCCGGCCACCCCGAGCCCGGGGAGCAGCACCCCGAAGACGCCGACCAGCACGGCGGCCAGGCCGAGGGCCGCCTCCAGCAGCCTGCTGTCCGTCCGGCTCCACCAGGACTTCGTACCCATGGGCTCCCCCTGCCTGCCGTGACGCACGAGCATATCGATTAACGATATACCGCACGGTGAGCGGCCGTCACTCCGCCCCGTCGAGCACCCGCCGCAGGATCTCGGCCAGCCGGTCCAGGTCCTCCGGGTCGCAGTCGGCGAAGGGCGTCTGGGCGAGCGTCAGCCGTACGACGCGTTCGCGGACCTCCCGGCCCTGTGCGGTCAGCACGGCCACCCGGACGCGCCGGTCGGCGGGGTCCGTGCCGCGTTCGACCAGCCCGCGGTCGATGAGCTGGTTGACGACGAAGTTGAGGTTGGGCGCGTTGCAGAACAGCCGCCCCGCGAGCACCTTCATGGACGGCGCGGGCCCGTCCGGCTCGATCGCCCACAGCGCCTGCGCCGTCGCATGGGTGAGCCCCAGTTCCTCAAGCGGCCGGGCAAGGCGGTCGGCGGTGCGCATGAACAGCTCGTGGTTGGCGCGCACCACCGCTTCCAGCGGCTGATTGGTCATGCCGGAAGGTTAGCACCGTACTTCGAGCATCGAAGCTGTTACGGTACGGTGCCTGTACTTCGAGACACGAAGCACTTTGGGAAGGGACACGCGCATGAGCGTCTACTCCGGCACCACCGCCCTCGTCACCGGCGCCTCGAAGGGCCTCGGTGCGGCGTACGCCCGCGAACTGGCCCGGCGCGGCGCCCACCTGGTCCTCGTGGCCCGCTCCGGCGAGGCGCTGCGCGGGGTTGCCGACGGGATCCGCGAGGAGCACGGGGCCAGGGCGGAGGCCGGGACGGTGGAGGTCGAGACGGTGGCGCTCGACCTCGCCGCCGACGACGGGGTGCCCCGCCTCGTCGCGGAGCTGGACCGGCGCGGCCGTACCGTCGACCTCCTGGTCAACAACGCGGGTGCCGGAACCGTGGGCCCGTTCCTGGACTCCACGTCCGAGCGGCACGTCACCTCGGTCGAGCTGAACGTCGTCGCGCTGATGCGCCTGACCCACGCGCTCGGCGCCCGTATGGCCGCGCGCGGGAGCGGCGGCATCGTCAACGTCGCGTCCACGGCGGCGTTCCAGCCCATGCCGTACCAGGCGAGCTACGCCGCGACGAAGGCGTTCGTCCTGTCGCTCACCGAGGCCCTGGCCGAGGAGTTGCGCGGGAGCGGGGTGCGGGTCATGGCGGCCCACCCCGGCGCCACCGCCACGGGTTTCTTCGACGGCACCACCGCCACGATGGACCCCAGGTTCACCGACCGGCCCGAACGCGTCGCGGCCCGGACCCTCGACGCCTACGCCAAGGGCGCCGTCAACTCCTACCCCGGGCGCGCGAGCATGCGCGCGACCACCTGGGCCGCGCGACTCCTGCCCCGTACGGCGGTCACGCGGGCAACGGGACGGCTGAACCGGAGCCTGGGCCACCACCGCGCACGCGACCTCGACACCCCCGCGGCCACGTGAAGCGGGACGGAGGGGAATCGGTGCGGCTGATTGCGCCGAATCGCGCAACTCGGCGAACGTATGGACGTTTAGGGCAGAGAGTGTCGATGGGCGCAGACCGCAGACCGTATGGAGCACCGGCCCCGCCGATGGGAGGACGCCGACTTCCGCGCCGCCGTCCGCGCCACCGGACGGACGAAGATCGTGATGGCCGGGCTCTGGACCGAGGTCTGCCGCGTCGTCATCAACGACTACTTCGACCGCAAGCAGGCCATCGGCGACAAGACCGGCACCCTCTTCCGGTAGACCTCGGCGTGACCCACGCCACACACAACTCCTGTCAGGAATCGGGGCCCTGTCCCGCTCACCCCACGAAGAGCGGGACACGGCGAAGCGAACCGACAGGAGCAGCACATGAAGCACCGCATCGTTGTCCTCGGCGCCGGTTACGCCGGGGCGTACGTGGCCGGGAACCTGGCCCGGCGGCTCTCCCCGGCGGACGTCGGGATCACCGTGGTCAACGCCGTGCCGGACTTCGTCCAGCGGCAGCGGCTGAACCAGTTGGCGGCGGGCCGGGACATCGAGGCTCCACCGCTCGCCGACGTCTTCGCGGGCACGGGGATCCGGCTGCGCGTGGCCCGGGTCACCGCCGTCGACCCCGGGCGCGGGTCCGTCGCCGTGGCCGACGCGGACGGCGGCGGTGAACTCGGCTACGACACGCTGGTGTACGCGCTCGGCAGCCACGGCGACGACCACGCCGTCCCCGGCGTGGCCGAGCACGCCTTCGACGTCGCCACCAGGACCTCGGCGCTACGGCTGCGCGAACGCCTGGACGAGCTGGAAGTGCTGCGGGATCAGGGCGACGGCGGGCGGGTGGTCGTCGTCGGCGACGGGCTGACCGGCATCGAGACCGCCACCGAGGTCGCCGAGGCCCGGCCCGGGCTCTCGGTCACGCTGCTCGCCCGCGGCGAGCTGGGCGCCCGGCTCTCCGCCGGGGCCCGGGGCCATCTGCGCCGGGCCTGCGAGCGCCTCGGCGTGACCGTCCTGGAGCACACCCGCGTCGAAGCCGTCGGCGCCTCGCGGGTCCGGTGCGCCGACGGCAGCTCCCTGGCGTCCGACGCGACCGTGTGGACGGCCGGGTTCGCCGTCGATCCCCTCGCCGCCGCCGGGGGGCTGGAGGTCACCGGGAACGGCCGGATCGTCGTGGACCGGACCATGCGGTCGGTCTCGCACCCGGACGTCTACGCCATCGGCGACAGCGTCCACACCCTCGGCGAGAACGGCCTCCCGCTGCCGATGAACTGCGGCTCGGCCGGGTACACCGGCCGGCAGGCCATCGAGGCGATCGTCGGACGCCGTACCGGCCGCAAGATCGCGAACGTCAAGCTCGTCCACCGGTACAGCGCCGTCAGCCTCGGGCGGCGGGACGGGATCCTGCAGCTGATCGACGGTGAGGGGCAGCCGAAGCCGACGTTCATGGGCGGCCGGAAGGCCCTGCGGATCAAGGCGGGCGTCCAGCGGGGCGCGCTGTGGGGCGTCTCGTACCCGACCCTCGGCCTGCCCCGGCGCAGGCACCGGCTGACCGCCGCGCCCGAAACGGCCGCCGTCTAAGGTGAGGAACGTGGACGGCACCGCCACCGACCGCTTCGACAGCAGCCGGTTCGAGGCCAGCCGGAACCGGCTGGCCTCGCTGGCCTACCGGCTGCTGGGCTCCGCCACGGACGCCGAAGACGCCGTGCAGGACGCGTTCCTGCGCTGGCAGGCCGCCGACCGGCAGCGGATCGAGGTGCCGGAGGCGTGGCTGACCAAGGTCGTCACCAATCTGTGCCTCGACCGGCTCCGCTCGGCACGGACCCGCCGCGAACGGACCGCGGGCGCCTGGCTGCCCGAACCGCTCCTCGACGGCGATCCGATGCTCGGCCCGGCCGACACCGCCGAGCAGCGCGAAGCGGTCTCCCTGGCCGTGCTGACGCTCATGGAGCGCCTGTCCCCCGTCGAACGGGCCGTCTACGTCCTGCGCGAGGCGTTCTGCGACAGCCACGCCGAGATCGCCGGGATCCTCGGCATCAGCGAGTCCGCGAGCCAGCAGCACCTCCACCGGGCCCGGCGCCGCATCGCCGCCGCGCGCCACCGTGGCGGCGCGGCCGACCCGGACTCCGCGCGCAGGATCGTCGAGGAGTTCTTCGCCGCCGCGGTCTCGGGACGTACCGAAGAGCTGGTGGCGCTGCTCACCGACGACGCGACGGCGATCTCCGACGGCGCCGGGCTGACCAGGACGCTGCTGCGGTACGACACTCCGCAGCGCATCGCCGCCGTCGCACGGGCGGGCTTCAAGCCGGCGGCCGCGAAGCGGCGGCTCGTCGGCGGCACGCCCTCCGTCCACCACGCGCGCGTCAACGGCGCCCCCGCACTCCTCTTCGTGGTCGGCGACCGCGTCTCCGGCGCCGTGACGTTCGACCTCGGCGGCGGCAGGATCGCGACCGTACGCGGCATCGCCGCCCCCGCCCGCCTCGTACGCCTCACCGAGTCCTGGCGGCGGCACGGCCCGGACACGCCGCTCCTCTCCCACTGGTGAGGCGAGCGGCGTGCCCGGTTTCGCGGAGCGGCTACCGTTCAGCGCCATGGGGATGCTGGATGCCACCACGCGGGAAGTCACGGTCGATTACGGCACGTTCGGCCTCATCGACATGGAGTGCGCCGCCGACACGTACCACGTGGACCCCCCGGAGGGCGGCGCGTGGCTGCGCACCGACACCGGGATGGTCTACCCCGACCTGGTCTCCAACGTGGCCTTCATCCGGCTCCGGCTGGAGAGCTGGGACGGGGAGCCGCCGCGGGAACAGGAAGGTGCCTGGTCCCGGGTGGAGGAGGCCGAGGTGGTGATGCCCAGTGGCGTCCTCGGTGTCGAGGTCATCGCGGCGGGCATCGACGAGGACGTGTTCACCCTGCCAGGACCCGGCACCTACCGGCTGCGCATGGCCTTCTGCGTCTCCCCGGAGACCGCGCCCGTCCCCCTGCGCAGGGGACAGGACCCCGTCGAACGCGCTCACCAGGGGCACGAGGAGGACTTGCGCGACGTGGACGAGTTCTTCCGCGTGCAGTACTGGCGACGGGCGTGGTGACGAGCGGGAGTACCCGGTGTGCCCGGTGCACCCGGCCGAGACGGGCTCGCCGTGCCGAGGCGGGGTCACAGCAGGGCCGTCAGGCGCTGGACGTTGCGGCGGCCCTCGCGGCGTACGCCCAGGGGGATCAGCGCGGCGCGGGCGGGCAGCCGTACGCCGCCGGTGAACGCCACCCGCGTGCCCGGGCCTTCGGGCGTCGCGGCCACGCCGACCAGCAGGAACCGGCTCTGCAGCCAGCACCAGCCGGGACGGTGCGTCCCGCGCAGCCGGGCCCGCATCCCGTACCTGCTGCGCGCCACCGCCTCCACGCGCTCGCCCGCGCGGTGGACGACGCGCAGGCGCTCCATGTCGGTCACGACGTGCCCGAAGGCGTCCTCCAGGTCGCCCAGCAGGTCCCAGACACGTGCGAACGGCGCGTCGACGTACGCCTCGGTCACATGGGCGCCGCGGACGCCCGCGGCCAGGGCGCGCAGGCGGCGCACGGGGTCGACTTCGGTGGTGGGCCAAGGCTCGTTCGTCCAAGGCTGGTTCGTCCAGGGCTCGTTCATGACGTCCACGCCTTCCGGAAGATGTCGCGGGCCCGGTGCAGCCGCGATTTGACGGTGCCGGTGCGGACACCGAGCAGCGCCGCGGCGGTGCGCTCGTCCAGGCCCTCCACGTCACGCAGCATCAGCACCGCGCGGTGCTCGGGGGAGAGCCGGTCCAGCACGTCCCTGATGTCGGCGGAGAGCTGGGGGTCGCCGCGGGCGGGCAGCGCGCTGAGATCGGCCGGTACGGCGCGGGCGGCGCGGTGCGCGGTGCGGACCGCCTCCCGTACGGCGATGGCGCGGACCCAGCCGTGCAGCGCCGCCGGGTCCTTGAGGGTGCGCAGCGACCTGAAGACCGCGACCAGCGCCTCCTGCGCCGCGTCCGCGCCCTGGTCCAGGGCGATGGGCCCGCAGACGCGGCCCACGTACGGGGCGAGGAGGTCGAGGAGTTCGGCCATGGCGAGGGTGTCGCCACGCTGCGCGGCTCGTACGAGCCGGACGGTTCGCTCATCGGGCACGGACCGCATCCTTCCACCGCGCCACGCGCAGCGCTGCGACGGCCAGCACGGCGCACAGCGGGGTGTACAGCGCGAGGTTGAGCCAGTAGAACGCGGTGCCGGTCTCCTTGGCGAACAGCCAGTAGACCCCGGCCAGTCCGCGCAGCGAGAGCCCCGCGGCCACGGCCAGGGTGCCGAGGCGGAGGAGCGGGTGGCGAGGGCGGCGGGAGTGGGCGAGGACGAGGGCCGCGCCGGTGAGGAGCAGGGCGACGAGGGGCAGCAGGACCGGCGGCGTGAACGGTACGTCCGTGCCGAGGACCGCCAGGGACAGGCTCCTGTCGTCGGCGGCGGGCCAGGTGGCGCCCGTCGTCCAGTACAGGTGGAGCAGGGCGTCGGCGGTGAGCACGGAGGCGATGAGCGCGGCGCCCCGGGTGAGGGCGGGGTTGTCGGGTCCGTACGGCATGGGGTCTCCCGGAGCAGGCAGCGGTGGAATCCGTCGCCCAGTGGAGGAGGCGTCCGCGCGAAACGTTCCCTCGGAGTACGGGAATTCTCAGCCGAGGCCGACACGGGTCAGGGGATCCCCCGTGTCGACGTACAGCGTCCCGTGCGGCGCGAGGGCCGCGCGGATACGGGCGAGAGCGGGCCCGTGGAGCCGGGGGTGACGGCCGTCGAGGGCTCCGACCCGGCACGCGAACGCCAGGTCGAAGACCGGGGTTTCGGGCGGCAGCGTGAAGGACTCGACCGGGGCGCACAGGGTGGAGAGCAGCCCCGAGGCGATCTCGGCCGCGCAGCCGAGCCGGGTCCGCTCGATCCCGGCCGGTGACCGGTCCAGGACGAGCACATGCCCGGTGGGAGCCACGCGCCGGGCGACCTCCCGTGCCGCGGCGCCGGGCGCGCCGCCGATCTCCAGGACGCGCGTGCCCGGGCGCAGCGGCAGCGCGTCGACCACCCGGGCGAGGCGATCCGACAGTTCGGCGCTCATGGCGTGGAGGGGGAAGGAGAGGTGGAGGGGGAAGGAGAGGTGGAGGCGGAGGGGGAGAAGGCGTCGGCGGCTGTGCGGGCGCACTCCTCGGAGAAGTGCGCGGGGGCGATCAGACCGGCCGGGATATGGAGGGGCGGGTCCAGGGGGACGCTGACGACCTGGGCCGGGGACGGTGGTGGGGCCGAGGCGAGCATGGGCGGGGTGGCGAGGGTCCAGGTGTCCGCGCTGGTGCCGATCTCCACGAGGGTGTCCCGGACCGTTCCGGCGGGGCGGCCGAGCGTCGGGTGGACGCCCGCCTCGCGGAACGCCTGCACGATGATGCCGTGCAGCGGCGCGTCCTCCTCCCGCGAGGGGAAGCGGAACGGCAGCGCGGCGAGCCGGGCGAGCGGCAGCGCGGGCTCGGCCGCCAGCACGTGCCCGGCGGGCAGCACCGCGTGCAGCGGCTCGGTCCACAGCGGCAGCACGCGCAGTCCGCGCGCCTCGGGCGTGCCCTCCCCCACCCCGCGGATCAGCGCGAAGTCCAGCTCCCCACGGCGTACGCCGTCGAGGCGCCCGGCCACGGGGCGGTCGATGAGGACCGGCTCGACGCCGGGGTGGGCGCGGCGCAGCGTGCGGACGCCGCGCGCCAGGCGGTCGCCGAAACCGGAACCCGTGCCGAGGCGCATCACGCCGCACTCCCCCGAGGCCAGTTCGCCCGCCGTGGCGCGGACGCGCTCGGCGGCGGCGAGGGTGTCGCGGGCGTGCGGGAGGAGCCGGCGTCCGGCGGTGGTCAGCCGTACGTGGCGGGTCGAGCGGTCGAACAGGCCGACGCCCAGCTCCCGTTCGAGCCGCGCGATGCGCTGGCTGACGGCGGGCTGCACGATGTGCAGCCGCTCGGCGGCCCGCCCGAAGTGCAACTCCTCGGCGACGACGACGAAATAGCGCAGCGCGCGCAGCTCCACGGGCGACCGCCCCCCCTTGTCCGTCCTGCGGATCTCTCAGTCATCACGGGATGTGATGACTGCGCAGGGCGAACGCGTCTGGTTCGCGCGGCATTCCCGGGCTTGACTCGTCACCATGCGACTGGGAATCCACACCATGGACACGGGCCTGAGCGCCCCGGAGGCGGCCGCGTCCGTACGCCGTACCGTCGAGGGCGGCTTCGCGCACGCCTGGGTCAACCAGGGGCCCACGGGCCACGATCCGCTGAGCGTGCTGGCGGCGGTCGGCGCGGCGGGCCCGGCGGGGGCCGAGCTGGGGACGGCGATCGTGCCGACGTACGCGCGGCACCCGGTGAACCTCGCCGCTTCGGCCCTCACCGTGCACGCGCTCACGGACGGACGGCTCACCCTCGGCATCGGCCCCAGCCATCCGGGCATCGTCGAGGGCCAGTGGGGCATCCCGTACGACGCGCCGGTGGCCCACACCCGCGAGTACCTGGAGATCCTGCGGCCCCTGCTGCGCGGCGAGGCCGTCGAGCACCGGGGCGAGCGGCTGACGGCGGTGACGCGGCTCGACGTTCCCGAGGCCGCTCCCCCGCCGCCCGGCGTCCTGCTCTCCGCGCTCGGCCCGAGGATGCTGCGGCTCGCGGGCGAGCTGGCGGACGGCACCGTGGTGACCTGGGCGCGGCCGGGGCTGGTCGCCCGGCACCTGGTGCCGGGTGTCGAGGCGGGTGCCCCGCCGGGGACCTCGCCCCGGGTCGTGGTCATGGCCCTCGTCGCGGTCACCGCCGAGCCCGACCGCGTACGCGACGACCTCGCGGAGGTCTTCGGAGGCGCCGGCTCGATGCCCGCGTACCGCGCGCTGCTGGAGCGCGACGGGCTGACGAACGTCGCGGAGACGGCCGTCGTCGGCTCCGAGTCCGAGGTCCTGCGCCAGCTCGCGCGCTACGGGGACGCGGGGACGACCGACCTCATCGCGGTCCCGACGGGCGACCAGCCGGACGCCACACGGGAGGTGCTGGCCGCCACCGCCACCGCCGCTGCAGGTGCCGCCGTAGCTCAACCGTGAGCGCTCGGTTCCGCCTGGGAGAGGCGCCAGAACTCGGCGTAGCGGCCGTCGCGGCCGAGGAGTTCGTCGTGGGTGCCGTGCTCCGCCGTCCGGCCGCCGTCCAGGAAGACGAGGGTGTCGGCGTGCCGCACCGTGCGGAGGCGGTGGGCGGCCATCACCACGGTGCGGCCCGCCATCAGGCGCTCGATGCCCTCGTGGACGGCCGCCTCGTTGACCGGGTCGAGCGCTGACGTGACCTCGTCGAGCAGCACGACCGGCGCGTCCTTGAGGAGCGCGCGGGCGATGGAGACGCGCTGACGCTCGCCGCCCGAGAGCCGGGCGCCGCCCTCGCCGACGTGCGTGGCCCAGCCGTCCGGGAGGCGGTCGACGACCTCGTCGAGCCGGGCGGCGGCGGCCGCCTCCCGCAGCTGCGCCGCGGTGGCGCCGGGGCGGCCCAGGCGTACGTTCTCCTCGATGGTGCCGTCGAAGAGGTGGACGTCCTGGAAGACGAGGGCGATCCGCGCCATCAGCTCCTCCGTCGCGATCGTACGGACGTCCGCGCCGCCGACCCGGACGGCGCCCGCGTCCGCGTCGTAGAAGCGCGCGAGGAGCTGGAGCAGGGTGGTCTTGCCCGCGCCCGACGGGCCGACGACCGCGAGCCGCCGCCCCTCGGGAACGGTCAGGGAGACGCCGTCGAGCACCGTACGGCCGCCGTGCCGGAAGGTGACGGCGTCGAACTCCAGGGCGTGGCCCGTCGGCCGGACCGGTTCGGCGGGCTCGGGGAGCGGCTCGGTGCGCAGCACGGCGTCGAGCCGGGTCAGCTCGGCGCGGACGGCGCGCAGCTGGCCGCCGATCTCGGCCAGCGACAGCAGCGGATCGGCGCAGCGCGCGGCCAGCACCAGCAGGGCCAGTACGTCCGCGGTACCGAGGCTGCCGCCGAGTGCGAGGTAGGCGCCCAGGGCGAGCAGCGCGGTGAAGACCGCCTGCACGGTGAGGGTCAGGCCCAGCACGCCGGGCAGCGTGGCGCGCGCGAGGCGGCGGTTGGTGTGCTGGATGTCGCGGAGGGCGGCGTCCAGGAGTTCGAAGCGTTCGTCGGTTCGGCCTCCGGCGCGCAGCACGGGCTGGGCCTGGAGGTATTCGAGGACGCGCGCGGTCGCCTGCTGCTCGTGCGCCGCACGCCGCGCGTCGGCGTCGGCCGTCGCACGCCCGGAGCGCGCCTGGACCACGGCCACCAGCGGTACGGCGGCCAGCGCGGCGAGCCCCATCTGCCAGTTGAAGGCGAGCATCACGGCGACGACGGTGAGCGGGGTGACACAGGCGGCGAGGAACGGGCCCAGCACGTGCGCGAGCACGCTCATCGCCCGCAGCACACCCCGGCTGGCCAGCACGGAGACCTGGCCGACGCGGTCCGCGCCGTACCAGCCGAGGGGCAGCCGGGCCAGATGACCACCGAGCCGGTGGTACATGCCGCGCAGCATCGTGGTGCCCACCCGGAAGCCGGACAGGTCGGCGACGTAGCGCAGCACCGCGCACCCGGCGACGGCGGCGGCGAACGCGCAGAGCCACGGCCATACGTCCGCGGGCTCGGGCCCGAACAGCGCCCGCAGCACGGGCACGAGCAGCGCGCAGGTCAGGCCCTCGGCGAGGGCGGCGGCGGACATCAGGGCCACGGTGCGGCGCACGGGGCGGGTGTACTCCTCGCCCAGTACGCGCAGCAGCGTGCGGATCATCGCGGCTCGCCTCCTCGCTGTGCGTGGTGCGGTACGTGGTGGGGCACGGCCCCCGGTTCGGCCGTCCCGGCGGTCACCGCCGCCGACCGGTGGCCGCGCCAGAGCTCGGCGAACCGGCCCTCGCGGGCGAGGAGTTCCGCGGGGCGGCCCCGTTCGGTGACCGTGCCGTCCTCCAGGACGAGGACGGTGTCGGCGTCGGCGACGGTCTCCAGCCGGTGGGCGATGACCAGGAGCGTGCGCCTGCCGCGCAGCGCGGCCAGGGCCTCGCGCACGGCGCGTTCGGTGCGCGGGTCGGCGAACGCGGTCGCCTCGTCCAGCACCAGCACCGGCGCCTCGGTGAGCAGCGCGCGGGCCAGCGCGAGACGCTGGGCCTCACCGCCCGAAAGGGTGGCTTCCTCGCCGAGCACGGTGGCGTAGCCGCGCGGCAGTTCGAGGATCCGCTCGTGGACGCCCGCCTGCCGCGCGGCCCGCTCCACCTCCCCCGGGCCCGCGTCGGGGACGGCCAGCGCGATGTTGTCGGTGACCGAGGCGCGCAGCAGCCGTACGTCCTGGAAGACGAAGGCCACCTTCCGGTACAGCTCCCGGCCGCTCAGCTCGCGCAGGTCCACGCCGCCGAGGGTGACCGTGCCCTCGGTGGGGTCGAAGAACCGCGGCAGCAGCTGGACCAGCGTGGACTTCCCGCCGCCGGAGGGGCCGACGAGCGCGGTGAACGTGCCCGGTTCCAGGGCGAGATCGACGCCCCGCAGGACCTCGCGGCCCGGCTCGTACCCGTACCGGACACCGCGCAGCTCCACCCGGTGCCCGCTGGGCGTGACGGGGCGCGCGGGCTCGGGCAGCGGCGGCACCGCGAGGACCTCGCGGATCCGGCCGAGCGCCCGCCAGGCCGCCTGCAGATCGTCGAAGCCGTGGCCGAGGGCCGCGACGGGGGCGGTCAGCCCGAGCCCGAGCAGCAGGAAGGGCAGCAGGTCGGCCGGGGCGAGTGAGCCGCCGGTGATGAGGGCGGCGCCGCCGGTCACCACCACCAGCAGCACGAACGGCGGCGAGAGCGCGAGCTGCATGCCCGCGGCGATGCCGGAGATGCCGCGCACCCACCGGCCGAAGACCTCGGCGAACCGGTCCGCGGCCGTGAGGAAGGCGCGGTGGGCACGCTCTCCCTCGCCGAACGCCTTGACCACCGCGATGCCCCGCACGAACTCGACCGCCGAGTCGGCGATCCGCCCCATGGCCGCGTCGAACTCCCGCTGCTCGCGCTGCCGGGCCGAGGCCATCATCAGCGGCACGAGCGCGAGCGCGAGCACCACCGGGATCAGCGTGATCAGCGTCATCCGCCAGTCGACGGTGAACAGATAGACGAGCGAGACCAGCGGCACCACGAACGCGGAGACCAGCTCGCCCGGAGCGTGCGCGAGGAACGGGTGCACGGCGCCGACGTCCTCGCCCACCACCTTGTTCAGCTCGCCGCTCCGGCGCCCGGCCAGCCAGCCGAGCGGCACCCGCCCCAGCTGCGCGGCCAGCCGCCGCCGCAGCGCCAGCTGCACACGGCCGTCGAGCAGATGCGCCACCCCCGACGAAGCGGCCGTGCACACCAGCCGTACGAACAGACCGGCCGCGCCCAGCGCGACGACCGTCCAGACGTGCCCGCGGTCGGCCGGTCCGGGCGCCAGCAGCGTACGGCCCAGCTCGACGACCGCGAGCAGCGGCGCCAGCCCCGCGAGCGCGCCGGTCACCTGGAGGACCACCACGACCGCGAACCCCGGCAGATGCGGCCGTATCAGCTCCTTCACCGCGCCCCCCTTTCCTGGTTGCCCATCGCCCCTCAATGAAATCTACGGCGTAGGTTTCGCTTGCACGGTAAGTTCTACGTCGTAGGTTTGGCAAGCGGGAAACGGGAAGGACGCGCACGTGGCACGACGCGCACGAGGGACCTCGGCGGGACTCGACCGCACGCGGATCGCGGCGGCGGCGGTCGCCCTCGTCGACCGTGAAGGGCCGGAGCGCTTCGGCGTACGGCGGCTGGCGGACGAGCTCGGGGTCGACCCGATGTCGATCTACCACCACATCAAGGGCAAGGCTGCGCTGCTGGACGCCGTCTGCGAGGCGGTGCTCGCCGAGGTCGACGTCGCGGACGACGGGGGCGGCGGCGACGAGGGGGCGTCGGAGGACTGGGAGGCGGTCGCCCGCCGACTCGCGTACAGCTACCGGGACATGGCCCTGCGCCACCCGCAGATCTTCCCGCTCCTGCTCACGCACGCGCAGACGTCCCCCGCGGCCGTCTCGGCGACCTCCCCGGCGATCCTCGCCGCCCTCGAACGGCTGCTCACCGCGATGCGCGACACGGGGCTCCCCGACGAGCTGGTCGTGGACACGCCGATGGTGCTGATCAGCTTCCTCAACGGGCACCTGCTGGCGCGCACCAGCGGCGGAGAGACCGGGCCCGGCGCCGTGCCCGCGATCGACGCGGACGCGCACCCGACGCTCTCCGTACTCGCCCACCGGCTGGACGACTTCGGCTCGCGGGAGGAGTTCGACCGCATGCTCGACACGGTGCTCGACGGCGTCCGCGCACGGGCAGGACGGGCGGGACGGGCGGGCCTGACCTGAGCCCGCCGGATCACCGCCGGATCACCGCCGGACCGTCACTGCCCCTCTGTGCCGCTGTCGCGCAGCCGCAGCAGGTACGTCGCCGTCAGCGCGACGGCACGGTCCCCGTCGTGCGACAGCTCCACGAGCGCGCGGGAAGCGCGCGCCCCCGGGATGCCCGCGAGCGCCTGGGTCAGCCGTCCGCGCGCGGGTGCCTCCGTGCCGTCGAGGGCGAGACGGTCGGCGAGCAGGCCCGCGATACGGTCCGCCGTCGCGGCGTCGCCCGCCAGCACGCTCAGCACGTCGGCGGCGTCGGTGTCGTTCCGGCCCGCCACGACCATGTCGACCAGTGTCGGGACCGCTCCGGCCTCGCCACGCGCCCCGAGGGCCAGCGCCGCGTGGCCGCGCACCACGGGGTCAGGGTGCGCGAGGGCGTCCCGCAGCCGTACGGCGGCGCCGGGCTCCTCCGGGATCTCGGCGAGGGTCTGGACGGCTCGTTCGCGCACCGCCGCGACCGGCGAGTCCAGGCCCTCGGCGAGCAGCGCCGGAACGCCGTCGCCCGCGCGTGCGAGCGCCCAGCGCAGGGCCCCTGCGACGTTCGGCTCGGACTCGCTCAGCACCGCCTCGACCAGGGCCTCCACCGGCACCGGGTCCGCGTCTGCCGAGGAGAGCGCCGCGCGCTGGCGCGTACCGGCGCTCTTCGACTCCAGCGCCTGGAGCAGCGCGACGGCCTGGAGGACCTCCTGCCAGCCGGTGGGGTCCGCGGCGTCGATCCGGCGCAGCCGCGTGAGCAGCTCGGTCTCGGCCGCGATACGTTCGCGCGTCTGCCGGATGAGGTCGTCGACGAGCGCCGAGGGCGTGAAGCCGGGGTCGTCGAGCGCGCGCTGGATCTCGCGCAGCGAGAGCCCCAGCGTACGGAGGCTCTCGATGTGGAAGATCCGCTGGATGTCCCCCGGCGCGTACTCCCGATAGCCGGAGCCCGTCCGCCCCGAGGGGCTCACCAGTCCGAACGACTCGTAGTGCCGGAGCATCCGCGCACTGACACCGGACCGTCGCGCCACCTCACCGATCAACACGCTCCATCATCCCTCCGGCGCCGCCCCGCCGAGAGCCACGACGCGCTTCGCCTCCTCGATCGCGAACTCGAATCCGGCGTCAGGGTCCCGCAGCAGCCGCTCCGTGGCGAGCGCGTGCGCCCGTACGCCCGGGTCCCCCGCGTCCTGCCCCGCGCCCCGCCCCGCGGCGCGCAGCACGGGCTCGGCCGCCGCGCCCAGCGCGACCAGGGCCCTGCTGAGGCTGAGCTGCGTCTCCCGGCCGCCCCGCCCGAGCTGCGTCGCCAGCACCGTGGCGAGCGCGGGCTCCTCGCCCTCCGGTACGAGCAGGACCGCGGCCCGCCACGCGCTCCTGGCCACCTCGTCCTCGGGGTCCCGGAGCAGCTCGCGGGTGAGCGCGGGCCACGCCCGCCGGTCCCCGATCTTGGAGAGCGTGTGCAGCGCCTGGCTCCGCGCCTGCGCCCGCTCCGCACGGACCTCGCGCAGCAGCGCGGGAAGCGTCAGGGACACCGGGTGCCGGGTGAGCGCCCAGGTCAGCATGTCCCGCACGAAGAACTCGGGCTCGCTCGCACACCGCTCGACCAGCGCCTCGACATAGCGCGGATCGGGCGCGGACCCGACCGCCATCGCCGCCCGCAACCGCACGGACGCCCGCCCGTCCCCCAGTCCCCGCAGCGCGCGCTCCGCCTCCTGCCCCGTGACCGTCACCAGGACCACCTCCTGGGCAAGCAGTGAAGACCTTGTCACCGTGTCAAGGTCAACCGGGCCTGCCGCACCCGGCCAGGCGTTCCCTACGCTGTCGCCATGACGACCGCTGGTCAGGAACAGCCACGGATCCGTGTCCTGTACGACGAGTCGCGCCGTGATCTCCGGGAGCCGGAGCGCCCTCGTCCCGTCCGTCTCTATCTGTGGGAGCCGCGCACTCCCGTCGCCACCCCCGCCCCCGCCCCGCTGATCGCCGTGTCGCACGGCACCGGAGGTTCGGGCAGCGACATGGACTGGCTGGTACGCCCGCTGAGGGAGGCGGGCTTCCGGGTGGCCGCCCTGGACCACCACGGCAACAACTTCGTCGACGGCTACGAACCGGAGGGCTTCCTCCACGTCTGGGAACGGCCCCGGGACGTCTCCTTCGCCCTCGACGCCCTCGCCCAGGAGGGGCCGCTGGGTCCGGTCGGCGCCGCGGGGTTCTCCCTCGGGGCCTATACGGCGGCGGCGCTGGCCGGGGCCCGCGTCTCCCCGGAGGCGCTGTGGGCCGTGTTCACGGGGGCGGTTCCCCTGCCGGAGACGCCTGAGTTCCCGGGCGTGCTGGAGGCGCTGCGCGCGAAATACCCGCAGGACGAGGCCTCGCGGCACGCGGTGGACGGCGCCGGGGCCGACCTCTCCGACCGCCGGGTGCGAGCCGTCTTCCAAGTGGCCCCCGGCTCTGGCGGCCTCGTGACGCCGGAGAGCCTGGCCAGCGTTCAGGTGCCGGTGGAGATCCGGTGGGGCGGGGCCGACACGGTCAACCCGTACGAGACCGACACCCGGCCCTACCTGGAGCACATCCCCGGCGCGAGCGGCCACTCGGCCGGACCCGGGGTTCGCCACGACGACTTCTTCGCGGCGGAGCCCGCCGATCCTGCCGTCCGCTTCCGGGTCGGCGGCGAGGCCGCCGACTTCTTCCGGCGACGGCTCACCTGACCCGCGTCCCGCGACCCGCGTTCCGCGACCCGCGAGGGGCCGCCGCCGGGGCGGGTCTCAGCCCGTCCAGCCGATGTCGCGGATCGCGACGGCCCCGTCCCGCACCGCGTACTGCACCCAGCAGAAGGCGGAGAACGCCTCCCGGACCTCGGCGCCCACGATCTCCCGGACGTCCGGGTGGGCGCGCGGCCGGGCCCGTACGTCCGCGAGCAGGGCGGCTATCTCTTCCCGCGCCACCTCGTCGGGCAGCCCGGCCATCACCTGGGCCGCCTTGTCATCCATCACCACTCCGTGCACCGCTGACCCCCGTTTGCCCCCGTTGGTGTCCCGTTCAGAACGACCGTACGGATACGCGCCCGAGGCGGATACCCCTGTGGACAACCCCGGACGTCTCCGTCGAACCTCTGTGACGTCCCACGGCATCAACTGCACCGTTCGCCCCGTCGAATCCGTTGATATCTTTCGACTTTCGAGTGGGAGAGGGGTGCGGGGTGCTGGTCGAGGAGCGGCGCGAGGCGATCCTGCGGGCGGTGGAGCAGCGGGGGGCCGTCAAGGTGAAGGAACTGGCGGCGGAGATGGGCGTCTCCGCCGTCACACTGCGGCAGGACGTGCGCGATCTCGCCGCGCGGGGGCTGGTCGCGCGCGTGCACGGCGGCGTGATGCCGCTGGCCACGGAGCGGTCCGCCGCCACGGACACGGGGGACGCCGCCGCGCGGCAGCAGCCACAAGCGGAGGCGGCGGCGCAGGCACAGGCGCACCCGCGGCACACGCTCGGCCTGGTCGTCCCGCCGGGTGACTACTACTACCCCGAGGTCATCCGCGGCGTGCAGGACGCCGCGCGGACCCATGGGTTCCGCGTCGTGCTGGCCGTCTCCGGCGAGACGCTGACGGCGAACCAGGAGCAGGTGCGCCGCCTCGCGGCGGCCGGAGTCGACGGCCTGCTGCTGATGCCGCGCGCGGGACTCGGCCCCGTGGACGGGACCGAACGGTGGCTGAGCGGCCTGGAGATGCCGACGGTGCTGATGGAGCGGCGCGTCGGGCCGGGCGCGGGCCGGGTGGAGCAGGTCGCGTCCGATCACGCGTACGGCGCGGGCCTGGCGGTCCGCCACCTCGCCGGGCTCGGGCACGAGCGGATCGCCCTGGTCGCCCGCGTGGAAAGCCCCAACACCCCGCTGATCAGCGAGGGTTACGCCGCGGCCGTACGGAGTCTGGGCCTGCCCCGTGGTCCCGAGCACCACATCCGTACGGCCGCCGAACCGGACGCGGCCGTGGGGAGGTTCGAGGAGTTCGTCCAGGAGGCGCTGGCGGGGAAGGTCAGTGCGGCGCTGGTGCACAACGACCTCGACGCCGTCACGCTGGTCGGCCTGCTGCAGACGCGCGGACTGCGGGTGCCGCAGGACCTGGCGGTCGTCACGTACGACGACGAGGTCGCCGAGCTCAACGACGTCCCCCTGACCGCCGTCGCCCCGCCGAAGCGGGCCGTGGGCGCGTGGGCCGTGGAGCTGATGCGGCGCAGGCTCGCCGACCCCGCTCCGCCGCTGGCCGAGCTGCTGCTCCGCCCCGAGCTACGCGTACGGGCGTCGTGCGGGCACGGCTGACACGGGCGGGGTCCACACCCGGACAACCGGACACCCGGAAGTACCTTTCACTTTCTTTCACTTACAAGATTTCGAAAGCTCAAGCATTGACGCGGTTTTCGTTGCTGTCGAATGATGTGCCAGATGCAGCAGCAAACCCCCTTCATCAGCAGACGCCGTCTGCTCCAGACGACCGGCGCACTGGGGCTGGCCGCCTCCGCCTCCGCGCTGTCCCCCACTTCCACCTGGGCGGCACCGGGCCGGACGAGGATCACCGACCTGGGCCCCGGCATCGTCCAGTTCGCGCTCATGAGCGGCGTGCTGGTCGGTGACACCGTCTGCATCGGCTCGCGCAATCTCGACCCCGCCCGGCTGATCGGCTTCCACCTCCCCACCCGCAAGGTGACCTCCCGCACCGAACTCGCCTCCGGCCACAGCGTGCAGGCCCTCGCGGCGGACCCCGGGGGCCGTTACGTCTACGCCGGTGTCCTGTCCAAGTCCGACGGCGAGCCCAACCTCTACCGCTGGGACCCGCGCGCCCCGGCCAAGAAGGCCGAAGCCCTGGGACGTACGGGCGAGCGCGACGTACGGGAGCTGACCGTCGCCCCCGACGGCACGGTCTTCGCCGTCGGCGGCACCCCGGGCAAGGCCTCGCAGCTGTGGGAGTACGACCCGGCCAGCGGGAAGGTGACCGGCCTCGGCGTCCCCGACCCGAAGGCCACCCTCGCCCGGGCCGTGGCCGCCACCGACACGACCGTCTACTTCGGCGCGGGCAGCGTCCTGACCGGCGGGGGCGGCGCGGGCAAGGCCTCGCTGTTCGCCTACGACCGGCGCACGCGCGAGTTCGGCTCCGTGCTGCCGCCCGAGCTGGCGAAGGACCCCAGCCTGCGCGAACTCGCCGTCCTCGACGGCAAGCTCGTCATCGGCACCTCGGGGTCGACCGGGTCCGCGCACCTGGCCGTGATGGACCTGACCGACCCGTCCTCGTACACGGTCGTCCGTACGAACGGCGCGATGGCCAAGACGCTCACCTCCGACGACGACGCGGTCTACTTCACCGACGACGCCGGGGTGTCCGCCTTCTCGAAGAAGGACAGGACCGTCTCGCGCGTCGAGTTCGACGGCCCCGAGCTGGGCGAGGTCTGGGGGCTGGACCACCGCGACGGCAAGCTGGTCGCCGTCTCGGCGTTCGGCTTCGTCGCCGAGATCGACCTCTCCGACCGGAGCTGCGACATCACCGAACTCGGCCCCGCCGGTGCGCCCGAGGGCCCGCAGTCGTGCATGGGGATCGCCACGGACGGCCGGTACGCGTACGTCGGGGGCACCGGCGCCCTCGCCCGCCACGACCTGCGCAAGGACAAGGGCGCCTCCGGGGCAGTCGTCAACCTCCGGATCCCCGGCGAGGCCAAGGACGCCGAGATCGTCGACGGAGTCCTCCACACCGGCCAGTACAACTCGCTGGGCATCTGGACGTACGACCCCCGCGACGGCCGTCCGCCCCGCCAGGCCGCGCACTTCCCCCACGAGCAGAACCGGCCGCTTGACGTCTGCTTCGACCCGGTCAACCGGCTGCTGCTGGCCGGAGTGCAGTCCGACACCGAGGGCGGCGGCTCACTGTGGACGTACGCGCCCGGCACCGGGAAGTCGCGGATCCGCGTCAACCCGGTCGACGAGTGGCAGCTGGTCCGCGCGGTCGCCACCCGGCGCGGCACCGCCTACCTCGGCGGCGACAACCCCTACACCGACGGCCCCCGCGGCACGGTCGTCGCCTACGACCCCGTCGCCGGTGAGGAGCTGTGGCGCAAGGACCTCCCCTTCCCCACGGGCGTCGCGGCACTCGCCGTCCGGGGCCCGCACCTGTACGGACTGACCAGGAAGGGCGGCTTCTTCGTCCTCGACGTCCGCGAGCGCGGCCTCGTCCACACCGCGGACCTGGGCGAACTCTGCCCCGGGTTCGCGGCCATGACCACCGCCCGCGGCGTCGTGCACGCCGTCTCCGACACCACGCTCTTCCGCTTCGACCCGAAGACGTTCGCCGTACGCACCGTCGTCCCCGAGATCAACGGCAGGTGGTACAGCGGACCGCACCTCGCCGCCGACCCGCGCGGCCGGATCTACACCCTCCGCGGCGACAACCTCGTCCGCATCGACGACTAGCCCCGCTCCCCCACCCCCCCCACATCCCCCCACACAGAAAGACGCATCGAGATGAACAAGACAGCAGTACGCGCCGCGGTCGGCCTCGGTCTCGGCGGGGCACTGACCGCCGCGGTCCTCACCGGCGCCCAGGCCGACGAGGAGCACGACGCCCGGTCGCCGCAGCTCGACGTGAACTACAAGGACGGCAGCCTCAACTCCGGCATACCGAACCTGACCACGACGCACGCCAAGGCCAAGGACGCCTCCGAGGTCGTGCGTTCCGGAGACGACCACGCCGTCACCCACAAGGTCACGCTCGACGACCCCGACTACGTCTCCAACGGCGCCCCGCGCAGCGAGAGCGCCACCGACAAGCTCCCCGAGGGCCGTATCGAGGTGGGCGACGAACACCGTTACGAGTTCGACGTCCTCCTCAAGGACTGGAAGACCTACAAGCCCGGGGACCCGACGAACGGGGACATCATCTTCCAGGGCAAGCACGCGGGCGGAAACAGGCCGTCCTTCTATCTCATGGCCCAGCGCAACAGCGTCGAGTTCCGGTCGCCGTTGCTGAACCTCCAGACCACCGTCGTCGACGACTTCAAGCCGTACATCAACAAGTGGATGACCTTCCGCGTCGACGTCCGCTGGACCGACGACAAGACGGGCTACTACAAGGTCTCCAGCAAGCTCCCCGGCGAGTCCGGCTTCACCCTGCGCAAGACGTACAAGGACGTGAAGACCTTCCACCCGGAGAACCCCACCACCTTCGGCTACCTCAAGTGGGGCCTCTACCGGCCCGACCAGACCATCGACAACGGCAACGTCCCGACCCGGACCGTCGAGCACGACAACATCCGCGTCCTGGACCTCGCCAAGGGCGCCGGCGCCTCGAAGTCCCGCTGACAGCTCCGCAGCACCGCCATGAAGGGCACGGTCAGCGGGCCGTGCCCTTCATCGCGCGGAGCTGCTCGGAGAGCACGAGCCCGGCCGCGCCGAGGAGGGTGGCGTCGTCGTCGAGCGCCGTCAGGGCGACCTGGGGCGGGCCCGCCGGGTGGGACGGGATACGGGCGTGCAGGTGGTGCTCGATACGGCCACGGAGCTGCTCGCCCCCGGCGGCGACGTCGCCGTGCAGGATGAAGAGGCCGGGCGCGAAGATCTGGTGGAGGTTGACCAGGCCCGCTGAGAGGTTGGCCGCCCACCGCTCCACCAGCTCGGCGGCGTGCGGCACTTCGGCCGCCGCCAGCCGGGTCAGGGGCCCGGCGGTGAGGGTCGCGGCGCCCGGGAGGCGGAGCCGGGTGGCCTCGGCGCGGAGCCAGTCGTGCCCGGCGACGGTCTCCCAGCAGCCGCGCTGCCCGCAGTGGCAGGCGCGGCCGTCGAGCTGGACGATGCTGTGGCCGATCTCGCCGCCCGTTCCCGCGGGGCCGCGGTGGACCTCGCCGTTGAGGACGAGGCCGACGCCGAGCGCCTCGCCCGTGTAGAGGGACGCGAAGCGGCTGCGTCCCCGGCCCTGCCCGAACCAGCGGTCGCCGAGCGCCTGGGCGCGCGGGTGCATGTCCACGCAGACGAGCTCGGTGCCGAGTCCGGTGCCGAGTCCGGCGCCGAGTTCGGCGCGCAGGATGGCGGCCAGGGGCAGCCCGTCGAGCTCGGGAGCCAGGGCGACGCTGATGACGGTGCCGGTGTCCGTGTCGACCATGCCGCCGACGGCGACGCCGATGCCCAGGGGCGGTGTCGCCGTACGGGCGAGGATGTCGCGGAGCCCGTCGAGCAGTGCGGCGGTCGCGGCCTCGCCGTCGCCGCTGCCCGGGGTGAACTCCCGCTGGACCCTGGCCAGCAGCTGTCCGCCCGCACTGACCAGGGCGCATTCCAGACGCCCCGGCAGGAGGTGGGCCACGGCCACCGGAGGGGCCTGCGGGGAGATCCAGAGCGGGCGGGAGGGCTTGCCGCCCGACGGGCTGCTGGGCCGGGACTCCTGCTCCGCCAGCAGCCCCTGGTCCATGAGCTGCTGCACGAGGGCGGTCAGGGTGCTGCGCGAGGCTCCGGTGACGCGGGCGAGGTCGGCACGGGAGAGCGGGCCCAGATCGTAGAGGGCCTGGAGGATCCGGGCGTGCGACCAGCCCGCCTCGCCCATGCTCGC
Source organism: Streptomyces sp. NPDC048172 (assembly GCF_043202595.1). Classification (NCBI taxonomy): domain Bacteria; kingdom Bacillati; phylum Actinomycetota; class Actinomycetes; order Kitasatosporales; family Streptomycetaceae; genus Streptomyces; species Streptomyces sp. NPDC048172. The sequence continues at coordinate 570,763 of NZ_JBIDAT010000005.1, forward strand.
CGCCGCCTTCGTCTTCCCCATCCTCGCCCTCGCCCCCATCTCGTCAGTAACTCCCTGTGCCGAACTTACCTCGGCGGGGCATCCGAGGAAACTCCGCACCTCACCCCTTGACGTAACTCTGGTTAGTACGGATCGTGAACATACTTCGACAGCGACACCCCTCAGCGAGGTCATCACCATGCAGAAGATCGGCATCATCGGCGGCGGCATACGCGGCGGCATGTACGCGCACTCCCTGCGCGGCTTTCCCGGCGCCGACGTCCGCGCCGTCTGCGACATCTCCGAGCCCGCGGCCCACAAGGTCGCCGCCGACTTCGGCCTCACCCCCTACACCGACCACCGCGCGATGCTCGCCGACGAGGACCTGGACGCCGTCATCGTCGCCACCCCCGACTTCGCCCACCGGGACGCGGCCGTCGACGCCGCCCGCGCCGGGCTCCATCTGCTGGTGGAGAAGCCGCTGGCGACGACCGCCGAGGACACCGAGGCCATCCGCGCCGCCGTCGGGGAAGCGGGCGTGCAGTGCATGGTCGGCTTCGAGAACCGCTGGAACCCGGCCGTCCGCCGCATCCACGACCTGGCCGCGGCGGGCGAACTGGGCCGCGTCCTCACCCAGAACATCCTGCTCAGCAACACCACTCACGTACCGACGCGGATGATCGGCTGGGCCGCCCGCTCCTCCCCCGCCTGGTTCCTGATGAGCCACACCGTGGACGCCGCGCTGTGGGTGAACGGCCGCACCGTGACCTCCGTAGACGCCCGCGGCTCACGCGGACGGCTCGCCGCCCTCGGCGTGGACACCTGGGACGTCGTCCACGCCCTGCTGACCTTCGACGACGGCACCACCGCCAGCCTCACCTCGACCTGGGTGCTGCCGGAGACCATGCCCTCCGTCGTCGACTTCCAGTTCCAGGCCGTCGGCGAGACCTCCGCCGTCTACGTCGACCTCCAGGACCAGAGCGTCCGGCACGCGGGCCCCGACGGCTTCCGCTGGCCGGGGCTGCTCGGCGGCGAGATCGACGGACGGCTCCAGGGCCCGCCCACCTGGATGGTCCAGGACTTCGTCACCCGCCTGGAGAACGGCGAACCCGTCGGCCCCGGCCTCGACACGGGCGCCGTGGTCACCGACGTGGTCCTCGCCGTCCACCGCTCCCTGGAGACCGGCGCCACGGTCACCGTCCCCGCCCGTACCGCAGGCATCCGTACCGCAGACTTCCGTACCGCAGACTTCCGCTGAGGAGAGCACGATGACCGAGCTCCAGCCGCCGCCGGGCCGCTCCCGTACGGACGCCGGGTCCGCCGATCCGCCCACCCGCCCGCTGGGCGCGAAGGTCACCCTCGTCGCCGCGGTCATCGGGCTCATCTACGGGTACGACAGCGGCTCCATCAGCGGCGCCCTCCTCTTCCTGGAGGACGACTATCACCTGAGCACGCTGTGGATCTCGGTCATCACCTCCATCGTGGTCTTCGGCAGCATCATCGGTGCCGCGATCGGCCCGCGGATGGCGAACGAGCTGGGCCGCCGGACGACCATGCTCATCCTCTCCGCGGGTTTCGCCCTCTTCGCGGCGCTCAGCGCCGTCCCCTGGGGCGTGTGGTGGCTGACCGGCGTCCGGCTCCTCCTCGGCGTGACCATCGGGCTCTCCACGGTCGTCGTCCCCGTCTTCATCTCGGAGTTCGCGACCGACCGGGACCGCGGCAAGCTCGGCACCGCCTACCAGTTCTTCGTCAGCGCGGGCGTCGTACTGTCGATGCTCACCGCCTGGCTGCTGGCCGGCACCCGCTCCTGGGAGGTCATTCTCGGGCTGTCCGCGCTCCCGGCCCTCGCCGTCTGCCTCCCGCTGCTCCGCTTCCCCGACAGCCCGCGCTGGTACGCCATGAAGGGCCGCCGCGAGGACGCGCTGGCCACCCTGCGCCGCGTCGACCCGCGGGCCGACCCCCGTCCCCGGCTCGACGCCATCGAGGCGGACCTGGCCGGGGGCGAACAGGGCCGGTTCCGGGAGATGTTCACCAGGCGCTACGCCCGCGCCACGTTCTTCGTCATCGCCTTCGGCTTCTTCGTCCAGATCACCGGCAACAACACGGTGCTGTTCTACAGCCCCACCATCTTCAGGACGGCGGGCATCAGCGGCGAGTCCGACTCGATCCTCGTCTCCGCCCTGGTCCAGGCCGTGGCCGCGCTGGGCGTCGTCCTGTCGATGCTCGTCGTGGACCGCTGGGGACGCCGCCGCCCCCTCATGATCGGCACGACCGCCATGGTCGTCGGCCATCTGACGATGGCCCTGGTCTTCGCCCGGCCCGACCAGACGACGGCGACCGGCTACCTCGCCGTCGCCGGGCTGAGCGTCTTCTACGTCGGCTTCTACTTCGGCATCGGCTCGCTCATCTGGGTCTACACCGGCGAGGCCTTCCCCGCCCGGCTGCGCAGCGTGGGCGCCGCGGCCCTCCTACTCTCCGACTTCACCGCCAATCTCATCGCCACGTTCGCCTTCCCCGGCGTCCTGCGCTCGCTCGGCGGCTCGTTCAGCTTCGGCGTCTTCGCCGTGCTCTCACTGGTCGCCCTGCTCTTCCTCCACCGGACGGCGCCCGAGACCAAGGGCCGCTCGCTGGAGGAGATCCGCGGCTACTGGGACAACGGCGGCCGCTGGACCGCCGCCTGAGCCCGAGGCTCAGCCCTCCCCCTACGGTGATTCCGGCAGCGAGGACGGGTCCGTGGCGACGGTGCGGAGGCGGGTCAGGGCGGCGTGGGCGGCGCGGTCGTAGCTGACGGACTCGCCGTGCAGGACGGACTCGGCGTTGGCCATCTCCAGGAACGCGAGGAGTTCGAAGACGAGTTGGGGGACGTCGGCGTCCCCGTCGATCTCTCCGGCCGCCTGCCCCTCCCGTACCGTCTCCTCGACGTGCGCGCGCCAGTCGGCGCGGGCCGTGGCGAGGGCGTCGTGGACCTTGCCCTCGCGGGCGTCGAACTCGGCCGCTGCCGCGTAGAAGAAACAGCCGCCGGGGAAGACACGCTCCCGCGAGTACGCCAGCCAGTTCAGGCACAGGTGCCACACGCGGTCGATCCCGGGCGGGAGTTCACTTGCGGGCCGGACCACGTGCTGGACGTACACCTTGACCGCCGCGCGTACGGTCGCGAGCTGCAGGTCCTCCTTCGAGCCGAACAGCGCGAAGACCCCGCTCTTGCTCAGCTTGAGCTCGCCCGCGAGCCGTCCGAGGGAGAGCCCGTCGAGGCCCTCGACGGAGGCGAGGTCCACGGCGCGCTTGAGGATCAGCGCCCGCGTCTCGTTCCCCCGCGCGACCCGCCCGTCGGTGCGCGCACCGCTCGACGCACCGCTGCGTGTGGCTGCCACGCCCTCGTCCACCTGCCCTCCTGGGCCGACCTCCTGGCGCCGACGAGGTTACTCGATGGGCGCCGGGACCCTGTTACATTAACACGAACGGTCGTGCAGATTGTTTACCTCACAAGGAGAACGCCATGCCGTCGTCCCCCGCCGCCCCCATATGGTTCACCTCGTGGCAGCCCGGCCCCGCCGCGCCGCACGACACCTCCGCCGCCACCCTCCTCGTGAGCGTCACCGAGTTCGCACCGCGCCGCCCCTGGACCGCGCTGGGCGTCACCAGGGCCGGGTTCGCCCTGCGCCGCGCCTGGCCGGACGTCGACGGCGCGATCGGCGTCTGGCTCTGGACCGTCCCCGGACTGCTGCGCCCCCGCACCGGCTCGGTCTCCCTGTGGCACGACGAGAAGGACCTGCACGGCTTCGTGGCCCGCCCCGACCACCGGCGCATCATGCGCGCGTACCGCGACCGCGGCACCCTGCGCGCGACGACCTGGCACACGGACCGCACCGACGGCCCCCACGGCTTCGACAAGAGCGCCACACTCCGCGAGGCCCGGGAGCAGATCACCACGTGGGCCACGGCGACCCCGTAGTGCCGCCGTAGCGACGCCGCCCGGTCCGCGCGACATGCTGAGGGCCGGGCCACCGTCCAGGACCTTCAGCGAGAGGGGCGACGCGCATGCGCACGGACCGGAGTACGGACCGGCGTCCGGATCAGGAGCCCAGCGACGCCTCGGCGTTGCTCGTGAACTCCGCCGGGGAGTACCTGCTCCACCTGCGCGACGACATTCCCGGCATCCGGCAGCCGGGCCGCTGGGCGTTGCCCGGGGGCGGGCGGGAGGCGGACGAGACGCTGCGGCAGACAGTCGAGCGGGAGTTGGAGGAGGAGGCCGGGCTGCGGGTTCCCGGCCTGTCGCCGTTCAGCGTGGTGGAGACGGCCGACCCCGACGGCCGCCCCGTGCGCGTCCAGGTCTTCCTCGGCGCGTGGGACGGGGACCCGCACGCCCTGACCGTGCACGAGGGCGTGATGCTGCACTTCTTCCCCGCCGCGACGCTCCCCCGGCTGAGGCTCTGCCCGGGCACCCGTACGGTGCTCCGCGAGCACCAGCGCACCCGGGCCGCCGGGACCGCCCCCGCCGCAGGAGTCCCTCCGTCGCGGCACGCCTGGGACCGGCACTACGCCGAGGGCCGCAACTTCCGCCCGCTGGGAGACGAGGAGTCCGCGCTCCTGGCCACGCACCTGAGCCCCGCGCGGCCGGACGCCCGGGCACTGGACCTGTGCTGCGGTACGGGCGAACTCGCGCGCGCCCTCGCCGCGTCGGGCTACGAACGGGTGGTCGGCGCCGACTTCGCCCCCAGCGCGCTGGCGCGGGCGCGAGCGGAGAGCGCGGGCGTGGCGGGCGTCGAGTTCCTCGGCTTCGACATCGAGCGCGACAACCCCGCGTACCGCCTGCCGCACCCCGACTTCGACCTCGTCACCTGCCGCCTCTCCCTCGCCTTCCTGCACGACCCCGCCGCCTTCCGCGCCCGCCTGCACGCCCTGGTACGGCCGGGAGGCCGGGCCTGCGTGATCACCCCGCTCGCCGACCGGGTCCCCGCCGCCAGGCGCGGCACCGCCGTCGGCCAGGCGGCCCTGGACGCCCTCGCGGGCGACTGGCCGCACACCCAGCACGACGCGGCGGGCCTGGCCGTCCTCGTCCTCCACCCGCCGCGGCACGCCTCGCCCGTGACCCGATCGGAGCATCAGGAATCGCGGGGGTGAGGGATGGCGGTGACCGTTTTACTGTCAGCAACACCTTCCCTTGGAGGCGCAATGCGTATCCGTACCGGAATTGCCGCGACCGTGATGGCGGGCGCGATGGTGTTCGGGGCCGGTTCTGCCGCGGTGGCGGCCGACAACCCCGAGGACGTCGTCCAGAACCGTCCGGTGAGCGTGACCGACGACGGTCCGACGGGCCTCGGGGTCAACCTGCTCTGCGGCATCGGCCTGCTGGGGCAGGGGTCCTGCGGCAACTGAGTGCTGATGGGCTGACCGGCTGCGAGAAGGCCCCGCTCCCCTCGCGGAGCGGGGCCTTCCGTACGTCCCGGGGCACCCCGGCGCCGTTAGACTCGGCCGGAAAACGGAGCGACGCTCCGTTCAGCCGGGCGGTACGGAGGGAGAGTGCGGTGACCGGGGTGGAGCAGTCCCCAGAGGTGCCCGCGCGGGCCGAACGGACCCAGCGGACCCAGCGGGCCGACGCGCGGCGCAATCAGCAGAAGCTGCTGGACGCGGCCGCCGAGGTGTTCGTCAGCTCCGGTGTCGACGCCCCGATCCGCGAGATCGCGTCCCGCGCGGGGGTGGGCATGGGGACGATCTACCGCCACTTCCCCACCCGCGCCGACCTCGTCATCGCCGTATTCCGGCACCAGGTCGAGGAGTGCGCGGAGGCCGGTCCGCGGCTGCTGGCCGAGGCGGACTCGCCGTTCGGGGCGCTGCGCGAGTGGATCGGCCTCTTCGCCGACCTCCTGGTCACCAAGCACGGGCTCGCCGAAGCGCTGCACTCGGAGGCCGACGGCTTCGCCTCGCTGCACTCGTACTTCCTGGACCGCCTGCTGCCCGTGGCCGAGCTGCTGCTGCGCGCCGCGGTCGACGCGGGCGAGGTCAGGTCCGGCACGCGGCCGTACGAGCTGATGCGCGGCATCGGCAACCTCTGCGTCGGGGGCGACAGCGATCCCCGCTACGACCCCCGCCGGATGATCGAGCTGCTGCTGCTGGGGATCCGGGAACCGTCCAGCTCCTGAGGGGGTGGGGGCGGGGGCGGGGCCTCAGGGCGTCGTCGTCAGCAGGGATCTCGCCAGGCTCCTCACCTCCAGGTCCGGGTGCGGCGTGCCGTCGCACGGGAAGCCGGAGACGACGCGGCGCGGGGAGGTGGCGAGGTGCTCGACCGCGGGCCCCGCCTCGGCCGGGAGCAGGCGCATCTCCGTCAGCGCGCGCAGAGCGGCGGGGTATGGCTCGTGGACGTCGCCCGCGCGGACGAGCTGGTCCGCGATCACCGCCGCCAAGTTCCGGTCCCGGTCCCGGTCGCGCGTGGAGCCCTCGACGCGCCAGATCGCGGCGGCGGCGTCGGCGCGGCTCTCGCGGGCGGGCGCCCTCAGCCGTTCCTCCAGCAGCGGCAGCAACGACGCGGCGGCGGGGCCGAGTCCGCCTGCCACCCGGACCGCCTCCGTACGCCGCGCGACGTCGTCCCAGGCCGTCCGTATCGCGTCCAGGGCGAGCTCCGTCCCGGCCGTCACGGCCGCCCCACCCGTCCCGCCCGTGACGCGCACCAGTGCCGCCGCTGCCGCGAGGTCGCCCGCCTCGGCCCGTGCGCGCAGGGCGCGCGCCGCCGCGGGGCCCGCGGTCCCGCCCAGGGCGGCCAGGACCCGGGTGGCGGCGGGCGCGGTGGGCAGGTGGCGGACGAGGGCGTCGGTGTGGGTGGCCGCGAGGGCGGGGAAGCGGGCGAGGACGTCCAGCCACTCGGCGCACGGCCGCGCGGCCACGCGCCGCGCCACCGGCTCCGCCGCCTCCCCGAACACGTCCACGGCCGCGGTGACGACGACGCCGGGCGCGGTGAACGGCGTGAGCCGGAGCGTGCGCGTCTCCTCCGGACTCTCGTCCATCAGCCGCAGGACGAGGCCGAGCGCGCCGGGCACGCGCAGCCGTACCGCCGCGTACGTCGCGGCCATCCGTACGGCCGGGTCCTCGGACCGCAGATGCGGGTCGAGCCACGGCGCGGGCTCCCCGCCCTCCAGCGCGGCACCCACGCGCGCCACCCCGCACAGGTACTCCGCGTCCACGGCGTCCGCATCTGCGACCTCGGCGGCCGCGACCTCGGCGGCGAGCCACGGCAGGACGTCCCTCTCGCGGTCGCGCCACGTCTCGGTGAGGTCCCAGGCCAGCGGCACTCCGCGCGCGACGGCGCGCAGCGCGGCTTCGGGGTCGTCCAGCAGGCGGTCCGTCAGCGGGACGTACGACGCGGGCCACGGGTGGTCCGTCTCGTCCTCCTCCCTCGCGTCGTGCGCGTCGAGTGCCGTCTCGACCAGGTCGGCGGGGAGCGGCAGCGGGGCCGTGCGCAGCAGGTCCGTCACCGCGGCCCGGCGCACCTCCGGCGGCTCGGGGCGCTCCCGCGCGCCCAGCAGCTCCCGGTTGCGGGCGCGTGCGCCGTCCGGCGAGGGGTCGAGCAGGCCGAGTGCCGTGACGAGGTCCGCGCGGGCCTCGGCGTCGTCCTCCTCGTCGAGACGCGCCCGCAGCAGGGGAAGCAGCGGAAGGGAGGCCTCCGCGCAGGCGGCGACGGTCCAGACGAACGCCCGCCGTACGCCGGCGTCCGCGTCCCCCGCCAGGGCCAGCAGCGACGGGAGCGCGGTGGCCACGGCCCGGCGCACCCGCCGGTGCTCGGGGCCCGTGCCGTCGGCGGCGCCGTGCAGCAGCCAGAGCAGCGGCAGCCGGTGGCCGGGCCCGTCGAGCGCGAGCCGGGCGAGGAACGGCACGGCGGCGGCCGTGGCGGAGTAGACCGACCCCTGGTGGCAGAGCGACGAGAAGAGCGTGTCCAGCGCCTCGTCCCGGGCTTCCGCTTCCGCTTCGGCTGAGGCGAGCGCCCGCAGCAGGCCGGGTATGTCGTCGGCCGGGCCGTACGCGTGCTCCAGTGCGGCCCAGTCGAGGGCGTCGATCCCGCCGGTCTCGTCCAGCATGTGCATGACCTTATCCCCGCCTCTACCTCTGGTTAGAGACGGCTTTCGCCCTCACGTCCGATACCGCGGCGGCCGTGGGTTCCTAACCTTGAGGTACGTGAGTGAACGGAGCGCCGCGGGATCCGGACCCCGGGTCCCGGCGCCGTCGAGAGGAACACCGCAGCATGAGCACCGCGCACGCGCCCAAGGAGGCCGACGTCATGGCCGGTTCCGGTTCCGGTTCAACCAGCCCGTCCCCGCGTTCCGGGCGTTCCGGGCGCGACGCGCTCGGCTCGGCGCTGGCCGGTGGCTATCTGATCCTCTGCGCGGCCCTGCTCGTCTGGGCGGTCGTGGTGAGCAACGGCGACAACCCCGACGCGTCCTTCGCCGGGGTCATCCCCATCTTCGCGACCGCGCCGGTGAGCATGGTCTTCCTCGTGCTGCCGGACCACGCCTCCGCGCTCTACATCGCCGTCGGCCTCGGCGCCCTGGTGAACGCCGCCCTCATCCACTGGTGCGCCCGCGCCCTGCGCCGGGGGCTGAAGCGCGGCTGACCGTACGGCCGGGCCGTACGATCGCGGCCGTACGGTCAGCCGCGTGCCCGGAGCGTCTCCGCGATCTCCTCGTCCGCCACGCCCATCGCCGCGTCGGCACGGACGTACCAGATCTCGCGCCGGGCCGGTGCCAGGCCCTCCCACGGGTGGCGGTCGGCGCTGAAGCCGAGCGTGGCGTAGAGCGCCCTGGCGTAGCGCTCACGTCGGGCGTCCCGTTCGGTCACGCGTCCTCCTCCGGTGGTCCGGGGACGAGCGTATGCGACATTGGATTCCCCGGTCGCCGGGAGAGGACGGGTCGCGACTCCCGTCCCCCCGCAAGGCAAGGAGTGTGCGGATCTTGTCCACCTTCGTGGTCTTCGACCTTGAATTCACCTCGTGGCCGGAGGCACTTGAGCGGGACTGGGGAGAGCCAGGACAGCTCCGCGAGATCGTGCAGATCGGTGCCCTGCGGCTGAGCGAGGACTGCGCGGTCGTCGAGGAGTACGAGACGCTGGTCCGGCCGGTCGTCAATCGTGAACTTTCGCCGTACTTCACGGAGCTGACCGGAATCGGCCAGGAATCCGTGGACCGGGACGGGGTCTCCCCCGCCGAGGCGCTCAGCGAGTTCCTGGGATTCTGCCGGGGGCAGTCGGTGCTCTCCTACGGGAACGACATGGTCGTTCTCGGCGAGAACATGGGCTGGGCCCGCGCCCGTGGCGAGCAGCTCAAGCACAGCTTTCTCGACGCCGGATTCCTGAATGTCCGGCCGTGGCTGAACACGGTCGCGCCGAGCACGGCGCCGATGAATGTGGGCCGCCTCTGGGAAGTGCTCGGCCTCCCCCGCCCGGCCGCCGGGAAAGAGCATTCGGCGCTCTTCGACTGCTATTCCTTCGCCGCCGCGCTGAAGCATCTGCGCGACCACGGGCACCCGTTGCCCGAGGGATGCGTGCGCTGAGCGCCCGTACGGGCGCTCAGCGGCGGGCGCTCAGTGGTCGAAGACCTCGCCGAAGTTGATCCCGGCGGTCCCGGTGAAGCCGAAGTCGGCGGGGTTGAACGAGGTGATGCCGTCCGTCGTCAGGCCCGAGGACGCGCCGCGCAGCACCCAGACGGCGCCCGCGTCCTCCACCGTGCCGATGTCCTCGCGCTCGGCGCCGACGAAGAGGTCGGCCTTGCCGTTCTTGTCGATGTCCGCGAGGTGCACGCCGGAGCCGAAGCGGTCGCCCTCCTCGCCGACGCCGGGGACGCCGGTGGTCTCCTGGTGGAAGGTCTGCGCGCCGGTGGCGCTGACGCCGTCGGCGGAGCCCTTGAGGAGGACGGCCGTACCGGCGTTCGTACCGCGGACGACCTCGCCCGGGACGCCGACGGCGATGTCCGCGTAGCCGTCGCCGGTCACGTCCCGTACGGAGACGTCGGCGCCGAAGGTGTCGCCGGGCTCGCCCGTACCGGGGACGCCGGGGCTGGTCTGGTCGTAGCTGACGGCCTCCTTGCCGGTGTTCAGGCCGCCCTGCGCGCCCCACCAGACGGTGACGGAGCCCGCCTCCCGGCCGCCCCAGGGCTCGCCGGTGACCAGGTCGTCCTTGCCGTCCTTGTTGATGTCGCCGGTCGCGACGGAACGGGTCTCGGTGCCGCCGTCGGAGAGGACGGTGTGGTGGTAGCCGATGTCGCCCGGGCCGCCGCGGAAGGTCGCCAGGTAGTCGCCGTCGCCGTCCCCGCGCTTGCCGTACAGGACGAAGTCGTTGGCCGAACCGCCCGTGAAGTTGCCCGAGGCGACGCCGTCGAGCTGGACGTCCTTGGGCAGGAAGTCGTCCTCCAGGCCGAACGCGACATCGCTGCCGTCGCCCTTGGGCGTCGCCTCCGAGTACCACCAGAAGTGCCGCCCGCTGACGATCTGGAGCTGCGGGGTGCCGTCCCCGTCGAGGTCGCTGAAGGAGGCGCCCTGGCCGAAGTTCCGGTCGGCGGCGTCGGGCGCTTCGAGCGCGATGCCGCCATTGGTGAGGCCCTTGGCGCCGCCCCACAGGATGGTGACGCTGCCGTCGGGCTTCCCGTCCACCTTCTCGTACGGGGCGCCGACGACGAGGTCGGCGTAGCCGTCGTGGTTGACGTCGCCGCTGGTGACGTTCTCGCCGAACTGGTCGCCCGCCTCCGCCGTTCCCGGCACGCCCGCGCTGTCCTGGGTGAGCCGCGCCGAGCGGGACGGGGAGACCCCGGAGGCCGAGCCGTACGTCACGACGACGGCACCGGCCTTCCCGTTCGCCTTCGGCACGCCGATGGCCACGTCGGGGTAGCCGTCGCCGTTGAAGTCCTCACGCTGCCCGGAGGGCGCGTCCGGAGCGGGCGCCGGGGCGGCTGCCGGTGTGGCTTTCGGCGCCGGTGCCGGTGCGGCTGTCGGTGCCGCTGTCGCGACGGGAACCGCGAGGCCGGTGACGGCCAGGACCGTCAGGGTCGCTGCTGTGACAAGCGTGCGGGTGCGCATACGGGGCCTCTTCGCTCTCGTCCAAGACGGGTGGGTGGTGCCGGGGTTGAGACCGCTCAGACGTACGAATGGTTGTGCGCACAGGGGAAGTTGGGGCTTCTGGGGCTGCTGGTCTCTATCTCCGGTTAGAGGCGACGATCAGCCTGTGGACCGATGCCGCGCCGTGCGCCGCGGCCATAACGTGATCCCTCGACAGGCCGCGGAGGGGATACCCGGCCACGGTCCCGGGGCCGGAATTCCCGACGGGAGGGGGAATTCCGGCCCGTGGCGGGACAGTGACAGGACTTCGACGTCCAAGGAGATCACCCGTGTTATCACGCATTTCCCAGAGCACACGTATGTCCAAACGCACGACGATACGCGTCGCGGCCGCCGCGACCATGACGCTCGGCGTCACGTCCGGACTGCTCGTGAGCGGCGTCGGCGAGGCCAACGAGCCGCAGAAGGAGGGGCCCGCCACCCTCCAGGACTTCGCCGCCGCGAGCGCCCCGCAGTGGAATTTCGCCCGCGCCAATTCCAACGACCCGTGCTGGCCCGAGGACCCGTTCAACGGGGACGGCACACCGAAGCCCGGCGGCGACGTCAAGAACTGGCCGGACTCCGACGGCGGCTGCGCGCCGCACGGCGAGTATTTCCCGACCTTCTACACGGTCAAAAAGTGCAACCCGGACGAGATCCGCGTCAGCTACTCGATCTATCAGGCCACGAGCGGTTTCGAACCCTCCGGCCACCCGCACGACTTCGAGCACATCGATGTCGTATGGAACAAGAACGGCGACGACTGGACCCGTTCCAAGCTGCTCATGAGCAAGCACGGCGGGCACCGCAGCACCGACTGGGACGACGCCGAGAGCTGGAGCGCGGACGGGAGCGGCGCGGGCCTCGGCCGCGAGTATCCGCGGATCTTCGTCGGCTTCGGCAGCCACGCGATGTTCAACGACCAGAAGGAAGGGCTCAAGGACGTCGCGTCCGCCTACACCGACAAGGAGTACCGGCAGGCCGACTACCCCTCCTGGTCCGGTGAGGAGGGCCGTCTCGTCGAGGTCGCCCCCGACGGGGACCTCTACAAGAAGTTCAAGGACGAGGCCGACGCCTTCGGCAAGGCCGACAGCAACCCGGCGAAGGTGGCCGACGAGATGTGCGAGCACGCCTGATCCCGTGACCCGTGACCCCGTACGGGGACGGGCGGCACACAGACTGAGCGAGGGGCCCTCGCCCCCGTGGGGCCTCTCGCTCACCCACGGCCCACCGGCTCACCCCCGCCTCGCGGAGGGGGCGGCCGACGCGATGAGGTGGTCGACCACGCCGGGCAGGCCGGAGCCCCGCCGGTGGGCGGCCCGCTGCCGGTCGGCGCCGTTCCCGCCGAGGCGCAGGCGCGACCAGGCCCCGCACACCAGCTCCAGGTCCCCGTGGTCCCGCAGCGCGGGCCCGATCCAGGCCAGGAGCCGGTCGAGGCGTACGGCGGTGGGGACGAGCCTGCTGGCGGGCAGATCGACGCTCTGCCCGGACAGGCCGTCACGGGCGGCGCGCCAGCAGGCGGCGCGCAGCAGCTCGGGGCGCGGGCGCGGCGCGGCCTCCCCGGCGGCGACGGCGGCGAGCGCCGTCGCCGCCATCGCCTTGACCAGCGCGGCCAGGAGCGTGCTCTCCTCGGCGGTGGCCATGGCGTCGGGCGCCCGGAACTCCAGCGTCGGCACATGGCTGGAGGGCCGGATGTCCCAGTACACGCCTCCCCGGTCCATGAGCGCCCCGGTCTCGACGAGACGGCCCACCAGCTCGTCGTAGTGCGCGGGGGACTCCAGGTACGGCGGCGGGCCCGCGACCGGCCAGCGGGCCAGGGTCATCGTGCGCCAGCTGGCGTAGCCGGTGTCCACGGCCTGCCAGTACGGGGAGTTGGCCGACAGCGCGATGAGCGCCGGGATCCAGCAGCGCAGATGGTTGCTGACCTGGAGGGCGCGGGCCGGTTCGGGGATGCCGACGTGGATGTGGCAGCCGCAGGCGGTCTGCTCGTCGTCCAGCGCGCGGAAGGTCGCCACACTCCGCGCGTACCGCGCGCCCTCCGAGATCGGCGGCGGGACCGTCTGGCCGAGGACCGGGGAGCCGCTGGAGACGATGCACAGGCCCTGCTGCGCGGCCGCCCGCGCGACCCCGGCGCGCAGCTCGCGGACCTCCTCGCCCAGCTCCCCCACGGTGGTGTGCGGCACGGTGCGCGCCTCCACCTGATAGCGCGTCAGCTCCGGTACGGCCCGGTCCCCGAGTCCGTCGGAGGCGGCCACGGCCGCCACGTCCTGGCCTCGCGGCTCCACCTGGCGCGTCACCGGATCGACGAGCAGATACTCCTCCTCCAGCCCCACCGTGGGCCCGGTCACGACAGAGCGCCGCCCGTCACCCGGACCAGAAGTGCCTTCCGCCGCGCCACGTTCGGCTTCGCCGTCATGCCGTCCAGGCTGTCACCCGGCGGCCCCGGAGAACACCGGGCGTCGCCCGCGCGCACGAGGCGTCCGGCGACACGAAGCCGCCCCGCCGGAAGAGCTCTTCGGACCGTTCCGCGTCGAACGTACGGAACCAGCAGCGCTGATGGGCGAGGACCGTGCCACTCTCGTCCTTGACGTAGTAGTCCTTGGCCAGCAGGTCGGCCTCCGCCGCGTGGACCTGCTGGGAGTACACGAGCCCGCCGGGCAGCGGCCGTTCGGCGTCGGTGTGCGGGGGCTGGACGGCGATCAGGAGGCGGCCGCCGGGCCTGAGCGCGGCGTGGACGTTGCGCAGGGCCCGCACGTTGTCGCGCTCCTCCACCAGGTGGCTGGAGAGCGTGAGGCCGGACTCCTCCCCCTCCTCGCGGAGGAAGGCCCAGATCCCGCCGAGGGAGAAAGCCGCGTCGAAGGCGGCGGAGAAGTCCAGGCGCACGACGTCCCGCAGCAGCAGGCGGGCGCGCCCGCCGAGCCGCTCCCTGGCCTGCGCGAGCATGCTCCCGGTGAGGTCGATCCCGGTGATCCGCAGCCGTGGGCCGCCCGCTTCCAGCAGTGCCTGCGCGGCGAGGCCGGTCCCGACGCCGAGTTCGAGGAGGTCCCGGCGGCCTTCGAGGAGGCCCAGCAGGCCGCGTGCGTAGCGCCCGTAGTCGTAGTAGCCGGAGGTCATGATCGCGTCGTAGTGCCGGGCGAGCCCCGCGTAGGAGTTGATCACGGGACCCCTCAGTACTCCATGCCGTTCCCGTCCACCGGTATCACCGCGCCCGAGACGCCCTCCGCGGTGGAGACCCAGTGGACGGCGTGGGCGATGTCCTCGGGCCGGGCGAGGGGGCCGAGGGGGATCTGCTGGGTGAGCACGGCGCGTTGGTCGGCGGTGAGGCGGGCGGTGGCGTGGGCCAGGGGGAGGCCGGGCGCGACGACGTTGGCGGTGATGCCGTGCGAGCCGTAGACGACGGTGAGCCTGCGGGCGAGGTCGAGCAGGGCCGACTTGGACGTGGCGCAGTGGACGGGGTCGCCCTCGGTGGAGCCGGGGACCGCGCCGCCCATGAGGATGATGCGGCCGAACTCGCCCCGCAGCATGCCGTACAGGGACTCCCGTACGACGGACGAGGGAAACGTTCCGTCGTTGCGGAGCCGGGCGTCGCTCGTCCCCGGGTTCGCGACGAGGACCTCGACCGGGCCGTGCCGCTCCTCGACCGCCCGCCAGGTCCCCCGTACCTGGCGGGCGTCGGTCACATCGCACGGGAGCGAGAGGAACTCCTCGCCGTCCGGCGGCACGGCCCGGTAGGTCGCGGCCACCCGGTCGCCCACCGCCTGGAGATGGCGCGCGACGGCCAGCCCGATGCCGGTGTCGCCCTCGGTGACCAGGACCGAACGGCGGTGCCGCGGGCGCCCGTCCGGGACGGCTTCGGGGGCGGCGGCCACCGCGTGCTGCCGAGGGGCCGGGACGCGGGCGAGCCGACGGCCGCGCGGCGTGCGCGCTTCCCGGCCGGGATCTCGACGGCGCCACACGGCAACTCCCCCTTCCCCACTGCCCGCGACGTGCGCAGGACCTCGTGAACGGACACGTCGTTGCTGGTCAGGTGCCAAGGGGGCCACGCATCGCGCCGGGCGTGCCGCGCACGCCCGGCAGCCGTACCGACCATCCCCCCGTAACGGTCGGGAACGGCTTGCTCACTTCTGCGTGACGGAACATACTCAACGGGTCGCACGCAGCGAATGCAAGCAGCAAGGTGTGCATGATCCGCAATCTGCGGACTTTGCCGGAGGAGGTCCGGCCAAAGTCGGGCGGAAACAGCCAGAGGGAGGTGCGCGTGGCCCGCGAACGGTCCGGTCCGAACTTCGCGCACGTCGTTCTGGCCACGCGGCTGCGGATCCTCCGCAAGGCGGCGGGTCTCTCGCCCCAGCAGGCGGCCGACGCGCTCGGCGCCCACGGGGACACGGTCCGCCGTATCGAGCAGGCCAAGACGTCGCTGGACGCGGGACAGGTCCACACGCTGCTGACGGCCTACGGCGCGGGGTCCGAGGAGATCGAGGACTTCCTCGGAAAGCTTTCGGCCGCCAGCCTGCCCGGCTGGTGGCACCCGTGGCGCGCCGTCATGGACCCCTGGCAGCGGGACCTGATGAGCGTGGAGTCCGCCGCGCGCATCATCAGGATCTGGGAACCGGCCCTCGTACCTGCGCTGTTACGGACGCCGGCGTACGCCCGCGCCCTCGACGAGGCGCTACGGCCGGATCTCGCCCCCGCGGAGCGGGAGCAGCGGACCGAACTCCTGATGGCGCGACAGGAGCGGTTGCGGGCTCAGCGGACGCGTATCTGGGCACTCATGTCGGCATGCGCGCTCCACACCCGGGTCGGCGACGAGGAGGTCATGGCCGAGCAGCGCAAGGCCCTCCGCGCCGCGGCCGAACGGCCCGGGCTCACCTTGCAGATCCACCCCCTGACGGGTCCCCCGCACGCCCTGACCGGCATCCCGGCGCTGACGCTCTACCGGGTCGAATCGCCGGAGATCCCCGACCGTATGGTCCGGGAGGCGGGGCCGGTCGGCACCGCCGACGTCTGGGACACCGACACGGCGGCCACCACCGTCACCAACTACCGCCTGCTGATGGATTTCTCCAGCACGAGCGCGCCCCATCCCGACACGTCGAAAGAGGTTCTCGAATGACCGAGCGACAACCGTCGAACACCCCGCACCAGATCGACACGACCGTGGCGCACAGCGCCCGGGTGTGGAACTACTGGCTCGGCGGCAAGGACTTCTTCCCGGCCGACAAGACCGCGGGCGACGCCTACGCCAGCAAGTACCCGCTCATCACGCAGTTCGCCCAGGAGTCGCGGGACTTCCTGCGGCGGACGGTCAGCCATCTGGCGCGGGACGCCGGGGTCCGCCAGTTCCTCGACCTGGGCGCCGGATTACCGACCAGCAACAACACCCACGAGGTCGCCCAGCGCATCGCCCCCGAGTCCCGGGTGGTCTACGTCGACCACGACCCGCTCGTCCTGCTCCACGTCCACGCGCTGCTGACCAGCACCCCCGAGGGTGCCAGCGCCTACGTGGAGGCGGACATGCGCGACACCGACGCCGTCCTGGAGGGCGCGGCCAAGACGCTCGACATGAGCCGGCCCACGGCCCTGGTGATCAACGACGTGCTGGGGCACATCGTGGAGTGGGACGACGCGCTGTCCCTCGTACGGCGGCTGACGGACCGGCTCCCCTCGGGCAGCTATCTCGCGCTGAGCCACTCGACGGCCTCCGACGAGGAGCACAGGGCGGTGCAGGACGAGTACAACGGCTCCGGCGCGATCCCGTACATCTTCCGGGAGCCCGAGGTGACGAAGGCGTTCTTCGACGGTCTGGAGATGGTCGAGCCCGGCATGGTGTCGTGGCCCAACTGGCGCCCGGACCCGACCACGGGCCGCACCACCGAGCGGGCGGGGTGGGGCGCGGTCGCACGGATCCCGTGACGAGCGACGCGCTACCGAACGACGCGCGGCGCCGTGGTACGCGGCGTGCGGCACGGCCCGCGCCGTCGTCGGCCTCTGTGACGGCGCCGTCCTCACGGGCGGCGCCGTCCCCGGCCGACGGGGACACGGGCTTCGGCACGGTCCGGCGGCTCACGCACGCGGCGGCCGAGTCGCAGGACGCGCTGCTCGCGGAGGCCGCCGCGCTGGTCGACGGCTGGGCGGCCGTCGTGAACCCCCTGCACGGCACCGTGCACAGCGCGCCGCGCGGCGCGGGCCCCGCCGCCGTGGGCGCCGCCGCGCGCCCGCACGCGTATCCGCGGCTGCTCACCCGCCAGGTGGCGGGGGCCGTCCTCGTGCTCGGCCCGGGCGGCCCGGGCGGTCCGGGCGGTCCGGCGCGCGCCGCCGAGGCCGCGCTCGTCGCGGAGACGACGGCCGATCTGCTGCGCGTACGCTCGCGGCGCGCGGACGAGGCCGAGCAGCGCCTGCACACGGCGGTGCTGCACCTTCTGCTGCGCGGCCAGCGCCAGTTGGCCACCGACGCGCTGGGCGGTACGGCCGCGACGCACGCCACGGTCTACCGGCTGACCGGCGACGCCGTCCGCGCAGCGCACCGGGAGGTGTGGCGCGAGGCACGGGCTGGCGCGGGCGGCGGCTCGCTGCTGATCTGCCTGGACGGCGCCGACGAGCTGGTGGTCGTCGCGTTCCACGGCGCGCACGACCAGCAGCACGCGATGCTCTCGCTCATGGCGCGCGTCGCGGACCGGCACGAGCTGACCGGCGGTGCCTCCGACCCGGCGCCGCTCGACATGATCAGCACGGCGTGGGCCGAGGCGGGGACCGCGCGCGACAGCGCGGCCGTCGGCTGCCTCACGACGAGCCTCGGCGCCCACGAACTGCTGCACGTCGTCCCCGGGGAGCGGCTCGCCGCCTGGTCCGGTGCCGTCCTCATGCCGCTCCAGCGGGAACAGCGCCGCACGCTGGAGGCGTGGCTCAGGTCGGGCTCGGCCCACGCGGCGGCGCCCGTGCTCGGCGTCTCCGAGGGCACGGTCCGCGCCCGGCTGCCGGTGATCGCCTCGCTGCTCGCGGCCGACCTGGACCACCCCACCGTGCAGGCCCAGCTGCTGCTGGCCCTGCGCGCCCCGGCCGCGCCGTCGGCGCCGCCGGTCCGGCCGGCCCCCGATCCGCCGCTGCCCGTCGCCCTGCTGAGCCCCGGGGAGGCGGCGCGCTGGGCCTCCACGCTGCTCTCGCCGCTCGACGCGCAGCTGCGGATCGCCGTGCGCTGCTGGCTCCGGCACCGCGGCCGTACCGCGCCCGCCGCGGCGGAGCTGTGCGTCCACCGCGAGACGCTCACCAGCTGGCTCGCCAAGTGCGGCCGTCTGCTGGACCTCGACCTGTCCTCGCCCACGGTGAGGGCGGAGCTGCACCTCGCCGTGGAAACCCTCGCGACCCCCGACGACGTCCCGGCCAAGCTCCCGAGGAGGGGCGGCAGGACGTATCGGGGGCCGCGGTTGTGACGGCCGTCAGAGGGGGGTGACGGCCGCCGGTCCCGGTGCGCCCGGTCGGTCAGGCGGCGTAGCCCTTCGGGGGGATGAGGCTGGCCAGCTGGTCGAAGGAGAGCCAGTAGATCTGGTTGCCGCCGAAGGACGCGGGGTCGGCGATGAGGACCGTACGGTTGGCGTCGTCATAGCCGATCACCGTGAAGTAGTGGTAGATCGTCTGGTCGCCGGGGTAGCCGGGCGGCTGGTTGCCGGGCGGGGCGACGATGTTGGCGACGACCGGGTAGTTGTTGTCGACGTCCTTGACGATGTCGTTCCACAGCAGGTCCTTCTGGCCCTGCGTGGGCGGGTCGTTGGGCATCTCCTTGGTCTCGTACCAGCCGGTGCCGAGGTTGGCGTTGAGGACGCCGGTCACCTGGCTGATGTGGTCCGTGCCGCCCTCGTGGGTGCCGAGCTGCGCGGCGAGGTCCCCCTGGCTGGGCGGCCCGACGCGGGCGGAGAGCGCGATACGGGTGGCGGCGGGGCCGCACCAGTAGCCGGTCTCCTGGACCTGGTAGTCGACCTTCAGGGTGTGCGCGCTCTTCGTGCGCGCGCCCTCGACGCTCAACCGGGTCCCCGGCTCGTTCTGCCCGCTGACGACGGCGGTGCCGGACTCCGTGCCGCCGCCGAGCACCTCGACGGGGGCGGAGGCGGAGGCGCCGCGAGCGGCTGGCCCGCTGTCCGCGTGGGCGACGGCGGGGGTGACGAGGGCACCGACAGCGGCCACGGCGACGGCCGTCGAGACGAGTCTCTTACGCATACGGACTCCTGGAGGAGAGGTGGGGGGGGAGAAAGGGGACGGACGCGCGCGTCAGGAGATCGGCGGAACCGTCGGGCCCTCCTGGGCGAGCAGGTCGCGCGCGAACTGCTCCCACTGGGCATAGCGGTCGGGGTACGCCGAGACCTGCACGGCCTGGCAGACGTCGCCGGGCGCCATGGTCTCCCAGCCCGCTATCTGGATCAGCCCGGGATTGCTGCCGAAGTCGGCCACCCCGTAGAAGGACTTCGACGAGGTGGGCACGTCGGTGATCTGCTCGGGGGTGCCCCAGCCGGTGCTGGGGCGCTGCTGGAAGATGCCGAGGGAGTCGTGGTCGACGGGCGTCAGGTAGTTGACGAACTTCGACTCCTGCATGGCCGTCATCAGCGCGATGACCTGGCCCTGTTCGGGGATGCCCGCGCCCTTGCCGACGCCGATCACCGTACGCGCGTTGGCCAGCTCCTCCGGGCCGAGGTCGGCGGCGGTCCTGAAGGTCCGGCGCAGCTCGGCGTCGGGGGCCCGGTCGAGGGCCTTCGCGGTGTCCCTGTCGACGGTGCCGGTACGGGGGAGCCCGTGCCGTTCCTGGAAGTTCTTCAGGCCGTGCCCGGCGCCCGCCTTCTCGTTCTCGGCGGACGCGGACGGTGAGGGGGACGAGGGGGAGGAAGCCTGGGCCGTGCCCGGCACGGCGAGCAGCGTCCCCGCGGCGACGAGTGAGGCGGCCAGAACGGCGGGGCGGGTGAGGTGGGTACGCAACGCCAGCTCCTTCGCGACGTGGTGGGGGGGATGGAAGGTGCGACAGCCCGAACAGGCTCCTCGCATGGGCATGACAGGCGCAACGCCCGAAAGCCCAGGCTTACACCGCTCCCCCGCCGCGCTCCCCGCTACGCAGCAGCGCGCGGCCCTCGGCGGTCGCCACATGGAGGGACCGCCCGCCCCGCCGCACCGTCGTGACCAGGCCCGTCGCGCGCAGCACCTTCACATGCTGGCTCACCGCCGGATGCGTGACCCCCAGCAGCCGGGCCAGCTCCACCGTGGACGCCCCCGTACGGGCCGCGCGCAGCACGGCGGCGCGGGTGTGCCCGATGAGCTGCCCCAGGGGCCCGCCGCCCTCCGGGCGTCCCGGCGGCTCCGTGCGGGACCAGTCCCTCTCATGGCCGATCGGATACACCAGAACGGGCGGCAGCGCGCCGTCCGCCAGCGTGATCGGGGTGGGCCAGCAGAAGAAGGAGGGCTGGAGCAGCAGCCCTCGCCCGTTCAGCCGAAGGTCGTGCTCGACGGGATAGTCGGCCTCCAGTACGGGCGGACGCCAGCGGAACCGGGGGCCGAGCCCCGCCAGCAGCCCGTCCACGGCGCCGTCGAGGAGCCCGTGCACGCGCAGCGCGCGGTCGGCGTCGATGTGCGCGTGCACCCGCGGCCAGAAGGGGGCCAGCACCTCCCGGTGGTACGCGCCCAGCACCTGCCCCAACCGCCGCAGCGCGGCGCTGTCCCCGTCGGCCAGCGCCGTCGTCCACCCCGGCAGCCGCCGCGTGGCCGCCACCCGCGTCAGGTCGGCGCGCAGCCGCGGCCTGGGCGTACGGACGAGCGTGTCGACGGCCGCCTGGAGCGACGCGCGTTCGCCGTACGTCGGGGTGAGGAAGTCGGGCGAGCAGCCGTGCGGCGGCAGGAGCGGCGACAGCAGCCGGCAGCTCTCCGGCAGCCGGGGCCGTGCCCAACGCCGCCACTCGCCGAACTCCCGCGTCCCGTCCGTGCGTTGCAGGGTCTGGATGCTGTTGCTGATCTCCCACAGGTAGTCGGGCCCCGGCGCGACCCGCACCCGCGCCAGATCCTCGGACGTGAAGTACACCCGCAGCATGGCCCACCTTCTCCCCCGCGCCGCCGCTCCGCAGACGCCCAGGCGACCGCCGGGGGACGGCCGCTGTCAAGAGCCGCGAGGCGAGGGGCGGGAGTCAGTCGCCCAGCAGGTTCTGGACCGTGCCGAGTTCCTTCCACTTGCCGTTGCGGCGCTCGTCGACCCAGATCGGGCGGTCCTGGGCGCGGTGGTTGCGGAACTCGTAGCGTCCGAGGAGGCCGTGCGTCGTGCTGCCCTCCAGGTCGGCCCGGAGCGCGCTGCGGACCTCGACGATCTGCGGGTCGTTCTTGAGCGCGTCCGGCAGGTGCTTGGCGAGGACGAGCGTCGCGTCGTACAACTCGGCAGCGCCGCGGTGCTTCAGCAGCGGCTTCACCTCCGCCGGGGCTGCGCACAGCTTGGGCATCAGCGCGCAGTCCGGCTTCTGCGACTCGTCCCGGTACTGGCGGAAGCGGAGCGAGCCCTCCGGCAGGTCGCGGGCCGCGTCCTCGCCCGTGATGCGCTCCTCGGCCGGGTCGCACAGGTCGCCGAGCGCGGGCTCGACCACGGCAAGCCGCTTCTCCTTCTTCAGCGCCCCGATCCACGACTCGGAGGAGGTCGGGAGCGTGGCGGCCTCGGTCCGCTTCTGCCGCAGGTCCTGCGCGACCATGTCCTTGTCGATCTCGTCGCTGTCGCCGCTGGGCTGCCGGTACGCCAGGCCGCTCTCCTTGAGCCCCGCCGTGGTGCCCTCGCCCTCCTCGATCTCCATGTCGTCCTCGGCGCCGACGAGCACCCTTTTGACGCCCTTCACCTGCTTGAGGTAGCGGCCCTCCTGCTTGCCGAGCTCACGGGCTCCGGCCAGGGTCGAGTAGTCGTCGTTGCTGTAGCGCAGGCTGGAACAGGTGTCGAGGGAGGCCATCTCCCGGCCCGGGTCGTTCGAGCTCATCGACATGTCGAGGTCGCTCGCCGCGCCGACGACCGCGATGGTCCCCTCCGGGACGTCCTGTGCCGCGTCGCCCGAGTATCCGGTCTTGACGGGCAGCACACGGACGGGGAGCTTCTTCCCCTTCTGGCCCTTCATGCCCTCCTTGAGCGCCGCCCGGACGACGCGGGCCCGCTGTTCGCCGCTGACCTCGGTGCCGGTGGCGTCCTCCTCGTACGCGACGGCGATCGTGTAGCCGTTGTACGGGGGCGCGGGCGAGCCGGTCGAGGAGGTGGGGAGCGGGCGCGGGTGCGGCCCCGGGCCCGGTTCGGGGTCGTCGTCCATCTGCGCTATGCCTATGCCGCCGAGCAGCACGACCCCCGCGAGCGCCCCGCCGAACAGCGCCTTGGACCGGTTCGGCCGGGGCTGGTCGGGGATCGGGGGCGGCGGGACGATGGGGGCGAGGGGCCGACGCGGCGGCGGGTCGTACGGGGACGAGTCGGCGGACGCCTTCGCCACGGCCCCGGACTTGGGCTCCGGCTCCGGTTCCGGTTCCGTTTTCGGAGCCGGTACGGGCTTGGGTTCGGGTTCTGGTTCGGGTGTGCCGTCGATGAGAGCCTGGACGCGGGCGAGGGCTTCGTCGGCGTCGGCGGGACGCTCGTCGGGGTCGCGGGCCATCAGCGCGAGGACGAGGCGGTCCACGGCCGGGGACAGTTCGGTACGGGCGCGGGAGGGCCGCAGCGGGGTGTCGTTGAGGTGGTTGAACATCACCCCGGCCGCCGAGCCGGTGTACGGGGGCCGCCCCACCAGCAGTTCGTAGAGCACGCAGCCCAGCGCGTACAGATCGGTGCGCCCGTCCAGGTCCTCCTGGCGGAACTGCTCGGGCGCCATGTACAGCACGCTGCCGAACGGCATCTGCCCCGTCTGCGTCAACTGCGGGTCGGTCGCGCGGGACTCGATGAACTTGGCGATGCCGAAGTCCACGACCTTCGCCGTCCCGTCCCGCGCCACCATGACATTGGCGGGCTTGATGTCCCGGTGCACCACACCCGCCGCATGCGCGGTCGCCAAAGCCCGGCACACATCCGCCGTCCACCCCAGCGCGTCCCCCAGCGACGCACGCCCCGAGGCCAGCAACTCCTCATGCAGCGTGCGCCCCTCGACCAGCGTCATCACCAGATACGGAGTATCCCCGTCCGTCCCATGGTCGTGCACCGCCACGATGTACGGACTGTCCAGCGCGGCGGCGGCACGGGCCTCCCGCTGGAAGCGGCCCAGCAGCTCTTCCTCGCTGGTCTCCGCGCCGGAGCCGCCCGCGCTCTTCCCCGTCCCCGCGTCCTTATCCGTATCCCTACTCGTCGGCCGCCCCGGGGTGAGCAGTTTGACCGCGACGTCACGGTCCAGCTCGGCGTCGCGCGCCCGCCAGACCTCCCCCATACCGCCCGAGCCGAGCAGCTCCAGCAGCTCGTACCGCCCATTGACACGTCGTCCCCGCACGCCGTCCCCTCCCCGTCGATCTCCCAGAGGGTAACGCTCGGCGCGGGAGGCATGGATGTCCCGGTGGACTCCACGGCCGCGCGGGCCCACCGGTACGCCGCCGGAGCGTTCCCCGGGGGGCGGGCCTCAGCCGTACTGCGGTTCCGGGGGCTCGGCCGGGCCCAGCCAGTCCTTCAGCCACCGGTCGTAGCTCTTCTGCCAGGCGCTCTTGCCGGCCTTCTCCAGGGTGCCGTTGATCACCCGCAGCAGGTCGTCGGCGCCGTCCTTCACGGCGACGCCGTAGGAGTCCTTGCCGATCTGCGGCCCGGCCAGCCGAGTGCCGTCCTCCTGGGAAGCCAGGCCCGCGGCGGTCCCGCTGTCGGTCAGGACGGCATCCACGCGGGAGAGCTGCAGCAGCATCAGGCAGTCCAGGGCGTTGGGCCGCCCCCGCATCCACGCGCCGTACTTCTTCTGGCCCTCGTCACTCAGCAGCTCGTAGCCGCTGGAGCCGTAGGCGGTGCACACCGTCTTGCCCTTCAGGGTGCGGTTGAAGCCCGTGATGTCGGAGTGTTCGGGAACCAGCACCTGCTGTCCGGTCTCGAAGTAGGGGCTGGAGAAGTCCACCGGCGGTTCCTCCGGGGTGCCCTTGAGCGCCCGGCAGGTGATCGGCACGGCCTGCACCAGCACATCCACCTCGCCCTCGTCCACGGCCTGTTGGCGGCGGTCGACCGGGACGGTGCGCAGCTCCACCGCGTCGCGGTCGCCGAGCAGGGCGTCGGCCAGCTGCTTGACCAGGTCGATGTCGAAGCCCGCCAGCTCACCCTTGGCATTGCGGTGGCTCCACAGGTTGCTGTTCTGCGCCACCCCGGCGATCAGTTTGCCCCGGTCCTTGATCTTCTTGACGGCGGCTCCGTTCTTGCTGCCGCTCTTCGGGTCCGGACTCACCTTGGTGTCGCAGTTCCCCCCGGCGGACGCCGAGTTCTGCGGGGCCTGCTCCGGCACGCCCGCCTGCGTCGCGGACCGCGCTGTCGAAGTCGGCGCCTGATGCGGTGCGGCGCCGCTGACCGTGGGCACCGTCACCAGCGCGACGGCGGCCAGCCACACCGTGGCCCACCCCCCGGCCACGCGGCGCCGGTCGCGCCGCGGCGCGGCGCCCCGCGCCGGACCGCCGGATCCTGCACCCATGTTCCCCACTGCCGTCCTCTCCCTCATCCGGCCACGGCCCCCGCCGCCGCCCCCGTCCCGGTCCCCGTCCCCGTCCCCGGTGGTCACTGGTACTCCGACAGCCGCTTGCCGACGCCCAGGACCACACCGGCCACGCCCAGCAGACACAGCACCGAGCCGCCGACGGGCAGTCCGGTGAGCGCGCCGCGCCCGTTCTCGGCCCGGTCCTGGAACTGCTTCCACTCGTGGGCGACCGCGGCGGCCAGCTTGCGGTCCATGGCGGCGAAGCTGCGCTCGGTGGTGTCGCTGACGGTCTTGCCGTCGGCCTTGCCGCCGATGGTGCGGGCCACGGCGGCCTCGTAGTCACCCCGGTCGTCCTGCTTCCGGGCCTGGACATGCTGCTTCTTCCAGTCCTTCAGCTCCGCCCAGGCATCCACCACCAGCCGCCGCCCGATCTTGTCCTCGGCCTGCTGCTCGGAGCGCTGCATCAGCCGCTGCCCCTTGTCCTTGTCGTCCATCGCGCCCGCCCAGTAGTCGAACTCCCGGGAATGGGCGGCCCCCTCCCCGCGCGCGACCAGAGCCATGTTCTCGTTCCCGCGGGCCTTCAGGCCCGCGATCCGGGCCTGGGTCAGCACCTGCACCGAGGCCGAGCCGCGGGCTTCGGAGTCCTCCAGCGAGGAGCGGGTCGTGGTGTGACTCACCGTCAGCCAGACCAGGGAGACGAGCACCGCGGCGGCCGCCGCCACCAGGCCCAGGTTGAGCAGCCGGTTGGTGGCCAGGTAGAGCCGGTAGGAGTAGAAGCCGATCACCGCCAGGGCGAGCAGCCCGGCGCCGTAGGTCGCCCAGGGCGGCTCGGCGGTGTCGGCGCGGATCGCGGCCATCCGCCGGGTCTCCGCGTGGTACATGTCCTCGGCCGCCGGGAGCATGGTGGAGCGCATCTGCTCCGAGGCGTACCGCATGTAGGAGTTGCCGACCGGCTTGTTCTCCCTGTTCGCGGAGCGTGCCGCCTCCACCAGGCCGTTGTAGTCGGGCAGTTCCTTGTTCAGGATCGCTATCTGCCGCTGGGCGGCGAAGGACTCCCCGGTACGGGCCGACGCCTTGGTGAGCAGCCGGGAGGCGGTACGGATGTTCGCCTCGTAGGAGACGCGGTCCGCGTGGGATGCCTTGACGCCCCGCAGGAAGCCCGCCGCCGCCGTGGCGTCCGCGTCCGCCAGCGACCGGTATATCTCCGCCGCGTCCGCGCTCAGCGGCGCGGACTGCTCCGCCAGGTTCCTGGCCGCCGTCTGGCGCTCGTGCACCGATACGGCCAGAACCGCCCCGAAGAGCACCGTCACCAGCGTCATGACCAGCCCCGCCAGCCGCAACCGGGCCGGTGGGGAGCCCGTCCCGACGATCCCCAGCACCGCCGAGGCCACCACCCGCGCTCTCCCCCGCCGCCCTCCCGGAACGGCCCGTACGGCCGCCCCCGTCGGTGCGGACACGTGCACAGACGCATCCGGCCCGGACGCGCCCCCCGTCTTCGTCGGCGTCACCACACCGGTCCTCTTCCTCGCCGTTCGACAGCTGCCCGCGAACCTCCCCCCGGGCAGCACCGCTGGGAACACTAGTGCGCCCATTTCGAATGCACTAGGCTGCCGGGATGTCCACCGGGGGAGGCAGCGCACGCGCGTTCAGCGCACAGGCGTTGGATCGACGAAAGTTCCTGGGGGTCCTGGGCGCGGGAGCGCTGGCGCCCGCCGCCCTGGCCGCCTGCGGTACCGGCGCGGAGCCGGGCCGGGCGAAGGCCGCGGCGAAGAAGGACCGGGGAACCATCACCATCGGCTATGTCGACTGGGACGAGGACATCGCGGTCACCGAGCTGTGGAAGCAGCTGCTGGAGTCCAAGGGCTACCGGGTCGAAGCCGTACGGAAGGGCGCCGTCCCCGAGCTGTTCCGCGGGGTGGCCGACAGTCGGCTCGACGTCTTCATGGA
Source organism: Streptomyces sp. NPDC048172 (assembly GCF_043202595.1). Lineage (NCBI taxonomy): Bacteria > Bacillati > Actinomycetota > Actinomycetes > Kitasatosporales > Streptomycetaceae > Streptomyces > Streptomyces sp. NPDC048172. The sequence continues at coordinate 597,374 of NZ_JBIDAT010000005.1, forward strand.
CGCCTGGCTGCCGAGCGTCCACACCGAGCAATGGGCGCGGTACGGCGGCTCCCTGGTGGACCTCGGCCCCTGGTACGAGCCCGGCGACCTGGGCCTGGCCGTGCCCGACTACGTGGACGAGGTCGAGTCCCTGGTCGACCTGCGGGAGCACGCCGACCTCTTCGACGGGACGATCGTCGGCATAGAGCCGACCGCGGGCCAGACCAGGACCGTCGACAAGTCGGTGATCCCGGAGTACGGACTGCGCGGCAAGTACCGCCAGAAGGCCAAGGACACCGGCACGATGCTGCGGGCGCTGGACGCCGCCTACTCCGCGGAGCGCCCCATCCTGGTGGCCATGTGGCGCCCCCACTGGGCGTTCTCCAAGTACGACATCCGCTACCTGGACGACCCGGCCGACGCCTTCGGCGACCCCGACAAGCTCCACACGCTCGTCTCCCGGAAGTTCCACGACCGAGGCGACAACGAGGCCCTGGAATGGCTGCGGAACTTCCGGGTGACGCCGGATCAGCTGCAGGGCCTGGAGGCCGCGATCCAGGACGCCGGAGGCGCGGAGCACAAGACCGCCACGGTGGAGAGCTGGATAGGCGACAACGAGCCCCTCGTCAAAGAATGGCTCCCCATCTGACCGTTCTGCGCGGTTCTTGGGACGCGCCCTAGGCAGCTCTCCGGTACGCGCGGAAGGCGCGGGTGGAGAGGAGGGCCATGGCGAGCGCCGTCGTGGCGAGGAGCGCCAGGCCGGTGGCGATGTCGGTCCGGTCCGGGTGGGCACGGGTGGCCTCGCGCGCGGCGGCGACCGCCCACTCCACCGGGTTGTACGCGGCGATGCCCCGGACCCAGCCCGGCGCGAGGTGGAGGTCCATCACGGCCGAGCTGAGGAACATCAGCGGCAGGGTGGTGAACTGGGAGATCGCGATCAGCGTCGCCTGCTGACGGGTCAGCAGGGCCACGGCGTTGGAGAGCGCGGAGAAGATCAGCGTCAGCAGCGTCGCGGCCAGGACCATGACGCCGACGCCCGCGACGCCGCCCGTGGCACCGTCCCCGAAGCGTGCCCCCGCGAGCAGCGCGAGGGCCACCACGACCAGGCTCTGGACGACGGTCTGCAGCGCCTGGTGCGCCATGGTCGCGGCCATCATGGCGCCGCGCCCGGCGGGAGAGGCCAGCAGGCGGTCCATCACGCCGCGTTCGATGTCCTGGAGGTACGTCGTCCCGGCCCACGCGCTCGCGAACAGCGCGGTCATCATCACCACGCCCGGCGTGAGGAACTCCAGGAACCCGCCGTCCCCGCGCGCGAATCCGGGCAGCTCGGCGACCGCCCGGAAGAGCTGCCCGAACAGCAGCAGCCAGATCACCGGCTGGACGAGCCCGATGACGAGGAAGGTCGGCATCCGCCACAGCCCGCGCTGGAGGCGCCCGGTGAGGAGCAGGGTGTGGGCGAGCCCGGTCGCGAGCCCGGTCGAGCGTCCGGTCGTGTGCACGGTCGTGTGCGTGGTCGTCGTCACTTCGCCGCCTCCATGGTGTGCCCGGTGTGCCGCAGGTACACGTCGTCGAGCGAGGGGCGGGCGAGCGTCGCGGAGGCGACGGGGACGCCCGCCGCGTCGAGCGCGGCGAGGACGGGCGGCAGGGCCCGCGCCCCGTCGTCCGTACGGCCCCGGACCGCCGTCCCGTCCACGGTGATCTCCCGTAGCCCCGGCACCCGTTCGAGCACGGCGCGGGCGTCGGCGGCGCGCGCTCCGGCGGCGATCTCCACGTGCACCGCGTCCCCGCGCAGCGCGCTCTTCAGCTCGTCCGGCGTGCCCTCGGCGACGACCGTGCCGTGGTCGACGATCGCGAGCCGGTCGGCGAGGCGGTCGGCCTCGTCGAGGTAGTGCGTGGTGAGCAGCACCGTCATCCGCTCGTCCGCCGCCAGCCCGGAGATCTCCCGCCGCATCTCGCTCCGCGCCTGCGGGTCGAGCCCCGTCGTCGGCTCGTCGAGGAAGAGCACGGGCGGCCGGTGCGTCAGCCCGAGGGCGACGTCCAGCTTGCGGGCCATGCCGCCGGAGTACGTGCGTACGGGGCGGTCCGCCGCGTCGGCGAGGCCGAACCTGTCGACGAGTTCGCGGGCCCGCGCCGCCGCCTCGCGGCGCGGCATCCCGTGCAGGCGGCCCGCGAGCAGCAGGTTCTCCCGCGCGGTCGCCGTCGGGTCCGTGCCGGGCTTCTGGGCGACGTAGCCGAGGGCCCGCCGTACCCGGTCCGGCTCCGTGGCCACGTCGAAGCCCGCGACCCGGGCGGTGCCCGCGTCGGGGGACGAGAGGGTGGAGAGGATCTTCACCGTGGTGGACTTGCCCGCGCCGTTCGGGCCGAGGAGCCCGAAGACGGTTCCCGGCGCGGCGGAGAAGCTCAGTCCCCGCAGCGCCGTGACGGGCGGTTTGTTCCTGCCCGCCGAGTAGTTCTTGACCAGACCGACGGCTTCCAGAGCCGTCTCCGCACACCGCAACGCAGCCATCGCCGCACACCCTTGTCAGAATCCGGTGTGACTCCCACCTTCCCGGCGCCTTGGGGCGCGAGGAGGCTGATCGGCGAGGGCGGCTGGGCCCTACGGTGAGATGTCGCGCAGGACGTTAACAAGGACGTGCGACTCGGCGCAACGCGCGTACGGCCAGCTCCCGGCGCTCATTCTCGCCCGTACCGCCCCACACCCCGGACGACTCGCCCATGCTCAGGGCCCACTCCAGGCACTCCTCGGTCACGGGGCAGGTACGGCAGACCGCCTTCGCGCGCTCGGTCTGGAGCGCGCCGGGCCCGGACGACCCCACCGGGAAGAAGAGATCCGGGTCCTCCCGTACGCACGCCGCGCGCCGCCGCCAGTTCATCGTGTCCCTCCTCCACGAGCGGTCCGTCCGCCGCTCGCGAGTGCCCCGTAAATCCCGCCTCAAGCAGGCGAGTTCGGACCGTCCGCCTCAGGGGTGGCTATCGTCTGCGGCATGGCAGAGGAGATGTCCGGGAACTCCGGGACCGCCGCGCTCTACGACGCGCTGAACCGCGACCGGAGCGACCTGGACGCATACGTCGGCGTGGTGGAGGAGCTCGGGGCGCGGCGCGTGCTGGACATCGGCTGCGGGACGGGCGTGTTCGCGCTGCTGCTGGCGGCGCGCGGGGCCGAAGTGGTGGGCGTGGAGCCCGCGCGGGCCTCGCTCGACGTGGCGCGGGCCAAGCCGGGTGCCGGGCGCGTGCGCTGGATCCACGGGGACGCGACGGCGCTTCCGCCGCTGCGGGCCGATCTCGCGACGATGACGGCGAACGTCGCGCAGGAGATCACCGAAGGGCCCGCCTGGTACGCCACGCTGCGCGGCGCGTACCGCGCGCTGCGGCCGGGCGGGCACCTGGTCTTCGAGAGCCGCGACCCCGCCCGGCGCGCCTGGGAGGGGTGGAACCGCGCGGAGTCGTACGGCGTGACCGACGTCCCGGGACTCGGCTCCGTCGAGAGCTGGGTCGATCTGGTGGAGGTCGCGGGGCCGCTGGTGACGTTCCGCTGGACGTACGTGTGCGCGGAGGACGGCGCGACGCCGGAGGAGAGGCTGACGGAGGAGTCGACGCTGCGCTTCCGCGCCCGTACGGAGATCGAGGACGACCTCGCCGCGTGCGGCTACGAGGTGCGGGAGGTGCGCGACGCGGCGGACCGCCCGGGAAGGGAGTTCGTCTTCGTCGCGCGCCGCCCGCACTGACGGATCGGCCGGACGGCTCAGACCGCCCGGTGGTACGGCTCCGGCCAGCGCGGCTCGGCGCCCAGTTCGCGCGCGGCCTCGTTGGGCCAGTACGGGCGGCGCAGCAGCTCGCGGCCGAGGAGCACGGCGTCGGCCTGGCCGGAGGCGATGATCTCCTCGGCCTGGCGGGGCTCGGTGATGAGCCCGACGGCGCCGACGGGCAGGTCCGTCTCCTTCTTGACGCGCTCGGCGAAGGGGACCTGGAAGCCGGGGGCCGGGGAGATACGGGCGTCGGGCGCGTTGCCGCCCGTGGAGGTGTCGAGCAGGTCGACGCCGCGCGCGTGCAGCTCCTTGGCGAGCCGGACGGTGTCGTCGCCGGTCCAGCCCTCGCGGCCGTCCTCGGCGTTCTCACTGAGCCAGTCGGTCGCGGAGATCCGGAAGAGCAGCGGGAGTTCGTCGGGCCATACGGCGCGGACCGCGTCCACGACCTCCAGCGCGAAGCGGCTGCGACCCTCGAAGGAGCCGCCGTACTCGTCGGTGCGGCGGTTGCTGAACGGCGAGAGGAACTCGTTGATCAGATAGCCGTGGGCGCCGTGGATCTCGACGGTCTTGAAGCCGGCGGCGTGCGCCCGCCGCGCGGTTTCGGCGAACTGCCCGACCAGTTCCCGTATCTGCTCGGGCGTCAGCTCGTCCGGCACCGTGGACGCCTCGCTGAACGCGACCGGGCTGGGCCCGACCGGCTGCCAGCCGTGCTCCTCGCCGGGCGCGAGGGGCGCTCCGCGCCGTACCCAGGTGCGCTCGGTGGACGCCTTGCGCCCGGCGTGCGCGATCTGGATCCCGGGGACGGTGCCCCACTGGGAGAGGAAGTGGTTGATCCGGGCGAACGCCTCCTGCTGGCGGTCGTTCCACAGCCCCAGGTCGTACGGGCTGATGCGGCCGTCGGGGCGCACCGCCGTCGCCTCGAAGAGCGCGAGCCCGACGCCGCCGACCGCGCGCGAGCCGAGGTGCGCCAGGTGCCAGTCGGTGGGCACGCCCTGCTCGGGCCCCTCGGGGGCCGCGCTGTACTGGCACATCGGCGCCATCCACACACGGTTGGGCACGGTCACCGACCGCAGAGTCAGCGGCTCGAACAGTGCGCTCACGACACTCTCCCGTCTTGCCAGGGTCCTGGATTCGCTTATTACGATAACGACCGTACTACGGCAGCTGTCAAACTATGACGCCTGTCGTACGATGGCAGCGTGCCGACGACGACCGCAGCCCGCGAACTCCCGCACCCCGCACGGGAGGAGATCCGCCTCGCCACCGTGCTCCACGCGCTCTCCGACCCCATGCGGCTGCGCATCGCGACGGCCCTGGACCCGCACGGCGAGGGCGAGGGCCGCGGCGCCAGCTGCTCCCAGGTCGACCTGCCGGTCTCCCCCTCGACGGTCACCCACCACTTCCGCGTGCTGCGCGAGGCAGGTGTGATCAAGCAGTGCTACCGAGGCACCGCCAAGATCAACTGCCTCCGCCGCACCGACCTCGACACCCTCTACCCCGGCCTCCTGGACGCGATCCTGACCGGGGCCCGCCGCGAGACGGAGCCCGGCACCGCGCCGTAGCCCGCCTCAGCGGCGGACGGTCAGGCCGTCCAGGGTGAGGTCGAGGAGGCGTTCGGCCTGTTCGCGCTGGTCGGGGCGGGCCGAGGTGAGGGCGATGCCCGCGAGGGCGGCGCTCAGGTCGGCCGGGCCGATGTCGGCGCGGATCGCCCCGTCGGCCACGCACGCGTCCATCAGCGCCGTCACGGCGTCCTGGATCATGTCCCGGCTCCGCCCGTACGGGTTCTCGCCCGCGGCGGCGAGGGCGCGCAGCGCGTCGGCCATGCCGAGTTTCGCCGAGACGTAGTCCAGGAAGAGGCGGGTCCAGGCGCGCAGCGCCTCGTACGGCGGCTGCGCCGCGAGGAGTTCGGGGACGGCGTCGCACAGCCGCGCCACCTCGTTGCGGTAGGCCGCCTCGATCAGCGCCTCGCGGGTGGGGAAGTTGCGGTACAGGGTCGCGCTGCCCACGCCCGCCACCTTGGCGATGCGCTCCAGATGGGCGTCCAGCCCCTCCTCGGCGAACACCCGCGCGGCGGCCGTGAGGATCTTGTCCCGGTTGCGCCGCGCGTCGGCGCGCAGCGGGCGCCGCGCGTCGGGCGCGTCGAGTGCGTCGGGTGCGTCGGGTGCGTCCTGGGTCATCGGCTGCCGCCACTTCCTCGCGCTGCGATCTTCGGAGTTGCCAAGTGGGGGCGCCCCCACTTAACCTCGAACAAGTGGGGACGTCCCCACTTCCACTGTAGGTCATGCCCAGGCCGCGGTCTGACCTGCGCACATTCCTCCGTAAGGAGCGCCCCACCCATGTCAGGAATCGAAGGCAAGGTCGTCGCGATCACCGGTGCCAGCAGCGGCATCGGCGCGGCGACGGCGACGCACCTCGCCGGGCAGGGCGCGCGGCTCGTGCTCGGCGCCCGGCGGGAGGACCTGCTGGGCGAGGTGGTGGAGGGGATCACCGCGCGGGGCGGCACCGCCGTCGGGGCCGTCACCGACGTGACGCGCCGCGAGGACATGCGGCGCCTCACGGACACGGCCCTCGACCACTTCGGCCGACTCGACGTCCTGGTCTCCAACGCGGGCACGATGGCCGTGTCACCCTTCGACGAGCTGCGCCAGGACGACTGGGACGCGATGGTGGCCACGCACGTCACCGGCCTGCTCAACGGCATCGGCGCGGCGCTGCCCGTCTTCCGGGAACAGCGCTCGGGACACTTCGTCAACGTCGCCTCGACGGCGGCCTACGTCACCAAGTCCCCGCAGGGCGTCTACGCGGCCACCAAGGCGGCCGTGAAGGTGCTGACCGAGGGGCTGCGGCAGGAGTCGGGGCCCGATCTGCGCGTCACGCTCGTCTCCCCCGGGTTCACCGACACCGACGGCGTGGGCAAGGGCGGGAGCCCCGAGGCGGCGGAGGCGCTGGCCCGGCAGCGCGACGAGATCGCCATGCCGCCCTCGGCCGTCGCCTCCGCGATCGGCTTCGCGATCGAGCAGCCCGCCGGTGTCGACCTCAGCGAGGTCGTCGTCCGGCCCACCGCACAGGGCTGACGGGCGGGGAGGACGGCCCTGCCGAGGTGAGGGCGATCCGGCGGCGCTCCTCGTCGAGTTCGGCGACGGTGACGCGGACCGTGTCGCCGGGCGTGAGCCGTTCGCCGGGGAGCAGCCCCTCGACGCCGGGCGCGAGGCGGACGAAGGTGCCCATGGGCACCGCCGCGACGACCGTGCCGTCCACGGCGTCGCCGGCCCGTACGCCGCGCGGAACGGGCGCCACGGATCGGGCAGCAGCGCCTTGACGGACAGCCCCACGCGCTCCCCCGACCAGTCGACGTGCAGCACCTCGGCGCGGATCCCGCGCCCGACCGGGGCGACGTCGTCCACGGACTCGAAGCGCTCCCACGACATCTCCGGGACGCGCAGGAACCCGAGCCCCTCGCCGCGCGGCCGGTCCAGGTCGACATGGACCCCGACGTCGTCGAGCCCGCTCACGACGGTCCCGGTGACGACGTCCCCGGGCCGCAACGAGGCCAGCAGCTCCCGCCGTTCGTCGGCGGGCGTACGGTCGCGGCGCCAGCGCGCCCGTACGACGCCGTCGGCGTCCGGCAGCACCCCGGTGAGCAGCGCGTGCCGCGCGGGGTCGGCCAGCGGCACCAGCCCCGCGCGGCGGCCGGGTCCCTCCGGGATCTGGGCGTGGGCGCGCTCGTCGCCCATCCACGGCTCGGCGACGCGCGCCGCACGGAAGGTCCCGTCCGCGTCGCACTGGACGAGCAGTTCGAGGCGCTCGGGCGGCCCGGTGCGGCGGACGGCCGCCCGTACGGCCTGGATGTCGTCGCTCGGATCCGGCCAGACCGCCAGCCTGGCGCGCGGCGCCAGCCCGGCACGCGCCGCGTCCACCCCCTCGGCGCCCTCGGCCCCCTCCGCGCCGGTCAGCCGGTGCCAGCGCCTGCCGTGTCCGACGTGCTGCTCCTCCAGCAGCACCGCGCCGCGCTCCGCGACGAGTCGGCGCACGCGGGCCCAGAACGCGTCGTCGGCCGGCGGCCGTACGTCGGTCGTGTCGGACTCCGGGTCGTACGGCGAGCGCACGGCCTCCTCGGCGCGCAGCCCCAGCGCGCGGGCCCGTGCCGCGGCCCCGTCCAGCGGGCGGTCGGCGCCGACGTGGATCTCGGCCCGATCCCCCACGTGCGCGAAGAACCCGCCCGCGCCGCGCAGTCGGCACCAGGCGCCCTCGCGCAGCACCATGGCCCGGACGAGCCCGAGACCCGTGGCCAGCGGGACGCGCGCCCCGTCGTGGTAGCCGGACAGGTCGGCCGGGAAGAGCCCGGCGAGCCCGTGCCCGCGCCAGGCGCCGCGCGTGGAGAAGGAGAAGAACCCCTCCGCCATCGGGTTGTCCAGCGTCAGCTCCTCCACCCCGGCGTCCAGCGCGAAGCCCGCCACGGCGGCGACGCACGCGGCGGCCGTCGCCTCCCGGGAGGCGGCACCGCGCCCGGCGGCAGGGGCACCGGGGATCAGGCGCCAGACGGGGGAGGGTGCGGATGCGGAGGAGGTCACGGACGTCACGCACGCAGCGTACGGGCGGCGGCGGATCCGGAACCACGAGTTGCGGGGGCCCCGTGAAGATCTGGTGACCGGGCATCCATATTGCAGCACAGCGAAGTCGTACATACACTGCGGGTTACAGCGGTTCGCCCCGGTCCCCGGCGAACAGGTGCTCGTGGATGGCGTGTTGCCGTCGCGGGCGCATTCCTGACACCCCGAAGCCGGGCGCGCTCCACCCCGTGACGATCGAGCGCCTCGGCCCAGCCCTTCTCCCACGCCTCGGAGGGAAGGGATCGGGGCGGCCCTGGGGCGCGAGGGGGGGGCCTTGCAGCGCCCCGGGCCGGGTCCGACCGTCGCCGAGCCATCCGGCGGCGGTCGGACATCACGGGGCAACGCGCGGGCGACCCCGTGACCCGTTCCCCAACTATCCCCGCCGGAGCGGATATATGCACTGTCCGTGCGCCAAGAAGGCGCGCGAACACGCCGAGTGCAAGAGAAACCGGTGACAGCTCCGCCGGATGGGCCGGAGGGGGTGGCCCGGGACGGGAGGAGGTGAGGGAGAGCGCGCTCGCCCCAGGCCACCGGAAACGGCGCCCTCATCGGACGCGCGGCCCCGAGTGCCCTCACCTCCCGGACGTATACCGTCCGGATCCGGCCATCGCCTCGGCGCGCTCGCCTCCGTCCCGGCCACTGTCGCCGTGCGGCTCGTCCTCGTCGGCGAGGCCCTCGCGCAGGGCAGCGAGGACCGTGCACCAGGTGACGACGAGGACGGCCAGGGAGAGGGCGAGGACGAGGGCGAAGATCGTCAGCACGAGGTTCACGGAGCCCATGATGGGGGTCGGTGGCCTCCGCCGCCGAACCGGCGACGTCCGCAAAACCGTTCGGCCGACAGCTCGTTGGGCGCGCGCGGCACCAGGGGCGTCGCACCGGCGCCGCCGCTTTGCCGGAGCACAGCCCACCGCCGTGAAAAGTTGGCTGGAATTCGCCGTTAGAGTGGCCCTTGCCCTCGCGGCATCTCCACCCCACCCCCCACTGAGTGATCATTTAAGGGTCTTCACGCATGCAAGGCACGATCGACGGTTTCCACTACGGCCTGGTCACCCCCGTGGCCGGTTACATCATGGCGTGCCTGGGCGCCGCGCTCGGGCTGCGCTGCACGGTGCGCTCGCTGCGCACCGACCGCTCGTGGAAACCCGGGTGGCTGGCGCTGGGCGCCGCGTCCATCGGCTGCGGGATCTGGACGATGCACTTCATCGCCATGCTCGGCTTCCAGGTGCAGCAGGTCTCCATCAGCTACGACGCGCCCCTGACCATCCTCAGCCTCGTCGTGGCCGTCGTGGTGGTCGCCGTCGGCGTCTTCATGGTCGGCTACCGGGGCACCGCCCCCGCCGTCCTGCTCAGCGCGGGCGTGCTGACCGGGCTCGGGGTCGCCGCCATGCACTACCTCGGCATGGCCGCGATGCGGATCGACGGACAGGTCGAGTACGACCCGCTCGTCGTCGCGCTGTCGGTCGTCATCGCCATCGGCGCCGCGACCGCCGCGCTCTGGGCGGCCGTCTCGATCCGCGGCTTCCTCGCCAGCCTGGGCGCGAGCGTCGTGATGGGCGTGGCCGTGACGGGCATGCACTACACCGGCATGGCGGCGGTCAGCGTGCGCGTGGACGAGATCGCCGGGCCGCGCTCGGTCGGCGGCTCGCCCGCCGTGGAGATGCTGCCGATGCTGATCGGCCCGCTGAGCTTCCTGATCATCGCGGGCGTGGTCGTGATGTTCGACCCGATGCTGATCATGGGCGACGACGAGCCCGCGGCCCGTACGCGCGCGGGGCGGCCCGCCGCGGCGCATGCCGCGGAGAGCCGCCCCAGGGTGCCGTCCCGGACCCCCTTCTTCGACGAGCGCTCAGACGGGGCCCGTCAGGAGAACACCACCGACCTGACCTTCAGCCGCTCCGTGCCGTAGCCCGTGAAGGGACGCATGCTGAAGTGGGCGCCCGTGCAGTCGGGGCCCGAGAAGACCGCCGCGGTCGCGTCCGTACGGTTCCGCGGGGTGTGCGCCGGGGGCTGATCGATCGGGTCGGCGGCCTCGGGCAGGGTCAGGCACTCGCGGCTGGGCGGGTCCTCCAGGACTCCGATCTGCGGGCCCATGTGCGACTCGTAGAGGTAGCTGAACGTGCCCGTCGCCGCGGCGGCCGGGGCCGCCAGGGCCAGGGCAAGCGCGACGGCGCCGAGTCCGGTGCCCACGGTGGTGCGGAGCCTCATGGAGGGTCCCTTCTCTCAGGGTCGTTCGTGATCGTCGTTCGTGATCAAGCGCTCCGTTTCTGCCCGTCGCGCGGGCGGCGATACGTCCGTGACCCCGGGCTCACTCGAAGGCGTGGAATCGATCTGTCGACGTGTGGCGGGCGTCAGCCCAGGTCGAAGAGGTTCGGGAGGCCGAGCCGGTAGCGCGTACGGTCGTGCCGCTTGAGCGCCTCGACCGCCGGGGCGCGGAAGAGCGGCTCGACCGTGCAGCGTTCCGCGTCCGAGCCCGCGTGCTCCAGCAGCGCGTTGACCGCGGCGCGTGCCGAGGCGTTGGCGCCCTCCATGGTGGCCAGGTCGATGTCCACGGAGACGTAGTCGCCCGCGAGGTAGAAGTTGGGCACGCGGGTCTCGGCGTCGGGCCGCTTGTGGAAGGTGCCGACGGGGTGGATCAGCAGCTCGTCCTCGTTGGTGGGGTGGGGCGTGCCGATGCCGTCGACGCCCGGGTCGAGGAACCAGGAGTGCAGGGCGCTGTCCTTGAGGACGGTCTTGCCGGTGTCGTTGAGCGCGGCCTTGAGCTGGGCCCAGACCTCCTTGGCGACCTGCTCGCGGGTGCACTCCTTCGCGGTCTTCCCGTAGAGGACACCGGGCTTGTCCCACTCGGAGATGTCCACCGAGAGGCAGTCGGCGGCCTTCCCGTCGCCGTAGTCGGCGGGGAAGTCGCGGGCCGGCCAGTGGGTGGCCTGCGCGATGGCGGTGAGCGACCAGGGCGAGTCGATGCAGTTCAGGTGGCCGTGCAGGATGGGCGTCCGCTCGGTCAGATAGAACTGGATGCCGGTCATCCAGTCGGTGCGCAGCTCGTCGCAGCGGGCGAGCTGCGGGTCGGCGGCGCGCAGCTCGCGGCTCCACAGCTTCCGGGCGCGCTCGACGGGCAGGGCGCAGACGTAGTGGTCGGCGGTGATGTTCTGCCGCTTGCCGTCGGGGTCCTTGACCGCGACGTGCGGCACCTTCCCGTCGGCGTACGGGACGCCCTCGACCTCCCAGCCGACGCGGAAGTCCACGCCGAGCGACTTCAGGTGGTCCACCCAGGGGTCGATCCACGCCTCGTTCGTCGGCGCGTTGAGGATACGGTCGGGCGGACCGTCGGCGCCGAGGCCCATCGCGTTGAAGACGAACGCCTCACCGAGCGTGCCGACCGTGCGGGTGCTGGCCTCCTCGGCCTTGGTGGCCACGATGTTGCGGGTGACGCCGATGGCGAGGATCCGCTGGTAGTCCTCCGACATCTTCTCCGCGCGGACGAACTCCCACCAGGGCGTCTCCTCCCACGTCTTGTCGCGCCGCTCGTCGCAGCTCGTGAGGAAGACCAGGGCCCGGCCGACGAAGTACGCCGTCTCGTGCGCGGGCAGGTTCAGCGCCGTGTCCAGGAGCGCGGTGAGCATCCGCCGGATCTCGTCCGGCGTCAGCTCCGGCGGCTCCCCTCCCCCGTCCCCCAGCCACGGCACGGGGAAGCGCAGGTCCTCGCGGCCCGTACGGGCGAACATCATCTCGCGGGGCGCGACGAGGTTGTCGAAGACGCCCTTCGCGTTGCCGGGGAAGGGGATGCGCCGCATCGTGTCCGGCAGGTTGTGGTAGATGCCCGGGATGAACCGGAAGCCGTGCTCGCCGGGCAGCGGCTTGCGCGCGCCCTTCGCGCTGTCCGGTACGTCCATGCTGCGGGCCTTGCCGCCCAGCGCCCGGCGCTCGTAGACGGTCACGGCGAAGCCGCGCTCCGCCAGTTCGTGCGCGGCGGTGAGCCCGGCGACGCCGCCGCCGAGCACGGCCACGGAGGTCGCCGCCTTGCCCGGGCCCCGCGCGCCCCGCCCTCCCCGCGCGCCCTCCGGCGCGGCGGTGGCGGAGGTGGCCACGCCGCCCACCACCGCCCCGGCCGCGACCACTCCGGCCCCCGTCACGACCGTCCGTCTGTCCGGACCCGCGCCAGTTCCCCGACCCATCGTGCCCCTCCCCCACTCCTCCGGCTTACCGTGAGTAAGCCCCGCAGGCGCAGGAGCATATTGCGGTCACCGCCGCCCCGGAAGACACGGGGGTGAGGGACGTGACGTTGGCTGAAAGTCCCTGTCCCGTAAGGGAGTTGGCCGGGCAGCCGGTCCGTGCCCGGCGGATCTTGACTGCCCTCTGCTGTGGCTACTGGGCAGGGGCTGCCTCTTGCCGTGCATCGCAGGCTGCGGCCGCGTCGTGGCTTGTCGCGCAGTTCCCCGCGCCCCTGCGGGGCGCCCCCTGACGGGGCGTTCCGAGAACGTCCCCAAGGGGCGCGGGGAACTGCGCGCTCAGCCACAGCGACGGCCGCAGTCTGCGATGCACGGCAAGGAACAACCCCTGCCCAGCCCTGAGAAGAGGGCAGCCATGATCCGCCGCGAACGCCTTAGTCGGCGGTCCGGGCCGGCCTCATTTCCAGGGGGACGCCGAAGCGGTTGAGGGCGTTGATGAGCGAGACCTGGACCACCAGGTGGCCCCGCTCCGACTCGTCGGGGACCTGGGCGCACAGCTCGTCCCAGAGCGGGTCGGGCACCTGGGGGCCGCGGGTGACCGCGTCCGTGTAGGCGAGGGCCGCCCGCTCCTTCACGTCGAACAGCTCCGACTCCTCCCACACCGGCAGCTGGTCCAGCCTGTCCTGGCGCTCGCCCAGGCTCCGGGCCTCGCGCGTGTGCATGTCGACGCAGTACACGCAGCCGTTGAGCTGCGAGGCCCGGATCTTCACCAGCTCGCGCAGCTTCGCGTCGAGCGGTCCGGTGCGGATCGCCCCGTCGGCCTGGCGGAACGCCTTGTACGGTTCCGGGGCCGCCGTGCCGAGATCCATCCTTGCCATGATGCGTGTCTCCTCGGTCGTTCGCTGATGTGCTCACCAGGGAGACGAGGCGGCACCCCTCCGCGTGACGGCCTCGGGCGGATCAGATGTGGGCGAGTTTGCCCGGGTTGAGCTGGCGCCAGTACGAGACGATCCGGCCGCCGCTGACCCGCACGGTGTCCACGGCGTGCACGGGGCCCTCGCCGCGCACTCCGTCGGCCGCCCGGCGGTACAGCAGCGCGGGCTCGCCGCCGACCTCGACCAGCTCGACGACCGACACTCCCGCCCTGCCGCCGACGCGCAGCACGACCTCGGCGACGCGCCGACCGCCGACGATGGGCTTGCGCGCCGCGAACACCTCGCCGCCGCCGTCCGTGACGTACACCGCCTCGGGGTCCAGCAGCCGCACCAGCCCCTCCAGGTCCCCCGCCTCGTACGCGGCGCGGAAGGCGCGCAGCACGCGCTCGCGCTCGGCACGCGACGCCGCGACCCCGGCGTCGGATTCCGAGTCGGTCTCGCGCGCGGCCGCGATCCGGCGCCGGGCCCGGGTGGCGAGCTGCCGGACGGCGGCGGGCGAGCGGTCCAGGACCTCCGCGATCCTCGGGGGCGCCAGCCCGAACACGTCCCGCAGCACGAACGCGACACGCTCCGGCGGCGACAGCTCCTCCATCACCAGCATCATCGCCGTGCCGACGGACTCGTCGACGAGCACCGGCTCCGCCGCGTCCGGCCCCGTCAGCAGCGGCTCGGGCAGCCACGGGCCGACGTACGTCTCGCGGCGCACGCGCGCCGACCTGAGGATGTCGTACGCCCGCCGGGCCGCGACCGTCACCAGCCAGGCCCTCGGGTCGGCGACGTCCTCCAGCCGGGCGCGCGTGGTGCGCAGCCAGACGTCCTGCACCACGTCCTCGGCGTCGGCCACGCTGCCCAGCAGCCGGTAGGCCACGCCGAAGACGGCGGGCCTGTGCTCCTCCCACTCGGCGCCGGGCATGCCCGTGCCGGATCCGCGCTCCCGTTTCTCCCGTTCGCTGATCACACGGCATTCAACCAGCGCGGGGACCTGTGCCTTCCCGCCCCCTTCCCGCCACGGTCAGGCGGCGGCCAGGGACCGGTCGAGGTCGCGGACGGCACGCTCGCTGTAGGCGGAGCGGATCGTCGCGCTGAGGCCCCGGGCGCTCCGGGCCAGCGCGGCGGCCGGGGCGTGCTCGTGCCGACGCAGATGGCTCTGCGCCAGCCACACGGTGTAGAGCACCGTCTCACGCACCCGGCGCGGATCGCAGCCGCGCAGCGCCTCCCGCAACCGCTCCCGGCCTCGGCACGGGCGGCCGAGGGCGATGTCGAGTCGGCCGACGACGATCTCCATCTCGTCGTCGGTCAGCCAGTACGCCCACTCCGGGTCCGGGTCGTCCGTACGCCTGCGCGCGTAGGCCTCCTGCGCCCGGCCGCACTCCTCGTCGGCACGCGCGGACCGCCCCGCGACGGCGTACGCCCACGCGGCACGGGCATGCAGCAGCGCCCGTACGGCCGGAGTGCCGGTGCCGAGCGCGTCCAGGCGGGCGAGCGCGGAGCGGGTGACGGTGACGGCGTCGCGGGCCCTGCCGTGCTCGGCGAGGTGATAGCCGAGGCTGGAGACCAGCTGCGCGGCGAGGACCGGGTCGTCGGCGGCGTGTGCCGCCTGGATGCCGTACAGATGGTGGTGCTCGCCCCGGCGCGCGTCCCCCGCGTCGGCGGCCGACCAGCCCGCGAGCTGGCACATCTCGGCGAGGACGCGCAGCAGCCCGCGCCCCACGGCCCCGCTGTGGCTGGTGGTGCGCAACAGGTCCGCCGTACGGGCGAGTTCGTCGCGGATCGCCGGGTAGAGGTCGCCGCCCGCCACGGTGTCGTCGGCCTCGTGCAGATAACGCAGCCGCGCCCGCAGCCCGTCCAGTTCGGCCGCGCCGAGGCGGCGCGGGCGGCCCTCCGCGCGGTGCGAGGAGGCGGGCGGCGGCGGGGTGATCAGCCACTGGTGCGCGACGCGCACGGCGTGCTCGCCCGCCACCGTGTGCGGGGGCGCGGCGCCGAGCTGCGCGGCGAGCGCGGCACGCTCCCCGGCTCCCCAGATGTCCTTGATCAGTTCCGGCGGCGGTCCGTCGAACGCCGGTGCCGGGTGTGCCTCGGGCGAGGACGGGCGCAGCAGCGTGTCGAGCGCGTCGAGTCCCAGGCCGAGTTCGGCGGCGAGCGCGCGCCGGAAGCCGGGCGAGGGCAGCGCGAGCCCCCGCTCCCAGCGGGCGACGCTGGAGACATCGGCCCCGAGCCGCTCCGCGAGCGACTCCTGCGTGTGCCCGCGGCTGCGGCGGCGCCGCGCGAGCGCGGAGGGAGACGGAGACGGCATGCCCGCAGCCTAACCACGGGCCCCGCACACACGCGGGTGCCGGGTGCCGGGTGACGGGTGACGGGTGCCGGGTGCGTGCCGGGTGACGGGCGAGTGCCGGGTTTCCGCCCTGGGGCGGGGCGCGTCGGGGCGGTGGACTCGGGGGCGTCCATCCGTTCCGTACGTCCGAGGGAGAGGAACCCCATGCCGTTGCTGCGCGATCCCGGACTCGCCGAAGAGGGCGCCCGTAAGGTCGACTTCGCGTACCGCAGGATGCCCGTACTGCGTGCGCTGGCCGAGCGCTGGGCCGAGGAGAAGCCGCTGACGGGTGCGCGCGTCGCCGCGTGCCTGCATGTGACGACCGAGACCGCCAACCTGTGCCGCGCGCTGGTCGCCGGGGGCGCCCAGGTCGCGCTCTGCGCCTCGAACCCGCTCTCCACGAAGGACGACGTGGCCGCCGCGATCCAACGGGACCTCGGCGCCGAGGTGTTCGCGGTCCACGGCTGCGACCGCGACACGTACTACCGGCAGATGGCCGGTGCGCTCGGCATCGGCCCGACGCTCGTCGTGGACGACGGCGCGGACCTGACCGCGACGGTCCACGAGCGGCGCCCCGAGCTGCTGCCGGACATCGTCGGCGGCACCGAGATCACCTCGACCGGGGTGGTGCGGATGCGGAACATGGCCGCCGACGACGCGCTGCGCTACCCGGTGCTGCCCACCAACGACGCGCTCACCAAGCACCTGTTCGACAACCGCTACGGCACCGGGCAGAACACCGTCGACGGCCTGCTGCGCGCCACCAATCTGCTGCTGGCCGGGGCGACCGTGGTCGTCGCCGGGTACGGCTGGTGCGGGCGCGGCGTGGCGGCGCGGGTGCGCGGGATGGGCGCCGAGGTCGTCGTCACCGAGATCTCGCCGGTACGGGCGCTGGAGGCGAAGCTCGACGGGATGCGCGTGCTGCCGATGCGCGAGGCGGCGCCGCTGGCCGACGTGGTGATCACGACGACCGGCAACCGGGACGTGGTCACCGTCGACCACATGCGCCGGATGCGGGACGGCGCCGTCATCGGCAACTCGGGCCACTTCGACCTGGAGATCGACGTCGACGGGCTCACCGCGGTGGCCACCGGGCGGCGTTACGTACGTCCGCACTGCGTCGAGTACACGCTGCCGGAGGGGCACCGCGTCCTGCTGCTCGCGGAGGGGCGGCTGCTGGGCCAGGCCGCGGCGGAGGCGCACCCGGCCGAGGTGATGGACATGACGTTCGCGACGCAGGCCCTGGCCGTCCGCCATCTCGCCCGGCACGCCGCCGACCTCGCACCCGGCGTCCACTCCGTGCCAGGGGAGATCGAGGACGAGGTCGCGTCCGCGAAGCTCACCGCGTACGGCATCACCCTCGACACCCTCGGTCCGCGCCAGCGCGACTACCTCGGCTCCTGGCGGGAGGGCACGTGACCCGCGACGGGATCACCCACGTCGTGTGGGACTGGAACGGCACCCTGTTCGACGACGCGGACGCGCTGATCGCCTCCACCATCGAGGCGTTCGCGCGCGAGGGGCTGCCACCGCTGACCGCCGAGCGGTACCGGGCGCTGCACACCCAGCCCATCGACGCGTTCTACGACCGGCTGCTGGGCCGCCCCGTCCCCGAGGACCGGCGCGCGCGGCTGCACGCCGCGTTCCACGAGTCGTACGGGCGCCGACGGCCCGCTCTGGGCCTCGCGCCGGACGCGCGCGCGGCGCTGGCGGAGGCGGCGCGGGCGGGACTCACGCAGTCCGTCCTCTCGATGCACCCGCACGACGTGCTCGGCACGCTGATCGACCGGTTCGCGCTCCGCCCGCACCTGGTGCGCGTGGACGGGCAGCGGGGCCCCGACGCCGGATACAAGCGGGACCATCTCGCGGCGCACCTGCGAGCCCTGGCGCGCGGCCCCGGCGAGGTGCTGCTCGTCGGCGACAGCGTGGACGACGCGCGGGCCGCCGCGGCCACCGGCGTCCGGTGCGTGCTGTACGCGAGCGGGCTGCACGCCCTGGACGTGCTGCGGGCGGAACGGGTGCCGGTCGTCGGGTCGTTGGGCAAGGCCCTCACTGTGGGCCTGGATCCGGACGGTACGGCCGAGGTCTGAGCCGCCGGGGGCGCATTCGCTCACCGGCGCGGCCCGTCCCCCGGCGGTGCCACAGGTGGCACTCGATGGGGTGAACACCCGCCTGCCGACGGGGCGTACGGGAAGCCTCGGCTCCTGATCTCAGAGACCCAGAGCCTCAGAGGGGTGTCCTCCGCCATGACCACATCGCCGGATCCGACCACGTCCGCCCTGACGACCGCCGCCGCGCGCAACCTGGCCACGACGACCAAGACCGTCCCCCAGATGCAGGGGATCTCCTCCCGGTGGCTGCTGCGCGTGCTGCCCTGGGTGGAGGTCCCCGGCGGTACGTACCGGGTCAACCGGCGGCTGACCCACACGCTCGGTGACGGCCGCGTCGAGTTCGTCACCACGGGAGCGCAGGTGCGGGTCATCCCCGCCGAGCTGCGGGAACTCCCGCCGCTGCGCGCGTTCGACGACGAGGAGGTGCTGGCGGCGCTCGCCGACCGCTTCGTGCGGCGCGAGGTCCCCCGCGGCGAGCCGGTCGTCGAGGCGGGCGGCCCGGCCGACGAGGTCGTGCTGCTCGTCCACGGCAGGGCCGAGAAGGTCGCGGCGGGCAGGTACGACGAGCCCTCGGTCCTCGGCGTGCTCACCGACGGCGACCACCTCGGTGCCGAGGTGCTGCTCGGCCCCGGCGGCCGGTGGGACGTCACCCTGCGCGCCACGACCGCCTGCACGGTCCTCGCGCTGCCCCGGCAGGCGCTGGAGGAGGTCGAGGGCCGCGCGGAGGGCCTGCGTACGCACCTCGCGGAGCGCGCCGCGGCGCCCCGCCCGCCGAGCAACCGGCGCGGCGAGGCCGACATCGCGCTCGCCTCCGGGCACGAGGGCGAGCCGGGGCTGCCGGGCACCTTCGTGGACTACGAGCTGAGCCCGCGCGAGTACGAGCTGAGCGTCGCCCAGACCGTGCTGCGGATCCACACCCGGGTCGCCGACCTCTACAACGGGCCGATGAACCAGGTCGAGGAGCAACTGCGGCTCACCGTCGAGGCGTTGCGCGAGCGCCAGGAGAAGGAGCTGGTCAACAACCCGGACTTCGGGCTGCTGCACAACGCCGACCTCAAGCAGCGGATCTCCACCCGGAGCGGCCCGCCCACCCCGGACGACCTGGACGAGCTGCTGAGCATGCGGCGCAGCACGCGGTTCCTCTTCGCGCACCCCAAGGCCATCGCCGCCCTGGGCCGGGAGTGCAGCAAGCGGGGCCTGTACTTCGGCAGCGCCGAGGTCGACGGCAGCCACGTACCGGCCTGGCGCGGGGTGCCGATCCTCTCCTGCGGCAAGATCCCCGTCACCGACGGGCAGACCTCGTCGATCCTCGCGATGCGCACCGGCGAGGACGACCAGGGCGTGGTGGGCCTGCGCCGGACCGGCATCCCGGACGAGGTCGAGCCCGGCCTCAACGCGCGCTTCATGGGCATCGACGAGAAGGCCGTCACCTCGTACCTCGTCAGCGCCTACTACTCGGCCGCCGTCCTGGTGCCCGACGCGCTGGGCGTCCTGGAGAACGTCGAGGTCTCCGCGCGGGACTGAACCCCGCGGATACCGGACGTATTATCCGCGTTCCGCTCTCCTTTCGCGCGCCGAAAAGGGGTCTCCGCGAAAGGAGAGCGGAAGCAGAGCGAAAGAATTGGGTCCCGGAATTGCACGACAGGCGGGTTTTCCCGGGAGATGGCACGCTGAATCGGTGCGCGATTCCCTGAATTCCCCCTCCGACCTCTCCGGCGCCACGCACCATCCGGCGCACCGGTGGTGGGCGCTGGCCGTGATCGGGCTCGCGCAGCTCATGGTGGTGCTGGACGCCACGATCGTGAACATCGCGCTGCCCTCCGCCCAGCGGGACCTGGGCTTCTCGAACGACGGGCGGCAGTGGGTCGTCACGGCCTACGCGCTCGCGTTCGGCAGCCTCCTCCTGCTCGGCGGGCGGCTGGCGGACCTCTTCGGCCGCCGCCGGACGTTCATCACCGGCCTCATCGGCTTCGCGGCGGCCTCCGCGCTCGGCGGCGCGGCACAGAGCTTCACCATGCTGATCGCCGCCCGCGCGCTCCAGGGCGTGTTCGGCGCCGTGCTCGCGCCGTCCGCGCTGTCGCTGCTGACGACGACGTTCACCGACCCCGGCGAACGCTCGCGCGCCTTCGGCGTCTTCGGCGCCATCGCCGGTTCGGGCGGCGCGATCGGGCTGCTGCTCGGCGGCGTCCTCACCGAGCACCTGGACTGGCGCTGGACGCTCTACGTCAACGACGTCATCGCCGTCTTCGCGGTGATCGGCGCGCTCGTCTTCGTCAGCAGCCGGGTGCCCACGGAACGCCCCGTGCTGGACCTGCGCGGCACGGTGCTGGTGGCCACCGGCCTGTTCTGCGTGGTGTTCGGGTTCTCCAACGCCGAGACGCACGCCTGGAGCGACTGGTCGTGCTGGGCGTTCCTCGTCGCGGCCGTGGTGCTGCTCGCGTCGTTCGTGTTCTGGGAGACCCGGGCCGAGCACCCGCTGCTGCCGCTGCGCGTGCTGCGCGACCGCAACCGCTCCGCCTCGTACATCAGCGTGTTCATCTCGGGCGTCGGCATGTTCGGGGTCTTCCTGTTCCTGACGTACTACCTCCAGCAGACCCTGCACTACACGCCGGTCAAGACCGGGCTGGCGTTCCTGCCGATGGTCGGCATGCTGATGCTGGCCGCGCAGCTCTCGACGAACGTGCTGCTGCGGCGCGTCGGGCCCAAGCCCGTGGTGCCGCTGGGCATGGGGCTTTCCGCCGCCGGGCTGGTGTGGCTGACGGGCCTCGGCCTGCACAGCGGCTACGCGGCGCACGTACTGCCCCCGCTGCTGGTGCTGGGCCTGGGGCTCGGCCTGGTGATGCCGACCGCGATGAGCCTGGCGACGCTGGGCGTGGCGGCCCACGACCAGGGCGTGGCCTCGGCCACCGTCAACACGATGCAGCAGATCGGCGGCTCCATCGGCACAGCGCTGTTCAACACGATGGCCGCCAGCACGGTCACCAGCTACGCCAAGGACCACTACGGCGAGCCCAACGTGAAGGCGGAGGCCGCCGTGCACAGCTACGCGACGGCCTACTGGTGGGCGGCGGCGTTCTTCGCCGTGGGCCTGGTGATCTCCCTGCTGATGTACCGTCGGGGCCGCCCCCTGGAGGACACGCCGACGCTCCCGCCGGACGACGACGCGGAGGATCCGGCCGTCGCGGACGCGGTCACGCCCACAACGCCTCGGCGCCCGTGACCCCGACGAAGACCGCGCCCAGCCCGGCGACGACGCTCGCGACGACGTTGGCCGCCGCGAAGAACCGCGCCCCGTCCTCCGCCAGCCGCAGCGTCTCGTAGGAGAACGTCGAGTACGTCGTCAGCGCCCCGCAAAGACCCGTCCCCAGCACCAGGCTGACCTGCGAGGACGCGGCCCCGGCCGCGGCGGCGCCGGTGAGGGTGCCCAGCACCAGACAGCCGAGGACGTTCACCGCGAAGGTGCCCCAGGGGAAGACGGTGTCGTGGCGGCGCTGCACCGCGCGGTCGGTCAGGAAGCGCAGCGGGGCGCCGACGGCGGCGCCCACCAGCACGAGCAGCCAGTTCACTCGTCCGTCTCCTGTCCCGCGCGTCCCGCGTAGCGGACGACCTCGACCTCGTCGAGCGTCATCAGCCCCTCCCCCACCAGCTCGTCGATCAGCGGCAGGAACGCCTGGACGCGCTCGCGCGTGTCCACGATGACGACCGCCACCGGCAGGTCCTCGCTCAGCGACAGCAGCCGCTGCGTGTGCACGAGCGAGGACGCGCCGAAGCCCTCGATCCCCCGGAACACGCTCGCGCCCGCGAGCCCGGCCTCGCGGGCGCGGTGCACGATCTCCGTGAACAGCGGCTTGTGGTGCCACAGGTCCGACTCGCCCATGTAGACCGTCAGCCGCAGCGCCGGGCCCTGAAGTCTCGTCATGGCTGCCTCCACGTCAGCGCGCGGCGCGTGACCGCCACCGCGCTCCACACCGCCGCCAGCGCCACCAGCGGCGTCAGTCCCAGATACGCGAGTGCGACGCGGGCCTCGCCCGCGTCGACCAGGCGCTCGACCTCGACGGCGTACGTCGAGAACGTCGTGAACCCGCCCAGCACCCCCGTGCCGAAGAACGGCCGCACCAGCCGGTGGGCCGCCCACACCTCGCTGATCACCACCATGAACACGCCGATCACCGCGCACCCCACGGCGTTCACGCCGAAGGTCGTCCACGGGAAGGCGCCGGGCTCGGCCGACCAGATCAGCGAGGCCCCGTACCGGGCCGCCGCGCCGACGGCGCCGCCGAGCGACACGACCGCCACCACGGGCGCCAGCGCGCGGGCCGCGGCCCTTCGCGACGAACGGGGTGACGAACGGGCTTCCATGGACACACGTCTCCTACTCGCCGGGCGCCTCTCGGGCGCACGCTCCGCAAGCAGGGACCGTTGGCGGCGACTGTGCCGCGGTTCGGGTACGGCGGGCCCCACCGCCGCGCGACGGCCGAGGGGCCGCCGCCGTGATCCACGATACCCGGCTGACTATGGTTGCTCAGCACGGGAGCGACGGGCAGGACGGGACAGGGGGCAGGAATGACGACGGCGGAGCGACCCGCCCGGATACGGGTCCCCGTCGGGGACGACGCCGCACGGTGGGCCACGCGCGGCCGGTGCCGCCGCGTCCTGCTCGTCGTGCACAACGTCACCTCGGCGACCCGCCTGCTGGACGTGCTGCCGCTCTTCCACGACGACTTCCGGGTACAGCTTCTGCTGACGTCCACGGGGTCCTCCGCATTCCAGTCCGGAATTCACGAACTGTTCGCGGAGACCGGACTTCCCGTCATTCCCTGGGAACAGGCGCTCACGACAGACTTCGACCTTGTCGTCTCCGCCAGTTTCGGTGGCCAACTAGGCGTATTTACGGGCCAATTGGCGGTGCTGTCGCACGGAATTGGCTACACTAAGAAGCTGGCTACACCGGACACCGGACACCGGACACCGGACACCGGACGCAGTGCGCAGGCGCCCATTTTCGGGCTCTCCCCCGAGTGGCTGCTCGTCGACGGGAAGCCACTCGCGGACGCACTCGTGCTCTCCCATCCCGAGCAGGCCGCTCGGCTGCGCCAGGCGTGTCCCGAGGCCGCGGACACCGCCGTGCTCGCCGGGGACCCCTGCTTCGACCGGACGCTGGCGGCACGCCCGTACCGCGAACGGTTCCGCCGGGCGCTGGGCGTACGGCGTGGTCAGCGGCTGGTGGTGCTGAACTCCACGTGGAACCCGGAGTCCCTGTTCGGTGACGGCGGCGGCGAGGATCTGCTGCCGAGCCTGTTGCCCCGCCTGACCGCCGAGCTGCCCGCCGACGCGTACCGGCTCGTCGCCGTGCTGCACCCCAACATCTGGCACGGGCACGGCCCCGGGCAGATCCGCGCGTGGCTGGACCGGGCCCGGCGCGGCGGGCTCACGCTGATCGACCCGCTGCACGGGTGGCGGCAGGCGCTCGTCGCGGCGGACGTCGTGATCGGGGACCACGGTTCGGTCACGTACTACGCGGCGGCGCTCGGCACGCCCGTACTGCTGGGGGCCGCGCCCGTGGCGGGGCTCGACCCCGACTCGCCCGCCGCCGCGTTCGTACGGTCGGCGCCCCGGCTCGACCCCGCGCGGCCGCCGTTGCCGCAGGTGGAGGCGGTGCTCGCGGGGCACGGGGCGGTGAGCGGCCCCGCGGAGCTCACGACCTCGGTGCCCGGGGAGGCGGCGGCGCGGCTGCGGCGGCTCTTCTACGGGATGATGCGGCTCCCCGAGCCCCCGTCGCGGGCGCTGCTGGAACCGCTGCCGCTGCCGCCGTACGAGCCGCCGTCGCGGACGGCCCCGCTGCGGGTGGTGACCAGGGCGGGGGACGGGGAGATCGCGGTGGAGCGGTACGCCGACCCGTCGCTCGCCCCGGCGGGCGCGGCGGACGGCGTGGCGCATACGGCTGTGCACACCGCCGTGCACGAGGACACCCGCGATCCGGGCGCGCTCGGCCTCGCGGATGTGATCCACCGCGAGGGCGCCGCCGACGATCCCCGGCTGGGCGGTCCCGCGCGCTGGACGGCCGAGGTGCTGGCCCGGCATCCGGAGTGCGCGCTCGCGGCGTACGTCACCGGGCCCGGCACCTGCGTGGCCCGCCCCCGGAACGGCCCGCTCCTGCGCCTGGCCACGGACGGGCCGGGCGCGGACCTCGACCCGTCGGCGGCGGCCTCGGCGCTGCACGCGTGGCTCACGGCGTACGGGGACGGGGGCGGCGACGCGTGGAAGCTGCCCGTACGGACCGGGGCGACCGTCCACGCCGTGTCCGTCACGCCGGTGGAGGGCTGACGCACCGCTCCCGCAGGGCGCGGAGGTAGACGAGGTGGTAGTGGCCGCCCTCCTCCGTGAGCAGCGCCGACGCCTCGTCGATCAGGGGCAGCGCGGTGGCGGTGTCGTCGGTGCCGAGGACGGTGTCGGCGAGGTCCGTCAGCGTCTTGGCGGCGTTGTAGTCGTCGCCGACCTCGCGGAAGAAGCGCAACGCGCCGCGCAGCAGCGCGCCCGCCTCCTCGAACCGTCCGAGGCCGCGCAGCGCGCGCCCCCGGTGCCGCTCCAGCAGGGCGCGGGCGCGCGGGAGGTCCCCGGCGCCCTCGTCGTCCGGGCCGATGGCGTCGTAGAGGCGCCCGGACTCCTCGAAGCAGGTGTACGCCTCGGAGAACCGCCACTGGCGCAGGCGGAGCAGGCCCAGGAACTCGACGGCGGACGCGTGGCCGCGCGCGTGCCCGGCGGCGCGCTCACTCTCGGCGGCGGCGCGTGCCTCCTCCTCGGCCTCGTCCCAGCGCGCCAGCTCGGTGAGGCTGTGCGCGACCTGCGCGTGCAGGGCCCCGGCGGCGCGGGAGCGGGGGAAGCGGTCGTCGGCCGTACGGGCCGCGAGGCGGAGCGCGGGGAGCAGCTCGTCGTGGTGCCCGGCCTTGAGCTGGAGCGGCCACAGGGCCTGGGCGAGCAGGACGACGGTCTCCGCGTCGCCGAACTCCTCGGCGGCGTGCACGGCCTGGACCAGGTTTCCCCGTTCCGCGACCAGGGCCGCGACGGCGTCCGCCGGGCGGGCGTACGGCGCGGGCGCGGGGGCCAGGGCCGAGGTCGGGGCCGGGTTTTCGGGGCGGGGCGGGACGCGCCAGCTCTGGGGCAGGACCGCGTGCGCGGCGTCGAGCGTGAACCGCAGGTACCCGGCGACGACCCGGGTGACGGCGGCCGAGCAGCCCGCGACGCGGTCCTCGCGGACGGCGGCCTCCTCCGCGTGCGCGCGGACGGCGGGGCGGTGGAAGAACCGGCCGCTCTCCGCGCTCTCCAGGAGGTGCGCGGCGGCCAGTTCGCCGAGCAGGGCGGCCGCCGTGCCCTCGGTGAGCCCCGTGGCCCAGGAGGCCGCGGCGGGGCCGAACGCGGGCCAGGGGCGCAGGGACATGAGGCGGTAGACGCGGGCGGCGTCGGGCGTGAGCGTGCGGTAGGCGCTCTCGGCCACGGCGCGCACGGGGTCGTCCGGCGGGGGTGCGGACACGGCGGGTGCCTCCGGGGGACGGCGGGCCGGGGGTACGGGCGCGGTCAGCTCCGGAGCGGCGGCGCGCAGCGCGAAGGGCGAGCCGCCGCAGCGGGCGAGCAGCGCGGGGAGCGCGGCCTCGGCCTCGGACACGGCCTCCTTGCCCACGAGGTCGGTCAGCAGCAGCCGCGCGTCACGGTCCTTCAGCGGCGCGACCCGGACGGGCAGGGCGTCCAGCCCGGCGAGCGGCCCGGCGGCGACGACCAGGAGGAACGCCCCGGAGGCCGCCGGGATCAGCGGCCGTACCTGCGCGGCCGAGTGCGCGTGGTCGAGCACCACCAGGATCCGGCGGTCCGCGACGAGCCCCCGGAAGGCCCTGATCCGCTCCTCGACGGACGGCGGCACCTCGGGGTCCGGCACGCCCAGCTGGCGGAGCAGGGAACGCAGCGCGGTGCCCGCGTCGAGCGCGCCGCCCGTGGAGGTGCCGCGCAGGTCGACGTAGAGCTGGCCGTCGGAGAAGCGGGCCGCCTCGCGGCATCCCCAGTGCACGGCGAGCGCGCTGGTGCCCATGCCGGGGCCGCCGTGCAGCAGGGCGACCCGGGGGCGGCCGTCGGCGCGCCGGGACGCCTCGCGGTCCAGCTCCTTCATCGCCTTGTCGCGGTCGGTGAAGAAGCGCGTGGAGGACGGGAACTCGGGTCTCGGGTGCGGCACGCGCGCGGCGGAGTCGGGGACGCCGCGCGCGAGGGCGAGCCACGCGCGGGCGTACGCGGGATCGCTCCGCACCCCGTCGTGGACGGTGCGCGCGATGGCGTCCAGGTCGCCGGGTCCGGCGGGCGCGGGCACCTCGCGCCCGGCGATACGGCGGACGAGGCCGCCCGCCGACTCCCACGCCTGCTTCCCGGCCTCGTTGGCCATCCCCGCGCCGACGGCGCCGAGCGCCCCGGTGATGGCGGTCAGGGAAAGAGGGTCCAGCATCCCGCGCTCCGCTCCGCCGGACACGTACCGGCGTCGAATCCGCTCGTCATGTCTCAACAACCCTACCGGCAGGAGGTGTTGCGTGAGCTGCGACGACGTTCGCGGAGAGCCGGACCGCGCGCCTCAGCCGTCGACGGCGTGCCGCCGCAGGAAGGTGTCGACCGTCTCCTGGACGTAGGCCTCGTCGATGTCCTGGTCGCCGAGGAGGCGGCGGAAGAAGAGGGGGCCCACGAGCTGGTCGACGGCGGGGGCGAGGGCGAGGGCGGCGGGGAGTTCGCCGCGCTCCCGCGCCGCCGCGAGGACGCGGCGGAATCCGGCCGTGCCCGCGCGGTACATGGCGTGCTTGAGGTCGGTGAACGAGGGGTCCACGCCGGAGCGTTCGATGAACGTCCGCATCGCCCGCTCGCTCGCGGGCTGGTGCAGCAGCTCCCTCGTGCCCTGGAGCAGGGCGAGCAGGTCGGCGCGGAGCTCTCCCGTCGGCTCGGGCTGGGCCGTGTCGAGCAGCTCGGCGATGGCGTCCTTGAGCATCGCGGCGGTGTCGGGCCAGTGCCGGTAGAGCGTGGTGCGGCCGACGCCGCTGCGGGCGGCGACGGCCACGTGCGTCACGCCGGGGAGCCCCTGCTCGACGAGCAGCTCCCGGACGGCGTCCAGCGCGGCGGCACGGCTGCGCACGGCGCGCGGGTCGGGCCCGCGGGCCGCCTCGGCTCCGCTGCTGCCGGGGCTGTCCGCGCGTGCTGCTCGGGCTGACATCGGCTCCCTCTCCTGGTGCGGGGCGTGGCGATCCGGATCGGCGGCCAGTCTGCCACGGCACCTATGGGACAGCTTGCACCGGAGACGGGTTTCGGTGCACCCTGTTCCACATCTCCGGAACACAATGCCCCGGAGATTGCCCCTCGAAAGGCACACCCATGACCACCAGCGGGAATCTCGACCTGACGATGATGTACGCGGCGCACGACGCGTTCCGCCGCGATCTCGGCCGGATGGCCGCCAGCGGCTCCGCCGCCGAACTGCGGCCGCGATGGCGTACGTTCACCACCTACCTGACCGCCCACCACAGCGCGGAGGACGACGCGCTGTGGCCCGCCGTGCGGGCCCGGAGCGCGGAAGCGGGTCCGCTGCTCGACGCGATGGAGGCCGAGCACGCCGTCCTCGACCCGCTGATGAGCGCGGTCGACACGGCCCTCGCCGAGGACCGGCACGGCGCGGCGCTCGCCGTGCTGGCGGAGCTGGCCGAGGCGCTCACCGGCCATCTCGACCACGAGGAGCGCGAGGCGCTGCCCCTGGTGGACGCCGTGCTGCCGCCCGAGGAGTGGGCCGCGTTCGGGGCCGAGCAGCGGCGGAGGCTGGGCTCGCCCGCGAGCCTCGCGCGCTTCGTGCCGTGGCTGCTGGACGGCGCGGAGGAGGAACGGCGCCGTGCCGTGCTGCGCGTCCTGCCACCGCCCGTACGCCTTCTGCACCGCGCCGTGTGGAACCCCCGGTACCGGCGTCAGGAGGCCCGATGACCACGCCCCGGAACGGGCCCCGGCTCGGGCTCGCTCTCACCGTGATCGCGGCGGCGCAGTTCATCCTCGTCCTCGACATGACGATCATGAACATCGCGCTGCCCAGCATCCAGACGGACCTCGGCGTACGCCCCGAGAACCTCTCCTGGATCGTCAACGCCTACGCGCTCGCCTTCGGCGGCCTCATCCTCCTCGGCGGGCGCGCCGGTGACCTCTTCGGGCGGCGCCGCGTCTTCCGTACGGGCATCGCGCTCTTCACCCTCGCCTCGCTGCTGGGCGGCTTCGCGCCGGGCGAGCCGCTGCTGCTGACGGCGCGGGCGCTGCAGGGCGTCGGCGCCGCGCTGGCGTCGCCGACGGCGCTCGCGCTGATCGCGACGACGTTCCCGGAGGGCAGGCGGCGCACCAACGCGGTGGCCGTGTACGCCTCGATGGCGGGCGTCGGCTCCACGGCGGGCCTCATCGGCGGCGGGCTGCTGACCGACTACCTCGACTGGCGCTGGGTCATGTTCATCAACGTGCCCGTCGGCGCCCTGGTGCTGCTCGGCAGCCGGGTGCTGACCGAGGCGGGCGGCGCGCGCGTACGGCTCGACCTCGCGGGCACCCTCACGGGCACCGCCGGGCTCGTCTGCCTCGTCCACGCGCTCACCCGGGGCGGCGAGGAGGGCTGGGGCGACGCGTGGACCGTGGGCTTCCTCGCGGTCGCGGGCGCGCTGCTCGCCGCCTTCCTCGTCCTCCAGTCCGTCCGGCGCCATCCGATGCTGCCGCTGCGGCTCTTCCGGGACCGCGGGCGCAGCGGCTCGTACGCGACGATGCTGCTGGTCGCCGCCGGAATGTTCGGGATGTTCTACTTCCTGACCCTCTTCCTGCAGCAGTCCCGCGGCTACAGCCCGGTGCGCACGGGCCTCGCCTTCCTGCCGTTCAGCCTCGCCTTCGTCGCCACCGCCGGTGGGCTCGCGGCGCGGCTGATCGCGTTCCTGCCGCCGCGTGCCGTGGCCGCGCCGGGCGCGGTGCTCTCCGGGGCCGGGATGTTCTGGCTGAGCAGGCTGACGCCCGGGTCGCCGTACGCGACGCATCTGATGCCCGCGCTGATCGTCACCGCCGTCGGGCTCGGCCTGAGCCTGATACCGCTGACGCTGGGCGCGGTGCGGGGCGTCGACCCCGACGAGTCCGGCATCGCCTCGGGCCTGCTGGACGCCGCGCAGCAGATCGGCGGCGCGCTCGGCCTCGCCGTG
Source organism: Streptomyces sp. NPDC048172 (assembly GCF_043202595.1). Taxonomy (NCBI): domain Bacteria; kingdom Bacillati; phylum Actinomycetota; class Actinomycetes; order Kitasatosporales; family Streptomycetaceae; genus Streptomyces; species Streptomyces sp. NPDC048172. The sequence continues at coordinate 626,451 of NZ_JBIDAT010000005.1, forward strand.
CTGACGACCGTCGCCACCACCGCGGCCGACGGACGGCTGCCGGGCGCCGAAGGCGCGCTGGTACGGGGCCTGGCCACGGACGACGCCGGTCTCGTACGGCGTGCCTCCGACGCGCTCGCGCACGGCCAGGCGACGGCCTTCGTCGTGGCCTCCGTGCTCTTCGCCGCGGCGCTCGCGATCGTCCTCACCGCGCTCAACACGCCCCGCCCGGAAACGGGTTCAGAGCATCCGCACACTCTCGAAGAGGAGCAGCACGCATGACGGCCACCGACGCCCCAGCCCGCGCCTGGGCCCTCGCCACCCTCGTCGCCCGGCTCGCGCTCGCGGCGGGCTTCCTCTCGGCGGTCGCCGACCGGTTCGGGCTGTGGGGCGATCCGGGGACGGGCGAGGTCGCCTGGGGCACGTATGCCGCGTACCTGGACTACGTCCGCGACCTCGCCCCGTACTTCCCGGGGACGCTCGTGGACCTCGCGGGCGGTGCCGCCACCGCCGCCGAACTGGTGCTCGGGGCCGCGCTGCTGGCGGGCGCCGGAACGCGGCTGGCGGCGCGGGCGAGCGCGGCGGTACTGCTGGGCTTCGCGCTCTCGATGTTCTTCTTCTCGGGCTTCGAGGCGCCGCTGAACGCCTCGGTGTTCAGCGCCTGCGCCGCCGCGCTGCTGCTCGCGGTGGCCCCCGCGAGCGCGTACGTCCTCACGCTCGACCACCGGCTTCGCCGAGCGCGCCGAGGCAGCGGGCGGCCTGGGCGCGGAGCGCGGCGGCCAGTTCGGGCGGACCGTCCCGCAGCGTGAAGTCCGCGTCCACGGACGTGATCATCCAGACGAGGTCGGACACGCTGTCCGAGCCGACGTGGAACAGGCAGGAACGGGCGTCGACCGCCTCGACGACGCCCACGCCGGGCCAGACGCGCCCGGCGACGGACTCGGCGGGCTCGTGCAGGACGGCCGTCGCCCGGTAGGGCCAGGCGCGGGACGAGAGCCGGTGCGCCAGGTACGTCGCGGCGTCGCCGTGGGGCAGGGGCCGGGGGACGAAGCGGGGGCCCGTGGGCGTGCGCGGCACGAGGCGGTCCACGCGGTACGTACGCCAGTCCTCGCGGCCCACGTCCCAGGCGATCAGGTACCAGTGGCGGTCGAAGCTGACCACGCTGTGCGGCTCCGCCTCGCGCCGTGACGCGCCGCCCCGGGGGCTCGTGTAGTCGAAGCGGAGCCGCTCCCGGCGGCGGCACGCCTCGGCGAGCGCCATCAGGGTCGCGGGGTCGATGGCTGGGCCGCGCGCCGCGACATGGACGGTGGCCGCCTGGAGGGTGGCGACGCGGTGCCGGAGCCGGGGCGGCAGCACCTGTTCGAGCTTGGTGAGGGCACGCAGCGCGGTCTCCTCGATGCCCGCGACCGAGCTCCCGGCCGTCGTCCGCAGCCCCACGGCCACGGCCACGGCCTCGTCGTCGTCCAGGATCAGCGGCGGCAGCGCGGCCCCCGCGCCCAGCCGGTACCCGGCGGTGCCCCGCAGCGCGTCCACGGGATAGCCCAGCTCGCGCAGCCGGTCGACGTCGCGGCGCACGGTACGGACGGTGACGTCCAGCCGCGCGGCCAGCTCGGCGCCCGAGCGGTCCTCGCCGGTCTGGAGCAGGGAGAGCAGCTTGAGCAGCCGCGCGGCGGGGGCCGTCGGCATGACGCCTCCTCTGAGGACCGGATAGGACCGGATAGGACCGGATCTGACCTAACCCGAATCTACCGTCGGCTCCATGCACACCACACCGCAGGGCGTCGAGCCCTTCCGTATCGCCGTTCCGCAGGCCGAGCTGGACGATCTGACCGCACGCCTGGCACGTACCCGCTGGCCCGCCGAGCTGCCGGGCGTCGGCTGGAGCCGGGGCGTCCCGCTGTCCTATCTCCGGGAGCTGGCCGCGTACTGGGGCGACGGCTTCGACTGGCGGGCACGCGAGGCCGAGCTCAACGCCCTGCCGCAGTTCACGACCGAGGTCGAGGGGCAGCGGCTGCACTTCGCGCACGTCCGCTCGCCCGAGCCGCACGCCACGCCGCTGATGCTGCTGCACGGCTGGCCGGGGACGTTCGCCGACTTCCTCGACGTCGTCGGCCCGCTGACCGACCCGGCGGCGCACGGCGGCGACCCCGCCGACGCCTTCCACCTCGTCATCCCCTCCCTCCCCGGCTTCGGCTTCTCCACCCCGCTGGCCGGTCCCGGCACCGGCCCCGCGCGAATGGCCGGGCTGCTGGTGACGCTGATGCGGCGGCTCGGCTACGACCGCTACGGCGTGCAGGGCTACGACACCGGGTCCTGGGTCGGCCCCGAGATGGCCAAGCTGGCGCCCGACGCGGTCACCGGCGTCCATCTGAACGGGGCGATCAGCTTCCCGGCGGGCGCCGAGGGCGAGTTCGACGGGCTGAGCGAGGCCGACGAGCAGCGCTGGCAGCGGATGCAGGACTTCAACGACGGCTATCTTCAGTGCAATTCAAAGCGTCCGCAGACCGTCGCGTACGCGCTCACGGACTCCCCCGCCGGCCAGCTCGCCTGGATCGTGGAGAAGTTCAAGGAGCTGACCCACCCCGAGGACGGGCTGCCCGAGGAGAGCGTCGACCGCGACCGGATCCTGACCACCGTCGCGCTCTACTGGCTGACGGGCACGGCGGGTTCGGCGGCGCAGATCTACTACGAGGCGCTCGCCACGGCGGAGGCGGACTGGACGGACTGGTCGGCCGTCCCGGAACGCGCCACCGTGCCGACCGGCCTGCTGCTCTCCGCGCACGACGTGACCGTACGGCCGTGGGCCGAGCGCGATCACCACGTGGTGCGCTGGACCGAACTCGGCGCGGGCGGCCACTTCCTGGCCATGGAGGCGCCGGGCGCGCTCGTCGAGGACGTCCGCGCCTTCTTCCGGAGCCTCGGAGAGGGGACTCAGCGGACCGCGACCAGTACGTAGTCGGTGCCGAACTGCCAGACGGGCGCCGCGTCCGTGAAGCCCGCCTCGCGGAGGAGGGTGGCGTGCGCGTCGGGGCCGAGGCCGTTGTGCCGGACGCCGGTCCCGCCGGGCGCGCCGGAGGGGACGAGCGGGGCGAGTTCGGGGTCCTGGGCGGCGGCGCTCCACCACGCGTGCCAGTCCTCCTGACCGTGTGGCGCCCGCCGCTCGGCCCGCCGTCGTCCGACCTCCCGCGCGAGCAGGGCGACGGGCCCGTGCCCCTCGTCGCACCCGTCGTCGCACCCGTCGCTGTTGACCAGCACGCCGCCGGGGCGCAGCGCTGCGGCGAGGCTCTCGTACGTACGGCGCAGGGCCGCCGCGTCGAGGCAGTGCAGGGCCGTGGTGGAGACGGCGGCGTCCAGCGGTCCTTCGAGGCCGAGGTTCCGGAGCCAGCCGTCGGCGCCGATCTCCGCGTGGACGAAGCGGGCGGCGTCGGCGTGGTGGGTGCGGCCGAGTTCGAGGAGCAGCGCGTCCACGTCGGCGGCGGTGACGGCGGCGTGCGGGAGACGCCGGGCGAGCCGTGCGGCCAGCGAGCCGGGGCCGCAGCCGAGGTCGGCGACGCGCGGACGCCGTACGCCCGCCGTCGCCTGCTCGACCACGTCGGCGATCACGGTGAACCGTTCCTCGCGGTCGAGCGCGTACCGCTCCTGCTGCGCCTCCCAGCGGCGCACCCACCGCTCGGCGGTGGCCATGCTCAGTCCCATGCGGGGGACGATACAAGTGAAAACGGTTCCCATTCACGCGGGCTTCACCCCAACGAGGCCAGCGCGCCGAGGAGCCGGGTGACCTCCTCCGGGGAGTTGTAGACGTGCAGGCTCACCCGGACAGAGTGCTGCCGCTCCCCCGCGCCGCCCTGGCAGAGACTGTCGGAGCGCACCATGAAGCCCTCGTGGAAGAGGACGAACCCGAGGTCCCCGGAGGCGATGCGGCGGTGCCGGAAGGTGACGATGCCCTGTCGCCCGGCCATCGGTGAGTCCGCGGCGAGACTGCGCGGGCAGCCCAGCACCTCGTACGCGGGCAGGCGGCGCAGCCCGTCGGTGAGCCGGGCCGCGAGCGCGCGCGTCCAGCGCTCGACGCGGGCGGTGTCCGCCGCGTCCAGCCAGTCGAGCGCGGCGCACAGCGCGACGGCCCCCGTCGTGTTGGGGCTGCCGTCCCAGCCGCCGGGCGCGAACGCGGGCCCGCGCGCGTTGCGCGCCCACACGGCCCCCGAGCCGGGCAGGGCGAGCGCCTTGTGCCCGGAGAACACCGCGAAGTCCACGTCGAGTTCGGCCATCGAGACCGGCAGATGGCCGACGCTCTGGGCCGCGTCCAGGCAGATCGGCACGCCGGGCCCGACGGCCGCGCGCAGGCGCCGGACGTCCATGTCCGCGCCGTAGACGTGGTGGACGTGGGTGGCGGCGACGAGCCGCGTGCGCGGCGTCACCAGCCGGGCCAGCTCCGCCATGTCGTACTCCCCGGAGGACTCCTGCGTGGGCAGCGCGCGGACCCGCACGCGCACGCCCTGCCGGGCCAGCAGCTCGCCAACCTCCAGCCAGGGCCGGAGGTTGGCCTCGTGGTCGGCGAAGGGGACGACGATCTCGTCGCCGTCGGCGAGGCGCGGCGCGAGCCAGTCGCGGGCCACGGTCCGCAGCCCCTCGGTCGTCCCGCCGGTGAGGTGCACGCCGGACCGCTCCGGGTCCGGGTCGTGCAGGAACTCCTTGATCCGCCGCCGGGTCTCCGACATGAGTTCGGTCGTCCGGTTGGCCCAGGGGTAGGTGCCGCGCCCCGCGTTGGCGTTGCTGGTGGTCAGGTACTCCCGTACGGCGTCGAGCACCGCCTCGGGCTTCTGGCTGGTCGCCGCGCTGTCGAGGTACGCCAGCTCCGGGTGGCCGGTGAGGATCGGGAACTGGGCGCGCAGCTTTTCGTGCCAGCCGCGCAGCTCCTCCAGCGCCCGTGCGGCGGGGGCCCGCTGTGTCGTCACGGCGGCGTCAGTCCCTCACCAGCGGGGCGCCCGCGTCGCGCCAGGCGATGATCCCGCCGCGCAGGCTGCGCACCTCGGGGTGGCCCCGGCGCGCGAGCAGCGCCGCGTAGACGCCGGACCGCTCCCCCACCGGGCAGGCCAGCAGCACGGGGCGGCTCCTGCTGAACGGCTGGCCGTCCCGGACGAGTTCGTCGAAGAGCTCCTCGACGATGTTGACCGAGCCGTCGATGTGCAGCGCCGCGTACGCGAAGGGGCTGCGCATGTCGACGACGAGCGGACGGTCCCGCGCGAGCCACTCCCGCGCCTCCTCGACGCCGATCTCGGTCGCGGCGGCCTCGGCGGGTCCGATGTCGGCGGGGACGTGCCGCCGCGCCGCGCCGCCGAGGAGTTCGGGGCGGCGCTCACGGACGTAGCCGAGGTAGCTCTCGATCCGGTCGCAGACGATGAAGACGGCGGTGGCCCGCTCGTCCTCGGCGGACGACTCCGCCGACAACGCCGCGTCGAGCGGCCGCAGATGGCGCACGGCTCCCGTGTACGCGGCTCCGCCGGTCGGGCCCGCCAGCACGCCGCAGCGGCGGGCGAGGGTCAGCATCCCGTCGAGCGCCTCGTCGGAGGTGACCGCCTCGATCGTGTCGTACGCGGACGGGTCGAAGAGGCCGACCTCCTGCACCTCGTCCAGGGTGCGGATGCCGGGCACGAAGTCGGACTTGTGCGCGACGAGCCCGACGACGCCCACCCCGGGGTCGTGGTCGCGCAGCACGCGCGCGACGCCGGAGGAGGAACCGGCGGTGCCCACGCAGGCGATGAACCAGTCCGGGGCCCGCCCGTCGAGGTCCTTGAGGATCTCGGGGCCCGTGCCGTCCGCGTGGGCGCGGGTGTTGCGCTCGTTGAAGTACTGGTCGGTGTAGAGGTAGCTGCCGTCCGGCTCGGTGAGGGCCTGGTGGAAGAGCGTCATCGGGTCGTCGGTCTGGGTCGGGTCCAGGCACTCGGTGCTGCCGGGCAGCTCCTCGATCTCAGCGCCCAGCAGCAGGAGCAGGTCCTTGTGCTCGGGGATCCGCATCCGGTTGGTGACGGTCTTGAACGGCACGCCGTGCAGGCCCGCGAGCGCGGCGAGGGCCTTGGCGGTGTTGCCGCTGGACAGCTCGACGACGGTACGGCCCTCCTCGCGCGCCGCGTCCAGCCCGGGGCGGACCATGCCCCAGGCCGCCCGGTCCTTGACGGACCCGAAGGGGTTGAGCATCTCCAGCTTCGCGTAGAGGTCGATGTGGCGCAGGCCGTGCACGTCCGGGTCGATGCGCAGGAGCGGGGTGTTGCCGATGGCGTCGGTGATGCGCTCGCACCTCATGTCAGTCCTCCCGTTCCGCGACCGGCCAGTACTCCTCGTCCAGGCTCCAGCGCCATGCCTCTCCGTCCTGTGGATGTCCCGGTTCCGGTTCCTGTTCCTGGTCCTGCTGTTCCTGCCAGACGGCGACCTTGCGGGCGACGGGCTGCTGCTGGGCCTCGTCGGCGCTGAAGTCCATGCAGTAGCCCGCCGTGTTGGCGAAGGCCAGCAGGTCGCCGGGGCGCGGCGGGCGGGGCAGGAACACCTTCCGCCGCGTGATCAGGTCCGCCTCCAGGCAGAGGTTCCCCGCCAGATGGACGCCGACGGGACCGCTGCCGCTGTCCTTCCCGCGCGGGACGAGGACCGGGTCGACGTGCACGCCGTGCTCCTCCAGCCCGATGTCGTCCGCGTTGGCCTCCAGCCGTACGAGGGGCTCGCCGTCCTCCGTGCGGCGCACCTCCAGCACGCGGGCCAGCGTCGCCCCGCACTGGTCGGCCAGCGCCCTGCCCGGCTCCGTGCACAGGTCGTAGAGGTTCTCCAGGAGCAGCGCGGCCAGCGGTCGGCCCAGGGTCGGCGCGGGGTGCGAGAGCAGCGCGTCGAGGTAGTGCTCGGCGGCGACCGGGCGGTGCGCGGGGTAGAGGGCGAGGGCGCCGCGCAGGGTGCCGCCCTCGTTGCGGAGCCCGTAGCCGTGGCGGCGCCAGGTCAGGGGCTCGCGGCGGCCGAGCACGGCCTGGGTCAGCTCCGTCGTCCAGCGCTCCCACTGGGCCGCGTGCGCGAGGTAGTTGACGCCGAAGCCGCCGCCGATGTCGATGACGCGGGGCGCCATGCCGCGCCCCCGGCACTCGTTCAGGGCGAGCACGCAGCCTTCGAGCGCGAGGGCCTTCTCGGCGAGGCTGGTGGTGTCCAGGTGGTAGCCGACGCCGGTCAGCTCGACGGCGTCGGCGTGCCGTTCGACGGTCTTGAGCAGCGCGTCCAGCTCCGCGACGGGCGTACCGAACCTGCTGCGGCGGCTGAGCTGCCGGACGCCGCCCCCGGAGGCGGGCCCCGCCGACGGGGGCGCGGCGGGCGCCGGGGAGAACGCGGAGAGCCGCAGCAGCACCCGTACGCGCGGCAGACCGTACCGGCGGACGAGTGCGGCGAGTTGGTCCAGCTCGGCGGCGCCGTCGAGGTGGACGGTGGCGCCGCTGCGGGCGGCGAGCCAGAGGAACGCGGGGTTCTTCGGCCCCGTCGCCAAGATCCGCCCGGGGGCGAAGCCCGCGCCGAGGGCGTGCTGGGCCTCGCCGACCGAGGCGACGTCGATCCCCGCGTCGGTCGCCGCCAGCCGCCGCACCAGGGCGTGCGAACGGCTGGCCTTGTGGGCGAAGTGCACCTGGCCGCCCAGCCGGTGCCGCCGCTGGACGGCGTGGAAGCGCGCGAGGTTGTCGGCGATCTGCTCCGGCAGCACGAGGTTGAGCGGGGACCCGAGTCCGCGCACGAGCCCGTGCAGAAAGGGACCGGACCGCAGCAGCGAGGCGAGGCGCGGCGCGAGCATCGGTTCCAGGTACAGCGGCTCCGTGTGCGTCGTGTGCGGGGGAACACCCATACGGAATGTCTCCCCCGCAGCGCTCCGATGCCCACCTCACCGGCCGAATCATCGGTCGGGATCCGGCCAGAGAGGGGCTCCGGGGCGTCGCCCGTGGGGGTGAGCGGAGCCCGGCGGCGCGGAAGGGGCGGGGCGCGCGGGGCAGGGATGGCACGGACGAACGGACGACCGCCCGACGAGAGGATCTCCCGTGCCCCGCACCACCCTTGCCCGTGGCGGCGTGCTGCTCGCCGCCGCCGCGCTCCTGACCCTCCCGGTACCGGCCCAGGCGCACGTCTCCCCGGAGCCCGCCGTACGGCAGCCCCTCGCCCCGCTCGTCGGGCTGTCCGCGCGGCGGGTGGAGCTCGCGGACCAGGTGGCCGCAGCCAAGTGGTTCACCGGCAAGCCGGTCGACGACCCCGCGCGGGAGCGGAAACTGCTGGCCGACGTCGCGCGCCGCTCGCCCGCGCTGGGCCTCGACCCGGCCCGTACGACCGCCGTCTTCCGCGACCAGATCGAGGCGAACAAGCTGGTGCAGCGCGCGCTCCACGCCCGCTGGCGGGCCCACCCCGCCGAACGGCCCCGCCGGGCGCCGGACCTGGGCGCAGAGGTGCGGCCCGCGCTCGACCGGATCACCACGGGCCTGCTCGACGAGCTGCGCCGCACCTGGGCCGTCCGTACGGACGGCGGCTGCGCGGGCCGGCTCCGCGCCGCGGTGGCCCATGAGCGGGGCCCGGACGCCCTGCACCGGACGGGGACGGAGCGTGCCCTGCGCTCGGTGTGCGAGAGCTAGACCTTTCCGGCCCTCGCCTCAGGGCTGGACAGGGGCTGCCCCTTGCTGCGCATCGCAGGCCGCGGCCGTCGTCGTGGCTGGGCGCGCAGTTCCCCGCGCCCCTGACGGGCGCTCCGACGCGCGGTCGCGCCCACGCGGCGGAGCCGCATATCGACACAGTCCCGGGGGCCCGGCGGGGGGGCCCCCGCGGGCCCCCCCCCCCCCCCCCCCCGCCCCCGCCCGGGGGGGGGGGGCGCCCCCCGCCCCCCCCCACCCACCCCCG
>NZ_JBIDAT010000005.1:635328-736444 GCF_043202595.1 Streptomyces sp. NPDC048172
CAGGCCCGCGCCCCTGACGGGGCGCACCCGTGGCGCCCCGAAGCGCCCCGAAGGGGCTGCTTCAGGGGCGCGGGGAACTGCGCGAGCGACCACGACGCACGCGCGGCCTGCGACGCACCGGCAGGGGCAGCCCCTGCTCAGCGGACCCACTTAGCGGTGCCGTACATGTGACGTATGGTGCGTGATGGACATGTCACGTATGGTGACGGCTCATGAGGATCCAACTGAGCCCCTCAGTAGCGAAGTTGGCCACCATCATCACGGTCACCACCCTCCTGGCGGCAGGGTGCGGCGGATCCGACGACGACGGAGCGGGCGGCGGTGACGGGCCGGAGAAGAAGACCCTCACCGTCGCGGGGCTGCCCCTCGCCGACGTGGCCGGGCTCCATCTCGCCATCGAGCGGAAGTACTTCGAGAAGGAAGGGCTGACCGTCCGCGTCCAGCCCGTGCAGCAGAGCGTCCAGGCGCTGCCCGCGCTGGCCAAGGGCCAGGTGGACATCATCGGCGGCGCCAACTACGTCAACTTCCTCCAGGCCCGCGAGAAGGGCACCCTCGCCACCCGCTACCTGGCGGAGGGCGCGCGCAACGCGCCGCACATGATGGACGTCCTGGTGCCCCGTGACTCGGACATCAAGAGCGCGCGGGACCTCAAGGACCAGCGCGTCGCCGTGAACATCCTCAACAACATCCAGTCCCTCACCCTCAACGGCATCCTCCGCCAGGAGGGCGCCGAACGGCCCGACTACCGGCAGGTCCCCTTCCCGCAGATGGCCACCGTGCTGGAGCGCGGACAGGTGGACGCGGTGCACATCGCGGAGCCGTTCCGCACCGCGCTCAAGCGGAAGCTGAAGACCCGTACGGTCGTCGACGGCGACGCGACCCCCGCCGACGGGCTGCCGCTGAGCGGCTACGCGACCACGAAGGAGTTCACCGAGAAGTACCCGAAGACCGCCGCCGCCTTCGTCCGCGCCCTCCGCAAGGGCCAGGCCCTCGCCGCGAAGGACCGGCGCGCGGTGGAGAAGGCGCTGCCCGCGTACACCGAGATCAAGCCCGACGAGGCCGCCGCCATCAAGCTGCCCGCCTACCCGGAGAAGGCCAGCGCCGCCGAACTCGACCGGCTCATCGAGGAGATGAGACGGCAGGGGCTCCTCAAGAAGAAGCTCACCGCCGCCGACGTGCTCCACGAGCCGGGGAAGTGAGGCTCAGGGACGCGCTGCTGGGCGCGGCGGGAGTGGCCGGGACCCTCGCCGCGCTGGAGACCGCGAGCCGTACGGGAGGGGTGCGGCGCGACTTCCTGCCGCCCGTCTCCGAGGTGCTGGCCCGCGCCGTCGGACTGGCCGGGGACGCCGCGTTCCTGGACGGGGTCGGGGCCACCCTGAAGGCGTGGGCGGCCGGTCTCGGGCTGGCCTGCGCGCTGGCCGTGCCGCTGGGGCTGCTGCTGGGCAGCGTCCCCGCGGTGAACGCGGCGGTGAAGGTGCTCATCGAGTTCCTGCGCCCCGTCCCGTCCGTGGCGCTGATCCCGCTGGTCTCGCTGCTGCTGGGCTCGGGCACGGAGACGACGGTCGCGCTGGTGACGTACGCGAGCGTGTGGCCGGTGCTCTTCAACACCGTCTACGGGCTGGGCGAGACCGACCCGCTCGCCAAGGAGACCCTGCGGGCCTTCGGCTTCGGGCGGCTCGCCGTCGTGCTGCGCGTCGGGCTGCCGTCGGCGGCGCCGTTCATCGCCGCGGGGGTGCGGATCTCGGCGGCGACCGCGCTGATCCTCGCCGTGGCGACCGAGATCCTCTCCGGGTTCGGCGAGGGGCTCGGCATCTTCATCGCCCAGGCGGGCACGGCCACGGACGGCACGCGGGACGTGCTGGCCGGGGTCGTGTGGGCGGGGACGCTCGGGCTGGTGATCAACGGCGTGCTGGTCGCCGCCGAGCGTCGGCTCTTCCCCTGGGCCCCCGGCCACCGTACGGAGCAGGCATGAGGTCCCATCTGCCGCTCCGGGTGGGCGTGCCCGTCGGCGCCGTGCTGCTCTGGCAGGCCGCCGCGGTGCTGCGCGACAGCGTCTACTTCCCGCCCCCGGCGCGGATCGCCAGGCACGCCCACCGGCTCTGGTTCGACGGCCCGGCCTCGCGGCTCTTCCTGACGGACGAGGCGGTGGCCAATGTGCTGCCCAGTGTCGGACGCGTCCTCGCCGGGTTCGGCACGGCCGCCGTCTGCGGGATCGTGCTGGGGCTGGTGCTGGGCCGCTCGCGCACCGCGTACGCGCTCTGCGACCCGCTGCTCCAGTTCGCGCGGGCCGTGCCGCCGCCCGCGCTGGTGCCGGTGGCCGTCGTCCTCTTCGACCTGGGGACGCCGATGCAGCTGGCGGCGATCGTCTTCAGCGCCGTGTGGCCCGTCCTCATCAACACGGCGGAGGGCGTGCGCGGTGTGGATCCGCTGCGGCTGGACGTCGCCGCCGTGCTGCGGATGCCGCTCGCGGAGCGCGTACGGCTGCTGTACCTGCCCGCAGCGCTGCCGAAGATCTTCGCCGGGCTGCGGCTGAGCCTGGCGCTCTCGCTCATCCTGATGGTGTTCTCCGAGCTGCTGCCGGGCACGGCGAACGGTGTCGGCTTCCAGCTCGTCGACGCCCAGACCCGCTCCGACCTGCTCACCGTCTGGGCGGTGCTGCTGCTCCTGGGCGTGCTCGGGCATCTGCTCAACAGCGCGCTGCTGGCCGTCGAACGGCTCGTCGATCCGTACGCCCACCGAGGAGGAGGTGACGCGGATGGCACCCACCGTCCGTAAGTCCGTCCGTGAGTCCGTGCGGGACTTCTGCCGGGACGCCGGGATGACGACGGTGTTCGGCAATCCCGGCTCGACCGAGGTCCGCATGTTCCGCGACTGGCCCGACGACTTCCGCTACGTCCTCGGGCTCCAGGAGTCCACCGCCGTCGCCATGGCCGCCGGGTACGCGCTGGGCACCGGGCGCGCCGCGCTGGTCAGCCTGCACTCGGCGGGCGGCGTCGGGCACGCGCTGGGCTCGGTGTTCAACGCCTACCGGGACCGGGTGCCGCTCGTCCTCGTCGCGGGCCAGCAGTCCCGCGCGCTGCTACAGCTGCGGCCGTTCCTCGGCGCCGACGACCCGGCCCGCTTCCCCGAGCCGTACGTGAAGTCGGCGCGGCAGCCCGAGCGCGCCGCCGACGTGCCCGCCGCCTTCGCCGAGGCCCACCGCCTCGCCATGGCCCACCCCCGCGGCCCGGTCTTCCTCTCCGTCCCCGAGGACGACTGGGACCGCCCGGCGCGGCCCGTGGCCCCGCGCACCGTGCACAGCGCCCACACCGCCGGCCCCGAGGCGCTCGCCGAACTGGCCCGCGCGCTCGACGACGCGGCCCGCCCCGCGCTCGTCGTCGGCCCCGGCGTGGACGCCGAAGGCGCGTACGACGAGGTGGCCGAGCTCGCCGAACGGACCCGCGCCGCGGTCTGGATCAGCCCGCTCTCCGGGCGCTCGGGCTTCGACGAGCGGCACCCGCTCTTCCAGGGCTTCCTGCCGCCCGTCCCCGACGGCCTCTCCGCCACGCTGGCGCCGTACGACCTCGTGCTCGCGCTCGGCGCCCCGCTCTTCACGTACCACCTGGCCGCGGGCGACCCGGACGCGCCGCCCCTCCGCGAGGGCACCGCGCTGCACCACCTCGACTGCGACCCCGCGCAGGCCGCCTGGCTGCCGCTGGGCACCAGCCTCGTCACCACGCTGCGCCCGGCCGTACGGGCGCTGAACGGGCTGGTCCGCAAGGCGGAGCGGCCCGCACCCCCGGCGCGGCCCGCGCCCCCGCCGGCGCGCGCGGGCGACGCGGCCTCCGCCGAACTGCTGCTGGACCTGCTGCGGGAGCGGCTCTCCCCCGGCTCCGTACTGGTCGAGGAGGCGCCCAGCCACCGCGAGATCCTGCACGCCCGGCTGCCCGTCAGCGGCCCCGGGCGCTACCTCACCACCGGCAGCGGCGCCCTGGGCTGGGGCCTGCCGCTGGCCGTGGGACGGGCGCTGGCGGAACGGGAGGCGCCCGCCGGGCCCGAGGGCGCCTCCCGCGTGGTCTGCCTGCTCGGCGACGGCTCCGCGCTCTACGCGGTGCAGGCGCTGTGGACCGCCGCACGCCACCGCGCCCCGGTCACGTTCGTGCTGCTCGACAACGGCGGCTACAGCGCCGTGCGCGGGCTCGGCGCCCGTATCGGCGTCCCCGACGTGCCGGGGACGGCGATCGGCGGCATCGACTTCGCCGCGCTCGCGGCCTCGTTCGGCTGCCCCGGCAGCCGCGTCGAACGGGCCGTGGAGCTGCCCGGGGCGCTCGACCGCGTGCTCGGGCTCGGCCCGGAGGAGGGGCCCGTGCTGCTCCACGTCCCCGTCGTCGCCGACGACACCCCGCCGTACGGCACAGGCGGCGAGTGACGCGCGTGCTGGAGATCAAGGACCTCAGCCACCGCTACGGCGACGGACCGCTCGTCCTGCGCGACATCGGACTCAGCGTGCCCGACGGCCAGTTGCTCACTCTCGTCGGCCCGTCGGGCTGCGGCAAGTCCACGCTGCTGCGCTGCGTCGCCGGGCTCACCCGCCCCACCTCGGGGCGGATCGTGCTCGACGGCACCCCCGTCGACCGCGTCCCCGACCGGCTCGGGGTGGTCTTCCAGGACTACAGCCGCTCCCTCTTCCCCTGGCTCTCCGTCCGCGACAACGTCGCCCTGCCGCTGCGCCGCCAGGGCCTCGACCGCGCACGCCGCCACGAGGAGGCGGCCCGCATGCTGGACCAGGTCGGCCTGGCGGACACCGGACGGCAGCGCCCCTGGCAGCTCTCCGGCGGCATGCAGCAGCGCGTCGCGCTGGCCCGCGCGCTGGCCGCGCGGCCCGCGCTGCTGCTCATGGACGAACCGTTCGGCGCGCTGGACGCGCAGACCCGCGAGGACCTGGAGGACCTGCTGCTGCGGCTGCACAGGTCCGAGGGCATGACGGTCCTGTTCGTCACGCACGACATCGACGAGAGCGTCTACGTCGGCGACCGCGTCGTCGTCCTGGCCCCCGGCCCGGGCCGCGTCCACGCCGACCTGCCCGTCGGACTCCCCGCCGAACGCGACCAGATCGGCACCAGGGGCCTCCCGGCCTTCACCGAACTCCGGACAGAGGTCGGCCGGGCGGTACGCCCCAAGGAGTAGCCCGGCGTGCAACCGTCCGCACACATGTCCGCGTGACACCACTCGTGCAGATACGCGAGCTCCCCCACCGGTTCCGCCGCCTCGTCCCCCGCACCCGGCGGGGCAGGCGCCGCGCCGTCCAGGCCCTGGTGGCGCTGTGCGTGCTCGCGCTGCTCCCCGCCACCTGGCTTCGGCTCACGACGGACGACCGCCTCGCCCGTACGGCAGCGGACGCGCCCTCCGCACCCGTCGCCCTCGTCTTCGGCGCGGGCCTGTGGGACGGCGAGCCCTCCCCGTACCTCGCGCACCGCCTCGACACCGCCGCCGAGCTCTACACCCGGGGCAAGGTCCGCGCGGTCCTCGTCTCTGGCGACAACAGCCGCGAGGACTACGACGAGCCGTCCGCCATGCGCCGCTACCTCGCCGCGAAGGGCGTCCCCTCCCGTCGTGTCGTCGCCGACTACGCCGGGTTCGACACCTGGGACTCGTGCAGCCGCGCCCGCCGCGTCTTCGGCGTCCACCGCGCGCTGCTGGTCAGCCAGGACTTCCACATCCGCCGCGCCGCCGCGCTCTGCCGCTCGGCGGGCGTCACCTCGTACGGCGTCCCGGTCCCCGAACCCCGCGACGCGACCTGGTACGCCAGCTCCCTCCGCGAACTCCCCAGCGCCACCAAAGCCGCCCTCGAAGCCACCTTCACCCCCGACCCCCACTTCCTGGGCCCGGAGGAGAAGGACATCGCCAAGGCCCTGGACCGCTGACGAGGTGCCCCGAAGGGGCGCGGGGAACTGCGCAACAAGCTACGACGCACCCGCAGCCCGCGACGCGCGGCAAGGGGCACGCTCGCCCCGGCTCACCCCGGCCACCCCTCACGGTCCCGCCACGATGTCGGCGACCGTAGCCCGCCGCAAGGCACGCCGGACCCGCCGGGGCACGGCCGGAGCAGGCACCGTGAGGACGGGGACACGTGCGTGGGCCAGCACGTACCGGCGGACGCGCCCCGCACGGGCGGCGCCCACCACGACACGGTCGTCGGGCCCACAGGCCACAGCGCACAGAGCGGGGCCCGGCCGGTCACGGACGACCCGCCGTTCGACGGACGGCACCCCCGTCGGCGTACCGCCGAAGACCTCGTCGAAGGCGAGGTCGAGCCGCGCCCTCGCCTCGCCCTGCCAGTGGCGGAGCCAGTCGCGGTCCGGGCGCCGCAGATACGCGCGTTCGCCCTCCGGCGGCGACCAGGCGGTCACCGCGACGAGCGTGGCGCCGCCGCGCCGGGCCTCCTGCGCGGCGACCCGCAACGCGGCCAGGCTCGCGAGCGAGCCGCTGACGCCGACGACGACCCGGGCGGGACGCCGCCCCCGCCGGTCGGCCCCCGCTTCTCCGTACGCCCGTGCCCGCATACCGGCCGGCCCCCTTCCGTTCAGCGCCCGCCCGCCCCCTCCCCGTCGAGGGCCCGCGCGGACGTCTCCTCTCCGTCGCTCCGGACCGAGTCTGTAGGGTGATTGGCCTGGATGACAGGGCCAATACGGGAGAGTTGGCATGGCCGTAACGCGAGTGGTCCCCACCGTGAGCAGGGCCGCCGTCGGCGCGGAGGCACTCGCGCGGCTCGTCTCCCGTACGGCGGGGGCGGGAGCGGGAACGCGTCCCGGCTATCGGGCGCTCGCACAGGGCGTACGGGCGCTGCTGCTCGACGGCCGGGTCCCGCTCCGCACGCGGCTGCCGGCCGAGCGGGAGCTCGCGGGGGCGCTCAAGGTCTCCCGGGCGACGGTGACGGCGGCGTACGACCTGCTGCGCGAGGGGGGTTACGCGCTCAGCCGCCGCGGCGCGGGAACCTGGACGGCGCTGCCGGAGGGGCGCCGCCCGGCGAACGTGGCCGCGTTCCCCGTCGGCGACGGCATGCTCGACCTGGCGATCGCCGCGCCGCCCGCGCCGGAGAGCGAGCTGCTCGACGCGTACGCCGACGCGGGCCGGGCGCTGCCCCGTCACGCCGCGGCGCCCGGCTACCACCCGTACGGCCTGCCGGAGCTGCGGGCCGCGATCGCCGAGCGGTTCACGCGCCGGGGGCTGGCGACGGTGCCGGAGCAGATCCTCGTCACCACGGGCGCGCAGCAGGCGCTCTCGCTCGCCCTGTCGCTGCTGGGCCGCCCCGGCGACCGGGTGCTGGTCGAGAACCCGTCGTACCCCAACGCGCTCGACGCGCTGCGCCGCGCCGGGCTGCGCGCCGTGCCCGTACCGGTGACCGCGGGCGGCTGGGACACCGAGCTGATCACCGCGGCGCTGCGGCAGACGGCGCCGCGCGCCGCGTACCTCGTGCCCGACTTCCAGAACCCGACCGGGGCGCTGATGCCCCGCGAGGACCGGGTGCGGATCGCGGAGACCGCGCGGGCCACCGGCACCTGGCTGGTGATCGACGAGACGGTGTCGGACATCGCGCTCGACGTGCCCGCTCCCCCGCCGTTCGCCTCCGTCGTCCCGCCGGGCGCGGGCGAACAGCTGCTGACCGTCGGCTCGTTGAGCAAGACCCACTGGGGCGGGCTGCGCGTCGGCTGGATCCGCGCGGGCACCCCGCTCGTGACGGAGCTGGCGACGGCCCGCGTCCCCGCCGACATGTCGAACCCCGTCATCGACCAGCTCGTGGGGCTGGGCCTGCTGGACCGCGAGCACGAGGTGCTGCGCCGCCGCCTCCCGGTCCTGCGCGCCCAGCGCGAAGCGCTCACCACGGCCCTCTCCCTGCACCTCCCGGAGTGGCGCTGGCAGACGCCGCCGGGCGGCCTCTCCCTCTGGGCCGATCTCGGCCGCCCCGTCGCCTCGGCGCTGGCACGTGCCGCGCTGCGGCACGGCGTACGGATCGAGGGCGGCTCCCGCTTCGGCGTCGACCCGGGCACCCACGAGCACCGGCTGCGGATCCCCTTCACGCTCCCGCCCGAAGACATCGAGGCGGCCGTCACCCGCCTCGCCGCCGCGCTCGCGGACGCCGGGGACGAGGGGGACAACGGGAACAACGGGGACGGCGAGGGCCCGGGCGCCGGACGGCGGCATTGGGTGGCGTAGCTGCCGGGCCGGGGCCGGGGGCCGAGGAGGCCCGCGCCGCCGTACGGCGCCTGGTCGCCCTCGACGCCGGGTGCGGGGCCATGGCCGCGCTGCCCGCCGTACGGGAGGCGGCGCGACGGCTGCCAGGCCCCCGTCGGCTGGCCGGGAGCCGGGAGGGGAACGGCGACCGGCTCGCGGCGCTCGCCGAGCTGTACGAGGTGATCGGCTGGATCCTCTTCGACGCGGGCCTCCCCGGCCCCGCCCACCGCGCGAACGCGCGGGCGCTGGCCCTCGCCGACCGCTGCGGCGACCGGTGGACGGCCCGGCTGACCCTGCTCAACAGCAGCATGCTGCTGACCCGCACGGGCCGTCCGCGCGCCGCCCTCGCCGCGGCGGAACGCGCGGCCGCGGGGCCCCGGCCGCTGCCGCCGCGCGTCGCGAGCCTCGTGCTGATCCGGCGGGCCCACGCGGTGGCCCTGCTCGGCGGGGAACGGGACGCGGTGGAGCTGACGGACCGGGCCCGTACGGCGTTCCTGGACGGCGTCTCCACCCGGGACCCGCACTGGGCCTGGTGGATCGACGAGCCCGAACTCCTCGGCCACCAGGGCTGGGTGCGCGCCCGGCTCGGCCACTGGGACCGCGCGCTCCCGCAGCTCCACGCGGCGGTCGCGGCGCCCGGCCCCTCCTACCGGCACCTCTTCGCGGCCGGACTCCTCGCCACCACGGCCCACGCGGGCGCCTGGACGGAGGCCGCGCGCCTCGCGGCGGAGCTGGCCCCGACGGCCGCCCGCACCGGCTCGGCCCGTACGGTCGCGTCCCTGGCGGCCACCGGACGCCACCTGCGCGACCGTGCCGCCGCACCCCCGTACGCGCGGGAAGCGGCCGTACACCTCCTGGAGTCCCTGCCGTCCAGAAGCCCTTGGGATGGCTCCCGGAAATGACGGAAGTCTGACGTCCGCCGCGCCGTCCCCCGCGCGGTGCGGGGCGCGGCCTACGGTTCCCGGGTGAACGCCCAGCCCGCTCGCTCCCGGAGCCGTGACCTGTACGCCGTCGCCACCGTGGCCGTGCTCGTGGCCGCAGCCGTCGTCGTCGGGCACGCGATCGAGCGCGCGGACGCCAGCCTGCGCGTCGGCTGGCCGCCGCTGTACGCGAAGTGGGAGCCGCACTGGGGCCCGGGGACCCCGGCCGCGGTCCTCGTCGCGGCGCTGGTGCTCGCGTACGGGCCGCCGCTCGCGGACCGGCTCCCCCGGCGCGCGCTGCCCCTGGCGGGCTGGGCGGCGTCCGCCGCCTGGACCTTCTCGCTCGCGCTGGTGGACGGCTGGCACCGCGGCTTCGCGGGACGGCTCACCACGAAGTACGAGTACCTGACGGTGATGGACCGCTTCCACGACGTCCCCGCGGCCCTGCGCGGCTTCACCGGCCACATCCTCCTGGACGCCCCGGACAACTGGCCGCCGCACGTGGCCGGGCACCCGCCCGGCGCGACGCTGACGTTCGTGGCGCTCGACCGGATCGGGCTGGGCGGGGGCGCCTGGGCCGCCGCCTGGTGCGTGGTGACCGGCGCCTCGGCCGTCGCCGCGGTCCTGCTCGCCCTGCGGTGGCTGGCGGGCGAGGAGAGCGCGCGGCGTGCCGCCCCGTACCTCGTCCTGGCGCCCGCCGCGGTCTGGGTGGGCGTCTCGGCCGACGGGTACTTCGCCGCGGTCGCCGCCTGGGCCCTCGCGCTGCTCGCGTACGCCGCGACCCGCACAGGGCAGGCGGCCCGTCTCGCCGCACTCGGCACCGGCCTGCTGTCCGGCTGGCTGTGCTACCTCTCCTACGGCCTCGGCCTCCTCGCCCTCGTCGGCGGCGCGGTGCTGCTCGTCGCCCGTACGGTGCGGCCGTTGCCGTTCGTCGTCGCGGGCGCGCTCGTGGTGCCGGTCGTCTTCGGCTCGCTGGGCTTCGACTGGTGGGAGGGGTACCGGCTGCTGGTCGAGCGCTACTACCAGGGCGCGGCGCGCGTCCGCCCGTACGGGTACTGGGTCTGGGCGAACCTGGCCTGCACGGCGCTCGTCGTCGGCCCCGCGTGCGTGGCGGGACTCCGCCGCGCGCCCCGTGCCGCGCGGGACAGCGGGGGGCGCCGGGCCGTCGGACTGCTCGCCGCCGCCGCGCTCACGGCCGTCCTCGTGGCCGACGTCTCGGGCATGAGCAAGGCCGAGACGGAGCGCATCTGGCTGCCCTTCGCGCTCTGGCTGCTCCCCGCGACGGCCCTCCTCCCCGACCGGGCCCGCCGCCCGTGGCTCGCCGCCCAGGCGGCACTGGCCCTGGTCCTCAACCACGCGTTCGTCACCGGCTGGTGAACCTCCCGCCCACGTCTTACGGAACGCGGACGTCGCACGCGTGTCGGTCCCGTCCGGGGACGCTGCCGCCTAGCGTCGGCGTATGCGCGTACTCGTCACCGGCGGGGCCGGGTTCATCGGCTCCCACATCGTCCGCACCCTCGTCTCCTGGGGCCACGAGCCACTCGTGCTGGACGCTCTGCCCGCGCCGCCCGCGCCGCCCGCGCCACCGGAGGGCGTGCCGTGGATCCACGCTGACGTACGGGACGAGGAGGCCGTACGGCGGGCGCTGCGCGGCGTGGACGCCGTGTGCCACCAGGCCGCGAAGGTGGGCCTCGGCCAGGGCGTCGCCGACGCGCCCGACTACGTCTCCCGCAACGACCTGGGCACCGCCGTCCTGCTCGCCGCGATGGCCGCGTCGGGCGTACGGCGGCTGACGCTCGCGGGATCGATGGTGGTGTACGGCGAGGGACGGTACGACTGCCCGCGCCACGGGACCGTACGGCCCGGGCCGCGCGCCGAACGGGACCTCGCGGCGGGGCGGTTCGAGCCGCGGTGCCCGCGCTGCGGGCAGGACCTGGTGCCCGGACTGGTCGGCGAGGACGCCCCCGCCGACCCGCGGAACGTCTACGCGACGACGAAGCTCGCCCAGGAACACCTCGCCACCGCCTGGGCGCGCTCGACCGGCGGCCGGGCGGTGTCGCTGCGCTACCACAACGTGTACGGACCGGGGATGCCGCGCGACACCCCGTACGCGGGCGTGGCCGCGCTCTTCCGCTCGGCGCTGGCCCGTGGCGAGGCGCCACGGGTGTTCGAGGACGGCGGCCAGCGGCGGGACTTCGTGCACGTACGGGATGTGGCGGCGGCCAACGCGCTGGTGTTGGAGACCGTGGACGAACAAGAGCCCGGCACGTGCGCCGCGTACAACACGGGGAGCGGTCATCCGCGCACCGTCGGGGAGCTGGCCCGCTCTCTGGCCACCGCGCACGGCGGCCCGGAGCCGGTGGTCACCGGCGACTACCGCCTCGGCGACGTCCGCCACATCACCGCCAACTCCGAACTGCTCCGCTCCCACCTCGGCTGGAAGCCGGAGGTCTCCTTCGAGGAGGGGATGCGGGAGTTCGCGACGCGAACGGAATAGCCGGGGCCGGGCAGTCCCTGCCCCTTGCGGTGCCTTGCGGGCCGCGGGCGCACCGAGGCGGGCCGCGCGGGCCGCTTCAGGGCGCCACGGGAGCGCCCCCTCAGGGGCGCGGGGAACTGCGCGACAAGCCACCACGCACCCGCAGCCTGCAACACGCCCCGGGGGGCAACCCGGACACAGCCCCCACCGCTCCGAGAACGAAAGCGCCCCGAAGGGGCGCGGGGAACTGCGCGAGCAACCACGACGCACCCGCGGCCTGCCGGACACGGCAAGGGACAGCCCGGGCGCAGCCCTCACCGCGCCGGAAACGCCCCCTCAGGGGCGCGGGGAACTGCGCGGCTAGCCACCACGCACCCGCAGCCTGCAAAGCACCCCAAGGGGCACCCCGAGCACAGACCCACCGCGCCGGAAACGCCCCGTCAGGGGCGCGGGGAACTGCGCGGGCAACCACGACGCACCCGCGGCCTGCCGGACACGGCGAGGGGCAGCCCGGGCGCAGACCCACCGCGCCGGGGACGGCTACGAATGGGCGGGGGAAAGGGGGAGCGTGACCTCGAAGCGGCAGCCGCCGGAGACGTTGCGGACGTCGGCGCGCCCGGCGTGCGCCTCGACGATGCCCCGCACGATCGCGAGGCCGAGCCCCGCGCCGGCGGGCGGCGTCCGGGCGCGGCTGCCGCGCCAGCCGGTGTCGAAGACCCGCGTCAGGTCCTCGTCGGGGATGCCGCCGCACGCGTCAGTGACGGACAGCACGACCGTATCGGCGTGACGTTCGGCGGCGACGGCCACCGTGCCGTCGGCCGGGGTGTGACGGATCGCGTTGACCAGAAGATTGGCCAGCACCCGCGTCATCTCCACCGCGTCGACCTCGACCGGCGCGGGGTCGAGAGGCCCGTCGGCCAAGCGGACCCCGTGCTCGCGGGCGAGCGGCGCGGCGCCCGCGAGCGCGTCGCCGACGAGGTCGTACACGCTGACGCGCGAGCGGCTCAGCGGCAGCGTCCCCGCGTGGACGCGGGAGAGTTCGAAGAGGTCGCCGACCATCCCGTTGAGCCGCTCGATCTCCGTGCGGATCTGCCGGTGGTAGCGGTCGGGGTCCTCCGCCATGCCGTCCTCCAGCGCCTCGGACATGGCCCGCAGCCCGGCCAGCGGGGTGCGCAGGTCGTGCGAGATCCACGCGACCAGCTCGCGGCGTGACGCCTCCAGCGCGCGTTCGCGTTCCCGCGAGGCGGCCAGCCGTTCGCTGGTCGCGGCCAGCTCCTGGCTGAGCGCGGCGAGTTCGGCGGGTACGGGGCGCGCGGGCGCCGCGAAGGCGCCGCCCTCGCCGAAGCCGCGCGCGGCGACGGCCAGGTCGCGGCAGCCCGCCACGATCTGGCGGCCCAGCAGCAAAGCCGTGACGAGCGAGACGGCGGCGGCCATCGCCACCACCGTCGTGACCACCGACAGGTCGTGCGAGGAGAGGAACATCGCCCAGGCCACGGCGAGCGTGCCCGCCAGCATCGCGCCGACGGCGACGGCGGCCAGTACGGCCAGGGAGGCGGCGAGGGAGCGGCGCCGCAGCACGCGCAGCGCCGCCGCGCCCAGCAGTCCGGCTCCGGCCGCGCCGAGGAAGGCGTACAGGGCGATGAGCAGCACGTCACGCACGCCGTCACTCCCCCTCGGGGTCGAAGCGGTAGCCGACGCCCCACACGGTCTGGATCAGCCGGGGCCGCGCGGGGTCGTCCTCGACCTTGGCGCGCAGCCGCCGTACATGGACGGTGACCGTCGACAGGTCGCCGAACTCCCAGCCCCACACCTCCCGCATCAGCCGCTCACGGTCGCAGACCTGGCCGGGGTGGCGCAGGAAGTGGACGAGGAGGTCGAACTCGCGCAGGGTCAGCACCAGTTCGCGCCCGTCCTTCAGGGCCCGGCGGGCGGCGGGATCGGCCTCCAGGTTCCCGGCGCGCAGGGGCCCGGCGCCGCGCTCGGCGCCGGGCTCGGCACCACGCTCGGCGCCCGGCTCCCGGGCGCCGCGCCGCAGCACCGCCTGCACCCGCAGTACGAGTTCGCGGGGGCTGAACGGCTTGGTGACGTAGTCGTCCGCGCCGACCTCCAGTCCGAGGATCCGCTCCTCCTCGTCGCTGCGCGCGGTCAGCATCACCACCGGGACGGGGCCCCGGGAGCGCAGCTCGCGGCAGACCCGCAGCCCGTCGACGCCGGGCAGCATCAGGTCCAGCACGACCAGGTCGGGCCAGCGCCGTTCGGCGGCGCGCAGGGCCGAGGGGCCGTCGGGCGCGCGCTCGGCGGAGAAGCCGGAGCGGACGAGGTAGCCCGCGACGACCTCGGACACGGTCGGATCGTCGTCGACGACGAGGACGTGCTGCTCAGCGTGCATGCGTCCAGCGTCGCACCCGGGCCGGGAGGCGGGGGCCCGGTCGGGCGCTCCTCGCGGCGATGTCCGCGTTTCGTAAGGTCTCGCGGCCCCTCTCGGCCCGTTCCGCTCCCTACGGTGAATGCCGTGAACGATCCGAACCCCGCGCGCCCGCCGGGCCCCGCCCCGGGCCCTCCCGGCGTCTCCGTCGACGTCTCCGTCGACGTCGTCCTGCCGTGCCTCGACGAGGCCGCGGCGCTGCCCTGGGTGCTGGCGCGCGTCCCGCGCGGCTGGCGCGCCCTCGTCGTCGACAACGGCTCGACGGACGGCTCCCCCGCCGTCGCGCGGGACCTCGGCGCCGAGGTCGTGAACGAACCCCGCCGGGGCTTCGGCGCCGCCTGCCACGCGGGCCTGCTCGCGGCCGAGGCCGACGTCGTCTGCTTCTGCGACTGCGACGCCTCCCTCGACCCCGGGCTGCTGGCGCCGTTCGTGGCCGAGGTCGCCGACGGCACGGCGGACCTGGTGCTGGGCCGTCGCCGTCCCGAGGGGCGGGGCGCCTTCCCCGCGCACGCCCGTGCGGGGAACTGGGCCCTCGCCCGGATGCTGCGCCGCCGTACGGGGCTCCGCCTGCACGACCTCGGGCCGCTGCGGGCCGCGCGCCGCGAGGAGCTGCTCGCCCTCGCGCTCACGGACCGGCGCAGCGGCTATCCCCTGGAGATGGTCGTACGCGCCGCTGACGCGGGCTGGCGCGTACGGGAACACGACGTGCCGTACCTGCCGCGTACGGGCAGCTCGAAGGTGACCGGCACCTGGCGCGGCACCTGGCAGGCGGTACGGGACATGCGGGGCGTCCTGTCCGCCTCGTCGGACTCGTCGGACTCGTCGGAGCCGGTGCGGTGAGCACGCTCCTCGTCGTCGCCAAGGAACCGGTGCCGGGGCGTGTGAAGACCCGGCTCACCCCGCCGTTCAGCCCCGGGGAGGCGGCCCGGCTCGCGTGCGCCGCGCTCACCGACACCCTCGCCGCGGTCGCGGCGACCCCCGCCGACCGCCGGGTCCTGGTCCTCGACGGCGCGCCCGGCGCCTGGCTTCCCGACGGCCTGGACCTGGAGGTACTGCCGCAGGCCGCGGGCGGGCTGGACGAGCGCCTCGCGGACGCCTTCTCGCAGGTCGCGGGCCCGGCGCTGCTCATCGGCATGGACACCCCGCAGGTCACCCCGCGGCTCCTCGCCCGCGGGCTGGCCCTCGCGCGCGGCGGCGCGGCGCTGGGCCCGGCCGCCGACGGGGGCTTCTGGGCGCTGGGCCTCGCGGCGCCGGATCCCTCGCTGGTGCGCGGTGTCCCGATGTCCACGAGCGGGACCGGCGACGCGCAACTCCGCCGCCTTGTCCTTGCGGGGCTTGTCGTCGGGGAGTTGCCGACCCTGCGGGACGTGGACACGGCGGCCGACGCGTTCGCGGTCGCCGCCACCGCACCCACCACCCACTTCGCCCACGCCCTCACCCGGGCCTGACCAAAGCTCCCCCACCGTCCCTTGCCGGTCCCCGGCGGGGAGGGCTGCATCCGGGCTGCCCCTTGTGGCGGATCGCAGACTGCCGCTGCTTCCTGGCCGGGCGCGCAGTTCCCCGCGCCCCTGAAGCCGCCCCTCCGGGGCGAGCTTCGGAGCACGGTTCCGGGCGCCAGGATGCGCCCCGAAGGGGCGCGGGGAACTGCGCGAGCAACCACGACGCAAGCCGCAGTCTGCAACGCGCCGCAAGGGGCACCCCGGGCGCAGCCCCCACCGCGCCGGCACGCATAACAGCACCGGGCTCCCTCAGCGCCGCGAAGCGGCGAAGGCGGCTCGCAGACGGAGTGCCGCCCAGGCCAAAGCCCCGGTCCACACAAGGCCCAGTACCAGGGCAAGGCCCCACCCGTAAGCACGGGGAAGGGCCGAGGGCAAGGTCGGGTCATGGCCCGTGCCGAGCACCAGCGGCAGGGCGACCACGAGGACCACGCCCGTCGTGAACAGGGCCGCCTGGACCGGCGCTCGGACCGTGCCCGGGACCAGGCGGGCGACAAGGGCGCCCAGCCCCAGAGCCACCGGCACCCCGAGAAGCGTGGGCCACAGCAGTGACGCGGCGAGGAAGTTCCGGTAGGGCGCGAGGCCGAACTCGCCCGCGCCGACGGCACCGTAGACGCCGTACCCCAGCATCGCCGTGCCCAAGGCGACGAGGAGGCGACGGGCCCACACCACCACACCGCCGCCCCTCACGAGGCCCGCTCCACGACGATGCGGCGCACCCATTTCGTCTGCAGGACACCGGGCCGGTTGGGAGCGATCAGGCGGCAGGGGAACCCGTGGTCGAGATGCAGAGGTTCGCCGTGCAGCTTCAGGGCGATCAGGGTGAGCGGGTCGCGGGCGTGCGGCGGTGCGACGGTGGAGCTGCCGTAACGCCCTCTCCGCTGCAGGGACAGGACCCGTACCGACGCATGCTCATCGCCTCCCGCCGCCGCCACCAGGTCGCGCAGCCGGACGCCGGTCCAGCGCGCCCCGGCGCTCCACCCCTCGACGCAGGTGATCGGGAGGTCCACGGTGTGCTGCGGCAGTGCGCCCAGGTCGGCGAGCGACAGGGACAAGGTCCGGGTGCCGGAGGGGCCGACGAGTTCGAGCCGGAACGCGGGGTCGGTCGCGGCGCGGACGACGCCCGCGCGCACGGCGGACCTGTTCACCGGCAACCCCTGCGGGCCCACGCGGGGGTCGCGCGGGGCGAGGAGGGAGAGGCCCGCGAGCGGGCGTACGGTCTGCCCCGCCGTCGCCACCGTCACCACCCCGGCCGCGCCCGCGACGGTGGCGAGGAGGCCGCGCCGGGTGAGGCCGTGCTGTTCGCCCCGTACCGGACGGACGCGGGCCTTCAGCGCGCGGCGGGTCAGCGGCAGCTTGACGCCGACGTGGACGAGGAGGGCGCCGACGGCGAGCCACGCCGTCCAGTAGTGCGCGGTGGTGAAGAAGAAGCCCATCGCGCGGTACCAGCGGGCGATGTTGAGGACGCCGGTGACGAGCTGGAAGGTGGCCGCGGCGACCAGCACGAGCAGGCTCAGCCTTTCGACGAGCGCGCGTACGTCCCGTACGGAGGGCCACTTGACCAGCCGGGGGAAGACGGCCCAGAGCTTCGCGGCCAGCAGCGGGATCGCGACCAGCCCCGTCGCGACGTGCAGCCCCTGTGTCACCCGGTAGAGGCTGACGGGGCGTGACGGCCAGGCGAACCACCAGGGCGGGTGCTGGATCGCGTGGCTGAGGTAGCCGGTGACGAAGCAGATCCCGAAGGCGGCGCCCAGCGCCACTCCGAGCTGGCTCGTCAGGCGCGGCGTGCGCAGACGGGAGGTGAAGGCCCTGGAGAGCCGCACCGACAGCGGGCGGCGGTCACCGGCCGGGGAGGTCATGCGCTCAAGCTAGCCGCGCGGCCGCGCCGGGAGGCTTGCGGAACCCGGACGTACCCCTTACGGAACACGAACGCCCCTGATCAGCGGGAGGCCCCGGCACGCTCCGGGGGTGGTCCGCGGGGCGGTCGGCAGGGCGGTCCGCAGGGCGTTCGCGTTCCGTAAGGTCCCGGGACCTCCTGGAGCGCCGCGCCGCGGCCTACGGTGCTGCCCGTGATCGACACGGATCTCCCCTTCGCCCCCGCCCTGCGTCCACGCCCCGGCGCGCTGTTCCTGCGCTGCGCGGACGGCCGTCTGCTGCCCCTGGAGGCCGACCGGTGGCACGCCGCGCCCGACGCCGCCGACGCCACGGTGCTGCGGCGCTGCCGTGGAGCCGTCCTCGACGTCGGCTGCGGCCCGGGGCGGATGGTGAGCGGGCTGGCGGCCCTGGGCCTGCGGGCCCTCGGCATCGACGTCAGCGGCGCCGCCGTCCACGGCACGGTCGGCCGGGGCGGCAGCGCGCTGCGCCGTTCCGTCTTCGACCCGCTGCCGGGCGAGGGCCGCTGGGGCACGCTGCTGCTGATGGACGGCAACGTCGGCATCGGCGGCGACCCGCCCGCGCTGCTGCGCCGGCTGACCGAACTCGCGGCTCCCGACGGCGTCCTGCTCGTCGAGACGGAAGCGGAGACGGGGGTGGCCGGGACCGACGAACGCCTCACGGTGCGGGTGCACGACGGCCGTTCGGCCCACGGTCCGGCGTTCCCCTGGGCGCGCGTGGGCCCCCGCGCCCTCCGGCGGTACGCCGCGCGGGAGGGCTGGCGGGTCACCGCCCAGTGGCACGCGGACGGCCGGGCCTTCACGGAACTGCGCCGGGCCCTCGGGCCCTCCGTCCACCTCGGTTGACGGCGTGCCCGGCGCGTTCTCTAGGTTGTCCCCATGGGTCTCTTCGACAAGCTCACCGGCACCAAGCGCCCCTCCCCCGGGATCGAGCCGCTTCCGGATGAGGACCTCCTGGACGCGCTGCTGGCGCTCAACGGGCCGGACGTGCCGTTCCTCGTACGGGAGGGCACCGTCGCCGAGGGCGCCGACGTGGTCGCCGAACTGCGGGCCGAAGACCCCGCCTGGCGCACGTTCTTCGTCCGTACGCAGCTCACCTGGGACATCAAGACCCGGATACGCCTGGTGCCGGAGCGCAACGAGGCGCGCGCGCTCGACGAGCAGTGGAAGGTCTCCTGGGTCGGGGACCCGCCCCGGATGGTGCGCATGAAGGAGTACAGCCGCGGGCCGTCGACCAGGGTCTCCCGGGAGTGGACCATCGGGCGGGGCGAGAGCGGCCGTGTCGAGGCGACGGAGGTCCACCGCTTCGACTCCCGCGAGATGCGGGACCCGCTGCGGAACACGGTCCTCGACGCCGGGTGGACCTGGCGCGGCGTGATCATGGGGCTCTGACGGTCCCCTCCCGATGGCGGCGCCCCGATGGCGGCGTCCCGCGGGCGGGAGCAGACTGGGGGACGCGGACCTCACTCCCGTGGGAAGGGGATGCGCGGTGATCCAGACAGCGGACATCCGTGAATGGCGCACGCACGACGTCGTCGACCCCGGCGGACACAAGATCGGCACGCTGGAGGCGGTGTACGTCGACACCCGGACGGACGAGCCGTCGATGGTCACCGTCCAGGTGGGCATGCCGACCCGGCACCGCCTGGTGTTCGTCCCGCTGGAGGGCGCGACCGTCGCGCCGGAGCAGGTGCGGGTCGCGTACGACAGGTCGCAGGTGAAGAAGGCCCCCTCGATCGGCACGGACGACGTGCTGCCCGCCGAGGACGAGAAGGCGATCTTCGAGCACTACGAACTCGACTACGCGCCGGGCCCCGACGGCAGGCGCCAGCTCGCCCGCCGTTAGGAGGCAGCGCCGTGGCACTTTTCCTGTTCCTGGTGCTCGTCGCGATGGTGCTGGGCATTCTCGGCGCCGTGCTGAAGGGGCTCCTCTATCTGCTGATCATCGGCATCGTGGTGCTCGTCGTCGCGCTGCTCTACCTCGGCCTCCGCTTCCGCCGCTCGGGCCGCCGCCCGTCCCGCTGAGACCCGGTCGCGCTCGGTCAGAATGGGTCGCATGGCGATTCAGCGCATGGACAACGTTCTCATCGTCGTCGAGGACCTCGACGCCGCCGTCGCGTTCTTCGTCGAGCTCGGCATGGAGCTGGAGGGCAGGATGCCGCTGGAGGGCGCGCGGTGGGCGGAGCGTGTCATCGGGCTCGACGACGTCCGGCAGGAGGTCGCCATGCTGCGGACCCCGGACGGCCACGGGAAGGTGGAGCTGGCGATGTTCCGCACGCCGAAGGCGGTCAGGAACGGTCCGGTGGACGCGCCGTCGAACACGCTGGGCATCCGCCGCGTCATGTTCGCCGTCGACGACGTCGAGGACACCGTCGCCCGGCTGCGCGACGCGCACGGCGCGGAGCTGGTCGGCGAGCTGGTCCGGTTCGAGGACAGCTACCGGCTCTGCTACGTACGCGGCCCCGAGGGCATCGTCGTCGGACTGGCCGAACCGCTCGGCTCCGATTGAACGGATTGAACGGTTCGGCATGAACGGCGCCGGGGCGGGCAGGTGGCGAATGAGGCGGCAGGTCCGGGGGACGACGGCCGTGCCGCCGCCACTGTTCACTCAGGGGAAGGCGAGGCGTTGCCAGGACCGCGGTTGAGTCTCAAGTGCCGCTGGGACGACGAGGGCGTCGTGGTGATCGACGCCACCGGGGAGTTCGACGCCGCGGGCGCGCCCCTGCTGTCCCGGCCGGTGCTCCGGTTCGTGGAGGCGGGGCAGTCCCGCTTCGTCGTCGACTTCGGGAACGTGGGGCACGTCGACGGTGCCGGGGCCCGCGATCTGGTGGGCCTGGCGTCGAAGATCCGTTCGCGGGGCGGCACGCTCGCCGTCACGGGCGGGTCGAAGGTCCGCGCCGCGCTGCGCGGCCAGGACGTCCCCCACGACGGGCTGGTCTACGACACGGTCGCCGAGGCGGCCAGGGCGTGCCGCACGGGCAGCATCACGAAGTAGACGTCGGCGCCTGGCTCTGCTCGCCCTGCGCGCTCTGCTCGCTCTGCTCCCCGCCCGCGAAGTAGGCCGTGGGCGTGGTGCCGAGCGCGCGGTGGAACATCGCGGTGAAGGCGCTCGGGGTCGCGTAGCCGACGCGCGCCGCGACCGAGGTGACGGGTTCGCCGCGGGCGAGCAGCGCGGCGGCGTGCAGGAGCCGCGCCTGCTGGACCCAGCGGGCGAGGGGCATGCCCGTCGCGGCCGTGAACCGGCGCTGGAGGGTGCGCGCGCTCAGATGGGTCCGCGCCGCGGCGTACGCGGCGGTCCAGGGCGCGGCCGGGTCCCGACGGATCTCCGCGCAGAGCGCGGCCAGCCGCTCGTCTCCGCCGCCTCCGCCGTCCGGGCCAGGGCTGGGCAGGTGCAGCGCTCGTACGGGGTGCGGAGTGAGGGAGAGCAGGAGCAGCTCCATGACGGTGCCGTCGCGGCCCTCCGCGTCGTACTCGACGGGGAGCCGCGTCGCCTCGTCGATCAGCTCGCGCAGCAGCGGGGAGACGGAGACGACCGTGGGGCGCGCGGGCAGCCGTACGGCGGCCTCCGGGGCGAGGTAGAGGGTGCGCATGGCGACGGCGCCCGCGCAGGTCATCGCGTGGGTGAGCCCGGCGGGGATCCAGGCCCCCCGGGTGGCGGGGACGACCCACGCGCCGTGGTCGGTGGTGACGGTGATGGCGCCCGTCGTGCCGTAGATGAGCTGGGCGCGGCGGTGGCTGTGCGGCGGGATGTGGTGACCGTCGGCCAGGTCCCTGGCCATGGCCGCGACCGGCCTGGGCACGGCCTGGTAGTCGTCGCGGTCCTCGCTCTTCCCGTACACGGCGCGACCCCCTGACAGGTTCTGGCACGTTCTCGACAGGATCTGGCGTACGGACGAAAGTATGCCACCCACGTCCGCCCTACGGTCGATTCACGTGAGCGAACGCACCCCCTCCCTGATCCCGCTGCTGGCGACCGCCAGCGCCGTCACGGCGGCGAACGTCTACCTCAGCCAGCCCCTGCTGGGCTCCCTGGCCGCGTCGCTGGACGCGGGCCCCGGCCTGCTCGGCGCCGTGCCGACGGCCACGCAGCTCGGCTACGCGGCGGGCATCCTGCTGATCGTCCCCGCCGGCGACACGCACGGCAGGCGGCGGCTCATCCTCGGCCTCGGCGCCGCCTCGTCCGCCGCGCTGGCCGCCTGCGCGCTCGCGCCGACGGTCTGGTTCCTGATCGCCGCGAGCTTCGCCGTAGGACTGCTCTCCCCCGTACCCCAACTCATCACGCCCCTGGCCGTCGCCCTCACCGGCCCTGAGGGCGCGACGCGCGGCAAGGTCGTCGGCACGGTGCAGGGCGGACTGCTGGTCGGGGTGCTGGCCTCGCGCGCCTACTCGGGCGCCTTCTCCGAACTCGCCGGATGGCGGGGCGTGTTCGCCTACTCGTGCGTCCTCACGCTCGCGCTGACGCTGGTGCTGCGCCGGGCCCTGCCGTACGTGCCTCCGGCCGCGCACGGCACGGCGTACCGCGCCTCGCTCGCGTCACTGCCCGCGCTGGCGGCGCGGCCGCTGGTCGGGCGGATCGTGGGCTCGGGCGCGCTGGTCGGCGTCGCGTTCGGCGCCTTCTGGACGACCCTCACCTTCCTCCTGGAGGAGGACTACGGCTACGGCCCGGCGCAGACCGGGCTGTTCGGCCTGGTGGCCGCGGCCAGCGCCCTGGCCTCACCGTGGGCGGGCCGCACGGCCGACCGCTTCGGCCGCCGCGGCTCCGTGCTCGCCCTCGTCGGCATGGTCGTGATCGGCTGGCTGACCCTGCTGCCCGGCGGTACGTCGCTGGCCTGGCTGATCGTCGGCGTGGTCGTCCTGGACGTCGGGGTCTGGGGCAACCAGGCCGCGAGCCAGACCCTCCTCTTCGCCCTGGACCCCGCGATCCACAGCCGCCTCAACACCCTCTACTTCACCCTGCGCTTCCTCGGTATCTCCCTGGGCTCCCTGGCAGGCTCCCTCGCCTGGACCCACGGCGGCTGGCCCGCGGTCGTCACCACAGGCACCCTCTTCGCCCTGGCAAGCCTCCTGACAGGCCTCCTGCCGACCCGCGAGCGAACCCCCTGAGCCCCCTCCCCCTCAGGAAGCGAGAAACGCCACGACGACCAGCACCCCCACGATCGCCCAGACCTCCCACCGGAAGAACAACCGCACAGTGCTCCACGACACCCCACCCCCGGACCTCCGCCCCGGAGCGGAAGAAGAGCCGGACTGACCGTCGTTCGAATCCCCATCGCTCATTCGGCTCATGCTAACTGGCGCCTCGACGCCCAAACGGCAGTGCGAGACTGAGCGGCATGACTGGCGAATCCGAGGTCCGCAACAGCGCCAGAGGTGGCGCCGGAAGCCACATCGTCCAGGCCAGAGACATCACGGGAGGCGTGCACTTTCACGGCACGGCCCGGGAGCCCGTCGTACCGAGGCAACTCCCGGCAGCGCCACGAACGTTCACGGGAAGGGACGCCGAGGTCGCGGAGTTGACCAAGGCGTTCGATGCAGGCGTGGAGCACGGTACGACCGTGGTGATCTCCGCGATCGGGGGCGCG
Organism: Streptomyces sp. NPDC048172; assembly: GCF_043202595.1. NCBI lineage: Bacteria > Bacillati > Actinomycetota > Actinomycetes > Kitasatosporales > Streptomycetaceae > Streptomyces > Streptomyces sp. NPDC048172. Next base: position 658,331 of record NZ_JBIDAT010000005.1, read on the forward strand.
GGCGGCATCGGGAAGACCTGGCTGGCGCTGCACTGGGCCCACGCGTACGCGGACCGCTTCCCGGACGGACAGCTCTTCGTGAACCTGCGGGGCTTCCACCCCAGCGAGGAGCCGATGCCGCCCCACGAGGCATTGCGGGTGTTCCTCGATGCGCTCGGCATGGAGCCGGGCGAGATTCCGCGGCAGTTCGAAGCCCAGATGGGGCTGTACCGCAGCCTCGTTGCCGGGCGGCGCATGCTGATCGTGCTCGACAACGCCCGGGACACCACGCAGGTGGCTCCGCTGCTTCCCGGCGCCCCCGCCTGCACCGTGCTGGTGACCAGCCGCGACCGCATGGCGAGCCTCGTCGCCACACACAGCGCCCGGCCTGTGCAGGTGGACGCACTCGGCGACGACGAGGCGCGCGCCCTGCTCGCCCGGCAGCTCGGCGAGTCCAGGATCGCGGCCGAGCCGGGTGCCACGGACCAGTTGGTGCGGTGGTGCGCAGGTCTTCCCCTGGCGCTGGGCATCGTCGCCAGCCGCGCCGTCCTGGAGCCGCACCTTCCGCTCTCCGGCATCGCTGAGGAGCTGGAGGACACCTCACAACGGCTGGAAGCACTCAGCCTGGAGTCGCCCGAAGCCTGCTTGGAAACGGTGCTGTCATGGTCGTACCGGGCTCTGCGCACGACTGAGGCCACCATGTTCCGCATGGTGGGGCTCGCCCCGGGTGCCGATGTCAGCGTGTACGCCGCAGCCAGCCTTGCAGGAACGACCCTGCGGGAGGCACGGAACCAGCTCAGGACCCTGGAGAACGTCTCGCTGGTCCAGCAGCACACGAAGGGCCGCTACCGGATGCACGACTTGGTCCGGCTCTACGCCGCGCGCCAGGCGGAAGAGGAAGACACGGCTTCGGAACGGGACATGGCCCTGTACCGCCTGACGGAGTACGGCGTTCATACCGCACACGCCGCCGACTTGCTCATCGCCAAGCACCATGCGCCCATCGCACTGGCCCAACTTCCCCCAGCGTGCAGTCCGCAGCCGCTGAAGGACGTCCAGGACGCCTGGAGGTGGCTCAATGCCGAACGCCTCACTCTGCTGGCTGTCCAGCACGTAGCCGTGGAGAAGAAGTGGAACACCCAGGTCTGGCAGCTCGCCTGGACCCTGACCACGTTCCAGCTGCGTCAGGGGCGTCTGGATGACAACCTGTCGGCGTGGCGGATGGGCGCGCCTGCGTCCGATCACCTCGACGCGGACCTCCGTACCCGCTCGTACCGTCACCTCGGGCGCGCCTGTGCGCTAGCGGGGCTCCACGAAGAAGCCGTCACCCACCTGCAGACCGGCCTCGCCGTCGCAGCGCACGACAACGACCGCCTGGGCCAGGCGCATACGCACAGAGCTCTGGCGAAGGCCTGGGAGGTCCAGGGCAACGACCGCGAGGCGCTCGCGCACTCCAGACACGCCTGGCGCCTGTTCCAGGAACTGGACATCGACGTCAGCGGCACCAACGCCCTCAACGAGATCGGCCGGTACACAGCGCGGCTCGGTGATTATGCGGAGGCCCGCGAAATCTGCAGCCGGGCGCTGGACCGGTGCAGCGGAGGCGGTAACCCGAGCGGCAAGGCAGACATCCTCGACAACCTGGGGTACATCGCTCACTACACCGGCGAGTACACACATGCCGAGGAGCACTACCAGCAAGCGCTGAACCTCTATTACGACCTCGGTAACGAGTCGGCGCAGGCTGACACGCTCGATCACCTCGGGCACACCTATGCCGTGCACGACCGCGAGCAGGCCCGCGGCACCTGGGAAAAGGCGCTGGATCTCTACGCCTCACAGCACCGGGCCGACGACGCCTCCCGTGTCCGCGAGCAGCTCGCCGCGCTCAGTCAGGAGCCCGCAGAGAGCTGAGCTGCCGCACCTCACCGGTCACGCGCCCGTCGTCGAGCCCGGGCGGACGATCATGAGGATGGTGACCGTCGTCCAGAGGAGGTTGAAGATGCCGGTGGACATGGCGAGGCGGGTGGTGGTGCGGCGGTCCAGGGTGGGGGGCGCGGTGGTGAGTTGGGTCAGGAGGGACTCCTGGCGGGGGAGGACGAGAGCGGCGAGGACGACCGCGGCGACGGCGGTGAGGAGCATCGAGGCGATGAGCCAGGTGTCGGTCAGTACGCCCATGGTGTTGGCGGTGGCGAGGCCGAAGACCGGGACGGAGACGCCGACGAGGGTGTAGACGCGGCAGATCCGGTGGAGGAGGCGGACCGTGGCGAGGGGCGGTTCGTCGGGCGCCGCGGCGTGGGCGTGGCGGGCGGCGGCCGGGAACATGCTGGCGGCGACCGTGACGGGGCCGACGGCGATGACCGCCGCCAGGACGTGGAGGGAGAGGAGGAGTTTCGTCATCGGGGGTTCGGGAGGCTCCGGGTGAGAGGGGCGGGGCGGAGGTCAGAGGGTCAGAGGGTGAGGGTCGGGGTCCTGCCTCCGGGGGACCAGACGGTGCCGCGCCGTTCGTGGTGGAAGAGGGTCTCCACGGCGTGCGCGACGCGCGGGCCGATCTCGCGGTCGACGAGGTGGAGCGCCAGGTCGATGCCCGAGGTGACGCCCGCGCCGGTGACGAGGTCGCCGTCGTCGACGACGCGCGCGTCGACGGGGACCGCGCCGTTCTCGCGCAGGACGTCGGGCGTGAGGCCGTGGCCGGTGGCCGGGCGGCCCTTCGCCAGGCCCGCCATGGCGAGCAGCAGCGAGCCGCCGCAGACGGTGGCGACCAGCGTGTCGTCGCGGGCCATCGCCTCCCCCGCGAGCCGGGGCAGTCCGGTCTCCAGGGCGCGGGCGAGGCGGACCTCGACCGGCACCAGGTCGGGGCGTCCCGGCACCTCCCCGGGGACGCCCGCAGCGCCGGGCAGGACGAGGAGGTCCGCGCGGGCGGGGTCGAGGGCTCCGGTGGCGGTGAGCGTGACGGGCGGGGTGCCGCTGGGGACCTCGCGCGGGCCCTCGGCGGTGACGAGTTCGACGCGGACGTCGCCGTCGGTGAACATCCCCGCCGCGTACAGCACTTCGTACGAGCCGATCGCGTCGAGGGGGTCGAAGCCGTCGAACAGGGCGATCTGAGCGAGCATGTGCGCGCCTTTCGCGGGAGGGGGCCGGAACGCCCCTCACGCTAGGCAGCCCGTCGACCGCCTCCCAGAGGCTGGAATGACAAAGTCCAACGGGTTCTCGCCAACCCGCCTGCGGGGAGACTGGGGCAGCCCTATGCCTTCTACCTGGGGCTGTACCCGTGGCGGGATCCTGTTTACCGTGGGATTCATGCACAACGTCGCGGTTCTCGCCCTCGACCGGGTCATCCCCTTCGACATGGCCACGCCCATCGACGTGTTCGGCCGCGCGCGGCTCGCGGACGGCCGGAGTCCGTACCGGGTGCGGGTCTGCGCGCCGACGCGGCGCGTGGAGACCGGCGCGTTCATCGCCGAGGTGCCGTACGGGTTGGACGCGCTGGAGACGGCCGACACGATCGTCGTGCCGGGCTGCGCCCAGGACGCGCCGCCGCCGCGGGAGGACGCGTTGGAGGCGCTGCGCGCGGCGCACGCCGCGGGCACGCGGATCGCGTCGATCTGCGTGGGCACGTTCGTCCTCGCCGCCGCGGGCCTGCTGGACGGGCTGAGCGCCACCACGCACTGGCTGGGCGCGGAGCTGCTGGCCGAGCGGTTCCCCGCGATCGACGTACGTCCCGACGTGCTGTACGTCGACAACGGCCAGATCCTGACCTCGGCGGGCTCGGCCGCCGGGCTCGACCTGTGCCTGCACATGATCCGGCGGGACCTCGGCTCGGCGGTCGCGGCCGACGCGGCGCGGCTCGCGGTCGTCCCGCTCGAACGGGAGGGCGGCCAGGCGCAGTTCATCCCGCACGCCCGGCCGCCGGTGCCTCAGGGCTCCGCGTTGGAGCCCGTCCTCGCGTGGATCGAGGACCACCTCGCCCGGGACCTCGCTCTCGCGGACATGGCCGCGCGCAGCGGGCTGAGCGAGCGGACGTTCAGCCGCCGCTTCCGCGAGCAGACCGGCACCACGCCGCTCCAGTGGCTGCTGTGCGCGCGGGTGCGGCAGGCGCAGTTCCTGCTGGAGACGACGGACCACGGGGTCGAACGGATCGCGGAGCGTACGGGCTTCGGTTCACCCACGGCGTTCCGTGAGCGGTTCAAGCGGGTCGCGGGCGTCACGCCACGCGCCTACCGCGCCTCGTTCCACGGGCGCGCGCACGACCCGCGCCCGGACGCCGCCTGACGGTGTCCGACGCGCCGCCGAACAGCCGGGCGACGGCCCGGAACGGCAGCGTCACCACGGTCGCGACCGCGCCTCCGATCGCGCGGAGGACGTCGGCTATGGCCTTCAGCATGGAGAACCTCCCGGAGTCTCTCCTTCGGACCCCCCGGAGTGCCCGCCGTCCGACGGGTCTAACGTGCGGAGGGCAGATCAGGACAAACGGGAGAGAGGAGGCTCTGCATGCGGGAATTCGCCACCTCCATCGGAACCGTCGGAGCCGTTCCGGCCGGGCAGGGGCCCCGGCAGCTGGTCGAACTGGCCGTGGCGCTCACCCTGTCCACGCTCGTCGGCTGGGAGCGCGGCGCCCGGCAGAAGAGCGCGGGGCTGCGCACCCACGCGCTGGTGGGCGTCGCCAGCGCGCTGATGATGCAGGTCTCGCAGCACGGCTTCGGGAACGCGCTGGGCATGGCGCACACCGCGTACGACCCCTCGCGCGTCGCCGCGCAGATCGTCTCCGGCATCGGCTTCATCGGCGGCGGCCTCATCTTCGTCCGCCGCGACGCCGTACGGGGGCTGACGACGGCCGCGACGATCTGGCTGACCTGCGCGATCGGCATGGCCTGCGGCGGCGGGCTGCTGCTCCTCGCGAGCGCGGCGACGGCGCTGCACTTCCTGGTGATCAGGGGCTATCCGTTCCTCGCCGGGCGGCTGTCGCGGAGCCCGGCGACCGTACGGCCGACGCTGCGGCTGACGTACCGCACGGGCCGGTCGCTGCTGCCGCGGCTCATGGAGGAGTGCACGGCACAGGGCTTCCGCATCCTCCAGGTGCGCGCGGAAGAGACCGGGGACGAGGCTGAAGGCGAAGGGAGCTCGCGGGTGCTCCTGCTGCTCGCCGGGCGCGAGGACCGCACGCAGCGGCTGACGGCCTCGCTCTTCCGCACGGAGGGCGTCCTCACGGTGGACCTCGCGGCCGATCCGGAGACGGACGACTGAGGTCCCCGCGAGCGGGTACCGCGCACGGTCCGAGAGAGGAGCGCGCCATGGACTGTTACGACTGCCTGCCGCGCGCGGCGGAACGCCACGCGGTGGCGGTGTGCCGCCGCTGCGGAGCGGGGCTCTGCGTCGACCACGTACGGCTGTCGCCCGAGACCGTCCACCAGGTGGCGGGGACCGGGACGGCCAGCAGCGAGAAGCGGGCCCGGCGGATCACGTGCGGGGTGTGCCACGAGGCGGAGCACTCGCCGAACCTGTGAGCCCGGCCCGCCCGCGAGGAGCCCCGGGAAGTCGCGTAACCTGCGCGGAAGTTGGGCCGGGCGGTACGTGGTCCCGGCCCGGAGCGACCACAGGAGGACGCATGCCCCAGGGCGGCGGAAGCAGCGGTGCGGCCAACGGCGGGATCAACACGGGCGAGGCGCACTCGGCGCGGGTCTACGACTACATCCTGGGCGGGAAGACGCACTTCCCCGCCGACCGGGAGGCGGCCGACGACCTCACGTCGGCGTGGCCCAAGCTGCCGGTGAGCATGCGGATCAACCGCGCGACGATGCACCGGATGGGCCGCTGGCTCGCGGGCGAGGCCGGGATCCGCCAGTTCCTCGACATCGGTACGGGCATACCGACCGAGCCCAATCTGCACCAGGTCGTGCAGGGCATCGCGCCGGAGTCGCGCGTCGTGTACGTCGACAACGACCCGATGGTGCTGGAGCACGCCCGCGCGCTGCTCGCCAGCTCGCCGCAGGGCCGCACCAGTTACATCGACGCGGACATGCGCGACCCGGCCGCCGTGCTCCGCTCCCCCGAGCTGCTCGCGACCCTGGACCTGTCGCGGCCCGTGGCCGTCACCGTCATCGCCATGCTCCAGTTCGTCGAGGACCCGAGCGCGCTGCTGCGGGAGCTGGCCTCCGCGCTGGCGCCGGGGAGCTACGTGGCGCTGACGACGGCGACGGCCGACATCACGCCGGACGAGGTCACGGAGATGGCCCGGCGCTACACCGAGCGCGGCGTCCCGATGTACCTGCGGACGCGCGCCGAGGTCGAGGGGCTGCTCGCCGGGCTCGAACTGGTCGAGCCCGGCGTGGTGCCCATGAACCGCTGGCACCCGGACGCGGACGCGGCGGAGATCCCCGACACGGACGTCAACATGTACGCGGCCGTGGCCCGCGTCGTCTGACGTACGTCCCCGCGCCTACGACGTACGGCCGCCCCGTACCGTCACCGGACTGTCGTCCCGCAGCTGCCCGAAGAGCTTCCGCGCCTGGCCCTCGTCCCACTGGATGGCGCTGCCCTTCTTGGTGCCGATGCCGACGCCGGAGACGGGGACGTTGATCTGGTTCCCCTTGCCGCCCGCGACGCCCTGGAGCGCGCGGAACATGGTCGCCAGGTCCCGCAGCCCCATGTTCTCGTCGACGACGAGGGTGTCGAGCCCGGCCTTCATCGCCGGGTAGGTCGAGGCCGGGTTGAGCGCGGTGCCGGGCTTGACGGCCTTGTGGGCCAGCGCGGAGAGGAACTTCTGCTGGTTCTGCGAGCGCCCCAGGTCGCCCTCGGCCTCCTGGTGGCGCTGGCGGACGAAGGCGAGCGCCTGGCTGCCGTCGAGCGTCTGGCAGCCGCGCTTGAGGTCGGCCCCGGACTTCTTGTCCTTGATGTCCCGCTCCAGGCACATGCGGACGCCGCCGACCGCGTCGACGATGTTCACGAACCCGGCGAAGCCGATCTCCGCGTAGTGGTCGATGCGCAGCCCGGTGTTGTGCTCGACGGTACGGGTGAGCAGCTCGGGCCCGCCGTACGCGAAGGACGCGTTGAGCTTGTCCTTCTCGTCCGCCGAGCGCTTGCCGGTGGAGGGGCTGAGGTAGCTGGGGACGGTCACCCAGGAGTCGCGGGGAAGGCTGACCATGGTCGCGCCGCGCGCCCCGGTGTGCAGCACGATCATGGAGTCCGTGCGGCGTCCCCCTCCCCCGCCCGCGTGCAGGCTCTTCTTGTCGCCCTCGGAGAGCCCGTCGCGGCTGTCGGAGCCCACGATGAGGTAGTTGGTGCCCTTGCCGGGCGGCGGCCGGTGGCCGTACTTGCCGAGGTCGACGTCCCTGTTCAGCTCGTTCTCGGCCCAGGCGAACGTGCCTCCGGCGCCGGTCACGAGGGCGAGGACGAGCACGAGCAGCGCCCGCAGCACCTTGCGCCGCCGCCGGGGACGGCGCCGGGTGCGCTGCCCGCGCGGCTGGTTGCCGCGCCAGCCGTACACCTCGCGGCTGCGGTGCTGCAGCGCGGGGGCCGTCTCGCGCCAGGGCTCGGGCTCCGGCTCGGGCCCGGCCCCGGGGTCGTACAGCTCCGGCGCGTGCGGCGAGTAGGGCGAGTGCGGCGCGTACACGGTGTGCTGCGCGTAGGGCTCATAGGGCTCGTGAGGCGCGTACGGGTCGTAGCGCGCGTACGGGTCGTACGGCGCGTACGGGGTGTTGCCTCCGGGCTCGACCCACTGGTCAGGCGGGTCCGTCTTCATCCGAATCCCCTTGTTCAGGTGGTCAGGGTGCTCATTTGGGCGTGAGGCTGCGTCCGCGCCGGTCGGGCGCGGGCGGTGGCCCCTCGTCGAGCTGGTACGGGTCGGCGGTGCCCTCGCGGCGCATGCGGTGCCACTTCAGCCGGGAGCCGAGCAGCGCGGTCATCACGGACTGGATCACCACGAGGTAGAGCAGCTGGCGGTAGACGAAGAGCTGGAACGGGAGGGACCACAGGGCGCGGAGCCGTTCCCGGTCCAGCCGGAGCGCGTATCCGGCGGTGACCATCTGGAGCACGAGGAAGCCGAGCCAGACCAGCACCGCCTGGGTGGGGTCGCGGAACGCCACCCCGTACAGCGCGAAGATGTCCACGACGGGCGCGAAGAGCGGCAGGACGACCTGGAAGAGCGCCAGGTAGCCCAGTCCGCGGCGGCCGAAGCGCCCGGCGGGGCCGACCTCGCGGACCGCGTGCCGGTGCTTCCACATCGACTGGAGCGTGCCGTAGCACCAGCGGTAGCGCTGCCGCCAGAGCTGTCGCAGGCTCTGCGGGACCTCGGTCCAGGCGACCGCGGTCTCCTCGTAGACGACGCGCCAGCCCGCCCGCCACAGGGCCATCGTGAGGTCGGTGTCCTCGGCGAGGGTCTCGTCGCTGACGCCGCCGACGCCCATGAGCGCGTCCCGGCGGAACGCGCCGATGGCGCCGGGCACCGTCGGCATGCACTCCAGGACCTCGAACATGCGGCGGTCCAGGTTGAAGCCGAGGACGTACTCCAGGTGCTGCCACTTGCCGAGCAGGTGGCGCCGGTTGCCGACCTTGGTGTTCCCGCTGACCGCGCCCACGGCCGGGTGGGCGAGCGGCTGGACGAGCCGGTAGAGCGCGTCCGGCTCGAAGACCGTGTCGCCGTCGACCATGACCACGATGTCGTGCCGCGCGTGCGCGAGCCCGGTGTTGAGCGCGCCGGGTTTGCCGGTGTTGGGCTGGCGTACGAGCGTCACGCGCGGGTCGTCGATGGCGGCGACGGCGTCGTAGGTGCCGTCGGTCGAACCGTCGTCGATGACCAGCACCTGGAGGCGCGGGTAGAGCGAGGCGAGGAGGGAGTGCACCGTGGCGGCGATGCCCGCCTCCTCGTTGTGCGCGGGCACCAGCACCGTCACCGGCTCGGTCACCTCGCGCAGCCGGGGCGCGCCGGGCCGGTAGCGGGAGAGCCGCCGCACGTGGGTGCGCGCGAAGTGGACGAGCAGCACCAGGCGCAGGATGCCCAGCGCCCCGGCGACGCCCAGCGCCCAGGCCATGGCGCGGGTGAAGAAGTGGCCGAGCGCCTGGGCCCGGATCAGCCCCTCGCCCTCCAGCCGCTGCACGAGCGGGGCACGGCTCGTGTAGGAGGGCTGCCCGAGCCCGTTGGTGACGGTCGTGAACCGCTCGACCCGCGGATTCTTGAGCAGCCCCTCCGCCTCGCGGTAGCCGAGGTCGGTGTGGCTGTACTGGCGGATCACGCCCTGCGAGGTCTTGCGGGACTTCCGGTCGGCCGCGACCAGCAGATAGCCCTGGTCGGCCGCGCGCTTCGCCGCCTGCCACTCGGCGCCGCACAGCGTGTCGGCCGCGGTGGTGTGCGGCAGCCGCAGCAGCCGCGTGGTGACGCCCGCGGTGCCCGCGAACGCCGTCTGGGTGAGCGAGAGCTCCATCCGCGCGCGCAGCGGCGAGGCCGCGCCCAGATCGCCGCCCGTGTACGTGTAAGCGCCGATCTCGTGCCCTTCGTCCTTGATGCGCCGCATCAGCCCGGGGTGCCGGGCCGCCTGCTTCCCGTAGACGAAGAACGTGGCGTGCACCCGGTGCTTGCGCAGCAGGTCGAGCAGGCGCGGCGTCCAGGTGGGGTCGGGGCCGCCGTCGAAGGTGAGCGCGGCGGTGCCGGGTGGCATCGCCGCCGTCTCGATCCGGTCGCCGGTCAGCCGCAGGACCGGGTCACCGGTGTCGGCCGCCTTGGGGATCGGCCTGTCGCAGGCGGGCTTCGTGCGCGCGGAGTCCACCTCGTGCGTGGTCCAGCCCTCGAAGAGCAGGGCGATGGTGACCACGGGAAGGATGAGCAACAACAGCACCCAGTGCCCGCGTGGGGGACGGCGCAGTGCGTGCCGGGGGCTCATCCGTCGGAGTGTCGCTGCTGTGTGACCGGGGCCTGGCTGGGTGTGGCTCTCTCACCCCGTCCGCCGTCCCGGGCCGGGGAGTCCCGCGCCGGGGAGTCCCCGGGACCGTCGTCCGAGGGCGCGGAGGGCGCCTGCGAGGCCTGGCGTGCGGGAGCCGTCGGGAGCGGCGCGTCGGTGCGGGGCGGGGTCTTCTCGTACGGCTTCCAGAGTCCGCCGACGACAACACCGACGAACAGCAGATATCCGGCACATCCACAACCCACGGCAACGGCCGTGAACCGGAAGAACCTCCTTCTTCTACCTGAACTTTCAATAAATATCGGGCGGTTGCCCTGATCTTGCTGACTACTACTGTGGGGGGTCCTACGCATGAGGCGTGAGTGTAACCAGCGAGATTACCGGCTGCACAGGGAGGCTTTAAGCCGGGCCGAGGTGTTTACATGACCGTGACGCGTGGCTCGCGCGGAAATTGAAGCGCGTTATCACGGCAATTCACAGGTGCGCCGCGGAATCAAATTGGCATATACCCTTGCGGCGCCCGCTCCGGTGAACACCCCTTTTCTTCACCGGGCTTGGCTGAACTTCCGCACGACCTCCGCAGGTGCTTTGTGCGGCGAGCCCGCGTCGTAGGGCGGTTCGGGGTCGTACTCGATCATGAGCTGCACCCCCTGCGCGAAGGCGTCACCGGCGAGGCGTCCGGCGAGCGAAAGACCCATGTCGATGCCGGCGGAGACCCCCGCCGCGGTGACGTATTTCTCATCGAAGACCACCCGCTCCCCCGTCGGCTCGGCGCCGTACGTCCGCAGCTGGTCGAGGGCGAGCCAGTGGGAGGTCGCGCGGCGCCCCTGGAGCAGTCCGGCCGCTCCCAGCAGCAGTGATCCGGTGCACACCGAGACCGTCCACACGCTGGTCGCGTCGGCCGCGCGCAGCCACTCCAGCAGCCGCGCGTTCCCGACGTCCGGCTCGGGGCCGCCGGGGACGACGACGATGCCGGGCGCGGGAACGTCGGCGAAGGAGGCCGTGGCCGGAAGGGTGAGCGTGCCGAGGTCGTCCCGTACGGGCCCCGGGCGCTCGGCGACGAAGACGATTTCGGCGTCCGGCAGCGGGCTGAGCGTCTGGTACGGGCCAATGGCGTCGAGCGCGGTGAAGCCCTCGTAGAGGAGAATGGCGATCTGCATGGAAAATTCCCTTTCCTGGGGGCGGGTTCCAGAGAGTGTGCGAAGGCGCGCTCAGTCGAGCGCCACGGCCGAGCGGAAGCGGCGGCCGTATTCGGAGGGCGGAGTTCCGAGCGCCTTGAGGAAGGCCCGCCGCATCGCCTCGGGCGTGCCGTATCCGGAGGCGCGGGAGATCTCCTCGATTCCGTACGCGGTGTCCTCCAGCAGCCGCCTGGCGTGTTCCAGCCGTACGCGCTCCACGTACCGCCCCGGCGTCGTCCCGGTCTCCGCCTGGAACGCGCGGGCGAAGTGCCGGGGCGAGAGCCGGGCCCGGTCCGCGAGGGCGGCCACCGAGAGGTCGGCGTCCGGGTGCTCGGTGATCCAGCGCTGGACCTCGCGCAGCGGCGCGCGGCTGGCGGTCTGCGCGGCGAGCTGGGCGCTGAACTGTGCCTGGTTCCCTGGACGGCGCAGGAAGACCACCAGGTGCCGGGCGACAGTGAGCGCGACGTCCCGGCCGAGGTCCTCCTCGACCAGGGCGAGTGCCAGGTCGATCCCGGCGGTCACCCCCGCGGAGGTCGCGACGTGCCCGTCGCGGACGTAGATCGGGTCCGGGTCGACCTCGATCTCCGGGTGGTCGCGTGCGAGCGTGTCGCAGTACGCCCAGTGCGAGGTCACCCGGCGCCCGTCGAGCGCGCCCGCCTCCGCGAGCAGCCGGGCGCCGGTGCAGACGGAGACCAGCCGCGTGGCGCGCGGCGCGGCGTGCCGCAGCCAGGCGACGACCCGCTCCTCGTCGGCGCCCTCGCCCGAGCCGCCGGGCACCACCAGGGTGTGCGGCGCCGAGGGCGCGTCCCCGAGCGCGAGGTCGGGGAGCAGCCGCAGTCCACTGGAGGCGCGGACGGGCCCGCCGTCCACCGACGCGGTGCGCACCCGGTACGGGCTGCCGCCCGCGGCGAACCCCGCGCCGGTGAAGACCTCCAGGGGGCCGGTGACGTCCAGGCTCTGGACGCCGTCGAAGACGACGAGCAGCACGTCACGGGTGCCACCGGCGGCGGGAAGGGGTGTCATGCCCCCGATTCTTCAGCGGCCCGGGGACGGCGGCAATGACGAGTTCCCCACCTTTCCTGCCATGGAGCCTCCCGCTCGGTCACCGGTCACCACTCCGCGAACGAGCCGTCCGGGTGCCGCCAGACCGGGTTGTGCCAGCTCTCCGCCCTGCCGTCGGCCTCCCGTACGGCCTTCTCGTCGATACGGACGCCGAGGCCCGGCTCCGTGGGGCGCAGCAGATGGCCGTCGTGGAAGCGGAAGACCTCGGGGTCGGCGACGTAGTCGAGCAGCTCGGCCCCGGTGTTGTAGTGGATCCCGATCGACTGCTCCTGGATGAGGAAGTTCGGGGTGCAGAAGGCCAGTTGGAGGCTGGCGGCCAGGGCGAGGGGGCCCAGCGGGCAGTGCGGGGCGACCGCCACGTCGAAGGTCTCGGCGAGGGAGGCGATGCGCCGCGTCTCGGAGATGCCGCCCGCGTGCGACAGGTCGGGCTGCAGCACGGCGACCCCGGCCTGGAGCGCCGGGAGCACCTCCGTACGGGAGAAGAGCCGCTCCCCCGTGGCGATCGGGACGGTGGTGCCCGCGGTGACCTCGCGGAGCAGCGCGGTGTGCTCGGGCAGCACCGGCTCCTCGACGAACATCGGCCCGTACGGCTCCAGCACCTCGATGGCGCGGCGGGCGCCCGCGGCGGAGAAGCGGCCGTGGAAGTCGACCGCGAAGTCCCCCTCGGGGCCCAGCGCCTCGCGGGCCGCCTCGGCGCGCGCCGCGACCTGGCGCAGCTCGGCGACGTTGGGCAGCCGGTCCATGCGCCCGGAGCCGTTCATCTTCACGGCGGTGAAGCCCGCCGCCACCTGCTCGGCGACCTGTTCGCCGACGGCGGCGGGCTCGTCGCCGCCGACCCAGCAGTAGGCGCGGGCCCGTTCGCGCACCGGCCCGCCGAGGAGCTGGTGCACGGGCGCGCCGTACGCCTTGCCCGCGAGGTCCCACAGCGCCTGGTCGAGCCCCGCGACGGCGGAGGAGAGCACGGGCCCGCCCCGGTAGAAGGAGCCCTTGGTCATGAGCTGCCAGTGGTCCTCGATCCGCAGCGGGTCCGCGCCCACCAGGAACTGGGCGGCGAGTTCACGGACGGCCGTACGGACGGTGTCGGCGCGGCCCTCCACGACGGGCTCGCCCCAGCCGACCAGGCCGTCGTCCGTCTCGATCCGGCAGAACAGCCAGCGCGGCGGCACGGCGAAGGTCTCGACCCGGGTGATCTTCACGTGTGTTCCCTACTCCTTGACGCTGCCTTCGGTGAGCCCCGTCCGCCAGTAACGCTGGAGGACGAGCATCGCGAAGGCCAGGGGGATGACGGAGACGAAGGCGCCGCCGATGGTGTACTGCGTGAGCTCGGGGAACCGGTCGGCGGCCTCCTTCCAGGTGACGAGGCCGAGGGTGATCGGGTACTTCCGGTCCTCGGAGAGCATCACCAGCGGCAGGAAGTAGTTGTTCCAGATGTGCACGAACTGGAAGAGGAAGACGGTCACCAGCGCGGGCGACATGATGCGCAGCACCAGCGTGAAGAAGATCCGCTCCTCGCTCGCCCCGTCCACCCGGGCGGCCTCCAGCACGGTGTCGGGCACCGCCGACTCCGCGTAGATCCGGCACAGGTAGACGCCGAAGGGGCTCACCACGCTGGGGATGAGCACGCCCCAGTAGGTGTTGGTCAGCTCCAGCTTGCTGAACATCAGATAGAGCGGCAGGGCCAGCGCCGTGGAGGGCAGCAGCACGCCCGCGAGGACGAGCTTGAAGACGGCCTCCCTGCCCCGGAAGCGGTACTTGGCCAGCGCGAACCCGGCAGCGGCCGAGAGCAGCGTGGCGACGACGGCGCCGACTCCCGCGTAGAGCAGCGAGTTGAGCGCCCACTGGAGATAGATGTGGTCGTCGTAGGCGAAGACCTTGCCGAGGTTGTGCCAGAGCTGCGGGGCGTCGAACCAGAAGCCGAAGCTGCCGTAGAGGCTGCCGTTGGACTTCGTGGCGGCGACGACCAGCCAGTAGACGGGGATGAGGAAGTAGACCGCCGCGAGCGCGAGGACCGCGACGAGCAGCACGCGGCCGGGTCGGAGCGGGCGTCGCCGCCGGGGCGCGGGCGGGGGCGCGGGGGCCGTCGGGGGCGCGTCGGTCCTGGTGCTTGTGGTCGTGGCGCTCACCGCTCGCTCCTTCGCTTGCGGTTGACGAGGCTGAGGAAGCCGAACGACAGCACCATGGCGACGACGGCGAGGATGACGGACTTCGCGGCGGCCATGTAGACGTTGGCGTTGGCGAAGGCGTCGAAGTAGGCGCTGAGATTCGGCGTGAAGTCGTTGTTCACGGCGGGCGCGAGCTTCTTCAGCACCAGCGGCTCGGCGAAGAGCTGCATCGTGCCGATGATCGAGAAGACGCAGGTGAGGACGAGGGCCGGGCGCACCAGCGGGATCTTGATGCGCAGCGCGGTCTGCCAAGGACCGGCGCCGTCGATCTTCGCCGCCTCGTACAGCTCCTGCGGGATCGACTTGAGCTGGGCGACGATGATCAGCATGTTGTACCCCGCGAACTCCCAGATCACGATGTTCGCGATGGACCACAGCACGTTGTCGTAGCCGAGGAAGTCGGGCTGGAAGCCGAGCGAGCCCAGCATGTCGTTGATCGGGCTGACCCCGGGGACGTAGAGGAAGCCCCACAGGATGGTGGCGATCACGCCGGGGATGCCGTACGGCAGGAAGTACGTGGCCCGCATCAGCCCGGCCCAGCGGTCCTTGACCTGGTCCAGCAGGAGCGCGAGCACCAGCGCCAGCAGCAGCATCACCGGCACCTGCACGATGCCGAAGAGCAGCACCCGGCCGAAGCCCTCCAGGAACGAGGTCTGCTGGAGCGCCAGTTGGTAGTTCTCCAGCCCCGCGAAGCCGACGGACGGCTTGCCCAGGCCCATCGGGCCCGAGCGCTCGACCTTCAGCATGCTCTGGTAGACCGCGTAGAAGATCGGCGCGATCATCGCGAAGAGGTAGACCGCGAGGAAGGGCGCGAGAAACCGCCACGCCTTACGGTCGGGACGGCTGCGCCGCCGGGTCCTGAGGCCGCTCATCGCGCACTCCTCGCCTTCAGCCCCTTGGCCTTGAGGTCGTCCACGAACTTGCCCTGCGCGTCGCGCAGGGCCTCCTGGACGCTGCCGTGTCCGTCGGCGGCCCGGCCGATGTTGTCCTGGATGTGGGCGTACGACTGGATGGTGGTCGGCGCGAACCGCCACGAGGTGTCCACGTTCTCGTCGGAGACCTGGAAGACCTCGTTGTAACGCTGGCCGCCGAAGAACGGGTCCGGCTTGCCCAGCGCGCTCTTGTCGAGGTCGAGCTTCGCCGCGGGCCAGCCGTACCCGGCGGCGACGAGCAGGTCGATGGACTCGGGCGCGCTGTTGAGCCAGTGCGCGAACTTGATCGCCTCGACGGGGTGCCGGGTGCCCTGGAGGATCGCGGTGGCGGAGCCGCCCCAGTTGGACGAGGCGTGCGCGCCCGCCTCCCACTGCGGCAGCTCCGCCACCCGCCACTTCCCCTTCGTGCGGGGCGCGTTGCCGCGCACCAGCGCGTCCTGCCACTGGGCGCCGAGCCAGCCCGCGAACTGGCCGGTCTGGAGGCCCTTGAAGAACCCGGACTGCGAGTCCTGGACGGCCGCCACGAGCTTGTCGCGCAGCAAGCCGTCCCAGAAGTCGGCGACCTCCATCGACTCGGGGCTCGTCAGGTCCACCACCCACGTGTCGTCCTCGGCCCGCACCCAGTGCGCTCCGCGCTGCCACGGGAGGGAGGCGAACCACTGCGCGTTGACCGGCGGGAACGCGGTGATGTACGAGCCGCGCTTACGGATCTTCTTCGCGGCGGCTCGGAACGCGTCCCAGGTGCGCGGGACCTCCACGTCCCACCTCTCGAAGAGGTCCTTGCGGTGGAAGAACCCCATCGGGCCCGACGCCTGCGGCATGGCGTAGGTCCGGCCCGCGAAGACGCCCTGCTTCCACTGCCAGTCGACGTACTGGTCCTTGACCTTGTCGGCCCCGTACTCCGTGAGGTCCGTCAGCCCGTTGGCCAGCATGAACTCGGGCAGCGCGTAGTACTCGATCTGCGCGAGGTCGGGAGGGTCGCCCGCCTTCAGCGACGAGTGCATCTTCTGGTACCCGCCGGACGTGTTGGCGGGCACCATCTGGACCTGGACGTGGATGTCCGGGTTCTTCTTGTTCCACAGAGCGACGGCCTTCTGCAGCGGCACCCACGTCCACAGAACCAGCCTGACCTTCTGGCCCGCCTTACGCGGGGCCGAGGTCGTCATCCGGGTGGCCCCGGCGGATTCGCCGCAGGCCGCGAGCGTCGGCGTTGCGGCGGCAGCCGCGCCCCAAGTAAGCACTTTCCTTCTGGTAGGCACCTGACCTCCTTGTCAGAGCTCTTTCTGTCGCGTGCCCGGCGAAGTGGGCTGCGCTTGCCAGCCCTGCGCCTCTGGCGCAGACCTCCCAAGCGCAGAAGGGAGAAGCAGGGCTTGCCCCGCAAGGGGCACGGGGCTGTGCCGTTCCGGGCGCGGAACGTGCCCCGTCAGGGGCGCGGGACTGTGCTGATCTGCGGCTCCGCCGCGCGAGCGCGACCGTTCCGGGCTCGGAACGTGCCCCGTCAGGGGCGCGGGGAACTGCGCGACAAGCCACGTCGCGGGCGCGGCCTGCGAAGCACGGCAAGGGGCAGCCCCTGATCAGCTCAGTGCTGGATCACCGCCACTCCGCGTGCGGGGAGAACGAGGGCCGTCACCTCCTCCGGAGAGGCGCTCAGGAGGTCTCGGCCCGCGCTCGGGAGGGCGATCTCCGCCTCCTCCTCGCCGTGGTTGAGCAGAAAGAGGAACCGGCCCTCCGCGCCCTCGCGGACCGTCACCTGGACGTCCTCGGGGAGCCCGTCGACGAGAGGGCTGACCCCCGCCTCACCCCGGGCCCGGTCCGTCAGGGCCCTCATCGTCGCGGGGTCGAGCCGCGTACCCACGTACCAGGCGACACCGTCCCCGTAGGCGTGCCGCGTCAGCGCGGGGCGTCCCGCGAGCTCTCCCTCCCCGAACTCGGCGACAGCCGAAGCCCCTTCGAGGTGGATGTCCTCCGACCACAGGTCACCGGCGCCGGAGAGGCCGCCCCGCACACCCACCGTGGAACCCTCGTCGAGGGGCCAGAACTCCTCGATCCGCAGGCCGAGCACCTCCCTCAGCGGCCCGGGGTACCCCCCGAGGTGGACGCGGTCGTTCTCGTCGGAGATGCCGGTGAAGAAGGAGACGAGCAGGTGCCCTCCCTCACGGACGTACCGCGTGAGACGCTCGCCCGTGCCCTCGCTCATCAGATACAGGTTCGGGACGACGACCAGCTTGTACGCGGACAGATCACTGTCCGGCGGCAGGACGTCGCAGGGGACGCCGGCGCGGAAGAACGGCCGGTAGTGGCGCAGCAGCGCCTCCCGCTGGCTGAGCGCCGAGGACGGGTGCGAGCCCTGTTCCAGCGCCCACCAGCTCTGCCAGTCGATGAGCAGCGCGACGTCCGCGGCGTTCCGCGAGCCGGCGATCTGCGGGACGGACCCCAGCTCGCGGCCCAGCTCGGCGACCTCGCGGAAGATCCGGGTGTCGGGCCCGGCGTGCGGGACCATCGCGGAGTGGAACTTCTCGGCGCCGCCGGGCGACTGGCGCCACTGGAAGTACAGGACCGCGTCGGCGCCCTGCGCCACCGCCTGCCAGCTCCACAGCCGCATCTTCCCGTACGGTTTGGGGCTGTTGCGCGCTCGCCAGTTGACGGCGCTGGGCGCCTGCTCCATCAGCATCCACGGCCGTCCGCCGCCGGTGGAGCGCGTGACGTCGAAGGCGGCGCCCGCGTCGATGTGGGTCTCGGGGTCGTACGGGTCCTGGTAGAAGTCCAGCGACTGGACGTCCTCGTGCGCGGCCCACCGGTAGGGGTCGACGGGCTTGTGGTGCGGCATGTGGTTCGTCGTGACCGGCACCCCGGGGGCCACCCGGTCCAGCACCTCCTTCTCCGCGAGGTAGCACTGCAGGAGCGCGTCGTCGCTGAACCGGAGGTAGTCCAGGACCTGCGTCGGGTTGGGGTGCGTGGGGGTCGCGCGGGGCGGCACGACCTGGTCGAAGGAGCCGTAGCGCTGGGACCAGAAGGTGGTGGCCCAGGCCGCGTTGAGGGCCTCGACGGTGCCGTAGCGCTCGCGGAGCCAGCGGCGGAAGTCGGCGGCGGAGACGTCGCAGTAGCAGACGGGGTTCGAGCAGCCGTACTCGTTGCCGATGTGCCAGATGTCGAGCGCGGGGTGGTCCGCGTAGCGCGTGGCGAGCCGCTCGACGAGGCGGGCCGCGTGCTCGCGGTAGACGGGGCTGGAGGGGCAGAAGTGCTGCCGGGAGCCGGGCCATTTCCGGACGCCCTCGGCGGTCTCCAGCAGGATCTCGGGGGCCAGCTCGCTCAGCCACGGGGGCGGCGAGGCCGTCATGGTCGCGAGGCAGACGCGGATGCCCGCCTCCGCCAGGGTGTCCATGACGCGGTCGAACCAGCCGAAGTCGTACTCTCCCGGGCGCTGTTCGATCAGCCCCCAGGAGAAGATCCCGGCCGTGACCATGGTGACCCCGGCCTCCTTCATCAGCCGGACGTCCTCGGCCCAGACCTCCTCGGGCCAGTGCTCGGGGTTGTAGTCGCCGCCGAAGTGGATGCGGTCGCTGCGTACTGCGGTCATGGGCTCTGCCTCTCTTGACGAGTGACAAGTGCGATGCGCGGCACCGTACAAGAACTCGTTATTTATGAATAGTTCTTGACGCCGTTCTTCTACCGGACGACCCTCGTCCCATGAGCGCTGACACCCGGAGGTTCATCGGACGTACAGCCGTCGTCACCGGAGCGGCGGCGGGGATCGGCGCGGCGACGGCGCGTCGGCTCGCGGCCGAGGGCGCCTCGGTCGTCGTCGCGGACATCGCCGCCGAGCGCGCGGCCGAGACCGCCGAGGCCCTGGTGAAGGACGGGGGCACGGCCGTGCCTGTGGCCGCCGACGTGGCGGGCGAGGAGGGCTGGGAGGCGGTCCTGGCCGCCGCGCGCCCGCTCGGCCCGGTCTCGGTGCTGGTCTCCAACGCGGTCGCGGTCGAGGTCGCCCCCGCGCACGAGACCTCCCCGGAGTCCTGGCACCGGCAGCTCGACGTCGGGCTGACGGCCGCCTTCCTCGGCTTCCGCGCCTGCCTGCCGGAGCTGCGCGCGGAGCGCGGCGCGGCCGTGCTGGTCTCCTCGGTCCACGCCCGCCACGGCATCCCCGGCCATCCCGCCTACGCGGCGGCGAAGGGCGGCCTGCTGTCGCTGTGCGGCCAGCTCGCCGTCGAGTACGGGCCTGACGTGCGGGTCAACGCGGTGCTGCCGGGCCCCGTCCTGACCCGCCTGTGGGACAGGGTCCCGGAGGACGAGCGGCGGGCCAGCGCGGCGGAGACGGCCGCCGGGCGCCTCGGCGACCCGGACGAGGTCGCCGCCGCCGTCGCCTTCCTGGCCTCCCCCGAGGCCTCGTTCGTGACGGGAGCGAGCCTGGTCGTGGACGGCGGCTGGAGCGTCGTAAAGTCATCGGCCTGACCCGGCCGTACGAGGTCGAGGTGAACGGCGGGGGTCGTAGAGGAGAAGGGAAGGTGCCCGATGTCCGGGTACGCGCGTCGGGGCGTCCACGGCCAGACGGTCGAGGCCATAGCCCACCGGGTGCTCGGCGGCCAGCTCGGCGAGGGCGCCACTCTCGATCTCGCGGCGCTCCAGGCGGAGCTGGGCGTGAGCCTCACCGCGCTCCGCGAGTCGCTGAAGGTGCTCGCCGCCAAGGGCATGGTCGACGCGCGGCAGAAGCGCGGCACCTTCGTCCGCCCGCGCGCGGACTGGAACCTGCTCGATGTCGACGTGCTGCGCTGGCAGTTCCAGTCCGGCACGGGACCGGGCGCCGAAGCGGGCCCCGGCGCGGGCGGGGTCCCGCCGCTGCTCCGCGACCTGGACGAGGTGCGGGGCATCGTCGAGCCCGCGGCCGTACGGCTCGCGGCCGAGCGGCGTACGGACGCCGACCTCGCGGCGCTCGACGCCGCGCTCACCGCCATGGACGAGGCCGACGACGGGGCGCCGGAGGCCGTCGAGGCGGACCTCGCCTTCCACCGGGCGCTGCTCGCGGCGTCCCACAACGAGCTGCTGGAGCGCATGGAGATGGTCATCTCCACGGGCCTCGCCGCGCGCGACCGCATCGTCCACGGCCCCGGCCACCACCCGGGCGACCCGGTCCCCAGCCACCGCGCGGTCCTGGACGCCGTACGCGCCCACGACGCGGACGCGGCCGAGTCCGCCATGCGCGACCTCCTGGCCCAGGCGGCCCAGGACCTCGCGGAGCTCCGCGAGAACCCGGCCCCGTGAAGGGTCTGTGGAACGGGCGCGGGGCGGCAGCGGTGCCGCGTCACACTGTGGCGGTTGTCGGCCACGGCTGAAGGGGAAGCGGATGGCACTGTTCAAGCGCGGCAGGGGCGAGGACGAGGACGGCTGGACGTTCGAGGGCGTCGGGGACGACGGGATGGACCACCGGTGGCGCGTGCGCATGGACCGGATGGACTCCTCCGTCATCGCCGACCACCGGCCCGTCCTCGAAACGGCCGCCCGCACGAAGGGGCAGACCCTCCCCGACTACCTCTCCTGGGTGGCCCACATGCCCGACGACGAGCTGCACCACTGGCGGGACAGGATCATCGACGGCGTCGCCACCGAGGAGGAGGCCGTGCTGTACAACGCCTGGCTGGACGTCCGGCAGGTGCTGCGGGAGCACCAGTTCCGCTACCCCGGCAAGCCGTCCTGGGACATGTGAGCCGGCGCGCCCGGCCCGCGGGGAACCTTCCCGTCGCGATTCCCGTTGAGTGACGGGTGGCTGGACGGGTTCCCGTCCGCCGCCTCCCTTCCGACTCGTCTCCCCGGAAGGGACTCCGCACATGTTCAGCAGCGCCTCAAGGCGCCGGATCGCGCTCGTGGCCGTCTTCCTCGCGGCCGTGATGGATCTGCTCGACGGCACCGTCGTCAATGTCGTGCTCCCCGCCATCCAGCGCGAACTCGGCGCGGACAACGCGGCGGCGGGCTGGATCGCCTCCGGCTACACCCTGGCCCTGGGCGTGCTGCTCACCGTCGGCGGCCGGGCCGGGGACCGCTACGGGCACCGCCGGGTACTGCTCGCCGGGACCGCCGGGTTCGCCGCCGCCTCGCTGGCGTGCGCGGCGGCGCCGACAGCCGGGGTGCTGATCACCGCGCGCGTGGCGCAGGGCGCGGCGAGCGCACTGATGGTGCCGCAGGCCCTGGCCCTCGTCCAGCTCCTCCATGCGCCGCGTGAACGGGCCCGCGCGATGGGCCTGTTCGCCACCGTGACCGGGCTGACGACGGTCGCGGGCCCCGTGGCGGGCGCGCTCCTGGCCGAGGCCGATGTGCTGGGCCTCGGCTGGCGGGCGGTGTTCCTGATCAACGTGCCGGTGAGCGGGTGCGTCCTCGCGGGCGTACGGACACTGCCGCGGACGCCCGTCGCCGCGCGGGACACGCTCGACCTGCCCGGCGCGGCGCTGCTCGCGCTCGGCCTGGTGGCCGTCGTGCTGCCGCTGCTCCAGGGCGGCGAGGCGGGCGCGACGTGGTGGGCCGGCGCGCTGCCGGTCCTCGCGTGCGTGCCGCTGGCCGCGTTCGTGGCGCGCGAGCGGGCCCGTACGGCGCGGGGCCTGCCGGTACTGGTGGACACCCGGCTCTTCCGCCACCGCGGCCTCACCGGCGCGGTGGTGGTGAGCGGCCTGGTCTTCGCGGCAGTGCACGGGCTCTTCTTCACACTCGCCCTCTACCTCCAGCGCGGCCTGGACCGGAGCGTGGCGACGGCGGCGCTGACGGTGCTGCCCTGGAGCCTCGGCATCCCGCTCGCCTCCACCCCGGCGTCCCGGTTCCTGGTGCCGCGCCACGGCCGCCGCGTACTCGGGGCCGGGATCGCGGTGCTGGCCGCCGGACTGGCGGGCACGGGAGGGGCGCTGACCGCCGCACCGACGGGTCCGGGAACGCTCGCGCTCGCGCCGTGGCTGCTGCTGGCGGGCTGCGGCATGGGGCTGATCGTCTCCCCGCTGCTGACGCTCGGGCTGGCCGAGGTGCCCGCGCACGGGACCGGGACCGCCGCGGGGCTGCTGCAGAACGTCCAGCAGCTCGGCGGCGCGATCGGCCTCGCGTGCGCCGCGGCGCTCTACTCGGCGCCGCTGGCCTCCGCGTCGCCCGGCGCGGCCGAGGCGACCTCCGCGTTCCGGCTCGTCGTCTGGTCGCTGGCGGGGCTGTGCTGCGCGACGGTGCCCGCGGTGCTGCTCCTCCCCCGGCGGCCGGAGAGCTGAGCCCCCTAAGTGGTACGGTTTTCACGGCACTTGTCGCAGCCCCTTCGTGTGGCGCCGGTGCCGCATCTCTCTGACAGCGGGTTCCGTCCCGCTTCCTTTCGCACCACGTGGTGATCCGTCGCGTATCTCGTATGTGACGTGACGCGCCGTGCCGTGCCGCGCCCCGTGCCGTTTCCGGCCGGGTGCCTTCTCTCTCACCCCCCTCCCTTTTCTCATTTCAGGACATTCACGAAAGGTCACCCATGACCAGCGCTCTCGGCTTTCTGCAGCCCGGCGACGCACCGCGCGAGCGGCCGCCCCGGTTCCACGAGCTCACCCCGCTCCACCCCCGCCACCGGCTGCGCCTCGAAGGGGCGGGCGGCGGGCTCACGTCCCGTCTCGTCGACCTGATCGCGCCGGTCGGCAAGGGGCAGCGGGGGCTGATCGCCGCGCCGCCCAAGACCGGCAAGACGGTGCTGCTCCAGCAGCTCGCCGCGGCGCTCACCGCCAACCACCCCGAGTGCCATCTGATGGTCGTGCTGATCGACGAGCGCCCCGAGGAGGTCACCGACATGCGCCGCTCCGTGCGCGGCGAGGTGCTCTCCTCGACCTTCGACCGGCCCGCCAAGGAGCACATCGCGCTCGCCGACCTCGCTCTCGCCCGGGCCAAGCGGCTCGTCGAGCAGGGCGAGGACGTGGTCATCCTGCTGGACTCCCTCACCCGGCTGTGCCGGGCCCACAACAGCGCGGCGGCGTCCGGGGGCCGCACCCTCAGCGGCGGGGTCGACGCGGCCTCGCTGCACGGGCCGAAGAAGTTCTTCGGCGCGGCGCGGGCCGCCGAGGAGGGCGGTTCGCTGACCATCCTCGCCACCGCCCTCGTGGAGACGGGCTCCCGGGCCGACGACTTCTGGTTCGAGGAGCTGAAGAGCACCGGCAACATGGAGCTGCGCCTGGACGCGGCCCCCGCGAACCGGCGGGTCTTCCCCGCCGTGCACCTCACCTCCTCCGGCACCCGCCGCGAGGAGCTGCTGATGCCCTCGACCGAGCTCGCGGGCGTACGGGCACTGCGCCAGGCCCTCGGGGCCGGGACGGACGGGAGCCGGACCTCGCTCGAAGCCCTCCTCGAACGGCTCAGGAAAACCCCCGACAACGCCACGTTCCTACGGCAGTTGAGGCACTCCTGACCCCATCCTGACCTCCGACGCGACACCTCTTGTCCCGGCACTCGAAACACTCCGTCTCGCATGGCGATACCGTCTTGTGCGGACCAGGGCAGATCGTCCAGGCTTCTGCCCATGTCGCGCCACCACTTCCCCGAGCACACCGGCTTCCGCCTGGTGCTCATCGGTGTGCACGCGCACGCGGTCTCCGACATCGACTGTCGCTGAGCTTCCTGGTCAGCGCCCCGCAGCGGCGTCCCGCAGCGGCCTGACACGACGCGTTCGCCTCTCTCTTCCTCCCTTCGCTCCTCCTTCGCTCACGCCGACGGCGTCTGCCGCCGCGAAAGGCACTCTCTCGCCATGCGCAATCACATACTGATACGCCCGTCTCGTCATACGGCCGTCACCGCCGTCGCCGGAATCGCCCTGACCGGGGTGCTCGCCTCCTGCGCCGGGCCGCAGGACGGGGACTCGGAGAGCGGCGCCGGGGGCAAGCCCGCCAAGGGCGGGAAGCTGCTGGTCCTCAACACCGAGCCGCAGGTCAACTTCGACCCGGCCCGGCTCTACACCTCCGGCGGCGGCAACGTCCCCTCCCTCGTGTTCCGCACCCTCACCACCCGCAAGCGCGCCAACGGCGAGGAGGGCACCAAGGTCGTCCCCGACCTCGCGACCGGGCTCGGCAAGCCCAGCGAGAACGCGAAGGTGTGGACGTACAAGCTCAAGAAGGGCCTGACGTACGAGGACGGCTCGCGGATCACCTCGGCCGACATCAAGTACGGGGTCGAGCGCTCGTTCGCCGCGGAGCTGTCGGGCGGCGCGCCGTACCTGCGGGACTGGCTGGAGGGCGGCGCCGACTTCCAGGGCCCGTTCGCGAAGAAGGGCCCCAAGACGCTCGACTCGATCGAGACGCCGGACGAGCGGACCATCGTCTTCCGTCTGAAGAAGCCCGTGGGCGACTTCCCGTACGTCGCGACGCAGACCCAGTTCGCGCCCGTACCGGAGAAGAAGGAGAAGGGCGCGAAGTACGAGAAGCACCCGCTGTCGTCCGGGCCGTACAAGGTCGTCAAGAACGAGAACGACGGCGAGCGTCTCCAGCTCGCCCGCAACACCCACTGGTCGGCGAAGAACGACCCGCACCGGCACGACTACCCCGACTCCATCGAGGTGCGCTCCGGACTCGACCCGGCCGTCATCAACCAGCGCCTCTCCACCAGCTCGGGCGACGACGCGAAGGCCATCACCACCGACACCAACCTCGGCCCGGCGGAGCTGGCGAAGCTGGGCAAGGACGGGAACGACAAGGAGCTGAAGAAGCGCGTCGGCGTCGGCCACTTCGGCTACACCAACTACCTCGCGTTCAACCCGAAGGTGAAGCCCTTCGACAAGAAGGAGGTCCGCGAGGCGATCTCGTACGCCATCGGGCGGCGCAGCGTCGTCAACGCGGTCGGCGGCACCTCGCTCGCCGAGCCCGCCACGACCTTCCTGCCGAACCAGAAGGCGCTGGGCTACACGCCCTACGACCACTTCCCGGCCGGGAAGAACGGCAGCCCGGAGAAGGCCCGCGAGGTCCTGAAGAAGGCCGGGTACGAGAAGGGGCTCACCGTCACCCTGGCCCACTCGACCGACGACAGCGCGATCGGCTCGAAGGTCGCCACGGCCGTGCAGCAGTCGCTGAAGAAGGCCGGGATCACCGTCAAACTCAAGGGCCTTGAGCGCAACGCCTACGACGAGAAGCGGCAGGACGCGGGCGACACCCCCGGCTTCTTCCTCTCCCAGTGGGGCGCGGACTGGCCCGCGGGCTACCCGTTCCTGGCGCCCATCTACGACGGGCGGCAGATCGTCAAGGACGGCTCGAACTTCAACCACGCGCAGCTCGACGACGACAAGATCAACAAGAAGTTCGACGACATCAGCGGCGACACCGACCTCAAGGCCGCGGCCCGCCGCTGGGGCGCCCTCGACAAGGAGATCGGCGAGCAGGCGCTCTCCGTGCCGCTCTTCCACCCGGTCTACCAGCGGCTCGTCGGCAAGGACGTCAAGAACGTCGTCATCAGCGACTGGACCGGCGTCCTCGACATCGCGCAGGTGGCGGTCAAGTAATGACGACCGCGTACGAGGCGGCCGAGGTGGCCGGGGCGGCGGCCACCGCGCCGGGCGCGGACCGCCGCCTGTGGCGGCGGCTGCGCGCCCGCCCCTCGGCCGTGGTGGCCGCCGCCGTGCTGGCCGTCCTGATCCTGGCCTCGCTCGCCGCGCCGCTCCTGGCGGCGGCGAGCGGCCAGGACCCGGACACCTACCACGACGGACTGATCGACTCCGCGAGCGGCGGCGCCCCGCGCGGCGCCTTCGGCGGCGTCAGCGCCGAGCACTGGCTCGGCGTCGAACCGGGCACGGGCCGCGACCTGTTCGCGCGGCTGCTGTACGGGGCGCGGATCTCGCTGCTCGTGGCAGCGGGCGCGACGGTCGTCCAGATCCTGATCGGGGTCTCCGTCGGGCTCGCCGCCGCGCTCGGCGGCCGCTGGGCCGACCAGGTCCTCAGCCGCGTCACGGACGTGATGGTGGCGCTGCCGATGCTGGTCCTGGCCATCGCGCTCACCACCGTCGTCCCCGACAGCTTCCCGCGTCCGCTGCTGCTGATCCTCGTCATGGGGCTGCTCGGCTGGGGCGCCACCTCGCGCGTCGTACGGGCGCAGGCGCTGACGCTGCGCGGGCTGGACTTCGTCGCGGCTGCCCGGCTCGGCGGCTCGGGACGGCTGCGGGTGGCGCGGCGCGAGCTGCTGCCGTCGCTGGCCGCGCCGGTGATCACGTACGCCGCCGTGCTGCTGCCGACGAACATCGTGCTGGAGGCGTCGCTGTCGTTCCTCGGCATCGGCGTGAAGCCGCCCACCCCGTCCTGGGGGCAGATGCTCTCGACGGCGACGACCTGGTTCCGCGCCGACCCGATGTACGTGCTGCTGCCCACCGGGCTGCTCTTCGTGACCGTCCTCGCCTTCACCGTCCTCGGCGACGCCGTGCGCACGGCGCTCGACCCGCGCGAGGCGAGCCGCCTGCGGGTGGGCCGCACGGGGACGGGGACGGGGACGGGGACGGGGACACGCGGGACCCGCAAGGAGAAGAAGACCCCGTGAGATTCGCCCTGTTCACCACCAAGCGGCTGGTGGGCGCCGTCCTCGTGCTGCTCGTCCTGTCCGTCGCGCTCTACGCGCTCTTCTACCTCGTCCCCGGCGACCCGGCGCGGCTCGCCTGCGGCAACCGCTGCAACGTCGAGCAGGTCGCGCAGGTCCGCGAGCGGCTGGGGCTGAACGAGCCGGTGTACGCGCAGTACCTGCACTTCGTCCAGGGCCTCTTCACGGGCCGGGACTTCCCCGCCGGCAACGGCGTCCAGCACTGCCAGGCGCCCTGCCTCGGGCTCTCCCGGCAGAACGACGAGGAGGTCACCTCCCTCATCGCCGAGGGCCTGCCCGCCACCGCCTCGCTGGCGCTGGGCGCGATGGTGATCTGGCTGCTGCTCGGCGTCGGCACCGGGCTGGTCTCGGCGCTGCGGCGCGGCGGGATCACCGAGCGCGTGCTGACCGTCCTCACCCTCGCCGGGAGCGGCACGCCCGTCTTCATCCTGGGCCTGCTGCTGCTCATGGCGGTCTGCGCCTATCTGCAGTGGCTGCCGTTCCCCTCGTACGTCCCCCTCACCCGCGACCCCGAGCAGTGGGCGTGGAACATGCTGCTGCCGTGGCTCGCGCTGGGGCTCTTCGAGAGCGCCAAGTACGCCCGGCTGACGCGCTCCTCGACGCTGGAGGTGCTCGCCGAGGATCACGTCCGTACGTTCCGCGCGTACGGGGTGAGCGAGCGCGCCGTCGTCACCCGGCACGCGCTGCGCGGCGCCCTGCCCCCGGTGATCGCGCTCAGCGCGCTGGACCTGGGGACGATGCTGGGCGGCGCGATGATCACCGAGCAGCTCTTCGGGCTGCCGGGGCTGGGGCGGCTGCTGATCGAGAGCGTGCGCGAGGTGGACCTGCCCGTCGTCGTCGGGATCGTCCTCGTCACCGGCGCCGCCGTGGTGATCGCCAACGCCGTCGCCGACGTCCTCTACGCACTCGCCGACCGAAGGGTGGCCCTGTCATGACCGGCCAGTTGATCGACGTACAGGACCTCACCGTCGACTTCCCCTCCGGCGACGGTTCCGTACGCGCGGTGGACGCGCTCTCCTTCTCGCTCGCGCCCGGCGCGGCCCTCGGCATCGTGGGCGAGTCGGGCTCGGGCAAGAGCACCGTCGCGGGCGCGCTGCTCGGGCTGCACCGGGAGACGGGCGCGCGCGTGTCGGGCGCGGTCACGGTCGACGGCACGGACGTGCTGAACGCGCCGCGGGACGAGCTGCGGAGGCTGCGCGGAGGGACGGCGGCGATGGTCTTCCAGGACCCGCTCTCCTCCCTCGACCCGTACATGGCGGTGGGCGACCAGATCGCCGAGGTGCACCGTACGCACGCGCCCCGGGTCTCCCGGCGCGCGGCCCGCGAGCGGGCCGTGGCGGTGCTGGACCGGGTCGGCATCCCCGACGCGGCCCGCCGCTCCCGGGCCAGGCCGCACGAGTTCAGCGGCGGCATGCGGCAGCGGACGCTGATCGCCATGGCGCTGGCCTGCGAGCCGAAGCTGCTCGTCGCGGACGAGCCGACGACCGCGCTGGACGTCACCGTGCAGGCGCAGATCCTCGACCTCCTGCACGAGCTGCGCGCCGAGAACGGCATGGGCCTCGTGCTGGTCTCCCACGACCTGGGCGTGGTCGCGGGCAGCGTCGACGCCATGCTGGTGATGCGCGACGGCCGGGCCGTCGAGGAGGGCCCGGTCGGGCAGGTGCTGGAGGCCCCCGTGGCCTCCTACACCCGCGAACTCCTCGCCGCCGTCCCCCGCCTGGAGGCCCCCCGGACCCGCCCCTCGGCGGCCCCCGGGGAGGTCCTCCTCGAAGCGGCGGACGTACGGCGGGAGTTCGGGCGCCGCAAGGACCGTGCGGTCGCGGTGGACGGGGTCTCGGTGACGGTCGCGGAGGGCGAGACCCTCGGCGTCGTCGGCGAGTCGGGCAGCGGCAAGACGACGCTCGGCCGGATGCTGGTCGGACTCCTCCCGCCGAGCGGCGGGGCCGTCCGCTACCGGGGCGAGGCCCTGCGCGGCGTACGCCCGGACCTCCAGATGGTCTTCCAGGACCCGGTCTCCTCCCTCAACCCCCGCCGCACCATCGGCGAGTCGGTGGCCGACCCGCTGCGGGCCGCCGGGAAACTGACGGACCGCGAGGCGACCGCGCGGGCGCGGGAGCTGCTGGCGCAGGTCGGGCTCGACCCCGACTGGTACCACCGCTTCCCGCACGAGTTCAGCGGCGGACAGCGGCAGCGCGTGGGCATCGCGCGGGCCCTGGCGCCCGGCCCGAAGGTGCTGGTCTGCGACGAGCCGGTCTCCGCGCTCGACGTCACCACCCAGGCCCAGGTCCTGGACCTCCTCGCCGGACTCCAGCGCGAACTGGGCCTGGGACTGGTCCTCATCGCCCACGACCTCGCGGTCGTCCGCCAGGCCGCCGACCGCGTCGCCGTCGTCCGCCGGGGCGCGGTCGTCGAACAGGGCCCGGTCGACGAGGTCTACGACACCCCGCGCGACCCGTACACCCGCCACCTCCTCACCGCGGTCCCGGTCCTCGACCCGACGGAGGCGACAGCACGCCGCGAGGCCCGCACGGCGGACCTCCGCGAGCCGGTGGGGGTGTGAGGCTGCCGGGGGTCAGCTCTCCGGTGAGGAGCTCCTGGACCGCTGCCAGGCGTTCACGCCCAGGCCGGTCACCAGCACGGCGAGGCCGCCGGTCAGGAAGATGCCGGTCCAGCCCAGCCGGGTGATCCGGGCGTTGTCGCACACGCGGGTGCGCCACGCGATCCCGTTCTCGGTCCACTTCTCCTCGCTCCAGCGGGCGGGCCCCAGCACGGAGCCGCACTCCACCGGGTCACGCCGCGAGATCTCGCCCTCCGCGGCGGCCGGATCGCGGACCTCCATGCCGGTGAACAGGGACAGCACGGCGGCGGCGAGGAGCAGCGCCGTGGCGAACAGCCAGCCGTACAGACTCGGGCCCCCGCGCACGGACAGTGCGTGTCCCTCGTAACTCCGCATGCATCCCCCTGAGCGGCGCCGTCGTCAGTGCCCGGATGCTACTCGGCGCGGGCCGCGAATTGCCGATCCGGCAAGAATCGTCGCCCCCGGGTGACGGCCCCCGCATGATCGGAAGGGCCGTCACCCGGAACACCGCACCGAGGAGTTGTCATGGAGAAGTGGTCGCACCGTCTGGTCCCCTCCCCCGCCGGGCGGATCCACGTCGTGGAGGAGGGCACGGGCCCTCTCGTGCTGCTCGTGCACGGCTTCCCCGAGTCCTGGTACTCGTGGCGGCACCAGCTCCCCGCGCTGGCCGCCGCCGGATACCGGGCGGTGGCCATGGACGTACGCGGGTACGGGCGTTCGTCGCGGCCCGAGGCCGTCGAGGAGTACCGGATGCGGGCGCTGGCCGAGGACTGCGCGGCCGTGGTGCGGGGCCTCGGCGAGCGTACGGCGGTCGTCGTGGGCCACGACTGGGGCGCGGGCATCGCGGCGCACGCGGCGCTGCTGCACCCCGACGCCGTCTCGGCCGTGGGCATGCTGAGCGTGCCGTACGCGCCGCGCGGCGGACCCCGGCCCACCGAGATCTTCGCGGGCCTCGGCGGCGACGAGGAGTTCTACGTCAGCTACTTCCAGCGCCCCGGAAGGGCGGAGGCGGAGATCGAGCCCGAGGTGCGCGGTTGGCTCGCCGGGTTCTACGCGGCGCTGTCGGCGGACACGATGCCCCCGGCCGACGCGCCGGACGTGCACTTCGTCGCGCCCGGCGGCAGGCTGAGGGACCGTTTCCCGTCCGGCGGCGCGGACGGGACCGGCGGCGCGCTGCCCGGCTGGCTGTCGGAGGCCGATCTCGACGTCTACGCGGCCGAGTTCGAGCGGACGGGCCTGACCGGGGCGCTGAACCGCTACCGCAACGTGGACCGCGACTGGGAGGACCTCGCCGGGCTGGACGGCGCGGCGATCGCGCAGCCCTCGCTCTTCGTCGGCGGCACCCTGGACGCGTCCACCACCTGGATGTCCCAGGCGATCGAGGCGTTCCCCGTCACCCTGCCGGGACTGGTCTCCTCGCACCTGCTGGAGGGCTGCGGCCACTGGGTGCAGCAGGAGCGCCCCGAGGAGGTCAACGGGATCCTCCTCGACTGGCTCGCGGCGGTCTCCGACCCGCGTCCCGCCTGAGGCGGATCCCGAGGCGGAACGTCGCTCCGCGTCAACAGTCCGTTACCCGCCGCGATTTGGCGCGTTTCTTCCTGGGCCCGTCCCCGGTGCGGACGTAGCGTCTGCGGGACCGGCGCCCCGGTCCCCGGCGCGGTGTACGCGGGCGGCCGCGGCGGTGTTGAACTGGCCCCGCCTGCCGCGGCCCCGCTGCTCCGAGCCCGGGTGCCGGGACGCGCCATGGCGTCCGACGATGCAGGGGAGGCGTCGATGGGACCCAGCGTGAATCTGCCGGGACTGCCCCGGATCGTGCGGGACGACCCGGCCTCCGCGCCATGGACGGCCCACCAGCTGTCGCTCGTCCTGGAGTTCCCGCGCGGCCACGGCGACGATGCCGGGGACTACGCGGCGGTCGGGCAGGTGACCCGCACGGTCCTCGCGGCGAGCGGGGCGCCCGCGCCGCTGGTCCGCCGCATGGCGGACGCGGTCCGCGTCGCGGCGCACTACGTGGTCGGGCACACCACGGCGAGGTCCTTCCGGCTGCTGGTCGGCTCGGACAGCAGGGGCTTCACCGTCGCGGTCACGGACTACCCGGAACCGCCCGCGTCCGGGCCACCGGCCTGGCTGCCCGTCTCGCGCGGCGACCGGCTGGAGCTGACGGGGGTCGGCCAGGGCAGGGACCCCCTAGTCGACAACGTGCTCGCCCCCGACGGCCTCCAGCTCCACCGCACCCCCGACGGCCACGTCCGCCTGGGCTGCCACACCCCTTGGCCCCCGGAGCCCTGATCACTCCGGTCACTCCGGCACGTGCCGGGCGCGCTCCTGGTGGCGGCGGGCCTTGAGGCGGTTGCCGCAGGTCTTCATCGAGCACCAGCGGGCGGTGTTGCCACGGCTGCGGTCGAGGAGGAAGAGGCAGCACTCGTCGTTGCCGCAGGGGCGCAGCCGTCCGGGCCTGCGCTCCTGGACGTCGAACCAGGCGAGCACCAGCTCCACCGCGAGCCTCCGCCCGGGCGGCGTCCGGAGGCGCCAGCCCAGACCGCCCGACCCGTCGATCTCGGGGACCCGGGCCACGTCGTCGAGTACGCCGCGCAGCTCCGCCACGGGCACGGTGCCGCGGGTGGCGCCCTGGAGCAGGTCCCGCGCCGCCCGCAGCCGGTCGAGCGCCGCGGCGTCGCCGAGGTCGCCATGTGCCTGCGCCCAGCTCCTCGGCGCTGCGTCCTCGGCCCACAGGTCCCGTCGCGCGCCGTCCAGCACGGGGGTGCTGTTCAACGCTTCGAGCAGCGCCTTCTCGTCGATCATCTCCGCCGCCTCCACGCCTAACCCCATCCATCGGCTTGACAGGTTACCTCGCGGTCGGGTGTCGTAGTCGCCGTCGGGAGATCACCGTCGGACGGGGGCCGGAATGCGCGGGAGACGTGTCCTGGTGTGCGGCGTCGCGGTCCTCGTGGCGGCGGGGGCGTGGATCGGGTGCGCCGAGTGGCCGGTCGAGACCCCCACGGCGGAGTCGTCCAGCGACGAAGGTCCGCTCGAACTCGACGACGGCAGCCGGGTACAGGTGCACTTCACGGAGCGGGGCTTGGTCGAGCGCCACCAGAGCGCGATCGGCCGCCCCTGGTCGCAGCCCCGGGTGCTCTTCGACAAGCCGGGCGACGCCGAGTGCCTGGTCGAACTCAGCGCCTACGACGACGTCGTCGCCGTCGTCGCCCACTACGACTCCGGCTGCAACGATCCGGCCTCCGAGACGGTGATCGCCGCGGTGAGCGACGGCGACCTGGCCGACTGGGAGACGCACGCCGACCACAACATCGACGGCTGGAAGCGGACCCGCTTCTCCTGGTCGGGTTACCGGGTGGTGTTCCGCAAGGAGGACTTCGAGGGGGTCCACGAGCTGAGCTGGCGACGGAGCATCGGCTTCACCGGGCCCTCCACCAGTTGAGGCGGGCCGGCCCGGCGGACCCGGCCGTCACGGCTCCAGCACCGTCACCACCAGCCGGGCCAGCCGCGCCGGGTCGGCGACGACCTCGTACGCGGCGACGCGGCCGTCCTCGATCGTCAGCGGGAGCGCGAGCCGCAGCCGTCCGTGCGGCGCGACGACCAGCGCGGGGGCGCCGTCCACCAGCGCGGGCCCGGCGAAGCGGGCGCCGCGCGCCAGCAGCCTGGCCTCCTCCGCGACGGCACGGGCGCCGCGCAGCACGGCCGTACGCCCCGAGGGCAGCAGCGCGGGGTCGGTGCGGCGGACCACGTCCGGGGCGAGGACCCCGAGCAGCGCGTCGAGGTCGCCGGTGCGCGCGGCGGCGAGGAAGGCGTCCACGACGTGCCGCTGCCCGCCCCCCGGCACGGCGGCCGACGCCTCGGAGGTGCCCCGCACCCGGTGGCGCGCGCGGCTCGCGAGCTTCTTGGCGGCGACCGGCGAACGGCCGACGAGCGGCGCGATCTGGTCGAAGGGCACCGCGAACGTGTCGTGCAGCACGAACGCCACCCGCTCCTCCGGGCCCAGCGCGTCCAGGACGACGAGCAGCGCGCGGCCGACCGCGTCGGCGAGCACCGCCTCGTCCTCGGGCTCGTCGCCGCCCGCCGGGTCCCACACCTCCTCGGGGGCGTGCCCGGTGAACTCCTCGCGCCGGGCCGCGCGGGCGCGCAGCATGTCGAGGCAGACGCGGGAGACGACGGTGCGCAGCCAGGCGGCCAGGTTCAGCACGCCGGAGACGTCCGTACGGCCGAGGCGCAGCCAGGTCTCCTGCACGGCGTCGTCGGCCTCGCTCAGGGAGCCCAGCATCCGGTAGGCGGCGGCGCGCAAGGAGCCCCGCTGCGCCTCGAACCGTTCGGCCAGCTCGTCCCCGTCACCGCCGGACCCGTCGTTCCGCTCGGGCATGCGTCACCTTTCCTCGTCGTACGCCGTCACTCTCTCCGACGTATGCCGGGCGGGAGAGGTGACCGGCGGGGCCGCGCGGGCTCAGCCCTCGCCGTACGCGACGCCGGACAGCTCGCGCACATGGGCGCGGAGCACCGCCGCGCAGCCCTCGGGCGCGAGGACCTCGGGGTGCAGCACGGCGTTGAGGCAGAGGCCGTCCAGGAGGGACGTCAGCCGCTCGGTCTCGGCCTCGGGGTCGAGCCCGGGGCGCAGGGCACCCGCCCGCTCCAGGCGGCTGACGGCGAGGTGCACGAGCTTGCGCGTGCCGGTGGCGGCCTGGTGCGCGAGGGGCCGGAACGCGGGGTTCGTGCGGGCGGCGCCGTTGAAGTCGAGGAAGACGGTGACCTCGGCGCGGCGTTGCTCGTCGAGGGGCAGCAGCTCCTCCAGCAGCTCGGTGACCAGCCGCACCCGCTCCTCGCGGGGCAGCCCGGCGAGGTCCCCCGCCCGCGCGACGCGGCGCTCCAGGCGGGCGGTGACGCGGTCGAGCATCGAGCGCATCGCGAAGTCCATCAGCTCGCCCTGGCTCGCGAAGTAGTGGCGCAGGGAGCCGATGTTGAGCCCCGCCTCGTCCGCGACGGCACGGAGGGAGGCGCGCTGGAGGCCGTCGCGCACGACGACGCGGAAGAGGGCGTCGATGACGGCACGGCGCCGGGCTTCGGGGTCCACGACCTTCGGCATGCACCCTTTCTATCACGCCTGTGATAGCTTGTTTCGTATCACAGGCGTGATAGAAAAACGACGGGAGGGAACTCCGTGGAGACGTATCTCGATCTGATGCTCCTCCGGTTCGGCATCGTCGCCGCCGGGCTCGTGGTGCTGGCGCTCGTGCTCTTCGCCGTCGCGCTCGGCCTCAAGCGGCGGGGCAGGCTGGAGGACGCGCGCAGGCTCGCAGAACCGGCGGTGCGCGCCGCCGGGCGGGCCCTCGCGCGGCGCGTGCAGGGCGGCGCGGGCGGGGCCGGGCGCGGGCGCGGCCGGGACGGCGGCCGGTGGTGACGGGCGGCGCGACGGCGACGGCCCTCGCGTCCGGCCTCGTCACCCACCTCCTCCTCGACCGCCTCCTCAAGGCGGGCATCGTGCTCGCGGCACTGCTCGTGCTCGCGATCGGCATGACGGTCGTCTGGCGCCGTACGGGAACGGGCCCCCGGGACCGCGACCGGGGCTGAGGGCTGAGGGCTGCTACTCGATGCCCTCCCGCAGCATCCGGATCAGGCGGTCCAGCACCGCGCCGCCGCTGGCGCGCATGCCGTCGTGGACGTACTCGCTGGTCACCCAGGTCCGCAGGTGGGGGACGTGGGGCACGGTGCTGAGCCCCTGCTCGGTGTCGACGAAGAAGTCGTTGAAGTAGACGGCGGCCACCGTCGGCACCGTGTTACGGGCGAGCCGCTCGCGGTCGTAGAGCGCGGGCCAGGGCTCGTGCGCGTGGATCGCCTCGGCCGCCTCGCGCAGCGGGCGCAGCGCGGCGTCGGTCTCGAACATCCAGGGGTAGGCCATCTCGCCGGTGAACGGCAGCGGCGCCTCCGGGTCGTCGAGCGCCGCCCCGGCGTCGAACTCGGGGAACTCGGCGCGGACCCGCTGCGCGGACCACGCGGTCCGCTCGCTCTGGTCCAGGGACGGCTCGACCAGCAGCGGGAAGAGCGGCATGTGCTTGAAGGAGATGATCTCCCCCGCCACGGAGAGGAACGCGTCCGAGAGCACCGGCTCGCCGTCGCCCGTATCGACGAGCGCCTCCTCCAGCAGATAGTGCAGCGTCTCAGGACCCGTGCTGCCGCCGAAGAGCCTGCCCAGCGACTGGAAAGCCTCCAGCGTCAGTTCGCTCCCGTCGGGCAGCGGGACGCTCTCCTTGCGGAGCAGGGCGCCGATCCGGCGGGCCGTGGCGACGTCCTGCGGATAGCGCGCGTAATACTCCTCGTTGCCGCGGATGTTGCGCCGGTACGCCGCGCGCCACGCCTCGTCCATGCCGACGCCCAGCCCCGGGAGGCCGCCGCTCATCATGACCTCGCGCAGGCCCTCGGGGTGGAACGAGAGATAGCTGAGCGCGACGAAACCGCCGTAACTCTGGCCCAGCAGGCTCCACTTCCCCGCCTCTCCCTCCTCGCCGAGGAAGGTGCGGCGTATCGCCTCGCAGTCGCCGACGATGGAGTCGGAGCGGAAGTGCGTGAGATACGCGGCCTGCGCGGCACCGTCGCCGCGCGACGGCAGCGTCTGGCGGGTGACCGGCGTGGAGAGCCCGGTGCCGCGCAGGTCCAGCAGCAGCACGCGGTAGCTCTGCAGGGCCCGGTCCAGCCAGTCGCCCTTGCCGACCGGGCGCGGTGCCTTCCCGCCCGGACCGCCCTGGAGGTAGAGCAGCCACGGCAGCGCGCTCGTGTCGCGCCCGGCGGCCGTCACGGCCCGCGCGTACAACTCGATCCGCTCACCCGCCGGGTCGTCGTGGTCGAGCGGGACGGAGAAGCGCCAGTCGGTCAGCTCCCGGCCGGGCTGGTGGTACGTGGGGCCCTGGGTGGCCGGTGCCGCCTGAGGTGCCTCGGATGCCATACGTGCTCTCCCTGCTCGCGATCTGAAGTTGGTCGTCCGGATACAAGACGCGTACGAGCCCTCCGAAGGTGACAAGCACCACGTGCCTCTTCCGTACCGCCGATGTCACGTCCCGGGACCCGCCAGCCGTCCGGAGCATCGGAACACCCTTTCGGTCCGACGGGAGAGCCAGAACGATGCTCGACTCATTGGCAAGATTCATCCTGCCCCGGCCCAGGAAAGTGCTGCTGGCCGTCCTGGCGGTGGTCCTCGTCGTCGGGGGCGTGTCGATGGACCTCACGAGCCGCCTGACCATGGGCGGTTACGAGAACCCGGACACCCAGGCCGCGCACGCCGAGGACACCCTGGAGGAGCGGTTCGGGCAGGGCCGGGCGAATCTGACGCTGATCGTCCGGGACGAGCGCGGCGTCGACTCCCCCGAGGTCGCCGAGGCGGGCGCGAAGCTCGCGAAGGACCTCGCGGACGACGGCGTCAAGGACGTGGCCTCGTACTGGACGGCGGGCAAGGCGAAGCCGCTGCGTGCCGAGAACGGCCGCGGCGCGCTGGTCACCGGCCGGATACCCGGCGACTTCGACGAGGTCAACGACCGCGTCGGCGAGCTGCGCGACGACTACACCGGCACCGTGCACGGCCTGGACGTCACGCTGGGCGGCACGGCGCTGATGAACCACGAGCAGACCGAACGCGCCTCCGAGGACGCCGCCAAGGCCGAGTCCCTGGTCTTCCCGCTGGTCCTCGTCGTCCTCGTCCTCATCTTCGGTTCGCTGGTCGCCGCGCTGCTGCCGCTCGCCGTCGCGCTGGGCACGATGCTCACCGTCTTCGGCCTGATGTGGGGTCTGACCTTCGTCTTCGACGCCAACAACCTGCTGGTCAACACCTGTACGTTCCTCGGGCTCGGGCTGGCCATCGACTACAGCCTGCTCTTCCTCACCCGCTACCGGGAGGAACTCGCCCGCGGCGTCGAGCAGTCCGAGGCGATCCGCGTGACGATGCGGACCGTGGGCCGCACCGTCACGTTCTCCGCGGTCACCCTCGCGATCGCCTGCCTGTCGCTGGTGGTGCTGCCGTTCGGCATGTTCCAGTCGATCGGCATCGGCGGCGCGGCGACGACGCTCACGGCGGGCGCCGCCACGCTCGTCATCGTCCCCGCGATGCTCGCCTGGGCCGGGCCCAGGATCGACAAGCTGCGGCTCGTACGGCGCAAGTCGCGCAAGTCCCCGGCAGCCAACGACGCCCCGGCACCCGTCGGCGCCCCCGCCACCAGCGGCTACTGGCACCGGCTCGCGACGCTCGTGATGCGCAGGCCCGTCAGCATGATGACGGCCGTGCTCGCCTTCGCCGCGCTGCTCGCGGTGCCCGCGCTCGACCTGAACACCCGGCTTCCCGACGAACAGGTGCTGCCCACCTCCGCGCAGTCGGCGCAGGTCGCCCGGACCCTCAAGGCGGACTTCGACAGCCGCGAGACCGAGGCGCTCCTCGTCGTCGCGGACGAGGGCGCGAACGGCGCCGACGTCGCCGGGTACGCCCAGCGCCTCTCCGCGCTCCAGGACGTCTCCCGCGTCGACGCGGTCACCGGCAGCTACGCCGACGGGCGGCGCGTGGCGCCGCCCGGGCCCGGCGCTGACCGCTTCAGCAAGGGCGACGGCACGTATCTCTCGGTGATCCCGGCCGTGGAGGGGAGTTCGGACGCCGGTGCGGCGGTCGTCGAGCGGGTGCGCGCCGCCGACAGCCCGTTCCCCGTCGAGGTGGGCGGGCAGCCCGCCGTGGCCGTCGACACGTTCGACACCGTCGGCGAGCGGCTGCCGCTGACGCTGGGGATCCTCGCCGTCGGCACGTACGTCCTGCTCTTCCTGCTGACCGGCAGCGCGCTGCTGCCGCTCGCGGCGATGCTGCTGAGCGTGATCAGCCTGGCGGCGACGTTCGGCTCGCTGGTCTTCGTCTTCCAGGACGGCCATCTCAAGTGGCTCGTCGGCGACTTCGTCACCACCGGCACGCTCAACTGGACCGTGCCCGTGATGATCGCCGTGCTGGCCTTCGGGCTCTCCATGGACTACGCGGTCTTCATCCTCTCCCGCATCAAGGAGGAGTACGAACGCACCGGCGCCGTACGGGACTCCGTCGCCCTCGGGCTCGAACGCGTCGGCAAGGTCATCACCTACGCGGCGGTCGTCCTCTCGCTCACCTTCATCGTGATGCTGACCTCCGGCATCAGCTACATGAAGGCGCTCGGCCTGGGCGTGCCGCTGGCGATCATCATGGACGCCACGCTGATCCGCGGCATCCTCCTCCCCGCCGTCATGCGCCTGCTCGGCCCCGCCTGTTGGTGGGCGCCGGGCCCTATGCGCAGGCTCCACGACCGTTTCGGCATCGCGGAATCCGCAGCCCCTGCGGGGCGTACGGAGGAGGCGGCGCCCAGCAAGGACCCGGCCCGTGTGTAGGGCGTGTCCGGCATCCGCGCCGGGAAGGGGGTACCTCGTGCCGTGCGTCGCGGGGCGCGGGTGCGTTGTGGCTGGTCGCGCAGTTCCCCGCGCCCCTTGCGGGGCACCTCAGGAGAGCGCCGCGAAGGCGGCCAGGCAGCTGTAGATCGCGGCGACCGCTCGGTGCTGGTGGCGCAGGGCGCGGGGGCTTCGGGTGAGCCAGCCGCGTACGTGGCCTCCGGCCAGGGCGTACGCGCAGTCGAGGGTCAGCGCGAGGGCGAAGAACACCGCGCCCAGCACCAGCATCGCCCCGCGCGCCTCGGCGGTCCCGGCGTCACGGTCCACGAACTGCGGGAGGAAGGCCAGGAAGAAGAGCGCCACCTTGGGGTTGAGCGCGTTGACCAGGGCCCCTTCCAGGTACGCCCGGGCGAGCGGCACGGGGCGCTCGCCCGGGCCGCCGTCCACGCCCTCCGGCGCGAAGGGGTGGCGCAGCGCGCGGAGGGCGAGGTGGAGAAGGTAGGCGGCGCCCGCGTACTTCAGTACGGCGAAGGCCGTGCCGGAGCGCGCGATCAGGGCCGCCAGGCCGCAGGTCGCCAGGGCGAGGTGCAGCAGCGTGCCCGTCTCCACCCCGAGCGCCGAGCAGAGCCCGGCCCTGCGGCCCTGGGTCACGCTCCGGGTCAGTACGAGGACGAGGTTGGGCCCCGGCACCAGGATCAGCGCGAGGGAGGCGGCGGCGAAGAGCAGGAGCCGTCCGGCGTCGGGCATCGTGCCGCCTCCCTCAGCCCTGCTCCAGCACGGCGTCCATGAGCCCGAGCGGCGGGGCGCCGAGCGCGAGCAGCGCGGAGTGGAAGCGGAGGAGGGAGAAGCCCGGCCCCCAGGCGAGCCGGGCCCGTTCGCGCACGCCGAGGAGGGCGAGCTTGCCCCAGGTGTAGTGCCCGTACTCGGGGTCCCACAGCGCCCGGTCCGCCTCGGCGCGCGCGGCGGGCGGGGTCAGGAACGCCTCGCGCTCGAACGCGTGCACCGCGTCCGCCACGGTCAGCGCGCCCGTGTGCAGGCCGATGGCGCAGCTGAGCCGGGTCGCGCGCTGCAGCCCGGAGAGCGCGACGCCTGCGGCGAACCGCCGGTCGTGCGCCAGGAACCCCTCCTCCAGCGCGAGTTGCTCCGCGTACACCGCCCAGCCCTCGGTGAACGCCTCGGAGTGCAGGGTGCGGCGTACGTCGCCGGTCACCCGGCGCAGCGCGCGGCCGTGCGTGAAGTGCCCGGGGGCGACCTCGTGGAGGACGAAGGCGGGGAGGAAGGCGCGGTGGAACACCGAGAGCCACTGCTCCCGTTCGGCCTCGGGGAGTCCGGGCCCCGGCGGCGTGAGGTGGAAGACGCTGGGCGCGTCCCGTTCGTACGGCGCTGCGGCGCGCAGTCCCGCCAGCACGGAGCGCCGGGACGCGGGGGCCGGACGCACCTCGCACGCGCCCTCGGCGCAGTGCGGCGGCACCAGTCCACTCGCCGCCGTCCACGCGCGTGCCTCCTCGGCGAGGGTGCGTGCCTCGTCGAGCAGGTCCTCGGCCGCGGGATGGTCGGCCTGGAGCGCGCGTACGGACTCCGCCGTGGACACGGCCGTTCCGCAGGCGTCCCGGAGCAGGCCGTGCAGCGTCTCGCGCTCGGCCTCCGCGCGTCGGGCCAGCTCCGCGAGATCGGCCTCGCACGCCTCGGAGGAGGAGAGCAGAAGGCCCAGCGACGCGCCGCCCAGCGCGGCGGAGGGGTCGCCGTGCAGGGCGGCGTCCTCCAGATGCGCCACGAGCCTGCCGTGCGCGGCACGGGCCGCCGGGTGGTCCTCCGCGTAGGCGCCCAGCGCGCGGGCCGCGGGCAGGGTGGCGCGCGCGACGGGCGCCGGGACGGCGTCGAGCGCCTTCAGGGCCGCGTCGACGGCGTCGGGCCACAGGCCGAGGTGCGCGGCGCGCGCCGCTGCGCGCTCGGCCTCGGGCGCGTAGTCGCGGTCGTAGCAGGCGACGTCGAGGTTCTCCAGGTGGAACCGGGGGTTGCGGCGGTGCAGTTCGAGCTCGCCGAACCGTACGCGCAGGGCGTCTTCGGCGGCGGCCGTCACGGCCTCGTCGTACGGATCGGCGTACGGCAGTGCGGGTGTCAGCACGGCGAGGCCCGCGCGTACGCCCTCGGGCGACAGGTCCTGCACGGTGCCGTCGTACGCGGCGTGGTGCCCGGCCGTCTCGCGGGCACGGGGCACGGACAGCGCGCATATGGCGCGCAGGCGGTGGTCCATCGGGTCTCCCCTCGTCGGTGTGGCCGTCGACCGGTGGCCGTCGACTAGCCTGGCCGCGCGGGGAGGGGGGCGACCGGGCCAATGGGGGGCGATGTGGACCGGACGGGAGACCCCGAGGAGCTGCTGCGGCTCCTCGGCGGCTGGATGTCGGGGCAGGGCCCGCTCTACGGCAAGCTCGCCCGCGCCCTGCACCGCGCCGTCCGCGCCGGCGACCTCGGCAGAGGCGAGCGGCTGCCCTCCGAACGCGCCCTCGCCCGCGCCCTCTCCGTCAGCCGCGCCACGGTGGTCGCCGCCTACGACGAGCTGCGCGGGCTCGGCGTCGTCGAGAGCCGCAGGGGCAGCGGCACCCGTATCGCCGCGCGGCCCCCGGGACTCGGCTCCGTGGCGGACGGGGACGGGACCGACGGCCGGGTCCCCGGCGGCCGGGCGACCACGCTGCTGCAGCGGATGCTCGACGGGCGGGACGGGCAGGACGGGCAGGACGGGCAGGACGGGCGGGATGGTCGGAACGGTCGGGACGGCACCATCTCCCTGGCCACGACGGCGGAACCGGCGGCGGACGAGGTGCGCGAGGCGCTGCGGGACGTGCAGCGCGAGGACCTCGCGGCGCTCCTGGGCGACACGGGCTACCACCCGCGCGGCCTGCCCGCACTGCGCGAGGCCGTCGCGCGCCGCCTCACCGCGCTCGGCCTGTCCACCTCCGCCGCGCAGGTACTGGTGACCACGGGCGCGACCCAGGCGCTGGGGCTCGTGGCGCAGTTGTACGTGCGCAAGGGCGACGTGGTCGTGGTGGAGAGCCCGAGCTGGCCGGGCTGCCTGGACCTGTTCCGGGCGGTCGGCGCCGTACCGCACCAGGTGCCGCTGGACGAGGACGGGATGCGCGTGGACGGCCTGGCCGAGGCGCTGGCCCGGCGCGGCCCCGCGCTGGTCACGGTCACGCCGACGTACCACAACCCGACCGGCACCCTGATGTCCGCGCACCGGCGCCGCCGCGTCGCCGCGCTCTGCGCGGAACGGGGCGTGCCCGTGCTGGAGGACCTCGCCTACGACTCCCGTACGGCCGCGGACCGCGAAGAGCCGCCGCCGCTCGCGGCGTTCGCGGGCCCGGAACGGGCGGGCGCCGGGGTGCTGACGGTGGGCTCGCTCGCCAAGTCCGTCTGGGCCGGGCTGCGGATCGGCTGGGTGCGCGGCCCGCAGGAGGCGGTCGAACGCCTCGCGCGGCTCAAGGCCCTCGCCGACCTGGGCTGCCCGGTGCTCGACCAGGCGCTCGCCGCGCGGCTGCTGCCGAGGCTGGACGCGATCAGGGCGGAGCGCGCCGAGGGCTTGCGGCACGGCCTCGCCCACCTCGAAGGGCTGCTCGGCGAGCGGCTCCCGGAGTGGAAGTGGCGGACGCCGGACGGGGGTTCGGCACTCTGGGTGCGGCTCCCGTACGGCACCGACGCGCGGGTCTACGCCCAGCTCGCGCTGCGGTACGGCGTCGAACTCGTCCCCGGCGCCGCGACGGACCCCGACGGCGCGCACGACGAC
The DNA here is from genome assembly GCF_043202595.1 of Streptomyces sp. NPDC048172. Taxonomy (NCBI): domain Bacteria; kingdom Bacillati; phylum Actinomycetota; class Actinomycetes; order Kitasatosporales; family Streptomycetaceae; genus Streptomyces; species Streptomyces sp. NPDC048172. The sequence continues at coordinate 700,824 of NZ_JBIDAT010000005.1, forward strand.
CACATCAGGATCCCCTGCGCACTCCCGGAAGCCACCCTCACGGACCTCGTCCACCGCCTCGACGCCGCGTGGCGCTCCTTTCACTGACGACCGGTGGTGGCCCGGAGTCGACGTGTCCAGATCTCAATTCGATTACGCTGTGGGGCAGATGGGGCCTGAGCGCAGGGATCGGCGCCGGGAGCGCGCGCCACAGAATACGGAGTCGTCGATGGTTGAGGTACGGATCGGCGTCGGAGGCGCCGCGGGCGCCGGTGCGCTGGCAGGCTGGCTCCGGCGCGATCCCGGAGTCGCCGGATCCGGTGCGGAGATCGGGCTCGCGCCCGGGTCCCGGTCCGGCGAACCGTCGGGGGCCATGGGCGGCCTCGACACGGTCACCGCGCTCGCCGACAGCGCCGTCGCGCTGACGAGCCTGCTGGTCTCCGTCGCCGCCTGGCGGCGCCCGGTGGGTGCGCGTCCTCCCACGGTGCGGGTCGTGGAGAGCGACGGGGCCGTCGTGGAGGGCACCGCGGACGAGGTGCTGAGAGTGCTCCGGGCACGCGGAGAGCGGGGTGGGCCACCGGCCCCGGCCGCCCACCAGGGGCAACCGCCCGCGCAGGTGCGGACGCCCGAGCAGGGACGGACCTCCGAGCAGGAGCGGACGCCCGAGCAGGGCGGCGTATGAGCACCGGACTCTCCGACCGGGCGGCCTCCCGGGCGGTTCTCATCGGCGTCCACCATTACGCGGAGGGCGCCGGTCTCGCCCAACTGCCCGCGGTCCGGCGGAACATCGCGTCGCTGCGTGAAACGCTGTGCGACGACGCCGTATGGGGGCTGGCCGAGCAGGACTGCACGGTGCTCGGTCCGGAGGCCGGGCTCGGTTCGGTCATGCAGGCCATCGACAGCGCCGCGCACCAGGCCACCGACACCCTGCTGATCTACTACGCGGGACACGGACTGCTCCACCCCGACCGGCCGACCGAGCTGCACCTCGCCCTGCACGACTCCAACGATCACCAGATGTGGCGCTCGTTGCCGTACGCCCATATCCGCGACGAGGTGCGGGCGGCGCACCGGCGACGCGGCCTGAAGTGCGCGGTCGTCCTGGACTGCTGCTTCAGCGGCGCCGCCGTGGAGGGGAGCATGGGCCGGCCGCCCGAGAAGCTGCTCCAGCAGGTGTCCGACATCGACGGCGTCTGCGTGCTCACCTCCAGCGCGGCGACCGAGATCGCCTTCTGCCTGCCCGATCAGGAGCTGTCCGCCTTCACCGGCGCGCTGCTCGGCATCCTGCGGGAGGGACTGCCCGATGCGGGCCCTGTGCTCGACTTCGGCACTCTGCACGGCCGGTTGCAGCAGGAGCTGGGCACCCGCGACCAGCCGCAGCATCCGCAGCTCGGGGCGCACAACTCGGGTGAGCGCATCGCCATCTTCCGCAACCCCGCGTTCCCGTCGCACGCGCCGCTGCCGGGTGGCGGGCAGGGCCTCGGCGTTCCCGCCCCGCCCGAGCGGCTCTTCGGCCGTGACCGGGAGCTGCGGGATCTGACCGGCGCGGCGGCCGGTGGACCCGGCGCGCTGGTGGTGCACGGGCCACCGGGGGTGGGCAAGTCGGCGTTGGTGGCCGAGATGTACCGGGCGCTGACACCGGAGGGTGCTGTCGGCTCCGCCGGGACACCCGTCGTGCTGCTCGACGACGTGGACGAGGCCGAGGAAGTCACCCGGGCGGTGACGGCCGCACCGGATTCGCTGGTCCTGGTGACCAGCCGTTCGTCGCTCCCCGGGGTCTCCGCCCGGCGGTACCCGCTGGCACCGCTGCGTATCGACCACGCGGTGGCGATGCTGCGGGACCTCAGCGGCATCGCCAAGCACGGCAGGGAGCTTGCCGAGATCGCCCGGCTGCTGAGCTGCGTCCCGCTGGCCCTGCGACTGGTCGCCGACCGGCTGCGGCGCACTCCGACCGACGTGCTGCTGGATGTGATGCGGGAGTCGGAAAGACCGTTGCAGCACTTTCCCGCCGACGACGAACGGGTACGTACCGCGTTCACGGCCTCCTACGAAGCGCTCACCGCGCCCCAGAAGACCCTGCTGCACGACTGCGCGGGCCACCCCGGTCCCGACTTCGACCGCCACTCGGCCGCCGCCGTCAGCCGGATGCCGCCGGGCATCTGCGGGCTGAAACTGGAGGAGCTGGTGGACGCGGGCCTGCTGCAGCGCACGGACGGCCGCTACACCTTCCACGGCCTCTACCGCGACTACGCCCACCTGGCGGAGGCCGAGACGGAAGCGCGGGTGGCGGAGGCGGGGGCGCCGCGACGTACGCGGCTCTACCTGCACCTGCGCGGTGCGCTGCGCGACGCACGTGGACGCAGCGGCGTCCAGGACACCTGGCGGCGCGCCGCGTCGGCCGAGCTGCGCGCGGCGGCACGGGCGGCACGCGAGGACGGCTGGCACCTCGCGACCGAGCTGAGCTGCGAGATCGCCGAATCCCTCGCCGAGGAGCGGCGGTTCCAGGAGGCGCGGGAGGAGGCGGATGCCGCCCATCTGCACGCCACTTCCCGGCACGACGGCCCGGCCATGGCCCGGGCCCGCAGCTGCCTGGCCCTGCTGGGCGGGGGGACCGGCACCTGGCAACGGCCCCCGGAAGCCCGTTTCCCCGCGGCCCGAAACGATTCGGCCGAGGAACTCCACAGCGCCGCCCGTGCGGCTCACGCCTCGTCCGGCGACGTGGCCGACCGCGGGCAACTGCTGACGGGACTCGCCCAGCGCGCCATGGCCGCCGGTCTGGTCGAGGAGGCCATGGAGTTCCAGGCCGACGCCCGCGCCTGCCTCGAAGAGTCGGACGACACGGAGTCGCTGGCGGAGTGCCTGGTCGGCCAGGCCGCACTGCACATCTACGTCGGCCGGTACCCCGAGGCGTCGGACCTCGCCCGCACGGCCGCCCGGCTCCTCGACGAACGAGGCGACCGGGAGGGCGCCGCACACGCGCACGCGTCCGCAGCGGAGGCACTGCGCAAGGCCGGTGAGCCGGAAAAGGCCGCCCGTCACGCGCACCTGGCACTCGACCGCTTCGCCCCGCTCGGCGATCCCCCCACGCTCGCCTACGCCCATCGCCTGGCGGCAAAGATCGCCTGGGCCGAGGGGGACCACGACCTGGCACGCCAACTGATGCAGAGCGCCCAGGAGATGCACCGCCTCTCCGAGGCCGAGGAAGGCCCCTCCACCCGCGCCATCGCCCACCCGTCCCGCGCCCTGCGCACCGCCCGGCCCGAAGCCCCAGCCATGACCGCCACCGCATTCGCGGACCCGAACGAGACGACTCCCCAGGTTCCTTGAGCCCCGTGAGGGGGCCAGGAACCGCCGGGCGGCGGGCCCTCACCGGTACAGGGAGAGCAACCGGCCGAGATGGTGTGCTGCCGCGGTCAACGGCCGCTCGCTGCGGGAGACCTGGGCCGCCAGCTCGGCCCCTTCCAGCGTGCTGATGACCGTGTGCGCGAGGTCCCGCGCGTCGTGTGCGCCGATGCCGGAGGCGCGCAGCTTCTGCTCGACCAGCTCCCGCCAGCGCGCGAACGCCTCGGCGGCCGCCGCCTGGATGTCGGGCGCACGGCCCGCCGTGCCGAGCGCGGTGGTGGTGACGGGGCAGCCGTCGGCCCAGTCGGACGCGGACAGCCCGTCGGCCAGGGTGCGGCACAGCGCGGTGAGGGCCTCGGCCGGATCGTCGTGCGCGCCGAGCGCTTCACTCAGCGCCTCGGCGAACTCCCGGTCGCCGTGCTGGATCGCGGCGACCGCCAGCTCCTGCTTCCCGCCCGGGAAGAAGTGGTAGACGGAGCCGAGCGTGGCCCGCGCCTCCTGGGCGATCTGCTTGATCCCGGTGCCCGCGTACCCCTGCCGCTGCATCAGCAGCGAGGCCGCGCGGACGACGCGGTCCCGGGTGCCGGGGGCATCCGCTGCCTTCGTCTGACTGGTCACGGGGGTGAGCCTATCGGATAGAGCGTTCGTTCTAGAGCCGTGCTACGTTGATCCGCGGCGCTAAATAGAGCGCTCGTTTTAGTGGGACCGTTTCTCGGGGAGACACAGGATGAACGCGAAGAACAAGTCGGTGACGGTCATCGGGCTGGGCCCGATGGGACAGGCGATGGTGCGGGCGTACCTGGGCAAGGGGTACGCGGTCACCGTCTGGAACCGGACCCTCAGCAAGGCCGAACCGCTGGTCGCCGAGGGCGCGGTGCTCGCCTCCTCGGCCGAAGAGGCCCTGAGCGCCAACGAGTTGGTGGTCCTCAGCCTCACCGACTGCGCCGCGATGTACGACCTGCTCGGCCCGGCGGCCGAGGCGCTGCGCGGCAGGACCGTCGCCAACCTCAGCTCGGACACCCCGCAGCGGGCGCGCGAGGCCGCCCAGTGGGCGACCGGGCACGGCGCCCGCTATCTGACCGCCGGAGTCGCGGTCTCGCCCACGCAGGTCGGGACGCCGGAGGGCTACGCGTACTACAGCGGCCCGAAGGAGCTGGTCGAGGAGCACCGGAGCGCGCTGGAGGTGCTCAGCAGGATCGAGTACCGGGGCGAGGACCAGGGCCGCGCGGCGCTCCACTACCAGGTCCAGATGGATCTGTTCTGGACGAGCATGACGGCCTGGCTGCACTCGGTGGCGGTGGCCGAGGCGTACGGCGTCACGGCGGAGGAACTGCTGGAGGACGCGGTGGACACGGCGGCCTCACTGCCCTTCTTCTTCCGCTTCTACACGCCGCGCCTCGCCGCCGGGAACATCGAAGGGGACGTGGAGCGGCTCGCCATGGGCGTGGCCAGCGTGGAGCACGTGACGGACACGGCGCGCGCGGCGGGCGTGGACCCGGCGCTTCCGGAGGCGGTGCTTGCCCTGTTCCGGCGGGCCGCGGAGGCGGGCCATGCGGCCGACAGCTTCACGAGCATCCGCGAAGCCCTCCGCCCAACCCCGCCGGACCAGACCTCACGCCCCTGAGGAGCCTGCCCTTTCAGGGGCGCGAGCCCATGTTCGTTTTACGGCTCCGCGACGTGGAGGCTTGCCCCTTTAGGGGCACGGGGCTGTGCTTGCTGTGCGGCTCCGCCGCGTGGGCGCGACCGGTCACCACACTTCGGGGCTTGCGCCTTCTCCCTCAGGGCGCGGGGCTGTGCTTGATGCGCGGCTCCGCCGCGGGGGCGCGACCGGTCACGACACCTCGGGGCTTGCGCCTTCTCCCTCAGGGGCGCGGGGCTGTGTCTGATGCGCGGCTCCGCCGCAGGGGCGCGACGGGTCCAAGACTTTTGGGCTTGCCCCCTCAGGGGCGCGGGGCTGTGTTTGTTTTGCGGCTCCGCCGCGTGGGCGCGACCGGTCCAAGACTTTTGGGCTTGCCCGATCAGGGGCGCGGGGAACTGCGCGCCAAGCCACGACGCACTCGCAGTCCGCGAAGCACAGCCCGGGGCACCCCGAACCCGGCTCTGTACGCGGGGCACCCGGCGCAGAGGGCTGCGCTTGCCAACCCTGCGCCTTGCGCAGACTTCCCAAGCTTCGCAGGGGCGGAGGGAGAAGCAGACCTGTCCCGTTAGGGGCGCGGGGAACTGTGCGGGAAGGCACTACGCGCTCGCAGGCCGCGAAGCGCAGCGCGGGGCAACCCGAAGTCGGCCCCGGCACGCCGGGCACCCGCGTAGAGGGGCGGGGTCAGGCGTCCGGCTCCCATTGGGAGCGCAGGCGACCCAGGTGGAGGCGCATGCGGCGCTCAGCCCCCTCGGCATCGCGCGCCAACGCAAGATCGAGCAGCACCTCGTGCTCCTCGGCCGACTCCATGAGCTGGCCGCTCTCGGCGAGCCCCGCGAGCCCGTAGAGCCGGGAGTGGCCGCGCAGTTCGCCGACGACCTCCACCAGGCGGCGGTTGCCCGCGAGTTCGAGCAGGGCCATGTGGAAGCGGCGGTCGGCCTCCAGGAAGCCCACGAGGTCGCCCGCCCGCGCCGCCGCGACGATCTCGCGGGTGACGGGGCGCAGTTCCTCCAGCTTCTCCGGGTCGCCGGAGCGGGCGACCTGCCCGACCGTCGGCACCTCGATCAGCTCGCGGATCGCGACGTACTCGGCGAGGTCCCGCTCGGAGAGCTCCGTGACGCGGAAGCCCTTGTTGCGCACCGGCTCGACCATGCCCTCGCGGGTGAGGTCGAGCATCGCCTCGCGCACGGGCGTCGCCGAGACGCCGAACTGGGCCGCCAGGTGCGGCGCCGAGTACACGGACCCGGGGCGCAGCTCCCCCGCGATGAGCGCGGCACGCAGGGCGTGCGCGACGTGGTCGCGAATGCTGAGCCGGTCCGGCACGGCGGGCAGCTTCAGCGGGCGTTCTGCGGTCATGGGCGCGCTGCTCCTCGGGTGTGATCCACGCCGAGTCTAGCCGGGACCCCGTCGATCACTCCCCCGGAATCCCGGTCCTTCACGAGTCTTCCGCATGACATGTGATGTGTGAAATTGTACTGCCGCCAACGTGGACGTGCACACAACAAGAACACCCGTGCGTCCGCGACAGGAATCGAAATCCCCCACAGGAGAAGCAGGATGAGCCGGAACGATCGAAGAAGCTCGTTGCGCGCACGTCTCATACGCAGTCTGTGCGCCGGCACCCTCGCGGTCGCGCTGGGTGTCGGAGCCGTCCAGTTCGACGGCGGCGACACCGCACAGGCGGCCCCCGGCGACCGGGCGAAGAGCTCGGCACAGGGCGCCGAGGGCATCGCACCCCGCAACTCGGACGCCCCCGCGGAGGCGGAGCACGTACGCGGTGAGCGGCTCAAGGCGAAGGAGCGCCCGCCGCTGCCCGCCTCGAAGGACGCGCTCAAGCAGGATTACGACACCCCGACGGCCGCGCCCAGCCACAAGCGGCCCTCGATGCTCGCCGCCGAGAAGAAGGCCGAGAAGAAGGGGAAGGCGAAGGCCAGGGCGGCCTGTTCGCCGGGCGACTTCGCGCAGACCGGCGACGCGCTGGTCAAGCAGATCACCTCGTCCACGACCGAGTGCATCAACACGCTCTTCAGTCTCACCGGCGGCGACGCGAAGGGCGCGTTCCGCCAGGAGCAGATGATCACGGTCGCCAACGCCCTGCGGGACGGCTCCGCCGCCTACCCGGGCGACGGCAGCACCGGCATGCCGCAGATCGTGCTGTTCCTGCGGGCCGGTTACTACGTGCACTGGTACAACGAGCCGGACGTGGGCGAGTACGGCCCCGAGCTGAAGTCCGCGATCCAGGGCGGCCTGGACGCGTTCTTCGCCTCGGAGCACTCCAAGGACGTGACGGACGCCAACGGCGAGACCCTGGCCGAGGCGATCACCCTGATCGACAGCGCCGAGGAGAACGGCCGTTACCTCAAGATCGTCAAGCGGATGCTGGAGGGTTACGACAGCTCGTACAACGACAAGTGGTGGATGCTCAACGCCGTCAACAACGTCTACACGGTGCTGTGGCGCGGGCATCAGATGCCGGACTTCGTCAAGGCCGTCGAGAGCGACCCGAGCGTCCTCGACACCCTGAACAAGTTCGCCAAGGACCACCTCGACCTGCTCGGCGGTGAGCAGTCCTACCTCGCGTCCAACGCGGGCCGGGAGATGGGCCGTTTCGTCCAGCACGCGGCGCTCAAGGACAAGGTGAGCCCGCTGATGAAGGACCTGCTCGGCGTCAGCGAGATGACCGGGAAGACCGCTGCGCTGTGGGTCGGCGTGGCGGAGATGGCCGACGCGTACGACAAGGCCAACTGCGAGTTCTACGGCGTCTGCGACCTGCAGAAGCGGCTGAAGGAAGCGGTCCTCAAGGACAAGAACTCCTGCAGCGACAGCATCTCGATCAACGCCCAGGGCATGGACGCGGGCAACTTCGACTACGCCTGCAAGAGCCTCAACGGCCAGGACGCGTACTTCCACGAGGTCGCCAAGGACAACGGCCCGGTCAAGGACGACAAGAACACCAAGATCGAGGTCGTGGTCTTCGACTCCAGCACGGACTACCAGACCTACGCCGGGGTCATCTTCGGCATCGACACCAACAACGGCGGCATGTACCTGGAGGGCGACCCCTCCAAGGAGGGCAACCTGCCCCGGTTCATCGCCTACGAGCGGCCGGACGGCGACAAGTTCGCGATCTGGAACCTGAACCACGAGTACACGCACTACCTCGACGGCCGCTTCAACATGTACGGCGACTTCGAGGCCGGGGTCTCGACCCCGACCATCTGGTGGATCGAGGGCTTCGCGGAGTACGTCTCGTACTCGTACCGCAAGCTCCCCTACACGGAGGCCATCGAGGAGGCCAAGAACAAGACGTACCCGCTGAGCACGCTCTTCGACACCACGTACGAGAACACCGACACCAACCGTACGTACCGCTGGGGCTACCTGGCCGTGCGCTACATGATGGAGAAGCACCCGGACGACGTGGTCACCGTGCTCGGTTCCTACCGCGCCGGTGACTGGGACGCCGCCCGCAAGCACCTCAAGGAGACCATCGGCACCAGCTACGACCAGGACTGGAACGCCTGGCTCGACGCCTGCGCCAGCGGCTCCTGCTGAGTCCGGCGAGTCCCGCACCATCGCACCGTGGCCCCCGGCTTCCGCGCCGGGGGCCACGGCCTGTGCGCGTGCGCGTTCGTGATACCGAACACGGCAACCCCGCCCGCGGTGTACGGTAAACCGAACGATCTCAGTGACGGCGAAGGAGCACGTGTGGACCCCCAGGACGGCCCTGTCAGGGAGACGCTGGCCGCGAACGTGAAGTGGGCCCGGGGCCGCAAGGGGGTGTCGCTGTCCGAGCTGGCCCGGCTCTCCGGGATCAGCAAGGCGACGCTCTCGCAGGTCGAGGCGGGCGGCGGAAACCCCACGATCGAGACGGTGTTCAGCCTCTCGCGCGCACTGGAGCTGCCCATCTCCGAGCTGCTGGAGCGACGGCAGCCCGAGGGGCTGACGGTGGTGCGCGGCGCCGAGTCCGAGGTGCTCAGCGGCGCGGGCGTGGACCTGCGCCCGCTGCAGACCGTGGAGGCGGGCGGCATGATCTTCGAGATCTACGACCAGCGGGTGCGCGCCGACTCGCGGCAGGACTCGCTCGGGCACGCGGGCCGCGAACACACCGTCGTCCAGGAGGGCCGCCTCGGCGTCACGGTCGACGGACACGAGACCGAGCTGGGCGCCGGGGACTACGTGGCCTTCGATGCCGCGCTCCCCCACAGCTACGTCGCGCTGGACGGACCGGTCCGCTCCGTGCTCTTCCTGAACTACGAGGCGACGCGCCGCGGTCGGCCTGCCGCGCCGCACTGTTGACACCTCTCGGTGCCCGCTCGTAGCCTCACGGCGTTCGCTTTACAAAACACGTACCGAGGGCGGAGGGGTTCGGTGTACCGATCGCGGGCGGTGGTGCTGGGCGCCGGGATCGTCGGCGCCGCCTGCGCCCGCGAGCTGGCCCGCGCGGGCTTCGAGGTCGTCGTCGTGGACCGGGGCGGCCCCGCGGGCGCGACCAGCTCGCACGGCGAGGGCAACATCCTGGTCTCCGACAAGGGCCCGGGCCCCGAGCTCGAACTCGCCGTGCTCTCCCGCCGGTTGTGGCCCGATGCGCTGGCCGAGATCGGGCAGCGGCACCCGGAGCGGGCCGCGGCAGCCGAGTGGATCCCCAAGGGCGGCATCGTCGTGGCCACCACCGACGAGGGCGCGCGGGCGCTCTCCGGCTTCGCCGACGAGCAGCGCGCCGCGGGCGTACGGGCCGAACGGCTCGGCTCCGCGGCCCTGCTGGCCGCCGAGCCCCACCTCACCCCGGCGCACACCGCCGCCGTCCACTACCCCGACGACGCGCAGGTGCAGCCCGCCGGAGCGGCGGCGGCGCTGCTCGCCGACGCGCTGGACCGGGGCGCGGAGCTGCGCACCGGCTGCGAGATCACCGGCGCCGTCGTGCGCGACGGCTGCCTCACGGGCGTACGCCACAGGGACGCCACAGGCGAAGGCACCCTCGGCGGCGACCTGTTCGTCAACGCGGCCGGTCCCTGGGCGGGCCGCCTCGGCGCGCTGCTCGGCGCGCCCGTCCACGTCGAGCCCCGGCGCGGCGACGTCCTGGTGACCTCGCCCCTGCCGCCCACCGTCTTCCACAAGGTCTACGACGCGGACTACGTCGGCGCCGTCGGCAGCAGCGCGGAGGACCTGCAGACCTCCGCCGTGGTCGAGTCCACCCTCGCGGGCTCCGTGCTGATCGGCTCCTCGCGGCGCCGCGTCGGCTTCGACGCGCGGCTGCGCCCGGAGGCGCTCTCCGCCGTCGCCCGCAAGGCGCTGCGGCTCTTCCCCTCGCTGGCCGGAGTGCCGGTGATGCGCGCGTACGGCGGCTTCCGGCCGTACGTGCCCGACCATCTGCCCGTCATCGGCGCCGACCCCCGGCTGCCGGGCCTCTGGCACGCGACAGGCCACGAGGGCGCGGGCATCGGCCTGTCGGCGGGCACCGGGCTGCTGCTGGCCGAGCTGGTGACGGGGCGTCAGCCGTCGCTGGACCCGGCGCCGTTCCGCGTGGACCGCCCGGCGGTCACGGACGCCGACGGAAAAGAGGAGGAGCACGCGTGACATCCAGGATCACCCTGTCCGTGGACGGCGAGCCGGTGGCCGGGAATCCCGGCCAGAGCATCGCCGGAGTGCTGCTGGCCTCCGGCCGGAACGCCTGGCGGCACGGCCCCTCGGGCGCGCCGCGCGGCGTGTTCTGCGGCATCGGCGTCTGCTTCGACTGCCTCGTCACCGTCAACGGCCAACGCGACGTCCGCGCCTGCCGCCGCACGGCCCAGGAGGGCGACGAGATCACCACCCAGTCGAGGGCCTCGTGAACGGGCAGCCGCACGTGGTGGTCGTCGGGGCCGGGCCAGGCGGGCTTGCGGCGGCGGACGGGGCGCTCGCCGCCGGGGCGCGGGTGACGCTCGTCGACGGGGAGGAGCGGCCCGGCGGCCAGTACCACCGCAGGCCGCCCGGCGAGCCGGGCCCGCCCGCGTTCGCGCGGCGCCGGGCCCGGGTGCTGGCGCACCCGCGCTGCGCGTGGCTCGCGGAGACGGCGGTGTGGGCGCTGGAGCGGCGGGACGAAGAGGAGCGTCCGCCCCTGGTCCATGTGCTGCGCGGCCCCGCCGACGGCGCGGACCGCCCCCGTTCCGTGCTGGACGCGGACGCGCTGGTCCTCGCGCCGGGCGCGTACGACCGTGTGCTGCCCTTCCCCGGCTGGGAGCTGCCCGGCGTGGTCACGGCGGGCGCGGCGCAGGCGCTGGCGAAGGGCGAGGGCGTCGCGGTCGGCGCACGGGTGCTGGTCGCGGGCACGGGCCCGTTCCTGCTGCCGGTGGCCGCCTCACTGCTGGCGGCGGGTGCGCGCGTACGGGAGGTGTGCGAGGCCAACGCGACCTCCACCCTCGCCCGCGGCTGGTCCGCACGCCCCTGGGAGCTGGGCGCCGCGGGCGGCAAGAGCGCCGAACTCGCGTGCTACGCCGCGCTGCTGGCCCGCCACCGGGTGCCGCTCCGCGTGGGCCGTACGGTCGTCGAGGTGCGCGGCGACGGGCGCGTCGAGGAGGCGGTGACGGCGGCGCTCCGCCCCGACTGGTCCGTGGTGCCCGGCACCGAACGCACCGTCCCCGTCGACGCGGTCTGCGTCGGCCACGGCTTCACCCCGCAGCTCGAACTGCCGCTCGCGGCGGGCTGCGCCCTGCGGAACGGTTTCGTCGCGGTCGACGGCGACCAGCGCGCCGGGGCACCCGGCGTGTACGCGGCAGGGGAGATCACCGGCATCGCCGGTGCCCCGGCCGCCCGTGCCGAGGGCGCCCTCGCGGGCTGGCTCGCGGGCGGCGGCGACCCACGGGCCCGGAAACTGGGCCCCCTGCGCCGCGCCCGCGCCCAGGGCCGCGCCTTCGCCCACCGCCTCGCCCGCGCCCACCCCATCGGCCCGGGCTGGTCCGGCGACGAGGGCTGGCTGCGCGCGGCGACCGTGGTGTGCCGCTGCGAGGAGACGACGTACGGCGCACTCCGCGCCGCCGTCACCGCCCCCGCCACCGGCGACCCCCGCGTCGCCAAGCTCGTCACCCGAGCGGGCCTCGGCCCCTGCCAGGGCCGCGTCTGCGGCCGGACGGTGGCGGAACTGACGGCCCGGCTGCGCGGTCCTGGTGCGGGGCCCGGCACGGGGCCCGGGCGGAAACCCGACGCCCAGGAGGACTTCGTTCCGTACCGGCGGCCTGTCGCGCAGCCCATTCGGCTGGGGGAGCTGGCCCGCGAACCCGAGCCTGTGTCCGAGCCCGTACCCGAGTCCGAGGCCGTACCCGAGCCCGAGGCCCGCCCATGGCACGGGCCTTCATCTGAGGAGAGTGTCTGATGCAGAGCAATGCGCTGGGCGGCGTGGTCGTGGCCACCCCGCTTCCCTACCGTCCGGACCCGGCGGCGCCCGCCGGACTCGCGGTCGACCACGACCGGTTCGCGGAGCACTGCCGCTGGCTGGTGGAGAGCGGCTGTGCGGGCGTCGGGCCCAACGGCTCGCTGGGCGAGTACTCGTCGCTCACCGACGAGGAGCGCCGCGCCGTGGGCCGTACCGCGATCGAGGCGGTGCGCGGTACGGGCGACGGCTCCGGCACGGTCGTGCTCGGCGTGCACGGCGTGGGCTGGCACCAGGCCGTGCGCTGGGCGGAGGCCGCCGCCGAGGACGGCGCGGACGGCGTGCTGTGCCTGCCGCCGACGCTCTACCGGGCCAACAGGGGCGAGATCGTGGAGCACTACGAGCGCGTCGCCGCGGTCGGCCTGCCCGTGATGGCGTACAACAACCCGCTCGACACCAAGGTCGACCTGACCCCCGACCTGCTCGCCGAGCTGGCGCAGATCGACAACGTCGTCGCGGTCAAGGAGTTCTCCGGCGACGTCCGCCGCGTCCTGGAGATCCGCGAGAAGGCCCCGGACCTGGCCGTGATCAGCGGCGCCGACGACGTGGTGCTGGAGAGCCTGCTGATGGGCGCGACGGGCTGGTTCGCCGGGTTCCCGAACGTCTTCCCCGCGGAGTCGGCCCGGCTCTACGAGCTGGCCACGACGGGGCGCCTCGCGGAGGCCCGCGCGCTGTACGAGCCGCTGGTGGCGGCCTTCCGCTGGGACTCGCGCACGGAGTTCGTGCAGGCCATCAAGCTGGGCATGGAGCTGGTCGGCCGGTACGGCGGCCCGTGCCGCCCGCCGCGCGGCCCGCTCGTCCCCGACCACCGGGCGCAGGTCGAGGCCGCGATGAAGCAGGCCATCGCCAGCCTGCGGGAGGGCGGCGGCCGATGAGGTCCGTCCGTACGCTCAGCGCCGTCGACTCGCACACCGAGGGCATGCCGACGCGCGTGGTCACCGGCGGCGTCGCCCCGATCCCGGGCGCGACGGCGGCCGAGCGCAGGCTCTACGCGGTCGAGCACCTCGACGGCCTGCGCCGCTTCCTGGTGGACGAGCCGCGCGGCCACCCCGCGATGAGCGGCGCCCTCCTCCAGCCGCCGCTGCGCGAGGACGCGGACTGGGGCGTGGTCTACGTCGAGGTCAGCGGCTTCCTCCCGATGTGCGGGCACGGCACGATCGGCGTGGCGACGGTGCTCGTGGAGACGGGCATGGTCGAGGTCCGCGAGCCCGAGACCGTCGTCCGGCTGGACACCCCCGCCGGGCTGGTGGAGGCCAGGGTGGCGGTGCGGGACGGGGTCGCGGAGCGCGTCACGCTGCGGAACGTCGACGCGTTCGCGCTGGAGCTGGACGCGGTCGTCCCCGTGCCGGGCTTCGGCGACGTCCGTTACGACATGGCGTACGGCGGCAATTTCTACGCGATCGCCGAACTCGCCGATCTGGGCCTGCCCTTCGACCGTTCCCGCAAGGACGAGATCCTGCGCGCCGGCCTCGCGCTCATGGACGCCGTCAACGAGCACAACCGGCCGGTGCACCCCGCCGACCCGGCGATCGGCGGCTGCAAGCACGTCCAGTTCCTGGCCCCGGGTTCCACGGCGAAGCACTCGCGGAACGCGATGGCGATCCACCCGGGCTGGTTCGACCGTTCGCCCTGCGGTACGGGCACGTCCGCGCGCATGGCGCAGCTGCACGCGCGCGGCGAACTGGCCCTGGGCGACGAGTTCGTGAACGAGTCGTTCATCGGCACCCGCTTCACCGGAAACCTGGTGGGCACGAGCGAGGTGGGCGGCCTCCCGGCGGTCGTCCCCGAGTTCTCGGGCCGCGCGTGGATCACCGGGACGGCCAACTACCTGCTGGACCCGGACGACCCGTTCCCGGAAGGGTTCGTGCTGTAACGGCCGCGCGCGGCCTCGATGTCGGCGAGGTAGCGGTGGGTCCAGGCGCACATGCCGTCCACCGTCGCCCGCAGGCCCCGCCCCGGTTCGGTCAGGGTGTACTCGACCCGGGGCGGGACGGTGGGGTGCACGGTCCGCTCGACGAGGCCGTTGTGCTCCAGCATCCGCAGGTTCTGGGTGAGCATCTTGTGGCTGATGCCCTCGATCTCGTCGCGCACCTCGCCGAAGCGCAGGGTGCGCTCGCCCAGCGCCTCGATGATCAGGAACGCCCACTTGTTGGCGACGTCCGAGAAGATCTCGCGGGCCAGCGAGTCCGCCCGCGTCAGATCCGCGTCGGCCGCGTCGGGCTTCCCGCCTCTGACCTGCTTGGTCACCATGAGGTTCCCCAGTCACTGAAAAGTGCGTTCTTCCATGTCAGCGGCCACTCTCCTACGGTTCCCGAGTAACCACAAGTGACTACGAGCCGATGAACGAGGGAAGCGCATGTCCATCACCCTGGTGAACCCCGACGGGCTGCCGAAGGTCGACGCCTACCGTCAGGTGGCCGTCGCGACGGGCACCCGGCTGGTCTTCGTCGCCGGGCAGGTCTCCTGGGACGCCGACGGCGTCACCGTCGGCGAGGGCGACCTCGCCGCGCAGGTCGAGCAGTGCTATCTCAACGTCGCGACGGCCCTGGCCGGGGTCGGGGGCACCTTCGACGACGTCGTGAAGCTGACCGTCCACGTCGTCGACTGGACCCCCGACAAGATGCCCCTCTTCGCGGACGGCGTCGCCCGCGCCGCCGCGAAACTGGGCGTCACCCCGGTCCCGCCGGGCACCCTCCTGGGCGCCGCGGCGCTCGACGTGCCCGAGCACCTGGTCGAGGTCGAGGCCACGGCGGTCCTGGACTGACGGCCCGGACGGCTACAGCAGGGGCAGGAGCAGCGCCGCCGACCAGGAGAAGTTGGCGGCGTTGAGCCCCTTGCCCGTCGTCGGGTCGTAGTTCTCGCGGATCGGGTCCGTCGTGGATCCCACGCCCGTCGCGCCGATCAGCCGGGACATCAGCTCCCGCGCGTCACGCCCGTAGCCGTACCGGCGCAGGCCCTCCGCCGCGTAGTACGCCTGGTCGAGCCAGACCGGGCCCCGCCAGTACTTCGTGGGCGCGAAGTACGGCGAACTCTTGGCGACCGTCGGGAACGGGACCTTCGTCGCGAACTCGTCCGGCGAGACGAGGAGCTTCCGCGCCTGCCGGGCCTGGTCCCGGCTCGCGGTGCCCGTCCAGAGCGGGATCGCGCCCTCGATGCCGCGCCCGCGCGCGACGAGCCGCTCGCCGCCGAGCGAGGTGTCGTGGAACCAGCCCGTCTCCGGGTCGTACATCGACTCCCGTACCGCGCGGTGCGTCTTCGCGGCGCGGGTACGCCAGGAAGCGGCCTCGCCGCCGTGCCCGGAAGCGCCCGCGATCCGGGCGATATAGCCCTGGTCGGCGGCGAGATAGGCGTTCAGGTCGACGGACTCCTGGTTGATGGAGAAGCCCAGCTTCTTCCCGCCGGGGCCGGTGTTGGGCAGCGCCTTCGTGCCGAGCTTCGCGTCGAAGCGGGGCGCGTTGTCCATGCCGCTCTCCCAGGCCGCCGCCAGCCGGGCGTCCTCGGGCGTCTTGTTGGCGGGGTCGATCGTCGCGCCGTACTCGGCGAGGCCGTCGCGGTCGTGGTCCCGGTTGCGGTACCACCACTCCTGGTACGCGGTCAGCTTCGGGTACATCTCGCGCAGGAACGCGCGGTCGCCCGTCTGCCGGTAGATCTCCCACACCGCCCACGCGGCGAGCGGCGGCTTGGAGTTCCGCTCGTTCCAGTTGCCGCCGTCGTGCTCCTGGTCGTTGTAGAAGACGGCGTCGGGCACCATGCCCGCGTCCTGCGGGCGGTCCTTGTCTCCGGGGCGTACCTGGTGGTCGAACATCGACCGGATCTGGTCCTTCGCCAGCCCCGGCGCGAAGCGCGCCGTGCCCACGGCCTGCTTCCACGAGTCCCAGGCCCAGAAGCCGCCCGCGAACCACTTGTCGGAGACCGACGGCGTCACCCCGTCGTGCCGCAGCATCCCCGCCGCGCTCCGCCAGTTGGTGATCAGCGTCTCCACGGACTTCACCGCGAGGCGCCGCCGGTCGGCGGGGACGCCGCGCGTCGCCTTCCGCACGTAGCCGTCCCAGCGCTCCTCGCCGCGTGCCGTGACCGCGCCGGGCTGCTTGAGCGCCCGCGCGGCCCGCGCCTCCTCCCTCTGCCGCTCGGCACGGGTGAAGGTGTACGACTCGGTCCAGTCGAGGGACACGTCCTTGCCCGGGTATACGCGCAGGGGCCGTTCGAGGTCCGTGCGGTACGTGTCCTTCTCGGCCTTCGTCCGTACGGGCTCGGCGTGCCGGACCTCGAAACGCTCGGTGCCGTCGGTGAGGTAGTCCCAGGTCTCGCGTACGCGCGCGAAGTCGACGCCGACGCCGCCTTCTGTCGCCTTGAGGGAGGGCGCGTCCCGCATCGGCTTCTTCGCCGGACGCAGCATCTTGCCGGTCCAGCGGGCGCCGAGGGTGCGGGTGCCGTCTCCGGTGTTGCTGACGCGGGCCCGTACGAGCGCCGTACGGTCGGTCGCGTACCGCAGGTCTATGGTGAGCCGGAGGTTCTCGTCCAGCTGGTAGCTCTGCCGCAGCACGCCCGGCAGGGCCGTGAACTCGGGCTTGCCGCCTGCTCCGAGGTCCAGCGGCTTTCCCTCCTCGGTCAACCGGAGCTTGCTGAACGAGTCGCTCAGCCACCAGGGGTACTCCTGCGCGATGTACAGGGGCCCGGCAAATCCTCCCCAGCTCTTCTTCTCCTTCTCGTCGGGCAGGGCGTACGCGTGCCAGGCGCCCTTGTCCGCGAACACGTTGACGGGGTTGCCGTCTTCCTCTTTCTCCCCTCCGGGGTGGGCGGTCTCGGGGACGCCGCGCATGTCGAGGACGTCGGCGTACGACGACGGGGGGCGAGCCTGCGCGCTTCCCGTCGCGGGGACGAGCAGCGCGGCGACAACCGCACAAGCGATGAGAGGACGTCTCATGTCGAGTGGTTCACCTTTCCTTGCAACGAGCTGACATCAGGGCTTGCCCCTTTGCCCTCAGGGGCGCGGGGCTGTGTTTGATTTGCGGCTCCGCCGCGTGGGCGCGACCGGTTCAAGACTTTTGGGCTTGCCCGTTAAGGGGCGCGGGGAACTGCGCGCCAAGCCACGACGCACCCGCAGCCCGCGAAGCACAGCCCGGGGCAACCCGAACCCGGCCCTGTACGCGGGCACCCGGCATGGGGGGGCTGCGCTTGCCAACCCTGCGCCTTGCGCAGACTTCCCAAGCTCCGCAGGAGCGGAGGGAGAGTCAGGGGCGCGGGGAGCTGCGCGGCCAGCCACTAAGCACTCGCACCCGGCGGTGTTGCTATCGGCGATGGCGGATCACCGCCGCGGCCAGTGGGGGGAGGCGGAGTTCGGGGCCCGTGGGGTTGCCCGACACGAGGTCCGTGCCGGGCGGGACCGGAACGGAGACGGCATCGGAACCGTGGTTGAGCAGGAAGAGGTACGCGGCATCCGGTCCGCGCCGGACCGTGGCCTCCACGCCGGATGGGGCGGCAGCCCCTACCGCGGCCTCGTCCAGCACCGTATCCAGAACGGCGGCGACAGCAGGACCCAGGTGGCAGCTCACATACCAGGCTCGCCCCCGACGCGTGACCGCCGGAAGGCCGCTGAGCTCGCCGGCCGCGTACGTACCGACCGTCTCCACGTCTTCCACGGTCTCCAGCCACTCGCTCCACACCGTCGCCTCCACCTCGCCGGCGGGCAGGCGGACCGGCACGGACTCGCCGTCCGGGATCGGCCACCACTCGTCCACCGCCACACCCAACAGCTCCCGCAGGGGGCCCGGCGCCCCGCCCGCGTGGATGTGGTCGTGCTCGTCCACGACGCCGCTGAAGCCGCCGCAGACCAGGTGCCCGCCGTCCGCGACGAACCGTTCCAGCTCGGCGGCGTGCTCGGCCCGTACCAGGTGGAGGTTGGGGGCGAGCAGCACTCGGTAGCCGTCCAGCGCCGCGCCGGGGTGGACGAAGTCGACGGTGACGTTCCGCTCCCACAGCGCCGCGTACCAGTCGGCGAGCAGCTCGCGCCAGCGCATCCGCGCGGAGGGGTGGTCGTCGAGTTCGAGGGCCCACCAGGAGTCCCAGTCGAGGAGGATGCCGACCTGGGCGGACGTGCGCGAGCCCGCCAGTTCCCCGAGCCGGGACAGCTCCTCGCCGAAGCGCACCGTCTCGTGCCAGCCGCGCGAGGCCGTGCCCCGGTGGGGCAGCAGCGCGCTGTGGTACTTCTCGGCGCCGGCGACGGAGGCCCGCCACTGGAAGTACATGATCCCGTCGGCGCCCCGGGCGAGCGCCTGGAGGGACCAGAGGCGCTGCAGACCCGGGCGTTTGGGGACGTTGACCTCGCGCCAGCTCACGGCCGACGGCGCCTGCTCCATCAGCAGCCAGGGCTTCCCGCCCTTGAGGGAGCGCATCAGGTCGTAGTTGAGGGCGGCGTTCACATGGGCGCGGGGGTCGGCGGGGTCTGGGTAGGCGTCGTCGGAGACGAGGTCTTCCTCGGCGGCCCACTTCCAGTAGTCGAGGGCCTTGAACATCGACATGAAGTTGGTCGTGACCGGCGTGCCCGGCGCGACCTCGTCGAGGACCGCCTTCTCGGTCCGGTAGCACTCCAGCAGCGCGTCGGAGGAGAAGCGCCGCCAGTCGAGGTTCTGGGTCGGGTTGACCGGGCCCGGCGCGGCGCGCGGGGGCTCGATCTCGTCGAACGTGCCGTACCGCTGGGCCCAGAAGGCGGTGCCCCAGGCGTGGTTGAGGGCCTCGACCGTTCCGTACCGTGCGCGCAGCCAGCGGCGGAAGTCGGCGGCGGACTCCTCGCAGAAGCACTCGGTGACGTGGTCGCCGTACTCGTTGTGGATGTGCCAGAGGGCGACGGCGGGATGGTCCGCGTACCGTTCGGCGATCCGCCGGGTCAGCTCGGCCGCCGCCGACCGATAGGCGGGCGACGAGGGGCAGTAGTGCTGCCGGGACCCGAACTCCAGGCGTACGCCCTCCGCCGTGACCGGCAGGATCCCGGGGTGGGCGCGCACCAGCCAGGCGGGCGGCGAGGCGGTCGCGGTGGCGAGGTCCACGGCGACGCCGTGCTCGTGGAGGAGGTCGAGGAGCCGGTCGAGCCAGCCGAAGTCCCACTCCTCCGGGCCCGGCCGGAGGCGGGCCCAGGAGAAGACGCCGAGCGTGATCATGGTGACCCCGGCCTCGCGCATGAGCTTGGCGTCCTCGGCCCAGACGGTCTCGGGCCACTGCTCGGGGTTCCAGTCGCCGCCGTAGAGCAGGCCGGGGACGCGGGTGAGGTGAGGGGAAGTGGTCATGTTCAACCTTTCAGGGCTCCGCCGAGCAGTCCGGCCACGAACTGCCGCTGGAAGAGCAGGAAGACGATCATCAGCGGGAGCGTGGCGAGCAGCGAGCCGAGCATCAGCCCGGAGTAGTCGACGCGGGAGAGGCCGGTGAGGGTGTTGAGGGCGACGGGGACGGTGTACTTGTCCTCGGTGTTGAGCATCAGCAGGGGCCAGATGAAGCTGTTCCACTGCGTCATGAACGTGAAGATGACGAGCGCGCCGAGCTGCGGCCGTACGCAGGGCAGGACCACGGTGTAGAACGTGCGCAGCTCGCCGGAGCCGTCGATCCGGGCGGACTCCAGCAGCTCGTCGGGGAAGTCCAGGAAGCCCTGGCGCATCAGCAGGATCCCGAAGGAGTTGGCCAGGAACGGGATGATGATCGCCTGGTAGGTGTTCACCCAGCCGAGGCTGGCCATCATCTGGAAGAGCGGGACCAGCAGCACCTGGAGCGGGATCATCATCGTGCCGAGGATCGCGCCGAGCAGCAGCCCCCGCCCCCGGAAGCGGAACTTGGCGAGGCCGTAGCCGCACATCGCGGAGATCAGCGCGCTGAGCACGGTGTGGATGACCGCGATGCCGAGGCTGTTGAGCATCACGCGCCCGAAGCCGACGGAGTCCTGGAGCCGCTGGAGGTTCTGCAGGAGTTCACCGCCGGGGAGGAAGGGCGGCGGGGAGTGGAAGAGGTCGCCGGTCTTGTGGGTGGCGGCGACGGCCATCCAGAGGAACGGGATCAGGCTGACGACGCCGCCCACGAGCAGCACGAGGCGGAGCAGCCAGCGGCCCGCCCGCACGGGGTTCACGAGGGTGGCGGTGGCCTTGGGGGTGCTGGGCGCGCTCATCGCTTGCTCTCCCTTCCGAAGAAGCGGAACTGGAGGAAGGAGATCACCGCGATGACGGCGACCACGACCCAGGCGATGGCGGCGGCGTAGCCGAAGTCCATCTGCTGGAAGCCGACCTTGTAGAGGTAGAGGACCGGGGTGAGGGTGGCGTCGTCGGGGCCGCCGCGGGTGAGGGTGTAGTTCTCGTCGAAGAGCTGGAGCGTGCCGATCGTCGAGGTGATCACGCAGAAGAGGATCACGGGCCGGAGCTGCGGGAAGATCACCTTGGTGTACG
Source organism: Streptomyces sp. NPDC048172 (assembly GCF_043202595.1). Taxonomy (NCBI): domain Bacteria; kingdom Bacillati; phylum Actinomycetota; class Actinomycetes; order Kitasatosporales; family Streptomycetaceae; genus Streptomyces; species Streptomyces sp. NPDC048172. Next base: position 721,606 of record NZ_JBIDAT010000005.1, read on the forward strand.
TGGTGAACGTGCCCGCGCCGTCGATGGCCGCGGCCTCGTGCTGTTCGCGGCCGATGGACTGGAGCCCGGCGAGCAGGATGACGGCGTTGTAGCCGACCCAGCGCCAGGTCATGGAGCCGATGAGGGAGATCCGGGCCCAGGTGGGGTCGTTCAGCCAGTCGACGGGGGCGAAGCCGAGCGCGTCGCCGATCTGGTTGACGAGGCCCCCGTCGGTCTTGAGGAGGACCTGGAAGACGACGGCGTAGGCGACGAGCGTGGTGACGGCGGGCAGGAAGTAGACCGCGCGCCAGGTGCCGCGGAAGCGCAGCCAGGACTGGTTGAGCAGCACGGCGAGGATGAGCGCGAGCACGATCATCAGCGGGACCTGGACGATCAGGATGAGCCCCGTGTTGACCATGGAGTCGAGGAAGGACGGGTCCTGGAACATCCGCGCGTACTGGTCGAGCCCGACCCAGGTGGTCTTGCCGTTCTCGGTGCTGGTGAAGCTCTGGTAGAAGCTGGCGCCCAGCGGATAGGCGAAGAAGACGACGAAGAGGACGGTCGCGGGCCCGGTGAAGAGCAGGTGCGTGAGCCGGGGCCTGCGGCGCCGCGTCACCGTCGCCTCGGCGACGGTGACGACGGGGGCTGTCGGAGTCTGTACGGCCATGGCGGGGCGCCCTATCTCGCGACGGTCTCGCGGCCGGTGGCGCCCGCCAGTTGCTCGGCGGAGTCCTGAAGCTGCCGCTTCGGGTCGTTGCCGCGCAGTACGGCGCCGGTGAGGGCCTTCTGCGTGATGTCTCCGGCCTTCGCGCCGTCCTTGTTGTACTCGACGGCCGGGATGTGCGGCGCCAGGTCGGCGAAGACCTTCCAGGCCCGCTGGCCGCCGTAATAGGCCTGGGGCTCGCTCAGATACGGGTCCTTCAGGGCCGGGAGGTAGGCGGGGAAGAGCCCCTCGTGCTTGAGCATGGACACCTGGTTGTCCTTGTCGGTGAGAAGGAATTTGGTGAAGGCCCAGGCCAGGCGGGGGTTCTTGCTCTGGGCCGGGATGCAGAGCATGGAGCCGCCCTGGTTGGAGGTGCGGGCGCCGCCGGGCTTGAAGGCGGGCAGCGGGACGACGCCGAACTTGCCCTTCAGCTCGGGCATCTCGGCGGTGAGCGTGCCGCTCCACCAGGCCGCCTGCGGCAGGGTGGAGGACTTGCCCTCCTTGGTCGCGGTGACCTGGCCGTCCCAGCCGCGTTCCCAGCGGATGAGGCCCCGGTCGCCGATGGCCTTGATGAGTTCGAGGGCGCGGACGGCCTCGGGGGTGGCGAGGGCGACCTTGCCGTCCTTGAACTGGCGCTGGCCCTGCTGCTGCATCAGGCAGGCGAAGAAGGAGTCCTCCGCCGGGTCCATGATCAGCAGCTTGACGCCGGTCTTCTCCTTGATGGCGGCCCCGGCCTTGACGTAGTCGTCCCAGGTCTTGAGGGACGCGGCGTCGACTCCGGCGCGGTCGAAGAGGTCCCGCCGGTAGAAGAGGGCGAGCGGGCCGATGTCCCAGGGCAGCGCGAAGGCCCGGCCCTCCTCGGAGGTCACGGTCTGCCACGCGGCCTGGTCGAAGTCGTCGGCGACCCCCTTCACCAGCGGCGTCAGATCGTGCATCCCCTGGGGGAAGTTGCCGATGTAGCCGGACATCTTGGGGCCGTCGACGGTGACGACGTCCGCGAGCCCGGTGTCCGCGCGGAGGCCGACGGTCATCTTGTCCGCGGCGTTCTCGTAGCCGATGTCGACGACCTTGATGGCCGTGCCCGGGTTCCGGGCCATGAACTTCTTGGCCAGCCTGGTCAGCGCGACGGCCGCCGAGTCCCAGGACCACACGGTGATCCCGCCCTTGACCGGCGTCGTCGCGCCCGGCGCGAGCCGTACGGCCTCGCGGTTGGTGACGCCGCCCGTGGCGCATCCCGTGGCGGCGGAGAGGGCCGCCGCGCCCGTTCCCGCGAGCAGTGCTCTGCGGGTCAATTCTCTGCGCACTCTTGCCTCCTGCGGCCACAGCGCTTAATTCTGTATACAGAACACGGAATACCCGCCCCATGCGTCAAGGGGCGTGCACCGAGCAACTTCCGTGACGGCCCGACGAGTTCTTGATCATCACGCGCTCCCCGGAAGGCGGCCCATGACCGCGACTCCCCCGCACGACCAGCGGACCTCACACGCCCACCCGTACGTCCCGAACTCCGCGCCCGCCGTGAAACGGGCGATGCTCGACGCCATCGGCGCCCGGAGCGTCGAGGACTTCTACGCCGACATCCCCGCCTCCCTCCGCCTCGACCGGCCCCTCGACCTCCCCGCGCCGCTGCGCTCCGAGGCCGGGCTCGTCCGGCACATGGACGGGCTGCTGGCGGGCGGCCGCTCCACCCGCGACACGCTCTCCTTCCTCGGCGCGGGGTGCTACGCGCACCACGTCCCCGCCGTCGTCGACGAGGTCGTGAACCGCAGCGAGTTCCTGACGGCCTACGCGGGCGAGCCGTACGAGGACCACGGCCGCTTCCAGGCCATGTGGGAGTACCAGTCGCTGATGGCCGAGCTGCTGGAGGCCGAGGTCGTCAACGTGCCGGTGTACGACGGCTTCCAGGCCGCGGGCACCGCGCTGCGGATGGCCGGGCGCCGCACCGGGCGCCGCCGCTTCCTCGCCGTCTCCGAGACCTCGCCGGACAAGCTCTCCAAGGTCGTGGACTACGTCCGGCCCGAGCACGAGGTCACCCTCGTGCCGCCGCGCGCCGACGGCCGCGCGGACCTCGACGCCGTACGGGCCGCGCTCGCGGTGGGCGACGTGGCGGCGGTGTGGGCCGAGGCCCCCGCCTACTCCGGCCTGGTCGACGAGGGCCTGCCCGAGCTGGCCGCGCTCGCCCACGACGCGGGCGCCCTCTACGTCGTCGCCTGCAACCCCGTCTCGCTCGGCGTCCTCGCGCCGCCCTCCGCGTACGGCGCGGACATCGCCTGCGGCGACATCCAGACCCTCGGCGTGCACATGAGCTACGGCGGCGGCAACGCCGGGTTCATCGCCACGCAGGACGACGAGAAGCTCGTCGCCGAGTTCCCCACCCGGCTCTTCGGGCTGGTGCCCACGGCCGTCGAGGGCGAGTACGGCTTCGGTGACGTCGCCTTCGAGCGGACCTCGTTCGCGGTGCGGGAGGAGGGCCGCGAGTGGGTCGGCACCGCCGCCGCGCTGCACGGCATCGGCGCCGGGGTCTACCTCGCGCTGATGGGCCCGCACGGGATGCGCGAACTGGGCGAGACGGTCCTCGCCCTCACCGCCTACGCCAAGCAGCGGCTCGCGGACGTACCAGGCGTCGAGATCCCGCACGCCGACGCCACGCACTTCGCGGACTTCCCCGTCCGCTTCACCGGCTCCCGCACGGCAGAGGAGATCAACGCGGCGCTGCTGGAGCGCGGCATCTTCGGCGGCGCCGTGCGCGGCGAACTGGGCCCGCGCGAGGCCCTGTTCTGCGTGACCGAGGTGCACACCGCCGCCGACATCGACCTGCTGGCCGACACGCTGAAGGAGATTGCCCAGTGAGCGCCCGTACGACCGGTCCTGAGCCCACCGTCGACGACGCGCGGATCGCGCCGAAGCCCGCGCTGCGCCGGTTCCACCAGGCGCGCTGGGACGAGAAGCTGATCTTCGAGCTGGGTACGCCCGGCGAGCGCGGCGTCTCCGTCCCCGCGCCCGAGCCCGAGGTCACCGCCGCCGTCGGCGACCCGGCCGCCGCGCTGCCGGACGCGCTGCGCCGTACGACCCCGCCCGCGCTGCCCGAGCTGGGCCAGCAGCAGGTGCTGCGGCACTATCTGCGGCTCTCGCAGGAGAACCTGGGCGCCGACCTCAACATCGACGTCGGCCAGGGCACCTGCACCATGAAGTACAGCCCGAAGGTCAACGACACCTTCACCCGTGACCCGCGCGTCGCCGAGGCGCACCCGCTCCAGGACGAGTCCACGGTCCAGGGGCTGCTGGAGATCATGCACCGGCTGGAGGGGCTGCTCAAGGAGATCTCCGGCATGGACCGGGTCTCCCTCCAGCCCGCCGCGGGCTCCTCCGCGATCTGGTCCAACGTCGCGATGATCCGCGCCTACTTCGACGCGCGCGGCGAGGGCGGGCAGCGGGACGAGATCATCACCTCGTCCTTCTCGCACCCCTCCAACGCGGCCTGCGCCAAGACCGCCGGGTACAAGGTCATCACCCTCCCGCCGGACGCCGACGGCTACCCGGACATCGAGGCCCTGCGCGCCGCGGTCGGCCCCCGCACCGCGGCCCTCCTGATCACCAACCCCGAGGACACGGGGATCTACAACCCGCGCATCGAGGAGTTCGTACGGCTCGTCCACGAGGCGGGCGGCCTCTGCGCGTACGACCAGGCCAACGCGAACGGCATCCTCGGCATCACCCGGGCCCGCGAGGCCGGGTTCGACCTGTGCCACTTCAATCTGCACAAGACGTTCTCGACCCCGCACGCCTGCGGCGGCCCGGCGGCGGGCGCCTGCGGCGTGACGGACGCCCTCGTCCCGTATCTCCCCCGCCCCACCGTCGAGTTCGACGGCGAGCGGTACCGGCTGGACCAGGACCGCCCGGAGTCGGTCGGCTCGGTACGCCCGTTCTACGGCGTCGTCCCGAACCTCGTGCGCGCCTACGCCTGGATCATGTCCCTCGGCGCCGAGGGCCTGCGCGAGGCGGCCGAGGTCGCCGTCCTCAACAACAACTACCTGCTGGCGAAGCTCCGCGGGATCAAGGGCGTCTCCGTCCCCTACGCGGAGGGCCGCCCGCGCGTCGAGCAGGTCCGCTACTCCTGGGAGAAGCTGCACGAGGACACCGGCGTCCACAGCGAGGAGATCGGCCTGCGCGCCGCCGACTTCGGCACCCACTACTGGACCAGCCACCACCCCTACGTCGTGCCCGAGCCGATGACGCTGGAGCCGACCGAGTCGTACTCGCGGGCCGACCTCGACGAGTACGCGGCGATCCTCACCGAGGTCGCGCGCGAGGCGTACGAGGAGACGGACGTCGTCCGCACGGCCCCGCACCGCTCGACCATCCACCGCACGAAGGAGGAGACGCTGGAGTCCGCCGCGACCTGGGCGGTCACCTGGCGCGCGTACCGCCGCAAGATCCTGGGCGACGCGTGACCCCGTTCCGCATCGGCCTCGTGGTCAACCCGGTCGCCGGCCTCGGCGGCCGGGTCGGCCTCAAGGGCAGCGACGGCGTCGGCGTGCAGGAGCGGGCCCGGGCCCTGGGCGCGGTGCCGCGCGCGGGAGCCCGCGCCTCTGCCGCACTGACGGAACTCCGCGCGCGCGGCGTCGAGTTCGAGCTGCTGACGGCCGGGGGGCCGATGGGAGTGGACGGCGGACGTGCCGTCCACTCCCCCACCGGGGACGTCACGTCCGCGGCCGACACGGTGGCCGCGGTGCGCGCGCTGCGCGCGGCGGGTGCCGGTCTGCTCCTCTTCGCCGGGGGCGACGGGACGGCACGGGACGTGCACGACGCGCTCGCGCCGGACGGCGCGGAGGTGCCGGTGCTCGGCATCCCCACGGGCGTCAAGATGCACTCGGCAGTCTTCGCCGTGAACCCCCGCGCCGCCGGGGAGGTCGCGGCGGCGTACGTCCGTGACGCGGGCGGCGTACGGCTGCGCCGGGCCGAGGTCATGGACCGGGACGAGGCCGCGCTCCGGGAGGGCCGGGTCACGGCCCGCCTGCACGGCTGGCTGAACGTCCCGCACGTGCCGACGCGGGTGCAGCAGCGCAAGACGGGCAGCGCCGTTGTCGATCCGGAGGCGGTCGGCGGGCTCGCCGCTGAGCTCGCGGAGCGGGTGGCTGAGCTGTCCCCGGCTCTTTCCGGGGCGCCCCCGGGCAGAGACTGCCCCTCCCCCGACGACGCGGTCCGCGGGCGCGTCGTGGCTGGGCGCGCAGTTCCCCGCGCCCCTTCAGCTCTCGTTCTCGGGCCCGGCACCACCACGCAGGGCATCGCTGCCGCGCTCGGCGCGGACGTGTCGCCCACCGGCGTCAGCGTCCTCGCCGTGGAGGGGCGTTCGGCGTCCGTCGTCGCCCCCGACGCGACGGGCGACGAGCTGCTGGAGCTCGCCCGGGAACGGGCGGTCCTCATCGCCCTCTCCCCCATCGGGGGCCAGGGCTTCCTTCTCGGGCGGGGGAATCAGCAGATCGGGCCCGAGCTGATCCGGGCCGTGGGGGCCGAGCGGCTCGCTCTCGTCGCCAGTGAGGCCAAGCTCGCCGCGCTCGGCGGCCGGCCTCTGCTCCTCGACAGTGGGGACGCGGCGCTCGACGCCGCGCTCTCCGGGTACCGGCCCGTGCTCACGGGACGCGGCACCTGCACCATGTACCGCATCACGACCTAGGAGTTCTGCATGATCGACCTCACCGGCAAGCGCGCGATCGTCACGGGCGCGGCCTCCGGCATCGGGCGGGCGACCGCCGGTGTCCTCTCGGAGCTGGGCGCGTCCGTCGTGCTCGCCGACCTCGACGTGGAGCGGGGGGAGGAGGCCGCGAAGGAGACCGGCGGCACGTTCGTACGCTGCGACGTGTCGCGGCGCGAGGAGTGCGAGGACGTGGTGCGCACCGCCGTGGAGCAGTACGGCGGCGTGGACGTGCTGTTCAACAACGCGGGGATCATCCGCCGCTCGACCGTCCTGGAGATCACCGACGAGGACTGGGACCTGGTGATGGCGGTCAACATCAGGTCGGTGCTGCTGCTCAGCCGGCTCGTCATACCGCACATGACGGCGAACGGCGGCGGCAGCATCGTCAACGCCGGTTCCGGCTGGGGCATCAAGGGCGGCGGGCAGGCCGTCTCGTACTGCGCGTCGAAGGGCGCGGTCGTCAACATGACCCGGGCCATGGCCATCGACCACGGCCCGGAGAAGATCAGGGTGAACTGCGTCTGCCCCGGCGACACCGCGACCGGCATGCTGGCGGACGAGGCCGCGCAGCTCGGCGAGAGCGCGGACGCGTTCTACGACGACGCGGCGGACCGCCCGCTGGGACGTATCGGACAGCCCCGCGACATCGCCCAGACCGTGGCGTTCCTCGCGAGCGACGCCTCGGCGTTCGTGAGCGGCGCCGTCATCGCCGTGGACGGCGCGGGGACCGCCTGAGAGGGCCGATAATCGAGGCGTCGTGGCGGAGACCCGCCCCGCGCGGGACCGACCAACCGAGAAGGGGAAGCGTCAGATGGGTATCGAGCGGCGGCCGCTGCGCGAGCAGGTGAAGGACGAGATCCTGGAATTGCTCGGGCAGGGCCGCCTCGACACCGGCGAGCCGATCAACGAGATCCAGCTCGCCGAGGAGGTCGGGGTGAGCCGTACGCCGCTGCGCGAGGCGCTGATCTCCCTCGAACGGGAGGGGATCATCACCAGCGAGCGCGGCAAGGGCTTCCGCTTCGCCCCCATCGGGGCGCGCGAGCTGCGGGACGTGACGGCGATCCTGATCTCGCTGGAGTCGCTGGCGCTGGAGCTGTCGCCGCCGGAGCACCTGGCGGGGATCGCGCCCAAGCTGCTGGAGGAGGCCCGCGCCTTCTCCGCGCCGCAGGCCCCGCACGGCACGATCGAGCGGTACGACGACGCCTGGCACGACCTGCTGCTGTCCGGCTGCCGCAACACCCGGCTGATGGACATGATCAACTCGCTGAAGCTGACGGTGCACCGGTACGAGCGGGTGCTCATCGCCGACGAGGAGATCCTCCAGCGGGCCGCCGAGGAGCACGAGCTGATCGCCCAGCACCTCCTGGACGGCCGCCTGGAGGACGCGGTCGCCGCGCTCAAGGCCAACTGGACGAGCGGGATGAACCGCATCCTGGAGCGGCTGGAGAACCACGAGGAGCGGGAGGTGTAGAAGCCGTCCGCGTGGTACTCGTCCTCCGGACCGCCGCGGCGGTCGGCGACGGGTCTCCGGGCTCTCACCCACTCACCGGGGGCGTCGCTCCCGAACGGCCGTCGCGGCTCCCCGGCGGCGGGCCGTTCGGCCCCTCCCCTCCGCCCGCCCCCAGGGGCAACGCTCGGTGGTGCGTCCAGGACGAGGGAGGGGATCGCTCATGTCCGCACCGCCCGGCCCGCCACCCGCCGCACCGCACGCCGCGTCACCCGCCGCCGTCTCGCCCGTCCGGCTGGAAGGCGCGCTGGAGCCCTCGCTCTCGCGCTGGCTGTGGCTGGTGAAATGGCTGCTGGTGCTCCCGCACGTGCTCGTGCTGGCGCTGCTGTGGGTGGCCTTCGCCGTGACGTCGCTGGTGGCGTTCTTCGCGATCCTGATCACCGCGCGCTATCCGCGCGCGCTCTTCGACTTCGGCGTGGGGGTGCTGCGCTGGAGCTGGCGGGTGTCGTTCTACTCGTACGGCGCGCTCGGCACCGACCGCTATCCGCCGTTCACACTCTCCGACGACCCCAAGTATCCGGCGCGCTTCGACGTGGCGTACCCGGAGCGGCTCTCCCGGGGGCTGGTGCTGGTCAAGTCGTGGCTGCTGGTGCTGCCGCACGCCGCGCTGGTCACCCTGTTCGCCACGGGCACGCTGCACGGGGGCGGGGTCGTGGGGCTGCTGGTCTTCTTCGCGGGCGTGTCCCTGCTCTTCACCGGCGGCTATCCCCCGGGGATCTTCCCGCTGGTCCTCGGCCTGCAGCGCTGGGTGATGCGGGTGGCCGCGTACACGGCGCTGATGACGGACGTCTACCCGCCCTTCCGGCTCGACCAGGGCGGGAGCGAGCCGGTCACGGTGCCAGGGGTATGAGCGCGACCGCGCCCGGGAGGAGCGTGACCTGCTGAGGCGTCCAGCAGTCGGACTCCTCGGTCGCCAGGTCCGTGCCGCAGGTGGCGCAGACGAGGTTGGGCCCGTCGCAGCCGTCCAGCCCGCAGCAGCCGTTCCGCCGCCGCCTGCTGGGGTGCGGGCCGACCCCTCGCAGGTCGGCGCGGGCGAGGACGACGCCCACGAGCCCGGCGGGGAGCCGCACGGTGCCCTCCGTGCGCGGCTCGCGCGGCGGGTCGACGGCGAAGACGCCGGGTCCGACCCGGGGCGGGCACTCCTCCGAGCCGTCCTCTCCGTCCTCTCCGTCCGCCCCGCCGGGCCAGGAGAACGGAAGCGGCGCGTCGTCCACGTCCGGCAGCCGCGTCTCGCGCACGGGCCCGGTCACCTCGGCCTGGCAGCGGACGCAGCGGAAGACGTGGGTGGTCATGGCCCCATCCTCGCCGTGCGGCGCCGGACACGCACCCGGATTCCGCCCTGAGCGATCCCGGGCCCCGCGATCTTCCCCGTACGGGCGCGAGCGCGGATCGTGCCCGTATGACAGTGGGATTCGAGGGTGAAGTGGCGGATTTCTACGCGCGGTTCAGGCGGGGCTATCCGCCGGAGGTCTTCGACGCGCTGCGCGAGGCGTTCGGGCTGACGGAGCGCGACGCGGCGCTCGACCTGGGCTGCGGCACGGGGCAGCTGGCGGTGCCGCTCGCGGGGCTCGTGGGGACGGTGGTCGGCATGGACCCCGAGCCGGACATGCTGCGGCTGGCCAGGGAGACGGCAGCGGCGCGCGGGGCGGGGAACGCGGTGTGGGCGCTGGGCTCGGACGCCGACGTGCCCGCGCTGGGCGCGCTGCTCGGCGGGCGGCGGCTGGCGGCGGTGACGGTCGGGCAGGCGCTGCACTGGATGCGGCACGAGGAGCTGTTCCGGGCGCTGCCCCCGCTGCTGCGGCCGGGCGGCGGCCTCGCGGTCGTCGCCAACGGGGCGCCGCTCTGGCTGCAGGACAGCGACTGGTCACGGGCGTTGAAGGGCGTCCTGGAGGAGCACTTCCGTACGGAGCTGAAGGCGTCCTGCGGCACGGGCCCCGAGGACCGCGCGCGGTACGCCGCCGCGCTGGAGGACGCGGGGTACGGGGACGTGCGGGAGACGGTGACGGAGTACCGCGCCTCCCTGACGTTCGAGGAGGTCCTCGGCGGGGTGTGGTCCGCGGTCCCGGCCTCCGAGCTGCCGACGCGTGCCGGGCGGGAGGCGCTCGCGGAGCGGCTGCGGGCGGCGCTGCCAGGCCGGGAGGAGTTCACCGAGCACGTCAGCGTCTCGCTGCTGCTCGCGCACGCGCCGCGGGAGGGCTGAGGCGAACGGGCCCACGCCGCGCGGTGGCGGCGTGAGCCCGTCCTGACCTGGATCTCAGGGAACCGCTGTTACTTCGACAGCTCCCAGACGGACTTGGCGATCGCGTCGGCGTTGATGTTCAGCGCCTTCTCGTCGATGTTCTCCGTCGTGTCGCACTTGGAGTGGTAGCACTTGTCGAAGGCCTCACCGGCCTTGCCGCCCCACTTGTCCGCCTGCTCCTGGGACTTCGTCTCCTCGGCGCCGGAGAAGATGCCCCCGTTGGCGATGCCCGCCTCGGAGAACGCGGCGTGGTCGGAGCGGCCGTTGATGTCCTGCGGCTCGGCCTCGATCTTGGCCTCCTTGAGGGAGGCGGTCAGCGAGTCCTGGACGGCCTTGGAGCCCTCGGGCTCCTTCGAGCTGTCGTAGACGAAGTAGCCCGGGTTCGGGGAACCGGTCATGTCGAAGTTCAGGTAGCTGGAGATCTTCGACTTCTCGTCGTCCGACAGGCTCTTGACGTAGGCGGAGCTGCCCAGCAGGCCCAGCTCCTCGCCGCCCCACCAGCCGAAGCGGAGGTGCTTGCCCGGCTCGTACTTGCCCTCGGAGACCGCGAGCGCGGTCTGCAGGAGGGTCGCGGAGCCGCTGCCGTTGTCGTTGATGCCGGGGCCCTCCTCGACGCTGTCGAGGTGGGCGCCCGCCATCACGGTCTTGCCCTCGTCGCCGCCCTTCCAGTCGGCGATGAGGTTGTAGCCCTTCGCTCCCTGGGCGTCGAACTCCTGGACCTTGGTGGTGAAGCCGGCGGCGTCCAGCTCCTTCTTGATGTAGTCGATGGACGCCTTGTAGCCCTTGGAGCCGTGGGCCCGGTTGCCGCCGTTCGCCTCGGCGATCTTCTGCAGCTCGCCGAGGTGCCCCTGCACCTTCTCGACCGGGATGTCCGGCGCCTCGGCGCGCGGCTTGGAGGGCGCGGCCGTGTTCGCGGTGGCCTGCGCGATGCCCAGTCCGCCCGCGGCCAGCCCGAGGGCCGCGGCCGAGGCCAGGGATATTCGGGTGCGCTTCTTCATGCCGGCCTCCGCTACTTGACGTTGACGCCGGTCCAGGCGGCGGCGACCGCCTTGGACTCGGTGCTGTCCTTGCCGTACAGGTCGTCGGCGGCCTTGAGGGTCGCCTTGCGCGCGTCCTTGTAGTCGGTGGTGGACGTCATGTAGGCGGTCAGCGCCTTGTACCAGATCTTGGCGGCCTTGTCCCGGCCGATGCCCTTGACCTTGCTGCCGTCCTTGGTCGGGGAGTCGTACTCCACGTCGCCGATCTTCTTCTTGCCGCTGCCCTCGGAGAGCAGGTAGAAGAAGTGGTTGGCGATGCCCGACGAGTAGTGGACGTCGACGTTGCCCGCGTCCTCGGACCAGTAGTCGAGGGACTGCTTGTCCTTGCTGGGCTTGTCCATGTAGCGCAGCGGGGTGCCGTCGCCGTTGATGTCGATCTGCTCGCCGATGAGGTAGTCGCCCGCGTCCTTCTTGTTCTTCGCGGTGAACTCGACGTCGGTGGCGAAGATGTCGCTGGTGGCCTCGTTCAGGCCGCCGGACTCGCCCTCGTAGTTGAGGTTCGCGGTGGCCGAGGTGACGCCGTGCGACATCTCGTGGGCCGCGACGTCCAGGGAGGTGAGCGGCTTCTTGTCGCCCTCGCCGTCGCCGTAGGTCATGGCGAAGGAGGCGTCGTCCCAGAAGGCGTTGACGTAGCCCTTGCCGTAGTGGACGCGGGAGAGGGCGCCCTTGCCGTCGTCCTTGATGCCGTTCCGCTTGTGGACGCTCTTGTAGTAGTCCCAGGTGGTCTCGGCACCGTAGTGGGCGTCGACGGCGGCGGTCTGGCGCTTGCCGCCCCACTTGTTGTCCTCGTCGGTGAAGGGCTCACCCTTGCCGGTGTCGTCCTCCTTGTTCCCGAGGTCGGTGGTCTGGCCCTTGCCGCGCTCGCTGTCCGTGAGGGTGTAGCCGTTGCCCTCCTTGGTCGTGGTGAGCTTGACGTCGCCGCTGTACTGGCTGGCGCCGGTGCCCTCCTCGGCCGCGGCCTTCGTCTGCGCGGCGGTGGTGGCGGCCTTGCGGGACTGGGCCTCGTTGAGGAAGCCGCGGTTCTCCTCCAGCGCCGCCAGCTTCTTGCCGGACTGGGCGTCGGTGATGACGTGCAGCGTGCTGGGCGTGCCGTCCTTCTGGGTGCCGTGCACGACGGTGCGCAGCGCCAGGCGCGGCTTGCCCTCGGAGGCCCAGACGATACGGGTGGACTTGCCCGCCTTCGCCCCGGTCACCTTCTCCGACTTGGCGGCGGCGAGGGCGGTGGCGTCGGCGCCCTTGGTCGCGTCGTCGGCAGCGACGGTGGTCTTGACGGCGATGCGGTGGTCCGACGCCTTGGTGGTGGTGACCTTGCCGGACGGGGCGCGGTGGACGATCAGGTCGCCGCCCACGACGGGCATTCCGGCGAAGGTGCGGTCGTACCGGGTGTGCGTGGTGCCGTCGGCGTCCTTGACGACGTCGCGCTTGACGAGCTTCTCCTTGGCGCCGAGCCCGGCGGCCTGCGCGGCCGACACCTGGGTCTCGCCGCCCTTGTCCTCGCCCGCCATCGCGGAACCGGTCTCCACGGCCGCGACGACCATGGCGGCGAGCGCCACGAGGGCACCGCCACGGATCACGTTCTTACGCGCCGTGCTCTTCCCGGATATGTGGGAGTTGCCTCGCACTTGGTACTCCTTTTGCAATGTGTGGGGGGTCTCGGGACAAATGAATCCGTCCCGAACGCGTGTGCAAGATCCTGCCAGTGGGTTGTACGAGGTTGGAGAGGCGCAAGAGAAGCGTTACCGCACCTTAATGAAGTAACGCCCCGTGAGGACTAATTGATTGAACCCGGAACGTTTCACGGAACTCGCTAGGCTGACGGGCTGATTGACGAGATGAGGAGCGACCCCCCATGGCGATTTCGACCGGGATACATGCCGGGATACATGTGAGCCCGGAATTTCCCGCGACACTTGAGCGCATCGACGCGCTCGGCCCGACGCTCGACGCGCGCGCTGACGCCGCCGAGGAACTCGGCAGACTCCCCGAGGAGACGGCCGGCGCACTCTGGGACGCGGGCCTCATCAGGGCGGAACTTCCCAAAAGCCTCGGCGGTGACGAATTCTCCCCGCGCCAGCTGATCGAGACGGTCGAGCGGCTCAGCCGGTACGACGCCACGGCGGGCTGGACGGTGATGGCGCTCCAGCTCATGACCTGCAGCACCGCCGCCTACCTCGGCCCCGTCGCCGCCGCCGACCTCTTCCCCGACGTCGCGAACGGGGACCACGCACTGCTGGCCGGACACGGCACGCGCCCCGGCCGGGCCGTCCCGGTGGAGGGCGGCTTTCTGGTGAGCGGCGAGTGGCAGTTCGCCTCCGGAATGGCGCACGCCACCCACATCCACAGCGCGATCCAGGTCGAGGGGAGCGGGGAACTCCGGATTCTGGCGATGCCGAAGTCTCGGGTCGAGCTGATCGAGAACTGGGACGTACTCGGCCTGCGGGCCACCTACAGCATCGACTACCGCTGCACCGATGTCTTCGTCCCGGAGACGCACACCTACGTCGGCACCACGACGACCCCGCCCAACGGCGGCGCGATGTACCGCATGGGGCTGGTCAACATGGCCGCGATCGGGCACACCGGCTGGGCCCTCGGCGTCGGACGGCGCCTCCTGGACGAGATGCGGTCGGTAGCCGCGAAGAGAACCGGCTCACGCAACGCGCCCGTCGACACCTCCCACTTCCACGCGGAGTACGCGGCCGCCGAGGCCCGGCTCCGCGCGGCGCGGGCGTGGGTACGGGAGGTGTGGGCGAGCGTCGAAGCCACCCTCGACGCGGGCGGCTCGCTCAGCACGGAGCAGGACACGCTGATCAGGCTGGCCCTGAACCATACGACGTGGACCGTGCAGGAAGTGGGCCAGGTCGTGCACCGCTGGGCGGGCTCGGCGGCGATCCGACGCGGCCCCATCGACCGCTACCTCCGCGACCTCGCCACCGGGACCCAGCACATCACCTCGAACCCCGTGGTTCTGCAGAACTGCGGCAAATGGCTCAGCGGTGACCAGAACGGTACCCACTGGGAGTTCCTCGACCTACTCCCGTAACGGCACGCTCGCGCAAGACCCGCACCCTCAGGGGCGGGGCCCGGCACGCTCACGCAAGAGCGCACCCTCAGGGGCGCGGGGCCCGACACGCTCACGCAAGACCCGCACCCTCAGGGGCGCGGGGAACTGCGCGACCGGCCACGGCGCACCGGCTGTCCGCGACGCACCTGTCGGGGCAGCCCCTGCCCGGCGCCGGGTCCGGGCTGCCCCTGATGGCGCGTCGCGGGCCGCGCGTGCGCGACGGCTGGGCGCGCAGTTCCCCGCGCCCCTGAGGGCGCCCGGCGCAGCCGACCCGTGGTCCAACGGGGCTGCAACCGGGCTGCCCCCGACCGCGCGTCGCAGAGCGCGCGTAAGCGACGGCCGGGCGCGCAGTTCCCCGCGCCCCTGAGGGCGCCCGGCGCAGCCGACTCGTGGTCCAACGGGGCTGCAACCGGGCTGCCCCCGGCCGCGCGTCGCAGAGCGCGCGTACGCGACGGCCGGGCGCGCAGTTCCCCGCGCCCCTGGAACAAGCGTGCCCGGCGCAGCCGACCCGGGGCCCAATGGGGCTGCAACCGGGCTGCCCCCGACCGCGCGTCGCAGAGCGCGCGTAAGCGACGGCCGGGCGCGCAGTTCCCCGCGCCCCTGAGGGCGCCCGGC
>NZ_JBIDAT010000005.1:736537-805724 GCF_043202595.1 Streptomyces sp. NPDC048172
CGTACGCGACGGCCGGGCGCGCAGTTCCCCGCGCCCCTGGAACAAGCGTGCCCGGCGCAGCCGACCCGGGGCCCAATGGGGCTGCAACCGGGCTGCCCCCGGCCGCACGTCGCAGAGCGCGCGTAAGCGACGGCCGGGCGCGCAGTTCCCCGCGCCCCTGGAACAAGCATGACCGGCGCAGTCCGCTCGGGGGCTTTACTCGGCGGAGAGCATCTCCGTGAGTGCCGAGCGCCAGTCCTCGCCCGGGCGTTCGGCCAGCTCCTCCGCGAGCTCGGGCTCCGGCGTGAAGCGGTGGCGGTGGCGCGGATCCGGCTCGCCGTCCAGGGGCGTGACGCTCACGCCCGCACCGTCGCCGGCGAGCCGTCCCAGCTCGGTCACGAAATCGGCCCACCCCACATGGCCCCCGACCGCGTCCAGCACACCACCGGTCGGCCGCTCCACGCAGCGCGCCACCGCGCGCGCGAGCGCCGCCGCGTGCACCCATGGCGCGCCGTACCAGCCCGCCTCGGGGCCGGGCAGCGCGACGCTGCCGCCGTTCCTGACCGCCTGGTAGAACTCGCCGGTCGCGCCCCAGCGCAGCTGGTCGCGGAAGCGGTCGTGGCCGCCCCACACGATCGGCGCGCGCAGCGCGCTCGCGCCCTCCCGGCGGTCCGCCTCCAGCAGCATCCGCTCGCAGTCGCGCTTGGCGCGGCCGTACGCGCTGAGCGTCTCCGCCTCGCCGTGCGCGTCCGTACTGCTGACGAAGACGAACGGGCCCCGGCGCCAGCCGTCCAGCAGCGCGCGCATCGCGGCGCGGTCCGCCTCGTGGTCGGTGAAGGTGCACGCCGCGTGGACGATCGCGTCGGCGCCCTCGGCGGCGCGGCGCAGCCCGTCCAGGTCACGCAGGTTCCCCTCGACGACCTCGGTACCCGGCTCCGCCAGGTGCGCCGACTCGGGCCGCGCCAGGGCCCGTACGGCGAATCCGCGTGCCGCCAGCTCGCGCACGACGAAGGCGCCGACGCCGCCCGTCGCCCCGGTGACGAGGACCGTGCGCGTGCCCTGCGCGGCGCTCGACGCCCTCGCCGTCGTCGCCGACGCGCGGGCGCGGGCCCGCTCGTCGAGCAGCGCGACGAGGGCGCGCGGCGTGCGGTGCTCCATCACGTCGAGCCCGGTCAGCGGCAGCCGCAGCCGCTCGCGGAGCCGTTCGGCGAGCTGGACCGCGAGCAGCGAGTGCCCGCCGAGCAGGAAGAAGTCGGCGTCCGGGCCCGGTTCGTCGCCCAGCAGTTCCCCGAACGCGGCCAGTACGGTGCGTGCGCGCGGTCCCGTGAACGGGGCGCGCGTGCCCGCCGCCGGGGAGTCGAGGCCCGGCTCCAGGCCCGGCAGTTGCGCGGTGTCCGCCTCGCCGCCGCCCGTACGGGGCAGCGCGTCGACCAGCGTCACGCGCTCGGGGACGAGCCGGGGCTCCAGGCGCGCGCGCAGGGCGGCGCGCAGCGCCGTCGGTGAGGCGCCTCGCCCGGGCCCCCGGGGGTCGGGCACGACGAACGCGAGGGGCGGCTGTCCTTCGCGCTCCACGAGCACCGCGTCCGCGACCTCGGGGCGCTCCCGCAGCAGCGCGAGGGCGGGGTGCGCGGAGTGCCCGGGCTCCGCTCCGGGCCGCTCCAGCACGAGCCGTCCGGTACCGGCCGCCGCGCGCAGCGCGTCATCGAAGGCGTCGAGCAGCCGCCGTGCCGTCCCGTCGTCCAGCCGCGCGGCGTCGTACTGCACCAGGCAGCGGGCGCCGCCCGGGACGTCCTCGACGCAGAGCGACAGGCCGAACTTGGCCGTGCCCAGGTCGACTTCGACCGGCTCACCGCGCGTGCCCGGCAGGCTGAGCGCGGCAGGCTCCGGCAGCAGGTCGGCGGTGACGCTGAGCAGCGGGTTGCCCTTGCTGTCGCGCGCGCCGCCGCCCAGCCGTTCCACGATCATGTCGAACGGCACGTCGCGGTGGCCCAGCGCCTCCAGCAGCGCGTCCCGCACCAGGCCGACCAGCGCGTCGAGGTCCTCCGCGCCGCCCGTGTGGACGCGCAGCGGGAGGGTGTTGACGCAGAGCCCGACCAGGTCGCGGGTGCGCGTGCCGTCGCGGTGGTCGGCGGCGCAGCCGATGACCAGGTCCTCGTGCCCCGTGGTGCGCAGCAGCGCGGCGTACGCGGCGGCCAGTACGACGGCGAACGGCGTGGTCCGGTGCCGTACGCCCGTCGCGCGCAGCCCGTCGAGCGCCCCCTCGGGCAGGGGCCTGCGCAACACCCGTACGCCCTCGGCGGGCCCGCCGTTCGACGGGGGCGGCAGCGGCACGGGGCGGGCCCCCGCCAGCCGGGTCAGCCAGTGTTCGAGGCCCGCCTCCAGCTCGGGGACGCGGGACTGCTCGCGGCGCGCGAAGTCCGCGTACCGCGGGACGTCGACGGGCAGTTCGGGCGTACGCCCCGCGAGCTCGGCGCCGTACAGCTCGGCCAGCTCCCGGCCCAGCACGCCCAGCGAGGTCCCGTCCACCGCGATGTGATGGAACGTCAGCAGCACGGTGTGGTCCTCGGGCCCGTGCCGTACGACCAGGGCGCGCGGCAGCGGGCCCGCCGCCAGGTCGAAGGGGCGCGCGGCCTCCTCGCGCAGCGTCCGCGTGGCGGGCCAGGGCTCCTCCACCAGGCGCGGCGCGAGCGGCGGCCCGGCGTCCACGGTGCGCTGACGGGGCTCCCCCTCGTGCTCCTCGTACCGGGTGCGCAGCACCTCGTGACGGCGGGTCAGCGCGGCGAACGCGCGGCCCAGCGCGGCCACGTCCAGCGGGCCGCGCAGCCGGGTGGCGAACGGCACGTGGTAGGCGGTGCCGTCCTCGCCGAGCCGGTCCATCAGCCACATCCGGCGCTGCGCGTACGAGAGCGGCGCGGAGCCGCCATCCCCGGGGCCGGGCGCCCCCGGCTCGCCCTTCTCGGCGCGGCGGCGCCGGGCGCGGCGGAGCAGCTCCTCCTCGCGGGAGGCGTCCTGTGCGGTCGTCATCGTCCCGCCCCCTCGGGCACGGACAGCGAGCCGTGGCCGTCCGTCCCCTCCGTCTCGGCGGCGAGGGCCCGCTGCAGCAGCGTGGCCTGGTCCGCGACGGTCGGCGCCGCGAAGAAGTCGGCCAGGGACAGCTCCACGTCCAGGTCCTCCCGCAGGTCCTCCACCACCGCGAGGGCGAGCAGGGAGTGCCCGCCCAGCGCGATGAAGTCGGCCCCGGGCGTGGTCACCGGCTCGCCCAGCGCCCGGGCCCACGCCTCGGCGACGACCTCCTGGAGCGGCGAGAGCGCGCCGGGGCCCGGCGCGGGCCGCTCGGGGACCGCCGAGGCGGCGTCGGAGGCGACCGGCTGCTCGGCGAGCGCCCTGCGGTCGACCTTGCCGGTGCCGGTGAGCGGCAGCGCGTCCACCGTGAACCAGGTGTTCGGCACCATGTGCGGCGGCAGTTCGGCCCCGAGGTGCTCGCGCAGCTCGTCGGGGAACGGCGTGACGGTGCCGTCCTCGGGCACCACGAACGCGGACAGCCGCGCGTCGTCGGGCGTGGGACGGCGTACGACCACGGCGGCGTCGGCGACCCTCGGGTGCCGCCGCAGCGCGTGCTCGATCTCGCCGGGCTCGATGCGGTAGCCCCGGACCTTCACCTGGTCGTCGGCCCTGCCGTGGAAACGCAGCACGCCGTCGGGCCCCCGGGAGGCGAGGTCACCGGTGCGGTAGAGCCGCCCCGCCTCCCCCTTGTCGACGAAGCGCTCGGCGGTGAGCTCCGGCTGGCCGAGGTAGCCGACGGCCACGCGGGGCCCGCCGACCCACAGCTCACCGGTCTCCCCGTCCGGCACGGGCGCCCCGTCCTCGTCGAGGAGCAGCGCCTCGGCGCCCGCGATCGGACGGCCGATGGGCACGGGCCCGTCGCAGTCGGCGTCCGTGACGCGGTGCGCCGTGGCGAAGGTGGTGGTCTCGGTCGGCCCGTAGCCGTTGACCAGCTCCAGCCACGGGTGCGCGCGCAGCACCGTGCGCGCGTGCCGCGCCGACATCGCCTCGCCGCCGACGACGACCGTACGCAGCAGCCCGAACAGCGACGAGCGGCGGTCGGCGAGCTGGTGGAAGAGGGCGGTGGTGAGGAAGGCGACGGTGGCGCCGAGGCGTTCGGCGTCCCGCGCGAGGCCGTCCATCGAGAGCCGGTCGGCGGTGGAGACGGCGACGGCCGCACCGTTCGCCAACGCGACCCACGCCTCGAACGGCGAGGCGTCGAAGGCGAGCGGCGAGTGGAACAGCACCCGGTCCCTCGACGTCACCGTGAGAAACGCGGGATCGGAGACGAGCCCCGCGATCCCCCGCTGAGTCAACCCGACGGCCTTGGGCTTCCCCGTCGACCCGGAGGTGTACATCACGTACGCAAGCGCGTCCGGCCTGTCGGCCGCGGTAGCCGTCGGGGAGGTTGCGAACGCCCCGTCGGCCGCGGCCGCCGCGGGCGACCCGGTCGTCGCAGGCATCGCGGACGCCCCGGGCCCCGAGAACGTTCCGGCCGTCGTGGGCGGCTCCGGTGGCCGGTCCGCCGACGGCAGCGCGTGCGGTTCCCAGCCCTCCGGGAGGACGAACGCCTCCTCGTCCGGGATGCCCAGCTCCTCCAGCGGGCCCTTCTCGCCGAGCGTCAAGGCGGCACCGGCGCCTGCCAGCATGGCGCGCAGGCGGGTCGCCGGGAAGCCCGGGTCGAGGGGTACGTAGTGGCCGCCCGCCCACCAGACGGCGAGCTGCGCGACGACCGTACGGGCCGCGTGCGGCAGCAGCAGCCCCACGGCGCTGCCCTCGCGCACGCCGCGTTCCCGCAGCCCCTCCGCGAGGACGCGCGCCGAGGCGGCCAGCTGGCCGTAGGTGAGCGCGGTGTCGCCGTCGAGCACGGCCAGCGCGGCGGGCGTACGGCGCGCGTGCGCGGCGACGCGGGCGGGCAGCCCCGGCGGGGGCGTCGTGTCCTGGTTCCTAGTGGTCATGAGTGTCCTCCCTGCTGGGACTGCTTCTTCTCGACCAGCGCGGCCAGTGCCCGCAGGTCGGGCTGGCGCAGCACCTCGGGCGCGCGCAGCCGGACCCCGCAGCGCTCCTCCAGCACGGCGAGCAGCCGCGCGGCGAGCAGCGAGGTGCCGCCGGATTCCATGAAGTTGTCGTCGGGGGTGAGCGCCGGGGCCTCCAGCAGCTCGCGGCAGACGGTGAGGACGAGACCGGCGGGGCCGTCCCCCGCCCCGGCGGCCGGGGTACGGTCCGCCTCCTCCGCCGCGAGCAGCGCCGCGCGGTCGACCTTGCCGTTGGCGTCGAGCGGGAAGGCGTCGACGAAGCGGACCACGGCCGGGACGGCCTGTTCGGGCAGCCACTCGCGGACGCCGCGCAGCAGCTCGGTGACCTCGACCTGTGCCTCGGCTTCCACGAAGGCGACGAGCGCCTTGCCCGCCGCCGACTCGCGCGCGGCCACGGTCGTACGGCGTACGCGCGGGTCGCGCTCGAACGCGGCCTCGACCTCGGCGAGTTCGACCCGTACGCCGCTGATCTTGACCTGGTTGTCGAGCCGTCCCAGGAACTCCAGGACGCCGTCCGCGCGCATCCGCACCCGGTCACCTGTCCGGTAGACGCGGTCGGTCCCGGTCACGCCGGGCGGCGGGGCGACGAAGCGGCGGGCCGTCAGCTCGGCGTCGGCGTACCCGAGCGCGAGGAGGTCGCCGCCGACGCGGAGTTCGCCGGGCTCGCCCCGGGGGACGGCGCGGCCCTCGTCGTCGGTCACGCAGACCAGCGCGCCGCCGACGGGCGAGCCGATCGGGGGCGGCTCGGTGGTGTCGGCGTCGCCGTCCGCGTCGAGGGCGTGGACGGTGGTCATGACGGTGGCCTCGGCGGGCCCGTACGCGTTGTGCACCCGCGCCGTCACGTCGCCGCCCGGCCAGGTGCGCAGCCGGTCGCCGCCGACCGTCAGATGGCGCAGCGCGGGGAGTTCGGGCCAGGGCCGGCCCAGGACCAGTTCGGCCAGGGGCGTCGGCAGCACGGCGGAGGTGACCCCGGCCTTGCGCCACCAGCCGGTGAGCGCCTCGGGGTCCCAGCGGACCTCCTCCGGCGGGACGCTGAGCGCCGCGCCGGTGGTCAGCGCCGTCCACAGCTCCTTGACGTGCGGGTCGAAGGCGACGCCGACGAGCAGACTGTGCCGCTCGCCGGGCCCCGCGCCGACGTACGCGCCGTACCAGGCGGTCAGCGCGGCCAGCGACGCGCCGCCGACGGCGACGGCCTTCGGCTCCCCCGTCGAGCCGGAGGTCAGCACCACGTAGTGCGTACCCTCCGGTACGGAGGCCATGTTCCCGCTCGTACGGCCGCCGAGCGCGGCGACCGTACGCGGCGCGGCGTTGGCCCCGCCCTCCGGCAGCGGCAGCGGAAGGTGTTCGCGCCCGTCGTCGCCGGGCAGCAGCGCGGGGTCGCCGACGAGGCAGCGCACGCCGAGCCGTTCGGTGACGACGGCGAGCCTGCGCGCGCCGGGGCGCGGCCCGAGCGGCAGGTACACGGCGCCGAGCCGGGCGACGGCGACGGCCGTGGCCACGAGCGCGGCCGAACGGTCGAGGCAGACGGCCACGACGTCTCCGGCCCCGACGTGCGGCCGCAACGCCTCGGCCACGCGGGACGCGTGCGTGTCGATCTCGGCGTAGGTCCAGGTGAGTTCGCCGTCCTCGACAGCCGGGGCCTCAGGGGAGGCTCTGACCCACCGTGCGTATCTGTCCAGGACGCCGCCGTCCTGGGCCCCGGGGTGCGGGGCGGCGTGCACGACGCTCGGCGTCGCGCTTCCGGGCACGGATGCGGATGCGGGTGTCTCTGCGTGCGGTACAGCGGAGTCGTTCATGTCTCCTCGGTGGTTCACGTCGTATGGAGGGCGCGGCGCGTGGCGCGCGCACGAGCCCGAAGTACGGAGGGCGCGGCGCTCGTGCGCACCTCGACGCGCACGAGCGCGGATGCCACGCACCTGACGGGTGCGGCACACCTCGCGGGGTGCCACTCCTTGCGGGTGCCGTGCCTCGCGGGGCCGGTTCGGTACCGCGCGGAACGGCACGGCACCGCGCGGAGCGGAGCGTCAGCCCAGGCCCATGGAGCGGGCGATGATGACTTTCTGGATCTCGGACGTGCCCTCGATGACCGTCATCATCCGGACGTACCGGTAGAGGAATTCGAGGGGATGGCCCCGGACCCAGCCGGTCGCGCCGTGGACGCGCAGGGAGCGGTCCACGACGCGGACCGCCGTCTCGGACGAGGTCAGCTTCGCGAGGGCCGCGTTCTCCGGGGACTCGGTCCCGGCGTCGACCAGCCGCGCGCAGGCCAGCGTCAGGAGCTTCGCGGCCTCGATCTCCGCGCGGGAGCTGACGAGGTGCTCCTGGACGTGCTGGTAGGCGCCGATGCGCTCGCCGAAGGCGCGGCGTTCGCGGGCGTACTCGACGCCCTGCGCGAGGGCGTACTCGGCGATGCCGTCGCACATCGCGGCGACGACGAGCCGTCCCCGGGAGAGGTTGTCCATGCCGTTGCCGAGCGCGTTGCCGACACCCGCCTCGCCGCCGATGACGGCGTCGGCCGGGACGCGGGCCTCGTCGAGGAGGACCTCGAAGACGGGCTCGCCGGACATGCCGTCGTAGCGCTGCCCCAGGCGCAGGCCGGGGTTGGCCGCCTCGACGACGAAGGCCGTGGGCTGGCCGTCCACCGCCGCGATGACGAGCGTGAAGTCGGCCTTGTCGGCGCCGCTGACGAACGTCTTGCGGCCCCGCAGCACCCACTCGCCCGTCCCGGCGTCGCGCGTCGCGGTCGTCGTGAGGCTGAACGCGTCGGAACCGGCCTGGGGTTCGGTGAGCGCCAGGCAGCGCGAGGCCTCGCCCCGTACGAGCGGCAGCAGGTACCGCTTGATCTGCTCGGGCGTGCCGGTGCGCAGCAGCGGGCTGGGCCCGTCGGACCCGGCGAGCGCGTACGGCGCGAGGGGGCAGCCGCTGCGGCCCGCCGCGTGGTGCAGCAGGACGACGGCGGTGAACGGCATCCCGGAGCCGCCCAGCTCCTCGGGGTAGTCGCCCGCGTAGAAGCCGAGTTCCGCGGAGCGGGAGCGGGCGTACGCGCGCATGTCGTCGGGCGGCAGCTCGCCGCTCTCGGGGATCTCGGCGGCGAGCGGGACGAGTTCCCTGCGGACGAACGACTCGAAGGAGTCGATGAGTTCGCGGTGCTCGTTCTCCAGAACGGAGGAGGGGGTGCTCATGCCTGCGCTCCTTCCAGCGCCGCGGCCTGCTCGGCCAGTACCGGGTTCTGGAACAGCAGCCGCAGCGGCGGCCGGTGGCCCGTGCGCTCCTCCAGCCAGGCGGCGAGCTGCGCGGCAAGCAGCGAGTGGCCGCCCGCCTGGAAGAAGTGCGAGTCCGGGGTGAAGTCGCCGTGGCCGAGCACCTCGCGCCAGCCCTCGGCGAGCAGCGCGAGCGCCGGGTCGGCGTCCCGCAGCCAGTCCGCGTCGCCGCCGGGGGTCCGGTCGGCGGACTCCTCGAAGCCCTCGGGGAGTTCGGCGGCCGTACGGGCGAGCGCGGCGCGGTCCGGTTTGCCGCCGCGCAGGGTCGGCATCTCCTTGAGCGCGACCCAGCGGGCGGGGACGAGCGGCGCGGGGAGGCGCCCGGAGAGCGCCTGGTGCAGCGCGAGCTGGTCCGGCTCCTCGTCGGACTCCAGGAAGCCGGTGAGCCGGGGCCCGCCCTCGGCGCCGGGCTCGTGCACGACGGCGCACAGGGTCCCGGCGACGGTCGCGGCGGCGGCCTCGATCTCCTCCAGTTCGATGCGGTAGCCGCGCAGTTTGACCTGGTTGTCGCGGCGGCCGAGGAAGCAGACGCGGCCCGCGGTGTCGCGGTAGCCGAGGTCGCCGGTGAGGTAGGCGCGGGCGCCGCCCAGCGCGTCGACGGTCACGAAGCGGGCCGCCGTGGCCTCCGGGTTGCCCAGGTAGCCGTCGGCGAGGGCGGTGCCGGTGACGGCGAGTTCGCCGACGGCCCCGGCGGGCAGCGGGCGCAGCCCGGCGTCGAGGACGTGCATACGGGTACCCGGCAGTTCGGTGCCGAGCGGCACCTCGGCGCCGCCGTCCAGCTCGTCGGCGTTGACCTCCTGGACGGTGCTGGTGACGGTGGCCTCGGTGAGCCCGTAGGCGTTGAGCACGGTCGTGCCCGCCTCGGCGCAGGCGTCCAGGACGGGGCGCAGCGAGGAGACGGGGAGCCGTTCGCCGCCGAGGACGAGCAGGCGGGGCTTCCAGCGCCCGTCGCGCAGCGCCTCGCCCAGCTCGTCGCGCACGGCGAGGAGATAGCTCGTGGGCAGGTTGGCGACGGTGATCCGGCGGGCCGCGAGGACGGCCGTCAGCTCCGCGCCCGTGGGCACCTCGCGCTGCGGCGCGACGAGGCAGGCCCCGGCGTGCAGCGAGGGCAGCACCTCCTCCAGCGCCACGTCGAACGAGGGCTGCGCGAAGAGGAGTACGCGGTCCTGCCCGTCCTCCGGTCCGGCCAGCGCGTACCGTTCGGCGATCCCCCGCACGTAGCGGGCGAGCGCCTCGCGGCCGACGACGACGGGCTTGGGCAGCCCGGTGGAGCCGGACGTGTGGATCACGTACGCGGCACCCGCCAGCTCCGGCACCGGGTCCCCCGCCACCCGGGGGAAGGCGCCCCCGTCCAGCAGCGCCAGCGGCAGCCCCTCGGCGGGCAGCGCGAGGGCGCTCTCGCGGGTGGCGAGCACCAGCGCGGGGCCGAGGCGGCCGAGCAGGGCCTCCAGGCGCTTGCGCGGGTCGTTGGGCGAGAGCGGGCAGTGCGCGGCGCCGACGCGCAGGCAGGCCAGGAGCGCGACGACGGAGTCCTCGCCGCGCGGCAGTACGGCCGCGACGGGCTGCCCCGGGCCGACGCCCGCGGCGCGCAGCCGCCCGGCCAGCTCCTCGACGCGCTGGTCGAGCTGCCCGTAGGTGAGCGTGCGGGGCCCGCTGACGAACGCGGGCGCGGCGGCGTCGTGCCGGGCGAGGGGGTCGAGGGCGTCGAACGGCGCGGGCCCGGCGGCCTCCGGCTCCGTCGCGGTGTCCGGCTCCGTCGCGGTGTCCGTGTCCCCCGGCGCGAGGGACGCGAGCGGGGCGGTGGGCGTGTCGAGGTAGGCGCGCAGCAGGTCGAGGAAGCGGGCGGCGAGGAGCCGCGCCGTGTCCTCGGCGAACAGGTCGCGGTCGTAGTCCCAGACGAACGTCATCCCGGCGGCGCCGCCACGCGGGCCGATGACGCGGCGGTCGTCGGGGATGAGGACCAAGTCGAGGTCGAAGCGGGTGGTGCCGGTGTTGAAGCCCTCGAAGAGGGAGACCTCCAGGCCCGGCACGTCGATCTCGGGCAGCCGCGCGTCGTGGGCGCTGAACATCACGCTGAACAGCGGGTTGTCGGCGCCGCTGGTGTGCAGGCCGAGCGCGCGCGTCAGCTCCTGCACGGGCACGTCCTGGTGCGGCAGGGAGCGGAAGAGGGAGTCGGTCACCTCGTCCACGGCCTCGACGGCCTCGCTCTCCGCCTCCAGGCCGAGCCGGAGCGGGATGGTGTTGACGAACATCCCGACGGTGTCCTCGTACCCCTCGGGCCGGTTGCCGACGGCGGTGCCGACGACGAGGTCGGCGCGCCCGCTGTGGCGGCGCAGCAGCTCGGTGAAGAGGGTGAGCAGCGTGGAGAACGGGGTGTGCCCGCTCCGCTTGCCGTGCGCGCGGAGCTTCTCCGCGAGGTCGGCGCCGATGGCCTGGCGGAGCTGGCCGCCCGCGTGCCGCCTGCGCACGCCGGGGCGCGCGAGGCCGGGCAGCGGGACGTCGAACGCGGCGTCGCCCAGCTCCCGTTCCCAGTACGCGAGGCTGGCCGCGCGGCGCTCCGGGTCGTGGGCGGCGCGCGCGTGCTCCTCGTACGAGGGCGCCTCGGGCAGTTCCAGGGTCTCGTCGAGCACACGGGCGCGGTAGGCGGCGAAGACGTCGTGCAGCAGGATCGCGAACGACCGTCCGTCGTGCACGAGATGGTGCTCGACGTGGACGAGCCGGTGGTGCCGCTCCCCGAGCCGTACGAGGCACCAGCGCAGCAGCGGCGCCTCGAAGGTGTCCAGGGGCGCCTCGGCCTCGGCGCGCAGCACGTCGTCGAACGCGCCCTCCGGGTCGGCCTCCCCTGTCAGGTCCAGGGCGCGGATCCGGGGCGGGCAGTCCTCCCGTACGCGCTGCGCGGGCACCTGGCCCTCGCGGGCGACGAGTTCGAGGCGCAGGCCCGGGTGGCGGTCCAGCGCGAAGCCCAGCGCGTGGCGCAGCGCGTCCTCGTCCAGCGTCCCCCACAGGTCGACGGTCGCGGTGAAGTTGTACGCACGGCTGCCGGGCAGCATCTGTTCGTGCAGCCAGACGATCTCCTGCGACGGAGACAGTCCGAACATGGTTCCTCCCGTAGTGCGGTGGTGCGCTTCGGTGCGCGGTGTCACGGGTCGTGCCGGGGCCGTGCGGCTCACCCGGCGTGCGGTCTCAGGTGCGCGTGCAGCGCGGTGATCAGCAGGTCGAAGGCGGCCTCGGCGCGCGCGTCCGGCAGGGCTCCCCTGTCCCATGCCATACGGACGAGCAGATCGGTCCCGTAGGAGACGGCGACGGTGAACGGCGCCTGGAGCGGGCGCCCGTCGATGTGGATCTCGCGGCCCTCCGCCTCGCCGAGCCGCAGCGGCGGCCGGCGGTGCAGGTCCTCGAAGGTCAGCAGCCCGTCGAGGCTGCCGGTCCAGGGCACTCCGGCGGCGCGCGCGGCCCGTACGACCTCGTCGTACGGCGCGTCCGCGTGGTCGAGGTCGTCCCACCAGGTGGTGGCGGCCTCGTCGGCGGCGGCCGGTGAGGCGTCGCGGCGCGGGACGGCGGGGTGGACGACGGTGTTGAGGAAGCAGCCCAGCACGGGCGCGGCCTTCGCGGGCCGCCCGCCCCACGGGTAGCCGAGGAGCGGTACGTGCTCCTCGCCGCCGTCCCCGGCACCGGCGCCGCCGGTCAGGGCGCGGGCCGCGGTGCCGCAGGCGTCGAGGAGCGCGGGGAACGCGACGGCGCGGGCGTGCCCGGCGGGCAGCGCCAGCCGCGCCCGTACGGCCCCCGCGGGGCGCACGGTGTCCGGCACGAACGCGGCACGCCCCGTCGCGTGCCCCAGGTCGAGACGGCGCGTCCAGTACGCCAGGGCCTCGGGCGCCGACGCGCGCCGCTCGGCCTCCAGCTGGAGGGCGACCGCCTCGGCGTAGGCGGCGGCGTCGGCCTCGGCGCGCGCGGCGGGCACGTCCTGGGGGCCGAGCCGGTGCCGGTAGGCGTCGGCGAGGTCGGCGGAGAGCTGGCCGAGCGACTGCTCGTCGCAGACGGCGTGGTCGAGCGCGAGCGCGAGGATCTCCATCGGGCCCTCGCCGTCCGTCCCGCCGTCCGTCTCGGCGGCCCCCGCGTCGGTGAGCAGCAGCCGCAGCGGCGGCCCGTCCCCCGGCCACGCGGCGAGCGCGCGCCGCAGCGCGTCGGCGGCCCCCTCCCCGGGACGCGCCGCCACCCGGCTCACATACGCCTCCGGCGCCGTCAGCCGCTGCACGGGCACTCCCCGCACGACCTGCGCCCGCGTCCGCAACGCCGGGTGGGCGGCGGCCAGATGCCCCGCCGCCTCGCGCAGCCGCTCCGGATCCACGGAGCCGCGCGGGAACGCGAAGAACAGCGGTACGAGGTCGGGGCGGCGCCCCGCGTCCAGATACCGCGCGACGACGAACCGCCGCTGCGCGCCGGTCACGGGCAGCAGCCCGTCCGGCTCCCCCGCGGCCTCCGCGGCCCTCCGGTATCGGTCGAGGTACTGCGCGGTGATGGAGTCATCGGTCCTGGTGTGCACGTCGGCCTTTCTCTCGCGCCGTCCCATGGCGCGGGGTGGGCGCGGCACCGTGGGGGGCGCCGCGTCGTAAGACAGGAGTCGTAGAACAGGAGTCGTCAGACAGGAGTCGTAGGAGAGGGAGGAGTCAGCGGTCGCCCGCGACGTCACGGGCGTACTCGTCCCCGGAGTCCGCGTCGAGGGCACCGTCCATCGCGTCCCGCAGGGACTTGCGGCGGAGCGGGAGGAGCGGCAGCGGCACCAGGAGGAAACCGGCCGCGCAGAGCCAGAGGGCGGTACGAGGGCCCGCCGCCGAGGCGAGGGCACCGCCCGCCAGGGCACCGAGCGGCATGCTGCCCCAGACCATGAAGCGGAGCGTGGCGTTCATGCGGCCGAGCAGGGCCTCAGGGCAGACGGCCTGGCGGTAGCTGACCTGGGCGACGTTGTAGACGACGGCCCCGAAGTAGACCGCGCCGGAGGCGACCGCGAACCAGACGGCGCCGAAGCCCTTGCCGGAGAGCGGCCAGAGCACGGCGAACGGCCCCGTGACCACGGGCGCGAGCCAGATGAGCCGGATCTGTCCGCACCAGCGGGCGAGCCGCCCGGCGCAGGCCGCGCCGAGCAGACCGCCGACGGCGGAGGCGGAGAGCGTCAGCCCGACGCCGCCCGCGGGCAGGTCGAGGACGCGGACCAGGAAGACGGTCTGGACGGCGGTCTGCAGCGCGGCGAAGAAGTTGGCGATGCCCGTCGTGGCCGCGATCAGCCGCAGCACGGGGTGCCGGAGCACGAACGCCAGCCCCTCCTTGACCTGCGCCCCGAGCGAGACCCCCGGTTCGGGGACGGGTGCCTCCTCCCGTACGCGGATACGGCGCAGGAAGAACGCCGAGACGAGATAGCTGAGGGCGTCGACGAGCAGCGCGAGCGGCGCGCCGAGCGCCTGGACGAGTCCGCCGCCGAGCCCGGGCCCCGCGACCTGCGCGGCCGAACGGGCGCTCTCCAGCGCCCCGTTGCCCGCGACGAGCCGCGAACGGGGCAGCAGCCAGGGCAGGTAGCTCTGGTAGGCGACGTCGAAGAAGACCGTGCCGAAGCCGGTGACGAGCGCGACCGCGTAGAGCTGCGCCATGGTGAGCGCGTCGCAGACGGCGGCCACCGGCACGCTGCCCATCGCGACGGCGCGCACGAGGTCGGCGCGGAGCAGGACGGGCAGCTTGCGTGCACGGTCCACCCACGCCCCGGCGGGCAGCCCGATGAGCAGGAACGCGACCGTCTCGACCGCGGTGAGCAGGCCCACCTCGAAGGCGGAGGCGTCGAGTTGAAGGGTGGCGATGAGAGGCAGGGCCACGAGCGTGACGTGGGTGCCGAAGTGACTGACGGCCGCCGCGTGGAAGAGCTGCCGGAAGTCGTACTGAGCGAGGATCCCGCCGCTGGGAGGCGGGCCGGGTCTGTGGGGCGTTGTCACGAGGGCCCCCAACGTGGGCCCGTCGCATGACTCGCCTGCCCTAGGGGCCTTAAGGGCGATATTTCGCCATTACATAACCGTGGGCTGTGGTTCACCGTGCAGTTCTCCCCCCATAACCCAGGACAGACAGTATCGACGGTTGTCCGATATTCGGTCCCCGGTGTCCGCCTGGACTCTCCAAACACTCCTAGGATTGGGGCCAGTTGCGCAACTTCTGCCGCTGTGATTTATGCAACGTCCTTGTGTAATTAGTAAAAACCTTAATCACACCTGTCGCGTACATGCCCTGCGGCCCTGACCCAGAATGTGCTTCAGCACGACGCTCCGCCCCGCCCTGACCCGCGTGAAAGGCACGTCTGCATGAAGCACTTCGATCTGCCGCTCGACGAGCTCCGCGCCTACCGCCCCGCGATAGCCGTGCCGGACGACTTCGACGCGTTCTGGGAGAAGACCCTCGCCGCGACCCGCGAGCACGACCCCGCCGTCTCCTTCGAGCCGTACGAGACGCCGCTGACGGGGATCCGCACCTGGGACGTGACGTTCGCCGGGTACGACGGCCACCCCGTCAAGGGCTGGTTCACCGCGCCCGCGGCCGCGACGGGCCCGCTCCCCCTCGTCGTCCAGTACCACGGCTACGGCGGCGGACGCGGCCTCCCGCACTCCTGGGGCCTGTGGCCGCTGGCCGGGTACGCGCACTTCGTGATGGACGTACGGGGCCAGGGCAGCGGCGGCGAACTGGGCCACACCCCGGACCCCGTCGGCTCCGGCCCCTCCTCCCCCGGGTTCATGACCCGCGGCATCGAGGACCCGGCGACGTACTTCTACCGGCGCGTCCACGCCGACGCCGTGCGCGGCCTGGAGGCGGCCCGCACGCATGAACTCGCCGACGCCTCGCGCACCGTCGTCGTCGGCGGCAGCCAGGGCGGCGGCATCTCCCTCGCGGTGGGAGCGCTCGTCCCCGACCTCGCCGCGACCTGCGTCGACGTCCCGTTCCTCTGCCACTTCGAGCGCGCGATGTCCCTCGCGCACACGGGCCCGTACCCCGAGCTGGTCGCGTATCTGCGGATGCACAGGGGCGCCGAGGAGAACGTGCTGCGCACCCTCTCCCACTTCGACGGCGCCACCTTCGCCGCCCGCGCCACGGCCCCCGCGCTCTTCTCCGTCGCACTGATGGACACCTCGTGCCCGCCCTCGACGGTCTTCGCCGCGTACAACGCCTACGCGGGCGAGAAGCGGATCGAGGTCTTCCCCTACAACGGCCACGAGGGCGGCGGGGTCCAGCACGAGGAGACCGCGCTGCGCTGGGTACGCGAGGTACTGGCCGGACCCGGCCGGAACGCCTAGCCGTGCCCGGCAGATCATGGTTGCCTTCGCGTGAGGGCTGGGCAGGGGCTGCCCCGTGCTGTGCATTGCAGACTGCGGGTGGTGGGTGGTTGTTCGCGCAGTTCCCCGCGCCCCTGGAAGTACGGGGCGCTCCCCGGAGCGCCCCGTCAGGGGCGCGGGGAACTGCGCGACAAGCCACGACGACGGCCGCAGTCTGCGACACAGCAGGCGGGGCAACCCCTGCCCAGCAGCCACAGCGCACGGCACAGGACAACCAAGATCCGCCGGACACGGCCAGAACGACTAGGCGGGGCAGGAAGAGATGACCTTGCGTACTGATCTCGACGCGCTGCTGGCGGAGGCGGGCCTCATCGACGTGGACGTCGACGAGGCGCTGGAGGACGAGCACGTCCGTACGTCCGCGTACCTCCGCGTCGTCCAGGTGGCCGCCGCCTCGCACGGCCGTGACCAGGACCGCGCGCTCGTCGCCACGATCCTGCGCGACCCCTACGAGAACGGGTCCAGGACGGCCGTGGTCGCCCTCGTGGACGCGATCGCGCGGAAGATGACCGGTCCCGCCGAGTTCCGGGAGTGGGCGGACGGACTGCTGCCGGAGATCGAGCGGTTCGAAGGGGAAGGGCACCGCGAGTTCATCCGCCGCCGCGTCGACGACTGGCTCTTCCGGCTGTCCGTCGAGGACGGCCACGTGCCGACCGCGGCCGAACTGGCGCCGGTCACGAACTGGATGCAGCGCCTCCTCGCCGAGCACTCGACGTCGGCGCCGCTACTCGCCCTGCTCGCCGGTTCGGGCCGCACCAGAAAGATCCGGAACATCGCGAAGAACCGGGCTAGGGTCACGCCATGTGCCTGTACGCCTTCGTCCACTACAAGACGCATTACGTCTGCGTGACGTGCCGCGTCAGCTTCAAGCGGCACAACACCCCCGGGCGGCCCCAGCCCTGCGCCCGGTGCGGTGAAGCGCTGCGGTGGGCGGGGCGCGACTTCGCCGCGCCGCCCCGGCGGGACGCGCGGGCATGGTCCGTGGTCGCCGCGGTGCTCGACGAGGGGCTGCGGTACGAGGGCCGGTCGGCCTGCGGCTGTTCCCGCGAGCCCCGCTACCGCCCCCGCACCCGCGCGGCCCTGCGCGCGCGACGGGGCGCGGCGGAGCGTACGGGCCTGCCGCTGGCGGAGACCCTGACCTGGCCGGACCCCTCGGGCCCCGCGCCGCGTCTCGACGGGTGAGAGGTCGATTGCGCGGGCGGGCGTTCCCTGTCAATCTTGCTCCCATGCCCACCGGCCAGCGCTTCTTCGTACGGCACCACGTGGACCTCGTCCGCGTGGCCAGCGCGCTGTGTCACCGCGGCCGTCGCTCCTGACGGTCGCGCCCGGTGTCAGCCGCGGGCGCGGCTCCCTGTGATCAGTGATCCCGCCCGCCGTACGACACCGAACGAGGTTCCATGCCCACACGGCTCAGCGCCGTCGCGCCCGCGACCGCGCCCGCACTCACCCCTGCCCAGCTCACCCCCGCCCGGCTCGCCCGCATCGCCGACTCCTTCGCGGCACGCCCCGAGCTGTGGCGCCCTCAGGTCCGCTTCGTCGCGGAGGAACGCTGGCACGCCCGGCTCGCACAGACCCCGGAGCACGAGGTCTGGCTGCTGACCTGGCTGCCGGGCCAGGGCACCGAGGTCCACGACCACGGGGGCGCCTCGGGCGCGTTCAGCGTGGTCGAGGGCGTACTGACCGAGCGGTCCTTCCGCAGGCAGCCGCCCGTCGCCCGCGCCCGGGAGCTGCGCGAGGGCGGCACCCGCTCCTTCGGGCCCCGGTACATCCACGAGGTGGCCAACCGGGGCACCGCGCCCGCCGTCAGCGTGCACGCCTACTCCCCCGTGCTCGCCGCCATGTCGTACTACCGCGAGACGGCCGACGGCCGCATCGCGCTCGACCGCACCGACCCGGTGGAGGACTGACCATGGGCATCGACTCCCATCTCGCCCAGGTGCGCGGCACGCTGCGCCGCGTGGAGCCGCACGAGGCCGCCGCGGAGGCGGCCGGAGGCGCGTATCTGGTGGACACCAGGCCGGAGTTCCAGCGCCGCGCCTCGGGCACGATCCCGGACGCACTCCTCATCGAGCGCAACCACCTGGAGTGGCGCTGCGACCCCTCCAGCGAGGGCGCGCTGCCCGAGGCGGCGGACAGGGACGTGCGCTGGATCGTCCTCTGCGACGAGGGCTACGCGTCCTCGCTGGCCGCCGCCTCCCTCCGTACGCTCGGGCTGAACGCCACCGACCTCGTCGGCGGCTTCCAGGCATGGCGCGCGGCGGGCCTCCCGGTGACTCCCCCGACGCCCCCGTAGAGCGACCGGCGGGGTGCGCGAGAATCGCCGGATGGTGATGACGCGGCAGTGGTACGCATCGGCCCCCGTCGTGGACGGGGGCCCGTTGCTGGAGGAGCCCGGGTTCTGGGCGGCGTACCTCGCCGACCTGGCCGGGGAGTTCCCGCCCGGCGCCTTCGGCGCGGACCCCGCCGACGCGGGGGACGCGCTGGAGCGGCTGGACGACCCCGCCGCCTGGCCGGTGTTCACGGTGCCGCTCGACGGCGGCGGCGCGATCCTCGCGCACCGCAACAACGGCGAGGCGCACAGCACCACCGACCACGTCCTCACCCGCCCCGGCCGCGACGAGTGGCTGGTCCTCGCCAGCGACGACCAGGACCGCATCGGACCGGGCCTGTGCTGGCCCGAACTGGACGCACTGCGCCACCCGCCGGAGTCCGCCACGACGGGCGCCCTCGACCCCCACGACCGGCTGCTGCTCCTGCTCCCGCTGCTCGGCGACACGGCCGCGCCCGCCTCGCGGGAAGCGGTCGCGGCGGTCGCCACGGCCCTGACCGCACGCGGCGCCCCGGAGGAGAGCGGCGAACCCCTCGCCCGGCAGCTCCTCGGCGGCCACCCGACGTGGGGCGCGGCGCGTTGGACGTACGACGCGGACGCCGCGAGCTGGCTCTGCGAGGGCCCGCACAGCCCCCGCACGGAACCGCTGGGCACCTTCCTGAGCTGGCGCCGCCACCTCGTCCAGCACGACTACGGGATGGGCGCGCTGCTCTGGTGGATGTGGGCGCCCTCCGCGCGGGAGATCGTCGAGACGTACGCGGAGGTCGAGGTCGTCCCGCTCGCCGAAGACCGCCCCGGTCTGGACGGCCCGAACGGCCTGGAGGAGCTCGACATCGACACCCCGGCCCCCGGCTCTCCCCTCTCCGACTTCCGCGACCGCCGCAGCGCCCAGCGCGGCCACCCCGCCTTCGGCGCCCTCGCGGGCCGGGACCGCGTATGGCTCCGCTGGCGCGAGGAGGACGCCGGGGCCGACGACCCGACGTACCTCCTGGAACTCGGCCCGGACGGCCGCTGGCTCCGCCAGGTCGAGCAGCCCCCCGAGGGCCCGCACGTCCGCTCCTCGTCCGACGACTGGCCGATCAACCCCCCGCTCGACCTCTACGACCCGGACCTGGTGGAGATCGAGATCCCCTCCGCCGCCTTCGAGGAGGCATGGCGAAGGGCCCGCCCGGAGGAGACCCCCTGAGGAGACCCCCTGAGGGGACGGCAGATGTCCGCCGGGATGTGGCAGGCTGGCGACGACCGCCAACAGGGGCTGTGACGTGGCCGGGAAGGTGACTTCGTGGGGAAGGTCCTGATCGCCGGAGGAGCCGGTTACATCGGCAGTACGGTCGCCTCGGCCTGTCTGGACGCGGGCATCACGCCTGTGCTCCTCGACAGTCTGGTGCGGGGCCGCCGCGAGTTCACCCGGGGACGGGTCTTCTACGAGGGCGACATCGCGGACGGGGCGCTGGTCGACCGGGTCTTCGCGGAGCACCCGGACATCTCCGCGGTGGTGCACTGCGCGGCGCTGATCGTGGTGCCCGAGTCCGTCGCGGACCCGATCGGCTACTACGAGGCCAACGTCGCGAAGAGCCTGGCCTTCGTCGGCCATCTGCACCGCAACGGCTGCGACCGGATCATCTTCAGCAGCTCGGCAGCCGTCTACCGGGCCGAGGACGGCTCGCCCGTCGACGAGAGCTCGCCGCTGGCGCCGCAGAGCCCGTACGCGCGGACGAAGGCCGTGTGCGAGGAGATGTTCGCCGACATCGCCGTGGCGGGGCCGCGCGTGCTGTCCCTGCGGTACTTCAACCCGGTCGGGGCCGACCCGGAGCTGCGGACCGGGCTCCAGCTCAAGCGGCCCAGTCATGCGCTGGGGGTGCTCATCCAGGCGCACGAGGAAGGCCGTCCCTTCCCGGTGACGGGGATGGACTACCCGACGCGCGACGGTACGGGCATCCGGGACTACGTCCACGTCTGGGACCTCGCGGCGGCCCACATCGCGGCGATCGAGCGCTTCGACTCGGTCCTCACGGGGCGGCCGGAGTCGAAGCGTTCGCTCGCGGTCAATCTCGGCACCGGCTCGGGGACCACGGTCCGGGAGCTGTGCGCCGCGTTCAACGAGGTCGTCAGCACGCCCCTGGAGACCGTCGACACCGGCCGGCGGCCCGGCGACGTCGCCGGGGGCTACACGAAGAGCGACCGGGCGGCCGAGCTGCTGGGGTGGACGCCGAAACTGTCCCTGGCGGACGGCATCCGGTCGGCGCTGGACTGGCTGCCGGTACGCGACGAGCTGCTGAAGGACTGAACTCCGGCCCCACCACCGCCGTCAGTTCCACGGTTCCCGGTGGGGGTCCTCCCCCAGCATCGTCGCCGCGACCGCGCAGAGGTCCTCGCCGTAGATCTGGTTGCTGCCGTACGCGGAGCCCCACAGATCGGACGCGGCCCGGGCCACGGCGCGCCAGGTGAAGTCCTCGTCCACCCGCCACCCGCGAATCCGCTGGGCCATCTCCAGCGTGATCGTCGCCGGATCCACGGTGTTGTGCGCCATGCGGCCGACCCTAGCCCTTGCGGGCGACGGCGCCGTACATCGCGATGTCGCGGTCGTCCACGGTCTCGTCGTCCGGGTCCGGGTGCCAGCGGTGCACCTGGACGACGCCGGGTTCGACGAGGTCGAGGCCGTCGAAGAACGCGGCGGCCTCCGTGCGCGTGCGCAGCGTCATCGGCATGCCGGCGCGTGCGTACTGCTCGGACACGCGTCCCACGCCCTCGGGGTCGAAGTCGGCGGTGCCGATGGTGGCGGCGAGACAGCTTCCGGCGGGGAGAGGGTCGAGCAGGCGCTGCACGAGGCCGTGGTCGTCGTCGGACGGCTGGATGAAGTGCAGCATGCCGATGACCATGAGCGCGACGGGCTCGTCCAGGCTCAGCGTCTCGCGGAAGGCGCGCGA
Source organism: Streptomyces sp. NPDC048172 (assembly GCF_043202595.1). Taxonomy (NCBI): domain Bacteria; kingdom Bacillati; phylum Actinomycetota; class Actinomycetes; order Kitasatosporales; family Streptomycetaceae; genus Streptomyces; species Streptomyces sp. NPDC048172. The sequence continues at coordinate 757,472 of NZ_JBIDAT010000005.1, forward strand.
GCCGAGGATCGCGTCGGGGTCGCGCATGTCCCCGTCGACGTACGTGGTGCGGCCCTCGGGGGTGCTGCCGAGGAGGGCCTCGGCGTAGGTGAGGACGATGGGGTCGTTGTCGACGTAGACGACGCGGGAGGTGGGCTCGGCCTCCTGGACGACCTGGTGGAGGTTGGGGCTGGTGGGGAGGCCGGTGCCGATGTCGAGGAACTGGCGGATGCCCTTCTCGCGGGCCAGGAAGCGCGCGGCACGGTGCATGAACCCCCTGTTCGCACGCATGTGGACCGGCAGCGCGGGCCACACCTCGACCATGGCGTCCCCGGCAGCTCTGTCGACCTCGTAGTGGCTCTTGCCGCGCAGGATGTAGTCGTAGACGCGCGCGGAGTGCGCTTCGCCGGTGTTGATCTCCTCCGGGGAGTAGCCCGATTCCCTCATCTGTGCACCAACCGTTCCGTGGATCTTGTACCAACACCCTACGGCCGCAGGTCACTTACGGTGCAGGGGGCCCGCCGGGCGGCGCAGACGCGTCACACGCGTGGGACCAGGGCCTCCGCGAGCGCGCCGGGACGTGCGGCGAACGGGCTGTGGCTGCCCGGGAGCGTCCGTACGGTGAACGGCTCGCCCGGCACGGCCCGGTCGGCCTCCGCGATCATCAGGTCCTGCGCGGCCGGTGCCAGCGCGCGGTCGTCGGCGCAGCGGACGAAGGTGCGGGGAATCCGCCCCCACCGTTCAGGGGTCACCGTGACCGGCGTCGCCGGGATCGCGAGCGGCAGGTCGGGGCTGAGCGCGGTGCGCCAGCGGTCGAAGCGGTCGCGGGGCGTGTCGTGGTAGTGGGTGCTCCACAGCTCCTCGACGTAACCGGGGTCCGGCGACAGCGGGTTGATCCGCACGGCGCCCAGCGCCTCCGGGTCGCCGAGCGGGAGGCCCTTGCCCTGGGCCTCGGCGTTCTCGGGGGCGCCGAGGTAGTCGGCGAAGCGGGGACGTCCGGCGGGGACGAACGCGGAGAGGTAGACGATCCGGTCGACGAGTCCGGGCGCCCGTTCGGCCGCGAGCGAGGCGGGGCCGCCGCCCGCGCTGTGCGCGACGAGCACGACCGCGCGGGCGTGGGCCCGTACCCGCTGCAGCGTGTCGAGTACCGCCTCCGCGCAGTCGTCCATCGCCACGTCGGCGAGCGGGGACTTCTCCGTCGCCAGGCCGGGCTGGTCGGGGAGGAGATATCCGCCGGGCAGCGGGGCGTCGAAGCCGTGGCCCGGCAGGTCCACGGCGACGCTCGCGGCGCCGAGCGCGGCGAGCGCGCGCTGCGTCGGCGCCCACTGCGCGGAGCTGTGCCAGGCGCCGTGCACGAGGACGAAGAGGGGGCTCGGGCCGTTCGGAAGGGCGGGATCGTTCATGCCCGCATCCCACACGACCGCGCCCGCGTCATCCAATCGAAGATCTGACAAGCTGGCCCGCGATACTTCTGAGATATGGGCGGCAGGGAAGGCGGTGGAGCTGTCGTGGAGGCGCGGCATCTGCGGTACGCGCTGGCGCTCGCCGAGCACGCGCACTTCGGGCGGGCGGCCGCGTCGCTGGGCATCGCGCAGCCCCCGCTCTCCAAGCAGATCGGTGATCTCGAACGCGAGGTGGGGGCCCGGCTGTTCGCACGTACGCCCGGCGGGGTGTTCCCCACGGCCGCGGGCGAGGCGTTCCTCGCGCGGGCGCGCAGGGCGCTCGACGAGTTCGCCGCCGCCGCGGTCGACGCGGGCCGTGCCGCGCGGGGCGAGACGGGGCGGCTGCGGCTGGGCTTCATCGCCTCGGCCCTGCTCGATCCGCTGCCGGGCGTCCTGCGCCGCTTCGGGCGCGAACGGCCCGACGTACGGCTGGAGCTGCACGAGATGGCGACGAGCCGCAGCACCGCCGCGCTCCTCGCCGGTGACCTGGACGTGGCGATCACCCTGGGACCGCCGCGCGGCGCCGGGGCCGAACGGCTGATCTCCGTCCCGGTCGGGCACGCGCACCTGGTCGCCGTCGTGAGCGCGGCGCACCCCTACGCGGGGCAACGGACGGTGAGCGTCGACCAGTTGCGGCAGCAGCGGTTGATCGTCTCGCAGGGCCAGGACGAGCCCGCCGTCCTCGCCCGGCTGCGGGAGCTGCTGGGCGAGGACTCGGCGGCGCTGGCGGGCGCGACCGTCGCGCGGGACGTCCACACCATCGTCGGGCTCGCGGCGTCGGGCGTGGGCGTCGGCCTCGGCCCCTCTCGCATGCGCGAGGCCCCACGCCCGGCCACCTGGATCTGCGACGTGACCCCCCGTACGCCCTTGCCCGACCTGGTCCTCTCCTTCGCGGGGGACACCCGCTCCCCGGTCCTCGACGCCTTCCTCGCCACGGTCCGCGCCCAGTGCCCGGTGGTACGAGCGGCCCTGAACCTCCACGAATCCTGAGGGAGCGCCTTGCTTTGCCCTCAGGGGCGCGGGCCTGTGCTCGTCTTGCGGCTCCGCCGCGGGGCGCGACCGGTTCAAGACTCTTGGGCTTGCCCGATCAGGGGCGCGGGGAACTGCGCGCCCAGCCCCGACGCACTCGCACCCCGCGAACCACAGCCCGGGGCACCCCGAACCCGGCCCTGTACGCGGGGCACCCGGAGAAGGGGGCTGCGCTTGCCAACCCTGCGCCTTGCGCAGACTTCCCAAGCTTCGCAGGGGCGGAGGGAGAAGCGCAGAGACCCCAAGCTCCGAGGAGTGGAGGGCGGAGCAGGGGCCCCGACGTTACGGCGCGCCCCGTGGGGTTACGGCTTGCGGCCGACGCCGCCGTACGCGTCGACCTCGACCGTGGGCGTGTCGGCGTCGGGGCGCCAGGAGGGGCAGGGGACGACGCCGGGCTCGACGAGTTCGAGGCCGGAGAAGAAGCCCTCCATCTGCTCGGGGGTGCGCAGGTGGTAGAGGACGTCGCCGTCCTCGTTGTGCTTGTCCTGCGCGGCCTGCAGCTCGACGTTGGTCGCGGTGCCGTCGCAGAGGAGCAGGTAGCTGCCGGAGGGCAGCGGCTTGAGGAGGTCTCCGACGATCCCCCGCGCCTCCTCGTAGTCGGCGACATGGCCGAGGATGCCGCTGAGGATCAGCGCGACCGGCTGGGTGAAGTCGAGGGTCCTGGCGGCGTGCTCGTGGATGGCGGCGGGGTCGCGCAGGTCCGCGTGGACGTAGTCGGTGACGCCGTCGGGGTGGCTGGTCAGCAGCGCGTGGGCGTGGACGAGGACGAGCGGGTCGTTGTCGACGTAGACGATCCGGGACGTCGGTGCCGCGCGCTGCGCGACCTCGTGCGTGTTGTCGAACGTGGGCAGCCCCGTGCCGACGTCGAGGAACTGCCGGACGCCCGCCTCGGCGGCCAGGTGGTGGATCCCGCGGGAGAGGAAGGCACGGAAGGAGCGCGCGTTGTCGACGATGGCCGGAAACGCCTCCTGGAACCGCTCCCCCGCCTCGCGGTCGGCCTGGTAGTTGTCCTTGCCGCCGAGCCAGTAGTTCCAGATCCGCGCCGAGTGGGGCACGGAGCTGTTGATCGAGACCTGCTGCTCGGGGTGGATCGGCTCATCTGCCATGGAGAACTCCGCGCTTCGTGCCTGAGGTGGTGACGTGGTGGTGCGTGCTGCCACACAACTTAGCCAACGTCCCAGGAATCACACAGGTGGTACGAGCACGAAGTACCGTTCGAACAGGCTCGGATCGCCCGTCATCGTCAGACGCCGCGCGGGCATCCGGTGCCAGAGGAAGAGCGCCAGCTCCGAGGCCGGGCCCCGCAGTTCGGCGTCGGCGTCGGCGTCCGCGTCAGCTTCGGCCTCGCCGACGCTGAGGCGTACGTCGTCGTCCTCGAAGCGCACCGTCCACACCTCGGGCCCGTCCGTGCGCCGGAAGCGGTAGCACTCGCCGCTGCCGGGCGGGGCCTCTTGGGAGGCGCGGCGCCGGGGTGCCATGACCTCGAAGGTCTGGGTGACGGCGTCGCGGGCGAGTTCGGGGTCGAGCGGCGCGGGCGCCTCGACGGCGCACTGGGCGTCCCAGCGGTGCACGGCCGCCTCGATGGCCTGCATCCGGCGCCAGAATCCGACGCTCTGCTCGCGCGACCACGTCCACACCTTCTCCGCCGGGTCCCGCTCGCGCAGCAGCGCGACCACCGTCTCGGCGCCCTCCGCGAACCAGGTGGTCAGCGCCGGGGTGACCGGGCCCCGGTTCGGCGCGGTCTCGGGCATGGGCCAGCCCGCCAGGTCGTCGGGCAGGTCGTAGAGCCGGAGGTCGTCCGGGTCCGGGGGCTCCAGGAGCCGGTCGCGTACGACGCGGCCCACGTAGCGGTGCACCCCTCCCAGGTGGCCGACGAGGTCGGACACGCTCCAGCCCGGACAGGACGGCACGAGCGGCGCCACGTCCCCCTGCTCGGCGGCACGGGCGACGGCGGCCTGGAAGTCCACGAGTTCGCGGTGCATGTGCGCGACGTAGTCCATGGGCCGACGATGCCACTCCCCCGGCGCCACGGATACGCGCACTCACGTCAACGTACGGTGCGGCTCCTGCCGCGGAACTCGGCGATGACCTCCTCGCCGCGCACCACCGTCACGTCGTAGACGCCGCTGCGGCCGTAGGTGACGCGCTCGGTGGCCGTCGCGTGCAGCACGTCGCCCTCGCGGGCGGGCGCGACGAAGGTGATGTCGGCCCCGGCGGCGACGGTCACGGGCCCGTAGCTGTTGCAGGCGCAGGCGAACGCGGTGTCGGCGAGCAGGAAGAGATAGCCGCCGTGCGCGATGCCGTGCCCGTTGACCATCGCGGCCGTGACGGTCATACGGAGGGTCGCCACTCCCTCCTCGCAGGTGAGCAGCTCTATCCCGAGGGAGCGGGAGGCGTGGTCGGCGGCGAACATCGTCTCTGTCATGAGGGACTCAGTAATCCAGCACGTCAGTTCGCCTGTCAAGGCCGCGTCTCCCGCCCCTCGGGGGCTCCGGCTCAGCGTTCGAGCTGGAACGTGGCGATCTCCCAGGGCCGCAGCTCCACCGTCGCGGCGCCGTCCCGTACGTCCACGGGCTCGCCCCGCGCGCCCAGCAGGTCGCAGCGGGCGGCGTCGGACAGGCCCGGGAGGGCCAGTCGGACGGCGGTGGGGCGGGGTGTGAGGGCGACGACGCGCGTCTCCAGGCGGCCCCCGCGCTCGCGGACCGAGGAGAGCACGACGCCGTCGCCGGTGACGCTCAGCCCCTCCCCGGCGCCCGGCAGCGGCTCGTCGGCGGGGGCTGCGCCGGGCAGCGTGGCCAGCGGGTGCCGGAAGGTCTCGGCCTCGGCGGGGAGGTCCGCCTCGTGCCACTCTCCCGCGTACGGGAACAGGGCGAGGGTGACCTCGCGCAGCCCGCGGCACTGGGCCTGCGGGGTGGCGAACTCGCCGCCCGCGGGCTCGTCGCGCCACACGTGCCGGTTGCGGGACATCTGGCCCGTGGGCCGCAGCAGGGTGAGGGCCAGCTCGGCGCCGTCGCCGACGAGCTCGTACTCGGTGGCGTGCTCCAGCAGGACGGCCGCGCCGCCCGCGGCGACGAACGCGGAGGCCGGGAACGTCGGCACCGGCTCCTCGCCGAAGCCGCCCTCGGAGGTCAGCCCGCGCTCGGCGACCGCGAACTGGCCCTCGCCGTACGAGGTCTCCGCGCGGCGCGGCAGCGGCACGTGCAGCCGGACGCGGTGGTCGTCGCTGCGGTTGTCGAAGGCGACGGCGAGCCGTACGAAGCGCTCGCCCGCGCGGAGTTCGACGCGCGTGGTCACCGTCGTCGGCTCGGTGGCGCGGGTGCGCCGGTCGGCGGTGAAGTCGCCCGCCTCCGGCCAGTCGTAGCGCCGCTCGATCTCGTACGCGGCGAGCAGCGGGCCCTCGGCGACGCGCCGCACGGTGACCTCGGTGGGCGCGTCCACGAGCACGTCGTGCGCGGGCGGCGCGTAGTTGTACGTGTCGCCCAGGTCGCCGCCGTCCACGATCCGGCCCGCGCCGGTGAGCGCGGTGCCGTCGGGTGTACGGGCGGCGAACGTGCCGTCCTCGGCGATCTCCACGGTGAGCAGCCCGTTGGCGAGGGTGCCGTCGGAGGCGTGCGCGGCGTGCTCCGGCCCGGGGACCTCGCCCTGGACCGCGCGAACGGCGGTGTGGCCGAGCGCCGGGGCCGCCACGAGCGCGGCGACGCGCTGCCGGGGCTCGGCCTCGATCACCACCCGCCAGTCCCCCTCCGCCCCCGCGAGCGCGGCCTTCACCTCGGCGACGTCGAAGCGGAGTTCGCTGCGGCGGGCGACCGTGAAGCGCAGCTCGCGCGCGTCCGTGTCGGCGTTCCAGCCGGTGATCTCGCGGCCGTACAGCTCGATGCCGTGGACGCGGGCGAGGACCGTGGGCAGCCGGTCGGCGGGGACGGTGTCGTCCGCGAGGAGGGTGGGCGCGGAGGAGAGGTGCTGCGCGGGGTACGTACGCCCCTCGGCGTCGGTCAGGTGGACCGGCCCGTCCGCCGGGGAGCCCGGCACGTCCAGCTCGACCAGCGCCGTACGCGCGTCCGGCGTCGGGTTCATGACCAGGTGGGCGTCGTGCGGCACGCGGGCCGCGAGCTGCTTGGCGGTCATGTCGCGCACGGCGAGGCCCAGTTGCTCGGCCTCGGCGATGCGGGCGGCGACCTGCTGGGCTGTCTCGTCGCAGCCGCAGCCGGTGACGGAGTCGTGGCAGGAGACCTCGATCAGCCGGTGCCAGGCCATGTCCAGGAAGCGCTGGGCGGGCGCGTCGAGCCAGAGAGCGGAGAGGGGTTCGGCGTACCGCTCGACGGCGCGCTCGGCGCGGGCCATGGCCTGCTTGAGCGGGGCGCGGACGGAGAAGACGCCGGGGAGGATGTTGGCGCGGGCGTGGCTGCGGAGTTCGCCCCGGACCGCGCGCAGGCCCTCGGTGCCGGTGGGCTGCGCGGCGAAGTACTCGGCCATGGTCGCGAGCCGCATGGTGACGCCGTTCCCGTCCTGCCGGGCGTTGTGCCGCTCCAGCAGATCGGCGAGGTCGGCGGCGGGCGCGGTGTGGTCCGAGCCGTACATCGCGAGGATGGGCGAGCCGTCCGGGCGCCAGGCGCGCAGCTTGGCGGCGACGGCGGCGGCCCGCTCGTCCACCTGGTCCGGGTCGTCGAAGAGCCCGGCGGCGCTGCCGTAGCCGCCCGCCGCGAGGTACTCGGTGCGGACGGCCGTGCCGTCGGGTGCCGTCCAGGCGAAGACGTGGCTGTCGACCTCGGCGGGCACGCCGCGCCACACGCAGGCGTGCTCGATCCCGGCGCCGCGCAGGATCTGCGGCATCTGCGCGGCGTGGCCGAACATGTCGGGGAGGTAGCCGACGCGCATCGCGCCGCCCATGTCCTCGCTGCGGCGCAGCCCGAGTTCGAGGTTGCGGACGATGTTCTCGCCGGAGCAGAGGAACTCGTCCAGCAGGATCTGCCAGGGCCCGACCGCGAGGCGGCCCTCCTTGACGAGCGCGGTCAGCCGCTCGCGCTGCTCGGGCCGCACCTCCAGGTAGTCGTCGACGGCGACGGCCTGCCCGTCGAGGGTGAAGCGCTGGCGCGGGTCGTTCTCCATCCGCTCCAGCACCTCGTCCAGCAGCCCGATGAGCTGGAGCCTGAACTGCTGGAAGGGCAGGTACCACTCGCGGTCCCAGTGGGTGTGCGGGACGATGACGAGCTCGTCGGGGGTGTCCGGGGTGTTCATGAGGTCGCGGCCTCTCCTTCGCAGGGGAGCTGGTGCTGGGCGGCGAAACGGGCGACGGCCCGCTGCGCGGTGATCAGATCCTCGGTGGCCCCGGCGACGCCCGTACGGGGCGGGGTGCCCTCGGTGACCATGGAGTGGAAGGCGACGAGCTCCTCCTCGAACGCCTCGGTGACGGACCGGAACGCGGTACGGGACTCGGTGCCGCCGTCGTTGGTGGTGGCGGTGAGCACGGTCGGCGCGTTCATCAGGTACGGCGAGGGGAACGCGAGTTCCAGCGTGCCGCCCTCGTGGTGGACGGCGAAGGTCTCGCGGTAGGCGGCGTGCCCCGGCAGGTAGTGCCAGCGCACGGAGTACCGGGCGCGCGCGCCGGGGAGCGCGCCGGTCAGCTCGACGGAGCCGGGATCGGTGTCCCCGGGCCACATCGCGGCGAGGTCCACGGTCGCCGGGGAGCCGGTCGTCATACGGAGCAGCGACAGGTCGTGGCAGACCGAGCCGTTGACGATGTGGAAGAGCGAACGGGCGCGGGCCGTGGCCTCCTTGCCGAGCGCGGCGTCGGTGAGCGCCGCGTCACGGGCGCGGAGCGCGGCGAGCGCGCCGCCGTCGACGTCGGCGGGCGGGGCCGGGAGGCGCGCGAAGGCGAGCTGGTCGGGCCCGGTCGGGTGCAGCACGACGACCTCGACCGACCGTACGGCCGCGGGGCCGCCCGCCTCCTCCAGGAGCCGCGCGAGACGGACGGCGGCCGGGTCGTACTGCTTCATGTACCCCACCATCAGGCGGGGGCCGCCGCCCTGGCCGCCCTGTTCGCGCTCGGCGGCGGCGACGCGGGCCGCCTCGGCGCGGGTGAACGCGAGGGGCTTCTCGCAGAGCACCGCGTACCCGGCACGGAGCGCGGCCTCGGCGTCGGCGCCGTGCGAACCGGAGGTGAGCAGCAGCACCGCGTCGCAGCGGGCCCCGTCGAGCAGGTCCTCGACGGAGGTGTACCGGTGCTGTGCGGGCACCCCGTACCGCCCGCCCAGCTCGGCGAGCGTGCCGGGCGAGAGGTCGCAGAGCGCGGCGATCTCGAACAGGTCGCCACGGCGCTCCAGCAGCGGCAGATGCGCGGTGCGGGCGATGGCGCCCAGCCCGGCGACGGCGACGCGCAGCACGGTCACAGCCCCTCCCCGCGCAGGAACTCCCGGTTGGCCCGCTGGTCGGCGTCGATCCGCGCCAGGTCCTGGCCGGTCGGGAGCGCGTCCTGCTCCACCACGAGCCAGCCGTGGTAACGGTGGGCGCGCAGCGCCGCCAGGACCTCGGGGAGGTCGATCTCACCGGCTCCGAGCGGCTGGAACCCGCCCTCGCCCACGACGCGCCACAGGTCGCCGCCCGCCTCGCGCACGCGGGCGTGCGCGGTGCGGTCGGCATCCTTGAGATGGACCTGCTTGATCCGCGCCCCGAACTCCCGTACGGCCTCGACGGGGTCGCCCCCGGCGAGCCACCAGTGCCCGGTGTCCAGGCAGAGCGACACGTCGGTCAGCTCCAGCAGCCGCCGCGTCTCGTCGGGGCTCTCTACGGCGGTCCCGAGGTGGTGATGGAAGACGGGTTCGAGCCCACGCGCGCGACAACGGTCGGCAGCGCGCTGCACGTCGGCGGCGAACGCCCCCCACTCCTCTTCCCTGAGCTGGAGTTCCGGATCGACGGGTACGCCGGGGGCGGCGAACCGCGCCGGGTCGGCGGGGCAGGCGAGGGTGGGCCGTGGCGCGAACGCGGGGTCGTCGAGGGGTACGGCCGCGAAGACGTCCAGCGCGGCGTCGAGCGCGTGGAGGTCGGTGCCGAACCCTTCCGGGTCCCCGTACCGCAGATCCACCCACCCTCCGGCCAGCCCCTGCCGGTACGTCTTGAGCCGTACGCTCAGCTCTTCCCCTGCCCCGAGATACCCCAGGGGCCCGCAGTCGGTCCCCTCATACCCGGCCGCCTCGAACCCCGCGAGCATCTCATCGGGGCCGAGGGGTGCCTTGTCGGGAGCGTAGATCCCGTACGACACGGGAGCGTTGCCGACACGGATATTGCTCGTGCTCATGAGTTCCTTTCGAACGAGAAGGGGTTACCCCTGCTTCTCCCCCGCCCCCTGCTGAGCTTGGGAAGTCTGCGCAAGGCGCAGGGTTGGCAAGCGCAGCCCCCTACGCCGGGTGCCCCGCGTACAGGGCCGCGCCCGGGGAGCCCCGGGCTGTGCTTCGCGGACTGCGAGTGCGTCGTGGCTTGTCGCGCAGTTCCCCGCGCCCCTAGGGAGAAGGGGCAAGCCCCGAGGTGTCGTGACCCGGCGCGCCCACGCGGCGGAGCCGCAGATCAAACACAGGCCCGCGCCCCTGAGGGAACAGGGGCAAGCCGCGGTTACGGACATAGGGCGATCACTTCGCAGTCGTATGCCTCCAGGCGGTGGAGGCCCTTGGCGGCGGGGAGCCATGCCCGGTCGGTCCGGATCACCGTGCGGGACCCGTCCGGGCGGACAAGGACCGTGCCCTCTGCTTCGACGGCCAGCAATTCATCTCCGTACCGGAGAAGAAGGGGCGCGTCGGGGGACGCCGAGATCGCCGTGCGGCCGGCGGACAGCCCGGAGAGGAGCTGGCCCTCTTCCGCCAGTACCCACGTCGTGGGCGCGCCCAGGGGGCGGCCCTGGTGCGGCGCGTGGAAGTCGCTGCCGCCCAGCGGGATGACGTCGGGGCGCCAGGCCCTCGCCCACGCGAGGGGCGCACCGTGACGGCGGTCGGCCCAGGTGTGGTGCCAGATCTCCGCGTGGCGGGGGCGGCGAGCCCCGAAGTCCAGTTCCCAGGCGCAGTCGTCGGCCAGGGGGTGGTTGACGGAGAGGAAGCCGCCGCCCGACTCGGCCTGGGACAGCCATGAGCCCGCGCCCGTGCGGAAGTCGATCCAGCCGGTGTCGCCGAAGACGTTGGCGTGGCCGAGGTCGGTGGTGACCTCCTGGCCGGGGAGGAGGGTGATGCCCTGGCGGGCGCCCGCCGCCGCGAGCCAGGGGTGGTGGCTGACGGTGTTGTGGTCGGTGACGGCGAGGAAGTCGAGGCCCTCGGCCGCCGCGTGCCGGGCGAGGGCGTCGATCGACAGCGCGCCGTCGCTGTGCTCGGTGTGAGCGTGCAGGTCGCCGGCGTACCAGCGCATGCCGTCGGCGGCGGGCAGTTCGCGGAGCCGGCGCCGCCCGTCGGCCGGGAGCGGCGGAGGGTACGCGCGCGACGGCTCGTCGGGGGTACGGACGGACGTACGGGCACGGGCCTCGTACGGCACGCCCTCCGGCGGGACCCGGTGCAGCCGGAGCAGGACCTGCCAGGTGCCGGGGGCGAGGGGGCCGGGGAGATAGCCGGGCGTGGCCCACTTCTCCGTCACCGTGAAGCGGTCGCGCGCCCCGCCGGACCAGCCCCGGAACTCGCCCTCGGGGCCGAGGAGTCCGAGGTCCAGGACGCCGCCGCCCTCTCCCGCGTACGCCAGGGTGACGTCCAGGGCCGCCGTGCCCGGCGGTACGTCCACAGGGAGGGACCGCAGCACGTCCTCCGCGCGGTCCTCCATGGTCCAGGCGCCCCGGTGCACCGTGTCGGGACCCGTCATCCGGCCGTCACCAGGTTCCCGTCGCGGTAGAGGAGGGCACGGTCGGCGCGGGGCAGGGCGCGGCCCGTACCGCCGATGACCGGCTCGTGGTCCTCGTCGACGACGACCTGGACGCTGGTGCCGCCCGCGCACTCCAGCGTGACGAGCTGGGCGCTGCCCAGGTTCTCCACGACGGAGACGGTGCCCTCCAGGGCGCCCGGCGCGGCCTCGTCGGTCCAGCGGAGGTATTCGGGGCGGATGCCGTAGACGACCTTCTCGCCGTCCTTCACGGACGGCGCCGCCTCCTCCGGTACGGGGAGTTCCGCGCCGCAGACACGGACCGTCGCGTCGGCCGTCGCCTCGCCGTCGAGGAGGTTCATGGGGGTGGAGCCGATGAAGGAGGCCACGAAGGTGCTCGCCGGGCGGCGGAAGACCTCTGTCGGCGTGCCGACCTGGCGCAGCTCGCCGCCCTCCATGACGGCGATGCGGTCGGCCATGGCGAGGGCCTCGGCCTGGTCGTGGGTGACGAAGACCGTCGTCACGCCCAGTTCGCGCTGGAGCTTCTTCAGGAACGTCCGCGCCTCCAGGCGCATCCGCGCGTCGAGGTTGGAGAGCGGCTCGTCGAAGAGGAAGACCTCCGGGTGGCAGGCCATGGCGCGGGCGAGCGCCGCACGCTGCTGCTGGCCGCCGGAGAGCTGCCCTGGACGGCGTTCGGCGAGGTGGCCGAGGCCCAGTTCCTCCGCGGTCTCCTGGGCCTTCTTGGCGCGTTCGTCCTTGCCGACCTTCTTGATCTTGAGGGGGTAGGCGATGTTCTCGTTGACGGTCATGTGCGGGAAGAGGGCGTAGTCCTGGAAGACCATCGCGATGTCCCGTTCGCCGGGCTGGAGCCCGGTGACGTCGCGGTCGCCGATGCGGATGGTGCCGCCGCTGGCGGCCTCCAGGCCCGCGATGGTGCGCAGCAGGGTGGACTTGCCGCAGCCGGAGGGGCCGAGGAGGGCGAAGAACTCGCCGTCCTGCACGGTCAGTCCGAGGTCGTTGAGCGCCCGTACGCCGCCGGGGTAGACCTTGGCGAGCCGGTCGAGGGTGATGTCTGCCATCAGGCCTTGATCCCTCCGTGGAAGCGGAATCCGTAGCGGCGGCTGACGAAGAGGAACATCAGCACGACCGGCAGGGAGTAGAGCAGCGAGAACGTGGAGATGAGCGCCAGGTCGGGCTGGCCGCCCTCGGTGTAGAAGGTGTACATGACCACGGCGGCCGGGGACTTGTCGGGCGAGCGCAGGAGCAGGAACGGAATGAGGAAGTTGCCCCACACCTGCGCCACGGACCAGACGCCGACGGTCGCCAGGCCCGGCCGTACGACCGGGACGACGACGTCCCACATCACGCGCAGCGGCGAGGCGCCGAAGACCCGCGCCGACTCCTCGTAGGAGCGCGGCGTGGTGTCCATGAAGTCCTTGAGGATGAAGATCGCGGCGGGCAGCAGTCCGCCGGTGAGGACCAGGATCACGCCGAGGTAGGAGTCGACGAGGTTCAGTTCGGCGGCGAGCAGGAAGATCGGCACCATCGCGGCCGTACCGGTGACGATGGAGGAGAGCAGCAGCAGCGCGTAGAGCAGGCCGTCCCGGCCGCGTATCCGCACGCGGCTGAGCGCGTACGCGGCGAGGGCCGAGAGGCCGACGACGAGGATCGCGCTGCCGACGGCGAGGATCACGGAGCTCGCGAGGGAGTTGACGGCGTTGGGGTTGTCCCACAGCCGCCGGAAGTTGTCGAGCGTGAACTCCGGGAGCGAGGCCGTGATGCCGGGGTGCTTGTCGAAGGGCGCGCTGGCGAGCCAGAGCAGGGGCAGCGCGAAGAAGGCGAGCGCGAGCGCGACGAGGACGTAGGCGCCGACGCCGCGCAGCAGGGTGCGTACGGGGTCGTGGGACCGGTTCATACGGCCGCCTCCTTCGCGGTCTTCCGGGACTTCTTCTTCTGGCCCAGCAGCCGGAGGTAGACGACGGCGACGATCAGGTTGATCAGCAGCATGAGGAAGGAGATCGCCGCGCCGTAGCCGAGCTGGCCGCTGCCGAGCGCCGTCTTGTAGATGTAGACGGGCAGCGTCTCGGTCTTGCCGTCGGGGCCGCCCGCGGTGATGAGGAACGGCGTGAAGTCGTTGAACGTCCAGAGGCTGATCAGCAGCAGATTGGTCAGCACGTGGCCGCGGATGCGGGGGAAGACGACGTCCCGGAGCATCTGCCAGCCGCTGGCGCCCGCGAGCCGCGCGGTCTCCAGGTGGGAGGCGGGGACGTTCCCGAGCGCGGCGGCGTAGAGCATCATCGAGAAGGCGCTGCCGCGCCAGACGTTGTAGATGATGATCGACAGCATCGGGTGGTCGAGCAGCCAGGCCGTGCCGGGGGTCCGCAGCAGTTCGTTGAGCGTGCCGCCGTCCCGGTCGAGGAACGCGATCCACAGGAACGCGACGACCGAGCTGGGCAGGATCCACGAGAGCATGACCAGCGCTTCGAGCAGGCCCTTGACCCAGCCCTTGCGGTCGCGCATCCACCAGGCGAGCGCGAAGCCGAGACCGGCCTGGCCGATGACGGCGGAGCCGAGCACGAAGAGCAGGGTGAGCCAGAGCGAGTCGAGGAAGCCGCTGTCGCCGAGCGCCTTGGTGACGTTGTCGAGCCCGACGAAGCTGGGGTCGATCGCGGGGATGCCGGTGAGCCGGTAGTCGGTGGCGCCGAGGTAGAGCGTCCAGACGGCGGGCAGCACCAGGAAGAGCGCGATGAGGATCAGCGCGGGCGCGACGAACCCGGCGGCGCGGCGCTTGCCGAGCCCGGCCGCGTCGCGCTCGGGCGCCTCGGGGAGTTCCGTCGTCTCCCCGGCGGTCTCTGCGGGCTCCGCCTCGCGGGACTCAGCCGACGATGTGGTCGCTGCCACCGAGCACCTCCTCCAGCTCCTTGCGGTAGACGGCCGCTGCCTGCTTGGGGTCCTTGCCGGAGACGACCTGCGCGGTGGCCTCCTGGAGGGCGAGCGAGATCTCCGGGTAGGCGGCGAGGCCGGGCCGGAAGGTGGTCACCGGGAGCGCCTTGTCGGCGGCGAACCGGAGCATCGGGTCCTTGTCGAGGACCTCGTCGTTGACGTCGTCCCGCTCGGTGATCTGCGCGCGGTCGCCGAGCCGGGCCCGCAGCGCGGGCGCCGAGTGCAGCGCGGCCAGCAGCTCGAACGCCTGCTTGGGGTGCCGGGTGTGCGGGTTGAGCACGTGGACGGCGCCGCCGGAGAGGCTGACGAAGTCCCGTCCCCCGGTGCCCTCGCCGCGGGCGCGGGCGGGGAAGAGCGCGTAGCCGACATCGTTGTCACGCGTCTTCATCGGAGAGGTCCCGGTCTTCGGGGCGAGCACGTCGCGCCAGAAGTAGTCGCCCTCGGCGAGGACGCCCAGCTTCCCCGCGGCGAACTGCTCGAAGGACTTGTCGCGCCCCTTCGCCTCCTGCTGGAGCTTGGGGTCGCCGAGGCCCTTTCCGTACACGTCGCGGTAGAAGCCGAGGACGGCGCGGAGTTCGGCGGTGTCGCCGTACCAGCGCTCGCCCTTGTTGACGTGCCCGCCCGCGCCCGCGAGCAGGGGCAGCACGCCCTGCATGGTGGTCGCCTCGCCCATCGGCGTACCGGCGTTGATCTGCAGCGGGGTGACGCCGTCGAGGCGCTTGAGCTTCCGGGCGGCGTCGAGGACGTCCTGCCAGCTCCTGGGCTGCCAGTCGCCCGGCAGCCCGGCCTTGCGGAAGAGCGGCTTGTAGTAGAAGAGCACGCGCGCGTCGGTGCCCGCGGGGATGCCGTAGAGCTTCCCCTCGAAGCGGGCGAGGGAGCGGACCTGCTTGCTGATCTGCCGCCAGCCCTCCCACCGTTCGGCGGTGGCGCCCGCGACGTCGAAGAGCGGCTCGATGTACCGGGCCTGCGCGAACTCCCCGACCCAGATGCCGTCCAGCGACATGATGTCGGGCCCGGCCTGGGCCTTGAGGTCGAGCGCCAGCTTCGTCTTGTACTGCTCGTCGTCCACGCCGCTGGGCACGAACTCCACCCGTACGCGTACGCCCTTGGCCCGCTGCTCCTTGACGAAGCGGGGGATCACCCAGTCCTCGATCCAGTCCGCCTCGTCGGCGTTCTTGCCGCCCGAGACGGCGTTGGTGGCGACGGTCAGCGAGATCTCGCCGTCCCCACCCTCGTCCCCGCGCGGATCCAGCGGTGTCCCGCACCCAGCGAGCACCGCGGATCCAGCCCCGAAGACAGCAGCGGACAGCGTGGTCCGCCGCGCGATGGCTCCCATCCGGCCCCTCCTTGCGCCAGAGATCGTGCGCAGAGATTGACACGCGGACGGGATGACGTAAAGAGCTGTTGTCCTTACATTTGCATCACGGCCGGGGCCGGGAGAGCCGCTCCCCGTACGCGAATTAGGGGGTCTTGGTATGGTCCAGGAAGTTCGCCCAGGCCTCTTGGGAAACCGTCAGAATTCCCCTGCCGTGGTCCTTGGTGTCTCGGACTAGGACGACCGGAAAGATGTCCGCCACCTCGACGCACGTATTGTCGCTCGACGCGCTGTGACTGGACTTGTGCCAGTTCGGCTCGTTCACGGGTAGTGCTCCTCTAGTACCTGCCGAATCAGGGCCGCCGACGTCGAGGGATCCAACGCGTTGGCCTGCAGCCGATCGTAGAGCGCCGAGTATCGCGCAACCTCCTCCGGCTCCTCCATGTATTTGCCGGAGTGGATTCCTTCGGTGTACGCGACCTTCTCGCCGTTGCGGAACGAGAGGAGTGTCATGCTTCCGCCCAGAACGGCGGGGTCGGCGTTCGTGAAAGGCAGCATTTGAACGTGGACCCGTTCAAATGATCCGACTTCCAGCAGCCGGAGCAACTGCGCGCGCATCACGTCCGCGCCGCCGATGACGTTCCGGATGGCGGCCTCGCCGAGGACGACCCACAGCCACGGCGGCCGCTCCAGGTCGAGGACCGACTGCCGCTCCGTCCGGGCCCGCAGCGCCGAGTCGACGTCCCGCTCGTGCAGCACCTGACCGGCGGAGAGCATGGCCCTGGCGTACTCCTCGGTCTGCAGGAGACCCGGGACGGCCTGGCCGCACTCGTGGATCGCGCTCGCCTCCGCCTGCCTGCGCAGGAACGTCGAGGCCCAGTCCTCGTACGGCTGCTGTTCGAGAAAGGGCAGCAGTTCGGTGAGTTCGCCGTCCGCCTGGAGCACCTCGTCCAGCGCCGCGGCCATCACGGGGGTGGGCGGATCGGTGCCGAGCTCGATCTTCGCGATGCGCGTGTTCGACGCGTGGACCGTGGCTCCCAGTTCCGCCTGCGTCCATCCCTCGGCCTCTCTCAGCCGCCGCACCTTGGAACCCAGCAGCGAGGCGACGGACGCGGTCGGATCGAGCTTTCGCGGCGCTGGCACAGTCCCCAAGCCCCAATTCCCGATTTCAACATTCAAACAGTCGCTACTGGTGAGCCTAGAGCCCTCCTCGGAAGCTTGTAACCGGTACGACGCGGAGCAGCCACACCGGAAAGCGCCGAGGAACGCCCATGCATGACAACGAGCCCCGCCGGCGCGGGGTGCACCCCGGCGTGCTCAGCGCCGCACTGCTCGCCGGGGCGCTCGTCGTCTCGGTGCTGCTGTTCGTCATCCGGGACATCGCCGTGGCCGCGGCCAGCACGGGAGTGGCGGGGTTCGTGCTCCACGCCCTGTTCTCGTGCGGCAAGAGCGAGCAGCGGTGAGGGACCGGCGTACGGAGCCGGTGGAGGCCGAGCGGGAGGCACTGGTCCACGGGGCCCGGGACGCGCTGGAGGGGAGGCGTTCCGGGCCCCGTACGCGCCCGCGTTCGACTCGCGCGCGCCGCCGTCAGGGGCGAGCCGGGCCGGGCCGCTCCGGGGGCTGAGGTCGAGCGGCTCGCTTCAGGGCCGTGGTGAAGGCCGCGACCGCCGGGTGCCGGCCGCCGCCGCTGCGGTACGCGACGGAGATCCGGCGGCGCAGCCGCACCGGCGTCAGCCGCACCTCCTCCGGCAGGTCGATCACCCCGAGGCGGGGCACCAGCGCGACGCCCTGGCCCGCGGCGACGAGCGCGAGGACCGTCGGGTACTCGTCGACCAGGTGCCTCACCCGGGGCCGGAACCCGGCCGCCTCGCAGGCCCGCACCGCCATCGAGTGGCAGAGCGTGCCCCGCTTGCCCATGATCCAGGGCGCGTCGCGGCGGGCGAGGAGCGGATCGCGGCCGGGCGGCGCGGGCTTGCGGTCCAGCTCGGCGAGATAGACCTGCTCCTCCATCACCGCCTCGGTCTCCAGTCCCGGCAGCGGATCGCCCGGCACGAGGTCGTACTCGTGCACCAGCACCACGTCCAGGTCCCCGGCGCGCAGCGCCTCGGGGACGTCGGCGGCGTCGATCTCCTCGACCGTCGGCTCCAGATCGGGCCAGACCCGGGCGAGGGTCGTCAGCGCGGCGGGCAGCAGCGCCCGCGCCGCCGTCGGGAACGCGCCGATGAGCAGCGGCCCCGCCAGGCCCTCGCGGGTGGCGGCGAGTTCGGCCGAGGCCCGCTCCAGCCGTTCGAGCAGCGCCTCGGCGTGCCGCGCGAGCCCCTGCCCGGCGGGCGTCAGCGTGACGCGGCGGCCGGTGCGCTCCAGGAGCGGTACGCCCGCCTCCCGTTCCAGCACCGCGAGCTGCTGCGAGACGGCGGACGGGGAGAACGCGAGCGCCTCGGCGACGGCGGCGATGGTGCCGCGCAGGGCCAGCTCGCGCAGCAGGCGCAGGCGTCGTATGTCGAGCATCGCTCCAGCGTACGGTCGTTCCGGGGGCGGATGCCGCCGAGCATCGGCTCTGCTTACGCTCGGGCGTGGAAACGTGAACTGGACCCGGCCAGCGGGGCGGCGGCACGCTGCCCGTATGACGACAGGTATGACGACTTCGGCACCGCTGGGGCCTCCCGAAGGCATCCACGTCCCCCTCATCACCCCGTTCACCTCCGACGACCGCGTGGCGGTGGACGCGCTCGCGGCTCTCGCCCGCTCCGTCCTCGACGCGGGCGCCGTCGGCCTGGTGGCACTCGGCACCACCGGCGAACCCTCCGTCCTCACCGCCGGGGAACGGCGCGAGGTCGTCGAGGTCTGCGCCACCGTCTGCCGCGAGCGCGGCGCGACGCTCACCGTCGGTGCGGGCTCGAACGACACGCGGGGCACCGCCGAGGAACTGCGCGCCCTGCACGACTCCACGCCGGACGCCGGGTTCGCGCTGGTGCCCGTGCCGCCGTACACCCGGCCCTCGGAGGACGGCGTCGTCGCGCACTTCACCCATCTCTCCGCGCACAGCCCGCTGCCGATGCTCGTGTACGACATCCCGTACCGCACCGGGCTCGCCCTCTCCCCCGCCACGCTGCGGCGGCTGGCCGCGCTGCCCGGCGTCGCCGGGACGAAGCGCGCGGTCGGCTCGCTCGACGCGACGAGCGTGGACCTGCTGGCCGATCCGCCGCCGGACTTCACGGTGCTGGGCGGCGACGATCTGTACGCCTCGCCGATGATGGCGCTCGGCGCGGCGGGCGGCATCCTCGCCTCCGCGCACCTGTGCACCGGGCTGTGGGCCGAACTGGCCGCCGCCTGGCGGGACGGTGACGCCGTGCGTGCCCGTGCGGCGGGCCGCCTTCTCGCGCCCTTGGCGGCCTCCCTCTTCGCGGAGCCGAACCCTGCGGTGACGAAGGCGGTCCTCCACGCGAGGGGCCTCATCCCGACCCCGGCGGTCCGGCTCCCCCTCTTGGCGGCGACCCCCACCGCCACGGCAACCGCCCTGACCCGCCTCAACTCAACCGAGTCCCTCCGCCCCCCGGCCCCCCTACCCTGAACACCAGAGCTTGCCCCTTCTCCCTCAGGGGCGCGGGGCTGTATCTATTTGCGGCTCCGCCGCGTGGGCGCGACGGGTCCAAGACGTCGGGGCTTGCCCCTTCTCCCTCAGGGGCGCGGGGCTGTGTTTGTCTTGCGGCTCCGCCGCGGGGCGCTCCGGGCCCAAGACGTCGGGGCTTGCCCCTCCAGGGGCGCGGGGAACTGCGCGCCAAGCCACGACGCGCTCGCAGCCCGCGAAGCACAGCCCGGGGCACCCCGAACCCGGCCCTGTACGCAGGGCACCCGGCGCAGGGGGCTGCGCTTGCCAACCCTGCGCCTTGCGCAGACTTCCCAAGCTCCGCAGGGGGCGGAGGGAGAAGTGAAGCGCAGACTTCCCAAGCTTCGCGGGAGGGAGAAGCGCAGACGTGCCCCGTCAGTCCTTCTCGCAGGTCGTGTTCTTCTTCGGGAGGCGGCCCGTGTTCAGGTAGGCGTTGACCTGACGGTCCACGCAGGCGTTTCCGTACATGCCGTAGACCCCGTGCACCTGGGCCTTGAGGGTGATGAGGCGAGAGCGCGGCATCTCGCGGTGGAGACCGACGCCGTTGGCATAGGTCGTGCGAGGGTCACCCGTGGCCTGGACGATGAGGCCCGGCACGTCGTTGCCCGTACGGACCGGCGCCTCGACCGGCTCGTTCGGCCAGAACGCGCACGGGCTCGTGGCGTTGAAGACCGGGCCGAAGAGCGGGGCGCGGGCGCGGCTCTCCTCGACGTTGCGCCGGTACCAGGACAGGTCGCGCGGCGCGGCGCCGTCGCCGCAGATCAGGGCGAGCTGCAGGGAGTTCTGGACGTCGGACTCGTCGTCCGGCGGCCCGAACGCGTACCGCAGTTCCTCGGTCGGCTCGACGTCGCGGCCACGCGCGGCGTCCCGCAGGAGGCGGACGTTCTTCGCCGTGTTCGCGAACTCGCGGTCGTCGGAGAGGAGCGCGGCCAGCGCCAGCGGCACCTTCTGCCCGTCGGCGGTGTACGGGCCGACCCGGAACGGCTCGCGCGCGGCCTGCCGGGCGATGCCCTCGACGGTGGCGCGCACCTTCGCGGCCGTACGGCCGAGGCCATAGGTGGCGTGCCGGCGCGCGGCCCAGGCCGCCCAGGCGTCCAGCACGCGCTCGTTCGCGACGTCCGGGTCGCGGAAGGACTGGACGTGCCACCTGCGCGGGTCGATCGCGCTGTCGAGCAGGAGCCGGTCGACGCGCGAGGGGAACATCTTCGCGTAGGCGGCGCCGAGGTAGGTGCCGTAGGAGATCCCGAAGTACGACGTCTTCCGCTCCCCCAGCACGGCCCGCAGCAGGTCCATGTCGCGGGCGGTGTTGCGGGTGGTGAAGTGCCGCAGGTACGGCACCTTGCGGCCGTAGGCGCGCTGGCAGCCCCGTACGAGCTCCCGCTGGGTGCGGGCGTGGGCGCGGAATCCGGCCCCGTCGTACCCGGCGGAGCGGAGCCAGTGGGTGCTGGTGCGGCAGTGCAGCGGGCTGCTGCGGCCGACGCCGCGCGGGTCCATGCCGATGAGGTCGAAGCGGGCGGCGAGCTTCTTGCCCATCGCGGGCTCATCCATGAGCGGCATGTCGAGGGAGATGCCGCCGGGGCCGCCGGAGTTGTGCATCAGGAGGCCGATGCGGCGCGCGGTGTCCTTGGCCTTGATGCGGGAGAAGCCGATAGTGAGGGTGCGGCCCTCCGGATCGCGGTAGTCCAGCGGCACCTTGATCGTGGCACAGCGGGCACCGGCCTTGTCGAGCTCCTTGTGCCCGCACTTCTCCCAGCGCGGGCTCTGCTCGGTGAAGCGCTGGAGGGGATGTTCAGTGGATTCGTTGGGCGCTGAGGCCCTCGCGGGCCCGGGGAGGACGGCGAACGCGGCAGCGGCGGCGAGCGCCCCGGCCACCGCCGCCCTCGCTCCGGCCCTGGTCATGGTCATGGTCATGAGTCACCAGGCTCCCGGGCGGCGCTCCGCGCCACCATCCGGCCAGCACCCGGGCCGGGGGTAGAGCTGGCTGGGTGGCGTGAAATTTTCACTCGGCGATCTTCACCCTGTTGTCAGCATCAATTCCCTGACACACTCTGGGCTTTGAGTGACAGTCAGGGAGGTGACGTTCTCGTGGGGCGTCCGGTCCAGTCCGGTCCCGGCAGCACTCCGTCCGTGCTGCGCATGGTCCTCGCCAAGCGGTTGCGCGAGCGGCGCGAGCAGGCGGGGGTGTCGCAGGAGGAGGCCGCCGAGGCTCTCGACGTGAGCTTCGCGACGGTCTGGCGGATGGAGGGCGCCAAGACGAGTCTGCGCACGCTCTATCTCAAGGAGCTGCTGCGGCACTACGAGGCGTCGGACGACGAGATCGAGGAGTTCGTCCGGCTGGCCAAGCAGGCCGAGGAGCCGGGGTGGTGGAACGCGTTCCGGGAGGCGCTCCCCGACTGGTTCGGGGTCTACCTGAGCCTGGAGAGCGAGGCGCGGCTGATCGCCGCTTACGAGCCCCACTACGTCTCGGGCCTGGTGCAGACCCCGGAGTACGCGCGGGCGACGCTCCGCGTCGGCTTCCCGTACGAGTCGGACGAGCAGCTCGACCGGCGCGTGGAGCTGCGGATGCGGCGGCAGCGGATCCTGGAGCGCGAGAATCCGCCCACGCTGTGGCTGGTGCTCGACGAGACGGCGCTGCGCCGGGTCGTCGGCGGGCCCGAGGTGATGCGGCGGCAGATCGACGCGCTGCTGGACGCCATGGACCGCGAGCACGTCGCGCTGCGCGTCGTCCCCTTCTCCGTCGGCCCGCACCCGGGCACCGGCGGCCACTACAGCTATCTCCGCTTCGCCGAACCGGAGATCCCCGACACGGTGTACGTCGAGAGCCTCTCCAGCGCCCAGTACTTCCAGGAGCGCTCCGACATCGAGCCGTACCTGGACGCCCACACCAGCATGGCGGCGATGGCGTCCGAGGCCCTGCCGGACCTCCGGCAGTGGCTGCACCACCTGCGCAAGGAGTACGAGAACGCATGACGCCGCACGTGACGAACGGCATGCCCGCCGAGGCTCTCGGCCGTACGGGCTGGCACAACTGGAGCGGACCCAACGGCGGCACGTGCCTGGAGGCCAAGAGGCTGCCGGGGCGGCGGGTGGCGCTGCGGCAGTCCGCCGACGCGACGGGTCCGGCGCTGATCTGTCCGCTGGACGGCTTCGCCGCGTTCCTGGAGGCCGTGAAGGACGGCCAGGCCGACTTCCTGCTGACCCCGCCGTCGGCCCCCACGCACACCCCCGCCCCCGCCCCCACCGAAAGCACGCGATGACGACGACCGGCCCCCCGACCCGTATCGACACCACCCGCCCGCACGGGGCCCGGGTCTACGACTATCTGCTGGGCGGCAAGACCTGGTTCGCGGTGGACGAGGCGGCGGGCTCCGATCTGCTGTCGGTGCTGCCCACGGCGCGCTCGGTCACCCGCACCAACCGGGACTTCATGGCGCGCGCGACGCGTACGCTCGCGGCCGAGTACGGGGTGCGGCAGTTCCTCGACATCGGCACCGGCATCCCCACCGAGCCCAATCTGCACCAGGTCGCGCAGCGCGAGGCGCCCGACGCGCGGGTGGTCTACGCGGACAACGACCCGATCGTGCTGGAGCACGCCAAGGCGCTGATGCGGGGCACGCCGCAGGGCCGTACCGCCTATCTCTCGGCCGATGTGCGCGAGCCGGAGCGGATCCTGCGTTCCCCCGAGGTCGCCGAGGTGCTGGACCTGGGGCGCCCGGTGGCGCTGTCGCTGCTGGCGCTGCTGCACTTCCTGCCGGACGAGGACGGGCCGTACGAGATCGTCGAGCGGCTCCGGGACGCGCTGCCGCCCGGCAGTTTCCTCGTCCTCTCCCACTGCACGGCGGACATGGACGCGGCGGCGATGGAGCGGGCCGTGCGCGTGTACCACGAGCGGGGCATGCGGACGCAGGTGCGCGACGGGGACCAAGTGCGGCGCCTCTTCGGTGACTTCGAGCTGATCGAGCCGGGTCTGGTGATGCCGCACGAGTGGCGGCCCGATCCGGACACGACGGTGCTGACTCCGGCCGAGTCGTCGTTCTACGCGGGGGTCGCCCGCAAGGCGTGAGTCCCGTGAGCCCCGTGCGGGGCGGCCGGAGATCCACTCCTGCGAGTGGATCTTCGGGCTTTCCGTGGTCACAGGTCCGGTCGGCGGGCGTTTTCTCCATACGCTCCGGCCGCACGCTTCTGTCGACCGTGAAAGGACTCCCGTGCACGGAGCCTCACCACGCCCCCGTTCCCGGCGCGGCCTCGCCGCCCTCGGGATCGGCGCGGCGTTCGCCCTCGTCCCCGCCCTCACCTCGGCCGCCGCGGCGCCCTCGGCGCCCGCGGCACCGGGGGGCGGCGGGGCGACGCCCGTCCAACTCCTCGCCGTCAACGATCTGCACGGCAATCTCGACGCGGTGGAGGGCCCCGCGGGCAGCGTCACCCGTACCGGGCCCGACGGCAAGCCGGAGACGGTGCAGGCAGGCGGCGTGCCCCGGCTCGCCACGCTGCTCGACCGCTCGCGCGCCGACGCGCGCGCCACGTCCCGCGGCACGCAGTCGCTGACGGTCGCGGCGGGGGACATGATCGGCGGCAGCCCGCTGCTGTCGGCGGCGTTCCACGACGAGCCGACCGTCGAGGCGCTGGAGACGATGGGCCTCGACGTCTCCTCCGTCGGCAACCACGAGTTCGACGAGGGCCCGGACGAGCTGCTGCGCATGAAGCGGGGCGGCTGCCACCCCAAGGACGGCTGCGCGGTGGAGGGGAAGCGGTACGACGGCACGTCCTTCCCGTATCTCGCGGCGAACGTGCACCGCAAGAAGGAGTCGGCGCGGAAGCCGCTGCTGCCGCCGTACTGGGTGAAGAAGCTGCCCAACGGCGAGCGGATCGGCTTCATCGGCCTGACGACCAAGGACACGCCGAGCGCCGTGTCCCGCTCGATGACGGAGGACCTCTCCTTCGAGGACGAGGTCCGCACCATCGACCGTTACGCGGAGGCCCTGGACCGCAAGGGCGTCAAGGCCGTGGTGACGCTGCTGCACGAGGGCGGCGACCGCGCGGGCAAGGAGTTCGACGCGGACTGCGACGCCAAGGGCCCGGCCAGCGAGCTGACGGGCCGCATCAAGGGCATCGCGAGCAAGGCCAGCCCGAAGGTGGACCTGTTCGTGAGCGGGCACTCCCACGAGCCGTACGTGTGCACGGTCAAGGACCCGGCGGGGCAGCCCCGCAAGGTCACGCAGGCCGCCTCGTTCGGCCGTACGTACACCGATCTGCGCCTCTCGCTGGACCCGGGCGGCGAGGTCGTGCGCCGCTCCGTCTCGGCCCGGAACCACGTCGTCACCCGGGACACCCCGGAGCAGCCCGCCGTCTCGCGCGTGGTGGAGAAGTGGCGCGACCGCTCGGCGAAGATGGCGAACGAGCCGGTCGGCCATGTCTCGGCGGACATCCCCGGGCGCGGCTCGGACGCGGTGGAGACGCCGCTCGGCGACGTGCTCACCGACGGCCAGGTGGAGGCCACGCGCGGCGCGGGCGCCGATCTGGCGCTGCTCAACTGGGGCGGGATGCGCGCCGACCTGGTCCACAAGGCGTCGGGGAAGGAGGGCGAGGGGGTCGTCACGTACGGCGAGGCGTTCCAGGTGCAGCCCTTCGACAATCCCCTGGTCACCATGACGCTGACGGGCGAGCAGCTCGTCCAGGTGCTGCGCGAGCAGTTCTCGGGCACGAACGAGAACTCGACGTATCCGCAGGTGCTCCAGCTCTCCGACGCGCTGCGCTACGAGGCGGACCTCTCCCGCAAGGGCGCCGACCGGCTGCTCTCCGGCACGGTGCGGGTGAAGGGGAAGCCGGTGGACCCGGACGGGAAGTACCGGGTCACGGTGAACGACTTCCTGGCGCAGGGCGGCAACGGCTTCCCGACGCTGCGGGAGGGCACCGAGCGCGTGAACTCCGGCCGTGACCTGGGCGCGTTCGTGGACTACCTCAAGAAGAACACGTCACCGGCGAACCCGCTCGCCCGGCCCGAGGCGAACCGGATCACCTTCCGCTGAACCCCGCGTCACGCGAGGAGCCCGCTCCGCCCGGCACCCGGGCGGGGCGGGCTCCGTACGTCGGGACCTCCTCGGCGGGCAGGCCGCGCAGCATCGTGTCGAGGAAGAGGTCGAAGCGGACCGGCGCGTCGCCGAGGAGACGCTGCTCCTGGGCGCCGAGCCAGGTGACGAGGGAGGTCCCGAAGACGTACCAGCTCTGCTCGGCGGCCTCCGGCGCCGCGCCGCCCGCCGTGAACGCGGAGACGACGGCGTCCCGCATCTTCCCGAAGCCCCGGGTGTGGCGGTGGGGGCGGGAGATCCGGGTGGCGTAGCCGGGGCAGGCGAGGAACTCGTCGTGCGCGGCCCAGGAGAGCCGGGCCAGCCATTCGCGCCAGTTCTCCGGGGTGGGCGGGTCGGCCGGGACGATGCGGTCGATCATCGCCTCGCTGATCAGGTCGATGACGCCCTCGCGCCCTTTCACCCAGCGGTAGAGCGCCGAGTGCGCCACGCCGAGGCGCCCGGCCAGCTCCCGCATCGAGAGCGACTCCAGGTCTCCGGAGGCGAGCGCCGCCTCGACGATCGCCTCCCGGCTCAGCCGCGCGGGCGGGCCGGGGCGTTTGCCAGGACGAGTCATGCCCGGGACTTTACCCAGGCGTACTGGTGACCACTGGTCTCTATTGAGTTAGGCTCACCTTACTTTGCGGGTGTCCGGAGAGCTCCGAGACCGGGGAGAGGTGTGCCGTGCCCACGGAAGCGACGGGAACGAGGACGGAGACCGAGGGCGTACGGGGTGGGAGCGCCGCGCCCTCGTCACCGCCGGGGCTGCTGCTCCTGCTGGCCTGCGGCGCGATGTTCCTCGTCGTGCTCGACGCCACGATCGTCTCCGTGGCGCTGCCCGCCATCGGCGCCGAACTCGGCCTCGCGGGCGGCGCGCTGGGCTGGGTCGTGAACGCGTACACCCTCACGTTCGCGGGCTTCCTGCTGCTCGGCGGGCGCCTCGCCGACCTCTTCGGGACGCGCGCCGTGCTCGTCTCGGGGCTCACGGTCTTCGCCCTCGCGAACCTCTGGTCCGGCGCCGCCGGGGACCCCGCGCAGCTCATCGTGGCCCGCGCGGTCCAGGGGGTCGGCGGCGCGCTGCTGATGCCCGCCACGCTCACCGTCGTCCACCAGGCGTACGCGGATCCCGTACGGCGCACCCGCGCGCTGGGCCTGTGGAGCATGGTCGGCGCGGTCGGCGCCGCCGCCGGGACGGTCGCGGGCGGGGTCCTCACCGACGCGCTCGGCTGGCGCTGGGTGTTCTGGGTCAAGGTCCCGGTCGGCCTCGCGGTCGCGCTCGGCGGCTGGGCGCTGCTGCCGAGGCGCGCGCCGCGCACCGCGTCCGGCTCCTCCCCCGACCTCCTCGGCGCGCTGCTGGTCACGTCCGGACTGGCGGCGCTGGTCTACGGCGTGGTCACGGTCCGTACGCCCGGCGCGCTCGGCACGGCGCTGGGCGCGCTCGCGGGGGCCGTGGTGCTGCTCGCCGTCTTCGTGCTGCACCAGGGGCGCTGGGCGCGGTCCCCGCTGATGCCGCTGCGGATCTTCACGTACCGCGCGGTGAGCAGCGCCAACGTGGTGATCTTCGGGCTCGGCATCGCGTATCTCGCCAGCCCCGTGCTGCTCGCGCTCCACCTCCAGCGCGTCCTGCACTACAGCCCCACGCGGGCCGGATTCGCCTTCCTGCCCGCCGCGTTCGCGGTGATGCTCGGCGCGCAGGCCGCCGGGCGGCTCACCCCGCGCTGGGGCCCGCGGCGCGCGGCGGTCGTCGGCACGGCGGTCACGGCGGCGGGCTTCCTGTGGCTCGCGGCGGCCGACGCGCACAGCGCGTTCGTGCCGGACATCGCGCTGCCGTCGGTGGTCTTCGGCCTCGGCGCCGGGTTCACGTTCACGCCCCTGACGGTCGCCGCCACAGGCGGCGTCGACCCCTCCCTGACCGGCCTCGCCTCGGGCCTCCTCAACACCACCCGCCAGATCGCCACGGCCCTCGGCATCGCCCTGCTCTCCACCCTCGCGGACAGCGTGGGCGGCGCACGGGGCTACCAACTCGCCTACCTGACCTCGGGCGTGACGGTGGCACTGGCGTCGGTGGTGGCGGCGGTTTGGATGCCGCGCCGCACGAGTGCCGCCTAGGGGCGCGGGGAACTGCGCGACGAGCCACGGTGAGAGCCGCGCCCTGCAACGCACCGCAAGGGGCAGCCCCTCAGCAGCGCGCCAAGAGACGACACCGAAGCACGAGGCCAAGGCCAACGTGCGCGGCAGCGCCTACGGCTTGCGGGCGACGGCCCCGAAGTCGTCTATCAGTGGGGGTTCGCCGAACGGGGAGGGTTCCGGGCGCCAGCGGGAGACGGAGACGAGGCCGGGGGGCAGCATCTCCAGGCCGTCGAAGAAGCGGGCGAGTTCGGCGGGGGAACGGTTGACGCGCGGGTTGTCGCCCGCGTCGTTCCACTGCCGGATCATCTCGCTCATCGCCGCCGGGTCGACGACCTCCGTGTCGTCGCACAGCACCAGGAAGCTGCCCGGGGCCAGCGGGTCGAGGAGCCGTGCCACCAGGTCGTAGGCGCTGTCGTCGGTGATGTGCGCGGTGATGCCGAGCAGGATCAGCGCCACGGGCTCCGCGAGGTCCAGCGTCCCGGCCGCGCCCTCCAGGATCGTCTCGGGCTCCCGCAGATCGGCGTCCAGATACTGGGTGACGCCCTCCGGCGTGCTGGTCAGCAGGGCGCGCGCGTGGGTGAGGACCAGGGGGTCGTGGTCGACGTAGACGATGCGCGCGGAGGGCACGACGCGCTGTGCGACCTCATGGGTGTTGTCGACGGTGGGCAGGCCGGTGCCGACGTCGAGGAACTGCCGTACGCCGTGCTCCTCCGCGAGGCAGCGCACGGCACGGCACAGGAAAGCGCGCTGCACACGGGCGATGTCGACGATGCCCGGGTTGGCGGCGGCGATCTCGTCGCCGACGACACGGTCCACGGCGTAGTTGTCCCGGCCGCCGAGCCAGTGGTTCCAGATCCGTGCCGAGTGCGGTACGGAGCTGTCGATGCCGCCCGTGTCCATCCCCGTCCCCTCCCCGCCATGGATGTGGCCGCACACACCGTAGTCCTCCTGGTTCAGCTGAGCACTACCGGGTAACCGGCCGGGACGAGGTCATGGTGCCCGGCGTGGCGCGGGCCGCGCACGGCCGGGACACTGGGGGGTGTGACCGCCGCCCCCGAGGGGGCGGGCCCGGCAGACCCGTATGGATTGGGGCAGGTCATGGACTTGAGCGCACTCAAACGCGTCTACGCCCGCGAGGGCCCCTTCGCCACCGTCTACCTGGAGGGCAGGTCCCCCGGGGAGGACGCGGAGCAGCAGACCAGGCTCAGGCGGCGCGCGCTGCGCGAACGGCTGGAGGCCGAGCACGCCCCCGCCGCGGCGCTGGACGCGGCCGAGGAGGCCCTCTCCCGCCCGCGCCCCGGCGAGGAGCAGACGTCCGGCCGTGTGCTGGTGACCTCGGCGGACGCCGGGGTCGTCTTCGACGCCGCCTGGGACGCGGCGCTCGGCCGCGGCGACGCGGCGCACTGGGACCCGCTGCCGGTGCTCGGCCCGTTCGTCCGCGAGGCGGCCCGCGCCGTGCGCGTGCTGCTGGTCGTCGCCGACCAGGAGTCCGCGCGCCTGCACCGCCTGGTGGTCGCCGAGGAGCACGAGCCCACGGAGCTGTCGCGCGAGCGCGTCGAGGGCAGCGCGGTGGAGAGCCCGCAGCACATCCGGGAGGGCGCGCTGGCGCACCGCCGTATCCAGCGCCGCGCGGACGAGGCCGTCGCGCAGAACGCGAAGGAGGCGGCCGCCGCCGTCGGCGAGGCCCTGCACCGGTTCGCGCCGGACGCGCTGGTGCTGGCGGGCGAGGTGCAGGGCCGCACGGCCCTGCGCGAGCAACTGCCCGCCGAGACCGCCGGACTGCTGGTGGAGACCGGCCGGGGCGGCGACGAGCCGGGCGGCTCCTGGGAGACGCTCTGCGAGGAGGTGCTGCGGATCGCGGGCGAGCACGCCACCCGCGCCGCCGAGGACGCCGCGGCGCGGCTGGCCGAGGGCCTGGCCCACGAGCGCGGGGTGAGCGGCCACACCGGCACGCTGCACGCCGCCGAGGTGGGCGCGCTGGAGACGCTGCTGTTCGAGGACGGCGCGGCGGCGAAGAACGAGGGGGAACTGCTGCGGTCGGCGGCGCGTACGGACGCGTCGTTCGCCCTCGTCCCGGCCGGGACGGGCGTCGGCGACGGCGTCGCCGGGATCCTGCGGTTCCCGCCGATCCCCATGTGACTCCCATGTGACTCCCCATGTGACGGCCGGGCGTCACGGACCCCGAGGAGCGGAACGATGTCCAAGCACGAGCACAGGGAGCGCCAACCGCAGCGGTCCCACGCCCCCGAGGTACGGCACGAGCACGGCGGCATGCCGAGGCGCCCGGACGACGACGAGCTGGCCCGCAGGACCGAGGCCGAGCGCGCCGCCGCGGGCCTCGGCACCGCGGGCCTCGGTCCGGCGGGCCGCGCCACCGAGGGCGTGCTGCCTCCCGAGCAGTGGGAGGCCCGCCGCGCCCGGCGCCCGTACCCGCCGACCCGTTACGGGCCCTGACCGCGCACGCGCACGCGCACCCGCACGCGCACGCGCACCCGCAATCAGCTACGGGAGGTCCGACCATGCCCATCGCCACCGTGAACCCCGCGGACGGCAGGACGCTGCGTACGTTCGACCCCCTCTCCGAGAAGGAGATCGAACACCGCCTCGCCACCGCCGACGCGACGTTCCGCACCTACCGCACGACCGGCTTCGAGGAGCGGGCCCGGCTGCTGAACGCGGCGGCCGACCGGCTGGAGCGCGACGCGGACGCGATCGCGCGGACCATGACCACCGAAATGGGCAAGCCCCTCGCCGCCGCGAAGGCAGAGGCGGCGAAGTGCGTGAAGGCGATGCGCTGGTAC
This sequence comes from Streptomyces sp. NPDC048172, assembly GCF_043202595.1. Taxonomy (NCBI): domain Bacteria; kingdom Bacillati; phylum Actinomycetota; class Actinomycetes; order Kitasatosporales; family Streptomycetaceae; genus Streptomyces; species Streptomyces sp. NPDC048172. The sequence goes on from NZ_JBIDAT010000005.1 coordinate 787,600, forward strand.
GCGGCGCACGCCGAGCGGCTGCTCGCCGACGAACGGCCGGACGAGGACGACGTACGGGACTCGGGCGCCGAGTCGGCGAAGGTCCACTACCGGCCGCTGGGGCCGGTGCTCGCCGTCATGCCCTGGAACTTCCCCCTGTGGCAGGTGGTGCGGTTCGCGGCGCCCGCGCTCATGGCGGGCAACGTGGGGCTGCTCAAGCACGCCTCGAACGTGCCGCAGACCGCGCTCTACCTGGAGGAACTGTTCCGCTCCGCCGGCTTCCCCGAGGGCTGCTTCCAGACGCTGCTGGTGCCGTCCGGCGCGATCGAGGGCATCCTGCGCGACCGCCGCGTCGTCGCCGCCACGCTCACCGGCAGCGAGCCCGCGGGCCGCTCGGTGGCCTCCATCGCCGGTGACGAGATCAAGCCCACCGTCCTGGAACTGGGCGGCAGCGACCCGTACCTGGTGCTGCCCTCGGCGGACGTCGACGCGGCGGCCCGTACGGCGGTCACGGCGCGGGTGCAGAACAACGGCCAGTCGTGCATCGCCGCCAAGCGGTTCATCGTCCACGAGGACGTCTACGACGCCTTCGCCGAGAAGTTCACCGACGGGATGCGGGCACTGCGCGTCGGCGACCCCATGGCCGAGTCCACGGACGTGGGGCCGCTCTCCAGCGAGCAGGGCCGCGCCGACCTGGAGGAACTGGTCGACGACGCGCTGCGCCGGGGCGCCGAACCACTGTGCGGGGCGCAGCGCCCCGAGGGCTTCGAGGACGGCTGGTACTACGCGCCGACGGTCCTCACCGGCATCACCGACGCGATGCGCATCCACCGCGAGGAGGCGTTCGGCCCGGTCGCCACGCTCTACCGCGTCCCGGACCTGGAGGCGGCAATCGCGCTGGCCAACGACACGCCGTTCGGCCTGAGTTCCAACGTGTGGACCCGCGACGAGGCCGACGTCGAGCGCTGCGTCCGGGACCTGGAGGCGGGCGGCGTCTTCGTCAACGGCATGACCGCCTCCCACCCGGCCCTCCCCTTCGGCGGCGTCAAACGCTCGGGCTACGGCCGCGAACTGGCGGCCGAGGGCATCCGCGCGTTCTGCAACGTGACGACGGTGTGGCGGGGCCCGGTACGCCACTAGATCTTGCCCCGGTAGATCTTGTGCGTGTCGGCCCGTCTGGAGGAGATTGCTCGGGAGCCGGGCGGCGAGGGCGCTGCCCGGCTTTCGCGTGCTGTCAGTCCGGGTCATCGCCGTCCGGGTCGAACGTATACGGGCCGTCGCAGTCGTCGGGCGGGTCCCACGTGTCCCAGTTGCGCAGGTTCTCCTCGTAGAGGGCGTGGAAGAACGGGTCGAGGGTGTCGGCGGGTGGTTCGTCGGCGGGGCAGACGAGATGGTGGGGGATGCGGATGCGGCATGTCTTGTCCAAGGACAGGGGCCGCTCGCGGGTGTTCATCGCCTTGTCGTCGGGGGTGACGACCCAGCGGTGGCCGACGGGCACGATCTGCCAGGGCACGAGGATGCGGGGTTCGAGGAGGACCCACCGGTTGTAGGGGGTCTCGTAGCGGGCTTGGAGCCTGTTGCAGTGTCGGCAGCGGGGGTCGGCACCAAGTGGTGGTGCGGCGGCGCCGTCGGCGAGGGCGTCTTCGTTGTCGCTGAGGTTCTGCACGCCCTCCCAGCAGGTGCCGCAGAGCGGCCCGAAGGGGGCGCCGCGTTCGACGACATCGGGTCCTCGGGTGTCGCAGTCCGCGCAGCGGTGTTGTCCGGCGGTGTCGCCCATGTGGGTGAGGGTCGGGCACGGGCTGCGTGCCCGGTAGGGCGCGTGCTGGTCGCATCGGGTGCGCAGGATGGGATGCCGTGGCCTGCTCTCGACCCGGTGGGCGGGTATCGGCCCAGATGTACCGCTGGTGGTGGCTTACGGTCGCCGTTCCCGAGCCAGGTGCCATCCGCCGGACGAGACCTCATGGGCTGCCGAAGGAGGCGACGACCGGCAGTGCACGCGGGCTGAAGGGCCGTGCACGCGCTCGTAACGACGCCATGGCCCCTGGCATGGACTCTCGTGTCAGGAAGTCGTGAGCACACGAGCGAAGGGGAACCATGAAGAGTGCGCACCAGCTCAAGCGCGTCACCGCCGCGGCCACCGCGAGTTCCGCACTGCTGGCCGTCGGTCTTCTCGCCGCGGGACCCGCGCAGGCGGCGAAACCGGACACGGACTCCGCCACACGCGCTCTGGCCTGCGTGGTCGAGCTCAACGCGCCGACCAGGGGCGGCGCCGGGGTGACAGCCTCGGTCGTCACCCGGGGCTGCGGTCAGGGGGTCAAGTGGAACGCCAAGCTCCAGAGCTCCCGTTGGTGGGGCTGGGCCGACGATGCGCAGCAGACGTGGTACGGCAGTCAATCGCGTCGGCTCACCGCGCCCTGTGCCGGAGTCCACGATCACAGGGTCATCGTGCGGGCCGTCGTCGACGGCCAGGTGAGCCCGTGGAAGGTGGGGCCCACCGCCAGGCTCAACTGCGGTTGATCCCGGCCACCGGGTACGCGTCGTTGAGTTCCGGGGCTGTCGGGGGTCAGACCACACAGGACCCTGACCCGGAGGAGACTCATGGCCAAGCTCATCTACTCGATGATCACCTCGCTCGACGGCTACGCCGAGGCCGCGGAGGGCGGTCTCGGCACCGGGGCCGAGGACTCCGAGGTGCACACCTTCGTCAACGACGTCTTCCGCCCCGTCGTGTACTCCACGACGCTGGAGTCGGTGTCCAGCGCGAAGACCCGGATCGAGCGGACCTTCGACCCCGACGCGGTGCGCAAGCTCAAGGCCGAGTCCGCGTCCGACCTCACCGTCGACGGCCCGAACCTCGCGGCGCAGGCCATCGCGGCCGGGCTGGTGGACGAGTACCACCTGTTCGTCACCACGAGCGCGGTCGGCGGCGGCAAGCGGTTCTTCCCGGACGGCGTCCGCCTCGATCTCGACCTGGTCGAGGAGCGCTCCTTCGCCAGCGGCCTGATCTACGCCCGCTACCGGACGAGGAGTTCCGGGTAGGTCTCCCCCGTGTAGTCGCCCGCGATCTGGAGCATGGGACCGGCCGCGTGGGATTCGGGGCGGAAATGCCACCAGTTGACGGTGACCGTCAGCCGGAGTTCGTCACTTCCCCCGGGTGAGGGCGAGGGGTGCGGGGTGTCGTCCCGCAGCACGTCGTCGCGGCTGGCGACGGCGTGCCACTGCGCCCCGGGGAACATGGCGAACATATTGGCCCGGGGAAAGACGAATTCCCGGTCCGGAGCCGCGAGATCCGGCTCGCCGGAGAAGACCGCGAGCGCGCCGTCGTCGACGGAGGTCAGATAGAAGACGCTGCTGAGCAGCGGGTTCTCGAACTCGCCGGTATCCGGGTTCCGGCCGACGTCGTGGTGCGCGCCGAACTCGAAATTCTCGCTGTAGGGCGCGGAGAGCCTCCCCAGCCACCATTCGGTGCCGACCAGGGCGGATTCCACGGATTCCGGGATCCGTGGCCGGAGAAAGGTGGCGATCACGTTCTCGACGGCATTTCCGGGCTCGCTCCCCGTCTCGTACCAGAACGTCGTGTGGTACGAGCTTCCCCCGGCGACGCGCTCGGGTTCCGTCGCCCTGCGCACGGCCTCCGTCAGCCGCTCCAGCTCGCTGCCGGGCAGCATGTCGTCGGCGGTCCTGATCAGGGTGCTGCCGGTGACCCAGGTCATGGGATCCCTCTCCGTCGCTCGTGCAGGTCGTAAGTCCGGTCCGTCCCACAACACGGGCCTCGTCCCCAACTACCCGCGCATGACGCAGTGTTGACCCCGTGCACACCTCTGGGCAAGACTCTTCCCGTCCCTCTCATCTGCCCCACAAGGGCAACGGATAAGGAGGTTTGTCATGGCTAAGCGCACGTACTTCGTCATCGCGCACAAGCTCGGCTTCGTTCAGAAGGGTGTCAGCGGGTACTACCCGTGGCCCTGGGCCGAGAAGAAGTGACGTAGGACCTCTTTGCCGTCGGGCTGGTTCGTCCGCGAGCCGGCCCGACGATCTGCGCCGGGGCGGAACGGGAGAGGTGACGGCATGAGCAGCGGCACAAGCACCGAGGTGGAGACGGACGGCGCGGCACGGACGCGGCGACCGCCGTCGACCGGCCACTCCCCCGCCCGCATGGTGGAGGCGTACGAACGCGACCGACTCGGCCATCTGCGCGCGGCCTTCGAGGAGCACGGTCCGGTGGTCGAACTCTCCCCCGGCACGGTGCTCGTGGCCGAGCCGAACGCCGCCCACGAAGTGCTGCGGCGCACCAACACGGACTTCCTGACCGCGGCCAACCTCATGCTGGAGGACATGGAGACCCAGAAGGGGGATCCGGTCCTTGAGGAGTGGATGGACGGACGGCGGCGCATGCAGGCCGCCATGGCCACCGACCTCTTCACCGAGCACCGGCAGTGGCTCGCGGAGCAGACCGGGGAGCTCGCGGACCGGTGGGCCCGGCAGGGCGAGGTCCGCGCCGCGGTCGACGACCTGGAACGGATGATGGGGCGCTCCTTCGTCCGCTTCTGGTTCGGCACCCGCTCGGTGCCCCGGGTGTCCGACGCCGTGAGCACGCTGCTCAAGGCGCTCCTCCCGATCGTGGCGAGCCCCTTCAGGTTCCCCGCTCCGGTCCGCGCGGTGATGCCGCGCTTCGTCCGCGCGCACCGGGCCAGACGGCGGCTCGTGGACGAGATCCGCGAGGCCATGGCCGCGCCCGGCTCCGGCGGCCTGGCCGACAGGCTGGCCGAGGCGGAGACGCCGCCCGAACTCCTCGTCCGCATGCTCGTCTCCAACGGCATCGCCTCGTACGGCGTCCCGGCCGCCGCACTGACCTGGTCGATGACCGAACTGGCCCGGCACCCGGAGGCCGCCGAGGAGACGGCGGAGTCGGTGCGGGCCTTCGGCCGGGACGACGACTCCCCCGACGAGGTCCGCCGGGTCCTGGACGAGTCGCTGCGGCTGTGGCCGCCGACCTGGCTGCTCTTCCGCAACGCGTGCGGCGAGCAGGTCTGCGGCGAGTGGCAACTGCCCGCCGACTGCGCCGTCATGGTCTCGCCGTACGTCATCCACCGTACGGCGGAGTGCTACGGCGACGACCCCGACGCCTTCCGCCCCGCGCGCTGGCGCGACCTGACGCCGGACCGCGGGGCCTTCCTGCCCTTCGGCGCCGGGCCCCGGATGTGCGTCGGCGCCCGCCTCGCCCGCGCCGAACTGGAGACGGTGCTCGGCCGGTTGACGGCGGACCTGGACCTCGGGCTGATCGGCGGGACGCCTCCGACACCGGACGTGCAGCGCGTCATGACCCCGGTCGGCCCGGGCTTCACCGCGCGCCGCCGCTGAGGCGAGAGAGTCTAGGTCCGGTCGGGCGGCAGCGGGCGGTCCCCCTCCGGGCGGGACCACCACAGGCCCTCGCCGCGGGTCAGGGACGGGAGGCGGGACTCGGCCTCGCGGACCCGGCTCGCCGGGAGCGAGCCCGTCAGCAGCCAGTGCGTACCGCCGCCCGTCGTCTCCCGCAGCTCCGCGCCGAGCGCGGCCAGCCGGGAGGTGACCGCGGCGAGCGCGTCGAGCGGGATCTCGGCCTCGAAGGCGTGGCAGGGCTCGTGGACGCGGGTGCCCGCGCGCTCCAGGGCGCGGGCGAGGACGCGCCGGGTGACGCCCCGGAAGTCCCCTGCGGTGCTCACCGGAGAGGCGTACCCGGACCGTACGAGCGTCACGCGGCAGTCCGTCACCGGCCAGCCGTGCGGGCCCTCGCCGAGCGCCTCGTGCACGGTGTCCTCGACCGCCTGGTGGAAGGCGCGGGGCAGCGCGCCGAGTTCGGTCTCGTACGTGAACACCCGCCCGGTGCCGCGCTCCCCCGGCTCGACGCGCAGCCCGACCGTCGCCCACTCGCCCGTGTGGGCATGGCGCTCGATCTCCTCGTACGCCTCGCCCGTACCGACGGGGCGCTCCAGGCACACCGTACGGCTGGGCGCGAACTCCGCCTCGATGCCGTGCTCGTGGGCGAGCGTCGCCGCCAGCACCTGCTTCTGCACCTCGCCGTAGAGGAGCAGCGCCGTGCCGCCCGAGGGTGCCGGGCGCGCGTGGATCAGCGGGTCCTGGCCGGCGAGCGCGAGCAGCGCGGCGTGCAGCCGCGCGGCCTGCTCCGGGTCCTTGGGGCTGACGACGGTCTCCAGCGTGGGCGGCGCGAAGCGCGCGGCGTGCTCGCCCCGCGCGCCCAGCCGGTCCCCGACGCGGAGTCCGGGCACGCCGCGCAGCACCCCGATGCCGCCCGCGCGGAGCGCCCGTCCACCCCCGCAGCGCGGGTCCCCGACGACGTCCAGCGCGGTGACGCGCCCCGCCACCCGGCTCGTACGCCCCTCGGCCTCCTCCCGGAGGAAGGTGATCCGCTGCCTCGGGGCCACCTCGCCCTCGTACAGCCGCAGGTACGCGCCCTCGGGCCGCATCGCGAAGACCGTGCCGCGCGGGGGCGCGGAGGCGTCACGCGGCGCGGGCGGGACGAGCCGGGTCACGCCGTCGACGAGCGCGGCCACGCCCTCGCCGCTGAGCGCCGAGCCGTGGAAGACGGGATGCGCCGAGCCGTCGGCGGTACGGGCGGCGAGCGCGGCCCGCACCTCGTCGGCGCCGGGCGGCGGACCGTCGACCAGGCGCGCGAGCACCGCCTCGTCGGCCTCGGCCAGCGCCTCGGCGGTCCGGCCGCCGTCCAGCGGCAGCGGAACGGCGCGCGCCCCGGGCGTGCCCACGCCGCGCGCCTCCGTCATCGGCACCGGGCACGGCGTGAGCCGGTGCCGGATCTCCTCCAGCAGCGCCGCGTCGCGGGCGCCTGCGCGGTCGATCTTGTTGAGAAAGAGCAGGGTGGGCAGCCGCATCCGGCGCAGCGTCTTCATCAGCACCCGCGTCTGCGCCTGGACGCCCTCCACGGACGAGAGCAGCAGCACGGCGCCGTCGAGCACCTCCAGGGCGCGCTCGACCTCGGCGATGAAGTCCGAGTGCCCGGGGGTGTCGATCAGGTTGACCTGGACGCCGCCGACGGTGAAGGAGGCGACGGCGGAGCGGATGGTGATGCCCCGCTGCCGCTCGATCTCCCCCGTGTCCGTACGGGTGTCGCCGCCGTCGACGCTGCCGAGGCGGTCGATGACGCCCGTGTCGTAGAGGAGCCGCTCGGTGAGGCTCGTCTTCCCCGCGTCAACGTGCGCGAGGATCCCGATGTTCAGTGTGGTGGTGGAGCGTGCGTGCGTGTGCGGGTGCATAGGAGGCCGTGTCCTCGAGAACTGTCGTCCGGCTGGGGCGCTGGGAAGTTCCGAGGTTTCGGCGCATTCGAGTTCTCTCCTGAGAGGGCTGACACAGATCGGTGCGCGGCCCATCTTCCCCGCCGCACGATGCCGCGCAACCCATTTTTCCGGCTGACCGAGTCATGGCCCCGGGCAGGGGCTGCCCCTTTCCGCGCATCGCGGTCCGCGGGTACACGTCGGCTGGCCGCGCAGTTCCCCGCGCCCCTGAAGCGGCCCCTCCGGGGCCTGCTTCAGAGCGCCGCGCACAGGTGCGCCCCGAAGGGGCGCGGGGAACTGCGCGAGCGACCACGACGCACCCGCGGTCCGCAACGCGCAGGAAGGGGCAGCCCCTGCCCGGCAAGGCGGCAAGGCGTCACCGGGGGAACGCCACAGTGACCGCCAGGCCACCCTCCGGTCCCGGCACCACGTGCAGACGCGCTCCGTGGGCACGGGCGATCGCCGCGACTATCGAGAGGCCCAGGCCGTGCCCCTCGGGCACGGCCTCCCGCGCGTCGTCGAGGCGCTGGAAGGGCTGGAAGAGGGCCGGGATCCGCTGGGCCGGTATCGGAGGGCCGCTGTTGGCGACATGCAGCACGGCCCGTTCTCCCACGGTCCCCGTATGGACATGGATCCAGCCGCCCGGCGGCGTATAGCGGCGGGCGTTCTCCACGAGGTTCGCCGCGAGCCGCCCGACGAGGGCCGCGTCGCCGTGCGTACGGGCGCGGGCGAGGCCCGTGCCCACCCCTCCCTCGCCACGGACCGCCTCCCCCGCGACCTCCGCGAGGTCGAGCGGCGCGCGGCGGTCGAGATCGAGGCCGCGTTCGCCGCTGGCCAGCGTGAGCAGGGCCTCGATCAGCCGCTCCTGGCTCTCGCCCGCCGCGAGCACCCGGCGGCAGACGTCACGCAACTCCCGTACGCCGGGGTCGGGTTCGGAGAGGGCGACCTCGATGGTCGCGCGCTGGAGGGTGAGCGGGGTGCGCAGCTCGTGCGAGGCGTTGGCGACGAACCGCCGCTGGGCCTCGAACGCGGCGTCGAGCCGGGCGAGCAGCCCGTCGAACGTGTCGCCCAGGTCCTTGAGTTCGTCGGCGGGGCCCGACACCGCCAGCCGCTCGTGCAGATTCCGCTCGGAGATGCTGCGGGCCTTGTCGGCCATGAGCCGTACGGGCCGCAGCACGCGTCCGGCGACGAGCCAGCCCAGCGCGACGGAGAGCGCGGTCATGCAGGCGAGGGCGATGCCGGACTGGGTGAGCAGGGAGCGGAGCGCGGCGTCGTGCTGCTCGGTGGCGATGTGCTCGATCTGCCCGAGGAACGCGTCCGGCGGCACGTCCGACAGCCCCGGCACCTCTCCCCCGCCCCCGCCGGGACGGCGCGCGGAGATCTTGGTGGCCTTGTTCGCCGGGCTGCGGGCCACCAGGAAGTAGGTGAAGCCCAGCAGCGCCATGCCGGAGACGAGGAAGAGGGACCCGTAGAGCAGGGTGAGCCGCATCCGTGCCGACCAGCGGTGCCACACGCGTGGGGCTGCCGCCGCCGACGGCGCGGGGTCAGATGCGGTAGCCCGCATGGGGCACCGTCTCGATCACGGGCGGCTCGCCCAGCTTGCGGCGCAGTCTGCTGACGGTGACCTTCACCGTGTTGGTGAACGGGTCGGCCGACTGGTCCCAGGCCCGCTCCAGCAGCTCCTCGGAGGAGACGACGGCGCCCTGCGCGGCCAGCAGCAGCTCCAGGACGGCGAGTTCCTTCGGGGAGAGGTCGAGGCGGCGCCCGCCGCGCGAGGCGACCCGCTGCGCGGGGATCAGGCTGAGGTCGCCCCGGGCGAGGACGGGCGGCACGGCGGGCTGGGCGCGCCGGGCCAGCGCCCGTACGCGCGCGATGAGTTCGGCGAAGGCGAACGGCTTCGCGAGATAGTCGTCCGCGCCCAGGCCGAGCCCGTCGACGCGGTCGGCGATGGTGGAGGCGGCGGTGAGCATGAGGACCCGCGCCCGCGCCCCGTTCCGCGTCAGCTCCGCGCAGACCGTGTCGCCGTGGATCCGGGGCAGGTCGCGGTCGAGCACGATCACGTCGTAGTCGTGCACGGCGGCCTCCTCCAGGGCCTGTTCGCCGTCGAAGGCGAGGTCGACCGCCATGCCGTCCCGGCGCAGCCCCGTGGCCACCGTCCGGGCCAGCTCCCTGTGGTCCTCCACGATCAGCACACGCATACGGGCAGCGTGCCGAAGAGGGCATAACAGCGGCGTAACAGCGGGCGTTCCCGTGGTGTAACCGCCCGCCGCGTAGAACTCCCGGCATGGTGAACCGACCGAGGCGGCACCGCCTCCTGACCGCACTGTCCGCGACCTCCCTCCTGCTCACCGGGGCGCTGCTCTCCGGCTGCTCCGGGGACTCCTCGGCCTCCGAGCCCTCCTCGAAGAGCGGTGAGGAAAAGGCCGCCGACTCCCCGTTCGAGAAGGCACTGGCCTACTCCCGGTGCATGCGCGAGAACGGCGCCCCCGACTTCCCCGACCCGAAGCGGGGCGAGGACGGCGGCGTCCAGCTGCAGGCCGTGAAGCCCCAGGGCGACGATGCCGGGTTCGAGAAGGCCCAGAAGGCGTGCCGCGACAAGCAGCCGCAGATGGGCGGCGAGCGCGGCGGCAAGCCGCTCGACTCCGCGAAGGTCGCGGAGTGGGCGGAGTGCATGCGGAAGAACGGCCTCAAGGACTTCCCCGACCCCGACGTCAACGGCGGCGCGATGGAGCTGGACTTCACGGGGACGGACATCAGGCCGCAGGGGTCCGCGTTCCAGGACGCCCGGAAGAAGTGCCAGAGCAAGTGGCCGGGCGGCGGCATGATGATCAAGGGCGGCGGGCCCCGGTGAGCGACGACACCGGGCGCGAGCCCGCGGAGCAGGGACCCGTCGAGCACGCGCCGCCGTACGGGGGTCGGCGGCGACGGCGGCTGCGTACCTCGCTCGTCCTGCTGACCGCGGTCGCCGTGGCCGGGGCCGCGGGCTGGGCGGCGACGGGCGCGCTCGGCGGGGACAGCGGCACGGCCACGCCGGACGCGGCGCCCGCGGCGGGCGGCACGACCGAGGTCGAACGGACCACGCTCACCCGTACGGAGACGGTCGACGGCACCCTCGGCTACGGGAAGGAGACGGCCGTAAGGCACACGGCAGGCGGAGGCGGGGGCGGGAGCACGGGCCCCGAGGCGAAGGACAGCGGGAGCGGGAGCGGCATCGTCACCTGGCTCCCCGCCGAGGGCGACACCCTCAAGCGCGGGGACACCATCTACGGCGTGGACGGGAAGAAGGTCCCGCTGCTGTACGGCGCGACGCCCTTCTACCGGACCCTGAAGCCGGGCGACGAGGGCGAGGACGTGCGGACGCTGGAGAAGAACCTCGCGGCCCTCGGCCGTACCGGCTTCACCGTGGACGACGAGTACACCTCCGGCACGGCCGAGGCCGTACGCGACTGGCAGGAGGATCTCGGCCGGGAGGAGACGGGCGAGGTCGGCCCGGGGGACGCCGTGGTGGCCGACGGGGCGCGGCGGGTGATGGGGCTGAAGACCTCGCCCGGCGGCATGGCCGACGGCGAGATGCTCACCTGGACGGGCACGGAGCGGGTGGTGACCGTCGCGCTGGAGGCCCAGTTCGAGGACCTGGTGAAGGACGGCACCAGGGCCACCGTGCGGCTGCCCGACGGCGGTACGACCGGGGCCGAGGTCACCGGCATCGGCACGGCGGGCGGCTCGTCGGAGGCGGACCAGAACAAGGGAGGCGGCGGCGAGGGAGAGGACGAGGAGGCCACGCTGCCCGTCGAGCTGAAGGTCGCCGACCAGAAGAAGCTGGGCCGCTACCAGGCGGCGGCCGTCGAAGTGGGCCTCAAGGCCGAGACCCGTGAGGACGTGCTCGCCGTCCCGGTGAACGCGCTGACGGCGCGCCCCGGCGGCGGCTACGCGCTGGAGGTCGGGCGCCGCGGCGGACGTACGGAGCACCGGCCCGTCGAGCTGGGCATGTTCGCCGACGGCAAGGTCGAGGTCTCGGGCGAGGGCATCACCGAGGGACTCTCCGTGGGGGTGCCCGAGTGAGCGCCGCGGACCGCGCGGTGGTCGAACTCTCCGCCGTCACCCAGCGGTACGGCGACGTCGTCGCGCTCGACGCGGCCGACCTGGTGATCCGGCGCGGCGAACTCCTCGCCATCGTCGGCCCGTCGGGCTCCGGCAAGTCCACGCTGCTCAACATCATGGGCACCCTCAGCCGTCCGACGGCGGGCACCGTCCGCGTGGACGGGCACGACGTGGGGCGGCTCAGCGACCGCGAGGTCTCCGCGCTGCGCGCCGGGACGATCGGCTTCGTCTTCCAGCAGTTCCACCTCGCGCCCGGCGTTCCCGCGCTGGACAGCGTCGCCGACGGGCTGCTCTACAGCGGCACCCCGCGCGGCACGCGCCGCAGGCTGGCCGAACGGGCGCTGCGCCGGGTCGGCCTGGGCCACCGCCTCCGCCACGAGCCGCATCAGCTCTCCGGCGGCGAGAAGCAGCGCGTGGCCCTCGCGCGCGCCGTGCTGGGCGATCCCCTGCTGCTGCTGGCCGACGAGCCGACGGGCGCGCTGGACTCCCGTTCGGGCGCGGCCGTCCTCGGTCTGCTGCACGAGCTGCACGGCGCGGGCACGACCGTCGTGGTGATCACCCACGACCGGGACATCGCCGCTTCGCTGCCGCGCGAGGTACGCCTCAGGGACGGCCGTATCGAGCACGACACCGGACGCGCGGTCACCCGTGGGGCCGCCCTGGCCGTGGAGGCGGGCCGGTGAGCGCCCCGAAGCCCGCGCGCATGCGGGTGGCGGACGTGGTGCGGGTCGGCGGTTCGGGGCTGCGCTCGCGGCCGATGCGGGTGTTCCTGTCGGCGCTGGGCATCGCCATCGGCATCGCGGCCATGGTCGGGGTGGTGGGGATCTCGACGTCCAGCACCGAGGACCTCGACCGGCGCCTGGACGCGCTCGGCACCAATCTGCTGACGGTCACGCCGGGCCAGTCCTTCGACGGCGGGGCAGCGCATCTCCCCGGGAAGGCGGTCGAGATGGTCGGCAACATGCCGGGGGTCGAGTCCGTCTCGGCGGTCGGGAAGACCGACGCCAAGATCTACCGCAACGACCGCGTCCCCGAGGAGGAGACCGGCGGCCTCAACGTCTACGCGGCCCGTACGGATCTGCCGGGGACGCTGGGCTCGCGGGTGGTGGACGGGCGGTGGCTGAACGGGGCCAACTCCCGCTACCCGTCCGTCGTCCTCGGCGCCCGAGCGGCGGAGCAGCTCGGCATCAGCGGGGCTGGGCCCGACGTCCAGGTGTGGCTGGGCGGACGCTGGTTCACCGTCGTCGGCCTGCTCGGGCACAACGAGCTGGCCGCCGAGCTGGACTCCGCGGCGCTGGTGGGCTGGCCGGTGGCGAAGACGACCCTGGACTTCGACGGCTACGCCACCACCGTGCACGCCCGCGCGGAGGAGTCCCGGGTCGGCTCCGTCCAGGCGCTGCTGGGCGCCACCGCCAACCCGGAGAACCCCAGCGAGGTCAACGTCTCCCGCCCCTCCGACGCGCTCGCCGCGAAGGAGGCCACGGACGACACCCTCGGCGGGCTGCTCCTCGGGCTCGGCGCCGTGGCGCTCCTCGTCGGCGGCGTCGGCGTCGCCAACACCATGGTCATCTCGGTGCTGGAACGCCGCTCGGAGATCGGGCTGCGCCGCTCCCAGGGGGCCACGCGCGGCCAGATCCGCACCCAGTTCGTCTGCGAGTCCCAGCTCCTCTCCGGGCTCGGCGGGATCGGCGGCGTGCTCCTGGGCATCGCGGTGACGGCCGGGTACGCGGCCTATCAGGGCTGGCCGTCGGTCGTACCGCCCTGGGCGATGGCGGGCGGGGTCCTGGCCACCCTCCTGATCGGCGGGCTGGCGGGCCTGTACCCGGCGGTACGCGCGGCGCGCCTGCCCCCCACGGAGGCACTGACGGCGGTCTAGCCGTGCCGAGCGATGAGTTTCCCCGGCTGCCCGTGTCCTACCTGGTGAGTACCGAGGAATGGGAGGCATCGGATGAGCAGGACCACGCACCTCACACAGGTGGCCACGGTCGGGATCCCCGTCACCGACCAGCGGAAGGCGGTGGAGTTCTACGTCGGTGAGCTCGGCTTCGAGGTACGCCGGGACCTCCCCTTCGGCGGCGGGCGCTGGATCGAGGTGGCGCCGCCCGGGGCGACGACCACCCTCGCGCTCGTTCCCGAAGGGGTCCCGGCCGGTGTCCGGCTGACGACCCGGGACGCCGACGCCGCCCACGCGGACCTGCGCGCACGCGGCGTCGACGCGGACGCGGAGGTGCTGCGGATGGGGCCCGGCGTGCCGCCGATGTTCGCGCTGCGCGACCCGGACGGCAACGGTCTCCTTCTCGTAGAAGACCCCGAGGACCCCGAAGACTCCTGAAGAGGCGGTACGGATCATGGACAAGCAGTTCACCGCGACCCTGCGGAAGAGCCCGGGCAAGGGCGGCTGGACCTATGTCGTGTGGCCCGGCTCTGCCGAGTTCTTCGGCACCCGCGGCCTGGTGAAGGTGCGGGGCACGGTCGACGGCCATCCGTTCCGGAGTTCGTTCATGGCGCTGGGGGACGGCACGCACAAGCTGCCGGTGAAGGCGGACGTGCGCAAGGCGATCGGCAAGGGGGAGGGCGACACCGTGACCGTCCGCCTGGAGGAGCGGCTGAACTCCTGACCCGCGCGGCGTCCGCCCGGGCCGCTACTTGTGCGGCTTCGCGGCGCGGCCCTCGCAGAGTGCCGTGCGGACGAGCGACGTCAGGTCCTTGTCCTGGGCGTTCGTCTCGCCCGGGTAGAGGTTCACCATGCCCGTGGCCCGCCTGCCGTCGCGGGTGACGGCGGCCAGCGTCTGGTAGCCGGGGACGCCGCCGTCGGCGCCCCAGGAGAGGCCGCCGCAGGACAGGGGGTGGCTCTCGATCCCGAGGCCGTAGGCCCCGCCCTCCCCGTCGCCGGTCGGGCGGGTCTTCGTCAGCTCGCGCTGCTCGGCGGCGCGGAGCAGCTTGCCGTGCACGAGCGCGTCCAGGAAGCGGTTGAAGTCGGCACCGTTGGAGATCATGGAGCCGGACGGGCCCAGGACCGTGGGGTTGAGCGCCGTGATGTCCTGGAGCGGCGCGTCCTTGCCCGGACGGGCGTAGCCGCGCGGGTGCGGGCCACGGATCTTCGTGCTGTCGTGCGGGACGGACGTCTGGCGCAGGCCGAGGGGTTCGATGACGCGCCGCCGGATCTCGTGACCGTACGTGTTGCCGGTCACCCGCTCGACGAGCAGGCCCGCCAGCACGTAGTTCGTGTTCGAGTACTCCCACTTCTTCCCCGGCTCGAAGCCCGGGCGATAGCGCAGCGCGCGCTTCACGAGGTCGCGGGCCTCGTAGTGGGTCAGCGGGTTCTTGAGGACGTCCTCCGTCTTGATGGAGTTGAGGTAGTCGGGGAGCCCGCTGGTCTGCTGGAGGACCTGACGGACGGTGATCTTCCGTCCGTCGTTGCCGTGGCCGCGGATGAGGCCGGGCAGATAGCGCTCCACCGGAGCGTCGAGGGACATCCGGCCCTCGCCCACCAGTTGGAGCACGACGGTCGCCACGAACGGCTTGGTCATGCTGCCGATCCGGAAGCGGCTGTCCGCGCGCATCGGCTCCTTGCTCTTCACGTCCGCGAGGCCGCTGGTCAGCACCCTGCTGCCGGTCCGGTCCCGGAGGGCCACGGACGCACCGGGACCGCCGTCCTTCGTGGTCAGCCGCTTCAGGAGCGCGCGGGTGCGGGGGTGGCCTGTGGTGGAGCGCGCGGCGTTGGCGTGCGTACCGGAAGCGTGCGTACCGGAAGCGTGCGTGCCGGAGGCGTGCGTGCTGGCGGAACGCTCGGCCTTCCGCTGCCCCGAAGTGTCGTCGTCGTTCCCCGCGCAGGCGGTGAGTCCGGCCGCCGTGGCCAGTACGAGCAGGCCGCCCAACGCGCGTCGGTATGGGGTCATGTGTGCGTCCTCGCTGGTGAGTGCCGTCATGGTCCGGCGCCGCACGTCGTACCCGGGGCGACGCGTCGTCCTGCGCCACGACCATGGTCGCGGGGGCGTACGGGGCGGCTCGATGGTGCGCTCACCCGGATCGGGGGTGGGGACAGCACCAGGAGCCCCGTGCTTGACATCGGCCGCACCCTTCTCCAGTATTCAGCTACTTAACTAGTGGACCAGCGGTGAGGTTGATGCGCTACTACATCGAGAGACGCCGCGGCGTCGCCGCGTACCAGCAGATCGTCGAGCAGACGAAACGGGCCGTCAGGGCGGGCGCACTGAAGCCCGGCGACCGGTTGCCGACCGCCCGCGAGGTGGCCGAGACCTGCGCCGTGAACCCGAACACCACGCTCAAGGCGTACCGCGAGTTGGAGCGGGACGGCGTGGTGGAACTGCGGCAGGGCGTCGGCACGTTCATCGCCGCCGCGGCGGAGGGCCGGAGCCACGCGCCCGCCGCCGAGTCGCCGCTCTACGCCGAACTGGCGGAGTGGACCGGGCGGGCGCTGGCCGCGGGGCTGGTGGAGGAGGACGTACGGGATCTGGTCGAACTGGCGCTCCAGGAGCGGCAGCAGACGGCGGCGGGAGGCGCCGTCGGCGGGGGTACGGACGAACGGCAAGGGGGACAGGGATGAGCGGGACGGCAGGAGGAGTGGCCGTGCGGAACGAGGGACTGACCGCCCTCGAAGTGCGCGGCCTCGGACGGCGGTACGGGCGCCGCTGGGTGCTGCGCGACGTGACGGCCCGGCTGCCCGCCGGGCGGGTGTGCGGGCTCGTGGGCCCGAACGGCGCGGGCAAGACGACGATGCTGGAGGTCGTCGCGGGACTGCGCGAGGCGTCGGCGGGCGAGGCCACGGTCTTCGGCGAGCCGGCGGGCGGCGCGGAGGCGCGGCGGCGAGTCGCGTTCCTGCCGCAGGAGAAGCCGCTGTTCGCGCGCTTCACGGTCGCCGAGACGCTGCGGCTGGGCCGCGAGCTGAACCCGCACTGGGACCAGGAGCTGGCCGAGGGGTTCGTACGGGCGGGTTCCGTTCCTCTCGACGCCAGAGTGGGACGGCTCTCGGGCGGCCAGCGCACCCGGGTCGCCCTCGCGGTGGCCCTGGGCAAGCGCCCCGACCTCATCCTGCTGGACGAGCCGCTGGCCGACCTGGACCCGCTGGTGCGCAGGCAGACCGTCGCGGCGCTGCTGGGCGAGGTGGCCGAGCGCGGGATCACCGTCCTGCTCTCCAGCCACCTGGTCGCCGAACTCGACACGCTCTGCGACTACTTGCTGCTGGTGGCCGAGGGCGGGCTGCGGCTGGCCGGTGACGTGGACGAGATCATCAGCGTCCACCGGCAGCTGACTGCGCCCACCGACCGGGTGCGGACCGGGCCCGGCGGGCTGCCCGCCGGCCTGGAGCACCACACGGTCGTGGAGACCCACGGAGACGCGCGGTACACCACCGCACTGGTCCGCCCCGGCGGACCGGTCGACGGCTGCTGGGAGTCCGCAGCGCCGACCCTGGAGGAAGTGGTGCTCGCCTATCTGGCACAGAGCGGCACCGCACCGCTCATCAGCCCCCACTCCCATGTCCCCGGCGTCGCCGCGGAGGTGGCGAAGTGAGCACCACGGCACAGACACTCCGGCCGGACGACGGCTCCGGCTCCGGCCCCGGCACCGGCACCGGCACCTCCGGACTGCCCGGGCGGCGGACGCGGGCGCGCGGCCTCGGCCTCGGCCCGGGCGGGATGGCCTGGCTGGTGTGGCGCCAGCACCGGACGGCGTTCCTCCTGCTGCTCGCGGCCGCTGCCGTCGCGACGGCGGGCATCGCGTGGCTGGCCCACGACGCGAGCGCAGCGGTGGCGGCCGCCGAGGGGCCGGGCGAGCCCTCCCCCGCGGCGGGCGCGGTCCTCGACGAGGCCTACCAGCGGCTCAATTCCGTGGGCATGGCGCTGGCGGGACTGCCGGTGGTCATCGGCGTGTTCATCGGCGCCCCGCTCTTCGCGGGGGACCTGGAGACCGGCACCGCCAAGTTCGTGGGCGTCCAGTCGCACGGCCGCCGGAGCTGGGTGGTGACGAAGCTCGGCATGGCCGCCCTGTTCACGGCCCTGGCCGCGCTCTCCACCGGGATCGCCATGAAGGCCCTGCTGACGCCGCTGGCGCGGCACATGGCCATCAACGCCAACTTCACCGACGCCGGGGGCTTCGACACCACGGGCCCCGTCACGGTGGCCCTGGCCCTGCTCGGCCTGCTGATCGGCGCCGCCGCCGGGCTGCTGACGCGGCGCACGCTGCCCGCGATGGTGGTGACGTTCGTCGCCCTGCTGGCGGTGAAGACCGTCTGGTCGTGGCTGCGGATGGCGTTCGCGCCCACCGTCACGGAGACCACAGGCGGCGGCCGGTTCGGCGAGGACGACACTCCGCAGATCCCCGCCAGCGGGGTGGAGGTCGACACCTCCTACGTGACCGGCGACGGCACCCTGCACGGCTGGAGCACCTGCACTCGGGCGGACGACGCCTCGGCGTGCCTACGCCGCGAGGGCGTTGTCGGCTGGTCGGTGGAGTACCTGCCCTTCTCGCACCTGGGCGCCATGCAGTGGGCGGCGACGGGCGCGCTCGCCGGGCTGCTCCTGCTGACGGTTGGCGTACTGGCGTACGCGGCACGCCGCGCCCTGCGCTGACCCCGTCCGGGGGGCGCCGATGACCTGTGCCTGGACAGGGGCTGCCCCGTGCGGTGCGTTGCAGGCTGCGGCTGAGTCGTGGCTTGTCGCGGGGGTGCCCCCCCCCCCGGGGGCCCCGGGGGGGGGGGGGCCGGGCGCGGCCCCCCCCCCCCCCCCCCCCCCCCGCACG
>NZ_JBIDAT010000005.1:805734-859248 GCF_043202595.1 Streptomyces sp. NPDC048172
ACCGGGGCCGGCACGGGGGCGCCCGCGTGGGGGGGGTGGCCGGCGGGGGCGGAGGGGGGGCTGGGCGCGCTGTCCCCCGCGCCCCTGCGGCCTCGGGGGCGCGGGGAACTGCGCGAGCGACCACCCACAACCCGCAGCCTGCGAAGGACAGGCGGGGCAGCCCCTGCCCAGCCCTGAGGAGAGGGCAACCCTTATACGGCGGACAGGCCTAGGCGGGGCCCGGCAGTTCACGGCGGGCTCTCACCCACGTGGCGAAGTCCTCGATGCCGTCGATGAGTGCCTCGAAGCGGAACGAGTGGAAGAGGTCGAAGGCATGGTGCCCGCCCGGGAGTTCGGCGTAGACGACCGGTGAGGTGGAGACCGAGCGCAGGGCGCTGACCAGGGCCCTGGGGTTCTCGGTCTCCACCAGTTCGTCCAGGTCGCCGTGCGCGACGAGGAACGGCGGCGCGTCCGCCCGTACGAGGTTCACGGGCGAGGTCGCCGGGTCCCCGTCGAAGTACGGCCCGAGGTAGCCGTTGAGCGCGATGGCGGCGGTCACGCTGGTGTCGGCGTCCTCGAACCCGGGCTGGTAGGCGGGGTCGCCGGGGGTGAGGGCGGCGAGCGCCGCCATGTGACCGCCCGCGGAGCTGCCCGACACGAACACGGGCGCCGCGGGGTCCGCGCCGTACTCGTGGGCGTGGGCGCGTGCCCAGGCGATGACCTTCTTCGCGTCGATCAGATGGTCGGGGTGCGAGGAGGCGGGCCGCAGGCGGTAGTTGGCGCTGACGCAGACCCAGCCCTTGCTCGCGAGGCGGTGCAGGAGGGGCAGCGACTGGGTGTTCTTCCGGCCCTGGTCGTAGTGGCCGCCGTGGAGGTGGATCAGCACGGGGCCGCCCTCGGGGCGCGCGCGGTGGTGGTAGACGTCGAGAAGGTTGCGGCGGCCCGCTTCCCCGTAGCTGAGGTCGGCCACGCGCCGGACGTCGGCGCGGCGGCGGAGGAAGGGCCTGAGCAGGATGCGGGCCAGCGGCGGGCGGCGGCGCGTGCCCGTACCGGCGCCGAGCGCCTCGTCCAGGGCGGCGACCACGACGGACGCCGTCCGCGCCCCGCGCCGGGCGATCACCACGAACGCGGCGGCCGTGACCAGGGCCAGGCCGACGGCCGCCCAGTCGGCGGGCGTGGCGATGTCGCCCTCCGCGAAGGCGAGCGCCGTGGACACCGCCAGCGCGTAGAGGACGAGGAACGGCATCTCGTTGAAGACCAGGCCGAGCCGGTAGCTGAAGAAGAAGAGCGGTCCCGGTCCGCGGATGGACACCAGGCAGAACACCGCGATCAGCGCGGCCAGCACCACGGTCACCAGATAACCCACAGCCACCGGAACCACTCCCCCGTTCGATACCGCACCTTTGGTACCACAGGTGCCGCCGCCCGGCCCCGTGCGGGCGGCGGCTCCGTGCGGTCAGGTCCCGCAGGGCAGCGTTCCGTCGGACGCACCCTTGATCAGGGCCTCGTGGGCGTTCTTCAGCCGGTCGGCGTCGGGCTTGAGCACCTTTCTGTCGTACGTCATCAACCCGTTCAGCTCGCCCTCCAGATCGGAGATCTGGGTGTAGACGGCGCCGCTGCTGCCCTCGCAGGCGGCGAACTTCTCGACGTCCTTGAGCTTGGCGAGGTACTCGTCGGTGTACTTCTCCTTCTCGACGCCGACGTACGTGTGCCGCACCGGCCAGGCGTGGCCGGGCACGGCGAGGCCGAGGCCGCCGTACTCGCCGCTGACCAGCGCCCGTCTGCCGTCGGCAGCGGGGAGCTGCGCGCCGGGGTAGCCGTGCGCGTCGGAGATGTCGCCGTTCTTGCCGTCGACGGCGCCGCAACAGTTGTGGCCGCTCATGTTGTTGACGAGGCGCGAGGGGTCGAGGCCCTTCGCGTAGTCGGCGATGCGGGCCTGGTCGTACTGGCCCCAGCCCTCGTTGAAGGTGACCCACATGATCACCGAGGGATGGCTGTCGTGCTGCTGGATCATCCGCTTCATCTCGTGCTCGTACTGCGCGCGGGCCGCCGCCTCGGGCTTGCGGTCGGAGCGCATCGACGGCATGTCCTGCCAGACGAGCAGACCGAGCCGGTCGGCGTGGTAGAACCACCGGTCCGGTTCGACCTTGATGTGCTTGCGTACGGAGTTGAAGCCGAGCTTCTTGTGCGCCCGCAGGTCGTAGGCTAGGGCCTCGTCCGTCGGCGCGGTGTGCAGGCCGTCGGGCCAGAAGCCCTGGTCGAGCGTGGCCATGGAGAAGACGGGCTTGCCGTTGAGGACCATGCGCTGCTTGCCGTCGACGGTCTTGACGGCGATCTCGCGCATGCCGAAGTAGCTCTCGACGGTGTCGGCCCGCGCGCCCTCACCGGCCTTCCCCACCGTGACCTTGAGCGTGTAGAGGTACGGGGCGTCCGGCGACCACAGGCGCGGCTTCGGCACGGGCACGTCGAACGGGGCGCTGCCGGAGCCCGTCGCGCGGCCGACCTCCTTCTTGCCCTCGTACGCGACGGCCGTGACGGGGACGCCGTCGCCGACGCCGCGCGCGCTGACGGCGACCTTCTCGCCCCCGATGTCGGGCGTGGTCTTCACGTCGGTGGTGTGCTCGGCGGCGACGGGCTCCATCCAGACGGTCTGCCAGATGCCGGAGGACGGGGTGTACCAGATGCCCTCGGGGTCCAGGCGCTGCTTGCCGACGGGCGGGTTGGGCCCGTCGGGGCTGTCGGTGGGGTCGTGGACGCCGACGACGATCTCCTGGTCGCGGCCGGGCTTGAGCGCGTCGGTGACGTCGGCGGTGAAGCGGTCGTAGCCGCCCTTGTGCTCGGCGACCTGTTTGCCGTTGACGTAGACGGTGGCCTGCCAATCGACGGCGTCGAAGTTGAGCCGCAGCCGCTTACCGGAGCCGACCCGCCAGTCCTTCGGGACGCTGAACGTCCGCTTGTACCACATGCGTTCCTCGTGCCGTTCGATCCCGGAGAGCTTCGACTCGACCGGGTACGGGACGAGGATCTTCTCCTTCAGCCGCTTGCCCGCGCCGACCGGAGGCTGCTCGCCCTCCTTCGCCCCGGCGAACTGCCAGGTCCCGTTGAGGTTCTTCCACTGCCCGCGCTTGAGCTGCGGGCGCGGGTACTCGGGGCGCGGGCCGGCGGGGTCGACGTCCTTGGCCCAGGGGGTGCTGAGCTGGTACGTGGAGCGGTTGTCGCCCGAGGTCCAGAAGTCGCCGACGGCCTTGCCGTCCTCGCCGGTCAGCCCGCCCTCGCCGTCGTACCGCACGTCGGCCGTGCCGCCCTGGCCGACGACGGGCTCCTTGAGGGCGACGAGCAGCCGGGCCGGGTCGCGCGGGTCGCGGCGCACGTCGCCGAGCGGCCACTGGGCGCCGCCGATGACGGCGCGGAAGTGGTCGCGGAAGCGGGCGGGGTCGGGGGCAGCGAGGCGCTGGCCGAAGCCGAGTTCGAGGGTGCGGCCCGACTTCGCGACGTGGACGGCGGTGGCGCCGTCGTAGTCGAAGCCGTCGGGGAGCGTGAACGCCGACTGCGGGACGGCGGTCTTCTCGCCGCCCGGCGGGGTCCAGCGCAGATGGAGGTTGGAGCCGCCCTCGTGCTCGAAGTACTCGACCTTGATGTCGTAGGCCCGTCCGGCCTCCAGGCTGACGGGCTCGGAGTTCTGCTCCTTGTCCCAGTCGTCGACCCAGTGGTCGATGACGGGCTTGCCGTCGATCCAGAGCCGGAAGCCGTTGTCGCCGGTGAGGTGGAAGGTGTGGGCGCCGGACTTCTCCGGGGTCAGCTTCCCGGTCCAGCGGACGCTGGCGTCGTCGGACTGGCCGGTGCGCTCCTTGAGGCGGGGCTCCAGGTCGTTGAAGTCGAGCGAGGGGTCGAACGCGGTGGCCTTGAGGGTGCCGAAGTCGAAGGCGCCGGGGGCCGACTGGGTCCAGTACTCGCCCTTGAGGCCGTGCGCGGCGGGCGGGCCCTCGGGGCGCTCGGCCGCCGAGGCGGAGGACGTGAGCGGTCCCGCGCCGAGCGCGGTGGCGAGCAGGGCGAGAAGGGCGAAGGCGGCGGTGAGCGCCGCCGCGGGCCAGGTGGATACGCGTCTCACGGAACCTCCAGGAGGGGGCGTGCAAGAGGCGGATACGACTCTGCCCTTGAGGGAGATCCATCTTGTATAACGTTGGAAACAAGGGCAGTTGGCATGACAGCACGGCCTCCGGGCCCTGTCCAGGTGCGTGACAGCAGAGGGCAAAGAGAAGCTAAGGAGCGCAGGTGAGGGTGAGTCTCAAGGACGTCGCGGAGCGTGCCGGGGTCTCGATCAAGACCGTGTCCAACGTCGTCAACAACTACCCGCACGTCACGCCTTCGACCCGCGCGAAGGTGCAGCGGGCCATCGACGACCTGGGCTACCGCCCCAATCTGACGGCGCGCCACCTGCGCAAGGGCCGCACCGGCATCCTCGCCCTGGCCGTCCCCGAGCTGGGCAACCCGTACTTCGCGGAGCTGGCCGGAGACGTCATCGACGCCGCCGCCGAGCACGACTACACAGTGCTGCTCGACCACACCCAGGGCCGCCGCGAGCGCGAACTCCTGGTCACCCAGGGGTTCCGGGCCCGCGTCATCGACGGGCTGATCCTCAACCCGCTGGAGCTGGAGCCCGAGGACCTCGCGTCCCGTACGGACGACGCGCCGCTGGTCCTGATCGGCGAGCGCCGCTACGACCTGCCGTACGACCACATCGCGATCGACAACATCGCGGCGGCGCGCACCGCCGTGCGCCATCTGCTCGACCGGGGCCGTCGCCGTATCGCGTTCCTCGGCGCGCGGGGCGACCGGCCCAGCCAGCCCGCGCATCTGCGGCTGCTGGGCTGGCAGGCGGAGCTCGCGGCCTCCGGCGTCCCGGCGGACGAGAAGCTGGTGGCGCCGGCGGAGGGCTGGGACAGGGCGGACGGCGCGGCGGCGATGGCGGCCCTGCTGGACGCGGGGGCCCGGCCCGACGCGGTCTTCGCGTACAACGACCTGATCGCGATCGGCGCGATGCGCGTGATGTCGGAACGGGGGCTGCGCGTGCCGGAGGACATCGCGGTCGTCGGCTTCGACGACCTGACGGAGGGCCGGTACGGCGCGGTGACGCTCACGACCGTCTCGCCGGACAAGCGCGCCATCGCCAGGCTCGCGGTCGAGTCCCTGGTCAGCGCGATCGCCGGGGGGCGGCGGGACGAGGAGCGCACCCCGCGCGAGCTCCAGCCCGGGTTCACGCTCGTGGAACGGGAGAGCACGCGGGGCGCGTGACGCCGGAGGGCCGCCTCAACTCCCCTTCTGTGCAGGGGTATTTACACGCGGTATTCCAACGATGTAAAAACCCCCAGCGGACGCTAAGACGCCAGAGGAGACGCCGGCACACCTGGGGTAGCCCATGAATGCGCACAGATCTCTCAGAACTCTCGCTGTCACCACACTCGTCGCCACTCTCTCGCTCTCCCTCGGCTGTGCCAAGTCCGAGGACGACAAGGACGCCTCGGACGGCAAGGGCACGTCGTCGGACGGCGGCGGCGAGCAGGTCGCCGCCGAGCCCACCGAGGGCGCCAAGACCTGCACGCTCAAGGCGTACGGCGGCAAGGAGACCGACCTCGCGAAGGCGACCGTCGGCTTCTCGCAGTCGGAGAAGGAGGCGAACCCGTTCCGCATCGCGGAGACCGCCTCCATCAAGGCCGAGGCCAAGAAGCGCGGGGTGAAGCTGCTGACGGCCAACGCGCAGTCGCAGTTCTCCAAGCAGATCAGCGACGTCCAGGACCTGATCTCCAAGGGCGCCGACCTGCTGGTGATCGCGCCGCTCAACTCCGACGGCTGGGAGCCCGTGCTCAAGCGGGCCGCGGCGAAGAAGATCCCCATCGTCACCGTCGACCGGCAGATCAACGCCGAGCCCTGCGAGGACTACGTGAGCTTCATCGGCTCCGACTTCGTCGAGCAGGGCCGCCGCGCCGCCGACCAGATGATCAAGGCGACGGGCGGCAAGGGCAAGGTCGCCATCCTGCTCGGCGCGCCGGGCAACAACGTCACGACCGAGCGCACCAAGGGCTTCACCGAGCAGATCGGGAAGAAGGCCCCGGGCCTCAAGGTCGTCTTCAAGCAGACCGGCGAGTTCGCGCGCGAGAAGGGCCAGCAGGTCACCGAGCAGCTCATCCAGTCGAAGCCCGACATCGACGGGATCTACGCGGAGAACGACGAGATGGGCCTCGGCGCCGTCAACGCCCTCAAGGGCGCGGGCAAGAAGCCCGGCGACGTCAAGATCGTCACCGTGGACGGCACGAAGAACGCCGTGCAGGGCATCGTCGACAAGTGGATCTACGGCGTCGTGGAGTCCAACCCGCGCTTCGGGCCCCTCGCCTTCCAGGCCCTGGAGGACTTCGGCAAGGGCAAGAAGGTCGGCCAGGACATCGTCATCAAGGACAGCGCGTACACGGCGGCCAACGCCGAGCGGGACCTCAGCAAGGCGTACTGATGGGGGCCGCCACCGAGGTATCCGTCGCCGCGCTGGCCGTACGGTCGCTCACCAAGCGCTTCCCCGGGGTCCTCGCCCTCGACGGCGTCGACTTCGCCCTCGCGCCGGGCCAGGTCCACGCGCTCATCGGCGAGAACGGCGCGGGGAAGTCCACCCTGATCAAGGTCCTCACCGGGGTGTACGCGCCGGACGCGGGCGAACTGCTGCACCGGGGCGCGCCCGTGCGGTTCCCCACGCCGCTCGCCGCGCTGCGCGCCGGGATCTCCACGATCCACCAGGAGGTCAACCTCGTTCCGCTGATGAGCGTGGCCCGGAACCTCTTCCTGGGCCGCGAGCCCCGCAACCGGATCGGGCTGATCGACTTCGCCCGGATGCACCGGGAGACGGCGGAGGCGCTGCGCGCGTACGGCGTCCGCGCCGATCCCCGGCGCCCGCTGGGCGAACTCGGCGTCGGCGCGCAGCAGATGGTCGCGCTCGCACGCGCCGTCTCCTTCGAGGCGGATGTGGTGATCATGGACGAGCCGACCTCGTCCCTCGAACCACGCGAGGTCGAGACGCTCTTCGGCGTCATCCGCTCGCTGCGGGAGCGGGGCGTGGCGGTGGTCTACGTGAGCCACCGGCTGGACGAGCTGTACGCGGTGTGCGACACGGTGACCGTGCTGCGCGACGGCCGCCTCGTGCACACGGGCCCGCTCGCGGGCCTGGAGCGGCTCCGGCTCGTCTCACTGATGCTGGGCCGCGAGATGGGCGAGGTGCGCGCCGAGGGCACCACGAAGTTCGGCGGCGAGCACGAGGCCGCCTCCCGGGAGCCGGTGCTGCGGGCCGAAGGGCTCACCGTGCCGCGCCAGTTGCACGACGTCTCGTTCGAGGTACGGCCCGGCGAGGTCGTCGGGCTGGGCGGACTGCTGGGCTCGGGGCGCACGGAGACGGTGAAGGCCGTGGCGGGCGCGCTGCCGCTGGGCGCCGGACGGGTCACGGTCGCCGGGGTGCCGCTGCGCACGGGCTCGCCGCCCGCCGCGATCCGGGCCGGGGTCTCGCTGCTGCCCGAGGACCGCAAGAGCGAGGGCATCGTGCCGGGGCTGTCGGTGCGGGAGAACATCGCGCTGGCGGTCCTCCCCCGCCTCTCACGGGCCGGGCTGGTCTCGGAGGCGCGGATCGACTCCGTCGTGGGGACGTTCATGGAGCGGCTGCGCATCAAGGCGTCCTCGCCGCACCAGAAGGCGGGCGAACTCTCCGGCGGCAACCAGCAGAAGGTGCTGCTCGCCCGCTGGCTGGCCGCCGAGCCGAAAGTGCTGCTGCTGGACGAGCCGACGCGCGGCATCGACGTCGGCGCCAAGGCCGAGGTGCAGCGGCTGGTGGACGAGCTGGCGGAGGACGGGCTCGGCGTGGTGCTGATCTCCTCCGACCTGGAGGAGCTGATCGAGGGTTCGGACCGGGTCGTCGTGCTCCGGGACGGCGCCGTCGTCGGCGAGCTGACGGGAGACCAGGTGACGGAGGACCGGCTGCTGGAGACCATCGCGGAGGCGGGCACGGCCCGTACGGCCGTGGGGGACGCCGATGACTGAGGTCGCGGCCCCTCGCGGGCGTACGGGCGTCGACCGGGCCGCCGTCACGCGCTGGCTCCAGGCGTACGGGGTCTACGCGGGCGTCGGCGTGCTGCTGGTCTTCAACATCGCGTTCACCGACCACTTCCTCTCCGCGGAGAACTTCCGCACACAGGCCGTGCAGGTCGCGCCGATCCTGATCGTCGCGCTCGGCATGGCCCTCGCGATCGGCTCCGAGGGCATCGATCTCTCGGTCGGCTCGGTGATGGCCCTGTCCACCTCGCTGGTGGCGCTCTATCTGGGCTACGGCCCGTGGCTCGCCCTCCTCGCGGCGGTGATCGGCGGCGCGGTTGCCGGGCTCGTCAACGGCTCGCTGATCGCGTACATCGGCATCCAGCCGATCGTCGCGACGCTCGCGCTGATGGTCGGCCTGCGGGGCCTGGCGCTGGTGCTGGTCCCGCAGCTGGAGGACGTGCGCGACGACGGGATGCGGACGCTGGGCTCCGGCGATCTGCTGGGCGTCCCGTACCCGGCGCTGATCGCGCTCGCGCTGGTGCTGGCGACGGCGTTCGTGGTGCGGCGCACGACGTTCGGCAGGCAGCTCCTCGCGATCGGCGACAGCCGTCCGGCCGCGAAGCTCGCGGGACTTCCGGTCCGGCGGGTGCTGATCCTCGTCTACATCTGCTCGGGCGTGCTCGCCGCGCTCGCCGGGTTCCTGGCCACGGCCCGCCTCCAGGCCAGCGACCCCACCTCGCTGGGGAACCTGATGGAGCTGTCCGCGATCACCGCCGTGGTCGTCGGCGGCACGCCGCTGAGCGGCGGCCGGGTGCGGATCGGCGGCACGGTCGCGGGCGCGGTGCTCATCCAGCTGCTGACGGCCACGCTCATCAAGCACGACCTGCCGCCCTCGTGGACGCAGATGGCGCAGGCCGTCGTCATCGTGCTGGCGGTCTGGGCGGCACGCGAGAGGGGGAAGCGGTGACGGTGACGAACGCGCCTGGACGTACGGAGAGTTCCGCGCCGGAGAAGTCCGGCACCCCGGGCGCGGGCGGTGGTCCCGGCGGCGGTGCCGGGCGGTTCGCGGCGCTCGCGCGGCGGCACGGCGCGCTGGTGGCGCTGGTGGTGCTGTCGCTGGTGGCCTCGTTCTCGTTCGACTCGTTCGCGACCGGCGGCAATCTGGAGAACATGGCGGTCTCCTCGGCGTTCCTCGCGATCGTCGCGCTGGGGATGACCTTCGTGATCGTCTCGGGCGGCATCGACCTCTCGGTCGGCTCGGTCTTCGCGCTCGGCGGGGTGCTGGCCGCGTGGGGCTCGCGGCACGGGACGCTGGTCGCGCTGCTGCTGCCGCTGCTGGTGTGCGGCGCGATCGGGCTGGTCAACGGCCTGCTGATCGCCCGTGCCCGGCTGGCGCCCTTCATCGTCACGCTCGCCTCGATGCTCGGAGCGCGCGGCCTCATGCTCAACATCACGGACGAGGGCGCCGACACCTTCCTCGTCCCCAAGGACGCGTTCCTGGCCGATCTGGGGCGGGGCTCGCTGCTGGGCGTGGGCGTGCCCGTATGGATCACGGTGGTGCTCTTCGCGCTCGGGGGTGTGCTGCTGCGCCGTACGCGCTTCGGGCAGCACGTCTACGCGGTGGGCGGGAACGAGGACGCCGCCTCGCTGATGGGCGCCTCCGTGGCCCGTACGAAGGTCTCCGTCTACGTCCTGTCGGGGCTGCTCGCCGGGCTCGCCGGGGCGCTGAACGCGGCGTGGCTGACCTCGGGCGTGACGATCCTGGGCCAGGGCATGGAGCTGGAGGCGATCTCGGCGGTGGTCATCGGCGGCACGCTGCTGACCGGCGGCATGGGCTTCGTCAGCGGCTCGCTGGTGGGCGTGCTGCTGCTGAAGGTGATCCAGAACGTCATCAACCAGATCGGCTCGCTCGACTCCGCCTACCAGCAGGTGGTCAGCGGCGCGTTCCTGATCGTGGTCGTCGTGGCGCAGGCCGGGCTCAGAGCACCACGCCGCGTTCGCGCAGCCAGGGAACGGGCGCGACGTCCGAACCCATCCCCGGGGTGACCCGCGCCTCGAAGTGCAGATGCGGGCCTGTGGAGTTGCCGGTGCTGCCGGAGAGGCCGATGCGCTCCCCGGCGCGCACCTGGCGGCCCCGCTCGGTCTGGATCGCGGACAGGTGCGCGTACTGCGAGTAGTAGCCGTCGCGGTGCCGGATCACGACCTGGTTCCCGAAGCCGTCGCCGCAGCTCGTGACGGCCACGGTGCCCGCGCCGACGGCCCGTACGGGCGTGCCGGTCTCCACGGCGAAATCCTGCCCCGTGTGCCCCTTCGACCAGCGGGCGCCGGAGGAGCGGTATCCGGCGGAGAGCGTGTAGGCGGACGGCTTGACGGGGGTCGTCCAGCGGGCGCCGCCCACGCCCGCGGCGCGGGTGCCGCCCTGGACACTGTCGCCGCCCCGCTTCCCGGCGCCGCCCTCGCGTCCCTTGCCCGAGCAGGCGCGGGCCGAGCGGTTGGCGGGGGTGGGGCCCTGGGCGCGACGGGCCAGCACGAGGCGCCGCTCGATGGCGTTCTTGGCCTTGGCCTCGCGCCGGGTGGTGGCCTCCAGCTGTTTCAGGACGGCACGGGCGCGGGCCCGCTTCCGTACGAGCTGGCGCTGGGTCGTACGGGTCGAGCCGAGGAGCCGGTTGACGGCGTGGTCGGCCTGGCGCTGGGCGCGCAGCCGTTCGAGCAGGGCCTCGGGCGTACGGGTCATCACCATCCGGGCCCCGGGCGACCAGGCGCCGTGCCGGTACTGGCTGCGGGCGATGCCGCCGATCCGGAAGCGCAGGACGTCCAGCCGTCGTTCGCCCCTGCTGACGGCGCGGCGGCTGCGGGTCACCGCGCCACGCTGCTTCCCGGAGCGCTTACGGGCCGCCTCGAACCGCTTGGTGGCCCGAGCCGCGTCCCGGTACAGCGCGTCCACGCGGGCCGAGACCCGCTTCCTGGCCTCGGCCGGGCCCGGCTCGCAGGGCGCGGCGGAGGCGGGCGCTGGAACGGCGAGGAGCGCGAGGCTGAGCAGCGCGGCGGCGGCCGGGGCCGCGGCGAACCGCTTGCGTACGGGCTGGTCGGGCTGGTCGGGCTGATCGGACTGGTCGGGCTGGCTCATGGGGCGATGGTCCGCCGCGCGGCCCCCGAAGAGGCCGTGCGGCGGTCCGGCACGCCGTGCGCCGTGCGCCGATCGACGCAGCGGGCCGCCCGGAAGCGGGATGTTTCCGGGGTCCGGCGTGTCGTGCGCCGCCCGTGCACCGCCCGTACGGAACGGGGTGCCGTCAGGCGTCCCGTGCGGCGAGCCGGTCGAGGACCGGGCTCAGCTCGCAGGCGGCCCCGCGGTTGTACGGAAGCTTGGCGAGCACGGCCGCCAGGCCGCAGCTGTCGGAGACCGCGGAGTAGACCAGCCCGGCGCCGATGCCCGCCGACAGCAGCCGGGCGCGCGGGAACGCGAGCCCCGCGCCGAGCCCGAGCAGCACCAGCGAACCGGCGGCGAGCCGCACCTGACGCTCCATCGGCCAGCGCGGGCGCGCGCCGCCGGGCAGCGCCGGGCGGTCGAGCGGGTGCCCGGCCTCGGCCCAGCCCTTCGTGCCGCCCTCGACGGAGGCGGCGGCGATCCCGGCCTCACGGAGGGTGCGGGAGGCGGTCAGCGACCGGTTGCCGGAGGCGCAGACGACGGCGAGCGGGCCGCGCACGGCGGCGAGCCGCAGCACGTCCTCGGCCTCGTCGAGCCGGTCCAGCGGGATGTTGTGGGCGCCCGGCACATGGCCTCCGGCGTACTCACCGGGCGTGCGGACGTCGATCAGGGTCAGCTCGGCGTGCCGCGCGCGCAGCTCGTCGAGGGTGAGCGTGGAGTCTTCGCTCATGGCGCTGGTCCTTCCGGTGCGGAGAGGTACGATACCCCCCAGGGTATAGAATCGACTGTCGGAACGAGAACGGGGTGAGGGCGATGGATCTCACGTTGGCCGCCGAGGAGATGAAGGCGGTGCTCAACCGCCTGCGGCGGGCTCAGGGCCAGATCGCGGGCGTGATCAAGATGATCGAGGAGGGCAGGTCCTGCGACGAGGTCGTCACCCAGCTCGCCGCGGCCTCCCGCGCCCTCGACCGCGCGGGCTTCGCCATCATCGCCACGGGGCTTGAGCACTGCATGACTGAGGCCGAGGGGGAGGGCGATACGGCCATGTCCCGCGAACAAATGCGGTCCCGCCTAGAAAAGCTCTTCCTCTCCTTGGCCTAACCCTCCCCTCCGGGGCACTCTTACTCCTCCCTCTGCTGAGCTTGGGAAGTCTGCGCAAGGCGCAGGGTTGGCAAGCGCAGCCCCCCACGCCGGGTGCCCCGCGCAACGGGGCCGCGCCCGGGGAGCCCCGGGCTGTGCTTCGCGGGCCGCGCCCGCGTCGTGGCTTGTCGCGCAGTTCCCCGCGCCCCTTAGGGAGAAGGGGCAAGCCCCTACGTGTCGTGACCGGTCGCGCCCACGCGGCGGAGCCGCAAAACAAACACAGCCCCGCGCCCCTAGGGAGAAGGGGCAGGCCCCGACGTCTTGGGCCCGGAGCGCCACGCACCCCTAGAGGGCAAAGGGGCAAGCCCCGACGTGTCGCGACGGGGCACTGTCGCTGAGGCTCCTGGTCAGGGGGCGGCCAAGGTCCATGTCACCTCGGCCAGCATGGCCGCCGCCACCGCCAGGAGGAGCCAGGCGAAGGTGCGGCGGAGTACGGAGGCCGGGAGGCGGGCGGCGAGGCGTTTGCCGTCCCAGGCACCCAGCACGGCGGCGCCCGCGAAGGGGGCGAGGACCGCCCAGTCGAGGCCAGAGGCGCCGCCCGCGCGTCCGGCCAGCCCCGAGAGCGCGTTCGCGGCGACGACCAGCAGGCTGGTGCCCGCCGCCTCGGCCATCGGAAAGGCGAGCAGGCCCACGAGCGCCGGTACGGCGAGGAAGCCGCCGCCCACGCCGAGCAGCCCCGTGAGTCCGCCGAGCCCCGCGCCCGCGCCGACGACCCGTGGCCAGCGGCGTCCCGCGCCCGTACGGTCCGCACGGTCGGCGGCGGGCTCCGGCTCCCGTACGCGCAGCATCCGCAGCGCCGCGAGCGCCGCGACGAGGGCGAAGGCCGCCGAGAGCAGCGCGCCGGGCAGGTGCGCGGAGAGCAGCCCGGCCGCCAGCGCGGGCGGCATTCCGGCGACGGCGAAGAGGAGCCCCGCGCGCCAGCGGACCGTCCCCGCGCGGGTGTGCGCGAGGAGGCCGCCCAGCGAGCTGAGCGCGACGACGAACAGGGCCGCCGTCGCCGCGCTCTGCGGACTGAAGCCCAGCACATGGATCAGTACGGGCACGGCGAGGATGCCGCCGCCCGCGCCGAGTCCGCCGAGTGCGAGCCCGACGAGGGCGCCCGCCACGAGGGCGAGGACCAGGGGCAGCGCCGTCATGCCCCCGGCACCGTCACGAGGCCCGCCGCGCGCGCCGCGTCGAACGAGTCGTCGACCGCGACGACGTCGCGCCCCGCCGCGTCCAGCACGGAGGCGGCCATGGCGGCGCGCATGCCGCCCGCGCAGTGCACCCACACCGTGCCCTCGGGCACCTCCGCGAGCCGCTGCGGAAGCTGGTGCAGCGGGATGTGCGTGGAGCCGCGCACCCAGCCCTCGCCGCGCTCGATGTCGCGCCGTACGTCGAGGACGACCGGTGCGGCACCCTCCTCCAGGGCGCGGGCCAGCGCGGCGAAGTCCGCGCGCGGGAACGAGCGGGGCGCGTCGCCCTGCCGCAGCCAGCTCTGCCAGGGGCCCGTGGCGGCGGCCGCCGGGCGGTCGATGCCGACGCGGGCCAGCTCGCGCTGGGCCGTAGCGATCTCCTCGGCCGTCTCCGCGAGCAGCGTGACGGGCTTGCCCCAGGGGATGAGCCAGGCGAGATACGTGGCGAGCCCGCCGTCGAAGTTCAGGGCGCCCGCGAGGTGGCCCGCCGCGAAGGCCGTACGGCTGCGCAGGTCGACGACCCACTCCCCCGCCGCGAGCCGGTCGGCCAGCTCGGCGGCGTCCGCCGTACGGGGCGGGGTGAGGTCGATCGGCGCGGGGCCCGCGCCGTTCACCGGGCCCATGTGCGCGTAGTACGCGGGCACGTCGTCGAGGCTCGCGAGCAGCTCGGCGACGAAGGCGTCGACGTCCTTGGTGAGCGCCAGGTTGCGGCCGCGCTCGGCGCCGATGGTCGCGCCCCCGTCGTCGCCCCCGTTCTGCGTGGAGGCGCAGAAGCTGCCGAAGCCGTGCGTGGGCAGGACCTGGACGGCGTCCGGCAGCTCGGCCAGGCGGTGGGCCGAGGCGTGCTGGGCCCGCGCGAGGTCCTCGGTCAGTCGGGGCTCGACCAGGTCGGGGCGGCCGACGGTGCCGAGCAGCAGGGAGCCACCGGTGAAGGCCGCGACGGGGGTCCCGCCGTCGTGCAGGACGTACGCCGTGTGGTGCGGGGTGTGGCCGGGGGTGGCGACGGCGCGCAGGGTCAGGCCCTCGTCGACGTCGAGCACGTCACCGTCCTCGACCGGCGTGCGCGCGAACGCGACACGGGCCCCGGCCGGGACGACGTACTCGGCGCCGGTGATCCGGGCCAGCTCCAGGCCACCGCTCACGTAGTCGTTGTGCACATGAGTCTCGACGACCTTGGCTATCCGCACGCCGCGTCGCGCGGCGGCCTCCAGCACCCGGTCGACGTCCCGCGGCGGGTCGACGGCCACGGCCCGCTCGGGGCCCGCGACCAGGTATGAGCGGTTCCCCAGGGACTCGGTGGCCAGGGTCTCCACGACGTACATGCCTCTCCTCCTCACTCGTCCCCCGAACCGGATGGATACCCACGGGGGTATCCCCTCTCCTCAGCACCATATACCCCCACCCGTATTTCCGAATCCCCGCCTCCGCCCATCGGCGCCGCCAGGACGGGGTACCGCGCGGCCGCGCACCGAACCGGAGCCGGACCGAACTCGTTGGACGTGCCTGGTCAGGCGTCCATAAGGTCGCGATCATGCCTGACATATCCCTGACCACGGTCCTTGTGCTCTGCCTCGCCGCGGGGGCGGCGGGCTGGGTGGACGCCGTGGTGGGCGGCGGGGGCCTCATCCTGCTTCCCGCCCTGATGCTCGGACTGCCAGGCAGCACCCCCGCCGCGTACGCGCTCGGCACCAACAAGGCCATCGCGATCGTCGGCACGACGGGCGCCGCCGCGACGTACGTCCGCAAGACCCCCGTCGACGTACGGCTCGCCGTACGGATCGGCCTCGCCGCGCTCGCCGGGTCCTCGGGCGGGGCCTTCCTCGCCGCCGGGCTGAGCACGGAGGTCCTCAAACCGGTCGTGCTGCTGGTGCTGATCGGCGTCGCCGCGTTCGTGATCCTCCGCCCCGACTTCGGCACCGCGCCCGCCGCCGGGCCCGTGGGACCGCGCCGCGTGCTCGCCGCGATCGGGCTCGCGGGCGTCGGCATCGGCTTCTACGACGGGCTGATCGGGCCCGGCACCGGCACCTTCCTCGTCCTCGCGCTGACGGCGGTGCTCCATCTCGACCTGGTGACGGCCTCGGCCACCGCGAAGATCGTCAACGTCTGCACCAACGTGGGCGCGCTCGCCACCTTCACCTGGCAGGGCACCGTCCTGTGGCAACTGACCCTCCCGCTCGCGGCGTTCAACCTCGCGGGCGGCATGCTCGGCGCCCGTACGGCCCTGAAGAAGGGCAGCGGCTTCGTCCGCGGCGTGCTCCTCGTCTCGGTCCTCGGCCTGGTCGCGACGCTCGCCTACGAGCAGTGGCTGAAGTGAGGGGTTCCCCACTAATCAAGCTTGACTAGACTCGGCGGCATGGCCGAGACAACCATCCCGATCCTCCCGTGCCGGACCCTGCCGCCCGTGCTCGACTTCTACACGGCGCTCGGGTTCGAGGTGACCTTCCAGCAGAAGAGCCCCAACCCGTTCGCGGTGGTCGAACGCGGCGGCGTCCAGCTCCAGTTCTTCGGCATGAAGCGGTACGAACCGACGGAGTCGTACAGCACGTGCTACGTGCTCACGGACGAGGTCGACGCGCTGCACGCCGCCTTCCGCGCCGGGCTCAAGGCCGCGTACGGACGCGTCCCCACCCGCGGGCTGCCCCGCCTCGGGCCGCTCAAGGACATGTCGTACGGCGTACGGCAGTTCCTGATGACCGACCCCGGCGGCAACTGCGTCCGCGTGGGCCAGCCGATCAGCGACGACCTCCGCCACCGGCCAGCGCCCGAGGAGCCCAACGCACGGGCCCTGCACCACGCCGTCAACTTCGCGGACTCCAAGGACGACCCGTCGGCGGCGGCGAAGATCCTCGACCGGGCGCTCGCGAGGGAGGACGACCGCCCCACGCCGGTCCAGCTGCTGCGGCTCCTCACGCTCCGCGCCGACGTCGCCGGGCGGCTCGGTGACGACACCACCGCGACAGCCTCGCTGGAACGCGCGGCGGCCGTGTCCCTCACCGAAGCGGAACGGGAGGCGGCCGCGGACGACCTCGCGCGCCTCGCCGAACTCCGGGGTGACGGGTGAAAACGGCTTTGCCGCACGTCCGTCCGTGGGCTGGAATGTGCGGATGACCGCTCTTGGTGCCGTGTTCCGGCCACAGTCGCCCCCGGAGAAACTGCGCAGCGTCGTCCGTACCGCGGAGGAGGTGGGCCTCGAAGAGCTGTGGCTCTGGGAGGACTGCTTCCTGGAGAGCGGCATCGCCAGCGCCTCCGCCGCGCTCGCCTGGTCCGAACGGCTCCGCGTCGGCGTCGGCCTCCTCCCCGTCCCGCTGCGCAACGCCGCGCTGACCACGATGGAGGCCGCCACCCTGCACCGGCTCTTCCCCGGGCGCGTGAAGCTCGGCGTCGGGCACGGCGTCCAGGACTGGATGGGCCAGGTCGGCGCGCGCGCCGAGTCGCCCATGACGCTGCTGCGCGAACACCTCGTCGCGATGCGGGCGCTGCTGCGCGGCGAGCGCGTGACCGTGGACGGGCGGTACGTGAAGCTCGACGGCGTCGCGCTGGACTGGCCGCCCGCCACGGTTCCGGCGCCGCCCGCGGTGCTCTCCGGCGCGCGCGGCCCGCGTTCGCTGCGGCTGAGCGGCGAGGCGGCGGACGGCACGGTGCTCGACGCCAGCACGACGGTGGAGGGCGTACGGGCCGCTCGCGCCCTGATCGACGAGGGCCGGGCCCTCGCGGGCCGCACGGAGCCGCACGGGGTGACGGTCTACGTCCTCGCGGTGACGGGCCCCGACGCGGAGCGGCGGCTCGCCGCCGAGCTCGAACGGGAGGGCCTCCCGCCGACGGCTGCGCTGGGCGTCGCCGGGGACGCCGAGGCGGTTGCGGCGGAGGTCCGCCGCTACGTGGCCGCCGGCGCGGACACGGTCGTCCTCCAGTCCACCGCCGACGACGAAGACCCGGACGCCTTCATCCGCTTCACAGCAGAAGAGGTCCGCCCCCTGATCTAGGCCCACATCCTTGCCGCGCGTCACGCACCGCCGCGCGTGGCGCCACGCCGCGCACACCCATCCCGCTCAGGGGCACGCGTGGCGCCACGCCGCGCACGGGAGTGCCGCTCAGGGGCGCGGGGAACTGCGCGCCCAGCCGACGCGCTACGCGCGGACTGCGACGTGCCCCGGGGGCAGCCCGGAATCAGCGCCGGGTAGAGGCTGCCCCGACTGGTGCGTCGCGGAGTGCGGCCGCGCTGTGGCCGGTCGCGCAGTTCCCCGCGCCCCTGGGGTGTGACCGGCGCGGTCGCCTCGCCCCCTGGCGGGGGCTGCAACCGGGCTGCCCCCGGGCGTACGTCGCAGCGTGCGGCCGCGTCGTGGCCGGTCGCGCAGTTCCCCGCGCCCCTTCGGGGCGCTACTCGGCGGGTTCCGAAGCGTTGAGTTCGGCGGTGAGGAAGGGGAGCATGCCACGCTCCAAGAGGGCCGAGCGCCACGCTTCGCGGGCCCGGTCGACGCCCGGCCGGTGCACCGCACGGTTACGCGCCGCCGTGATGAACATGGCCAGGACCCCGGCGGTCACGGCCACGCCCGCGACCGCCGCGCACACCCAACCGGCCGTGCCCAATGAAGCGGCGAGGCCCGCGCGGGAGCCCGTCGCGTCGAGGACGCCGCCCAGGAGCAGCAGGATGACGGCGGCGCAGGCGGTGACCGAGGGCACCAGGACGCCGAGGACGGGCAGCGCGCTACGGCGGCGGCCCCGGCGCGGGGCCGGGGAGGGCCGCCGGGCCGCCGAGCGGGCACGCGTGTACGCGGCGTACTCCTCGGCCGCCGCGGCGGCGATCCGGTCCGCGGACTCGCGCGCCCGCGCGCGCAGCAGAGACGGCTGGGCGCCGCCGCGCCGCGCGAGGGCCGTGCGGACGCGCTCCGAGCCCATCGCCTGCTGGAGCACCCGTTCGAAGTCCGGTCTGTCGCGGTCCTGGAGACGGAGAGGGCTGAGGCTCACGCGTCCCCCGGGTCAGACGTTGACGCCGAAGTCCTGGGCGATGCCCGCCAGTCCGGAGGCGTAGCCCTGGCCGACGGCGCGGAACTTCCACTCGCCGCCGTGCCGGTACAGCTCGCCGAAGACCATGGCGGTCTCGGTGGCGGCGTCCTCGGAGAGGTCGTAGCGGGCCAGCTCGGCGCCGCCCGCCTGGTTGACGACGCGGATGAACGCGTTGCTGACCTGGCCGAAGTTCTGGTTCCGGCTCTCGGCGTCGTGGATGGAGACCGGGAAGACGATCCGCTCGATGTCGGCGGGGACGGCGGCGAGGTCGACCTTGACCGACTCGTCGTCGCCCTCGCCCTCACCGGTGAGGTTGTCGCCGGTGTGCTCGACGGAGCCGTCCGGGCTCTTCAGGTTGTTGTAGAAGACGAAGTGCTGGTCGGAGACGACCTTGCCGGACGCGTTGCACAGCAGCGCGCTGGCGTCCAGGTCGTAGTCCGCGCCGGTCGTCGTGCGGACGTCCCAGCCGAGGCCGACCAGGACAGCGGTCAGCCCCGGCGCCTCCTTGCTGAGCGATACGTTGCCGCCTTTTGCGAGTGAAACTCCCACAGTCCCCTCCTGGGTCTCGGTTGCCCGGACCCTTAAATCTACATGACTGTAGAAGTTACTCGGAGGCGCCCCGTGCGGGACGGAGCAGGACCCAGGCCTGGACGGCGGCCAGCACCAGCAGCACCGCGCCCGCGGCGCCCGTGATCTGGACGCCCCTGCCGAACGCGTCGCGTGCCGCGTCCGCGAGCGCCGCGCCCGGGGCACCGCCGAGGCCGCCCGCCGTGTGCAGCGCGTTGCCGAGCGTCTCGCGGGCGCTGTCCATCGCCCCGTCGGGGACGCCGTGCACCGGGTCGAGGCTCACGCGGTAGACGGAGGAGAGCAGGCTGCCGAGGACCGCGATGCCCATCGCGCCGCCGAGCTCGATCGCGGTCTCGGAGACGGCGGAGGCGGCTCCGGCGCGCTCGGGCGGGACGGTTTCGAGCACGATGCTGTTCGTCAGCGTCATCGCCGTGGAGGCGCCCAGGCTGGTGAGGACGAAGGCGGCGGTGACCACCGCGGCCCCGTTCCCCAGCGGCAGCAGCGTCAGGGACCCGTACCCCACCGCGATGACCGCGAGACCGCCGCAGATCAGCCGCTGGACGCCGACCCGCTGGGCCGCGGCGGCGGCGAAGAACCCGGCGGCGACGGCGGCGACGGCGCCCGGCAGCAGCAGGAGCCCGCCGCGCAGCGGCGTGAGGCCCTCGGAGAGCTGCAGGTACTGCGGGAGGAAGAAGAGGGCTCCGGCCATCACGAAGACGACCAGGATGTTGGTGCCGATGGCGGCCGAGAAGCGGCGGATGGCGAAGAGCGAGACGTCGATCAGCGGGTCCGTGAGCCGCCGCTGCCGCCGTACGAACACGGCGCCGAACGCGAGCCCCGCCAGCACGAACGGGACGGCCTTCAGCTCGTCCCCGTGGGCGAAGGATTTGATCCCGTAGACGAACGGGATGACCGCGAGCAGCGTCAGCCCGGCGCTCGGCAGGTCGAACTTCCCCGGCGCGGGGTCGCGGGTCTCGGGCACCAGCAGCGGCAGCGCGAGCAGGGCCACGGCGACCAGCGGCAGGTTGATCAGGAAGACCGAGCCCCACCAGAAGTGCTCCAGCAGCACGCCGCCGAGGACCGGGCCGAGCGCGGATCCGGCGCTGAAGGCGGAGCCCCAGGCGGCGATCGCGACCAGCCGCTGCTTGTCGTCCTGGAACATGTTGCGCAGCAGCGAGAGCGTCGAGGGCATCAGCGTCGCGCCCGCGACGCCGAGCAGGACGCGGGCCGCGATCAGCGCGGCGGCGCTCGGCGCGTAGGCGGCGAGGAGCGAGGCGACGCCGAAGCCCGCGCAGCCCACCATCAGCAGCTTGCGGCGGCCGATCCGGTCGCCGAGCGTGCCCATGGTGACGAGCAGTCCGGCGAGCACGAACGAGTAGATGTCCACCAGCCACAGCAGCTGGGTGCTGGACGGCGCGAGGTCCTCGCTCAGCGCGGGCACGGCGAAGCCGAGCACGGTCAGATCGACGGAGATCAGCAGCACGGGGAGCGTGAGGACGGTGAGGCCCACCCACTCCTTCGCGGTCGCACGCGGCGGGCCGTCCCGCTCGCGGTTGTCGTGCTCCGCGTCCACGGCGGACCCGCTGGCCTCTCCCATGTGACGTGCCCTTTCGCTCTTTGTCCGAATGATGTGTACGACAGTACGCAACGCGGCGGGACGTCGCGAACGGATATCCGGTCCCCGTACTTGGACTCGCTCCGCGTGCTCCTGGACTTCTGCTCAGGTGCCTTGACCAGGGGCCGGAACGGCGAGATCAATGTCCGTGACCGCACGTCCCCGGGAAGGAAACCGCATGCAGCACACCGGACTTCGCACTGTCGCGGCAGCCGCAGCTGCTGCCGCCGTCCTCACCTCGCTCACCGGCTGCGGCTCCGACGGCGGGTCCGGGTCCAAGAACCTGACGTACTGGTCGATGTGGACCGAGAACGAGCCCCAGGCGGCCGTGCTCAAGTCCGCGATCAAGGACTTCACCAAGGACACCGGCGTCAAGGTGGACGTCCAGTGGCAGGGCCGCACGGTCATGGAGAAGCTCGCCCCGACGCTCACCACCGGCAAGGTCCCCGACCTGGTCGACCAGTCCGACGACAAGCTGTACCCCACGCTCGTACGGTCGGGCCGGGCCAAGGATCTCTCCGGGGTCTTCGACAGGCCCGCGACCGGCGAGAAGGGCAAACTCTCCTCGAAGCTCAAGATGAGCTACATGGACTACCTCCGCAAGCAGCCGGACGGTGGCAGGAAGTGGCTGGTGCCGTACGAGGTCACCGCCGTGAACCTCTGGTACGACGGCGCGGACAAGGACATGAAGGCGCCGCCGAAGACCTGGGACGAACTCCTCGACGTCTGCGCGGAGCTCAAGAAGAAGGACCGCGCCTGCATATCCGCCGACGGCGACCAGCCCGTCTACATCGGCTGGTGGCTCGACTACCTCGCCGACCGGATCGGCGGCGACGGCGTGATGAAGAAGGCCATCACCGACGACAGCGGCAAGGGCTGGGACGACCCCGCCGTCAAGGAGGCCGCCGAGAAGGTCCGTGAGCTGGTCGACAAGGGCTATCTGCTCAAGGGCTACGACGCCAGCAAGTACCCCGAGCAGCAGAACCGCTGGTCCGAGGGGAAGGCCGCGTTCAACCTCAACGGCTCCTGGCTGCCGACCGAGACCGGGAAGTTCGCGAGGAAGGGCTTCGACCCGAAGGCCGCGCCCTTCCCCTCCGCCGTCGCCGACAAGGGCGGTAAGCGGAACGCCACGGACGTACGCCTCTTCGGCTTCGCGGTGCCCAAGCAGGCCAAGAACTCCGCCGCCGCCGAGAAGTTCATCTCCTACTTCCTCGCGAAGAAGCGGCTGTCCGGCATCGCCTCCAAGGCGGGCAACATCACGCCGCGCCCCGACATCGAGGCGCCCGCGATCCTCAAGGACGTCAAGGAGCAGATGGAGTCGACGCCCTCGCGCGAGCAGATGCCGGGCTCGGTGACCGACTGGACGGACAAGGTCTTCTACCCCGCCTACAAGGAGCTGTTCTTCGGCAAGGCGAGCCCCGACCAGTTCGTCGCGAAGATCAAGAAGCTGCACACGGCCTACGCCAAGGCCCACCGCTGATGGCCGTCCTGACGGCGGGGCGCCGGGAGACCGGCCCCCCGGCGGTCACGCAGCCCCGGGACACGCCGCTCGCGATCAAGCGGCGGCGGCTGTTCTGGCCGTTCGTGGGCCCGGCCCTGGCGTTCCTCGCGCTCTTCTACATCGGCCCGCTGGGCTTCGGCATCTGGACCAGCTTCCACAAGTGGGACGGCTACTCCCCCATGGAGTGGAACGGCCTGGGCAGCTACCGGGCGCTGATCGACGACCCGTTCTTCCGTACGTCGATGCTGAACACCTTCAAGATCCTGGTCTTCGTCGGGCTCGCCGTCTTCGTGCTGGCCTTCGCGCTGACGATGGTGCTGCGCGAGATGGCGGGCCGCCGGTTCGTCCGCGCGGTGATCTTCTTCCCGCACATCGTGAACGCCATGGTCTTCGGCGTCCTCGCGGGCTTCCTCTTCAACCCGGGCGGGATGGTCAACACCGCGCTCTCCTGGATCGGCGTGGACGACCCGCCCAAGTGGCTGGGCAGCGACAACGTCTTCCTGCTGATCATGGCGACGATGGTGTGCTCGTCCACCGGCTTCTACGTCGCCATCATCATGGCCGCCGTCGACAACATCCCCGCCTACCTCTACGAGGACGCGGAGCTGGCGGGCGCCGGGTCCTTCCGCAAGTTCTGGCACATCACGCTGCCGCTGAGCTGGGACGTGGTCTCCGTCTGCGCGGTGCTGTGGACGATCAGCTCGGTGAAGGTCTTCGAGCTGGTCCTCGTCTTCGGCGGCACCTTCACCACCAACGGGCCGCCGATCGAGACCTGGACCAGCGCGCTCTACATCTACCGCAACGCGTTCACCGGCACGGACATCCCACAGTTCGGGGTGGTCTGCGCGGCGGGCATCACCAGCCTCGTACTGGTGGCCGTCTTCACCGCCCTGCTGCGCCGGCTGATGCGCCGCGACCCCGTCGAGTACTGAGGAGGCTGAGCTGTGGCAACCACGACCCCGGTGCGCGCCCGGGCGCGCCCGAACCCCGTGCGCGCCGTCGGCATCGGGCTGATCTGGCTCTTCGTCGCGCTGAGCCTGCTCCTGCTGCTGTGGATGGTGCTGACCTCGCTGCGCGGCTCGCGGGAGATCTTCGCGGACCCCTGGGGGCTGCCCGACCCGTTCCGGCTGGAGAACTACACCACGGCCTTCGACTCCGGCTTCGGCCGTGCCGCGTTCAACAGCGTGCTGGTCAGCGGCTCGGCGGCGCTCGTGTCCGTCGCGCTGGCCGCGCCCGCCGCGTACGCGCTCAGCCGCCGGCTGAACCGGATGGCGGGGCCGCTGACGATGCTCTTCATCCTCGGCCTCGGAGTGCCGGGCCAGGTGCTGCTGATCCCCGTGTTCTTCATGCTGAGCGAGGTCGGCATGGTGGACACGCTGCCGGGGCTCTTCCTGGTCTACGTCGGGATCGCGATGCCGTTCACCGTCTTCCTCCTCACCGGCTTCTTCCGCTCGCTCCCCGGCGAACTGGAGGAGGCGGCGGCGCTCGACGGTGCCTCGCCGTCCCGTACGTTCTGGCAGATCGTGCTGCCCCTCGCCCGCTCCGGGCTCATCACCGCGTTCATCCTCCAGCTCATCAACAACTGGAACGAGACGCTCTTCGCGCTCGCGCTGATGCAGAGCAACGACAACTTCACGCTGCCCCTCGTCCTGGCCCGCTTCATCGGCGAGCAGCAGTACAAGGGCGCCGACTGGGGCGGGATGTTCGCGGGGCTCTGCCTGATCGTGGCGCCGATGCTGATCATGTACGCGTGGCTGTCGCGGCGCATCATCACCGGGATGACGCTGGGGATCGGCAAATGACCGCCACGCCGGAGCGGGCGGCGGGGAACGGCTGGCCCGCCGGCGGTCCCGGCACGTTCCCGGTCACCTTTCCCCCGCGCGTTCCGTCTCCGTCGTGACAGCCCCGCACACGACGGAGACGGAACGATGCCGGATCAGCCACTGCTCCAGCCCTTCGACCTGGGCGCGCTGCGCCTGCCCAACCGCGTGGTCATGGCCCCGCTGACCAGAGCCCGCGCGACCAATCCCGGCCTGCTGCCGACCGAGCTGCACGCCGCCTACTACGCCCAGCGCGCGACCGCCGGGCTGATCGTCTCCGAGGGGGTCTGGGTCAGTGAGCGCGCCGTCGCCTTCCCTCATGTGCCGGGCCTCTTCACGGAGGAGCAGACGGTGGCCTGGCGCCGGGTCACCGGTCTCGTACGGGCGCTCGGCGGCCGTATCGTCGCCCAGCTCTGGCACGCCGGGTCCGCGTCGCCCGGGGAGATGACCGGCGCGGAGATCGCCGGGTTCGTGAAGGAGTACGCCACGGCCGCCGCGCGGGCGCGCCGCGCCGGGTTCGACGGGGTGGAGATCGCGGCCAACGGCGTCTACCCGCTGGCCCGCTTCCTCAACGCCCGCCTCAACTCCCGTACGGACGCCTACGGTCCCGACGGGGGCCGTCCCCTGCTGGACGTCGTCGACGCGGTGTGCGGCGCGTGGGACGACGGCACGCGGCGCGTCGGCGTACGGCTCTCGCCGTACTGGTCCCGGCACGACGACCCCCGTGCGGGGGAGGCCTATCCGTGGATGCCGGACGAGGCCGCGCTGTCCCGCTACGACGAGGTGGTGACCGCGCTCTCCGGGCGCCCCCTGGCGTATCTGCACCTGCGCGGTCCGGCGCCGCTGTCCGGCCCGGACGAGGCCGCGTTCGCGCGCTACCGGCGGCTGTACGACGGTCCGCTGATCGCCAATCACGGCTTCGGCCGGGAGAGCGGCAACGCGCTCGTCCGCGCCGGAACCGCCGACGCGGTCTCGTACGCCCGCCACTTCATCGCCAACCCGGACCTCGTGACCCGCCTCGCCCTCGGCCACGATCTGGCGGCGGGCGACCCCGCCCTCCATTACGAGGGCGGCGCCCGGGGCTACGTGGACCACCCGGCGTGGACGCCTGCGCCTCTCCCGCTGGCCGGATAGGGACTGCCCCTGCCCGATGCATAGCGGGCTGCGGCTGCGCGGTGGCTGGTCGCGCAGTTCCCCGCGCCCCTGAAGCCGCCCCTTCGGGGCGAGCTTCGAGGCGCTTCAGGGGCGCTTCCGGGTGCCCCATCAGGGGCGCGGGGAACTGCGCGACCGGCCACGACGCGCCCGCGGTCCGCGACGCGCCGGCAGGAGCAGCCCCTGCCCGGCACCACGACTCAGGCGCTGCCCCGGAGTACGGCGAGTTGCGCGGCGCGCAACTCCGGGCCGGGCTCGATGCCGAACTGGCCGCGCAAGGTCCGGTCGATCCGGCCGAAGAGGTCCAGCGCTTCCACACGGCGCCCGCCCTCCGCCAGAGCCAGCATCAGGCGCGCGTGCAACCCCTCGTGCAGCGGATGGCGGCGTACGAGCGGGCGGAGCTGGTCGACGGCGCGCTCGTGGTCGCCGGAGATCTCGGCGAGCTGGGCGAACCGGAGCGCGGCCGTGACCTGCCGCTGGGCGAGGGCTATCGCGCGCGGATGCTCGCGCAGCCGCGCCGAGCAGCCGCCCAGCACCGGCCCCGACCACATGCCGAGCGCGTCCGCGAGGAGCCGCGCCTCGTGCTCGGGGTCGCCCGCGGCACGCACGGCCTCCGCCTCGGCGGCCAGCTCCGCGAACTGGAGGAGGTCCAACTGCGCCGTCTCGACGCGCAGTTCGTAGCCCTGGTGGCGGCGCTCGATACGGGGGGAGCCGGTCGGCGTGTCCTGGTGCTTGGCCAGCAGGGCACGCAGCCGGGACACGTACGTATGGATGAGCTGATTGAACGAGCCCGGCGGATGCTCGCCCCAGAGCGTCTCGACGATCTCGGCGTGCGTCACGCTCTGGTTGGCGTGCAGCGCCAGAAGGCCGAGCAGGTTCTGCTGCATCGGCGTGCCCGCGTTGAGCGGGATGCCCGCGCGGACCGCGCCGAGCGGGCCGAGGACCCGCAGCAGGAAGCGGTCGTCGGCCCCGCCGGAGCCAGGCGTTCCGCCGGTGCGCGGCGCGCCGTGGTCCAGGAGTCCCGGCGCCTGGAGCGTGGCCGCCAGCCGCTCCATGGACCGCGCGCGCGGCACCCGCACGCGGCCGCGCTCGATCTCCCGGAGCGTCCGCAGGCTGACGCCGGACCGCGCGGCGAGGACGCGCTGGCTCAGCCGCGCCCTGTCCCGCGCGGTCCGGACCGCTTCTCCGAGATCGGTGGTTGTCTCACCTGGTTGTGCCCTGTCCCCGTGCTCCATCAGCTTCCTTCGATCCGTGAGCCTGATGTGTGTGATGAACCAGAGCTGGTCCACGGAGCTACTCTGCGCATATTCCACACGTTGCACATGTTTTCCGGAAGAGGCAGCTCACTCATCAAGTCCGCGCAGAGCACAAGTCGCCCTCACCGCGGCGCCGTAGCGCTGCCGGGCC
Source organism: Streptomyces sp. NPDC048172 (assembly GCF_043202595.1). Lineage (NCBI taxonomy): Bacteria > Bacillati > Actinomycetota > Actinomycetes > Kitasatosporales > Streptomycetaceae > Streptomyces > Streptomyces sp. NPDC048172. The sequence continues at coordinate 832,301 of NZ_JBIDAT010000005.1, forward strand.
CGAAACTCCCTGCGTGTGGGCGGTGTTCGGCCGACGCTCCGACGACAGCGCTCTCCCCGGAGCCGGGCGGGCCCGACTCCAGCAAGCGGGACATACGAGGACTTCCCAGGCTCTTCGCGAGTGCGATTTCCCAGCGTTCGCACAGCCTGGCGCACCGTGGTCGGAGGAGCCAATCCGCCCGGGTGTCCAACGGTGCGGTCCCGGTGCTACGAACCGTCCGTTGCGGAACCGTAGTCGCGCACTCCCTGGTGCGGCAGCCGACGCCGCCCGTCGCGGGGCATCTCGTCCGGCACCCGGCGCTCCTCGACGTCGCCGACCGGTCCCGAGTCGGGCAGCCGCGGCTGGGATCCGGGCGTCGGCGGCGTGGGTTCGCGCCGCCGGATCCTGATGCCCAGCCACACCGCGCCGACCAGCGCGACGACGACGGCCAGGCCCAGCGCCAACGGCACGGCGCCGACCAGCAGATGACGCATCACGGCCTGGTCCAGCACGGCGCTCATCGCTTGCGCGTCCATGGGCTCACCCTCCGTCCCCACGGCAGTGGCCGTGGCTCGCGGTCAGTGCACCCTGCCGGGGTTTCCGCGCACCGGGCGGGGAAACCCCGGCGGACGGGCGTCGGGTCGGCGCCTGGTCAGCCCCGTCCGCCGGGGCCGGGACCGGGGCCCGGTCCGGCGTGCGCGGGCGGCAGATAGCGCTGCCGTCCCGACGCGTCGGGCAGGAGGCGGTAGCCGTACGAGACCAGCCGGGCACGGTGCTTGCGCTCGTTGCCGCGCATCACCACGTAGCCGATGCCCAGGGTCAGCGCCAGGACGAACAAGGAGCCCACCGACACCCCCTTCGACGCCATCACCGCCAACTGCGAGGTCCCGAGCGCGACAAGGATCAGGCTCCGCAGATACGTGCCCATCCCGTCGACGGTCACCCGCGACCGCAGCTGCTCGAACGGGGTGACCACCGTCCTGGACGACTCCTGGCCGGAGGCGTGGCGCAGGATGAGCGTCGGGCCTGAGGAGTAGTCGACGGTGAACGCGTCGTAGACGTAGCCGAGTTGCTCGCCGAGCTGCGCGAGTTCGGCGAACCGCTTGGTCGAGTCCCTCCAGCTCGCGACCCTGATGACCGGCCGTCCGGCCGACGCCTGCTGCCGCAGCGACGCGGCACTCCTGCCCCCCGAGGCCTGCGCGCGCGGCGGGGGCGACGGGGGCGACGCGGGCGGTGGGGTCGCGCCGGTGGGTGGCGCGGTGGGCGCCGCTGACGGGGATGCCGACGGCGGCGCGGTCGGTGCGACGGGCGGTGTCGTCGGTGCGGCGTCCGACACCGCGTGCGGCACCGCGTGCGGCACCGCGGCCGCCGGAGCGCCGGGCAGCAGCGTGGCCCCCGCCGGGGACTCGCTGTCGAGCATGCGCGCGGCGTGCCGTCCGAGGTCGGCCAGTACCGGCGCGGGCAGCCACGGGCCCGCGTCGGGCGCTCCGTGGGGCCCCTGGCGCGGGGCCGTCCACTCGACGATCTGGGCGACCGTGGGGCGCCGTTCGGGCGCCTTCTCCAGGCAGGCGGCGACCAGGGGACGCCACTCCCCCGGTACGGCCGAGAGGTCGGGCTCGTGCTCGACCACCCGGAACAGCAGCCCGGCCTGGCCGATGTCGCTGCTGCCGAACGGCGACGAACCGCTCGCGGCGAAGGCGAGGACGCAGCCGAGCGAGAAGATGTCGCTGACCGGCCCCACCCGCTCGGCCCTGACCTGCTCCGGCGACATGAACCCCGGCGATCCGACGACCGTGCCGGTACGGGTCAGGTCACCGCCGGACGTGGCCTCCACGGCGCGGGCGATGCCGAAGTCGATGAGGCGGGGGCCGTCGACCGTCACCAGCACGTTGCCGGGCTTCACGTCCCGGTGCACCAGCCCGATGCCGTGCACCTCGTGCAGGGCGAGCCCCAGCCCGTGGGCGAGCCCGCGCAGCGACTCCGCGGGCAGCGTGCCGAAGCCCGAGGTGACCACCGAGTGCAGCGAGGGCCCCGGCACGTACTCGGTCGCCGCCCAGGGGGCCGGGGACTCGGTGTCGGAGTCGAGGACCGACGCCGCCCACTGCCCCGTGAGCCGCTGCGCCAGGCCGACCTCGCGGCGGAACCGCTCCCGGAACTCCGGCACGCGCGCCAGCTCCGGCTGCACGACCTTCACCGCGACTGTGCGTCCCCGGCTCGAACGGGCCAGGTAGACCCGGCCCATCCCGCCTTCGCCCAGGCATCCGAGCAGTCGGTACTCCCCGATGATCCGGGGCTCGCCGGGCTCCAGCTCCCTCATGAACTTCGCTGTCCCTCTCCGCGCGTCGAGTCCTGCTCCGGGCGATCCCGGACAGCGTACGACGGCGGGGCTCAGGAGTGTGAGGGAGGCAGGAGAGGGCCGAGGGGCCCGAGGTCCAGGTTGAGGTCCTCCGGGGCGAGGCCGAAGCGGGTGCGGAGCAGCGTCATCCGGTCCTCCAGGAGCATCAGCGTCATGCCGATGCGCTCCTCCTGCTCCTCCGTCAGCTCGCCGGTGTCCACGCGGCGCAGCGCCTGGCGCTCCATGAGCTGCCGCAGCAGCTCGACGACGGTCAGGATCAGGGACGCCAGGTCGCGTTCGAGGGTGTCGGGGTCGAACTTCACGCGGCGGGTCACGGCGGTCACTCCTCCCAGGGCGACGGGACGCGCTCGTTGACGGAGCTGATGAGCGCGCGCAGATCGACGCGGACCAGATCGACGTCGGCGATGCTCAGCGTGAGGCTGCCGGTGACGACGACTCCGCTGCCGATCAGCCTGTCCAGCAGGTCCACCAGCGCGATCTCGCGCTGCCTGAGCGCGGTCATGCGCGCTCCGGCACGTCGGACGACGGCGCCTCTCCGTCTTCAGGAGCGTCCGCGGGGGCGTCCACGGGGACGTCCGGGCTCTCCGCCGCGAACGAGTACGGGGCCCACGGCCCGGTGACCTCGACGCGGACGTCCGGCTCGGGCGCCGCGAGCCGGTCCAGCAGCTCCAGGAACGCCTCGCTGCGCGCGCCGGGCACGAGATAGGCGGCGTTGAGCAGATTCCGCCCGGGGGCGCCGGAGAGCTTCGGGTTCTGCGCCCGGTGCAGCCGTACGTCCTCGGCCTCGCGGGCGAGTGCGGCGTGCAGGGCGTCCGCGAGCCGCTCGGCGTCCTCCAGCGCGCTCTCGCGCGCGGTGACCTCGTTCCTGCGGCGGCGCAGGTAGTCGCGCCCGCTCACCGGCGCCGCCGACGGCTCGGGTTCCGGCTCCGCCGGGCGTTCCACGTACACCTTCACGCCCCACTCCACGCGCCCCTCCAGCCGGTCCAGCGTGCGCTGGAACCGCTCCTGGCCGTCGGCGAGCATGCGGCGTACGCCCTCGTCGTCGCGGTAGACGGTGCCGAGGCGGAGCGGCAGCGGGCAGGTGAGCCGGGTCAGCGCGTCGACGACGTCCTGGTGGGCGCGCGCGGTGCCGGAGAGCCAGTCCAGGTCCTCCAGGTGCGCGCGCAGCGGTTCCTCGGCGAAGTCGGCCTCGGGCACCAGGCTGAGGACCGCCAGCAGCCCGTCGTGCAGCAGCGTGTGCGGCACGGTGCCGTCCACTCCCCGCAGCGCGGCGGGGAGCGGCTCGTCGAACGGGCGGGTGACGGCGTAGACGTAGCGGAGTTCACCGCTCACGGGGGCTCGCCTCCTCCAGTTCCTCGACGCGGTGCCGCAGCCGCTCGTTCTCCTTGGAGAGCTCGCGGCGGCTGGCGCTGGAGCTGAGCGCGGGGTCCTCCTCCCACCAGTCGATGCCCATCTCCTTCGCCTTGTCGACGGAGGCCACGATGAGGCGGAGCTTGATGGTGAGGAGTTCGATGTCGAGCAGGTTGATGCGGATGTCGCCCGCGATGACCACGCCCTTGTCGAGCACCCGCTCCAGGATGTCCGCGAGGTTGGAGCCGTTGCGCTCGTACGGCTCGGGCAGTCGGCTCGGGGTCGTCATGCGCGGCTCTCCTCGGGCTCCTCCTCTTCTTCCTCGTCCTCGCCCTCGCCCTCGCCCTCTTCAGCCTCTTCGTCCTCTTCCTCGTCCTGGTCCTCGGAGGCGGCCGACGTCTCCTCCGGCTCCTCCTCGGACTCCTCGGGCTCCTGCTCGTCCTGCTCGTCCTGCTCCTGCTCCTCCTCCGTCGCGCCGCGCAGCGTGACGTGGCGGGCGTAGTGCTTGAGGTCGAGGCGGGCCCGGCGGCCCTGGGCGCGCCAGATGTTGCCCGTCTTCTCGAACAGGCCCTTGGGGTAGTACTCGATGACGAGCAGCACCCGCGTCAGGTTCTCGCCGAGCGCGTGGAAGGTGACGGCGCCCTTCGTCGTGCCCTTGGCGCCCTCGGAGGTCCACGCGATGCGCTCCTCCTCGGCCTCGTCGGTGATACGGGCCTTCCAGCTCCGGGTGGACCAGAAGATCTTGAGCTTCCAGTCGGAGGTGGTCTCGTCCGCGACGGCCACGTCCTGGACGCCGCGCGCGAAGGTGCTGAACTCCTCGTAGCGCGTCCACTGCTCGTACGCCTCGCGCAGGGGCACGCCCACGTCGACCTGCTCCATGATGACCGTCGGCTTCTTGCCGCCGCCCGCGCCCTTGCCCGCCTTCCCGGCCATGCCCTTGACCAGGCCGACCGCCTTGTCCTTGAGGCGGGAGGCGCCGATCTCCAGGGCGCCGCGGACGGGGCCCTTGCCCTCGACGGCCTTACGGCCGCTGTCCAGCGCCAGCTTGGCGAAGCCCGGACTGCGGCCCTCGGCCACGTCGTTGAGCTTCGAGGTGGTCGAGCCCAGCTTGCGGCCGAGGCCCACGAGCAGCCGTTCGGCCTCCGCGGTCATCAGGCCCTGGAACTCGGACCTGAGCCGGTCCGTCGCGGCTCCGTTCCGGTTCTCAGCCATCGCCGCGCCCGCCCTTCTTCGCCGCGCCCGCCTTGGCAGGCGTCTTCTTGGCCGTACCGGCCGCCTTCCGCGCGGAGTTCCCGGCCGAGCTCTTCGTCGTGCTCTTCGTCGTGCTCTTCGTCGTGCTCTTCGCCGCGCCGTTCGTGGCGCTCTTCGCGGTGCTCTTCGCCGAGCCCGCCGAGCTCTTCGCCGTGTCCTTCGTGCTCTTCGCCGTGTCCTTCGCCGTGTCGGCGCCCTCCTTGGCCGTCGACGACGCCAGCTCGCCCGCCTGCGTGACGCGGTCGCGCACGTCCAGGGTGCGGGTGTGCACGCGGTCCGCGAGGTTGTTGATCTGGCGGTCGACCAGGGCGCCCGCTGCGGCGCCCCCGACGCCGCGCAGGTCCTCGCGCAGCTGCTCGCCCAACTCCTTGAACTGCGGGTTCTTCTCCAGCAGATCGGTGGCCAGCCGCCCGATCTCGCGCGGGTTCAGCTTCATCTTCCGGCCGGCGACCATGGTCCCGACCGCGAAGGCGAGCTTGGCCTTCTTCGTACGGCCGAGGACGTATCCGCCGCCCACGGCCAGTCCCAGTACGAGCCTGTTGTTCACGTCAGTGGTCCCCAGTCCTTCAGGCGCGCGAGGAGCTCGTCCTCGCGCCGGTCGAATTCCTCTTCGTCCATCTCGCCCGCCTCGAACAGCTCGGTGATGCGGGAGAGTTCGCGCTGCACGGTGGCAGGGTCGCGGTACTGGCGCTCGGCCTCCGCCTGCACCTGCCGCAGCACCCACGCCGTGCCGCGTACGGGCGCGGCGGGAAGCAGCAGCAGCTCCTTCAGCAGTCCCATGGCTGCCGGTCCGTCAGCCGACGAAGCTGTACGGCGGCAGCGGGCCGCTCACGCGCAGTTCCAGGTGGGGCTGCGCCTTCTGGAACTCGTCGAGCGTGTTGACGAACCGCGCGACCGTCTCCCGGTCCACGAGGAACGAGTAGTTGGCGAGCCATCCCGTGCTCTCGGGCCCGGGGCTGACGTCGTCGGCGAGCGGCTGGAGGGTCTCGTGCAGCAGGCGCGCGTCCTCGGCCTCGCGCTCCTTGACGGCGTTGGCCACCTGCTCGCCGAAGCGCAGCCGCTCGTCGTAGGTGCCGCCGCCCGAGGCGCGGTTGGCCTCGCTCGCGGCGCGCAGCGCCGGGTCGTCGGCCAGCACGCGGTGCAGCACGGCCTCCTCGTCATGGGTGGCCTTGACGTTGTACTCGACGGTGTTCTCCAGCGCGTCGAGCCGCTCCCTGAAGTGGTCGGCGCGCTCGGCGAGGACCTGGGAGACGGCGCCGTCGTCGTCGGAGACGCTGCCGAACCGCATGGGCAGCACGGTCCGCCCGGCGCCCGCGTGGCCCAGCACGTCCTGGTGGGCGAGGAGTTCCTTGCGCTTGGGGGTCAGCTCCTCGGGCGCGTCGCTGACGATCGCCGCGAGGCCGGACTCCTCCACGGCCCTGACCCGGCGCTGTCCCACGCCGGTCAGCTGCTCGGGGAGCTCGGTGCCGGAGGCGCGTGTGATGCCGTAGACGTACGTGCTCACTATTCCGCTCCCTTCTTCCCCCGGGAACGGCCGGAGGTCTCCTCCTCGCGCTGGCCCTCCTCACGGGCCTGGCGGTACGCGTCGGAGACGGTCTGGGCGGCGCCGCTGAGCGCGCCCTTCGTCTTGCCGCGCGCGCCGGACTCGGTGAGTTCGCCCACCATCTCGGGCAGTCCCGGGCTCCTGTTGCGGCCGGACTCCAGGTCGAGCCGGTTGGCGGCCTCGGCGAACCGGAGATAGGTGTCGACGCTGGCCACGACGACCCGGACGTCGATCTTCAGGATCTCGATGCCGACCAGGGAGACGCGGACGAAGGCGTCGATGACCAGCCCCCGGTCGAGGACGAGCTCCAGCACGTCGTACAGATTGCCGGTGCCGCCGCCTTGCTGTGCTGTCGGAGCGACAGTCATGGGGCACGGCCCTCCTTCGTTGTGGATGATGCGGAAGAGTTCGGTTTCGTACCCTTCACGCTGAAGGTCCCGGGTATCCCGTTCGGGTCCCCGCAAACGGCGTACGCACGGGGGCAGTTCGCCCCGCGCGGTCCGCCTCGGCGCCCAGCGCCACGCGTTCCCCGGCGGTCAGGGCCGCGCGGAGCAGGGGGAAGACCTCGTGCTCCTGCTGGGCCGCGTGCTCCTGGGCCTGGCGCAGCAGCGTGCCGACGTCGCGCGCGAACGAGGCGTCGGCGGGATCGGCGCCGTCGAGCGCGCGCGCCGTCAGCGCGCGCATCGTCAGCGCGGCCTCGGCGTGCGCCGCCCGCGCGCGTGCGGCGATCCGGTCGCCGTCGGGGAGCACCCGGCGGACCACGGGGTGGAGGTGCTCCTCCTCGACGGCGGAGTGCCGCGTCAGCTCGGTCACCAACAGGTCCACCAGCTCCCGCCGCCGCCCCGGGTCGCGGGTCGCCTCGAACGCGGCGAAGATCCGCTCCACCTCGCGGTGGTCACCGGTCAGCAGCTCCAGCACGTCCGGCTTGTACGCCATGGCCGCTCCTAAGGTCCGCGGGGAGCTCGCCGGGTAACCCGGGCGGGGAGGGCGAAACGGCACCGCCGCGACCGCGGACGCGGCGGACAGCCGGATTCCGGGTAGCAGAGAGTCATGCACAGGGTTCTGCTCAGTGGGTGGTTCAGCTTTCTGCACGGCGAGGTCACGACCGGTGACGTGCTCGCCCTGCGCCGCGTGCAGGAAGTACTGCACCGCGCGGGGGTGCCGTACGACACCGCGTGGAGCCCCGTCTTCCGGCCGGGCGCGCTGCGGCTGACGGACGCCGCCCCGGAGGCGTACAGCCATGTCGTCTTCCTGTGCGGACCGCTGCAGGGGCCCGAGGTCGAGGTGCTGCACCGGCAGTTCGCCGGGTGCGTGCGGATCGCGGTGGGGACCTCGGTGCCGGACGCCGGTACGCCCGCCGCGGCGCGCTTCCACTCCGTGCTGCCGCGCGAGGCACCCGGCACCGCGCCCCCGCTCGACCTCGCGGCGCTGGCCCCCGGCACGGCGCCGGTCCCGGTGGTGGGGCTGATCCTCGGGCAGGGGCGGCACGGACAGCACGGCCACGGCCACGGCCACGGCCGCGAGGCCGTCCACGCCCTCACGCGCTGGCTCGGCGCCCAGGACTGCGCCCGGCTCCCGCTCGACACGCACCTGGACAGCGGCGACTGGCGGCTGTGCGCGCACCCCGGCCAGGTGCAGTCGCTGCTGGGACGGCTGGACACGGTCGTGACGGACCGGCCGCACGGCCTGGTCCTCGCGCTCCGCGCCGGGGTGCCGGTGCTCGCCGTCGACCCCGTGGCGGGCGGCGCGGCAGTGACGGCGCAGGCGCGGGCCTGCGACTGGCCCGCCGTGGTGGCGGCGGACCGGGTGGGGTTCGCGGAGTGCGAGCGCTGGTGGTCCTGGTGCCTGGAGGCCGGGGGGCGGCGGCTGGCGCGGGAGCGGAGCGCCGGTCTCACCCCGGCCCGTACGCACGACCGCGCGCACGAGCTGCTGTCGGTGCTGCGCGCGTTTGGCTCCGGGGAGGACGGTCACCCGGCGCTGAAGGACTGCTGAGGACGCCGGTTTCGACTCGCTTTATGTCCTTCGGATAGGCAGGTAGCAGCGGGGGTTCTTCGACTTCTACCGCGGCAGAGTGCCGCCACGTCCGCACAACGGCGGGCGTGGGGCAGCGAGTTGAGAAGGTGAGTCCAAGTGCAGGACAGCGATACGACGACGACCGTTCCTCGCGGGACCGCTCCCCGTGAGCGCGCGCGGGGCACGGCCACGGCACCCGGAGGCCGGGTGCTCGTCGTCACGACGCGGAGGCCGTCTCCGCGCCTCCCGGACGGCCCGATGAACTACATGCCGTACCGTCCGGCGGACGAGAACGATCCGGAGGCGCACATCTTCCGCGGCGAGGACTGAACGGAAGATACGGAAGATGGCGTGAGGGGCACGGCCCAGGCCGTGCCCCTCGCCCTCTCAGGTACCGCTCAGGCCAGCTCGGGGTGGCCGAAGAGCGGCGCGTAGCCGCTGGGCAGCTGGCTGATGAGCTTGTTCAGTTCACCGCCGGTCACGGTGTCCCGCACCGTGCAGCAGACCGCCTCGGCCTGCTGCCTGGCGGCTTCCGCGCTCTCCGCTCCGGTGGCCTCCCGTACCCGTTCCAGGAACTCGGCCTCCGTCCAGGTCTCCGCCCCGCCCCCGGCACGGGTGAGCGGCGCGGTCAGCTCGCCGGGGAGCTGGGCGGCGAGATGGCGCGCGGAGTTCGCCTGGAGCCGGGTACCGAGCAGCACGGCGACGGCCCCGGTGATCCGCTCTGACTCCTCCCGGTCGGTGCAGGAGGCCCGCTCCCGCACGCGGACCAGGAATTCTCCGTAAGTCATCGGCGCTGTTCCTCCTCACTGTTCGGCTGCCTCCCGCGGTACCCCGCGCGCCCGGGTTCACTCCGTACGGAGCGGGGCACCCGCCAGGTCCGTACGAGCGCGGAGGAGGGACACGGATGAGCGGCGAGCGGCAGAGCAACGGGGGCAGGTCCAAGGGCGGGGGCGGGGGCGGGAAGACGTCACGCGCGGACACGGCGGAGCTGCTCCGCACGGGCTGCGCAACCTTCGCCGAACTCACCGGGATGGAGCCCGAGTCGGTCATCTCGTTCGCACCGCGCGAGGGCGGCGGCTGGACGCTCCAGGTCGAGGTCGTCGAGCTGCGCAGGGTGCCCGACACGATGAGCCTGCTGGGCTCCTACGAACTCACCCTCGACGCCGACGGCGGCCTCACCGGCTACGCCCGCAAGGAACGCTACGAACGCGGCCGCGCCGACCCCCGCCCCCGCTCGTAGCGCCCCTCCGCGCCCTCGTCCGGGGGCAGCGTCCGCTCGCGCAGCTGCGTGGTGAGGCGGTGGGCGATCAGCAGCCAGGAGCCGAAGAGCGCGGTGGCCTCCGGGTCGTCCGTCATGCGCTGGGGCAGCTCGGTGCGCAGCCGCCGGTAGGTGGCCTCGGACGCGTGCACGGCCTCGGAGAGTTCGCGGCGTGCCGCGTCCACGTCGTCCGGGTCGCCCTCGACGACGGTACGGCGGTAGGCGCCGAGCCCGGCGGCGACCTGGCGCAGCAGCTCGGCGTACGGTCCTGTGACCCCGGAGTCGGGGATCGCCCGGTCGCGCCGCTCCTCCTGGGTCTGCACGACCACGCGCCCGAGGTCGATGAGGTGGTCGGCCAGCTTGTCGAGCGTGACCAGCACCTCCGCCGAGACGACCTCCAGCCGCCCGATCCGGTCCCGGTGCGCCCGTACAGGGTGGAAGCGGCGGCTCTCCTGGCTCCATTCGAGGGCCGAGCGCACGCCGCGGACCAGGGCGGGGAGGCGCCGGGACCGCGCGTACCAGCGGTGGGCCCGGTCGTGGTGCCAGGTCTCGTCCACGCCGTCGGCGATGGCCGTGAGGATCTCCTCGGCCTCGCACACCACGCCGCGCACGGCCTCGCGGGTGCTGCGCAGGTACTCGGGCGGCCGTACGAACGCGTTGACGCCGACCCCGACCACGGCCCCCGCGAGCGCGGCACCCGCACGCTCGCCCGCACTGACCAGCGTGACCTCGGGCGAGGCGAGGGTGAAGAGGGCGGACGTCGCACCGTAGATGCCCTGCGCGCCGAGCCGCGGCCAGTTGCCGAGGAGCAGCGTCAGGGGCAGGACCACGGCCATGGCCGCCAGCTGGTCGTCCAGCGTCCGCATCACCAGCGTGGCCAGCAGCGTGCCGACGAGGATCGCCAGGGTCTGCTGCGCCGCGTAGGCGAGGGAGCGGTAGACGGTCGACTGGACGAGGACGACCGCGACCCAGGGCGCCATGAGCGCGAGCGTGCTGTCGAGCACGAGGCGCGCGCCCGCCCAGGCGACGAGGGCGGCGAGCGCGGCCTTGAGCGACTGGAGGAACAGATCGCGCTCGCGCCCCGGCCCCGCCAGGGCGGCGCGCGCGGCACGGACGGTCCCTCGCGCTTCGTCGGACGCTCCCCGCGCCACCGCCCTCGCCCGGCCCATGGCGCTACAGGTGCCACGGAACGGGCGCCCTATGCCCGTCGGGAGGGCGTCAGCGCGTCAGGCGGAAGCGGAGGCGGCAGACCACCGCGTCCGTGTCGCGGCGCAGGGCGTGGGAGACGACGGCGCCGCGCTGGTTGTGGAGGAGGCGCTGCCACATGTGCGCGGGCTCGACCTCCGGGACGAGGACGGTGACCCGGGTCCCGGGCGTACGCGCGGCGAGCGCGGCGACGTACCCGGCGAGGGGGCGGCCCAGGGCGCGGTGCTCGGAGTGGACGAGGGTGAGCGGGACGCCGGGGTCCCACAGGGCCCAGTCGCGCAGCAGGGCCTCGGTGTGGGCGCGGTCCTCGGGGTCGGTGTGGCAGACGGTCACCGCGCGGACCTCGTCGCCGAGGGAGCGCGCGGCGGTCAGGGCCTCGCTCGTGAGCCGCGAGAGCGAGGAGACGGGGACGACGACCAGGGACCGGGAGCGGCGCGGGGGTTCGGGGACGCGGCCCAGCTCCAGCTGCGCGCCGATCCTGGCGTACGCCCGCCGCACCGCGGCGAAGACGGCGACGAGCAGCGGCAGCGCGGCGACGATCAGCCAGGCGCCCTCCTGGAACTTGGTGGCGGTGACGACGACCGCGCTCACGCCCGTGAGCAGCGCACCGAAGGCGTTGAGCGCCGCCTTGCCACGCCATCCGCGCCCACGCTCGCGGCGCCAGTGCAGCACCATGCCGGTCTGCGCGAGGGTGAAGCCGATGAAGACGCCGATGGCAAAGAGCGGCACGAGGGTGTTGGTGTCGCCGCCGGAGGCGACGAGGAGCAGCGCGGACACGGCGGCGAGCGCGAGCACCCCGTGCCGGTGCACCTGGCGGTCGGCCTTGAGGCCGAAGACGTGCGGCAGATGGTTGTCGCGGGCGAGCAGCTTGAGCAGCACGGGCAGCCCGCCGAACGAGGTGTTCGCGGAGAGGGCGAGCAGCGCCATGGTCGCGAACTGCACGACGTAGAAGCCGGTCCCGTGGCCGAGCGAGGCGTCGGCGAGCTGCGCGAGGACGGTGACGCCCTCCACGGGCTGCAGCCCGAACCGGGAGATCAGCACCGACAGCCCGATCAGCATGACGCCGAGCACCGCGCCCAGCGCGACCTCGGCGCGCTGGGCGCGGCGGACCGCGGGGGCCCGGAAGGCGGGCACGGCGTTGGCGAGGGCCTCGACGCCGGTGAGCGCCGAGCAGCCCGCGGCGAAGGCGCGGAGCAGCAGCAGCGCGCCGACGGCCGTGGCGTCCCCGGAGAGCGCCGAGGCGTGCCCGTCGGCGGCCTCGGTGCTCGCGGGCCCGTCGCGGAAGAGACCGACGCCGATAACGGTCAGGACCGAGGCCACGAACACGACCGCGGGCAGCAGGAAGACGCGGGCCGAGTCGAGGACGCCGCGCAGATTGACCCCGGTGAGCAGCGCGAGCACGCCGAGACAGAGCCAGACCCGTTCCCCGTACAGCCCGGGGAAGGCGGAGGTGAGCGCGGCGACCCCGGCGGTGACGGCGACGGCGACGTTGAGGACGTAGTCGAGGACGAGCGAGGCGGCGGCGACCAGGCTCGTACGGCGGCCGAGGTACGCCTTGGCGACCGCGTAACTGCCGCCGCCGTCCGGGAAGGCCGCGATGACCTGACGGTACGAGGCGACGAGCACGGCCAGCAGCAGGGCGATGGCGAGAGTGACGGGCAGCGTGAAGCCGAGCCCGTGCGCACCCGCGGCGGCGAGAACGAGCACGACGGCCTCGGGCCCGTAGGCGACGGACGCCATGGCATCGAGCGAGAGCGCGGCGAGCCCGGTGAGCGCGGTGAGCTTGTGCCGCGCACCCGTGCCGTCCGTGGCGCCGCCGGTGACGGTGACTGGGTCCGGCGGCTCGGTGACGGACGGGGCTGGGGCTGACATACGACCGGTCTCCTCGGGTGCGCGGGTGATGCGGAACGGTGGCGCGGATCGGTGGCGCGGCACCGTGTGTGGAACGCGCTCAGCGTGACTCGGCGCGCGGCCCCGGGCACCGTTCGCTGGCGCGTTCTTGGCGTCTTCCGGGCGGGTCTTCGCGCGGTCTTGACGCCCCTGGATGAATCCCGTCAACGCTCCGTCAGCGCCGGGCCGGGGTGCGCGGCTCGCCCGTAAGGTCCGGCGTATGGGACACAACGGACCGGCCGCCCCCGCGTGCCCGGCGCGGGACGGGCGCTGGGCGGCCGAGGTGCGCTGGGTGTCGGCGGGCACGGCCCTCCTGCTGAGCACGCTGGTCGCGGTGGACTCCCTCTACGGGCGTCTCACCTGGCAGCGCGGGGCCCTGTGGGCGGCGCTCGCGGCGCTGCTGTTCGTGGTGCTGGTGCCGCCCCGGGTCACGGCGGGCGCGGGCTGGCTCGCCTCGCGCGGGGTGCTGGGCGAGCGGCGGGTGCGTACGGACCGGCTGGTGGCGCTGCACTGGCCGGAGCTGCGGGGCGGGACGGTACGCCCCGTGGTCCTGCGGGACGAGGAGGGCACCCGGCTGGAGCTGGACGTCCAGGTCCTGACGGCGGCGCCCGCCGTCTGGCTGCTGCTCGAAGAGGGCGCCCGCGCCTCGCTCCGCCACGGCACCCTGGTCCAGGGCTCCCGCGCGCTGGAGCGGCTCGCGCTGCGCGTGGAGGAGGAGACGGCCCGCGCGGTCTTCCACGCCTCGGGCCTCACGGACGCGCTGTAAAGTCGGGGCATGACGGCAGACGAGGCACCCGCGGAGCAGGGCGCGGGCAGCGTCCGGGTGGACAGCTGGATCTGGTCCGTGCGGCTGACCAAGACCCGTTCGCAGGCCGCGACGGCGGCCCGCGCCGGGCACGTGCGGGTCAACGGGGACCGGGTGAAGGCCGCGCACCCCGTGAAGGCCGGGGACGAGGTGCGGCTGCGGCACGCGGGGCGCGAGCGGATCGTCGTCGTCCGCCGCCTGATCAAGAAGCGGGTGGGCGCCCCGGTGGCCGTCGAGTGCTACGTGGACAACAGCCCGCCGCCGCCCCCGCGCGAGGAGGCCCTCGTGGTGCCGGTGCGCGACCGGGGCGCCGGGCGCCCCACGAAGCGGGACCGGCGCGAGATGGAGCGGCTGCGCGGCGCGCCGCGGCCCGACGACCCTTCGTAGGCCCGGCCCGGCCAGCCCGGCTCTCAGGCCCGGCGGAGGTCACTCCATCAGGAAGACCCGCTCCAGCGGCGTCCACCACTCGCCCTCGGCCGCCTCGGGCACGGGCTCCTGGCAGGGGTCGGTGAGCTTCCACCACTCCTGGGTCGCCGGGTCGTCCGCGATGGCGGCGAGGTCGGCGTCCAGGTCGTCACCGTGGTACTCGAAGTAGCTGAAGAGCCTGTCGCCGAGGAGATGGATCGAGTAGTTGGCGATACGGCTGGCGCGGAGCCGCGCGAGCACCGGCTCGGGCACCTCGCGGTGCAACTCCCGGTACTCGTCGAGCTTCTCGGGGCGGACCCTGATCACCTGCGCGACGCGCCGCATGCGTTCTCCCTGGCCGTTGGGTGAGGACGCGTGGCAGCGTACCCGCGGAGGGCCCGTCCAGACAGCGCTTGCTAGACGCTTCCCGGACTCAGTCCTCCGCCTCCGTCTCAGTCCTCCGCCTCCCGGAGCCGTTCGGCGATCACGGCCGCCTGGACGCGGCGGCCCACGCCGAGCTTGGAGAGGATCGACGAGATGCGGTTCTTCACGGTCTTCTCGGCCAGGAAGAGCCGCTCGCCTATCTGCCGGTTGGTCAGCCCCTCGCCGATCAGCTCCAGCACCTCGCGCTCGCGCGGCGAGAGCCGGGCCAGCTCGGGCGGGGCCGACTGCCGCTCGCGGGCACGGATGCGGGACATCACGCGCGCTGTGGCCTGCGGGTCCAGCAGCGAGGTGCCGCTGGCGACCGTACGGATCGCGGTCAGCAGCTCGGCGCCCTTGATCTGCTTGAGCACATAGCCCGCCGCACCCGCGAGGATCGCGTCGAAGAGCGCCTCGTCGTCGTCGAAGGAGGTCAGCATCAGACAGACCAGCTCCGGCATCCGTGCCTTCAGCTCGCGGCACACCTCGATCCCTGCCTGGTCCCCGTTCTGGTCGGAACCGCCGAGCCGCACGTCCAGCACCGCGACCTGGGGCCGCAGCGCTGGAGCGCGGGCCAGCGCCTGGCGCGCGTCGGCGGCGTCACCGACGACCGTCATGTCGGGCTCCGCCTCCAGGAGGTCCCGCAGTCCTCTGCGGACGACTTCGTGGTCGTCGAGCAGGAAGACACGAATGGGAACTTCCGGATCGGGGTCGGGATCGCGGTCACGGTGAGCGTCGCGGATGTCGGTATCCGGCACTGAAGCCCTCCTCTGATCGGCGGTCACAGGGTGCGCCATGGAAGCCCTTTCGCGTAAGGGCCGTTCGGTACCCTCGGCGGAGCGCGGGTGTCCGGATGCGCCGCGTCCCGCTCCGGGGAACGCCCCCGCGCGCCCGGCCCGGAGGGGCGAGCCGGAGCAGTGCCATTTCCGGCGAAGTCCCTGCGGCGGCGGGGTGGTTGCGAAGTACACTGCGGTCCCGGGGAGCGCGGAATCGGGGCCCACGCCCGTGCCGCCGTACGGAGGTCGCATGACGGACTCTGCGGACCAGAACCAGCAAGGGATATACGGGGGCGCACTGCCTCATTTCCGGCTCGACGAGCTGCTGGAGGAGTTGCAGAACCGGCTGGACGCGGTGCGGACGACGCAGGACCGGATGCACAGTCTCCTCGAAGCCGTGCTCAATCTCGGCCGGGAGCTGGATCTGGCGCAGGTGCTGCGCCGCATCGTGCAGGCGGCGCTGGCGCTGACCAACGCGGAGTACGGGGCGCTCGGCATCATCGGCGAGGGCGGCCGGCTCAGCGACTTCCTCCCGGAGGGCATCGACGAGGAGACCGCGGCCCGTATCGGCCCGCTCCCCGAGGGGCACGGCGTGCTCGGCGAGATGATCCGCAACCCCGAGCCGCTGCGCCTCGCCGACCTCACCAAGCACCCGGCGAGCCAGGGCTTCCCCGAGCACCATCCGCCGATGCGCTCGTTCCTCGGGGTGCCCGTCCGGGTGCGCGACGAGGTGTTCGGGAATCTCTATCTGACGGAGAAGCGCGGCGGCGCGCACTTCGACGCGGACGACGAGGCGGTCGTCACCACCCTCGCCGTCGCGGCCGGTGTCGCGGTGGACAACGCGCGGCTGTACGCGGACAGCAGGCGCCGCGAGCAGTGGCTGGAAGCCCTCGGCATGATCACTCGTACGCTGCTGAGCGGGGCCTCCTCCGGCGAGGTCCTGCGGCTCATCGCCTGGCGCGCGCTGGAGGTCGCGCAAGCCGACTCGGCGTGCGTGCTGCTCCCCGACCCCGGCGCGGAGTCGCTGCGCGTGGACGTGGCGGTGGGTGAGCTGTCCAAGGAACTCGCGGGCCTGGCCGTTCCGTTCGAGAACACGCTGCCGGGGCTCGCGGCGAAGACCGGCGAGGCGGCCGTCACCTCCGACATAAGGAGCGACCCCCGCACCCACGCCTTCCCCGGCCTGCAGAGCACCCACGGCCCGACCGTGGCCGTGCCGCTGCTGGCCCAGAAGCAGGCGCCGGGCGCGCTGCGGCTCAGCCGCCAGGTGGGGCGGCGCCCCTTCACCCAGACCGAGGTCGAGCTGATCTCGGACTTCGCCGCCCAGGCGGCGCTCGCGCTCGAACTGGCCCAGCACCGCTCGGAGTCCGAGCAGCTCGCGCTGCTGCACGACCGCGACCGTATCGCGCGCGACCTGCACGACCTGGCGATCCAGCGGCTGTTCGCGACGGGGATGACGCTGCAGAGCGCGGGCCGTCTCATCGACCGCCCGGAGGCGGCCGAGCGGGTGGAGCGCGCGGTGGACGACCTCGACGAGACGATCCGGATCATCCGCTCGACCATCTTCGCGCTTCGCTCCTCGGGCGAGGGGCGCGGCGACTCGGGAACGAGCCTGCGCCGCACCATGGCCAAGACGGTCAGCGACTCGGCCGACACGCTCGGCTTCATGCCCGCGCTGCGGATGGAGGGGCCGGTCGACACCAACGTCACGCAGCGCGCCGCCGAGCAGGTGACCGCGGTGCTCGGCGAGGCCCTCAGCAACGTGGTACGACACGCGCACGCGCACCAGGTCGAGGTCTCGCTCACCGTGGACGACGACATCGAGCTGGAGGTCGCGGACGACGGGATCGGCATCGGCGACAGCCCCCAGACGGGCGGCCTGGCCAACATGCGCTCGCGCGCCGAACTCCTCGGCGGCTCCCTCCTGGTGGAGCCGGCGCCGAACCTCGCCAAGGACGGCGGGACGCACGGCACCCGCCTCCTGTGGCGCGTCCCCCTCCCCGGGGAGGAATAGCCCCACCTCGCCCGCACCGGTCATCTCAGGGCTGGGAAGGGGCTGCCCCGTGCTCTTCATTGCAGGCTGCGGGTTGTGGGTGGTTGCTCGCGCAGTTCCCCGCGCCCCTGAGGCCTCAGGGGCGCGGGGAACTGCGCGACCAGCCACGAAGCAGCCGCAGCCTGCAACGCACAGCACGGGGCAGCCCCTGCCCAGGAACCAGAGCAGGGGGCAACCATGCTCCGGCGGGGGGGGGCTACGTCTGGCCGCTGCCACTCGTCCAGCGGGGGCCCGTTTCGGCCCACTCGCGATCCCAGGCGGCCAGCCGCCTCCGGTTCCAACGGACGCGGACCAGCGCGAGGCCCGTCAGAACGAGGAGGCACCACACGGTCACCGCCACGGCGGCGAGCATCGCCGCGCCCGTCACCGACTCGGCCCGGCTCGGCGGTTCGCGGACGATCCGGCCGCGCGCGTCGGTCCATACGGTGACGCGGTCCCCCGCCTGCTTCCCCGCCGGTACGCGGGCCCGGTCGGTGTGCCGCCTGCCGTCGTCCGACGTCCAGCGGACCTTGCCGGGCACGGTGTTCTCGGTGCTGCCGCCGCTCGTCAGGGCCGCGGGCGGCGGATCGCGGAGCAGGACCGCGCGTACGGCGGTCGCGCTCGCCCGGCGCTCGTCGAAGAGGCGCCCGCTCGTGTCGTGGACCAGCAGGCCCGTGACCGTACCGCCGCACACCATGAGGACGACGGCCGCGAGCACCGCCCATGCCTCGGCGATGTCCGTCCGGCGGCGCAGCGGGTTCCGCCGCCACCGCCACAGCCGTCGCCGCCCTCCCCCTCGTCGGCCTCCCCTTCGCCGCCGCGCCCTGCCCGTGCCCATGCCCGCCCCCCTACGTCCCCCCGTGTCCATTTCCCCTCCGCAACGTGACATCGCGTGAGCCCAGGAGCGAGGGCCGTTCGGGCCAGCCCTGGCCGCTCCGGGCCCGTCCGTTAAACGAACGCGGGGCCGGTGTAAACGGACGCAATCCGGCCAAGTTCTTGTCAGGTTAATGACACGGGGAACCGCCGGTGCCATTCTTCAGCTCGCCGAGGCGCCGCACCCCCACGGCCCACTCCCGCCGCGCCAGAGGCAGTTCGTCGCACCGTCCCCCCACGCGTACCCAGCTCCACCTGTTCTGCCCTGTCTCGCAGAAGGAGTTCAGCGTGCGTATGCGTTCCAACCCTCGAAGACGAGCCACCGTCGGCGGTGCGCTCGTCGCCGTCGCCGCCCTGGTGGGCGTCGGCATGCAGAGCGGCACCGCCAACGCAAGTCCCGACAACGCCCAGCCCGACGCCGCCAAGCCCGACTCCGGGGAGCTGCCCGTCAAGCTCTCCCCCACGCAGCGGGCCGACCTGCTCCAGGACGCCGCGACCACCCGCGCGGCGACCGCGAAGTCGCTCGACCTCGGCTCCAAGGAACAGCTCAAGCCGCGTGACGTCGTCAAGAACGCCGACGGCTCCGTGCACACCCGCTACGAGCGGACGTACGACGGTCTGCCGATCCTCGGCGGCGACCTGATCGTCCACGAGACCAAGGGCGGGAAGATCGAGGGCGTCGACCGGGGCATCAAGGGCGCGATCGAGGTCGCCACGACCAAGGCCGCCAAGGCGGCGCCCACCGTCAAGAAGGCCGCCAAGGACGCCCGCAAGGTGATCTGGGCCGCGGGCAAGAGCGCCCCCGTCCTCGCCTGGGAGACCGTCGCGGGCGGCAAGCAGAAGGACGGCACGCCCAACGAGCTGCACACCATCACGGACGCGAAGACGGGCAAGAAGCTCTTCTCGTACCAGGGCGTGCACAACGGCACCGGCAACAGCCAGTACAGCGGCAAGGTGAACCTAGGTACCACGGGCTCCGGCAGCCAGTACTCGCTCACCGACGGCACGCGCGGCAACCACAAGACGTACAACCTCAACCGCGGTACGTCCGGCACCGGCACGCTCTTCACCGACGCGGACGACACCTGGGGCGACGGCACGCCGTCCAACGCCCAGACCGCGGGCGTCGACGCGCACTACGGCGCGGCCCTCACCTGGGACTACTACAAGAACGTGCACGGCCGCTCCGGCATCAGGGGCGACGGCGTCGGCGCGTACTCCCGCGTCCACTACGGCAACAACTACGTGAACGCCTTCTGGCAGGACTCCTGCTTCTGCATGACCTACGGCGACGGCACGGGCAACAGCAAGCCGCTCACCTCGATCGACGTCGCCGCGCACGAGATGACCCACGGCGTCACCTCCAACACCGCCAAGCTGGTCTACAGCGGTGAGTCCGGCGGCCTGAACGAGGGGACCTCGGACATCTTCGCCGCGGCCGTCGAGTTCAACGCCAACAACTCCAGCGACGTCGGCGACTACATGGTCGGCGAGAAGATCGACATCAACGGCGACGGCACCCCGCTGCGCTACATGGACAAGCCCAGCAAGGACGGCGCGTCCAAGGACAACTGGTACGCGGGCATCGGCAACGTCGACGTGCACTACTCGTCCGGCGTCGCCAACCACTTCTTCTACCTGCTGAGCGAGGGCAGCGGCGCCAAGGTCATCAACGGCGTGCAGTACGACTCGCCCACGTACGACAACAAGCCGGTCACCGGCATCGGCCTCAAGAACGCCGAGAAGATCTGGTTCAAGGCCCTGGCCGAGAAGATGCGCTCCAACACCGACTACGCGGACGCGCGCCGCGCCACCCTGGAGGCCGCTGCCGACCTCTTCGGCCAGACCAGCGCGCAGTACGAGGCGGTCGCCCACGCCTGGGCCGCCGTCAACGTCGGCTCCCGCCCGGGGCCGGGCGAGCCCGGCGGCGAGAACGAGAACACGGACGACTACCAGATCCCGGACCCGGGCACCGTGGAGTCGCCGATCGCCGTCACGCGTGACGGCAACGCGCCGAGCACCCTCAAGGCCACCGTCGACATCGTCCACACCTACCGCGGCGACCTGCGCATCGACCTGGTCGCACCGGACGGCACGGCGTACCGGGTGAAGAACTCCAGCGCCTACGACTCGGCGGACAACGTCAAGGCGACCTACACGGTCAACGCGTCCTCCGAGAAGGCGGCCGGCACCTGGAAGCTGCGCGTCACGGACGTCTACTCGTCCGACAAGGGCTACATCAACAGCTGGAAGCTGACCTTCTGACCGGCTGAAGCCCACACCGGCACAGCCTGAACCTTCCCTCGCGGCGCGCCCCGGACGGAGCTCATCCCCCCGTCCGGGGCGCGTTCCCCATGGGGCCGAAAAGCGGTCCTGAGCGCCCTTGACGCGTTCCTGCCGGTCCGGTTGGGTGATCGCTGACCATGACACCTCCACCCCCTCCACCCCCTCCTCCTTCCACGTTCCGCCGGTTCGGTACGGGCCGCAGGATCGACCCGGCGCTGGACGACGAGGCCTTACGCACGGCCCGCGACGCCCTCGCGCAGGGCCACTGGACCGAGGCGCGCGGGCTGCTCCTCGCCACCGGCGGGGACCGGGACCGGCGCGGCCACCGGTGCACGGTGCTGGCGGCGGCCCCGGCGGCGGAGTCGTGGGCCCGCGAGTGGCGGT
Organism: Streptomyces sp. NPDC048172; assembly: GCF_043202595.1. NCBI lineage: Bacteria > Bacillati > Actinomycetota > Actinomycetes > Kitasatosporales > Streptomycetaceae > Streptomyces > Streptomyces sp. NPDC048172. The sequence goes on from NZ_JBIDAT010000005.1 coordinate 853,125, forward strand.
TGACGGAGCCGGACAGCGCCGACGCGGCCGTCCTCCTCGCCTGCGCCACGGCCTTACGGGCGGCGCGCGGCAAGCGGTCTCCCGAGGCGGCCCGTGACGCGATCGCCGCGGCCGTGCAGGCCGCTCCCACCGACCCGACGCCCTGGCTGGCGCTGCTCCTCCTCTTCCGCGCGACGTCCCCGCCAGGCTCCCCCGACGACTGCCGCTACGCCTTCGAGGAATTACGGGCCCGGCACCCCGAGCACCACCACGCGCACCATCTGATGGCGGCGGTCCTCGCCGAATCCGGCTCCGCTTCCGAAAGGGACACGGACGTCTACGAGTTCGCCGTCGAGGCCGCCGAGAGCGCCCCGGCCGACTCCCCGCTCGCCCTCCTCCCCGTCGTCGCCCACGCCGAGCGGCACCGGGTCCTCGCCGCCGCGCGCGAGGCGGCCCCCGACCCCACCGGTTCCGGCCACTGGAGGAACCGGCAGGCCCGGCGCCATGTGCGGGCCGCGTTCGACTGGTGGCTGGAGTGGGGCGCCGAGGACCACGGGCCCCGGCGGCTGCACGACCTCAACTTCCTCGCCCACGCCAAGTTCCACGAGGGGCGCATGGCCGAGGCCGCCGCGCTCTTCCAGCGGATCGGCCCCTACGTCACCCCGGAGCCCTGGTCGTACACGGGCCGCGATCCCCGCAAGGCGTTCCGCGCCGCGCACCGGGCCTCCCTCGGCGCCGTCTGAGCCCGCGCCATCCCCGCCCCGCCGTCAGCACAGGAGAGGACGTCCCCCGTCATGTCCACGGTCGGCCAAGGCACCACCGGCACGCAGGAGATCAGCACCTACAAGGGCCAGGAGCGGGCGCTGCGCGCGGGCCGCCTGGGCACCGCGGGGCTGCTGATGTCGGTCCTCGCGGCCACCGCTCCCCTGATGACCGTCGCGGGCGTGATGTCCACGACGTACGCCGTCATGGGGATCACGGGGCTGCCGCTGCTCTTCGTCATCCTCGGCGCGATCATGGCGCTGTTCGGCATCGGCTACGCCGAGATGAGCCGCCATGTGCACAACGCGGGCGCCTTCTACGCCTACATCTCGCGCGGCCTCGGCGGCCTCGCCGGTTCGGCCGCCGCGTACGTCGCGCTGGTCGCGTACAGCGCGCTCCAGGTCGGTGTCTACGGGATCTTCGGCTTCGAGGTCGCCGGGCTGCTGGACAAGTTCTTCGACGTCACGGTGGCCTGGTGGATCCCAGCCCTGGCCGCGCTCGCGGTGACCGCCGCGCTCGGCGCGCTGAAGATCGACCTGAACGTGAAGGTCGTCGGGCTGGTGCTGATCCTGGAGGTGCTGTTCGTCCTGATCATCGATGTGGCCTACGGCGCCGACCCCGGCGGCCAGGGCCTCTCGCTGGAGGCGTTCGACCCCGGCTCGGTCTCCGGAGCGGGGCTGGGCACGGCGCTCTGCTTCACCGTGGCGGCGTTCCTGGGCTTCGAACAGGCGCCCGTGTACGCGGAGGAGACCGACAAGCCGCAGACCGTGGTGCGGCGCGTGATGTTCCTGGCCGTCGGCATCATCGCCGTCTTCTACGCGCTGACCGCCTGGCTGATCGGCGTGGCCGCGGGCCCCGACCACGTGGTGGAGAAGGCGCGCGAGGAGAGCTCGGCGCTGATCTTCGCGCTCGCCGAGCCCCGGCTCGGGACCGCGTTCACGGACGTGCTGCACATCCTCTTCGTCACCGGCGCGTTCGGCTGCATGCTCGCCTTCCACAACGTGGTCTCCCGCTACGCCTTCGCCATGGGCCGCGAGGGCCTGTTGCCCCGTAAGGTCGGCCGCGCCTCGGCCAGCACCGGCGCGCCCGCGTACGGCTCGCTGGTGCAGACGGCCGTCTCGGTCGTGGTGGTGGCCGCCTTCCTCCTCAGCGACGACGGGAAGGCGGGCGACCCCACGGCCCCGGTGCTGCACCTGTTCACCTGGATGGGCAACCTGGGCGCGCTCGGCGTGATCCTGCTGATGGCCGCCACCTCGGTCGCCGTCATCGCCTTCTTCGTACGGCGCGGCGCCGCCCGCGCCCAGGCGTGGCGGCTGGTGTGCTCGGGCCTGGCGACGGTGGCGCTGGCCGTCGTCTTCGTCTACGCGGTCAAGGACTTCGACGTGCTGCTCGGCGCCGACCCCGGCTCGCCGCTGGCCTGGATGCTGCCGGGCGTCGTCGCCGTGGCGGCCGTGACCGGGGTGGCGGTGGGCCTGTACCTGCGCGCCCGCCGCCCGCGGGAGTACGCCCGTATCGGACTGGGCAACGAGGCGTTCCAGCTGGAGCGGGCGGCGTCCGAGGAACGCTAGTCTCCAGTTGCTCTGCGCAGGGCCTGCTCGCCGGGGGCGCAGACGGCGCGCAGCTCCGCCAGCTCGGCCGGCGGGAGGCGCAGGGCCGTGCCGACGCGCGAGGAGTCCAGCGTCCCGGCCCCGGCCTCCAGCCACTCCCCCGGCGCCTCGACGCCCAGGAACGCGGCCAGCCGGGCGAGTTCGCGCCGGGGCTCGGCGAGCAGCTCCTCGTACACCAGCGTCGTACGCGCGTCCGCCGGGACCGCGTCGAGGTGGCCCACGCCCTCGGCGATCAGCTCGGACCACAGCGCGCCGAACCGCGTGACGGACAGCTCCCGGTCGCGGACCAGCGCGGGGTCGAAGCGGTCGGCGAGCAGCCCGGTGAGGTGCGGGGGCGCCTTCGCGAGCCGCTCCTCGGTCAGCTGGGTCAGGTCGTCGACGCCGCACACCTCGGCCAGCTCGCGGAGCTGCGTGATCAGCCGGTATCCGGGGTGGCGGCTCATGGAGACGGCGCAGTCGGGCCCGTCGCGGTACAGATGCACGAAGCGCGCGTACGGAAAGGCGCGGCGGAGCTCGGGGATCCGGTTCAGCGAGTACCCGGAGCGCTCGACGGCGGCACGGTCGCCCGCGCCCAGCGTGGTGAACAGCGCCTCCCAGTGCCGCGGTCCCGGCCGGACGGGCCAGCGCGTGACCTCGGGCTCCAGCGCGTCGAGCAGCCCGTCGGGGTCGTCCGTCAGATGCGGGAGGACCATGAGGCAGAGGGCGGGGATGCCGGTCGTCTCCGCGGAGTAGCGGACTCCGGTCAGCCGGTTGTAGAGGAACTCCGGCAGCGGGGTGCCGCTGCGGATCATCCGGTCGAAGAAGGGCGTCGGCCGGGTGAGCCACTGCCAGAACTCGGCCCCGGACACCGGCTGTTCGCCGAGGGTGTCCGCGAGCATCGTGCTCGCCAGCAGCTCGTTGAGGCTGAGGAGATCCGGGTGCAGCCGCAGCACGCGCGAGAGCGCCGTGGACCCGGAGCGGCCCGTGCCGACGACGAAGGTCAGGGGCATCACGCCGGGGGGCTTCTCCGTGCCGTCCATCGGGCGCTCCTCACGTCTCGTAGGTCACTCCGGCGGCACCGGTGCCCGGCGCAGCTCGTGGAACTCCGGTACGCCCGCCAGCAGCAGCGTCCCGTCCCAGAGCCTGCCCGCAGCCTCCCCGCGCGGCACGGGCGAGACACACGGCCCGAAGACCCCCGTCATGCCGGTGCCGCCGGGCCGCTCCGTCCCGAGAACCGGAGTGCCGACGTCCGTACCGACGAGCGCGACGGCCGCCTCGTGCGAGGCGCGGAGAGCGGCGTCGTACGTCTCCGTCCAGGCGGCGTCCGCCAGTGCGCGCGGCAGCCCCGCCTCGGCGAGCGCGGCCGGGAGGACGCCGTCCCAGTCCCAGTCGCCGCCCTCGTGGACGCGGGTGCCGTACGCGGCGAGGAACGCGCCCAGCGCCTCGCTACCGTGCCGCTCGCGCACGGCGGCGCACACCCGTACCGGCATCCGCAGATACCCCTCCGGATCGCCCTCGGGGTCCACCTCCTCGCCCTCGTTGAGGAGGGTGAGGCTCATGACGTGCCAGACGATCCGCACCGGGCGTACGCGCGTCACCTCGCGCAGCCAGCGCGAGGTGATCCAGGTGTACGGGCAGGAGGGGTCGGCCCAGAAGTGCGCGACGGTCACGCCCGTGCCGGAAGTGTCGCCCATGGCCCGCCCCGTCGTGGCCCGCTCAGCCCACCGCCTGGGCCGCGGCCCGCCCCGCCGCGCGCCCCGAGAAGAGGCAGCCGCCGAGGAACGTGCCCTCCAGCGAGCGGTATCCGTGCACGCCCCCGCCGCCGAACCCGGCGGCCTCCCCTGCCGCGTACAGACCCGGCACCGGATCGCCACCCTCGGCCAGCACGCGCGAGGACAGGTCGGTCTCCAGCCCGCCGAGGGACTTGCGGGTGAGGATGTTCAGCCGCACCGCGATCAGCGGCCCCGCGGCCGGGTCCAGCAGGCGGTGCGGGGAGGCGACGCGGATGAGGCGGTCGCCGAGGAAGGCGCGCGCCCCGCGCATGGCCGTGACCTGGAGGTCCTTGGTGAAGGGGTTGCGGATCTCGCGGTCCCTGGCCAGCACCTCGCGGCGCAGCGCGTCGGGGTCGATGAGCTTGTCCCCGGTCAGCTCGTTCATCCGCCGGGCGAGCGTGCCGAGGTCGCGCTCGACGAGGAAGTCGACTCCGTGGTCCAGGAACGCCTGTACGGGTCCCGGGGCGCCGCCCCGCCCCCGTGCCAGCACGTCCCGTACGTTACGGCCGGTCAGGTCGGGGTTCTGCTCGGAGCCGGAGAGCGCGAACTCCTTCTCGATGATCTTCCGGCTGAGGACGAACCAGGTGTAGCCGTACCCCGTTCGCATGATGTGCTCCAGGGTGCCCAGAGTGTCGAACCCCGGGAAGAGGGGTACGGGCAGCCGTTTTCCGGTCGCGTCCAGCCAGAGCGAGGAGGGGCCGGGGAGGATGCGGATGCCGTGCAGGGGCCAGACGGGGTTCCAGTTCTCGATGCCCTCGGTGTAGTGCCACATGCGGTCGCGGTTGATCAGCCGCCCGCCCGCGCGCTCCGCGACGCCGAGCATCAGCCCGTCGACGTGCGCGGGGACCCCGGAGAGCAGCTTCTCCGGCGCGGCGCCCATCCGTTCGGGCCAGTGGGCGCGTACGAGGTCGTGGTTGCCGCCGATGCCGCCCGAGGTCACGATCACGGCTTGGGCGCGCAGCTCGAAGGAGCCCTGGACCTCGCGGCTGCTCGACTCGCCGCGCGCCACGTCGCTGGGGACCAGGACCTCGCCGGTGACGGTGTCGAGAGCGCCGCCCGTACGGTCCAGGCCCGTGACGCGGTGCCGGAAGCGCAGCTCGACGCGGCCCCGCGCGACCCCGGCCCGCACCCGCCGCTCGAAGGGCTCGACGATGCCGGGCCCGGTGCCCCAGGTGACGTGGAAGCGGGGCACCGAGTTGCCGTGGCCCTGCGCGTCGTAGCCGCCGCGCTCGGCCCAGTTGACGACGGGGAAGATCTTCAGCCCCTGCGCGCGCAGCCAGGACCGCTTCTCGCCCGCGGCGAAGTCGACGTACGCCTCGGCCCAGCGGCGCGGCCAGTGGTCCTCGTCCCGGTCGAAGCCCGCGGCGCCCTGCCAGTCCTGCCAGGCGAGTTCACGGCTGTCCCGGATGCGCAGCCTGCGCTGCTCGGGCGAGTTGACGAAGAAGAGCCCGCCGAAGGACCAGTGCGCCTGGCCGCCCAGCGACTGCTCGGGCTCCTGGTCGAGAAGGATCACCCGGCGCCCGGCCTCGGCCAGTTCGGCGGTGGCCACGAGCCCGGCGAGGCCCGCCCCGATCACGATCACATCGGCGTCGTACGCCATGCGCTGCGCCCACCCTTCCTCCGGCGACACGTCTGGTGGTGACCGGAGAGTAACCCCGCCCTCAGGCCACCGGCACCCCCTCGGCGGCAGAGTGTTTGGGTGACTCCACCTACGCGTAGACGCGCGGGCTTCCTGCGTCGGTGGCTAAGCCGCCGCGCAGAGGACCAGCCCGGCCCTGTTGAGGACGTTCGTCGCGCCGACGTGGTCCGCGTTCGCCGCGAACCCGCACGCCATGCACTGGAACCGTTCCTGGGTGACGCGGTTCTCCTTTGCGACATGCCCGCATTCGGGGCACGTGCGGGAGGTATTGCGCGCGTCCACCGGGACCACGAGGCGACCGGCACTCTCAGCCTTGTTCGCCAGGATCCCGAGGAACTGCGCCCAACCCGCGTCGAGGATGCAGCGGTTGAGCCCGGCCTTCGCGG
>NZ_JBIDAT010000006.1:0-203878 GCF_043202595.1 Streptomyces sp. NPDC048172
CGCGCGTCCTCCTCCGGAGGAACGACGCGGTGTCGCTTCGCGACACCAACGGGACCGCGGCGCTCCGCGCCGCTACCAAAAGTGGTCGGTCTGGTGCCGTCACCTTCGGTGACGGTGGGGTGGTGCGGTGCGTGGCGGTGTGCGGGTCAGGGCAAAAGAAGCGGGCTAGAGGATAGGGGTGAAGTCTCCTTCGTGTGCTGGTAGTTGTTGGCTGAGAGGACGATGGGCTGGGTGTTCTGGCCTTTAGGGCTGGGAGTGGGGCTGGCGGGCCCTTCGGGCCCGGGGGTTTCAGGGTCGACCGGGAGTAGTCGGTTTGCAAGTCTGGTAGGAATTGACGTGGTGTCAGGTTGTATGGGTAGGGGTGGCCTTCGGCCACCTAAAAATTGGTCTAATCCACTTGGAAGCCAGACGATCACCTGTTCTGACGACCCGTCAGGCCAGGATCAGGGTCGGCCCCGCGCACTCACAGTGATGCCGTGCTGGCAGCAGGGGCTCGACGGGGCATCTGGGCGCAGCCGGAGCGTCGCGCTGCCGTTGTTCCCTGTCGCGGTCGGTGCGGGCCGGCGTCAGTGGGCGGTGGGAGGTGTGTGGGGCGGTGCGTCTCGGCGGTTCGGCATCCGCCTTCGTTGCGGAAAGGGCAAGTGTCGTCGTGATGCGGGAATGGGGGGGTGCGGAAATCGCAACGGGACGTCTGTTGGGGTCTGTTGGGGCGGCTGTGGTTGCGGAAAGCGCACTCTTCGGATGAGGTGCGCGTGCGGAAAGCGCAACGTGGCGTCGGTGGTCCGTTGTCCGGGGCCGGGTCGGGGGTGACGGTGTCGCTCACGTCACGATACCCGCGTTTGCAACTATCCCTCGTGTGCAATTATTGTCGTTGCATGTAAGGCGCTCGCGCGTTGCTTGCGTCGTCCTCCCCCGTCTCTCAGAGGAACCTCGTCATGCCGCTCGCACTGCTGGCCCTGGCCATGGGGGCCTTCGGAATCGGGACCACGGAATTCGTGATCATGGGGCTGCTGCCCCAGGTCGGCGCGGATCTTGGTGTGTCCGTTCCGACGGCCGGGTTCCTGGTCACCGGCTATGCCCTCGGCGTCATGATCGGCGCGCCGATCATGACCGTTCTGGGCACCAGGATCTCCCGTAAGAACATGCTCATGCTGCTGATGGGGCTGTTCATCCTGGGCAATCTCATCTCCGCCGTCGCTCCGGTCTTCGCCGTGATGCTCCTGGGCCGGGTGGTGGCTTCGCTGGCTCATGGGGCGTTCTTCGGGATCGGTTCCGTCGTCGCCGCCGAGCTGGTGGCGCCGGAGAAGAAAGCCGGTGCGATCTCCATGATGTTCACCGGTCTGACCGTGGCGAACGTCCTCGGCGTGCCGCTGGGGACGTTCGTGGGGCAGAGCGCGGGCTGGCGGGTGACCTTCCTGATCGTCGCGGCGCTCGGTGTCCTGGGGCTGGCCGGTGTGGCCAGGCTCGTCCCCGATGTGCCCAAGCCGGAGGGTGTGCGGCTGCGGGACGAGGCCGCGGCCTTCAGGAGTCCGCAGGTCGTGCTGGCCATGGCCATGACCGTCCTCGGCTTCGGGGGTGTCTTCGCGGCGATCACCTACATCGCGCCGATGATGACGGAGGTCGGCGGCTTCGCCGAGTCCTCCGTCACCTGGATCATGGTCGTCTTCGGGCTCGGCATGGTCACGGGCAACCTCCTCGGCGGCCGCTACGCGGACCGCAGGCTCATGCCCCTGCTCTACACCGCCCTGGGCGGCCTGGCGCTGGTCCTGCTGCTGTTCACCTTCGTGGCCTCCGTCAAGCCGGCGGCCGTCGTGGCCGTCTTCCTCATCGGCGCGCTCGGCTTCGCCACCGTCCCCCCGCTGCAAAAGCGTGTCCTGGACCATGCCCACGGTGCGCCGACGCTGGCGTCGGCCGCCAACATCGGCGCCTTCAACCTGGGCAACGCGCTCTCCGCCTGGCTCGGCGGTCTGGTCATCTCCGCCCGGCTCGGCTACACGGCCCCCAACGCCGTCGGCGCCGTCCTGGCCGCCACCGCGCTGCTGCTCGCCGTCCTGGCCCACCGACTCGAACTGCGGCCCAGGGCCGGACGTGCCGTCCGAACGCCGGTCACCAGCTCACCCGTCGTGGCCTCATCCGTCGTGGCCTCGTCCGTCACGGACGCTCCCGTCACGGACGCGTCCACGGCCTCCGCCGCCCAGGACGCCGTCCGCTCCTGAGCTGCCGCCGCACAAAAATCCTCATCCCCTCTGATACCGGCCCCCCATGAAAGACCCCCTCCTCATGACCTCCGTACCGGACATCACCCTCAACAACGGCGTGCGCATGCCCCAGCTCGGCCTCGGCGTCTTCCAGGTCCCCGACGAGGAGACCACCACCGCCGTCTCCCACGCCCTCCAGGCCGGGTACCGCAGCATCGACACGGCCGCCGTCTACCGCAACGAGCACGGCGTCGGGCGCGCCCTGGCCGACACCGGGCCCGCCCGCGAGAAGGTATTCCTCACCACCAAGCTGTGGAACGCCGACCAGGGGCGCGACAAGCCCCTCGCCGCCTTCGACGCCTCACTCGACAAACCCGGCCTCGACCACGTGGACCTCTACCTCACCCACTGACCCACCCCCGCCCACGACCTATACGTGAAAACCTTCAAAACCCTCGAAGAGACCCTCACGGACGGACGGGCCCACGCCATCGGCGTATCCCACTTCCACATCCCCCACCTGCAACACCTCATGCACGAGACCGGCACCACCCCCGCCGAGCGCGGTGTCGGCTCGCTTCCACCCACCTCGCATGTCCCACACTCCAGCCCGCCGGTGCTGGTGGGGACCGTCACCGGTGGGGTCCATCGCCGGTGTGCTGACGCTCGTGCATCGTTCAATCAGGCAGCGTGGTGCCGCTCGGCCCTGTCCGGAGCGGGGGCGGGCCGGGGGCGGGCCGGGGGCGGGGCAGTTTCGCTGCGGGCAACACGGCCAACAACATGACGGCACCCAGGGCGTAGAGGGCGGTGCGCATGCCTTCGACGGAGGCGGCGCGCAGGGCCGCTCCGCTCAAACCCGCCAGGCCATCGCTAGCAACGACGACGAACAGCGCCAGCCCGACAGCCGTACCAACCTGCAGCGCGGTGGAGGCCACTCCGGAGGCGAGGCCTTGTTCGTGTTCGGCCACGCCGGTGCCGGCGGCGTTCCACATCGCCGTGTAGGTGCATCCCATGCCCAGGCCGACGACGATGACGCCGCCCAGTGTGGTCAGTACGGATCCGTCGACGTGCAGGCCGGGGGCGAGGAGAGCGGCGCCCGCCGCATTGACGGCGATTCCCGTCAGCAGTGTGCCGCGGGTGCCCAGGCGCTGGATCAACCGCTCGCTGAGGAAGCTCCCGGCCGTGATGGACAGGGTCGAGCCGAGGAAGGCCAGGCCGGTCTCCAGGGCGCTGAAGCCGAGGACGTCTTGGTAGTAGAGGGTCAGGAAGTACGGCACGGCGTTCATCGTGAGTCCGAAGACCAGGATGACGACGACCGCGCCGCTCAGCGAGCGGTTGCGGAACAGACGCAGTGGCATCAGCGGGGTACGGCCGCGTGCCTGGATCCGTACGAAGGCGGCCAGCGCGAGCACCGCTAGGACGGCGGCGGCCGGTACCTCGGGCTGTGACCAGCCGGCCTCGGAGCCGTGTGCGACCGCGTAGATGAACAGTGTGATGCCTGTGGTGCCGGTCAGTGTGCCGGGGATGTCGATGCTGCCTTGGGTGACGGGGCCGTCGGCGGGCAGCAGTGCGAAGGCGGCGGTGATGCCCGCGGCGGCCAGCGGGACGTTGACGTAGAACACGGCCTGCCAGCCCAGGGTCTGGGTCAGCACGCCGCCGGCCAGCGATCCCGCGGTCAGTCCGCCGGCACCTGCCATGGCCCAGATCGTCAGTGCCCGGTTGCGCGCTTGGCCCTCGGTGAAGGCGGTGTTGACCAGGGCGAGCACCGCCGGGAACAGGACCGCTCCGGCCAGGCCCTGCAGTCCGCGTGCCGTGAGCAGCATGCCCGGTGTCGTGGCCAGGCCGCCCAGCAGGGAGGAGAGGCCGTACAGCGTCATGCCGAGGACGAACATCCGCCGTCGCCCCAGGAGGTCGGACAGCCGTCCGCCCAGGAGGAGGAAACCGCCGTAGAGGACGGCGTACGCGGTGACCACCCACTGCAGGGTGTGCGGGGTGAAGCCGATGTCGGCGGCGATGTCGGGCAGTGCCACGTAGATGATGGTGAAGTCGAGGCTGATGATGAGGTGGCCGAGCGCCAGCAGCGCCAGGCTCCACCCCGGTCGCCGGAGGCGGGGCGGGTGCTGTGCGGAGGGCATGGGTGCGCCTTTCACAAGGATCAGTGAGATCAGTAGAGCCAGTGAGAATCGCCGAGGCCGGTGAGGCTGGTGAGGCCGGTCGACGAGGCCAGCGCGGTCAGTGAGCTCAGCAGGTCTGGGGAGGCCAGTGAGGTCAGTGAGGCCGGTGGGGTGAGGTCGGCGAGGCCGGTGAGGTCCGTCGGTGGGTGGTAGCTATGTGTGCTGTGCGGCCGGGTGGTGGCCGGGTGGCCCGGTCCGTTCCTCCCCCGGTGGCTGTGCGAGGTCTGTCCTGCGCAGGGAGAGTGCGGCGAGGGCGGCGGCGGGGCCGCTCAGGCGACGGCAGCGGTGGTGGCGGTGGCGAGGCCGCGCAGCAGGGCTGCGGCGGTCTCGACCGCGCGGCGGGCCTGGAATTCGACGGCGGCGAGGTTCGCTTCGGCGACGTTGTCGGGAGTGTTGCCGGAGATGCTGCTCGCGCCGTAGGGGTTGCCGTTGGCCTCGTCGAACTGGATCGGGTCGGCGAAGCCGGGCGGGACGATGATCGAACCCCAGTGGTAGAAGGTGTTGTTGAGCGCCAGCAGGGTGCTCTCCTGCCCTCCGTGGCACGCCGAGGTGGAGGTGAAGGAGGAGACGACCTTGTTCACGAGCTTGCCCTGGGCCCACAGGCCGCCGGTGGTGTCGATGAACTGCTTCAGCTGCGCCGCGGGCAGGCCGAACCGGGTCGGGGTGCCGAAGAGGATGACGTCGGCCCACCCCACGTCGGCCGCGCTCGCCTCACGGACGTCGGCGGTGGCTGCGGCGTGCCGGGCCCAGTCGGGGTTGCTTTCGACGGCCGCGGCGGGGGCCAGCTCGGCGGCCTTCAGCAGGCGCACCTCGTCGGCACCGGCCTTCTCGGCGGCCTGCGCCGCGGCCTTCGCCATGCTGTGGACGTTGCCGGTGGAGGAGTAGTAGATGACGGCGACGTTGGTCATGAGAACGGTCTCCTTGGTGGTGAGATGTGCGATCGCTTGGCGGCCCGGCATCGGGCGTACGAGCCCGTCGTACGGGCGGGTCAGACGAAGAAGCTGTCGTGGCGGCGGAAGAAGTCCGCGCGTTCTTCCTGGCTGAGGCCGTCGAGTTGGGTCACGCCCTCGAAGTAGTCCTCGCGGGGTGCGCCGGGGGCGAAGAGCATGAGCATGGAGGCGGGTTCGCCGGACTCGTTGCGGAAGGCGTGCAGCCCGCCCACGGGTACGTAGAGGTAGTCGCCGGAGGTGGCGTCGACCCAGCGGCGGCCGTCGAAGAGCCGCATGGTGCCGGACAGGATGAAGAATGACTCGGACATCGCCTTGTGGAAGTGCGTGCTGGGCCCGCTGGTCTCCGGGCCCATGTCCACCCGGTACAGGCCGTACTCGCCGCCGGTGGAGAGGGCGGTGGACAGGTAGTGGAACGCGGTGCCGGTGGCGTCGGCCGGAGCGTCCGGGCGAGGCGCGGCGGTGAAGTCGGGCGCGGTGCTCGCGGGCCGGTAGGTGGCGTTGATCTCCCCGTGCTCACCGAAGTAGCGGGGATCGGGGTAGGACATGGAGGTTCCTTTCGGGGAGGCACCGCGCACGGCGCTCCTCGCGCGTACGGCTGACGTGGTGATCAGCATCTCCACCGCCATGACCTGGAACAACGCCGATCAGCTGAAGTAGCGTGCCGTCCGGCTAAATGATCGGGAGGAACGGGGAACATGGAGCGACAGGAGCTGGAGGCCTTCCTGGCGCTGGCCGAGGAGCTGCATTTCGGGCGCACCGCCAGCCGCCTCGGGCTGTCGGCCGGGCGGATGAGTCAGGTCATCCAGACGCTGGAGCGCCGGGTCGGGGTGCCGCTGTTCGAACGCACCAGCCGCCGCGTCACCCTCACCCCGGTCGGCGAACGGCTCCGCGACGACCTCCTGCCCGCCCGGCGGATCATCGACGAGGCGCTCGCCCGCGCGGTCGCCGCGGGGCGCGGCTTCACCGGCACCCTGCGGATCGGCTACTCCAGCTCGATGGCCGCCAACCTGCTACTCAAGGCCATCGAGACGTTCCGCGGCACCTATCCGGACTGCGACGTGACGATCCAGGAGATCCAGCTCTCCGATCCATACGGACCACTGCGCCGCGAGCAGGTGCATCTGCAGGTCACCGAACTGCCCATGGACGAGCCCGACCTGGTTGCCGGACCCGTGCTGTACTCCTCCGACCGGGCCCTCCTGGTGCCCAGCTCCCACCCGCTGGCCCGGCGCGAGGCGGTATCACTCGAAGACCTCGCCCACGAGACCCTGCTAACCATCGGCGGTAGCGCCCCGCAGCACTGGCTCGACTACAACTTCCCCCGCCGGACCCCCTCCGGCCGCCCGATCCCCCAGGGCCACGCGGCGATCTCCTGGCAGGAGATCCCCTTCCTCATCGCCGCGGGCGAGGGCGTCTCCCTCGCCTGCACCGACGCCGAACCCCACTACTCCACCCCCGGCGTCACCTGGATACCCCTCCAAGAACCCCACCCCTGCCGCTTCGCCCCCATCTGGCCGAAACACTCCACGACGTCCCGGGTCCGGGCCTTCATAGAAACACTGCGCCACACCGCACCCACCAGGCGCCCGTAGAGACCTCCGAAGCAGCCACCTCCCCGACGGCGCGCGCTCACCCTCCACGGCCAGGGCCGTTCCCGGCGCGCGAGGCGGTCGCGTCGATGCCCGCAGCGCGGAGTCTTCGGGCCAAGTGCTCGATCTCGGGGAGAGTCCCCGAGTAGCCGCCGGCCAGAACCCGCTCCCGCGCGGACTTGATCTCCACCAGGCTCAGACCGAGCTCGGTACGCAGGACACGCAGCAGCACCGTGTTGTTCACCGGCAGGCCGATCCGCAAAGTGACCGGCCCGTGCTCGATGAGCAACCGCTCCCGCAGCCCTTCAGACAACACGCCACCACACACCGCTGCCGTACTTCCGCACGACGAGCACGCGTACTCGGTGTCCCACCTCACCTGCTCACCCACCAACGCCTGCGTCCCCACCCAGGCCGCCTCAGCACCGCACTCCTGGCAGCCGGCGGTATAGCTGAGAGACTCCACAACCGGACGCAGCACCCCTCCCCCCTCTCTCTTCGCGCACATTCCACAGCCGGCCCCAGCACGCGCCCCTGCCATTCTCCAACGACAGCCCCGCCGAACCCCGGGCCGTACCGCCAGCGACGACCTCGCCATATGCCCCCTTAGCATCGGGGCATGGTGCGGAGCGAGAAGAAGGCGCGGCGGCTGGTGGTCGATCAGGAGATCTTCTTCTGGACCGTCGGGCACAACCACCGTGCGCTGGGCAACGGACGGTACGAGGACTGCCGCGAACTCCTCGATATCCGCCCCTCCGGTACCAGCGGCCGACTCCGCATCGTCTTCCAGGAAGGGCCCGGCCGGCTTGTCCCCGACGGGTACACGCCGTCCGGCACCGTCGGCACCGAGATCGGCAAAACTCTCAATCTCCATGAGCCAGGCACCGTCCGTGCCCTGCTCACCGCCGCCACGGCACGAGACTGGCGGCCCGGCAGCGCCGGGATCGTGGAGGTCGACGGCTGGCAACTGTTCGACGAAGTCGAACTCCAGCGCCGCCGACCCCCAGAACCAGCGCCTCACGCATGGTCGCTGGAGGAAGCCGCCGAAGAAGAAGCGGCACGGGCCGCAACCGCCTTGTCGCCTGCCGAGCGGCATCGGCACCTGCTCCTCGCGGCACAGGCCAACCATCGCTGCGGACGCACCGACGAGGCCCGACAGCAGTGCGAGTCGGTACTACGCGAACACTCAACACCGGAACAGGCCACCGAAGCCCGCCACCTCCTGCGGATGCTCGATGCCGCAGACGGTCCCCTCTGAACGGAAGAACGCGTCCTTCCGGTCCACAGACCACGCCCCTTTCCTGCCAACCCGGGCAGGCATGTCGTGTCGGCCGCCGGATCGGCTGATGCGCGACGACAGCCGTCCTGCTGGACCCGCGGTGCGGATTCTTCGCGCGGCGCCCTCAGAATTCCGTATTGACGCAGCATTGATTCCGCATTTAGCAATCGAGTACCGCACTTGCCATTCCGACTCTCTCCCTCTCCGCTACGCTCACGGCCCATGCCAGAGACTGAAACGAAGCAAAGAAAGCGGCGGCTCGGGGTCCGGAACCGCGTGGCGCTTTTCTGCGCTGCGATGATCGCGATGACCAGCGCCGGATATGCGGCGGCCGAAGGGCCGGAAGAGAAGGGTGCGGAATCGGTTTCCAAGGGCGCTGATTTCGACTTCGAGAAGGGGAACGCGCCTCTGGAGTTGATCTACCCGAAGGTCCAGGCCGCGGTGCGCGAGGATGTATCGCCGAAGGCGAATGACGCCACTCTCGTGATCCGCATCGTCACACTGCTGGAGAACGGGTGGTTCGACGCCATCGCGCCGTATCACAAGTCGGCCGTCGGCGTGTACTCCGATCTCGGCCGCCGCCCGGCGGAGGAGGGGAAGGACAACCGGAACAAGAACATCGCGATCTTCTATGCGTCCCACAAGGTGCTCAACAGCATTCTGCCGCAGCATCGTGCGGAGTGGCGGGAGTTGCTGACCTCGGTCGGCCTCGATCCGGACGACAAGCAGGAGAACAAGCACACGGCCACCGGGCTGGGAAACCTCGCTGGTAAATCCGTCGTCGCGAACAGAGAGAACGACGGAATGAACCAGCTCGGAAATGAGGGTGGCAAGAAGTACCACCGCAAGCCGTACGAGGACTACACCGGATACAAGCCGGTGAACACACCCGACAAGCTGCGGAACCCGTCGCGGTGGCAGCCGGGCGCCCGCACCACGGGAGGGGGCATCTTCACCGGTCAGCGGTTCGTGACCCCGCAGATGGCCCGGACGAAGCCGTACTCGTACGACGACCCCACCCGGTATCGCGTGAAGCCGCCCGAGGCCAGCGACCATCACAACCGTGAGGCGTACAAGCGCCAGGCGGACGAAGTGCTCGCCGAGTCGGCGGGGCTGACCGACAAGAAGAAGATGACGGCCGAGTTCTTCGACGACAAGCTGCTCTTCCTCGGCGCCGGGTTCCCGGACATATCCCAGGGTGACGACAGCCTCGACGCCTTTGTCCAGACGGCATTCAGCATCCATGTCGCCTCCTTCGACACTCTGATCGCGATCTGGGACAGCAAGGTCAAGTACGACGCCGTGCGCCCGTTCACCGCCATCCGGTACCTCTACGGCGACAAGCCGGTCAGCGCCTGGGGCGGCCCCGGCAAGGGCACGGTCAAGGACATGCCGGGCAACGAGTGGCAGGGCTACCTCCAGGCGGCGGACCACGCGGAGTACCCCTCCGGCTCCGCGAGCCTGTGCGCCGCCGCGGCAGGCGTCGGCAAGCGCTACACGGGCTCGGAGAAGATCGACCTCACCCACACCTTCAAGAAGGGCTCGTCCCGGGTGGAGCCGGGCCTGACCCCCACCAAGGACACCGCGCTCTCCTGGGACTCCTGGAACGACTACGTCCAGGACTGCGGCCGCAGCCGGGTATGGGCGGGCGTCCACTTCAGCGCCTCGCTCGCTCCCGCCCAGCAGGTCGGCGGGAAGGTCGCCGACAAGGCGTACGAGTTCATCCAGCGGCATGTGAAGGGCGACAGCGACCGCACGGGCCGCTGACCGGCCCCGAGCTGACGCACGCACCCCTGACGGACGCCACTGCCCCTCACCTCAGCCCGGTCCGATGTGAGGGGCAGCCCGGCCGGAAGTTGAGTACGTCAGCTCATGCCCGGCCCGGCCCCCGCCACCGACGATGAAGGCCCGCCGTCGTCGAATCCGGGAGAACGTACATGCTGAGCCGCCTCGCCGACCTCCTGGCCCCCGCCGTCGGCCGCCTGTCGGTGACCACCGCCCCGGGCGTCGAGCTCGCGCCGGGCAGCATCGTCGCCGCGAACCACACCTCCCTCGCCGACCCGGCCATCGTCCTCGCCGCCTTGCGTCGGCTCGGCGCCGAGCCGGTCATCATGGCGGCCGCCGGCCTGTGGCGGATCCCGCTGCTCGGCCGCGCGCTCGCCCACGGCGGGCACATCCCTGTCACCCGTGGGGACCCCGGGCGCGCCGCAGCCTCGCTCGATGCGGCGGCCGACGTCCTGGCGCGGGGGCGGCTGGTCCTCCTCTACGCCGAGGGCGCGCTCCCCCGCAGCCGGGACGCGGCAGAGGCGGCTCCCGGGGCGTTCCGCAGCGGCTTGGCCCGGCTCGCGGAGCGTACCGGCGCCCCCGTCGTGCCCGTGGGCCAGGCAGGTGCGCGCCGGGTCACCTCCGGCAGCACGCTCAAACAGCTCGCGGGCCTGGCCACCGCCCCCGTGCGCCGACCGGTCCTGCACGTCCACGTGGGGGCGCCGCTGCTGCTGACCGGCGACCGCGCCACCCGTACGTCGCGGGCCCGCACCGCGGTCACCAGCGCCTGGCGCACCGCCGCCGCCCACCTGGAAGGGCCCTCCGCGCCACCGCGTGACCTGGGCACGTGAGGCGGCTGGGCGCTTCGGCGAGCCCGCCGTAGTCGAGCCGGGAGGAGACCCGGCGCAGGTCCAGCTCCTCGATGGCACCGCCGGCCAGGCCGGACACGTCCGTGAGCCGGTCGCAAGCGTGCACCGTCAGCCGACGTAGCGTCGACGTCCAGCGGCCGGTCTGCGAACGCTCCCGCGACACACCGCTGGCCGAGCCGATGTCGAGCGCGACGACCGATGCCTGGGCCAGGGCGTCCATCAGCCCCGGCTGCTCCAGCAGATAGCCGGGCACGTGGATCCGGGGCACGGGGCGGCGCAGGCCCGTCAGGCAGGTCATTTGGCCGGAGCTCGTCAGCTGGACGGTCACGTCGTCGAGGGGCATTCCCGCAAGGACCTCGGCGGCGAACGCCCGCGCGTCGAAGTACTGCCACATCAGCACAAGTTGCTGGCGGATCTCACGGTCGGGCAGGGCCTTGTAGTCCGACAGCTTGTGCAGGGCAGCCTCGCCGCCGATCCGGGCGATGGCGGTGAGGGTCACCTCGGCCTGTTCCGACACACGAACCCAGACGAGACCGCGCAGCTCGTCGGCCACATCTCCGTACGTCCCAAGGTACCCCGACCCTGGCCCGCCCCGTGCCGACGACCGGCACTCCGCCAGCCACCGTCCACGGCGATGCCGCGGCCCCTGTCCAGGCCGCAGTGCGCGGTAGCCTTTGCAGGTGGAGACGCTTTCCTGGGATGACGGCCGGGGCCAGTGGGCGGCCGTGCTGGTCGCTTCCTCGGCCGGTGGCGTTCAAGGACTGGGCACACTCCTGGGCGGGCTGACGGCCGCGCTGCCCGTGCCGGTGCTGGTGGCCCAGCATCTCAACCGCTCCCGCGAGACGCGCATCGTGGCCATCCTGTCGCGTTCCACCGTCCTGCCGGTCAAGCTCGCCGAACATGGGGAGCGCCCGCAGGCAGGCACTGTCTACATCGCCCCGCCCGACCGGCACCTGTGCGTCGAGGGAGACGGGACTCTGGCGCTCACACGCGAGGACCGTGTCAATTACGCCCGCCCCGCTGCCGATCCTCTCTTTGAGTCGGCAGCGCAGGCGTACGGCTCCGGTGTGATCGGCTGCGTGCTCACCGGTGCGGACAGCGACGGCGCCCGAGGCGTCGAAGCGGTCAAAGCACACGGCGGCACGGTCATGGTGCAGGACCCGGAAGGGGCCGAGTTCCGCGGCATGCCCAAAGCCGCGATCAGCACCGGGAAGGTGGACTTCGTCCTCCCCCTCGCAGCCATCGGGGCGGCCATCACTCGACTGGTCCAATGAGATTCCGGGAAGCTGGACCCTGGCTGTCATCGTCCGTCGGCCCATACGGCTCCGCCGAGTGCGCTGACCACGCTGCCGATCACGGCGAGCAGCCGGTACGGGACTCTCTCGACCACCAAGTGCACCCCACCGCAGTGGAGTTCGATGGAGAGCGCTGAGGGCACGGTCGTCAACGATCCGTGACTTCCATGGTGTACCCGAGAGCCTTCTCAGGCGAACTCCCATTCACCCCCCGCATCATGCCGATCTGCTATTTCCTGGGGGTTCATCGGCCCGAATCGGCGGCACTGCGGAATTCGGCCGACTACCGTACGAGACGCACCCGCGCTCATTGCCGCGGCCGGAAGCCGGAATGTGGAGAAGCCCTATGCCCTCGTCCTGCGCCCCCGAGGATGCTCCCGCCGGCGACGTGGATGCCGCGCTCATGGTCGTCGACTCCCGGCTCAGAGCCATCTACGACGGCGCGACCGAGACCTCCGAACAGCGGGAGATGGTCGACCGGATCCTCGGATCCCTGCGCGAAGAGGGGGTCGAGGACCTCCTGGACGGCGCGTGCACGCTGGTCTTCGTCTACATGAAGTGGCTGCGGATGGCGTACGAGGACCATGGCAAGGACGTCATCGAGTGCGTCGTGCCGGACCTCGTGGCCATGATGCGGAACATGCCCAGAAGCATCCGGCCCGAGGCGATCCCCACCATGTCCGGGCTTCTCGTCGCCGCGGCGACCGGGCTGAGCCCGAGTCTGTGGCGGCGGCAGTACGGCGCATGGACCGAGGCGGAGATGAACGCCCTGGAGTTCACCGCCTTCTTCCTCGCCGAACGCATCAACCACCACACCGGCGACCACGACTTCGCCACCCGCATGGTCACCGAGGCCCTCTCCCGCACAGAGGACTGACCTCACGACCTCGCCCGCGCGGTGCCCCGGCCCCCTCGGGGCAGGGGGTCGGGGCACCGCGCCGTTCGGGGGGGCCGGTCAGATCGTGGCGGTGTCGATGACGAAGCGGTAGCGGACGTCGGAGTTCAGGACGCGCTCGTAGGCCTCGTTGACCTGGCTGGCCTCGATCAGTTCGATCTCGGCACCGATGCCGTGCTCCGCGCAGAAGTCGAGCATCTCCTGGGTCTCGGCGATGCCGCCGATCATGGAGCCGGCCAGGACCTTGCTGCCGCCCAGGAGGGAGAAGAGGTTGAGGGCGATCGGCTCTTCGGGGGCGCCGACGTTCACCAGGGCGCCGCCCGTCTTCAGCAGGCTCAGGTACGCCCCGAAGTCCAGCGGTGCGGAGACCGTGGAGAGGATCACGTCGAAGGTGCCGGTCAGCTCCTGGAAGGTGGCCGGGTCGCTCGTGGCGTAGTAGTGGTCGGCGCCCAGCTTCAGGCCGTCGTCCTTCTTGCGCAGCGACTGCGAGAGGACGGTGACCTCCGCGCCGAGTGCGTGGGCGAGCTTGACGCCCATGTGGCCGAGGCCGCCCAGGCCGACGATCGCGACCTTCTTCCCGGGGCCTGCGCCCCAGTGCTTCAGCGGGGAGTACGTGGTGATGCCGGCGCAGAGCAGCGGTGCGGCCACGTCGAGGGAGAGGCCGTCGGGGATGCGGACGACGAAGCCCTCGGTGACGACGACCTTCTGCGAGTAGCCGCCGTAGGTGGGCTCACCGTCCTTGCCGAGGGCGTTGTACGTCTGGACGTTGCCCTCCACGCAGTGCTGCTCCTGGCCCGCCTGGCAGGGCTCGCAGACGCCGCAGGAGTCGACCATGCAGCCGACGCCGACCCTGTCGCCTGCCTTGAACCGGGTGACGGCGGAGCCGACCTCGGAGACGACTCCGGCGATCTCGTGGCCCGGCACCATCGGGAAGAGAGCCTCGCCCCAGCCCTCACGGGCCTGGTGGATGTCGGAGTGGCAGATTCCGGCGAACTGGATGTCGATCAGTACGTCATGCGCGCCGACGGCTCGGCGCTCGATGACGGTGCGCTCCAGCGGGGCCTTGGAGCTGGGCGCGGCGTATGCGGCAACGGTGGTGGTCATGGCTCCCAGGCTGCTCCCCGCACACCCTGATCACCAAAGAATCCGCAGGTCACCGCTTTGCGTACGCTCAGTGGTCCTACTACTGGCGGGGTCAGGATCCCCGTCGTACGACCGGGCATACTGGACGGTATGGACGAGGACACGGTGCCCGCGACGGACGGCCTGGACCGGCGGGCCGAGCTCAGCGAGTTCCTGCGCACCCGGCGGGCCCGGCTCAAGCCCGAGGACGTGGGGCTCGCCTCGCAGGGGCGGCACCGGCGGGTGCCGGGCCTGCGGCGCGAGGAGCTGGCGCAGCTCGCGGGGGTCTCGGTCGCGTACTACACGCGTCTGGAGCAGGGCAACGGGCGCAATGTGTCCACGGAGGTGCTCGACGCGATCGCGGGCGCTCTGCGGCTCAGCGACACCGAGCACGCGCACCTCGTGCACCTGGCCAGGCCGGCCCGGCAGCGGCGCAGGCCGTCGGCACCGAAGCGGCACAAGCCGGAGCAGGTGCGGCCCGCGCTGCGGCATCTGCTCGACGCGATGGAGGGCGTGCCCGCGTGCGTCATCGGAGCGCGCTCGGACATCCTGGCCTGGAACCGGATGGCGGCGGCCCTGTTCGGCGACTGGGGGCGGCTGCCGGTCGCCGAGCGGAACTGGGCGCGGCTCACCTTCCTCGAACCGGACTACCGGGAGCTGTTCCTCGACTGGGAGTCGAAGGCGGCCGACATGGTCAGCTATCTGCGGCTGTACGCGGGGCGGAACCCGGAGGATCCGGAGCTGTCGGCGCTGGTGGGCGAGTTGTCGGTCAAGAGCCAGGAGTTCAGGCGGCTGTGGGCCACGCACGACGTGAAGGAGAAGGGTCACGGGGTGAAGCGGATGCGGCATCCGGTGGTGGGCGAGCTGACGCTCGCGTACGAGACGCTGCACCTGCCCGACGACGACGGGCAGTCCGTGTCCGTGTACCACGCCGAGCCGGGGTCCTCTTCCGCCGAGGCGCTGCGGCTGCTCGCCAGCTGGGGCGTGGACGACTCCTTGGCGGCGAAGCTGTAGTCGCCTCCAGCCGGGTGTGAGCCGCATCGATCCCCGAGTTCGTCCACCACCGCTGTCGCCCGCCTCACCGGACGGGGCGAGACGGGCGGAGCGGGGGCGGAGCGGGAGTGGCACCGGCACGGGGGCACCGGCGCGGGGGTCAGGCCTTGCCCGCCAGCTCCTTCGGCGCGGGCGCGGCGGGGGCGTCCCGGCCGGGGTCCTCGGCCGTCGGCTCGGAGAGCCAGCGCAGGGCGGCGGCCCCGAGCGCGGCGTGCAGCACGACGGCCACCACGACGGCGGCGTGCAGGCCGGTGACGAAGGCGCCCTTCGCGTCCTGGAGCACCGCGGGCGCGAGGCCCGGCAGCTGGAGCGTCTCGTCCAGGGTGGGGGCGAGGTCCGGCCCCTGGAGGCGGAAGATCAGTGCGGCGAGCGAGCCGAGGAGCGCGATGCCGAGGGCGTTGCCGATCTCGTTGCTGGTCTCCGCGAGCGCACCGGCCGAGCCCGCACGCTCCGCGGGGACCGCGCCGACCGCGGTGTCGGCGACGACGCTGAAGGAGATGCCGTACCCGACTCCGGCGATCACCGTCGAGGCGACGTACCAGCCGATACCGCCGGTGGTGGTCGTGGGCAGGAGCAGCAGCAGGCCGCCCGCGATGGTGAAGTGGCTGGTGAGGAGCGCGGCCTTCTTGCCGATACGGTCGACGAAGGCGGGCGTGACGACGCAGGTGAGGGTGAGGGCCGCCGCTCCGGGGAGCGCGAGCAGCGCCGCCTGCAGGACGCTCAGGCCCAGGACGGACTGAAGGTAGATGCCCGACAGGTACGCCGCCGCCGACCAGGCCACCAGCGGCAGCAGCCCGGTGACGATCGCGATGGTGAAGGTACGGTCGCGGAACAGGGAGAAGTCGATCAGCGGGTGCTCGAGGTGCCGCTGGCGGAGCGCGAAGAACGCCAGGACCGCGAGGCCCAGGAGCCCGGTCACGACCGGCACGGCCGAGAAGCCGTCCGCGGCCAGGTGCTTGATGCCGTAGATCGTCAGCAGCAGGCCCCCGGCCGAGGCCACGACGCTGACCAGGTCGATACGGCCGGTCCGGGTCGCCCGTACCTCGCGCAGCAGGACCGGCGCGAGCACCAGGAAGACGGCGATGACGGGCAGGTTGACCAGGAACACCGAGCCCCACCAGAACTGTCCGAGCAGGGCGCCGCCGACGACCGGACCGATGCCGAACCCGGCCGCGAACGCCGCGGCGAAGATCCCGATCGCCCGGGCACGCTGCTTCGGGTCGGGGAAGAGTTCGCTGAGCACCGCGAGCGCCGAGGGCAGCAGGGTCGCACCGGCCACGCCCATGAGCGCCCGGCTGGCGATGAGAAGCTCCGGGGTCGGCGCGAGGGCCGCCCCGGCGGACCCGATACCGAACACCGTCGCGCCGATCATCAGGAGCTTCAGGCGGCCGTAGCGGTCACCGATGCTGCCGAAGGCGACCAGCAGGGAACCCACCGCGAAGCCGTAGATGTCCAGCATCCACAGCGTCTGGTCGGCCGTCGGCGAGAGGGCCTCGGTGATGCTCGGTATCGCCAGGAACAGGATCGAGCCGTCCATCGAGACGAGCAGGACCGGGCCGAGGATCACCACGAGTCCGAGCCAGGCCCGCAGGCCGGGAGAGGTATGCGCAAGCTGTCGAGTCATACCCCCGACAGTCCGGCTCGACGGATGGGACAACCATCCCCGCGCCGTGGGTACACCCAACAGGTACACCCACGGGATCGGCCCGCGCCCTAGGCTCGAACACATGGAGAGCCTAGGAACGTTCCTGAAGAACCGCCGTGACCGGGTCACTCCGGCCGAGATCGGCCTGCGCACCTACGGCACCTCCCGACGGGTCCCCGGCCTCCGGCGCGAAGAACTCGCCCAGCTCGCCGGAGTCAGCGCGGGCTATTACACGCGCTTGGAGCAGGGCCAGGCCGAAACGGCGTCCGAGCAGGTCCTCGACGCCCTGGCCCGGGTCCTCAAACTCGACCCGGTGGAGACCGCCCACCTGCACAACCTCGCCCGGCAGTCCACGAATCCCGGCCTGAGCGAACCGCCCCCCGAAGAGCCGCACCCGCGCGTCCTCACGCTCCTGGAGTCACTCGGTGAGACCGTCCCCGCGCTCCTCCTCGGCAGACGCGGCGACGTACTCACCTGGAACCGCACCGCCCACGCCCTCTTCGCCGAGCACCTCTCCTACGACGCGCCACGGGACCCCCAGCAGCGCCCGTCGATCCCCCGGATGTTCTTCCTCGACCCCCACACCCGCGGCATGTACCGCAACTGGCACGAACTGGCCCGCGTCCACGTCGCCTACCTGCGTCTCACCGCGGGCCGGTACCCGACCGACGCCCGGCTCGCGGGCCTGATCGGGGAACTCACCATGCGCAGCGACGACTTCGCGACGATGTGGGCGACCGGCGACGTCTCCGACTGCACCGTCGGAGCCATGCACCTGCAGCACCCCACCGTCGGCACCGTCAACGTCGACTACCAGGTGTGGCTCCAGCCCGACAGCCCCGACCACCGGGTCGAGATCTACACCGCGAACGACTCCACCTCGTCCGACGCGGTGCGGGTCCTCACCCAGCACACCAGCCGGGCCGAACGCGCAGCGGAAAGGGCTTGAGATGCGAGTGGTCGTCGTCGGCAGCGGCATCGCGGGAGCGGCGGCCGCGTACGAGCTGGCCAGAGCCGGGACCGGGGCCGGGGCCGGAGCCGGAGCCGAAGTGGTGCTGGTGGACTCCATGAACCCGGGGCGTGCGACCTCGGCCGGTGCGGGCATCATCTGCCCCTGGTCGTCTCGGGCTGAGGATGCGGACTGGTACCGGATCGCGGTCGCCGGGGCCGAGCACTACCCGGAGCTGCTGGCGGCCCTGGCCGAGGACGGCGAGACCGACTTCGGCTACCGGCAGGTCGGCTCGGTACGACTGGTCACCCACGAGGAATCCGGGGAGGCGTTGCGGCTCGTGGCCGAGCATGCCGCGCGGTCCCCGCTCGCGGGCGAGGTGGAACTGATCGACGCGGAAAGCGCTCGCGCGCTCTTCCCGCCGCTCGCGCACGACGGCCCGGCCGTCCACATCCCCGGCGCCGCGCGCCTGGACGGACGCGCGCTGCGGGACGCGATGCGCCGCGCCGCGGTCCGGCACGGCGCCCGCCTCCTGAACGGCACAGCCACGATCACCACCGACGGCACGGGCGACGCCGTGAGCGGAGTGCGGGTCGGCGAGACGTTCGTCGGCGCGGACGCGGTGATCGCGGCGGCCGGTGCCTGGTCCCCGCGGCTGCTCGAACCGCTCGGCGTCCGCGTACGGGTCACGCCCCAGCGCGGGCAGATCATGCATCTGCGGCTGCCGGGCGTGCGGACCGCGCACTGGCCGGTCCTCCTGCCGCGCTCGCGGCACTACCTGCTGGCGTTCGACGACTCCCGGGTCGTGGTCGGCGCGACGCGGGAGGACGACACCGGGTTCGACCACCGGGTCACCGCGGGCGGGATGGCCGAGGTGCTCGACGAGGCGCTGGGCGTGGCCCCCGGGCTGGCGGACGCCACACACGTCGAGACCCGCATCGGGTTCCGGCCCGTCGGGCCCGACAGCCTGCCGCTGCTCGGCGCGGTGCCGCGGGTGGCGGGGCTGGTCGTGGTCAACGGCCTGGGAGCGTCCGGTCTGACGATGGGCCCGTACGCGGGAACGGTCGCCGCGCGCGTGGCGCGTCGGGCCGATCCGGGCATCGATCTGACGCCCTACGATCCGCTGCGCTGAGGGCGGCCGCGCTGGCCGAAAATACTTGCGTGCGCCGGTAGTCGTGATTGGGTGTTTACCGTGGGCCGCGCTTGCCGTCGCCCGCAACTGTTTCCCCTGACCGTCCGCAGCAGGAGGTTGCCGCATGAAAGCGATCACGCTCAGCGAATACGGCGGGCCGGAGGCCCTCCGGCTGTCCGATCTTCCGGAGCCCAAGGTGGCTCCGGGCGAGGTCCTGATCCGGGTGAAGGCCGCCGGGGTCAACCCGGTCGACTGGAAGCTCGCCGAGGGGTACCTCGACGCCCTCATGGAGACGCACTTCCCCCTCGTCCCGGGCTGGGACGTGGCGGGCGTGGTCGAGCGCGTGGGGCTCGACGTCGAGGAGTACGCCCCGGGCGACGAGGTCTTCGGCTACATCCGCAAGGACAGCGTCCAATGCGGCGCCTACGCCGAGCTGGTCTCCGCGCACGTACGGATGCTGGCCCGCAAGCCCGCCGCGCTCTCCTGGGAGCAGGCGGCGGGCGTGCCGCTGGCCGGGCTCACGGCGTACCAGGCCATCGAGCGGGTCGGCGTCCGTGCCGGAGAGACCGTCCTGGTGCACGCGGCGGCGGGCGGCGTCGGCTCGCTCGGCGTGCAGATCGCCGTGGCGCGCGGCGCCCGCGTGATCGGCACGGCGAGCGCCCGCAACCACGACTTCGTACGGGAGCTGGGCGCGGAGCCCGTGGAGTACGGGGACGGGCTGGCCGGACGGGTGGCCGAGCTGGCCCCGGACGGCGTGGACGCGGTCCTCGACTTCGCCGGGGCGCACGTGGTGGAAGAGTCGCTGGGTCTCCTCGCGCGGCCGGAGCGGCTGGCGTCGATCGCCGATCCGGAGGCCGCGGCCAGGGGCGGTCACTACGTGTGGGTCCGCCCCGACTCGGCGGACCTCACGGCGCTCGCCGACCTGGCCGAGAGCGGGCGCCTGGCCGTGCACGTGGAGCGGGTGCTGCCGCTGGGCGAGGCCGCGGAGGCCTGGCGCCTCAACCGCCTCGGGCACACGCGCGGCAAGCTCGTCCTCGCGGTGAACGAGGGCTGAGGGCGAGCGGGCGACGGGGACCGCTCAGGCGGGTGCCGCCGTGCCCGACTCCACGACCTTCACCAGGGGCGCCAGCTCCGGCCGGGTGCCGGCCTCATCGAGCGCCTCGCGCAGGGCCGCGTCGTTCGTCGGCCGCGCCTCCTCCAGCAGCTTCCGGCCCGCCCCGGTGACGTTGGTGTAGATGCCGCGGCGGTCGGTCGGGCACAGGTAGCGCTCCAGGAGGCCGCGGTCCTCCAGCCGGGTCACCAGGCGGGTGGTGGCGCTCTGGCTGAGTACGACGGAGTCGGCGACCTGCCGCATCTGCAGATGGCCGCCCTCACCGTCGTGCTGGCGGCTCAGGACGTCCAGCAGCGAGTACTCCCGCACGCTCAGCCCGTGGCCGGACTGCAGCGCGCGCTCGATGTGGGACTCGATCCTCCCGTGGAGCAGGGAGAGGGCGCACCAGCCCTGGGCGAGGGCGGTGAGCGCCGGGTCTTTGGCGGTCATGGGGTCGGAAACCTCCGTCGGAGTGCGGCTGCCTCCCAGGATAGGCCATATGTGAAATTGTCGGCGTACGCGATTATCGCTCGCCTGCAATCACCGCCGGGGCGCGTCATCCGTTGCCGTGGCGCTTCCACGTACCGCCGCCGTCGCGGGAGGTCCACAGTCCCTCGCCCGCCGCGAGGCCGTAGGTCGCGGTCGTCGTGTCCGCGATGCCGTAGAGCGTGGTGCCCTGCGCCGTGAGGGTGGTGAAGGAGGCGGGAGGTGAGGGGGGTTTCAGCGGGTGGAAGGCACGGTTGGTCCGGTCGTCGGCCAGCCAGGCGCGGCCGCCCTCCTCCCCCACCAGCAGCCGCCCGTCCGACAGGACCTCCAGGACGAAGGACTCCGGCCCGCGCGCGAACCGCTTCCAGGGCACGCCGCCGCCGGTGACCGTACGCCAGTGCGCGCCGCCGTCGCCCGTCACCAGCACCCCGCGCACGCCGCCGCCCCGCACCAGCGAGACGGCCGCCGTTCCGCCGCGCGCGGCCACCGCGCCCCCGGTGTACGAGCGCGGGAGCGGGGCCGAGCCCTGCGTACGGCCCGCGCGCTGCCGGACGACGCGGTTCGGGTCGTCGGAGAGGGGCTGGTCCAGGCTCCACGCCGTCCCCCTCTCGTCGACGGCCAGCCGGTGCGCGTCGCGGGGGACGTGGGCGACGGGGGCGATCGTGCGGGTGGCCGGGCGGTAGAGGAGCGTCGGCTCGGACTCGGAGAGCAGGACGTCACCGGGGCGGGTGCCCAGCGCGGCGTCCGCGGTGGTGACCTTGTGGCGCTTGCCCCGCGTGTCCAGCAGCCAGCCCCCTGAGCTGTCCTCGCCGGGCGGCACGTGCACGAAGCCGTCGCGCAGGCCGACGAACCTGCCCCCCGTGCCTCCCTCCGCGTCCCGGTGCCGGGCGCCGTCGGCGACCGTACGGCCGCTAGGGGAGAAGAGGCGCCAGGCGGAGGCGGCCGGGCCCTCGTCGTCCTCGACGGGGTCCACGTCGTACGTCAGCAGCAGCGAACCGTCGCCCGCGCGGGCGACGGTGGCGGGGGCTCCGGCGGCCTCGATCACGTCCGCCGGGCTCGGGTGCGGGTCCTTGAGGACACGCTCGTACCTCTCCTCGCGGGCCGCGGAGCCGCCTTCCTCGCCGTCGCCGGTTCCGCATGCCGCGAGGGCGACGCTGATGCTGATGCCGATGCCGCCGACGAGAGCCACGCCTCTGGCCATGGCTCTCGTGCGTCGCATGTTCCTCCCCCGTCGCGCCATGTCGACTCCGGCCGTTCTGGGGCTACGCGGTGGGGATGCGGGGGCGGCTGAAGTCCACGGCCTCCTGGGTCTCCCGCAGGAGCTCCTCCGCCGTCTGCCGGACCTGCGTGACGACGTCGCCCTGCTCGATGACAAGGCGGTGGTAGATCGGCATGTCGTCGTCCGTGCTGGTGGACACCTGGGTGGTTCCTTCCCCCGGGGAAAATGGTCGGCGCTCCCACCGGCCCTGACCAGGGCGGGGAGCGGCAGCTGAGTGTAATAGGGGACGGCCGGAGCGGGTGGGCCGCCTCCCCACGCGCACCGCACGCCCCGCGGGATTTGGCCTAAGACCGCTGGCGGCGCACCATTTCGGTGATCCACACGGGGGCGAACGGGGAGGTGCAGCCCGGGGAGGTCGGGTAGTCCTTGAGGACCTCCAGGCGCTCGCCGACGGCGAGGGCGCGGGCGCGGTGTTCGGGGTGGTCGATGCCGATCCGGGCGAGGCAGTGGTTCATGTCCCACTGCAAGGGGGCCGGGGCGTCCTTCATCTCCGCCTCGATGACGTCGAGCAGCCCTGCCAGGTCCAGGCCCTCGGGCTTCTTGGCGACACGTTCCGTGGTCAGGGCCCAGCCCGCGGCGGCGACGCGGGGGTCCGCGTCGGCGGTCCAGGACAGGCGGAGGTCCTCGGCGTGCGGGCTCTTCCTGACCACGTAGCTCACCAGCCAGTCATGGACCTTGGGGGTACGGGCCTCGCGCAGCATCGCGTCCAGTTCGTCCCGCCCGAAGGCCTTCGGGCGGCAGATCAGCAGGGCCAGGAGACGTGCGGCGGAGTCCTGGGTCGCCCACAGCTGGACGGCGAGGTCCTGCCGCGTCCTGAGGCGCTTGGCGAGCGCGCGGAGCTTGCCGAGGTTCACGGCGTGATCGTCGCCGTGCTTCTCGTTGACCTCACGTGTCCTGGCATCGGCCAGGGCCGCCAGTTCGGCCATGACCTCGCTCAGCCCCGTCGGAGCCACCTCGGCCATCCCGGCCTCCCTTCCTTGCCCGTGCCCGTACGCGCGTACGTGTGCGCATGCGTCGCGATTCAGCCTACGCACCCCCGCCACCGCGAACTAACCCCATCAAGCCATTTGACAGGTTACTCGGCGGGCGGTCTACTGAGCGTCACCGAGTAACCCTCACATGCACTCAAAGGAGTTAGTCATGGTCGAGATCCGCCACCAGTACGCCACCGTGCGCGGGCACCGCGTCTTCTACCGCGAGGCCGGGCCCCGCGAGGCGCCCGCACTCGTGCTGCTGCACGGGTTCCCCACCAGCTCGCGCATGTTCCGGCACCTCATTCCGGCGCTGGCCGACCGGTTCCGCGTCATCGCGCCGGACCACCTCGGCTTCGGCAGCTCCGACGCGCCGCCCCTGGACTCCTTCGACTACACCTTCGACTCGCTGGCCGACATCACCGAGGCGCTCCTGGCCCAGCTCGGCGTGGCGCGCTACGCCATATACGTCCAGGACTACGGTGCGCCCATCGGCTGGCGGCTGGCGCTCCGCTCCCCCGAGGCGGTCACCGCGGTGATCACGCAGAGCGGCAACGCCTACGAGGAGGGCTTCGTGGACGAGTTCTGGAAGCCCCTGTGGGAGTACGCCGAGGCCCCCGGGCCCGAGACGGAGCCCGCCGTCCGTGGCGCGCTGTCCCTCGACGCCATCCGCTGGCAGTACCTGCACGGCGTGGAGCGGCCCGAGCTGGTCGACCCCGACACCTGGGCCGCCGATCACCGCGAGGTCAGCCGACCCGGCAACGACCTCGTGCAGCTCGCCCTCTTCCGTGACTACGCCAACAACCGGCCCCTCTACCCCCGCGTGCACGCCTACTTCCGCGAACACCGGGTTCCGCTCCTAGCGGTCTGGGGCGCGGGCGACGAGATCTTCGGGCCCGACGGGGCGCGCGCCTTCGCCGGGGACCTGCCGGACGCGGAGATCCACCTGATCCCCGGCGGCGGGCACTTCCTCCTCGAAAGCCACCTGGACACCGTGGCCGGGTACATCCGCGGGTTCCTGACAGCCGCCCGAACGGCCGCCTGATCACGCGGAGGCCGGGGCGGCCTCGCGGGCCGGGCGGACGGAGGGGCCGCCGCCGGAAAGGGCGCGCAGGAGGGTGCGGGCCAGAGTGTCGTTCCGGCGGAAGGCCGGGGCGTTGGTGCGGGGGCGGGCGAAGGCGGCGACCGCGCGGCCGTTGGTGGGGGCGCCGAGGGCGAAGCGCCTGGGGTGCGGGCCGCCCAGCCGCGAGGCGTGCAGGCGGGCGTCCTCGGGGGCCGTCACGAGCAGGCCCGTACGGAGTGCGGCAGCCGGATCGGTGACCGTCTCCTCCGCGAGTTCACCGGAGCGGTGCAGGGCGCGCAGCAGGGGGTCGGCGGTGCGCTCCAGGGTGGGGCGCGGGAGGTACGCCTCGATCAGGGCGCGCGCGGTGACCGGGTGGCCGGGGACGGACGTCGAGGTCGCGCGGAAGGTGCCGGTCCCCTCGTCTGCCGCGATCTCCAGGCCCGCGCCGAGGCCGCGGACGATCCCCGCGCGGGAGAGGGCGAGGAGTTCGCGCAGCCGGAAGGCGGGCGGCCCTGAGGCGAAGTAGCTGAAGAAGCCGTGCCACCAGCCGTCGAGCTGGTGGGCGACGGAGTCGGCCGAGAGCGCGCCGGAGGCGGCCAGGCGCGGCAGCTGCCCGTAGACCGAGAGCAGGGCGAGGAAGGCGCCCAGGTCCGCGCTGTACGCCGGATCGGAGCGGCGCGCGATGTCGGCCCCGACATGACGGGCCAGGTGGGCTTCGAACGCCGCCCTGTCCGCGAAGACCCGGCCCTCCAGCGGGCGGTCCAGGCCCTCGAAGTCCAGGCGGTCGGCCGGTGCGGGGACGGCGCGTGCGGTCAGTTCCGCCAGCTCCGGGCCGTACCAGTCCAGGCGGTCGTAGGCGGCCAGGAAGTCCCGCCAGGGCAGGGCCGTGCGTTCCGGGTGGGCGTGGAAGAGCTCGTGGTAGTACCCGTAGCCGATCTCCTTGGCCATCAGGGGCCATACCTCGCGGCGCAGGTCGAGCCGTGTCCGGTTCCCGGCGCGCGTCGCCGCGGAGGCCAGCGCGTCGGTCTGCGCGGGGCCGAAGTAGCGGGGCAGCGGGGCGCGTTCGACCTGGAGCTGGTAGCCGGGCTTGCAGCGGTACGGGACGCCGCGACGCGAGCCCACGTACAGGACGGGCTCGCGGCCGGAGGGGCGGTAGTCGAGGGCGCCGTCCGGGCCCTCGGCGTACGTACCGCCACGGCCCTCGGTCAGCAGCGCCATCAGGTCGACGAAGGCGAGCCCGAAGCCCCGCAGCAGCACCGGCTCGCCGGGCCGTACGCCGGACAGGTCGGCGTCGGCGGAGAACTCCGGCGGGACGTACGTCAGTTCGTGCCGCCGTGCGAAGTCCGCGAGCGCCGCGTGCTCAGGCCCCGGGGTCGCGGACAGGTGCCCCTGGGCGAGGACCACGAGATCGGCCTCGACGGGGGCCGCGCCGGAGGCGAGGTGCAGCCGCTGCGTCCCGTCCGCGGGGCCCGTCAGCGCGGTCACCGCGGTGCGATGCGTACGGACGGTGAAGTGCGGCGGGAGGGTGTGCAGTGCTCGGCGGAACGCCCACTCCAGATACGCGCCCTGGACGCGGCGCGTCGCGAAGTCGGTGGGGGCCAGTGCGCGCAGCTCCGCGCGTACGGCCGCGTCCGCGGGCGGCCGGTAGGGCGCGTGGCGCTCGGGGTGGGCGGCCCATTCGGCGAGGGAGGGGCCGGGGCGTACCGGGCCCTCGACCTCGGAGGTCTCGTCCGTGAACACCGTGACGTCCTCGGCCATGGAGTTCATGCGCAGGAGCGGCGACTGCGCGTGCCGCCAGACGCGGCCGGGGCCCGGCGGGTGGGGGTCGATCAGCTCGATGCGGAGCGGGCGGCCGATGTTCCCGGTGTCCCCGGTGTTCCAGAGTTCCGGGGCGTTGGCGCCGAGGCGTTCCAGCAGGCCGGTGGCGCGTGGCCCGGCGCCGACGAGGGCGAGCACGGCAGGGCTCGTGGGCATGGCGGGGTCGTCGTCCGGGGTCGGGGGCTGCGGGGCGAGTGCCATGGGGGCGGCTCCGGCGGTCGGCGGGTCGACGGATCGGCGCGTCCACGCGTGTCCCTCAACACGGCGCGTACGGCGGGTCGTTGTCCCTGGCTCCCGTTGTCACCCGCTCCCGGGACCCGATCGTAGGGACGGACTGCTGCGGCGCTGTGAACAGCGCATGACGGTGTCCGCGCCTGCCCTGGCCCGTGGTTGACGGGCCGGAATCGCCGGTGCTCAACTGTCGGCATGTCCCAGGAACTGCCGCTGGTCATCCGCGGCCACATCGACTTCTGTCGCGTGTGGTCCGCGCTCTGTCGCCCCTCTTCCTGACCCGGCCTGACCCGGCAGCGCGGCCCGTCCGACGAGCCGCCCATTCTCTCCCCTCCTCGCCCCGTTCCTGGCCCTCTCGCGCCCGAAAGGCCCCGCCATGCCCGTGGAGTTCCTCGGTATCGCCGCGACCCATGACGGCTCGGAGACCCGTCCGCGCTCCGGTGCCGCCTTCGACAAGGAGTACACGCTGCGGCTCGCCCGCGCCCATGAGGACCACGGCTGGGACCGGGTGCTGTTCGCGTACGGCTCCGGCTCGCCCGTACCGGCGCCCGCCGCCGGGTATCTCGCGGCACGGACCGAGAGGCTCCAGATCCTCCTGGCCCACCGCCCCAACGTCGCGTACCCGACCTACGCGGCCCGTTCCTTCGCCACCCTCGACCAGATCAGCGACGGACGGCTGACGGTCCACTTCATCACCGGCGGCAGCGACCGCGAGCAGCGGCGCGAGGGCGACACCCTGACCAAGGACGAGCGCTACGCGCGCACCCGGGAGTACATCGAGATCGTCAAGAAGGTGTGGACCCGGCACGAGCCCTTCGACCACGAGGGCGCGCACTACCGCTTCCACGACTTCGTCAGTGACGTCTTTCCTGTTCAGCGGCCCCGTCCGGGGGTGTCCTTCGGCGGCTCCTCCCCCGCCGCGTACGAGGCGGGCGGCGCCGAGGCCGACGTCTACTGCCTGTGGGGCGAGCCGCTGGCGGAGACCGCGCGGCAGATCCAGGCCGTCAAGGAAGCAGCCCGGGCCGCGGGCCGTCAGGACGTGCCCCGCATCCAGGTGGCGTTCCGCCCGATCATCGCGCCGACCAAGGAGCTGGCGTGGGAAAAGGCACACCGAACGGTCGGCGCGATCAAGGCCCGCGGGGAGCGGGGCGACGCGCTGGTCAAGCGCCACCACCGGGAGGCCCCGGAGAACACGGGCTCCCAGCGGCTGATCGCCTTCGCCGAGCGCGGCGAGCGCTACGACCGCGCCCTGTGGACCCCGACCGCCGCCGCCACCGGCGGCGCGGGCAACTCCAACGCGCTCGTCGGCACGCCGGAGACCGTCGCCCAGGCCCTCCTCGACTACTACGACCTCGGCGTCGACATCCTCTCCGCGCGCGGCTACGACCTGCTGGGGGACGCCATCGACTTCGGGCGGCACGTGATCCCGCTCGTACGCGAGGAGGTGGCGAGGCGGGACCGGGCGAGCGCGGCGCGCGGGCCGCACGCGCTCGACCCCGCCGAGTCGGCCGCCCTATGACATACGTCACCGGGCCGGGGACCGGCTCCTCTCCGGACGGGCTCACCGTGCGGCGCGTACGCGCGGGCGATCCGCTCGTACGCCCGCTGCTGCGGGAGCTGGCGCGGGAGTACGCGGCGCGGTACGGCGGGGAGGCGCTGGCCGAGCTCAGCCGGTATCCGGCGTCCGAGTTCGCGCCGCCGCGCGGCACGCTCCTCCTGCTGCTGGACGGCGGCGTCCCGGTGGCCGGGGGCGCCTTCCGCGGGCACGAGACGGCCGGGACGGCGGAGCTCAAGCGGATCTGGACGCACTCCGCACCCCACCCTGCGCGCATTTCTCTCATTTCGGGCATAAGCATTGATTAGCCTCCCCGATACGCCTTGCTCCAGGGGGACTTCACGAGCCTCCTGAGGGCCGTTGTCGGTGAGTCGACTCACAGGACGCAGCTCACACAGGGGGTCCGGCGCCTGATGTGTACGCGCCGCACGCGCTTGTGTTTCAGCAGCGCACGCCGGAAATGCGATCTCCCTGCGGGTCTTCTGCGGAGAATTCCGACGACCCCGTCAAGCACCCCGGAAAACGATCAATTGTTTGTCCCGCCCAAATCGGTGTGCTTAGGGTGCACGAGCTGTCGCCGACCTAGTGCGGCAGTTCGCCGCCCAGACGCCGAATCCTGCCGCTGGCGCGCGAAAACAACACCGTTGGCAGGAGCGGGGGAACCAGGTAAGTGCCTCGCGTGGACTTTCACGGTCCGTTCGAGGCTTGGGGTGAAGCCGCACTGGCGCGCCACGCGCAGCCATTGCGGCCGGGCTACAACTCCGGCCCGAATCCGACAGCTCACCTCGTAGGCGTAGGAGAGGAATTCCCCTATGTCCGGAGCGCATGCAGCTCGGAAGTCCCGCCGTCTTCGCATCGCCGCCTCCCTCGCGCTGACCGCGGGTGGCGCGGGCGTCATTCTCCCCCTCGTCACCGCGGGCCAGGCCTCGGCCGCCTCGGTGGACACCTGGGAGAAGGTCGCCCAGTGCGAGTCCACCGGCAACTGGAAGGCCAACACCGGCAACGGCTACTACGGCGGCCTCCAGTTCAACAACTCCTCCTGGGCCGCCGCGGGCGGCACCAAGTACGCGCCGCGTGCCGACCTGGCCACCAAGGACCAGCAGATCGCCACCGCCGAGAAGCTGCTCGCCATGCAGGGCCCGGGCGCCTGGGCCTGCGCGGGTGCCGGTGGCCTGACCTCGGGCGGCCCGAAGGCCGACGTGAACCCGGACGGCAACGCGCAGTCCAGCACGCAGAACGCCGCCAAGCCGCAGCAGCAGGCCGCGCCGAAGGCCGCGCCCAAGCCCGCGCAGCCCAAGCCCGCGAAGCCGGCGCAGCCCGCCAAGCCCGCGCCGCAGACCGGTGGCAGCGCGTACGTCGTCAAGGGCGGCGACACCCTGCACAAGATCGCCGACGCGCACGGCGTCGAGGGCGGCTGGAAGGCCGTCTACGACCAGAACCGCAAGGCCGTCGGCGGCAACCCGAACGTGATCTTCCCGGGCCTCAAGCTGACCCTGGGAGGCTCCGCCGCCGCCCCGTCCGCCTCGGCGGACCAGGGCGCGAAGCCGCAGGGCTCCGCCTCGGCCCCGGTGAAGAAGCAGGCCGCCCCGGCCCCGGCCGCGAAGCCCGCCGCCCCGTCCGCCCCCTCCGCCTCGACGGGCTTCGTCCGTCCGGTGCCGGGCGGCACCAGCACCCCGTACCAGGCGTCCGGCGGCAGCTGGTCCAGCGGCAGCCACACCGGTGTCGACTTCACCGCCGGCTCCGGCACGCCGGTGAAGTCCGTGGCCGCGGGCGAGGTCGTCAAGGCGGGCAACGGCGGTGCCTACGGCAACGAGGTCGTCGTCAAGCACGCCGACGGCAAGTTCACCCAGTACGGCCACCTGTCCTCGATCAGCGTCCAGGTCGGCCAGAAGGTCGGCGCGGGCAGCCAGATCGCCCTGTCCGGCTCCACCGGCAACTCCACCGGCCCGCACCTGCACTTCGAGGTGCGCACCGGCGCCGAGTACGGCTCGGACATCGACCCGGTCTCGTACCTGCGTGCCCACGGCATCTCCGTCTGAGCCGCCGCTGAGCACCACCCCGGCCTGAGCAGCCGGTCCTTACGTCGCGTTTCGATGGGCGGCATCCCCTGCGGATGCCGCCCATCGGCGTTGTCCGAGGTTCGCCTCCCAGTCCACTATCCGTACGGCCGCGCCCGCGGCCTCGGCGCCCCGGCAGCGGGCGTGGTGCCGCCGGGCGATCCCGTCGAGGTCCAGGTGCCCGCCGAAGGCGGGGTGCGCGGCGAGCCTGCGCGCGTACGCCCACAGGTGCGGATGGGCGGTGAGGCGGTGCACCGCCGAGGCGTCCAGGTGCCAGCGGTGCACGGTGTCGAGCTGGACGAGCGTGACCCACACCCGTACGTCCGCGGCCGTCAGCCTCTCCCCCAGCACGTGGGGGTCGTGGGCCAGCCGCCGCTCCAGCGTTCCGAGGCTGTCGAGCAGGGTGGCGAGCGCTCGCTCGCGCTCCGCCGCGCCGGTCCCGGGCTCCCCCGCACGCTGTGCCGGGGCGGTGATGCCCCATGCGCAGAGCCGGTCGATCTCCTCGTACTCCCGTTCCCGGGGGGAGATGCCGGCGTCTCCGAAGCGGCGGACCAGGTCGGCGAGGATGCCGGGCGCGTGCGTGCTGACGATGCGCCCGGTCCAGTCGTCGCTGAGCACGGGAGCGACGGCCGGTCCGCGGTGCCGGTGCGCGCTGGCCTCGTACAGCGGGCGCAGCACGCGGTACTCCCCGTCCGGGGCGTCGGGCACGGCGGGCAGCAGGCTCACCGGCAGCGTGGTGTCGAGGCCGAGCAGGCTGTGGGTGATCGCGATGCCCAGACAGTGGGGACAGGACAGGGCCAGGTGCAGCCGGTAGCGGTACGGGACGGGGTGGTGGCCGCTGCGCGCGTCGCGGCCGATCCTGCCGCGGAGGGTGGGCTCGGCGTTCGGGGGCTGGACGGACATACGTCTCCCTGAAGGTCTCGGGCTGGATCTCGGCAGCCGCCGCCCGCGTCACGCCGAGTGCGGTACGGCGCGGGGCAGGGGTGTGCGGGGGAACGGGAGTGCGGGCTCGGGGGCGTCAGGCGCTGCGGCGTGAACTCGCCGCGCTGCACACGCGGAGCAGATCGATGTGCCGACGGGAGGTCAGCGGGGGCTGCCGGGTCGTGGCGCGGACCGCGGCAACTGCGTCCGGCTCTGAGCACCCCATGCTTCCTACCTTCTCGTCAGGAAACCCTTCGTGGAGTGTCGAGGCGTGGCCGGGAGCCCGTCAAGACCGCCGCCAGCCCCGTTCGACCGAGCGGCGGCAGCGGTCCGGATCGTCGCCCGCGCCGGTGAACAGGGCCGTGAGCAGGGGCACTCCGTGTCCGAGTGCCTCGGGTGGCAGGGGGCCCGTGGCGACGAGCGAGGCAAGGCCGTGGCCGATCGCCCAGCTCTGCGTGGCCAGTTCCACCGGGTCGACGTCGGTGCGGAACCGGTCCTTGGCCTGGGCGCGTTCGATGGCGCGCACGAGGGAGTGCAGGGTCTCGTCGGCGGCCCCGGCGTCCTCAAGGGCGAAGCCCGCGTCGAACATGACGCGGTAGAGGTCCGGGCTCTCCAGCGCGTTGGACAGATAGGCGGCCCCCAGCGCGGCGAGGTCGCGCACGGGGTCGGCGGTCATGGTCACGGCCGCGAGTTTGCCGCTCAGGCGCGTGAAGCCCTCTTGGCGGAGGGCCGTCCAGAGGCCGTCCATGCCGCCGAAGTACGTGTAGACCGCCATCGTCGACACGCCGGTCCCGGCGACCAGGGTGCGGAGCGTGACCGGCTGCCGCGTACGCAGCATGTGCGCGGCCCGGTCGAGCAGCAGGGAGCGGACCGCCGGGTCCTTCGTTCTCGCCATGACCTCACATTACATAGCACTGCTATGTTTTGATGACGTCCACGTCTGGAGAGAGGCCGATCATGTCCGTAACCCTGGTCAATCCCGAGGGATTGCCGAAGCCCGAGGCGTACCGGCAGATGTCGGTGGCCACCGGTTCGAAGATGGTGTTCCTCGCGGGGCAGGTCGCCCGCGACGCCGACGGCACGCCCGTGGGCGGCGGGGACTTCGCCGCCCAGGTCGAGCAGTGCTACCTCAACATCGCCACCGCGCTCGCCGAGGTCGGCGGCTCCTTCGACGACGTCGCGAAGCTGACCGTGTACGTCGTCGACTGGAGCCCCGAGAAGATGCCGCTCCTGGGCGAGGGGGTGGGCCGCGCGGCGGCGAAGCTCGGCATCGACCCGGTCAAGCCGGTCACCCTGCTCGGCGTCGCGGCCCTCGGCGAGCCGGACCTGCTGGTCGAGGTCGAGGCGACGGCGGTCCTCGCGTAGTGCGCCCGTCCTAGACGAGCGTGCCGCCGGTGTTCCGGATCATTTGCTGGAGCACCTTCAGGGCCGTCACATAGTCGGCGTCGTCGATGCCCGCGTGGATACGGTCACGGATCTCCGGGGCGTGCTTCTTGATGCGCAGGCGCTCCGCCTCTCCCGCCTCGGTGATCCACAGCCGCCCCTCCCCGTCGCGGGTGAGCGAGCCACGCTCCACCAACGTCCCGGCCTCGGCGGCCAGGTCGTCCTCGGGCCGGATGTAGGAGCGCATGGCCTCCTGGAGCTCGGGGACGGTCATGCCGCGGCCGTCGGGCGAGAGGTCGTGCTCCGAGAGATTGCGCAGCAGCCAGAACTGGGGCTGCGTGAAACCGAGCCGCGCCTGCTGGGCCCGGGTGAAGGCGATGAGCGCCTCGTAGGCCACACCGGTCCAGTAGGCGGCGGGCTGGCCCGCGAGTTGGGCGTCGGTGGAGTTCATGGATGCCGGGGACGTCATGGCCGTCGCCTCCTGGGGCGTCTGCGTGCGTGGACGGTGACGCGCACAACGTAGAACTTGAAGGGAAGTTGAAGTCAAGGGCGGGGTGGCCGAGCGCGCGCCCGGCGCCTCCGCTCGCCGTGTGCGTGGGAAAAGGAATTGCAGGGCGAGTCCATAAGGAGCGGGGCCCGTCGTGGAATTGGCCGATGGCCGGGGAGAACGTGAAAGGGAATTCCCCGCTCGCCCTCCGCCGCGCACCGGCCGGGTAAAGGATGCGGGCCTTTATCTCGCGGTGCGCGGGGAGGGCGGAGTTCTTTACGAGACGAAGCCTCGGGTGATGTGTGTGCCCGCGCCGTCCGGCTCGGCCTTGTAGCCGGACTCGCCGACACAGTCGCTGTACTCGTAGTTGGCCTTGGACGTGCCGCTCAGGCCACCGGCGTCGGTGGTCGTGGGGCCGCCGAAGACGACGTCGGAGCGCGGCATCTCGGCGCAGCTCGGGATGCCGAGGTAGTACTCGACGAAGCCGCCCTGCGAGCCCTGGAGGTTGCCGCTCCCGGAGGGGAGCGTCCAGGTGCCGAGGTGGGTGGACTTGCCGTTCACGGTGTCCGTGGCCGTACCGGACCAGGTGTCGGTGCCGGTGCGTTCGACCTTGATGTCGTAGCGGTGGCCGTAGACGGCGTCGAAGTCGACCGCGCAGGTGACGCCGGGTCCGCCGTCGGCGCCCTCGTGGCAGAGCGGGTCGCTGGTGGTGGCGCCCTCGGTGAAGGTGGAGAAGCGGGCGGACATGCGCTCCTTGCCGCCGCTGTCCGGGCGGGGCTGGAGGCCCGTGTAGCCCATGGCGTCGGCGAAGTCGTACTGCTGGGCGAAGTAGATCCCTTCCTTGCGCGCCGTTCCGGTGTTGACGGTGATGGGGAAGGTGATGTTGCTCAGGCCCTCGGACGGCGTGTTCTCGATCGTCCAGCCGACGGAGACGTTGCCGCCTCCTACGTCGGCGAGGGCGGTCTGGGGCATCGCGACGAGCAGCCCGGCGGCCATGACGGGTACGGCACAGCGTCGGAACGTCCTGGTCAGAGACATGCGGGTTCCTCTCCTCCGTGCGAGGGAGCGAGGGTGCGTGGGGGTC
This sequence comes from Streptomyces sp. NPDC048172, assembly GCF_043202595.1. Lineage (NCBI taxonomy): Bacteria > Bacillati > Actinomycetota > Actinomycetes > Kitasatosporales > Streptomycetaceae > Streptomyces > Streptomyces sp. NPDC048172. The sequence continues at coordinate 33,340 of NZ_JBIDAT010000006.1, forward strand.
GTCCCGCGGTGCGAACGCAGAGCGAAAGCAGTGCGAACGCGGCGGAGCCGTCCTGGAGCGGCGCGGTGCACCCGGACGGCGAATTCGTGCGTCGAACGTCGCCGATTGTGCGTCCGCGCCGCAGGACGGCTCCATGGACTCGATTCCCCGGCCCTTGGACTCCTGGACCCGCAAGCCCCCGCGTCAGCCGAACATGCCGGGCTGGTAGTCCCCCGCGGGCTGCTGTACGAGGACGTTCCCGCGGTTGAAGGCGTTGATGAGGGCGATCAGGCCCACCAGCGCGGCGAGCTGGTCCTCGTCGAAGTGCTTGGCGGCGTTCGCCCACACCTCGTCCGGGACGCCCCCGGCCGCGTCGGCGATACGGGTGCCCTCCTCCGCCAGCTCCAGCGCGGCGCGCTCGGCGTCGGTGAAGACCGTGGCCTCGCGCCAGGCGGCGACGAGATTGAGGCGGGTCGCGGCCTCCCCCTCGTGCACGGCGTCCTTGTAGTGCATGTCGGTGCAGAATCCGCAGCCGTTGATCTGGCTGGCGCGGAGCTTCACCAACTCCTGCGTCGGGCGCGGCAGCGTCGACTCCTCGATCGCCTTGTTCGCGGTGATGATGTGCCGGAAGAACTTGGCGGTGACCGGGTTCTCCATGAGGTTCAGGCGGGCGTTCATCGTGGGCTCCTCGGGTTGTGGTGGCTACATCCCTATGACGAGGCAGCGCCCTGAGTTGTGACAAGGCCCGCGTGACGTTTTTGGGCGGACGTACGGCACACCCCGGCCACGTGAGCCGCGGAAGCCGCTGACCGGCCTCCACGGCTCACGCATGTCACGCCGTCGCGGGGGTCACGCCGTCGCGGGGGTCGCCGACGCCAGTCGGCCCGTACGGTGCAGGCCGTGCAGGGCCGCCGCGCAGGCCAGGCCGAGGGCGCTCAGCACCAGCCAGGGCAGCGCGGAGAGCCCTGCCGCGCGGGCCGCGTCCAGGGCGGTCCCGGTGAGCAGGTTGCCCAGGGCGATGCCGACGCCGCTGATGGTGTTGTAGAGCCCGTAGTGCGTGGCCACGAGGCGGTCGCCGGAGAGCCGGACGAGGGTGTCCATCTCGAAGGGGTAGGCGACCATCGTGCCCATGGCCAGCAGGAACGCCGTGAGCGCCGGGGGCACCGCCACCAGCAGCCAGCGCGCGGCACCGCCGTCCGGCACCGGCACCGCCGTCGCGGCGAGCAGCGGCAGGAACGCGGCCCCCATCAGCACGAGCCCCCGGCTCAGGGCCTGGCCCGGTGCGAGGCGGGCCTTGCACCAGGCGGTCACCCGGGTCTGGGCGAGGATCGTGCTCAGCCCGGAGACCGCGAACAGCAGTGCCACCGCCGAGGTTCCGGTGATCCCCTGCCCGCCGAGCCGCCGGACCTCCAGCGGAAGCGCCAGATAGATCTGGAACGACAGCACGTACGAGCCGACCATCGCCAGGGAGAAGAGCAGGAACGGGCGGTTCGTGACGACCGTCCGCCACTGCGCGAGGACGCTCTCGCCCGTCCGCTCCCCCGAGCCGTCGGCGCGGCGCGTGGGAAGGGCGCGGATCTGTACGGCGCTGAGCACCGCGAAGATCGCCGCCGAGGTCAGGCAGGTGACGCGGAAGCTCACCCCGGTCAGCGCCATGCCCACCACCGGGCCCAGGAGGATGCCCGCCTGGTAGTAGACGTTGAAGAGCGCGAACGCCTCCACCCGCCGCTCACCGGCGTCGGCCGCCAGGTACGCCCGTACGGCCGGGTTGAACAGGGCTCCCGCCAGGCCCGTCGCGGCCGAGGCGGCGAGCAGCGCGGGGAGCGAGTCGACCAGGCCGAGCACGGCGAAGCCCACGGTGCGCAGCACGCAGCCCGCGACGATCAGCGGCTTGTAGCCCAGCCGGTCGGCGAGCGTGCCGCCGACCAGGAACATGCCCTGCTGGCTGAAGTTCCGCACCCCCAGGACGAGTCCGACCAGCCACCCGGCCAGCCCGAGGCCGCCCGACAGGTGCTGGGCGAGGTAGGGCATCAGCATGTAGAAGCCGAGGTTGATCGTGAACTGATTCACCATCAGCAGCTGGACGCTGCGCGTGTGCCCCCGGGTCTGCGCGAGGAGCGACCCGGCGGGCTGCCGTTGCTTGCGTACGGACGTCGTCACCGGCCCGCCTCCCCGGCCTCCGCGGCGGGGCGGGAGAGCGGGTCGACGACCTCGGTGCAGCGCGTCCAGCGCGCGACCTCCTTCTCCCCCAGGGCGCCGATCACCTCGGGCTCCGGCGCCGGTGGGGCGTCCAGCAGGCCGTGCGCCGCGCAGTACTCGTCGTCGAAGACGGTGCTCAGATAGCGCTGCGGCCCGTCGGGGAAGACCGCCGCGATCCGGGCCGACGACGGCTGCGTACGGGCGAGCCACCCGGCGACGAGCGCCACGGCGCCGACGCTCCAGCCGCCCGTGGCGTAGTGCGAGGTCGCGAGGCGGCGGGCCGCCCAGACGGCCTCGCCGGGCGCGACCCAGTGGACCTCGCTGAAGTGGTCGTAGGCGACGTTGCGGGGGTGGATGCTGGAGCCGAGCCCTCGCATCAGGCGGTTCCGCGCGGGCTGGCCGAAGATCGTCGAGCCGATGGTGTCCACGCCGACGAGCCGCAGCCCCGGGTGCAGCTGGCGCAGCACGCGGGAGATCCCGGCCGAGTGCCCTCCGGTGCCGACGCTGCAGACCAGGACGTCGATGTGGCCCATCTGCGCGGCGAGTTCGAGGGCGAGCGGGGTGTAGGCGGCGACGTTGTCGGGGTTGTTGTACTGGTCGGGGCACCAGGCGCCCGGCGTCTCCCCGAGCAGCCGTGCCACGCGGTCGCGGCGGGCCTGCTGCCAGCCGCCCGTCGGATGGGGCTCGTCTACGGCCTGGACCTCGGCTCCGTAGACGGCCAGCAGCCGCGCCATGGACGGCTCCAGGCCCGGGTCGGTGACGAGCGTGACGGGGTGTCCGTGCACGAGTCCGGCCAGCGCCAGGCCCAGGCCGAGGGTGCCGCTGGTGGATTCGACGACGGGCGCACCGGGCCGCAGTTCGCCCCGCGCGCGGGCGCGTTCGAGCATGTGCAGGCCGGGGCGGTCCTTGATGCCGCCGGGGTTGAAGCCCTCCAGCTTCGCCCAGAAGCCGCGCCCGGCCGAGGCGAACGGCTCGGTCACCCGGATCAGGGGCGTACGGCCGACGAGCCCGGCGAGCGCCGTGCGGTCGGAGGGAAGTGAGGGCGCGTGGGCACAGGTGTCGGTGAAGGAATGGTTCATCGGTCCGCTCTCGTGAGATGGATGGCGTGGCGTGTACGGGCGTCGGCGCCGACCGCGTACGGCGGTCGCGCGGGCGCTCCTACACGCGCCACCGGCAGACGAGGAGCAGGGTGGTGCGGCCCGTCCGTATCGGCGCCGGTCTCCCGAGCCGCGCGGCCGTACCGGCCTCGGACCGTGCCGGATCCTGGTGCGCGTCGGCGGCCTGGTCCCACGCGGCGCCGCCGGCGGCGGGCTCCTGCGGGACACGGGTCTGCTGGGAGGTCTGCGCCAGATGGTCGCTGGTGGAGCAGGAGACGGGCGGGTGCGGATGCGGCACCGGCGTCGGTCCGGTGACGGCGGCGGGGGCCGCCATCGCGACCGCCTTCGGGATGACGTCCGCCGACTGGCCGTGGCCGGTCGGGGCGGTCGGGCCGGTCGGGCCGGTCGGGGCGCAGACGACCGCCGCGAGAGTGAGCAGAAGACTCAGCAGCCCCCATACGAACAGGGCTGGAGCGCGGTACGAGGACACGGATCCTCCGTGCGGCGCTCACGGGTCGGCGAGCGCGCGCGTGGGCGAGCGGGCAGGGCGGGGTCGCGAACGGCGGGATTCCGCCTGCCTTCTAGATCCGCAGTACCGCGGCCGTCCCCGGTGATCCTGATGCCGCCGTCCCGGGCGCGGCTACGGGGCTCCCGGCGCCCGTACAGCCGTTCGGCGCGCGGAAGCCCGGATCCGGCACGGGCGCTGAACCGGGTGCGTCGAGGGCGAAGTCCTCCTGCGGCTGCGCGGAGAGGCACTCCAACGCCTGGTGCGCAGAGTCCCGTTGCTCCTCGTGGCCCTCATGTCCCACCGGAATGTCATGCGTGGTCGCGGACGGGGCGGCGACGGCTCCGCCGTGGTGCCCGGCGGCGTCTCCCGTGCCCGCCCCGTGCGTGTACAGCAGCCCGAGCAGGAGCAGAGCCAGCCCGACGGTCCACAGCGGCCCCGCTGACGCGCGGAGCCGCCGTACACCCGGCTGCAATCCTCCTGTGACCACGCCGTGATCCTAACCGTCCGGCCGCAAGTCGAGGGGAAGATTCCGGCCAGCCCCTGTTGGCGTGGTGCCCGGCCTGGTCCAGGCTGAGGCCAGACGGAAGCTCACCGTGAAGGAGAGAGCGATGACCGCGCGTACGGGCAGGGTGGTCAGCGGCATCACGATGTCGGTCGACGGGTACACGGCCGGGCTCAATCAGACCGAGGAGCGCCCCTTCGGGGACGACAGCGGCGACGGCTGGGGCGACAGGCTGCACGCCTGGTTCGCCGACACCCCCGACGAGAACAAGGCCGAGATCGAGCAGATGGCCGACGCCAAGGCCTTCATCATGGGGCGCAACATGTTCGGTCCCGTGCGCGGCGCGTGGGACCGGCCGTGGAACGGCTGGTGGGGCGACGATCCCCCGTACCACGCCCCGGTCTTCGTCCTCACGCACCACGCGCGCGAGCCGCAGCCGATGGACGGAGGGACGACGTTCCACTTCGTCACCGACGGCATCGAGTCGGCGCTGGCCCAGGCACGCGCGGCGGCCGGTGACGGCGATGTGGCGGTCATGGGCGGCGCGACGACCATCAACCAGTACCTCGCGGCCGGACTGATCGACGAGCTGCGCCTGCACATCTCGCCGCTCACGCTCGGCGCCGGTACGCGGCTCTTCGAGGGCGTACCGGCGCTGACGCTCGAACAGGTCTCGGCACGGGCGGCGAGCCTGGTCACGCACGTGACGTATCGCGTGCTTCCCTGACCTGCCCGTCCTCCGCGGGCATGGCGTCGTCGGTGTGCTGCGGGGCCTTCAGCAGGCAGGCGATGCTCAGCGCGCACATGGCGACGAGCAGCACGATGACCGGGACGACGCTGCCGGTCGCCTGGAACATCAGCGTCGAGCCGACGGGCGCGAGGCCGCCGAACACCGCGCCCGCCACCTGGTACGTCACCGAGATGCTGGTGTAGCGCGCCCGGGGGCGGAACATCTGGGCCAGCACCGCGGCCACGGGCCCGTACGTCGCCGCCATGACCAGCCGCATCGCCGCGAAGACCACGAAGATCAGGACCGTCGAGCCCGAGGAGACCACCAGGAACTGGGGCGTTGCCAGCACGGCCACCGCGGCCAGGCCCCAGATGACGACGCGGACCCGGCCGAGCTTGTCGCCGAGCCACGCGACGCCGAGCGTGGCGATCAGTTCGACGACGGCTCCGACGCTGAGCGCGTTGAGCACGGTCGTCTCCGAGAGCCCCACGGAGGGGTCGGTGGCGTAGGCGGTGAGGAAGGTCGTCACCAGGTAGTAGCCGCCGACCGCGACGGGGAGCGTGCCGATGCCCAGCAGGATGGGCCGCCAGTTGGTCTTGAGCGCGTACGTCAGCGGCAGACCCTCGTCCGGTTCGGCCGCCGCCCCCTCGAACACCGGCGACTCCTCGACCTTGAGGCGGATGAGGACGCCGATGAGGATGAGCACGGCGGAGAGCAGGAACGGCACGCGCCACGCCCACTCCTTGAGCGCGTCGTCGCCGAGCGTGGAGAGCAGGCTGAACAGGCCGGTGGAGAGGAGCGCCCCGGCGGGGTTGCCGAGCTGCGCGAAGCCTCCGTAGAAGGTCTTCTTCCCCTCCGGCGCGTGCTCGACGGCCATCAGGACGGCGCCGCCCCACTCGCCGCCGACCGCGATGCCCTGCACGAAGCGGAGCAGGACGAGCAGGACCGGCGCGGCCACGCCGACGCTCGCGTACGTCGGGAGCAGGCCGACGAGGAAGGTCGCGGCGCCCATCATCGTCAGGGTGATCACGAGCGCGCTGCGCCTGCCGAACCGGTCGCCGATGTGGCCGAAGACGATGCCGCCGAGGGGCCGGGCGAAGAACCCGACCGCGTACGTGGCGAAGGCCGCGGCGATGCCGGTCAGCCGGTCGGTCCCCTCGGGGAAGAAGACGCTGCCGAAGACGAGGGAGGCGGCGGTGGCGTAGACGTAGAAGTCGTACCACTCGATGGTGGTGCCGACGAACGCGGCGATGCCCGCCTTACGGGCCTTACGGGCCTTGCCGGCCTGGTCGTGTTCCGTCACGGCTGCCCCCCGGTCGGCGTGGCTGTGGTGGAGTGCTGGAGCGTGCCGTCGACCCACGTCTGCAGGACGTCGATCGCGGCGATGGACGCGGGGTCGACGGCGAGCGGGTCGGCGCCGAGAACGGTGAAGTCGGCCAGTTTGCCCGGGGTGATGCTGCCGAGCTCGTGCTCGCGGCCCAGGGTGCGGGCGCCGCCGAGGGTGTGCGCGGCGAGCGCGTCGGCGGCGGGGATCCGGAGAGAGCCGTCGCCCAGCCGGTGGCCGCGCCGGGTGACGCGGGTGACGGCGGCCTGGATCGCCTCCAGCGGCTTCGGCTCGGCGACCGGCGCGTCGGAGCTGAGCGTCGCGGGGACCCCGGCCGCCAGGAACTCCCCCAGCGGGTTGAACCGTTCGCCGGGGGTGCCGATGGCCTCGGTGACGCCCTCGCCCCAGTTGTAGTAGTGCTGGGTCTGGTTGACCGGGTGGATGCCCAGGTGGCGCATGCGCGTGATCTGTTCCGGGGTCGGCAGTCCGCAGTGCTCGATGCGGTGCCGGGCGTCGGCGCGGGGGTGGGCCTCCTGCGCGGCCTCGACGGCGTCGAGGACCATCTCGATCGCGTCGGGCGACTGGGCGTGGGTGGCGGTCTGGAGCCCGGCGGCGTGCGCCTTGGCGATGAGCTCCCGGTACGCCTCCGGCTCGTGGTAGAGCTGCCCGGTGCGGCAGGGGTCGCCGACGTAGCCGTCCGGGAAGTACGCGGTCCAGCCGCCCAGGGTGCCGTCCGCGTAGAACTTGACGCCCGCGAAGGAGAGCAGGGCGTTGCCGAACGCGCCGTGCATCCCGGTCTCGACGACGTGGTCCAGCAGATGGCTCAGCAGATACATGCCGACCCTGGTACGCAGCTCGCCGCCGTCCGCCAGCCGCAGATACGTGTCGAACTCGCGGCGGGTCACCTGGCAGTCGCCGATCGTCGTCACGCCTCCGGCGAGGAACCGCTCCTGCGCGGCGCGGAGTTGGCGCAGGTGCTCCTCGGGCTCGTCCCCGAGGTGGAAGTTCGGCCCGTGGCGGCCGATCTTGACGCCGCCGACGCCGGTGAGGATGTTGCAGGCGGCGTCGGACACCTCGCCGGTCAGTTCTCCCTCGGCGTCCCGGAAGAACGTGCCGCCCGCCGGGTCGGGGGTGTCGCGGGTGACGCCGTGCCGGGCCAGGGTGGCGCTGTTGACGACGCCGCCGTGGCCGCTGGCGTTCATGAGGTAGACCTCGCGGTCGGTGCTGACCTGGTCGAGTTCCTCCTTGGTGGGGTGGCGGCGCTCGGCGAGGTTGCGGTGCTCGTAGCCGTAGCCGCGCACCGGACGGCCGGGCGGCAGGGACTCGGCCGCCGCGCGCAGCAGGGCGACGATGCCGGGAATGCCGTCCGCCTTGCCGGGCCCGCAGTCGACCCAGCTCATCATCTGGCCGTACATCAGCGGATGGGCGTGCGGGTCGACGAAGCCCGGCACCACGACGGCACCGCCGAGGTCCACCTCCGCGGCCGGGCGGCCGCCGCCGAGCCGCGCCGCTGCGGCCCGGCACTCCTCGGCCGTGCCGACGGCCGCGAACCGGTTGCCGTGGACGAGGAACGCCTCAGCCCCCTCGGTGTCCCGGTCCACGGTGCGCAGGGTGGCTCCGGTGAACAGGGTGCTGGTCGCGTCCAGGACGGACGTCTCGTGGTGGCGCAGTGCGCGCATGTGGGTCCTCGTGCGGGGTGTCGGGGGGTGCAGTGGTGATCGGCACCGTAGGACCGCCCCTCACCCCTGACAATGCCATGTACGCCGCCCGGCACGCGCGTGGCCGCGTTTCTGTCGCCCCCGGGTCCCGATATGCGGCCGATCAGCTTCTCCGCGCCGCGTCGGCCGTAATCTTGTTCCACCGGAAGCACGGAATCACTCTGTAAAGATTGGGTCTCGGGCACTCATGGGCGAGGATCTGGACGCGCGGCTCATCGCCGCGCTGCAGCAGGACGGCAGGGCGAGTTACAGCGAGCTGGCCGCGCGGGTGGGCGCGCCGAGGACGGCGGTGTCGGCGCGGGTGCAGGCGCTGCTGGACTCGGGCGCCGTGGAGATCGTGGCCGTGGCGCACCCCCAGCTCCTCGGGCTCACCTCGCTCGCGCACGTCTCCGTCGCCGTGTCGGGGCCCGCCGACGACGTGGTCGACGCGCTGTGCGCGACGGACGCGTCCGTCTTCGTCTCCGCGGTGAGCGGCGCGTACGACCTGGTCGCGGAGCTGCGGGTCTCCAGCGACCGCGAGCTGTACGAGGCGCTCGCCCACCTCCGCGCGCAGCCCCGGGTACGGGCGGTCAACACGCTGCTCTACACCGACGTCGTCACCTCGGTCTTCATGCCGCAGGGCCCGCTGCGCGGCGATGTGCACGTCGACGAGACGGATCTGCGGCTCATCGAACTGCTGGAGCGCGACGGCCGGATGCCCTTCGTCGAACTCGCGCGCGGCGTCGGGATGTCGCCGAGCGCGGCGCGCGCCCGGGTCGGCAGGCTCGTCGGCAACCGCGCCCTGCACGTCGCCGCCGTGGTGCGGCGCGGTACGGGCAGCGGGAGCGGCACCGGCAGACCGGCGCTCGGCGCCGGGCTGAACCTGGGCGGGGACGACGAGCGCGTCACCGGGTTCCTCGCGGCGCTGCCCGGCGTCGAGTTCGTCGCCCGTACCGTGGGCCGCTTCGACCTGGTGGTCACCCTCGGCGCGGACTCGACGACCCGCCTGCACCGCGTCACGGAGCAACTCAAGGCGCTCGACGAGGTACGCGGCCTGACCACGTGGGCACACCTGGAGGTGTTCAAGGAGCACTACTCGCGGGGCATCGCGAGGACATCAGCATGACGCTCGTCAGCCGAGCAGCACGCCGGGGTTGAGGGTGTGGTGCGGGTCCAGGGCGTCCTTGGCGGCGCGCAGCGCGGTCGCGAAGGGGTCCGGGCGCTGGCGGTCGTAGCCGGGCCTGTGGTCGCGGCCGACGGCGTGGTGGTGGGTGACGGTGGCGCGGTGGCGGTGCAGCACGTCGGTGGCGGCGGCCTTGATGTCGTCCCAGATCGCTACCTCGTCGCCGGGGCGGCCCGCGACGGCCACGGTGAAGTAGGGGGCGGCGCCGTCGGGATAGACGTGCGTCAGGCGGCAGTTGACGGTGGCCGGGTGGCCTGTGGCCCTGAGCGCCGCGGCGCCGACCTCGGTGCGTACGGCGTCGATCAGGGCGGGGACCCTGTCCCAGGTGGCGGCCGTCTCGAAGGTCTCCACGACGGCGCCCATCCGGGCCAGGCCGTCGCGGAGGTAGGGCATGCGCAGGAACGCCGAACGCCAGTCGCTCACGGCCGCGTCGGCCCCGTCGGCCCCGTCGGCGGCCTGCTCCCCGCCGCCGTTCGGCGGTGTCCCGCCCGTGCCGCCGTGGGCACGCGCCATCTCCAGCGCCGAGGCGAGACGGTCGTCGACGGGCGCGGTCGCGGACTCGAAGCCGAGGAGCAGCACGGCGGAGCCGTCGGTGGAGGCGCGGGACAGCGCGGCCTCCCCGGCGTCGAGGAGGCGGCAGTTGGCGGGGGCGAGGTCGGACTGGGCGATCGTCCGTACGGCGTCGAGCGCGGCACCGAAGTCGGTGAAGGCCACGGACGCCGAGGTCTTGTACCGGGGGCGCTCCTGCACGCGCATCCACGCCTCGGTGATGACGCCGAGCATGCCCTCGGAGCCGAGGAAGAGCCGGTCGGGCGAGGGCCCGGCGCCGGAGGCGGGGAGCCGCCACGACGTGCTCGTCCCGGCGGGCGTGACGACGCTCAGGGACTGGACGAAGTCGTCGATGTGGGTGCGGACGGTGGCGTAGTGGCCGCCCGCCCGGGTGGCCAGCCAGCCGCCGAGGGTGGAGAACTCGAAGCTCTGCGGGAAGTGCCGCAGGGTCAGCCCGTACGGTCGCAACCCGGCCTCCAGCGCGGGGCCGAGGGCACCGGCCTGGATGCGCGCCGAGCGGCTGACGGTGTCGACCTCCAGGACGCGGTCCATCGAGGTCATGTCCAGCGAGAGGACCGCACGGCGGTCCGTATGGCGGGCATCGCCGCGGTACTCCACGCCGCCGACCACCGAGGAGCCGCCGCCGAAGGGGATCACGGCCACGCCCTGCCCGTCGGCCCAGTCCAGCAGGTCCGTCACGTCCTGTTCCCCGGCCGGGCGGGCGACGAGGTCGGGGATCCGGCCGGGGCGGCCGCGCAGGGCCCGTACGACGTCGCGGTACGCCTTGCCCATGGCGTGCGCGGCACGCGCCCCGGGGTCGTCGGAGACCAGGTGCGCGAGGCTCGCCGGGGGCGTCGTGCCGGACGGGCCGATGCGCAGGTCGGCGACGCGCGGTACCGGCAGCGGGCGGGACAGGGTGCCGGGCAGCAGGGCGCCCAGCGCGGCGCACTCGGCGTCGCCGGGGTGGGCGTCGACGTACCCCCAGCCCCACCAGGAGCGGGCGCGAGAGGTGTCGGGGCCGGTCGTGCCGCCGGGGCCGGTCGTGGTGGCGGGCATGCGTGCTGCTCCCAACGGGGCCGGGGGCCGGTGAATTTGCCCTTGCTCGAATTTACCCTTGGGTAAATTACCCTAAGGTAAGCTCCCCGTACATGACAACGCCTCAGTCCCGCGCCGGCACCAAGGGCATGCCGAGGGCGGAGCGCGAACGGCAGCTCCTGGCCGCCGCCACCGAGGAGTTCGGCCGCCACGGCTACGAGGCCACGACCGTGGCCGCCGTCGCCGCGCGCGTCGGCGTCACCAAGCCGCTGCTGCACCAGTACTTCGGCAGCAAGCAGGACCTCTACCTCGCCTGCCTCACCCCGGTCGGCGACGGCCTCCTCGACGCCGTGCGCACCGCGATGGCGGCGCACGGACCCGGCGCGCCGCCCACTCCCCTGCGCGTGCTGCACGGCCTGTTCACCGCGCTGGAGGGGCGGCGCGACGCGTGGTTCGTCCTGTACGACGCCACCCTGCCGCCCGGCAGCGTGGCGGCGCGGCGGGCCGCGTCCTACCGCGCCGCCGTCGACGACCTCGCCGCGACCGGCACCGCCGAACTCCTGCACGGCGCGGGCTTCGACGACCCGCTCGACGCGGACGCGCTCACGTACGCCTGGCGGGGCCTCGCCACCGCGCTGGTCCGCTGGTGGATCCACCACCCCGAACAGACGCCCGAGGCCATGACGGAGCGCTGCGCCCGGCTCTTCGCCGCGGGCCGCGCGATCGTCGCCGCCGACGGCCCGTAGGGGCTGCGCCCTGGCCGTACGCACGACGCACGACGCACGCGGGACGCACGTGTGGCGTTCGCGTGGCGTACGCGCCGTCCGACGTTCTGCCCGGTGCGGCGGCGATGGCTGGCGTGCCGGGCGCTGTGCCGGATGACGCGACGCGCGTCGGTGCGCCGCGCGCCGCGTCGCGACGCGTCGTGACGCGGCGCGATTCGGACGGTGAGGGCCGGATTCCGCGCATCACCCGCATCTGACGGCCGTGGAACGGAACCGTCCGCGACGGCCCGGCCGCCGTGAGGCCCGGTCGCCCCGGCGCTGACCGGCCCGTTCTGCCGCCGCCCGCGCCTCGCACGGGGTGTACGACCCGCGCGGCCGAAACGCAGCGTGACAGCCGGGTGGGGGCGGAGGAGGCTTCGACCGACGTTCAGGTCCCCCGGGGGAGCCCAGGGTGCACCGGCGGAGAGGCCGAGATCGCGGCCGCTGACGCAGACGCAGACGCAGCGCAGACGCAGCAGCGGTCGCCAGGCCCCGCGCCGGGCACGGTGGCGGGGAGGTGGCATGACAGCGACGACCGGCGGCGGTGGCGACACGGGGCGAGCGCGGGTCCGTACGCGGCAGCCCCTCCGTGGCGCGGCGGCCTTCCGCCGCGACCCTCTCGCCTTTCTGACGGCCGAGTTCGAGGCGGCGCCCGGGGACGTGTGGCGCTCGCGGTCGGGACGGCTGTGCGTGGCCGACCCCGCGACGGCGCGGGAGGTGCTGGGCAATCCGCACGGCGCCTTCGAGGAGACGTCCGACTTCTTCCGCGTACGCGGCGGGGTCTTCGGGCCCCGGAGCGCCCAGATCGAGATCGGCCGCACCGCGCGGGCGCTGACGCGCCGTCACCTCGCGGAGCGCCGCGCCACGTTGCCCGCACTCGTGGACGAGGCGTTCGCCCGGCCCGGCGTCTGGCCCGAAGCGGGCAACCGGCTCGTCCACGCGCACCTGCGGGACCTGCTGCTGTGCCCGGAGGCCCCGGAGCGGCTGCACACCCTGGTCGACGCGATCGTGGCGCGGGCCGTGCTGGCGGGCGCGCGCAGGCAGCACTCCGCGCTCTCCCGGCTGGCGTTCCGCCGCGAGACGATGCGGATCCTCGTGGCGGAGATCCGCGCACGCCGGGCGTCCGTGCCGGACGTACCCCGCGAGCCGCGCGACCTGCTGGACGTCACGCTCGCCGGGGCAGGCCCCGTCGCTTCCTCCGCGGCCCTGGCGGAGGTCTATCTCTCCTTCCTCTTCGCCACGGTCGGCGCGACCGGCTTCGCTCTCGCCTGGTCCGTGCTCCTGGCCGCCACGCACCCGGAGAGCGACGGTGCCGAGCCCGGCTGGCTCGTGCGCGAGGCGCTGCGGCTGTGGCCCGTGGCCTGGCTCTTCGCGCGTACGCCCCGGACGCCGCTGCACGGGCGCGACCTCGGGGGCGTACGGGTCGGCGCCGGGGACGAGGTGGACGTGTGCACGTACCTCGTCCACCGGCATCCCGGCCACTGGGACCGGCCCGACGCGTTCGTACCCGAGCGGTGGGCGCGGGCCGTGCGCGAACCGGCGTACCTGCCCTTCGGGTTCGGCCCGCACACCTGCGCGGGGGCCACCGTGACGATGTCCCTGCTCGAAGACCTGGTCGGTGTCCTCACCCGGACCCAGCGCCTCCAGGTGATCCCCGACGGCGGACGTCCGCTGCCGGGACCCGCCCTGGCGCCTCCCCGTTTCACCGTGGTCAGGACGTCCGGCTGCCGCCCCGGAACGCCTGGGAGGAGGTGAAGCCATGAGGAAGCTCTACCGTTCGGCCCTGTCCGCGCTCAACATCCGGGCCGGGTACTCCACGTACATCCACTGGTACCTCTACCACCACATCTGATCCGTCCGGTCCACCGACCGCGACCGGTGCGGGGCGCCACGCGGGCCCCGCACCGTACGGGAGCGCGCCCCATGACCACTCCGCAGCACGGCGACGACTTCCTGCACGAGATGCGCCGCCGCAGCGCCGCCGAGGGCGGCGTCTTCTGGGTGGAGGACGACCTGCTCGCCCTCTTCGACCCGGCCGCGGCCCGCGCGGTGAGCGGCGCGAACTGGCGGCACCTGGTCATGCACGACCGCTTCGTCGACATGGTGCGGCGGCGCCCCAGCGCCGAGATGCGCTGGACCCGGATACGCGGGGCGTGGCTCGCGCAGCTGCACAGGCTGACGACGGCCGAGGGCAACGCGCGCGCGCTCGCGCGGATGCGGCAGACCGCCGACGCCCGGCTCGGCACGGACGTCGACCTGGTCATGCTCGCCCAGGATCTCGCCGTACGGGCGCTGCTCCCGGTCGCGCTCACCGGCCTCACCGCGCGCGAGCGCGCGTACGTCGTCGAGGACCTCGACCAGAAGCTCAGCCGCCTCATCGCCCTGCGCCCCCGCCGCGGGCCGCGGCAGCGGGCGCACTTCGTCGCGGTGCAGATCCGTGCCGGTCTCGTCGTGCGCCGGGTCCTCCGGCGGCGCGCCTCCGGCCGCAGGCCGCGCGAACTCGACCTCGCCGACCCGGTCGTGGACCTCCTGCCCGAGCTGGGCATGGACCGGGCCCTCGACGTGGTCACCGCCGTCCTCACCGCGATCGCCGGTCCGCCGGGCGCCGCGGCGGCAGGTGTCCTGTACGAGCTGGCCCGGCAGCCCGCGTGGGCGGCGCGGCTCGCGGCCGAGCTGGGTGCCGTGGACGAGGCGGCGTTCTGCGCCTCCCCCGTCCGTACGGCCCCGGTCACGCACCGGTTCGTCATGGAGGCGCTACGGATGTGGAGTCCGCCCCTGTTGCTGATGCGCCGCGCCCGCCGGCGGTTCGACCTCGGCGAGGTCACCCTGCGCGAGGGGCAGGGCTATCTGCTGAGCCCGCACATGATCCACCGGGACGCCCGGCACTGGGACCGGCCCGACGTCTTCGACCCGGACCGCTTCCTTCCGGGCGCCCCGCACGGGCCCCGGGACCGGAACTGCTACGTCCCCTTCGGCTGGGCCCCCAAGAACTGCGTCGGCGCGGACCTCGGCACGGTCCACCTGATGCTGCTCTGCTACCTGATGGCGACCCGGTACCGGCTGGCCGTCCCCGGCATCGCGACGGTCACCATGGCCTTCCGCTTCGCGCCGGTGCCGCAGCACTTCCGGGGCACGCTCACCCGTGCATGACCCCCGGCCCTCCTCCCGCTACTCCCCCACTTCCCCGTCGATCGCCTCCCGGAGCAGGTCGGCGTGGCCGTTGTGGCGGGCGTACTCCTCGATCATGTGGGTGAGGACGTAGCGCAGCGAGAAGGCCGCGCCGCCGATCTCGACGGTGGCGTCGAGGGAGTCGAAGGACGCCACGATGTCGCGGGCCCGCGCGCACTCCTTCCGCCAGACCTCGAACGCCTCGTCGACGTCGGCGTCCTCGACATGGAACTCCGCTTGCGTGCCGTCCGCTTCGCCGGGCCACGGCGCGGTGACGGCCTCCCCGTTCACGACCAGACGGAACCAGCTCTGCTCGATCGTGGCCAGGTGCCGCACCAGCCCCAGCAACGTGAGCCCGGAGGTCGGCACGGCCTTGCGCCTGAGCTGTTCGCCGCTCAGCCCCGCGCACTTCATGGCGAGGGTCGCGCGCTGGTAGTCGAGAAAGGCGAGCAGCGACGTACGGTCGTCGGCCAGCCTCGGGGGGTGTGTGCGGAGATCGTCGGCCATGGGGGCATCCTCGCACTCCGTCACACGCGGACGACGGCCGCGAAGCGTGGGGCCTCGCTGTCGTACGGCGTTCCCGTGAGGTCGCCGAGCACGTCGACGTCCGCGAACCCGGCCTCGGCCAGCTCGGCGGTCAGCTCCTCCGGGGTGAAGTGGCGGACCCAGTTGCAGAAGGTCCTCCTCCGGTCGGCCTCGAAGATCTCGTACTTGTCCAGCGACACGCGCTCGCGCGCGTACCGGTAGGTGTTCAGGAAGCCGAAGTAGGGCCGGTCGGACCAGAAGCCGTCCATCAGGCCCGGGGCGTAGAGCGCCTGCTCGCGCACCTCGGCGAACGCGGCGGCGGAGTCGACGTCGAAGACGAAGGCCCCGCCGGGGTCCAGGTGCTCACGCACCGTACACAGGAGGGCCCGGCGGCCGTCCGGGGGCAGGGCGCAGTAGTCACGCATGACCATGAGGATCAGGTCGTAGCGGGCGGTGTCCCGGTAGGTGAGGTAGTCCTGGCGCAGATAGCGGACGGAGAGCTCGCTCGCGCGTGCCAGTCGCGTGGCGTGACCGAGCGAACGGGAAGAGAGATCCAGCCCTGTGACGGACGCCCCGGCCCGCGCCAGACGCGTGGTGCAGAGACCGGGCCCGCAACCGAAGTCGGCGACGCGCAGGCCCGCGCGGACATCGAAGCGGTCGATGATCCAGTCCAAGACCTGGTCGAGGTACTCCGCCCGGTAGGAGGCGAGGTCGGCCTCGGGATCGAGGTGAGCGGCGAGCATGCGCGCGGAGATGTGCGGATCGGTCCACAGCTCCGGCGTGGTCACCTGCGCGTAGAGGGCGGGACGGGCGTTGAGGGTGGTCAGCTCTTCGAACAAGGGGAGACTTCCGAGTGGCGGGGGCGGGGGCGGGGGGGGCGGTGGCGGGAGCGCGTCCGGCTTCACCGGCCGTGCATGCGCGCAACCGTAAGGAGCGTGCCGTCCCGCGGCAAACGACTATTCGCGATCTTCGCCCGCGCCGTCTTCTGGCCTGCTTTAGCCTGCGGGCATGAACATCGACATCCCCGTCGCGGAGCTGACCGAGGCCGACCGTGAACTCGTCGAGGCCGCCCGCGAGATCGTCGAAGCGCACACGGACGGGGAGGACGGCCTCCACACCGTGGGCGCCGCCGTACGGGCGGCCGACGGCACCGTGCACGGCGGCATCAACGTCTACCACTTCACCGGCGGCCCCTGCGCCGAGCTCGTCGCCCTGGGCGCCGCGCGCGCCAACGGCGCCCGCGAGCTCTCCGCGATCGTCGCGGTCGGCAACCAGGGACGCGGCGTTCTGGGCCCCTGCGGCCGGGACCGCCAGGTCCTCCTCGACCACCACCCCGGAATCCGCGTCCTCCTCCCCGTCCCGGGCGGCCTCGGCAGCGTCCACATCCGCGACCTCCTCCCCTTCGCCACCGCCTGGTCCCCGGACGGGGGCTCGACCCCTTACGCGGCCGACGTGGGGTGAGGCGGGCTGCAGCGGCGGTCCGGCCCTGGTCCTGACCCCGACCCCCAGCCGTCGCTGACCTTGCAGGTTTCCCGCTATTTGTCAACTATCCCGTGGGAACCGTCATTTGGCGCCCTATAGTGCTGCCCTTCCGGCTGAGCGGGTCTGGGGAGGGCACGTGGAGGAGTTCGAAGCGGCGCTGGCGCAGCTGGCGATGCGGGACCGGTACCGGCTCCGGAGGATCCGCTTCGGGAGACGGACCGGCGCACTGATCCTGCAGGTCGAGGGGGACAGCTCAGATCTGCGTACCTGGTGGGGTGACTACTGCCTGCGGCACTACGGAGTGCTGCCCGTCAACGCTCCGGGCCCGGCAGCCCAGCCGGGCCCCGAGGAGCAGCAGGTGCTCGCTGAGCTGCGCGCCGTGGTGCGCGAGGCGAGTCGCGGCCGTCCCGTCCGCCATCTGCCCATCGTCTTCCCGCGGTTCGCCGCCGCCTGTGCCGCCCTGTACGAGTGGCAGCCCGGCCCGGACGCGGACCCCGAGGACCTCCAGGAAACCGTGAACCGGGCCATCGCCGAGGAACGGCGCCGCTCGATGCGGGAGTTCAGGGGCCGCCTGCGGCGGGTGACGGAGGACACGGACGTCAGGGCCATGCTGGGCGGTCTGGTCGGCGCCGTGGTCGTCGTGCTCGACGCGGTTCGATTTCCCCACGTGGGTACGTTGCGCTGGTTCCGCAAGAAGCAGTTCGACGGCGTGCGCACCGTCGAGGGCGTCTTCCGGCGCATGGACGCGCTGCGCACCGGACCGTCCGGCGACAGGCAGCGCTTCCTCGTCGAGGTGCTGCTCGCCGACATCAACGCGCACTACGGCTTCTTCCGCCGCCTCAACAGGGCCCGCCGCCCGGTGATCCTGCTGCCGGACGTGGACACCGTGAGTGCGCGCAGGATCATCCGCGATGCGCTGCTGAAGGGATACGACGACACCTTCGGTGAGTTCCGGGCGTATCCGGTCGTCGTCACCACCTCGGCACCCGGCGGCGATCGGCCCGGGGCCGGCGACCAGGAGGCGGTGCCGGAGACAGAGGTCAGGGACGCGGTCCGTGAGCGCTTCCGGGCTCGCGCGGCGGCCCTGGCGGCCCTGGGCCAGGGCCGCCAGGGAGTCACACTGCCCAGCAGGCTGTTGCGGATCGGCGTGGAACCGTCCACCCCGCGCAGGGCGGACGGGCCCGGGCGGAGGCGCAAGGTACGGCCGGGGGCGGGGCCGGTGACGGCGGGAGTGACGGCCCTGGCCGTGCTCGCCGCCTCGTTCCTGGTCCTCGACCAGGCAGGTGCCTTCGACCCCGAGGGCCCTGCCCGATGCGGTGGCCGGTCTCTGTACGTGCACGGCCCGGACTGCGTCGGCGTCTCCGACGGAGAGGACGTGTTCGCGGGGGCCGAGGACGCGAAGGGCATGAAGAGGGTCTTCGCCCGTATCGCGGAACAGAACCGGGCTGTGACGACGAGCGGCGAGACGTACGCGACCGTTGCTCTGCTGATCCCGATGGAGTCCGACGAACCCGCCGTCCGGCAGCAGATCCTCAGCGAGGTGCAGGGCGCCGCCCTCGCCCAGGCCAGGGCCAACGGCGACGACTCCGCCCGCCCTCCGATCCGCCTCGTCCTCGCCAACCCGGGCCGGGACTACGCCTCCTGGCGCACCGTCGTGGACGACCTCCACCGGGACGAGCCGCGGCTGAGAGTGATCGCGGGCTTCAACCTCAGCCTGCACCACACCCGCGAGGCGCTGCGGTACGTCACCAACACCCTGAAGATCCCCACCGTGGCCAGCCTGGTGACGGCGGACGATTTCGCCAACCCCCAGAACACCGGGGAGCCTCCCTATCCAGGTCTCGCCCGAGTCGTGTCCACCAGCAAGGAGCAGGCGGAGGCTCTCCTCGCGTTCGACCCGGAGCTGGCGAAGGCGGAGACCGCGCTCGTCTACGACACCCGCAGGAACGACAACTACAACCGGTCCCTGCACGAAGCGTTCACGCAGGCGAGGGCGGCGGGAAAGGTCAAGCGGCTGACCGGGGTCCAGGACATGACCTTCGACTCGGAGGGCCTGGAGAAGCCTGGGATCACCCCGAACCAGTTCGAGGACATCGCGGGTGCCCTGTGTCAGTCGCATGCCAGGGTGGTGTACTTCGCGGGTCGCGCCTTCCACCTGGAGCTGTTCATCAAGAAGCTCGCGCGTACGTACTGTCGCGACAAGAAGAAGTACACCGTGATCTCGGGATCCGACGCGACGACCCTCGAACAGCGCCTGGACAGGAACGAACGGGACTCGCTCCAGGGCGATCCACGTGCGGGAGTGCCCGCCGTCACTGTCCGCTACGCGGCCCCCGCGCACCCAGCCGCCTGGGACGTCGAGCATGACCGCTGGAAGAAGTCGCACAAGGACTCCGAGAGCGAGACGCCTCCCTACCTGAGCGAGGCGGGTGAGGCGATGGAGGCCCTCAAGGAAGAAGCAGCCAAGCAGCGGGACGCCATCGGCGGAGTCCATCTGGAGGACGGTCGCACCATCGCCACTTACGACGTCATCCGCACGGCGTCGGCGGCTCTCGCCCGGGCGGTGCACACCAGCGGCAAGCAGTTGCCCGACACCGACCGGATCCGGAAGGACCTCAACAAGCTCAACGCGAACCATCGGATCCAGGGCGCCAGCGGCTGGATCTGCCTCACCAACGCGGGAAACCCCTACAACAAGGCACTCTCCGTCGTCGAGCTCAACACCGCCAAGAAGAAGCTCACCTTCCGCGGAGTGGCATGGCCGGAGCGCGAGGCCCCGCGGGGCCAGGACCAGTGCGTGGTCCCCGCCGAGCCCTGACCGGCCCAGCACCGCTGGGCGGAACGTCAGGCGGTGCGGGTGTCGTAGTCGCCGCGGTTGGCGAGGACCTCGTCCATGTGGGACTCGGCCCATTCCTTCACGTCGAGCATCACGCGCTGGAGCGAGAGGCCGAGGGCCGTTGCTTCGTAGGTGACCGTGACCGGGACGGTGGGGGTGACGGTGCGGGTGATGAGGCCGTCGCGTTCGAGGGAGCGGAGGGTCTGGGTGAGCATCTTCTGGCTGACTCCGGCCAGCTGGCGGGAGAGCTCGGAGTAGCGCATCGACCGCGGCTCACCGGCGCAGTCGGCCCCGGGGCGCCCGGGGCGTGGAGCGCTGCCGGTCGAGAGCGCGGCGAGGATCAGCGCGACCCATTTGTCGGAGATCCGGGCGAGGAGCTGGCGGCTGGGGCAGCCGTCCAGGAACGCGTCGTACTCCGCCTTCGCCCGTGCCCGCCGCTGGGCCGCCGTCGCTGTCGGCATCGACCGCTCCTTCCTGCTGGGGAGAGTTACGCACTTCCAGGTGCGTACTTCCCGTTGGAGAGTAACCCCTCCAGAGTGAAGCAGGTCAGACGTTGCGCACAAGCCGCTTGGAGCGAAGCCATGAGTACGTCCACCTTCCGGGCCGCCGTCGTCCGTTCCCCCGAGGGGCCCGGCTCGATCGAGATCATCGAGGTTCCCATCGTCGAGCCCGGTCCCGGCGAGGTCCGGGTGCGGATCGCCGCGGCCTCGGTCAACCCCGTCGACCTCGGTGTCGTAGGCGGGGCCTTCCACGCCATGGGCATGATCGACCAACCCGAGCACACCGGCCTGGGCTGGGACTTCGCCGGAACGGTCGTCGCCGTGGGCACCGGGGTCGACCTGGCCGTCGGCGCCCGCGTCGCGGGCCTCGTGGACGGCTTCGACCGGGACTTCGGCACGTACGCCGAGCAACTCGTCGTACCCGCCGCCGGCCTCGCCGTCGTTCCCGACGGGCTGGAACTGACCGCCGCGGCGACCGTGGCCCTCAACGGACTCGCCGCCGCTCAGCTGCTCGATGTGCTCGACGTGCTCGGTGACGCGCCCGCCGGTGGCGGCACGCTGCTGGTGACCGGGGCGGCGGGCGCGGTCGGAAGTTACGCCGCCGCGCTCGCGCCGGAGCGGGGCTGGACGGTGACGGGGCTGGCCAGGGCCGAGGACGAGGAGTTCGTCCGCGGTCTCGGGGTCGGCTTCACCGCGCGCGCCGAGCCCGGCTGGGACGCGGTCGCCGACGGCGCGGCGATGCAGGAGCGGGCGCTCGCCCTGGTGCGCGACGGCGGCATCTTCGCCGGCGTCCAGCCGGGCGCCGCACCGGCCGCCGAACGGGGGATCACCGTGGGCGTCGTGGTGGCGCACCCCGACGGGCCCCGGCTGAGCGGCCTGCTCGCCCGCGCCGCGACCGGCCGCCTGCCCGCGCGCGTGCACGCCGTCGTCCCGTTGGCCCAGGTCGCCGACGCCCACCGCGCCATGGCCAAGGGCGGAGTACGCGGCCGCTACGTGCTCAAGCCCTGACCGGGCCTCGACCGGGCGTCGATCGGGCCTTGACCGGCCTCGACCAGCCCTCACCCGGCGCTCCCCGGCGCGGGCGGGCGCACCAGCCGGAGCCCGAGCTCGACCATCAGCCACCCGGCCCGGGTGCGCAGGTGCCGCGACCGTCGGCGCCGGGAGTGCGCCTGGGCGTGGCAGCCACCTCCTCCCCCGCGCCCTTGCCCTCGCTCAGGCTCAGGGTGAAGTCGCTCAGATCCGAGTCCTCGCGCCACTCCTCCGGCCATTCGTGGAGAGTGCCGAGGAAGGTGGACAGTTCGAGGGCGTGGGTGGCGGCCATCTCCCCCAGCGGCAGGTTCAACGCGCCGCGTACGTCGGGGTCGGCGTGGTTGACGAATTCGTCGGTGGTGCGGAAGCTGACCCCTTCGTGGGCCGCCCTCCACCACCGCTCCCGGCCCGTCCCCCGGTCGGGGTCGTCCTCGACGAAGCCGTACTCGGCGAGCTGCCGCAGGTGGTAGCTGGGGGCCCGCTCGACTCCCCCAGCCGGGCCGCGAGTTGGGATGCCGTCCCGGGACCGTACTCGCGCAGCGAGCTGAGCAGGCGCAGGTGCAAGCGCAGGCGCAGGGAGTGTGCGATGCCGCGCAGCGAGTGCGGGTCAAGTCGGCGGACCCGACGAACCCTGTTGGCCATGTCCCGCCCCCTGGGGCTGCCCTTGAAGACGGCCGAAGGCCCCCGTGCGCGCCACCGCGGGCTGGAGCGTTGCGAGGGCGGCGCAGGTGACGGCGGTGGTGAGCCAGAGCGTGGTGGTGCCCGCGTGCTGGAGGAGCTGGGTGCCGAGGAGCGGGGCGGCGACGCTCGCGATGCCCCAGCTCGTGCCGTAGACGGCCAGATAGCGGCCGGTGCCGCCCGGCGGGGCGAGGTCGGCGGCCGTGGCGATGAGGCGGCCCATGACCAGGAGGTCGCCCACGCTCCAGACGACGGTCGCCAGGGCGAAGAGGGGGAGGCATCCGGCCGCCGCGTACCCGGCGAGGCCGAGGGCGAGCAGCAGGTAGCCGGAGGCGAACGCCGTACGGGGAGCGAGCGTGGCGAGCGGTCCCCTGCGGAGTGCGGGCTGGCCCGCCACGACGGTCACCGCCGAGACCGTCAGCAGGAGTCCGGCGTCGGCGGCCTGGAGCCCGCGGCGTTCGAGCGTGAGCGGGAGCATGGCCATGACCTGGAGGTAGGCGAGGGCGAAGAACGTCCCCGAGGCGAGCAGGGACAGCAGGGCCCGGTCCCGCCAAGGGGCGACCCCAGAAGGGGCGTGGGGCGGCCGCGGTGCGGGACCGCGCGGCGTATCGGCGACCCCCGGACGGTCGTCCGGCAGCGCGAGGCGCATGACGAGGGCGCACAGGAGGCAGGTGGCCGCGTCGGCGACGAACAGCCAGCGCAGGTCCCAGCGGCCGAGCCCGGCGGCCAACAGACCCGCGCCCATGCCCGCCACGGCGAGGGCGGCGTTCAGCAGGCTGTACGCGCGAACCCGGTGCTCGGCGCCGACCGCGTCGGCGATGATCGCCTGGCTCGGCGGCTCGTACAGCTCGAAGGCGAGGCCCAGCAGGACGGCGCACACGGCGGCGGTCGCGAGGTTCGGCGCCGCGGCGATCCCCGCCTGCGCCGCCGCGCAGCCCACGAGGCCGAGGACGAGGGTGCGGCGGCGGCCGAGGCGGTCCGCCAGCCGTCCGCCCGCCAGCCGCGAGGGGATCGTCGCGACGCCGAACGCCGCCGCGACGATCCCGGCGGTGGCCGCGCTCGCCCCGAACGCGGTGGTCATCAGCACCGTGAGGAAGGAGAGCGAGAAGGCGCCGAGGCGGTTCACCGCACGGGCCACGACCAGCAGCCATACGGTACGGGGCAACCGCTGCCGGGCCGCCACCCCTTCCCGCCCAGGCGACGCACGTCTCTCGTATCGGACTACGCGACCCGGTACGCGCACCGCACACACCCCCGTGACC
The DNA here is from genome assembly GCF_043202595.1 of Streptomyces sp. NPDC048172. Lineage (NCBI taxonomy): Bacteria > Bacillati > Actinomycetota > Actinomycetes > Kitasatosporales > Streptomycetaceae > Streptomyces > Streptomyces sp. NPDC048172. The sequence goes on from NZ_JBIDAT010000006.1 coordinate 56,387, forward strand.
GGTGAAATGGATAATGCCGGTGACGGAATCTAGACCTCGAAGGAGTGACTGGTCAAGTGATGTTCGACAGTCACGTGACGCTGCTGCTCGACGCGGCCGTCTCGCTCGTGAACGCCCTCACCGACGGCCAACGGCGCGGCAAGCCCTACACCGCGCCGCGTGGCGGCGACGACCTGACCAGCGCCGTCGCCGCCGCGCTCCCCTCCACCGGAACCAGTTCCCCGCCCGCCCCGCCCGCCCCGCTCGACCCGGAGGACGTGGAGTGTCTCGCCCGTACGGCGCGCGAGATGCGGCACGTGTTCGAGGCCGCCGCCTCCGGGGACCTGGACGCCGCCGCCGACACGCTCAACGGCCTGCTCCGCTCCACCGGCGCCCGCCCCCAGCTCGACCGCGCGCCCGGCGAGCCCTGGCAGGTGCACTTCCACGGTTCCGAGGACTCCCCCGGCGTCGGCTGGAGTGCCGGGTGCGCGGCCGGGCTCGCGCTCGCCGCGGGCAGCGATCTCGCCGGGCGGCTCGGGGTGTGCCAGGCGCCGCGCTGCGACCGGGTGTTCACCGACACCTCCCGCAACGGCACGCGCCAGTTCTGCTCGACCGCCTGCCAGAGCCGCGTCAAGGCCGCCGCGCACCGCGCCCGCAGGACGGCGGCGGACTCCGGTAAGGACTGAGCCCGGCTCAGGCGTGCAGCCGTTCGGTCAGGAACGCGAGGATCTCGTCCCTCGCCCGCACCGTGGGGTGTCCGTCCTCGTCGACCAGGTGCGCGGTGACGACGCTGTGCGGCGTGCCGACCACGTCACGGAAGAACGGCGGCGGGTCCGTCCTCGCGACGTCGCCCGGCAGTACGCGGCCGTCGAAGGCCTCGCCCAGGAGCGCGCGGTAGGCGGCGAAGCGCTGGCCCGTGCACCAGCGGTCGTTGTCGAAGCGGTAGGCGAGCACCTTCAGCCGGTCCCGCGCCACACGGTCCTGGAGCGCGCGGGCGTCCTCGTCGCTCAGCTCCAGCCCGCCGGGGTCGTCGAGCGGCAGCGAGGGGTGGTTGACGACGGGCGCGACGACGGAGGGCTCCAGCGCCATGGTGAGCGCGAAGTTGCCGGTGAAGCAGAGCCCGATCGCGCCGACGCCCGGTCCGCCGCACGCGGCGTGGGCCTCGCGCGCCAGGCCGCGCAGCCACGCCGTGACGGGGCTGGTGCCGCCCCCGGCGAACGCGCGGAACTCCGCGCTCACGCACGCCCGCCGTACGACCTCCGTCCCCTCGGCCCCCGGGTACGCGCCGTCGAGCCCGAAGAGCGAGGGCACTTGGACGGTGAAGCCCGCGTCCCGCACCCAGCGCGCCAGGCGCAGCACGTCAGGGCTGATGCCCGGCATCTCCGGCATCAGCACGACGGCGGGCCCGGAGCCCGCGGCGTACACCGTCTTCGTCACCCCGGCCACCTCCACCTGCCGCCGGGAGAAGTCCGTCATCGCGTCGTCAGCACGTCCCGCGTCAGCACTCTCAGCACTCATGGAGGCAGCGTGGCGCGCGGCGCCCGCGTACGGTGAGAGGCCGGATCGCCAGGGAAGCGGGCGATCTCGCCACGGACGGCGAGGGAGGGCGTACGGGATGAGCGCGCTGCGGGTCGGGGTGCTGGCCTATCCGGGCTGTTTCGCGTCCGAAGTCTTCGGCGTGCCGGACCTGTTGACGATGGCCTCGCACGTCGCCGGTACGCACGTCTCCGGTGCGGACGCCACGGGTGCGAACAGCTCCGCGTACGCCGCGTCCGTCCTCTCACCTCGGCGCCGCGTCCTCGCGTCCGGCGGCGCCGAACTCGCCGTCTCTCCGCTGCGCGAGGTCGACGTGCTCGTCGTGCCGGGGTTCGAACTCCGGCCGGGGCTCGACGTGGCGGGGCGGCTCGCGCCGCTGGCGCCCGAGATCGCGGCGGTGCGCGCGCACGCCGCCGAAGGGCGCGCCGTGGTGTCGATCTGCGTCGGCGCGTTCCTCCTCGCCGAGGCCGGTCTGCTCGACGGCCGCCGCGCCACGACGGCATGGCTCCTCGCGGACGAACTGGCCCGCCACTGCCCGGCCGCCGACGTGCGCGCCGAGCGGCTCGTCGTCACCGACCGGGGCGTGACGACGACGGCCGCGTTCAGCGCGATGTACGACTTCGCGCTGGAGCTGATCGCGCGGCACAGCGGCGCGGACGTGGCCCGTACGACCGCGCGGGTGGCGCTCGTCGACCAGGCGCGCGTCTCGCAGACGCCGTACGTCGACGCGCGGCTCCTCCCCCAGCCCGGCAACGACTTCTCGCGCCGGGTCATGCGCCGACTCGACCAGCACCTCGACGCGCGCTACGACCTCGCGGCGCTGGCGGAGACGTTCCACGTCAGCACGCGTACGCTGCTGCGGCGCTTCGCGGACGAGACCGGCCGGAGCCCGCTCGCCCACCTCCAGGACGCGCGGGTCCGCCGCGCCCGCCATCTGCTGGAGACGACGGACCGTACGGTCGCGGGCGTCGCCGCCTCGGTCGGGTACCGGGATCCGGGGACGTTCGCCGTGCTCTTCGCCAAGCACACGGGGCAGCGGCCGCGGGAGTACCGGGCGTCGTTCCGCCGCGCCGCGCGCTGAGGGCAGGCGGCGGACGTACTCGCGTACTCGCCGTGCCGCACCCCTGGAGCCCTGTGGCACGGGCTGCCACCATGTCGCGATGAGCCGACCCGACGACGGCCCCGGGCGCCCGGTCGCCGACCCCGCCGAACTCCTCGATCTCGCCCTCGGACACCTCTACTCGGGCGCGATACGCGCCGTCGCCCGCCACCGCGTCGCCGATCTGCTCGCCGAGAACGGCCCCGCCACGGCCGCCGAACTCGCACGGGCCGCCGGGCTCGACGCGGCGCATCTGCGCGGCGTGTTACGGCTGTTGGCCACGCGCGGCATCTTCGCCGAGGAGGAGGACAAGGGCGAGGGCGAGCCCCGGTTCCGGCTCACCCCGGCGGCGGAGCTGCTGCGCGCGGACGTACCGCACTCGCAGCGCACGCTCGCGGAGATGCTGACGGACGAGATGTTCGCGCGGCTGTCGGAGCGGCTGGACGAGAGCGTACGGACGCCGGGGCCGTCGTTCGCGGAGGTATTCGGCGTCGAGTTCTTCCCGTACCTGATGGCCAACCCGGCGAAGGGCGAACTGTTCGACCTGGGCATGACCTCGTTCGCCGCGCCCGTGGACGGGGCGGTGGCCGAGCAGTTCCCGTGGCCGGAGGAGGGCACGGTCGTGGACGTCGGCGGCGGCCGGGGTGGGCTGCTGCGCGCGGTGCTGCGACGGCACGCGGGCCTCACGGGCGTACTGTTCGACCGCCCGGACGCCGTCGGCCGCCAACTGCTCGGCGATGAGCCTGAGCTGGAGGGCCGCTGGCGCGCCGAGGGCGGCGACTTCTTCGATCACGTTCCCGGGGGCGGCGACGTGTACGTCCTCAAGCACGTGCTGCACGACTGGCCGGACGAGGACTGCCTCCGCATCCTCCGTACGTGCCGCGCCGCGGCCCCGCACGGCGCCCGCCTGCTGATCGTCGACTCCGTGATCCCGCCCGGCAACGCCCCGCACCCGGCCAAGTCCCTCGACGTCCTGATGGCCGCGCTCCTGGAGGGCCGCGAACGGACCCGCGAGGAGTTCGCCGCGCTCCTGACCCCCGCCGGGTTCCGCTTCCGGCGGGTCCTGGACACGGGGCTGTTCGCGTCGGTGGTCGAGGCCGTGGCGGTCTGACGAGGAGCGGTCAGCCGTCGTCCCCCTCCTCCTCCAGTACGCGCTGGGCCACGGCGAACGCCGCGTTCGCCGCCGGTACGCCGCAGTACACGGCCGTCTGGAGCAGGGCCGCGGCGATCTCGTCGGGGGTGAGGCCGTTGCGGCGGGCGGCGCGGACGTGCAGGGCCAGTTCGCCGAGGTGGCCATGGGCGACGAGGGCCGTGAGGGTGATCAGGCTGCGCTCGCGGGGCGGGAGCGTGGGGTCGGTCCAGATCTCGCCCCACGCGTAGCGCGAGACGAACTCCTGGAAGCGCGCGGTGAAGGCGCTCTGACGGCTCTGCGCCCGGTCCACGTGCGCGTCGCCGAGGGTCCGGCGGCGGACCGCCATGCCCTGCGCGGCGCCTCCGTCCGTACGGTCCGTGCGGTCCGTACGGACCGTGAAGTGGGCGCGGAGCGCGGCGAGCACGGCCTCCGGGCGTTCGGCGGGGGCCAGATGGGAGGCGCCGGGCAGCTCGGTGAGGGCGGCGCCGGGAACGGCGTCGGCGATCTCCCGCGCGTGCGCCGGCGGTGTCGCGGGGTCCTCGCGCCCGGCGACGAGCAGTGTCGGCGCCGTGATCAGCGGCAGTTCGTCGCGGATGTCGAAGGCGGCGAGCGCGTCGCAGCACGCGGCATACGCCGCCGGGTCGGCCGTCCGGTGGTCCTCGACGAGCCGGGGCACGCGGAAACCCTCCGTGAACCACCGCTCGTGCGCGGTCGCCGCCAGCCCGGCCAGTCCGGCCGCCCCCTCGCGCCGTACGGTGACCGCCCGCTCCCGCCATCTCGCCTCGCCGCCGAAGTGCGCGGAGGAGCACAGCACCGCGAGGCGGTCCACGCGTTCGGGATGCTGCGCGGCGAGATGCAGCCCGACGGCGCCCCCGAGCGAGACCCCGGCGTACGAGAAGCGCGCGGCGCCCAGCGCGTCGGCGAGGCCGAGCACCAGGTCCGCAAGGTCGGCGACAGTCGCTCCCGGCCCGATGAGCGACGCAGCCGACGCACCATGCCCAGGAAGGTCCCAGCGGACGGTCCGGTGGGTGACGGACAGCTCGGGCGCGACGCCGTGCCACAGCGCCATGGAGGTGCCGAGCGCGGGCCCGAGCAGCAGTACGGGCGCGGAGTGCGGGCCTTCGGCGCGGTGGCGCAGGGCGGTCTCGGTCACGGGAACTCCAGGAAGACCGTCTCGCCCGCTCCCTGGAGACGGATGTCGAAGCGGTACGTGCGGTACCGCTCCTCTGCCGCGAGGAGCGTGGCGCGGCGTGCGGCGGGGAGCGCGTCGAGCAGGGGGTCGGGGCCGTCGGCGAGGTAGACGCGGGTGAAGAGGTGGTGGAGCAGCCCGCGCGCGAAGACGCACACGCTGACGTACGGCAACCCGGCGCCACCTGGCGGGAGGGTGTGCAGGGCGTAGTGCCCGTCGGCGTCGGTGGGGACGCGGCCGAAGCCGGTGAAGTCCGTGCCGTTGCGGCCGAGGAAGCCCCCGTCGACCGGGTCGCGCCGCATCGAGCCGGTGGCCCCGGCGAGGGAGCCGTCGGGGGCGGCCTGCCAGAACTCCAGCAGCGCGTCCGGCACGGGTTCGCCCGCGCCGTCCAGGACGTGCCCGTGGACGGTGATGCGGTCGGGGTGCCCCGGCGGCGCGATGTCCTCCCCTCCGGGGAAGGGCAGGGCGTAGCCGTAGAACGGGCCGACGGTGTGGGAGGGCGTCGGCAGCCGCTCCCCCGGCCCCGGCTCCGGCGTCCCGCTCACGGGGTCGCCCAGGTGGCGGAGGGGCCGTCGAGGACGATGTCCCACGCGTAGCCGAGGGAGAGTCCGGGCCGGGAGAGCTCGTGCCGGTAGGCGGCGACGAGCCGGGCGCGCGCTGCCCGGTCGGTGACGGAGCGCAGTATCGGGTCGTACGGGTGGAGCGGGTCGCCCGGGAAGTACATCTGGGTCACGAGGCGCTGGGCGAACGCCGTGCCGAAGACGGAGAAGTGCAGGTGCGCGGGGCGCCAGGCGTTGGCGTGGTTGCCCCAGGGGTACGCGCCGGGCTTGACGGTGGTGAACGCGTAGCGGCCCTCGTCGTCGGTCAGGGTCCGGCCGACGCCGGTGAAGTTCGGGTCGAGCGGGGCGGGGTGCTCGTCGTGCCGGTCGCGCTGGTGGGCGTAGCGGCCGGAGGCGTTGGCCTGCCACAGCTCGATCAACTGGCCCCGTACGGGCCGCCCCCGGCGGTCCAGCAGCCGTCCGGAGACGGTGATCCGCTCGCCCAGCGGCTCGCCCCGGTGCTGCAGGGTGAGGTCGTTGTCGGTCGCGGTGACGTCGGTCGGGCCGAAGACGGGCCCGGTCAGCTCGGCGGCCTCGGGGTCGCCGTGCACGGGGACGAGCGGCCGACGGGGGTGGCGGAGCTGGGAGCTGCGGTACGGGGCATAGTCGCGCGGCGGATGGTGACGGGCGGGGGCGCCGTCCGCGACCGCCTTGTCGTAGGCGGACTGGCAGGCGTCGATCTCGCTGTCCATGTCGGACTGTGAGTGAGCCATAGGCGCTCCTGCCGTACCGCCGGGTCAGCCATCGGTGCACTGAGCTTTCGGACGAGCTTTCGGACGAGCGCCGTCATGCTGGCACCGCCCCTGGGAGGGGTCAAGGAGGAGTTCACCCCGCCGCAGTTCGGCGTCCTCAGTCCGTGGACTCCAGGGGCAACCCCGTGTAGTTCGCGGCGAGTTCGGCCGCGGCGTGCCGCGAGGAGGCGATCCGGTCGAGCTGGGAGAGCTGCAGCCGCGTCTCGAACGGGGACTGGTCCGGGTCGGTGTGCAGCGTCGTGGTCATGAAGTACGAGAAGTGCTCGGCTCGCCAGACCCGGCGCAGGCACGTCGCGGAGTACGCGTCGAGCGGCGCGGTCGAGCCGGTGGCCCGTAGCCGGTCGAACGCGCGGGCGAGGACGACGACGTCGGCGACGGCGAGGTTGAGCCCCTTGGCGCCCGTGGGCGGCACGATGTGCGCGGCGTCGCCCGCGAGGAAGAGCCTGCCGTACCGCATCGGCTCGGTCACCGAACTCCGCATCGGCAGCACGGACTTCTGCAGCACCGGCCCGCGCTCCAGCCTCCGCCCGGGCTCGGCGGCCAGGGCGAGGCGCGCGTCCAGCTCGTCCCAGATCCGCTCGTCGGGCCAGGCGGCGGGCTCCGTACCGCGGGGCACCTGGAGGTACAGGCGGCTGACGGCGGGCGTGCGCATGCTGGCCAGCGCGAAGCCGCGCGGCGAGTGCGCGTAGACCAGCTCCTCGTGCACGGGCGGGGCCTGGGCCAGGACGCCGAGCCAGGAGTACGGGTAGGCGCGGGCGTACGTCGTCAGCGCGCCCTCGGGCACGGCGGCGCGCGTCACGCCGTGGAAGCCGTCGCATCCCACGACGTAGTCGCAGGTGAGCTCCCCCTCGCGGCCCTCGTGCCGGTACCGGACCACGGGGCGGTCGGTCACGTCCACCGCGTGGGCCCGCGCCTCGAAGAGGAGCGGGCCGCCGTCGGCGAGCTGGAGCGCGATCAGGTCCTTGACGACCTCGGTCTGGGCGTAGACCCACACGCGCCGTCCGCCCGTGAGGGCCGGGAAGTCGAGGCGGTGGGCGCGGCCGTCGAAGCGCAGCTCGATCCCGTCGTGCGGCATGCCCTCCCGGTCCAGCCGCTCCCCCGCGCCCGCGGCCCGCAGCACGTCGACGGTCGCCTGCTCCAGGATCCCGGCACGCTGCCGCCGCTCCACGTACGCCCGGTCCCGCGCCTCCAGGACCACGCTCGCGACTCCGGCGCGGTGGAGCAGCCGCGCGAGCAGCAGACCGGCGGGGCCTCCGCCGACGATCCCGACGGTGGTGTGCACGGGCTCCCTCTCCCCCCACGCCGACGCACTTGACTTGAAGTGCGATTGAACATTCAGGATGGCGCCATGACTTCACACGACGACGCCGCGATCCTCCTCTTCCGCAACACGATGCGCATCACCGAAGGGCACCTGGCCGACTTCCGCGAAGCCGTCACCCAGGCCGTCGACTTCGTCGAGCGGCACGGGCCGCAGCTGATGGTGGAGACCTTCGTGGACGAGGAACGGATGCTCGCGCACAGCTTCCAGCTCTACCGGGACTCCGACGCGGTCCGCCTGCACTGGAAGCTCTCGGACCCGTACATCCAGGAGGTCATGAAGCACTGCACGGTCGAACGCTTCGAGGTCTTCGGCGAGCCGGACGACGACGTGGCCTCCGGCATCCGCTCGGCCCTCGGCGAGGAGAGCGAGGTCACCTTCTCCCCCCGCCTCACAGGCTTCGCCCGCTTCACGGACCCGTCTCCGGCGTGAGGCGCGGGTGGTCTTCCCCGCGCCGGTGACGCCCGCGACGCGTGCGAGGATGACGCCATGCGCGCAGAACCGCCGTCAGAGCTGCCGTTCGGGGAGAAGCTGCGGGCCGAGCTCGGTGTGCCCGGCGAGGGGCGCAGGCTGGACAGCAGTCCGCGGTCGCGGGTGTGGCGGGCGGAGCTGTCCGGAGCGCCGGTGGTGATCAAGCAGTTCGTCGAAGGGCCCGAGGCCGCCGAGCGGTACGCCCGCGAGGTGACCGCGCTCCGGCTCGCGTCCCGCGTCGAGCCGCCCGTGGTGCCCGCCCTCCTCGGCACCGACCCCGACGCACACGTCCTGGTCCTGGAGCACGTGGACGAGGGGCGGCCCGGCGAGGAGTGGGTGATCGACCACGCCACCGCGCTGGCCCGGCTCCACGCGGCCACGGGGCCGGACGACAGCGGCGCGCTCCCCGCCTGGTCCGGACCCGACGAGAGCGACGTCGACTCCTTCCTCGCGCTCGCCGGGGCGCTCGGCGTCCCGCCCTCGCCCGGCGTACGGGCGGAACTGGACGCCCTCGTGGACCGGCTGCGTACGGCGCCGGGCGACCACGCCCTGCTCCACGGCGACCCCTGCCCCGGCAACGACCTGCACTCCGGCGGCGGCGTCCGCTTCATCGACTTCGAACAGGCGTCCCTGGGCAGCGGCCTCGTCGAACTCGCCTATCTGCGCGTCGGGTTCCCCACCTGCTGGTGCGTCACCGCCCCGCCCCCTCCCCTGCTCCGGGCGGCGGAAGCCGCGTACCGCGCGACGTGGCGCGACGCGACGGGCACCGACGTCCCCGAGAACCTCACCGACGCCTGCGCGGGCTGGCTCCTGCGCGGCGACGCCCTGGTGCAGCGCGCGTACCGCGGCACCGCCGACCATCTCGCCCTGCTCCCCGAGCAGGACTGGGAGTGGGGCACGGCGACGGCCCGCCAGCGCCTCGTCCACCGCCTCGGCGTCGTGAGCGGCATGGCCGCCGAGGAGGGCACCGGCGGCCTCAAGCGCCTGGGAGAGCTCGCCACATCCCTCCGCGCGGCGATGCTCACCCGCTGGCCCACTCTCCGCCCCCTCCCCACGCGCAGGCCATTGGAGTGACGTACCGCGCACATGTCCGGCGTACGGGCGGGCGGGACGCATTCTGGGCGGGACCGGAGGCGTGGATCACCACGCGCCGTCCCCTCAACGCCCTTGGAGAGTGCGAGTGCTTCCGACGCCCCACACGCCCCACACGCCCCCCACGCCGCCCGTGCCGGAATCCGCTGCGGAAGCGGACATGGCTGCCGCGTTCGAGCGGACGGAGCGGTATCTCGACGCGCTGCTGAGCGAGTACGGCGCGGGGCAGGCGCAACTGGGCTCCGCGCTGCGGCAGCTCGTCGTCTGCGGCAGGCAGTCGCCGCACGAACTCTCGCTGCCGCTCCTGGTCCACGCGGCCATGACGGGCGACGCCGGGCCCGCCGTTCCCCTGGCGGGGGTGCACGCGCTGTGGTGGCGGGCCGCGAACACGTTCGACGACGTGGCCGACGGCGACGCGGGCAAGCAAATGTACGGGCTGCCCCGGGGCGTCGCGCTGACGGCGGCTCTGGAGTGCGGGTACGCGCTGCCGTTGCGCGCGCTGTCGCGGCTGCCGGTCGCGGACGGGCTGCGCGACCGTCTGCGACGGGACTACCTCGACTGCTGGACCGTCGCCAGCAACGGGCAGGTGGGCGATCTCCTCGGCGAGCCGACCGCGACGACGCCGGACGCGGTCCTCGCCACGTACCGGGACAAGAGCGGGTCCGTCTACGCGATGGCCGCCACCATGGCCGCCCGCCTCGCGGCAGGCGGCGGCGAGGCGGAGGACGAGGGGGACGAGGGGGACGCGGCGGACGGCGTCGCGGCGTGGGGGCGGTTCGGGCATCTGCTGGGGATGCTGGCACAGTTCCGCAACGACGAGGACGACCTGCGGCACGGCGCCTGCGAGGACCTGCGCAACGGAACGGCCAACTACCTGCTGGTCCGCCTCCTGCACTCGACCGGGGGCGCCCGGCACCGGCGGGTGCGCGCGCTGCTGGCCCAGGCCGCGTCCTCCGGCGCCGGCCGTGACGAACTGCGGGCGATGATGCTCGACCCCGACGTCCTGGGCCCGTACCACGCATACCTGGCCGGACTCTGCCGCGAGGCCGCCACGCTGCTCGGCACGCTCGCGCCGGGCAGTCCCTACGCGTCGGCGCTGCGCACGCGTCTCCTCGCGGAGGCCCGCTACCTGCCGACGGACACCGTGACGACCGCGGTGGGCAGAACGGTCGCCGCCGCCGGGAAGTGACCACGGCCGGAGGAGGCCCCGCCGCTTCGGCCGACCGGTGACGGTCGGCCCGTGGGCGGCGGGGCCGGGCGGGTCCCGGGCGTGGACGCGAGTATCCCGGGACCGCCGTTGCACGGGCCCCCGTGGGCGTGCCCAGCCCCCGTGCTTCACCCCGCAAAACGTTTCGGCGGCCCGTCGGGACACGCGGTGCGACGGGTGAGCACGGATGTGCTGTTCTGCTACGTCTGCGGCATGGATATATGCCAGTTGCGGACGCTCACACCGCTCCGGCGCGGGTGTGGTGGTCGAGCAGGCGGGTGAGCAGCCGTACGAACTGCTCGCGTTCGGCCGGGTCCAGCGGTTCGAGCAGTTCGTCGTGGAGGTCGTCGAGCACCTTGTCGAGGCGGTGGAGGTGACGGCGGCCCCGGGCGGAGATCGTGATGACGTTGCGGCGCCGGTCGGCGGGGTCGGGGGCGCGCTCGACGAGGCGGCGCGCGGACAGCTCGTTGAGCACGCCGACCATGTCGCTGCGGTAGATGCCGGTGCGCCCGCTGAGCGTCGCCTGACTGCCCGGCCCGTGGTCCTGGAGCGAGGCGAGCACGGCGTAGTGCCACTTCCGGGCGTCGGCCCGGGCCAGCCCGTCATTGATCAGCCGGTCCGACCGCACGGTGAGCTGCGAGAGCAGACGGCTCGCCAGGCGCCGCAGCCGGTCGGGCGTCCTGAGCGCATCGGTGGCCTGGGCGGCTTCGGCTCGGATCATGGCGCTCATCCTAGACATTGCGTGAGTCCGACTAACGATGTACGTTCACACGCGCCGAGATCGTTAGTCAGGCGAACATTCTTCGAGCGCACTCCAAGAAAGGCAGATCTTGCCCACCACGACACTCCGGATCCCCACCAAGGACGGTCAGGCCGACGCCTTCGCCGCGTACCCCGACGGGGACGGCCCGCACCCCGGCGTGCTGCTCTACCCGGACGCCTTCGGTCCGCGCCCCGAGCTGGAGCGGAAGGCCACCGAGCTGGCCGGGCACGGGTACTACGTGCTCGTCCCTAACCTCTACTACCGGCAGGGCCCGGCCCCGGTGATCGAGCTCCCCGAGCTCATCGACGACGACAACCGGCCCGCCCTCTTCACCGAGCTGATGCCCCTGATCCAGGAGCACACCGCCGAGCGGGTCCTGAGCGACGCCGACGCCTACCTCACCTTCCTCACCGCCCGGCCCGAGGTCGGCGACGGACCGGTCGGCGTGATCGGCTACTGCTTGGGCGCCGCCCTGGCGCTGCGCACCGCGGCGGCCCACCCCGGACTGGTCGGCGCGCTCGCCGGTTTCCACCCCGGCCTCCTGGTCACCGACGCGCCCGACAGCGCGCACCTCGGCGTCCCCGAGCTCACCGCGGAGGTCCATCTCGGCCTCGCGGAGGGCGACTTGACGCCCGAGGCCCTCGCCGAGCTCCGCACCTCGCTGGACGCCGCGGGTGTCACGTACACCACCGAGCTCTACCCGGACACCGTCCACGGCTTCACCATGTCCGACACCTCCGCCTTCAGCCCCGAGGGGCTGCAGCGCCACTGGGACCGACTGCTCCCCCTCCTCGAACGAGCGCTGGCCAGGAGCTGAGCGCCGCGCCCCGCCGCGCCCCGCCGCGGAAGGCAGTACGAAGGTCAGGACAGCGGTTTACTTTCGTCGATGCCGCCGGGGGTGCCTCGCTTCCTAGCCTCCTGGCATGCGAACAAGCACTTCAGGAACACACCGCCGCCGCACGCTCAGCACCCCCGCCCGTGCGACCGCCGTCGCCCTCGCCCTGGCCACGCTGGCCGGGGCGGGCGTGACCGCGAACGCCGTCCTCGCCTCCCCGTCCGACGCGTCGGCCGACGATCACCGGGCGACCCGTGAGGCGCTGCGGGCCGTGGTCGAGAAGGGCGGGCTCCCGGGCGCCGCCGCCGAGACGTGGAAGAACGGGAACACCTGGTTCGGGACGGCCGGGTACGCGGACACGAAGACGCACCGCAAGCGGAGCCGCGCGGACCACTTCCGGGCCGCGAGCATCACCAAGGTCTTCGTCGCCACCGTGCTGCTCCAGCTCCAGCAGGAGGGGCGCCTCGACCTGGACGACACCGTCGACCACTGGCTCCCCGGGGTCGTGCGCGGCAACGGCAACGACGGGCGGAAGATCACTCTCCGCCAGCTGCTCAACCACACCAGCGGGCTCAACGAGTACACCGCCGACCCCGAGTTCCAGCGCCGCACGTCCGGAGCGGGCTTCCCGGAGCACCGGTACGACACCCACCGCCCGGCGGATCTCGTCGCGCTGGCGATGAAGCGCGCCCCGCAGCACGCGCCGGGCGCGTCCGCCTCGTACGCCAACACCAACTTCGTCCTGGCGGGAATGGTCGTCGAGAAGGTGACCGGGCACTCCTACGCCCACGAGGCCGAGCGCCGGGTCCTGCGGCCGCTCCGGCTGCGCGAGACCTCGTTCCCCGGGCAGCGGGCCTCGCTGCCGCGCCCCCACCCGGTCGGCTACTCCAAGCTGCGCGACAAGCGGCCCGGCGCGCCGGTCGTCGACGCCACCCGGCAGAACATGACCTGGCTCGGCGCCGCGGGCGAGGCGACCTCCACCACCGGCGACGTGAACACGTTCCTCCACTCCCTCCTCACCGGCAAGCTGCTCCGCCCCGCGGCCCTGCGGGAGATGCTGACGACCGTCCCCGCGGAGCAGAAGGGCTTCGGCTACGGACTCGGCGTCGAGTCCGTCACCCTGCCCTGCGGCGTCAAGGTGTTCGGCAAGACGGGCCGCGCCAACGGCTCCCTGTCGGGCACGGCCGCCACCAAGGACGGCAAGCACCACCTGACGTTCAACCTCAACGGCGACTGGGACGCCTCGACCTACGGGGGCGTCGTCGAGGCCGAGTTCTGCGGCAAGGGTTCGGGCGCGGGCGCGAGCCAGAAGCGCTGACCGGAACGACGGGCCCCTGCGCCTCGTCCGACGTGGCGCCGCCGCCTCCTCCATGACGCGCAGGCCGGGCCGGCGACGTGTCAGTCCGCGCCGTCGATCGTGTCGCGGGCGGCGTGGCGGAAGTCCTTCACCGCCTGGTAGAGCGCGCGTTCGCGTGCGGCGGCGAGGGCGACGTCCTCGGCCTTGCCGGTGGTGTCCCGTTCGCGAGCGCGTTCCGCCATGCGCCGCACGAGCTGCGAGAGGTCGCTGGAGGCGTGAGTGACGCGTCCGGCGGCCTCGGCGAGGGATGCCGGGCCCTCCAGAATGACGATCTCCGCTGCGCGGTGCACTTCGCGGGCCAGGCCGATGAAACGGTCTGTCCTCTCGTCGAGGTCCGGCAGATCGGGGTCGTCCGAGCGCAGTGTGTCGAGAACCGCGTCCATGGCGATGTCGCGGTCATGGAGCGCGCCGAGGTATCCGGCGTACGCGTCGCGGCGTTGCTGACGGCGCCACTGGTCCCGCTGAGTCCGGGCCTGCGCACGGCCGTTGACGATCGCGGCACCCAGGGTCGCGAGAGAACCGACGGCGGCGCCCAGCAGCGCGGCGAGTCCTGCGTCCATGGCCCCAGTCTGCCGGGCGGATCACGCGCCGTACGCACTGCGGTTGGTCACCCTGAACGAGTTCTTCGATTGTCAGTCCCCCTTGGCATGATCAAGGCATGAGCGAATCGACATCCGTCACGCACCTGCTCGACGCGGGCAACGCGTGGAGCGTGCGTACCCGGGACCGCCTGACCGGTCTGCCCGCGGACCTGGCCCAGCTCGTCTGCCACCTCGGCACAGCCACCGAGTTCTGGAACTGGCGGTACAAGGTCGATACGGCGTGGAAGCGCCGCACCAGGCAGCTGCTCAAGGCGGACGGCGCCGAGGACCTGGTCCGGTACGCGGTCCGGGAGCTGGCCGCAGGACATTCCTTCCACGGGGCCACGGAGCCCGACCACGTGATCCGGGAGCTGGGCCAGACCAAACCGCCCTCCCCCGCGTGGAGTCTGGCGATCGGCTGCACGCTCGCCGCGGGGTGGGTCCGGCAGGACCCGGCGCCGCTGGCCGCCGACCTCGCGGTGCTGGCCCGTAAGACCGCGCAGGCCATGGAGACCTTCTACCGCGTGGACGACGATCTCGCCGGTGCCGCGTTCGCCTCGCTGGGTGAACTGCCCGGCCTGGCGGCGATGGACGAGCTCTGGGACCTGCACTACTGGGTGTCGCCTTCCCGGCATCCCCAGAGGGTGCTGGTGAAGTCGGTGAAGAAGGCCGCGGCGCGGCTCGGCGTCCCGCCGCACGAGGTGGCCGAGCGCACCGTTCCCCGGCACGGCCTGGAGAAGGACGGGACGCTGACGATCGGCTGGATCGGCCACGGCGCCCTGTGGTGGAACGCCGGGCTGGACGCCGTGATCACCGTGCACCCGAGCGGGCAGGTCACCGTCGACTGGATCGAGGAGGACGGCACCACCCTCCGCACCACGGCACCGTTCAGGTCACCCACCGGCTACAAGAAGCGCACGTGGCCCCAGGACGTCGACGGCGTGCGGCGTCACGCCAAGGGCATCCAGGCCACCGTCGCCGAGGAGCGGTCCCGCCTCGCCGCCCTGGCCGACGACAAGCGCACCTGGCGCTGGCAGGACTGGCGGCGCTTCTACCTGGACCATCCGGTCACCGGCGTGGTCACCCGCGCCCTGAGCTGGGAGTACCAACTGGCGGAGGGCGAGGGATTCCACGCCCTCGACCTGGACGCCGACCCCGCGACGCTGCCGCCGACCGCGCAGATCCGGCTGCGCCCGGAGGGCACGGACTCGTAGCCGTCCGTACGTGGCGGAGTGCTACTCGGCGGGCAGCGGCGCACGGTGGTCGGCGCGCAGCCCGTCGAGGGAGATGTGCAACAGCCTGTTCCACATCTGCGGGCGGCACTGATCGGTGAACTGGACGACGTGGCCCAGCGAGACCAGCAGGAGCAGCAGGTCGTCCGTGGTCACGCCGGGGCGCAGCAACTCCGCCGCGTGGGCACGGGCGCACAGCTGCTCGATGACGAGGCGGAGCTGCTCAAGGCCCTCCAGATCGGGATCCGACCAGGTCAGCGCGGAGTTCTCCATGATGGCGCGGTGGCGTGCGTAACCGGTCAGGGCCTGCTGGTAGAAGTCGGTCAGCGCCGCCCAGGGCTCCTCGGCGTCGATCGCCGCGCGGCGGGCGGATTCCGCCCACTTGGAGAAGTCCCGGTGCAGGACCGTGCGGACGAGGTCCTCCTTCTTCGGGAAGTGCCGGTAGATGGTGCCCATGCCCACTCCGGCGCGGCGGGCGATCTCCCGTACGTCCACGGCCGTGCCCTGCTCGGCCAGCACCTCGGCGGCGACGTCCATGATCGCTTCCCGGTTGCGGACCGCGTCCACGCGCGGCGCGCGACGCCGGGTGGTGCCTTCTTGTTCAGCCGCTGCCATGCGGTCGAGCATATCCCCTTGAACCCCTTAAGCGGAGCGCGCGCTCCGCCTCGTGCTACGTTGAGGAGCAAGTGCTCCGGATAGTGAAGGGGATGCCATGTCCGACGACCCGTCCGCCACCGCCGCCACCACCGCCACCACCGCGAAGAGCAGCTGGAACGAACAGATCATCGCCGAGTTCCGGGCCAACGCCGGGTACGTGCCGTGGAGCAGCGAGGAGGATTTCGCCGCGGGCCGTCCCGTGCCGCCCCGCATACCGGGGTTCGACGAGCGAGGCATGCCGCTCATCCTCGTCCACCACACCGGGGCCAGGACCGGGCGCGCCCGGATCAGCCCTCTGTTCTTCCAGCCGGTCGGCGACAACTGGGCCGTCTTCGGTACCCACGGCGGCAGCCCGCGTCATCCGGTCTGGTACCACAACCTGATGGCGAATCCACGGACCACCATCGAGGTGGGCACGGAGACCGTGCCGGTCACGGCTCGCCTCGCGGAGGGCGCGGAGCGCGAGCGGATCTGGGCCCGAGAGGTGGCGCTCGTCCCGAAGTTCGCCGAGTTCGAGGCAGCCTCCGGAAGGCAGATCCCGGTCGTCGTCCTGGAGCGCACCCAGGGGCCCGCTACGTCCTGACGACGTCGGGCGCGGGCCGGGCCGAGCCGGGCCGGGCCGGGCCGTCAGACGGGACGACGGCGTATCCGGACGAGCAGTGTCGCGAGGAGGATCGCGGTCAGGGCCAGGAACAGACCGGCCTCGATGGCCTGCAGTGTCCAGAAGCGGTCGGCGGGCTGGTAGACGTACCAGTCCCGCAGCCCGTGGTCGTGCAGGTACCGGGGCCATGCGCCGCGCGGGACCTCGGCGGCCAGGGTGTCCGCGGTGGCCTTGGACAGGTGCTGCCCGTCGGGGCCGGTCAGTCCTTGGCCGAGGACGCGGTCCGCCGGGCCGGGCTGGAGCAGGTGGACGTTCTTCCTCGTGGGGTCCAGGACCAGTTCGCGGGGCGGCAGCAGACGCATCCGCAGCTGCGTCTCCACGGGGACGCGCACCGCCAGATAGACGGTCAGCGTCGCGGCCATCGCGGGCAGCGTGCGGCGCAGCAGGCAACCGGCCAGTGCTCCGGCGGCGAAGGCGAACAGCGCGTGGGCGGGATAGACGAGGCCCTGGACCGAGAAGGCCATGTCTAGGCGGCCCTTGACCTTCGCGTCGGCGGAGAACCACCAGGTCACCAGCCAGGACGTGGCGGCGGTGGTGAGGACGACCGCGACGCCCACCGCCAGGAGCTTGCCGGTCAGCCACCGGGTGCGCGGAACGGACTGGGACCAGGCCAGTTGCCAGGTCCCGTGCTCGTACTCGCGGGCGAGCAGGGGTGCGCCCAGGAACATCCCGCAGGCGGCGGGGAGAACGACCAGCCAGGGGACGACGCTGTTGATGTAGGGCTGGTATCCGTCGGCGATGTCCTGCAGGAAGGCGCTCCGGCAGCCGCCGCGTTCGGCGGCGAGACACTCCGCCGCGCCGGAGGTCTCGAACAGGTGGTGCATGTCGAGGGCGTTGGGCACCAGGGCGAGCGCGGTCAGGGCGAGCACCGTGAGCAGCACCGCCGCGTCGGCGCGGTGCTGGCGCCAGATCAGCCATTTCATGGCAGCCGGACCTCC
Organism: Streptomyces sp. NPDC048172; assembly: GCF_043202595.1. Lineage (NCBI taxonomy): Bacteria > Bacillati > Actinomycetota > Actinomycetes > Kitasatosporales > Streptomycetaceae > Streptomyces > Streptomyces sp. NPDC048172. The sequence continues at coordinate 73,788 of NZ_JBIDAT010000006.1, forward strand.
TTGGCCGGGGCCGGGGGCGCGGTGCGCGCGTGCTGGAGGTAGGCGTGCACCAGGTCCTCCAGCCCGAGCGGATGGGCCTCCCAGCCGGGAGAGACGGGTCCCGTGCCGGTGCGGGCCACCACGTTGACGTGGCGGGCGCCGAGCGCGACCGTCAGCACCCCTTCTGCGCTGCCCAGGGTCTCGTCATGGCCGTTGCGCGGACCGACCAGCAGCCGGTGGTCGGCGAGGAGGGTGTCCACGTCGGAGGAGAGGTGGATCCGGCCTCCCGCGATGAGCACCAGCCAGTCGCACACGCGCTCCAGTTCGGAGACCACGTGGGAGGAGAAGAGCACCGTGATGCCGTCCTCCGCCACCGCCGCCATCAGGGTGCTCAGGAACTCCCGCCGGGCGAGCGGATCGAGCTGGGCGAGCGGTTCGTCCAGGACGAGGAGACGGGGGCGCTTGGCCAGCGCCAGCACGAGCGCCACCTGCGCCTGCTGGCCGCCGGACAGCTCGGCGGCCCGCCGGTCCAGGGGAATGTCCAGGTCGGCGAGGCGCTCGCGCCCGAGGTCCGCGTCCCAGCCCGGGTTCAGCTCGCGTCCGAACCGCAGCAGCTCGCTCACCGTGAAGCGCCGGTAGAGGGGATGCTCCTGGGCCACGTAGCCGACGCGGGCCAGGGCGGCGGCGGTGTCGGCGATGTCGACGGTGCCGGCGGGCGCCGTCACGCCCAGCACGGAGACCCGGCCGGAGGTGGGCCGGAGCAGGCCGGAGATCAGCCGTAACAGCGTGGTCTTGCCCGCGCCGTTGGGTCCGACCAGGGCCACGACGTGCCCCGAGGGCAGTACGAGATCACAGTCGTCGAGGGCGTACGTCTTGCCGTACCGCTTGGTCAGGCCCTCGGCCCGGACGGCGACGTCCTCACAGGGCGGCGCGGTCATCACGCGACTCCCGCCCGGCCGCCGTCCTCCCGGCGGCGGATCGCCGCGATCAGCGCCGTGACGTCCGCGTCGTCGAGCCCCGCCGCGTCCGCCCGGCGCAGCCAGCCCTCGAGGTCGCGGCGCAGCGCCGCGTAACTGCCGTGCGGCACCGCCGTGCGCGGGGAGTCGGCCACGAACGTCCCGAGCCCCGGCCGCCCCTCGGCCAGCCCTTCGAGTTCGAGCTGACGGTACGCCTTGGCCACGGTGTTGGGGTTGATGGCGAGCTCGGCCACCACCTCACGGATCAGCGGCAGTCGGTCGCCGGGCACCAGGTACCCGAGCAGCAACGCACCGCGCACCTGATGAACGAGCTGCAGGTACGGCGGCACTCCGGACGACGAAGCCAAGTGGAAGACGAACACGGGCCACCCCCACGCTTGTTCCTCTTGCCTAGGAACCTAGTAAAAGTAAGACCCCGGCGCGCGGCGCGGTCAAGAGGCCGGGCACAGCCGCGTCATCAGCGTGCGCGTCATCAGCGTGCGCGGCAGCGCCGGGTTGGCTGCCGCCGCCTCGGCCACCTGGGGGTCCTCGTCGGCCAGCAGTTCGGCGACGGTCCGCGGGGGCAGGGCCGGGTGCGCGGCGGCGAGGCGCCTCGCGCGTACGTCCGACAGGCAGGCGAGCAGCGCGCGCGGGGTCGCGCCGGGGTGCCGGGCCACCGCCCGGAGCGCCTTCTTCACCGGCGGGGTGTGCCGTGCCAGATCCTCCAGCAGGGCAGGGGGTACGTCCGGGTTGGCCGCCACCATGGCCATGACGCGGGTGCCGTGACGTTCGACCATGGCGCGGAGCTGAGCTCCGGTCAGGCCCGGGTGCCCGGCGACGGACTTCACCACCTTGGCGTCGGGGTCCGTGGCGAGCGCGTCACGGATCGCGTCCGGCAGATCGCGGCGCTCGGCGAGCAGCATCCGTACGCCCGGTCGCGGGGACGCCGCCAGCGCGACGACCTCCTCGGGCGAGGCGGCAGCGATACGGGGCAGCAGCGTCGCGCCGGTCTTCGTGCCGGAGGCCAGCCGCGTCAGTACGTCGAGCGGCACCCGCGGATTCGACGCGAGGTCACGGCGTACATCCGGGTCACGGTCCTCCGCCAGGCGTCGCATCGTCCCCTCGCCGATCGCGGGGTTCGCGGCGAGGTCCGCCCGCACTCCGGGCGCGGGGTCGTCGGCGAGCCGTTCGGCGAGGTGCGGCGGCAGATCGGGGCGGGCGGCGAGGCGCCAGCGCAGCAGCGTCGAGGGGTGGTCGGCGAAGCCGGTGAGCACGTCGATGGGCGTGGCCGGATTGCTCAGCGCGCGCTCGTACAACTCGTGCACGGTGGACTGGTGCGAGCCGTCGCAGGCGGCGCCCGGCCGCAGCGTGCACTCCGCCCGCGCGCAGTACGGATCGTGCGTGAACGGCGTCGCCTCACGGTCACAGACCAGGCATCGGAGCGCCGGGGGCAGTCCCTCTCCCGTGACCAGCGCGGCCAGAACGTCCGACGGCGCGGCCACATTCGCCGCCACCGCACTGCGCACCTCAACGTGCGAGTGCCGGGCCAACCGCGCCAGCAACGCGACCACCTGCCCCACCCGGCCCGGCTGGCCCGCCTGGCCCGGCTGGCCCGCCCGGCCCGGATGGCCCGGATGGCCCGGCTGACCCAACCGGTCCGCCTGATCCGCCTGATCCGGCTGGCCCGCCTGGCGCGGCTGCTCCGCCTGATCCGCCCGGCTCGGCTGATCCGGCTGGCCCACCCAGTCCGACTGGCCCGACCGGACCGGCTGATCCAACCGGCCCGGATGATCCGCCAGATCCACCTGGCTCGGCTGGTCCGACTGATCCGGCTGGGCCACCCAGTCCGCTTGGCCCACCCGATCCGGCTGGCCCGGATGATCCGACCGGACCGGCCAGTCCAGCTGGCCCACCCGATCCGGCTGACCCACCCGATCCGGCTGGCCCGACCTGCCCGACTGATCCAGCCCGTCTGCCTGGCCCGCTCGGCCCGACCGGCCCGGATGATCCGCCCGATCCGCCCGATCCGACCGGCCCGACCCGTCCGCCTGGCCCGACCGGCCCAGCTGATCCGCCTGGCCCGACCGGCCCGGCTGGTCCACCTGGTCCGCCCCAGCCGGCTGGCCCGGACCGTCCAGGCCTGCCCACAGCGCCAGTTCGGCGATGACGCGTACGTCCGGGTCGGCCGCGAGCGCGTCCAGCACATCGGGCGGAAGAGCGGGGCAGGCGGCCAGTTTCTCCCGGTGTTCCACGAAGGGGTCCGCCGCGAGGAGGCGGGGCCATTCCGGCTTTCCCTCGCCCTGGTCGAGCAGGGCGAGGGCCGCGAGGGGCTGTGCGACCGGGTCGACATCGGCTGCGGTGAGCTTGCCGTCGTACGCGAGCTGTACGGCCGTCTCCTCCGCGCAGGTGGCCAGCGCACGGACCTGCGCGCGGCTCAGTCCGGCGCGACCGGCCAGGCTCGCGGCGACATCGGCGTCCGCGTGTGCGAGGAGCCGGTCGACGAGTGCGTCGGGCAGGGCCGGGTTGGCGGCGAGCCCGCAGAGAAGGGGATCCACGTCCGTATCTTGCCCGTACGGCGCGCGGGGCGGCCCACAGTTTTCGTGCGCCGTACAGGCTGCCGGAGGCTCCTACTGGGGAGTCCGGGCCATGCCGGGTCCGCCCTCCAGCACCTGCTGGCGGGTGTTCTGGAACGCGGCGATCCGCCAGACCCCGCCCTCCTCCTCCACGAGCACGAACGTCAGGACCGACCGGCGGTCGTCCGTCAGTTCGGCGGCGCCGTCGAGCCGGATTCCCCCCGCCTCTACGACCACGGCGACGCCAGGGCGGACGAGCCTCGGCGGGACGCCGGTGCCCGTGGTGCTGCCCAGGTCCTCCATGTGGGAGCCCCGCAGCGGGCCGTCGAAGAGCATGCGGTGCACGTGCTCGATCTCCGGGCGCCCGCGCATGATCTGGCCGTGGAAGGCGACGTAGCTGGCGTCCTCCGTGAACTCCGCGGCGTACGCGGCCGCGTCCCCCGCGTTCCACGCCTCGGCGATCCGTTCGAGCGTGGCCGTGATCGCCGGGCGGTGGGGCTCGGCGTCGAGTGTGGTGTGCGTCATTCTGATCACTCCAGGTCGGTAGGTGTTTCCCTTCACCCACGTCCCCTGGCTAGGCTCTGCTCTGCCAGAGGGGAGCCGCACCGGCGGGAACGCGGGCAGTGGTTCCTTGATCCGGGCGGGGCGTGGCAGCGCCCCGCCCGGACTTGTACGGTCACTCGTCCGTGCCGGTCTCCGTCTCCTCCGTCTCCTCGGGCGGCAGCGTCCGTCCCTCCTGGGCCGCGAGCTGCTCCCGGGACCACTGGAGCTTCCCGGCGCCGATGTCCTCGGCCACGGCCCGTACCCAGGCGAGCTCCGCTTCCCTCCGCACGCGCTCGTACTCCGTCTCCAGCAGGAGCAGTCGGGGCAGCTCCCCGGAGACGGCCTCCAGTTCGGTGCTCAACGCCGAGGTCTCCTCCGTCAGCGCGGTGACGCGCTGACGGAGCGCCTCGGCCGCCTCGCCGGGCGGCAGGACGCCGAGGAAGGAGAGCGCGGCGACCAGGAGGGTGGAGTCCCGGTCGGGCACGCGCAGCAACCGCCGCTCACGTTCGTGCAGTTCGCGCGCGCCCGCCTTGGTCAGCGCGTAGACCGTACGCTCCGGGCGCGGGCCGGGGCGCTCGGCGCCGACCGGCTCGATGAAACCGTCGCGCAGGAGCCGGTCCACGGCGTGGTACATGCTCCGCGGCAGCCCCGTCACGAAGTCCTTGTGCCAGTCGAGCATCAGCCGGTGCATGTCGTACGTGTGCCGCGGTCCCGTCCACAGCAACGCCAGCACCGTCAGCCCGGCCAGATCTCGGTCCCCTCGACGCAGCTTCACGGCTCGCTCCCGCCTCCTCCATCCGTACAGCAGGTCTCATTATTGCGCGGTGCACTATATGAAGCAAGAGCCCGGGGAGAGGGGAGGGCGGCGGCGGCCACGATCCGGTGTTGATGTTGAATGGCCGGGTCGACACGGCACGGACATCTCACCAACGGGAGTGCACATGAACGGACTTGGGCGCGCGCTGATAGCGGTTCCCGCGGCGGTACTCATCACCGCCGGGACGGCGACCATGGCAACGGCCGCGAACGGCACCCCGAGCGGTGCGCCGCCGTCGGGTGCCAAGTGCGTGTCGACGCCGGGCGCGAAGTCGTGCTTCGTCGCGGCCGGGGACCTCGTCTGGGTCAAGGACACGAAGGCGAACGGCGACTCCGTCGCGGGCACGATCAAGTCGAAGCTCCCGGCGCGCTGGGGCCGCGAGTGCTTCAACGAGCGCGGCAGCGACGCGGGCTGGGTGAGGTGCAACTTCGACGTGCCGGAGTACCAGGACGCCTGGCTCTGGGCCGTCAACAAGCCCTTCATCGGCAGCCAGTCGAACACGAGGATCTACACCAGCGACCCCATCTGAGCCACACGGGGAACGGCTCGCACACCGGGGCCCGGGACCCGGAACGCGGGTGTCCCCGCCATGGACGGCCGCGGGCAGGTCCGGGACCATGTCCCGCATGCCGACCTGGACCATCGATAGGGAGCCCGTCACCGGCGCGGACGTCGACGAGGTGATGCGCCAGTACTTCGCCGAGATGGGGCGGCGGGTGCTGGGGCGTCCGGGTACGGAGGCGGAGATCCGCGCGGTGCTCGCCGAGGACCCGCACACCGACCTCCGTCCGCCCGACGGCGAGTTCCTCGTCGCGCGCGGCGGCGGGGGCGAGTTCCTGGGCTGCGCGGGGCTGCGGCTGCTGCGAGCCGATCCCGGGACCGCCGAGCTCAAGAGGATGTACGTGCACCCCGCGGGGAGGGGAGCGGGTCTGGGCCGGGGCCTGCTCCTCGCCGTCGAGGAGGCGGCCAGGAGGCTGGGCGCGGTCCGGCTCGTGTGCGAGACCAACACGCAGCTCACCGAGGCGCGGGCCCTGTACACCCGGCACGGTTACGAGGAGTCCGCGCCGTACGAAGGGCACGGCAAGGCGGACCACTGGTACGTCAAGGCGCTCGGGCCAGGCTGAGCCGACGGGACGGCGACCTGTAACGTGTAATACATGAAGAGCTTGAGTGAGCCTTACGAGCTCCGTGAGGGCGTGCCCTCCGTCGACGACTTCCGCCGCCTGCGCACCGAGGCGGGCCTCTCCGACAAGGACCCCGAGGCGGTCGCCGTCGCCCTCCCCCACACCTGGTACGGCGTGGTCCTCCACCATGAGGGGCGGCCCATCGGCATGGGGCGGATCATCGGCGACGGCGGCACCGCGTTCCAGGTCGTCGACATCTGCGTGCACCCCGCCCACCAGGGACTCGGCCTCGGCAAGCACATCATGGCGGCCCTCACCGAGGAGCTGGAGCGCCGGGCGCCCGCCACCGCCTACGTCTCACTGATCGCGGACGGCCCCGCGCGCTTCCTCTACGAGAAGTTCGGCTTCGCCGACACCGCCACGCACGACTCGGTCGGCATGTACCGCCTGATGGGCGCGGACCCCAGGACATAGGGAACGGACCGCCCGGCGCGTGCTCGGGCCTACTGCCCTTCCCCTTCCCCTACCCCTTCCCCTACCCCTTGGCCTACCCCGGCCGCGAACGCCTCCGTGGCCTCGACGTACTCGCGCAGGGCCCCGCGCGTGCGGGTGAGCGTGGCGATGTGGGCGTCGAGGGCGGCCAGGCGGGCGTGGAGGGCGTCCAGGAGTTCGGGGCAGGGCTTGAGGTCCGGGGCCGTGCCCGTGGCGCAGGGCAGCAGGAACTCGATCTCGTCCGTGGGCAGCCCGGCCGCGAGCAGCTTGCGCACCTGGGTCACGGCCAGCACGGCGTCCTCGTCGTACGCGCGGTAGCCGTTGGAGTCGCGCTCGGGACGGAGGAGGCCCTGGGCCTCGTAGTAGCGCAGCTGGTGGGTGCGGACCCCGGTGCGCCGGCTCAGCTCGCCGATCAGCATCAGCCGTTCTCCTTGACCTTCATACCGGTGTGAAGGCCCACGATACGGCGGTGGCCGGGAACGGCCCCTTCGGAAGGAGAAGTTGATGCGTGGTCCCGAGGGTTCTGACGACGGCCGTACGTCCGTGACGGTCATCGGCCTGGGTGCGATGGGCCGGGCGCTGGCAGGGGCCTTCCTGCGCGCCGGTCACCCCACGACCGTGTGGAACCGCAGCCCGGAGAAGGCCGGGGAACTCGTCGCCCAGGGCGCGGCCCTGGCCGATTCCGTCACCACGGCCGTCACGGCGAGCCCGTTGACGGTCGTCTGCGTGACGGACACCGCGGCGGTGCGCGGACTCCTCGATCCCGTGCGGGACTCGCTCGACGGCCGGACCCTGGTGAACCTGTCGTCGGGCACCTCCGCGCAGGCCAGGGAGACCGCCGCGTGGGCGGCGCGGCACGGTGCCGCCTACCTCGACGGCGCGATCATGGCCGTTCCCGCCGAGGTCGGAGCGGCGGGCGTCACCGTCGTCTTCAGCGGGCCCCTGCCGGCCTTTGCGACGTACGAGCCCACGCTGCGGAGCCTCGGCGGCGAGACGGCTCACCTCGGCGACGACCACGGGCTGACGGCGCTGCACGAGGTCGCCGCGCTGAGCCTGATGTGGAGCATGCTGAACGGCTATCTGCAGGGTGCCGCGCTGCTCAAGGCGGCGGGGGTGGATGCCGTCGCGTTCACCCCGATCGCCCGGAAGGGGATCGAGAGCACGGCGGGCTGGCTGCCCGGCTTCGCACGGCAGATCGACGACGGCGCGTACTCGGAGCCGGAGTCCACCCTCGACACCCACCTCGCGGCGATGGAGCACGTCGTCGAGGAGAGCAGGTGCCTGGGAGTCAGCGCGGAACTCCCCCGCTTCCTCAAGGCCCTGGCCGAACGGGCGGTGGCCGACGGGCACGGCGGCAGCGGCTACGCGGCGATGGTCGAGCAGTTCCGCGCACCGCTGGGCAGACCGCTGGAGGGACGAGCGTGACCGAGGGTCATGACCGCGCGGCGGTGGACTCTCCCCCCGTAGGAGAGTCCACCATGAGGGCGTGCGCGACGAACTCCTCACCATCGGGCGCTTCGCCCGCCTCTGCCGCCTCAGCGTCAAACAGCTGCGGCACTACGACGAGACCGGCCTGCTCGGCCCCGCCCACGTGGACGCCCGTACGGGCTACCGCTCCTACGCGCCGGAGCAGGCGCGCGACGCCCTGACCATCGCGCTGCTCCGCGAGATGGACCTCCCCCTGCCCGTCATCGCCCGGGCGCTGGCCGCCGGACCGGAGGACCGGGCGCGGATCCTGCGCACGGAGCGGGACCGGGTCGCCGAGCGGATCAGCAGGGACCAGGCGCGGATGCGGATGCTGGAGCGGCTCGCGGCGGGCGGTCTGCCCGGTTACGAGGTGGAGCTGGGCGGCGAGCCGGAGCGGCGCCTCGCGGTCGTACGCTCGCGCTGCGCTCCCCCGGAGATCGGGGAGACGGTCGGGGCGTGCGTCGGCCGGCTGCTCTCCGCGCTCGGCGGGGCGGGGGTGGCGTGGGAGCCGCCGCTGTGGGGGCTGTACCCGCTGGACCTGGCGGAGCGGATGGAGATCGCCGTCGGGGCGCGGGTGCCGCGGGACGTCGCGGTGCCCGGCGTGGAGTGCGAGGAGCTGCCCGGCGGGCGCGCCGCCGCGACCACGCACATCGGGTCCTACGCCGAGGTGCCCCTGGCGTACAACGCGCTGTTCGCGGCCGTGCACGAGCAGGGGCTGCGGCCGCGCGCGCCCGTACGCGAGGCGTATCTCGTCGGGCCAGACGAGGCACCGCAGGAGGAGCTGACGACCCGGGTGGTCGTTCCCGTCGAGGAGGGCGCGGCATGACGCAGGCGAGCGACACACGGGTGAGCGGCATCGATCCGCGCGGCATGCGGCACTGCGAGACGACCGCCCTGGGGGTGCTGCTGCGGCACGAGGGGCTGGAGCTGTCCGAGCCGATGCTCTTCGGGCTCGGCGCCGGGCTGTCCTTCGTCTACTGGGACAGCAAGAACATGGACTTCCCCTTCCTCGGCGGCCGGGTCAGGCCCTTCGAGCTGACCCGGAACCTGGCCGCCCGCCTGGGACTGGACCTCCAGGTCAAGGAGACCGGCTCGGCCCGCAGGGCATGGGAGAACGTGGCCGCCCCGCTCGGCGCCGGACGGCCCGTCGGGCTCCAGCTCGACAGCTACCACCTGGACCACTTCGCCACGAAGGTGCACTTCGGCGGCCATGTCGTGGCCATGTACGGCTACGACGACCGCGACGCCCACCTCGTGGACACCGAGCAGCAGGGCGGGGCGGTGGCCACGAGCCTGGCGAGCCTCGCCCGGGCGAGGGCCGCGCGCGGTCCGATGACGGCGAGGCACCGGTCGTTCACCCTCACGGCGCCGAACGGCCCTCCCTTGCCCCGGGAGCACCTCGTGCCCGCGATCACCGCGTGCGCCGACGCGTTCCTCCATCCGCCCATCGCCAACCTCGGCCACCGGGGCATCGCGAAGGCGGCACGGCTCGTCCCCACCTGGCTCTCACGCACGGACGATCCGCGGCGCGATCTGCCGCGGGCCGCCTTCCTGATGGAGCGGGGCGGCACCGGCGGCGCCCTCTTCCGCAACCTCTACCGCGACTTCCTCGCCGAGTCCCTCGAACTCCTCGACGACCACCGTCTGCGCACCGGGCACCGGCTGTACGCCGAGGCGGCCACGCTCTGGACGGAGACCGCGGCGCTCATCGCCGAGGCCGGTGGGCCGGGCGAGTCGGGCGAGACGGGCGAGACGGGTGAGTCGGGTGACACCCGTCCCCTCGTACGGGCGGGCGCCGTCCTCGGCGACCTCGCGCGCGTGGAGCGTGCGGCCATGGAGGCGCTGAGCGGCCTCGGTGACGGCACCCGGGACGGCGTCACGGTCACCGGGTGAGCGGGGTCAGCGCGGTGGGCCGCACCGCGCCCGCCCCGGCCGAGCCGAGCAGCAGTTCGGCCAGGTCGTGGGGCCGGGCCTGCTCACCGGTCGGCTCCGCCTCCACGATCCGGTCCAGCCGGAAGCCCCGGCCCGCCCCGCGCGTACGGCACCAGGCGATGAGGTACCAGCGGCCGTCCGCGGTGAGCAGTCCGGCCGGTTCCACGACGCGGTCGCTCGCGCGGCCCGCCGCGTCGGTGTAGGACAGCCGCAGCACCAGGTTGCGGGCGAGGGCGCGCTCCACCGCCGTACGGACGGCGGAGCCGCGGCCTGTCGGCAGGGCGACGATCCGCGCGGCGAGCTCCCTGGCCGCCGCCGAGGCGGGACCGGCGATCGAGGCCGTGATCTTCTGGGCCGCCGTACGGGCGGCGTCCGCGTAGGGCGTGGTGGCGCCGGTCGCGGCGAGCGCGGCGGTCAGCGCTGCGGCCTCGCCGGCGGTGAAGTGGACCGGGGGCAGGGTCATCTCCGGGTCGATGGACCAGCCGCCGCCCCGGCCGGTGACGGAGCGCACCGGGACGCCGGTCTCCATCAGGGTCTGCAGGTCGCGCTGCACCGTGCGGGCGCTGACCTCGAACCGCGCGGCGAGCGCCGCGACGGTGAGCGGGCGTGGCGCCGCCGCGCGGAGCTCCTCCACCAGCGCGTACAGCCGTGCGGTCCGGTTCATGACGGTGACGCTACCGGCGCGGCCGACGCCAGCGTCACGCGGCGGCCAGGAAGTCCCGCTCGCGCCGCAGTTCCCGCGCGGTCACGGTCAGCGGGAACAGGGTGAAGCCGTGCATCGCCCCGGCGACGACGCCGAGCTGTACGGCCGCACCGGCCGCCTCCCAGCGCTGGGCCAGGAAGAGCGAGTCGTCCAGCAGCGGGTCCTCGGTGCCGACGACGATCCGCGCGGGCGGCATCCCGGCCAGCTCAGCGAACAGGGGCGACACCTCGGGATCGCGGCGCTGCTCCTCCCCCATCCCCGGCGTGAACAGCTCGTAGCTGCCCCGGAGGGAGTCCGTGCCGCTCAGCAGCCCCCGGGAGCCGAACGTGCGCTGGCTCGGGGTCATCGACAGGTCGTACGGGCCGAAGAGCAGGTGGGCGGCGCGGAACGCCCCCGTGATGCCGTGCCGGTCGCGCAGGCGCAGCAGCGTGCCGACGCCCAGGTGCGCACCGGCCGATTCGCCGCCGATCAGCAGCCGTTCGGTGCCGAACTCGGCCGCGGCGTGCTCCACCAGCCAGCGGGCGGCCGTCTCGCAGTCGTCAGGTCCGGCGGGGAACGGGTGTTCCGGCGCGAGCCGGTAGTCCACGCTCACCACGGCCAGCCGCGCCTGCCCGGCGAGCCGCCACAGCCGCTCGTCCTGCCCGCCCGCCGAGCCGAACGCCCAGCCGCCGCCGTGGAAGTGCAGATATACGCCGTCCACGAGGTCCGGCACGAAGACCCGCACCGGCACCCCGTTCCCGACGACGCGGTCCTGGCCGTGCGGCAGTCTCTCCGGTGGCGTGTCGCCGCCGAGCCGGTTGCGCCGCAGGAGCGCCAGGGTGCGCGCGTCCGGGGCCCGCCCGCGTGCGGGACGGCTCGCCGCGGCGGCCGCGTACCGCTCGTTGAACGCGAGGGTCTCGGGGAGGCAGTCCTCATCTGTGATCGTCATGCCGCCGACCGTCGCAGCGGGCCGCGACAGCGTCGTGTCACCCTTCCTCTGCGACCTGCGTCACAGCCCCACCGGTGAACGGGACGTCGTACACGGCGAATTCGACGAGCCGGACGAAGCCGAGACGCTGGTAGAGGGCGTTGCTGGTGGCGTTGGCCGGATCCGCGAAGAGGACGACGTCCATGGCGCCCGCGACCGGCGAGGTCGCCGCGGCCATGGAGACGGGGCCGCCGTCCGGGGTCAGCGGCAGGCGTCCGCGATGCCTTCGAGCCAGTCGCGGATCGCGCGCCGCTGCTCCGGCGGGAGCGTGGCCTCCAGTTCGGCCTCGCGGCGGTCGACCGCGATCCGGGCCTTCGCCAGGAGGGCGAGCCCCGGCTCGGTGACGTGGACCTGTTGCGTACGCCGGTCGGAGGGGTTGGGGCGGCGCTCGATCAGGCCCTCGCGCTCCAGGCTGCCGAGCATCTCGTTGGCGGCCTGCCGGGTGCTCGCGACCCTGCGGGCGATCTCCGCGACGGAGAGGCCGGGCTGTGCGGCGGTCATCATCAGGGTCGCGTACTGCGAGGTGGACAGCCCGAACTCCTCCAGTTCGGCGCCGATCGCCGCCCGCATGTTCAGCCAGGCCCTGCGGACCATGAAGGTCAGCGAGCCGGTTCCGTCCCGGCCGGGACCGTCCGATTCCACCGTGCGTCCTCCTCAAGCTGCGGAGATTGACAGGTTCTTGACGTTCTCTCACACTCAAGCCGTCAGGTTCCTGTCGATTCTACCGAAGGTATCCATGACCACGTCCCCAGCGCTGCCCAGAACCCGGCAGCGGCTGATCCTCGCCGTCCTCCTGTCGTCCTCGCTGCTGATCTGGCTCGACAACACGATCCTCACCACCGCCTTCGAGACCCTCGCCGATCCGGCGCGCGGACTGGGCGCCGACCCGGCCGAGCTGCAGTGGGCCACCGGCTCGTACACCCTGGTCTTCGCCACGCTCATGTTCACCGCGGGCGCCCTGGGCGACCGCTTCGGCCACCGGACCGTGCTCGCGACCGGCATGGCGGTCTTCGCCGCCGCCTCCGTCTGGGCCGCCTACGCCGCGGGGCCGGGCCAACTCATCGCCGCCCGGGCCGCGATGGGCCTGGGCAGCGCGCTGATCATGCCCGCCTCCATGGCCGTCCTCATGTGGACGTTCAGCGGGCCCGCGCGGACGACCGCGATCGGCATCTCCTCGGCGTCGGCCGGTGTCGGGGTCGCCGCGGGCCCGTTGCTGGCCGGGGTGCTGCTCGACCGCTTCTGGTGGGGCTCGGTCTTCCTCGTCAACATCCCGGTCGTGGTGCTGGCCCTGGTCGGCATCCTCACGCTGATCCCCGACTTCCGCAGCCCCACCCGCCGTACGCTCGACGTGACCGGGCTCCTCCTGTCCGTCTCCGGGCTCGCGTCGCTGGCGTACGGGCTGATCCGGGCCGGACAGGTGACGTCCTGGAGCGACCCGGAGGTCTGGGGACCGGCCGCCGCCGGACTGGCCCTGCTGGCCGCCTTCGTCCGCGCCGAACTGCGCCACCGGCAGCCCAGCTTCGACCCCCGGCTGCTCGCCCGGCGGATGTTCGGCGGGGGCAACGCCGCGGTCGGGCTGCTGCTCCTCGCCATGACGGCCTCGGGCTTCTACGGCGCCTTCTACTTCCAGGGCGTACGCAGCTTCTCGCCGCTGGAGGCCGGGCTCACCACCACCCCGGCGGCGCTCGGGACGATCGTCGGGGCGCCGCTCGGCGTCCGCCTGGTGCGCCGCTGGTCGCTGCTCCGCGTCTCCGGCACGGCGCTGACCTCGACGGCTCTGGCCATGGGCTGCTTCACCCAGTTCGGGCAGCACACGCCGCTCCTGCCCATCGAGGGCGTGCTGCTGGTCCAGGGCCTCTCGATCGGCATGGTGATCGGCCCGGTGACCGCCGCGCTGCTGGCGACCCTGCCGCTGGACCGGGCCGGAGCGGGCTCGGCGGTCCTCAACACCGTCCGGCAGACCGGCAGTCTGCTCGGGATCGCGGTGGGCGGCACGCTCATGTCGCTCGTCTACCGCAACGCCGTCGAGAGCTCCTTGGACGGTGCCCCCGCCCCCGTACGGGAACAGGCCCAGGTCTCCGCCGAACAGGCCCGGCACCTCGCCGCGACGCTCGACCGCCCCGCGCTGGCGGACGCCGCCGACGCGGCGTTCATCAAGGCCATGCACGCCGGTTCGGCTGTCCTGATGCTGATCGCCCTCGCCGCCGCCGCGCTGCTGGCGTACGCCCTCCGCCCGGCCGGGTCCGGGGGCGGCACGGACGCCGACCGGCCCGGGCCGCCCCCGGTGGACGAGGCGGTCCCGGACCGGATCAAGGGGTGACCCCTGTGCCCAGAGCGGGCGGCGGCGCGGGCGTCAGACCGGTGACCCCGGCGCCCCGGCCGGAGCCGACGGGGACCACGGAGCCACCGGAGCCGACGGAGTCGACGGGGACCACGGCCCGACGGCGGGAGCCGGACCGGCCCCGGCGACCGGGACCCCGCTCCGGACGCCCTGTCCGCGGGCGCCCGACGCGTTGCTGTCGTGCAGCTGCTGGGCGGCGTAGGTGATCAGGGCCCACAGGAGGCAGACGAAGGCCGCGGTGTGCACGAGGGCACGCACGGTGTTCCAGAGGACCCAGCTGCTCTCGAACTTCTCCCGGGCCGCGGCGGCTCCCGAGGCGCTGTCCGGGTTCGCGGCCCCGGCGAGCTGGTCGTTGAGGGGGACGTTGACGGCGCTGGTGATCGCGAAGGCGATCACGTACAGCACGAGTGCGCCGATGATCCAGGGCAGCGCCTGGCGGCCCTGCCCGCGCCAGGCCAGATAGGTGGCGAGCCCGAGGAGCGGGAGGGCGCCCATGAAGGGGAGCATGAAGGCGGGGTTGAGGATGGCCTTGTTGATGTTCTGCATCGCCTCGACCATCGTGCGGTCGGAGGAGCGGCCCAGACCGGGCATGACCGCGTAGGAGAAGGCGGTGAACAGCCCCGCCATCAGGCCGGTGGCGAGCGTGGCGGCCAGCAGCGTGACCGTCTGCAGCGTCTTCACGCGGGCCTCCTCGCCGAGTTCCGGGTGTAGGTGTGGACGACGGCGCCGCCCGCGAGGACCTCGGTGCCGGTGAGGGTGAGGTGGAGAGGCGCGATCGGGCCGTTGAAGATGCCGATGCCCGCGCCGAGCACGAACGGGTAGAACTTCACGATCAGTTCGTCGATCTCGGGCGCCAGCGCCGCGGCGAGGCCGCCCCCTCCGGCGAGCCAGATCCCCTCGCCCGGCTCGCGCTTGAGTTCCCGTACCGCCTCGGCCGGGTCGGTGGAGACGACGGTGACGGCGGGGTCCGGGCTGGTCATGCCGGTGGAGAACACGTACTGCCGCAGATGGGAGTACGGGCTCGCGACGCCCTCCTTCAGGCCGGGCTCGTAGGTGCCGCGGCCCATCACGACGGTGTCGAAGGGACCTTGGGGGTCGCTGACCCCCAGCTGCTCGTGGAGATGGGTGGGCAGGGTCTGCGGATAGTGGGCCACCACGTGCTCGACGAGGCCGTCGGGCAGTGGGAAGAAGGCGTCGAGGGAGCCGTCGGTGTCGGCGATGAAGCCGTCCACGCTGGCGCCGACGAAGTAGGTCAGACGTCGCATGCGCGTCTCCTGGGATGAGGGCGGGGACGGCGGTCCGTCCGCCGTGACGAGGTACGGTTCCGCGTCGGTGTGCCACCCATCCCAGCCGATGCCGTGCCCTGGAACAACGCTGAATCGGATACCGCTCGATTATCCGCGGGTAATCGATGCCGCCGCCGGACACTCCCGCGTCACCACCGTCGTCACCGGGCCGGCACCCGCGACATGACGGTCTCCGCGACCCGGCCGGGCGGGGTCGAGGTCGTGTCGACGACGTCGGCCGCCGCGCGCAGCCAGGGCAGGGCCCGCTGATAGTCGGCGAGGTGGTCGAGCCGCCACTGGCGTCCCTCGACGCTCTCCGGCTTGGTGTCGGTCTCGATGCGCTCCACCAGCGTCTCCTGGTCGGTGTGGAGCAGGAAGTGGTGCACCGGGATCCCGGCCCGGGTCAGCCCGCCGTGGATCTCCCGCCAGTACGACTCCACCAGCACCGTCTGTGTGACGACCAGGGTGCCGCCGACGTGGTCGAGCACCTGCCTGGCCGTCTCCACGACGAGCCCCCGCCACGGCGGGAAGTCCTGGAAGTCCCGCTCCGGGACGCCCAGGACGTGCCAGAGCATTTCGCCGACCTTCTCCGCGTCGAAGAGCCGCGAGTCCGGGACCCGCGCGGTGAGCTCCCCTGCCGTGGTGGTCTTCCCGGCTCCGAAGGTTCCGTTCAACCAGATGATCATCTGTCCGACCCTACGGGGATCCGCCCGCGTAATCTTGCTCGGACAAAGGATCGATCGCGGGGACATTCCGGCGTCACCGGCAGGGGGTTGGCTTGGGCATGGGCGTACAGGACGCTGAGGTCGTACGGGACGCGGAGGGCGCGGAGGGCGCGCGGGACGCGGAGGACACCGCGAAGCGGCTGCGGATGATCGGCGACGAGCTGGCGGACCGCTTCTACGAGCGTGCCGACGTGGTGCGCACGCTCGTGGTGACGTTGCTCGCCGGGCAGCACTCGCTCGTGCTCGGCCCGCCCGGAACGGCGAAGTCCGAGATGGCCCGGGAACTGGCGGGACGGATCGACGGGGCGTCCTACTGGGAGATCCTGCTCTCCAAGTTCACGGCGCCGACGCGCATCTTCGGGCCCATCGACGTGGCCGCGCTGGCCCGTGGCGAGTACCGCCAGGTCTACGACGGGCGGGCCACGACCGCGCACGTCGCGTTCATCGACGAGATCTTCAAGTGCTCCACGGCGGCACTCAACGAGACGCTGGGCTATCTCAACGAGCGGATCTACCACCCCGAGAACGGCGGCGCCCCGATCCCCTGCCCCCTCATCGGCGCCATCACCGCGAGCAACGAGCTGCCCAGCGGCGAGGACTCCGCCGCGATCTACGACCGGCTGCTCGTACGGATCGAGGTCGGATACCTGGAGGACCCCTCGAACTTCGCCGCGCTCGTCCGCTCCGCCGTCCGCCGCCCGGAGACGCCGGCGCGCACCACCGTCGGACTGGCCGAGCTGACGCACGCGGTGCGCGAAGGCGTCCCGGCGGTGGACGTCCCCGAGGCGATCGTCGAAGCGGTGTGCACGCTGCGGGCCGCCCTGCGCCGCAGGGAGCTGGTCGCCTCCGACCGCCGCTGGCGCCAGGCGGTCGGCCTGCTCCAGGCCTCCGCGTACCTCGACGGCCGTACGGAGGTGGCCGAGGCCGATCTGTCGGTGCTCACCCATGTGCTGTGGGGCTCCCCCGCCGAACGGCCCACCGTCGAGCGCGAGGTGCTGCAGCTGGTCAACCCCGACGCCAAGGAGGCCCTCGATCTGGCCGACACCGTCGAGGAGCTGGAGACGCAGCTCGACGCGCTGGCCGGGCAGTCGCGCGAGGCGCTGAGCGACTGGGTGATCAGAAAGGCGCACGGCCAGCTCGCCCAGGCGGGCAAGCGGCTGGAGCTGCTGCGCGCGGAGGCGGCGCGCGCGGGCCGTTCGACCGCCGCCATCGACCGGGTCACCGCCCGCCAGCGCGCCGTCCGCGCCCGCGTGCTCACCGAGGCGCTCGGCGTGGACGCCAGCGTGGCGCAGGCAGCCCAGCGCTGATCATGGACGAGACACCGCACGGTTCCGCCGGAGACGGCGCCGGACAGCACACGTCGGTCGTGGTCGCGGACCGGTTCGACCGGGCCGCCTGGAGCGAGACGTTCGAGCGGTCGGCGGCGCTGCGCGAGCTGGCCCAGGAGCTGGGCGCGCGCCACGAGCACGCCGCCGACCTCCTCGCCGACGTCTTCCTGGCCGCCTACAAGACCGGCCCCCGGCTGCGCGGGCCCGAGGAGATGGCGCCGTCCCGGCGCGTCCAGCGGCAGGTCGTCGGCGCGCTCGTGGAGTCGGCGGACTTCGCCGTGCTGCGCCGGGAGACGGCCGGGGACCCGTACGCCGCCGCCATGGCCGTGCTCGCCCAGGCCGCGGCGGTGCGCCGGATGCTGGAGCGCGAACGGGACGACGCCCCGCAACGAGACCCCCGACCGGCCCCGACCCCGGCCCCCGCCTCCGTCCCCGCCCCCGTCCGGGCCGATGACGACGCCTCCCGTACGGCACCGGCTCCGGCACCGACACCGGCTCCTGCCGCCGAGGCTCCGCGACAGGCCGTCCAGGCGTCCGGCGCCCCCGCACAGCCGGGCGCTCCCGGCGCCGTACGGAACGCGGCGGCGCCGCCGGGGCCCGGGCCGGAACGGGAGGAGGTCGCGCTGCTGCGGGCGTGGGGCGTGGACCCCGGCGAGCTGGAACGGCTGCCGTACGAGCAGCGGGCCCGGCTCGCCGAGCGGCTGCGCACCAGCCGGCTCGCGCAGTGGGCCGAACTGATCGGCCGCTTCCGGCAGATGGCGGGCGGGGAGCGCGCCCGTAAGGTCGAGAACGCGGGCGGGGAGCTGGTCGGTGTCACCCTCGGCGACGACCTCTCGCGCCTCATCCCCTCCGAGCTGGCCAATCTGGGCCTGCCCGAGCTGCGCGCGGTGTTCGCCGCGCGGTACGCCGCCGGGGAGCTGATGCTCTACGAGAGCCAGGGCGAGCGGCCCACCGGGCAGGGCGCCGTGATCGCGTGCGTGGACACCTCGCACTCCATGTACGAGGCGGGGCCCGGCGGGGTCACCCGGGAGGCGTGGGCCAAGGGGTGTGCCCTGGCCCTGCTGGACCAGGCCCGGCACGCCCGGCGGGACTTCGTCGGCATCCTCTTCTCGGCCGCCGACAAGGTCCGCGTCTTCCGCTTCCCCGCCGACGCGCCCGCGGATCCCCTCCAGGTGCTCGACTTCGCCGAGAGCTTCCTCGGCGGCGGCACCAGCTACCAGGCGCCGCTGTCGGCGGCGGGCGCGCTGCTGGAGGAGGAGTTCAACGACGCGGCCCGTACGCGCGGGGACATCGTGATGCTCACCGACGACGAATGCGAGGTCACCGAGGAGTGGATGCGGGGCTGGCGGGAGGCCAAGCGCGCGCTGGGTTTCCGCGTCTTCGGCGTGGCCATCGGCGCCCCGCGCGCGGCCGAGGCCGACTCGGTGCTGGACACGCTGTGCGACAACCTCCGCTCGGTGGAGGACCTCACCGACGTCCACGCGGCGGCCGACCTGTTCCGCGTGATCTGACGACGGGACGTCGGACGGCACCCGGCACGCGCGGTGCGGCCGCGTACCGGGTGCCGGGTGCCGAAGGCCCGTAGGGACGGGGGTCAGGGCTACTTGCCGAAGGCCACCTTGTCGAAGGCGACGCTCGCCACGCCGTTCTGCCAGAGCCGGTCGACGCGGGCGCGCTCCGTCGCGTTGGGCCGGTCGTTCCTGCAGGACGTGCCGGGGCCGCCGCCCGACATCAGCTCGGAGCAGGGACCCGAGTAGTGGTCCGGCAGGCCGAGCACGTGGCCGGTCTCGTGGGCGACGACGCGGTTGGAGGAGTACTGCTGGTTCTGCCGGTAGTCGAGGAAGATGTAGCCGCGTCCGTGTCCGTCGGTCTGCGCGTACGAGCCGCGCGGGTCGTTGCCCTCGCGGTAGCTGAACGACGCGTTGCCGCCCTCGCGGAGCTGCACGTTCCGGACGGAGGAGTTCCATACGGCCGTGCTGTTGGCTATCTGGTTCCTGAAGGTCGGGGCGCCGCTCGCCGAGTAGTTGACCGTGACGAGCTGGATGCCCGGCTTCGCGGCCTGCTTCTTCAGGGCGTCTTCTACGACGGCCTTGAAGAACTTCTCGTTCGTCTTCTGGCTCTCGCCCGTGTAGCCCTGCGTGCCCGAGGTGAGCGCGGGAGCGGAGGGGGTGGGTGCCTCCTGGGCGGAGGCGGGGCCCGCGCCCAGGCCGAGGGTGACGGCCACGCCCAGGCCGAGCGTCACCGACAGAGCGGTTCTTCGGTTTCTCATCGGGGGGTCTCCTTGTGGGTCCGCAGACCGGCCGCCGCGTGGGGAACGCGGGAACGTGGGGGCGGGGCCGGTCCTTCCGGTGGGATTCCTGCTGCCGGAGAGTCTGTGCGGGGGCAGGGTCCGGCGGAATGATGCCAAGTGGTGATAGGAGCGACGCATCCGCCGATGTGCGAAGTGCGGCCTACGGCACACGCGTACCCGGTACCCGGCGCACCCGCGTCCGGGCGCGGAGCGCCGCGTGAGGGAATGGGCGCATGAGCCACTTCATGCATGACGTCATGGGCGCGACGGTCGACGAACCGGACCCGGAGACGAGGGCCCGCGTGCTGGACGGCCTCGCCGAAGCGGACGACGAGCACCCGGACGTGTCGCTGTCCCACGAGAGCGGCTGGTACCTCAGCGCGTTCCGCGACGGCCTGCTCGTCTGGGAGAACACGGAGGACGGCTCGGCACCTCCCGGGGAGCTGCGGGAGGTCGCCCGCGAGGAGATCCTCCGGCTCTTCGGGCTGCTGGCGAGGGGCGACATCGCCTCGGTGGAGAGGCTTCCGTGGCGGCGGTGACGCTACCGTGGCGGGCATGATCGAGCCTTCCGAACTCCCGTCCGCATCCGCCCCCGCCGACGAGGGCGCCACCCGTCTCGCCCGTGCCCGCGAGGTGACCGCCGCAGCGGGGATCGACGCGCTGCTCGTCTCGCCGGGCGCGGACCTGCGGTATCTGACGGGCTATCACGCACTGCCGCTGGAGCGGCTCACCTGCCTCGCCCTCCCGGCGGCGGGCGACCCCTTCCTCGTCGTGCCCGCGCTGGAGGAGCCCGCGGCGCGGGCCTCGGCGGCCGGAGGGCTGGGGATCGAGATCGTCGGCTGGGACGAGACGGACGACCCGTACGCACTCGTCGCCCGCCGCCTGCCCGGCGGCGCGAGCGGCACCAGCGGTACGGGCGGCTCCGGCCGCGTCGCGGTCGACAACCACATGTGGGCCGAGAAGCTCCTCGCCTTCCGCGGCGCGATGCCCGGCACCGAGCAGGTCCTCGCCGGTGACGTGCTGCGCGAGCTGCGGATGCGCAAGTCCCCCGCCGAGACCGAGGCGCTGCGCCGGGCCGGTGCGGCCATCGACCGCGTCCACCGCCGCATGGGCGAGTGGCTGCGTCCCGGCCGTACGGAGCAGGAGGTGAGCCGGGACATCGCGGACGCGATCATGGAGGCGGGGCACGTCACCGTCGACTTCGTCATCGTGGGCTCCGGCCCCAACGGCGCGAGCCCGCACCACGAGGTGGGCGAGCGGATCATCCGCTCCGGCGACCCCGTGGTCGTCGACATCGGCGGCACGACGCCGGAGGGCTACTGCTCGGACTCCACGCGGACGTACGCCGTGGGCGAGCCGCCCGAGGAGTTCCGCGAGCTGTACGCGGTCCTGGAGCGGGCCCAGGCCGCGCAGACCGACGCCGTGCGCCCGGGCATCACGGCGGAGCAGCTCGACGCCGTGGGACGGGACATCATCACCGCCGCCGGATACGGCCCGCACTTCATCCACCGCACGGGGCACGGCATCGGCCTGTCCACCCACGAGGAGCCGTACATCGTCGCGGGCAGCGACCTGCCGCTGGAGCCGGGCATGGCCTTCTCGATCGAGCCGGGCATCTATCTGCCCGACCGCTTCGGCGCCCGCATCGAGGACATCGTCACGGTGACCGAACAGGGCGGCGAGCGCCTCAATCTGACGCACCGCGAACTCACGGTGCTCCCGGCGGACTGACGGTCCTGGCGGTCCTGGCCCGCCTTCGGTGAATGGATCGGGAACCGTGCATGAATTCCACGGTCCATAATATTGCACAATCCATTTACTCGCCGAAGGCGGGCAACCGAGTGGATATCCCGGCTGTCACACATCGCGAAAGGAATTCACCCCACCTCTTGGAGGTTATGCAATGTCCTCTCGCCCCGGCAGCCGCCGGACGCGCCGTGCCCTGTCCGTGTCCGTGCTGGCATCCGTTCTCGGCACAGGGCTGGCCGTCCCGCTCGCTCTCGCCGGGCCTGCGGCGGCGGCCGAGCCCGCGGCCACCGCCTCGGTCAACGAGTACGGATGGCACCTCACTTACACCGCCGCCGCTGGTCAGGCCAACAAGGTGGCGATCGAGCAGTCGTACAACGACGACCGTTCGCAGTTCACCTTCGTCATCGACGACTCGGTCCCGGTCGAGACCGGGGACGGGTGCGAGCACCCGGACGCCTCGGACAAGACCAGGATTTCGTGCACGGTCGAAGCGCCCGAGAGCCAGTCGCCGCTCGAATCCCTGGAAATGGACCTGGGCGACGGCGACGACTCCGCCACCTTCGACAATGCGACCGATCAGGTCTATTACTTCAACACCGTCCGGCTGGGCGACGGAAAGGACAAGTGGAACAGCGACCACGGCGGCAAGGACGACGGCGCGTCGGTGCACGGCGGCGCGGGTGACGACGTCCTCGCGATAGGCGCGTACGGGTCCGCCGCGGGCGACGACGGCGACGACACGGTCTCGACCACCGACGGCGGCGAGTTCCTGAGCGGCGGCGCGGGCGACGACGTGCTCCGCGGCGGCAAGGGCGGCCAGATCATGCACGCCGACGACGGCGCCGACAAGCTCTACGGCGCCGACGGGGACGACGAGATGTACGGCGGCAAGGGCAACGACCTCATGTACGGGAACGCCGGGGCCGACCGCATGTGGGGCAACAGCGGCGACGACAAGCTGTACGGCGGCGCGGGCCGGGACACCCTCTCCGGGGGCCCGGGCAGCAACGTGGTCGTCCAGGACTGACCGCTTCCCCATCCGTACGCCCGTACGCCCGTCCGTCCGGGAGGCCGCTCGCGTGGGGCGGCCTCCCGGTCACGGGGCACGCGTCAGGGGCGGTTGGTCAGATAGCCGCCCATCGACGTGAAGTAGTCGGTGGCCGCCAGCTCGCGCCCGTCCTCCGTACGCACGCGGGTGATCGCCAGCCCATGGTTGCGGCCCGTGCGCGCGTCGGCCCCGGCGACGATCACCACGCCCTCGCCCTCGCGGTAGAAGATCCGGCCCGGCGTGCCGCCGTAGCGCCCCTGGGAGACCACGGCGCCGAGGACTTCGAGGCGCTTGCCCCGGTGGAAGGTGAACGCGCTCGGGTACGGCTCGGACTGGGCGCGGACCAGGCGGTCGAGGTCCTCGGCGGGCCAGGTCCAGTCGATGCGGATGTCCTCGGCGGCGCGCTTGTGGAAGAAGCTGGCCCGCGAGCGGTCCTGCGCGGTGAACTCCGTCTCCCCGGCGGCGATGCGGGCGAGCGCCCCGATGGTGACGGGGGCGATGAGGTCGACGGTCTTGTGGAAGAGGTCGGTCGCGGTGTCGCGGGGGCCGACCGGCACGGCCTCCTGGCGGACGATGTCGCCCGCGTCCAGCTCGTCGTTCATCATGTGCGCGGTGACGCCGACCTCGGACTCGCCGTTGATGAGGGCCCAGATGAGCGGGGAGAAGCCCGCGTACTGGGGCAGCAGCGAGTCGTGGACGTTGAGCGTGCCGTGGCGGGGCAGGGCGAAGAGGTGCGGGGGGATCCAGGTCCGCCAGTTGTTGGCCACGATGATGTCCGGGTCGGCCTCCTTGAGGCGCTCGAACAGCTCGTCGTCGTCGGGGCGGTTGCGGATCAGCACCGGAACGCCGTGCTCCTCGGCGAGGTCGGCGACGGAGTCGCTCCAGATCTTCTCGTACGCGTGCTCGCTCTTGGGGTGCGTGACGACCAGCACCACGTCGTGCTCGGAGTCCAGCAGGGCTCGCAGGGTGCGGTGGCCCCAGGTCTGGTAACCGAACATGACGACCCGCATGGGCTCCTCCTCAGTGCGTGACTCTCAGGGCAGGACTGACCAGCAGAAACTAAAGCAAGCCTTACCTTAGTGGCCAATGCGCGCATGCGATACCCCAGTTGGGGGAGGACGGCCTCCGTCCATCGTCCGGCCCGCCCTATCGACAGCCCTCCAGGTTTAGCTTAGGCTCACCTAAGTTGTGATGGTGAGCCGCTCACGATAGGAGTGACATGTCACGGGCTCTTCCTGGTGACACCCCCACGGTCCACGACCTGATCGGCATCGGTTTCGGCCCGTCCAACGTGGCCATGGCGATCGCGCTCCACGAGCACAACGCACGCGCCGGCAGGGACGAGGCCGTCACCGGGCACTTCTTCGAGCAGCAGCCGCGCTTCGGTTGGCACCGCGGCATGCTCATCGACGACGCGACCATGCAGGTCTCCTTCCTCAAGGACCTGGTCACGCTCCGGAACCCGGCCAGCGAGTTCAGCTTCCTGTGCTACCTCAAGAGCAGGGGGCGGCTGGTCGACTTCATCAACCACAAGAGCCTCTTCCCGCTCCGCGTCGAGTTCCACGACTACTTCGAGTGGGCCGCGGCGCAGGTCGGCGACATGGTCTCCTACGGTCACGAGGTCGTCGGCGTCACCCCCGTGGTCCGGGACGGGAGCGACGGGCCCGACGGGGACGTGGAGTTCCTCGACGTCACGGTCCGTTCCGGCGAGGGGCTGGAGGTGCACCGGACCCGCAACCTCGTCATCGGCACCGGGCTGCGCCCCCTCATGCCGGAGGGCGTCGAGCGCGGCGACCGCGTGTGGCACAACTCCGAGCTGCTGAAGAGGATCGACGCGCTGGAGGGCCAGGAGGGCGCCGCTCCCTCCCGGTTCGTCGTCGTCGGCGCGGGACAGAGCGCCGCCGAGAACGTCGCCTATCTGAGCCGCCGCTTCCCCGAGGCCGAGGTCTGCGCGGTGTTCTCCCGCTACGGCTACAGCCCGGCCGACGACAGCGGCTTCGCGAACCGGATATTCGACCCGGGCGCCGTCGACGACTACTTCGCGGCGCCCGAGAACATCAAGCGGCAGCTCATGGACTACCACGGCAACACCAACTACTCCGTGGTGGACATCGATCTCATCGACAGCCTGTACCGGCAGATGTACCAGGAGAAGGTCCTCGGCACCGAGCGGCTGCGCTTCTTCAACGTCTCCCGGCTCGCCGACGTGAAGGAGACCCCGGGCCACGTCCGCGCCACCGTGCAGTCCCTCGTCACCGGCGAGGAGACCGCTCTCGACGCGGACCTCGTGGTCTTCGCCACCGGCTACGGGCCCTCCGACCCCCTCGGGCTGCTCGGCGAGACCGCCGGGCGCTGCCTGCGCGACGAGGAGGGCCGCGTCCGCGTCGAGCGCGACTACCGCGTGGCGACGGACCCGGGGCTGCGCTGCGGCATCTACCTCCAGGGCGGCACCGAGCACACGCACGGCATCACCTCGTCGCTGCTCTCCAACACCGCGGTCCGGGTCGGGGACATCCTCGACTCGCTGCTCGCCGGCGCACCGTCGGAGGTCCCGTCCGGTGGTCCGGCACCGAAGGGATAACGTACGTCGGCATGTCCACAACCGCACTTGAGCGCCCCGCCCCCGGGGGAACCACGACGGGGGCCCGTCGGCGACGGCTGACGGGGCTGCTCGCGCTGGCGGTGCTCCTCGTGGTCACGGCCGCGCTGTCGCTGGCCGTCGGGGCGCGCGCGCTGAGCCCCGCCGACGTGTGGCACGGGCTCTTCGCTCCCCCGGACCCGGACCAGCGGCTCACCGAGATCCGGCTGATCGTGCGGACCGTACGGGTGCCCCGTACGGTCCTCGCGGTCGTCGCGGGTGTCGCGCTGGGCGTGGGCGGGGCGCTGATCCAGGGGTACACCCGGAACCCGATCGCCGACACGGGGCTGCTGGGCGTGAACGCGGGTGCCTCGTTCGCCGTGGTGTCGGTGATCGCCCTGTTCGGCTTCAGCAATCCGTTCCAGTACGTCTGGTTCGCCTTCGCGGGCGCCGCGCTCTCGGGCGTCGTCGTGTTCGGGCTGGCGAGCCTGGGGCGGGGGGCCGGGAATCCGCTGACGCTCGCCCTGGCCGGGCAGGGGATCACGGTGTTCCTCGCGGCGATGACCACGGCCGTCGCGCTCTCGGACAAGCAGTCGCTGAACGCGCTGCGGTTCTGGAACACGGGCTCGGTGGCCGGGGTCGGCTTCGACGTCATCTGGCCGGTCACCGCCTTCATCGCCGTCGGCCTGGTGCTGGCCCTGACCACGCTGCCCGCCCTCAACCTGCTCAACCTGGGCGACGACGTGGCGCGGGGGCTGGGCGTGAACATCGCGCGCAGCCGGACCGTCGGCATCCTCGCCATCACCCTGCTCGCGGGCGCGGCGACGGCCGCGTGCGGGCCCATCGCCTTCCTCGGCCTCATGGTCGCCCACGTGGCCCGGTATCTGACCGGGCCCGACTACCGCTGGCTGGTGCCGTACGCGGGGCTGCTGGGGGCGGTCGTCCTGCTGGTCTGCGACATCGTGGGGCGCCTGGTCGTACGGCCGGGCGAGCTGGACGCCGGAGTCGTCGTCGCGCTGCTGGGCGCCCCGTTCTTCGCGGCGCTGGTCTGGCGCGGAAAGTTCAGGAAGGCATGAGCGACACCGTGAACGGGACGATGAGCGGGACGGAAGTGGAGCCCGGGAAGCCGTCGGTGCCGCCCGGAGTGCGGCTCGGCCCGCTGTCGTTCGTCTGGCGGCCCTGGGTCATGGGCGTCACGCTGCTGCTGGCGGCGGCGACCTTCCTGGTGTTCTGCCTCTCCATCGGCACCGGCGACTTCCAGATCGGACTGCCGCAGGTGATGGCCACGGTCGTCGGACGGGGCGAGCAGGCCGACGAGTTCGTCATCATGGACCTGCGCATGCCCCGCGCCCTTGCCGGTCTCGTGGTGGGGATCGCGCTGGGGGTGTCCGGGGCGATCACGCAGTCCGTGGCGCGCAATCCGCTGGCGAGCCCGGACGTGCTGGGCATCACCGGCGGCGCCGGAGTCGTCGCGGTGTTCCTGGTGACCACGTCGGGCGGCGCCGCCATGGCCGTCACCAGCTCCGTGGGCCTCTCCGTCGCGGCGCTGGCGGGCGGGCTCGGCGCGGGGCTGCTGGTGTACTTCCTCGCCTGGCGGCGCGGGATCGACGGCTTCCGCCTCATCCTCATCGGCATCTCGGTGAGCGCCGTGACGCAGGCGCTCACGACCTGGCTGCTGGTCAGGGCCGACATCAGGGACGTGGCCAAGGCACAGGCGTGGCTGGTCGGCTCGCTGGAGGACCGCTCCTGGGACGAGGTGGGGGTGGCTGGGTGGTCCACGGTGGCGCTGCTCGCCGTCGTGACCTGCGTGGCCTTCCAGTTCAAGCCGCTGCACTTCGGCGACGAGATCGCCGCGGGCCTGGGCGTGCGGTTCACGCGGGTGCGGGCCGTCCTGCTGCTGTGCGCGGTCCTGCTCGCCGGTGTGGCGGTCAGCGCCGCGGGGCCGGTCCCGTTCGTCGCGCTGGTGGCACCGCAGGTGGCGATGCGGCTCGCACGGCACCCGACGCCGCCGCTGGCCGCTTCGGGGCTGGTGGGGGCGGTGCTGCTGATCGGCTCCGACCTCGTGGCGCGGGTGGCGCTGCCGATGACGCTGCCCGTGGGCGTGGTCACCGCGGCGATCGGCGGACCGTTCCTCGTGTACCTGCTGGTGCGGGCGAACCTCCGATCGATGTACAAAGGCTAGGCGAACCTAAGTCGAGGGGGTCTTGTGGCCGCTCAGCACATCACCGGGACCGGTACCGGCGGGACGAAGACCGTCCCCGGGGACGCGGACGCCGCGCGTACGGAAGTGTCGCGTACGGACGGATCCCGTACCGCCCGTACCGCCCGTACCGACGGCGCACGTCTGGCCGTCCGTGACGTCACGGTCGGCTACGGCGGCCGGAACGTCATCGACGGGCTCGACGTCGCGATACCGCCCGGGGTGATCACCACGATCATCGGCCCCAACGGCTGCGGCAAGACGACCCTGTTGCGGACCCTCTCACGGCTCCTCAAGCCCGCCAGGGGAACGGTCGTGCTGGACGGCGACGACATCGCCAAGCTCAGGACCAAGGACGTGGCCAAGAAGCTGGGCCTGCTGCCGCAGGCGCCCGTCGCGCCCGAGGGGCTCACGGTGGCGGACCTGGTCGCCAGGGGCCGCCATCCGCACCAGAGCTGGCTGCGCCAGTGGTCCTCGGACGACGCCGGCGTGGTGGAGCGCGCGCTCGCGATGACCGGCGTCGCCGACCTCGCCGACCGGCCGGTCGACTCGCTCTCGGGCGGGCAGCGCCAGCGCGTATGGATCTCCATGACCCTGGCCCAGGGCACCGATCTGCTGCTGCTGGACGAGCCGACGACGTATCTGGACCTGGCGCACGCGATCGACGTGCTCGACCTCGTGGACGATCTGCACGAGACGGGGTGCGCGGTGGTCATGGTGCTGCACGACCTCAACCTGGCGACGCGGTACAGCGACAACCTGATCGTGATGAAGGACGGGTCGATCCTGGCGCAGGGCCATCCGCGCGAGGTCATCACCGCAGAGCTGCTGGACGAGGCGTTCGGGCTGCGGGCTCAGGTGATCGACGACCCGGTGGGCGACCGGCCGCTCATCGTCCCGATCGGCCGCACGCACGTGCGGCTCAACTAGATCCGCGCAAGGCATATTTAGGCTAGGCTTACCTCATCTATGGCCAGCGCGAAAGCAGGGGACTGACGCATGCTCCTCCACAGAACGACGCTCCAGAAGTCGGCACGGCGGCTGGCGGCGACGGTGTCCGCCGCCGCTCTCGGCGTCGGCCTCCTCGCGGGATGCGGTTCCGACTCGTCGGACCAGCCGAGCGACGACAGCCCGGCCGCCGCGAAGGGCTCGTTCCCGGTCAGCGTGGAGCACGCGTTCGGCACCACGAAGGTCGACAAGGCCCCGCGCCGCGTCGTCACCGTCGGCTACACGGACGACCAGGCGGCCCTCGCGCTCGGCACCAAGCCGGTCGGCATGACCGACCAGTACCCCAACCCGCAGGGCAAGTCCCCCGACATCAACACCCAGTGGCCCTGGGTCAAGGACAAGTGGGGCGACACCAAGCCCGAGGTCATCATGAAGAACGGCGACTCAGGGCCGAACTACGAGAAGATCGCCTCCCTGCGCCCCGACCTGATCATCGCGGTCTACTCCGAGATCGACCAGGCCGCGTACGACAAGCTCTCCAAGATCGCTCCCACGGTGGGCCGCACCAAGGCCGAGAAGGAGCCCTTCAGCGCGCCCTGGCAGGACAACGCGCGCCACATCGCCAAGGCACTGGGCCAGGAGAAGAAGGGCGACAAGCTGGTCCAGGGCATCGAGGACCAGATGGCGGAAGCCCGTAAGAAGCACCCGGACTTCAAGAACCAGACGGCCGTCGCGCTGTCCTGGTACAAGAACTCGGTGGCACCTTTCACCACCAAGGACGTGCGCGGGCAGCTGCTGTCCGGCATCGGCTTCAAGGGCGAGAAGAAGATCGACAAGATCGCGGGCGACAAGTTCTCCGTCGAGCTCTCCCCCGAGCGCGTCGACCTGGTCGACGTCGACCGGATCTTCGTCATCAACGACAAGGCCGACCAGAAGGCGCTGAAGAAGTTCAAGCTCTTCGCCAACCTGGACGCGGTCAAGAAGGACAAGGTCTCCTATCTGCTCGACAGCGAGGGCCCGGCCGTCGGCGCGGCCATGTCCCAGGCGACGCTGCTCTCCCTGCCGTACGCGATCGACGAGCTCGTGAAGTCGGCCGGGTAGCGGCAGGCGTGAGCACGACCGAGACGCACCCCGGCGCCCGTACCCCCGACCCCAGGCCTGCCCGGAACACCCTGCGCACGGCGAGCGGCCGCGAGGCGGCGCGCTGGGTCGGCGAGCACTGCCGCGAGAAGCCCTGGCTGACGACCGCCACCGTGCTCACCACGGTGGCGGGCGCGGCGCTCCAGGTGCTCCCCGTGCTGCTGCTCAGCCGCGTGGTCGACGGGGTCGTCGGAGACGAGCCGCGCTCGGTCCTCGCCACGATCGGCGTGGTGCTCGTGGCCGCCGCGCTGCTGGGCGCGGTGGCCACCGCCGTGTCCACGTACCTCATCGGGCGGCTGGGCGCCGATCTCCTCGCCACGCTGCGGGAGGGCGCCGTGCGCGCGGTGCTGGGCATGCCGAGCGCGCGGATCGAGCAGGTCGGCCGGGGCGATGTGCTCTCCCGCGTCGGGGACGACGTGGCGGTGCTGTCCAAGGGCATCCGCATGGCGATCCCCACGGTCTTCTCCGCGGGCGTGCTGGTCGCCATCGCCACCGTCGGCATGTTCGGGCTGGACTGGCGGCTGGGCCTCGCGGGCGCCGGCGCGCTGCCCGCCTACGCGCTCGCGCTGCGCTGGTACCTGCCCCGCTCCGCACCGCTCTACCGCAAGCAGCGCGCCGCCCAGGCCGACCGCGCGCAGGCGCTGATCAGCGGGCTGGACGGCATCGACACGGTGCGCGCGTACGGGCTGGAGGGGGCCTTCCGCGAGAAGGTCACGGAGAAGTCGTGGCGGGTGCGCGACCTGGGCGTCGAGGTGTTCCGCTTCTTCGGCCGGTTCGTCGGGCGGGAGAACCGCGCGGAGTTCATCGGCCTGGTCCTGATCATCGTGGTGGGGTACGCGCTGCTGGAGGCCGACGCCGCCAGCCTGGGCCAGGTCTCGGCCGCCCCGTTGATGTTCCACCGGCTCTTCACGCCGCTGGGCGCCATCATGTTCACCTTCGACGAGGCGCAGAAGTCGGGCGCCAGCCTGACCCGGCTCGTGGGGGTGCTGGGCGAGGACGCCGAGGACCGGCTGGTGGGCGACGCGCCCGTGGCCCGCGCGGGCGTCGCGCCGCTCCCGGTGACCGTGGAGGGGCTGACCTTCCGCTACCCGGGCACCGAGGAACCGGTCCTGCGGGACGTCGGCCTGACGATCCCGGCCGGGGGCTCCCTCGCGCTCGTAGGCGCCACGGGCGCGGGGAAGACGACCCTGGCCGCGCTGATCGCGGGCATCGGGACGCCGGAGGCCGGGTCGGTCCGCATCGGGCAGACCGATCTGGCCGGGCTGGACGAGGCCGGGGCGCGGGCCCTGGTGAGCATCCTGACGCAGGAGACGCACGTGTTCTCCGGCCCGCTCGCCGACGATCTGCGGCTGGCGGCGCCGGACGCGACGGACGCCGAACTGCGGGAAGCGCTGCGCACGGTGGGCGCCGAGGAGTGGGCCGACGCGCTGCCCGAGGGGCCGGACACCACGGTCGGCGAGGGCGGCGAGCGCCTGGACGTCACCAAGGTCACCCAGCTCGCCCTGGCCCGGCTGGTGCTGGGCCGCGCGCCCGTGGTGGTGCTCGACGAGTCGACCGCCGAGGCGGGCAGCGAGGGCGCCGCCGAGCTGGAGCGGTCCGTGCTGGCCGCGTGCGCGGGGCGTACCACGCTGTTCGTGGCGCACCGGCTGACCCAGGCGATGTCCGCCGACCGGATCGCCGTGCTGGACGCGGGCCGCGTGGTGGAGCAGGGCACGCACGAGGAGTTGGTCGCGCTGGGCGGCTGGTACGCACGGCTGTGGCGGGCCTGGCGAGGCGGTAGTGACAACGTCGCAGGTTAGGTTAGGCTAACTTTCATCCGTTGGAAGGGACGCTGAGTCTTCGATGGCCGACTCTTCGATGATGGAACGCCGCCCCCGTACCGCCCTGCTGTCTCCCTCCCGTCTGACCGGCGTCCGCCGCCGGATCGGCGAGTATCCCGACCGGACCGTCGCCACCGCGTGCGCCATCGGACTGGCGTACTGGGCGACGGGCCGCAGCCCGGACGGCATCGACCTCTCCCCCGGCACGCCCTTCCCCGACGTCCTCGGCTGGGCGGACAACGGCGGTGCGGGGACGCCGGGTTGGGACATCGGGGCACAAGGGGCGCGAGGCGCCGACGGCTGGGGCATCGCCGTCCCCGAGGGCGTCGACCTGGCCGAAGCGCAGCTCGCGCTCGACGACCTGGCCGACTTCCCCGACCGGCCGCTCGGCACCATCGCCCCCTCCAGCATCCCCGCCCGGATCGCGCAGCTGGCCCGGTGGAACGACACCCGGGCCGAGCGCGTACGCCCCACCCTCGTCGAGCTCTTCCACGAGCAGGTCAGGGCCAGGCCGGACGAGATCGCGGTCGTCGACGAGCGGCGCACGCTGACGTACCGCCAGGCCGCCGAGCTGTCCGCCCAGTTGGCGCACCGGCTCCGCGCGGACGGGCTCGGAGCCGAGCAGACCGTCGGGATCTCGCTGGGCCGCTCCGCCGAGATGGTGATCGGGCTGCTCGGCGTGCTCCAGGCCGGAGGCGCGTTCGTCCCGCTCGACCCGCAGTGGCCCGCCGAGCGCCGCGCCCTCGTCATCGACGACGCGGGCGTCGTCGCGCAGCTCGACGGATCGGGCGCGGGGTCACCCGGCGAACCACCGGCCCTCGCCGTCGACCTCGACGACTGGGCGTACGGTGCGCTGCCCGTCGAACCGCCCGAGGTCACGCTCCCGGGCGAGGCGCTGGCCTACGTGATCTTCACCTCGGGTTCGAGCGGGCGGCCCAAGGGCGCGATGATCCGGCACGAGGCGATCAGCGAACGGCTGCTGTGGCAGTCGCGGGAGATCCTGGGATTCGGCCACGACGACGCCTCCCTCTTCAAGGCGCCGCTCTCCTTCGACATCTCCATCAACGAGATCTTCCTGCCGCTGGTCCGCGGCGGCAGGCTCGTGGTCCTGCGGCCCGGCGGCGAGCGCGACCCGCACCATCTGCTGAGCGTCATCGCCGAGCAGCGCGTCACGTTCACCTACCTCGTCTCCTCCATGCTGGACGTGCTGCTGGAGATGGCGGACGGCACCGGGCGGCTGGACAGCCTGCGCCATGTCTGGTGCGGCGGCGAGGTGCTCACCCCCGAGCTGTACGAACGGTTCCGCACCCAGCTCGACATCCCGCTCTACCACGGCTACGGCCCGGCCGAGACGACGATCGGCGTCTCCCACGTCATCTACCGGGGCGCGGCCGAGCGCCTCTCGACGTCCATCGGCAAGGCCAACCCCAACACCGAGCTGTACGTGCTGGACGACGAGCTGCGCCCGGTCCCCGTCGGGGTCGGCGGCGAGCTGTACGCGGGCGGCTTCCTCCTCGGCCGCGGCTACGTCGGCGCGCCGGGGCTGACCGCGTCCCGCTTCGTGGCGAATCCTTTCGCCACGGACGGCTCCCGAGGCTCCCGGCTCTACCGGACCGGCGACCTCGCGCGGTTCGCGCCCGACGGTTCGCTCGACTTCCTGGGCCGCGCGGACAACCAGATCAAGATCCGCGGCATGCGGCTGGAGATCGAGGACGTCGAGGCCGGACTCGCCGAACACCCCGCCGTACGGCACAGCTGCGTCGTCGCCAAGAAGAGCCCGGCGGGCAGCACGTATCTGGTGGGCTACGTGATCCCGGTGTCCGGCAGGGAGGACCTGCGGGCCGAAGAGGTCACGGAGTGGGCCGCCGCGCACATGGTGGAGCACATGGTGCCCGCCCACCTCGTGGTGATGGACGCGTTCCCGCTCACCGCCAACGGCAAGCTCGACCGGCGCGCGCTGCCCGAACCCGTGCTCCGTACGGCCTCGGTCGTACCGCCCGCCACCGAGAACGAGCGCGCGGTGTGCGCGGCGGTCGCCTCGGTGCTGGGGCTCGCGCCCGACGAGGTCGGCGTCGACCAGGACTTCTTCCGGCTCGGCGGCGACAGTCTGCTGACCATCTCGCTGCTGAGCGCGCTGCGCGAGGCGGGCCTCCATGTCACCGTCGGGCAGATCTTCGCCCACAGCGCCCTCGGCGCCCTGGCGGCGGTCGCGAGCCGGGAGGACGCCGCCCCGGTGGACCGCGGCGACGTGGCGACCGGCCCCGTCGTGGGCTCGCCCATCGTGCAGTGGCTCGGCGAGACCACGGACGCGATCGACGGCTTCACGCAGTCGGTGGTGCTGGGCACCCCGGCGGAGCTGACCCCGGACGCGCTCGACGCGCTCCTCGGCGCCCTCGTCGCACGGCACGCCATGCTCCGCGCCCGGCTGGTGCGCGGCGACCGCTGGAGCTTCGACATCCCGGAGGAGGCGGGCCCAGCGGGCCCCGGCGGCACGGGGTGGCGGGAGAGCGACCGTCCGGTGGACGCGTGCGTGGCGCTGGCCACCGCGGAGCTGGACCCGGCGGGCGGCGTGATGCTGCGCGCCGTCTGGCGCCGCGCCGAGCGCCAACTCGTCCTCGTCGCCCACCATGTGGTGATCGACGGGGTCTCCTGGCGGGTCCTGATGGAGGACATGGCCACGGCCTGGCGGCAGTTCGCCTCGGGCGAGCCGATCGCGCTGCCGCGCGCCGGTACCTCGTTCCGGCGCTGGACGCAGCTGCTGGAGCGGACGGACTTCGAGGCCGACCGCGCCTTCTTCCAGGAGCCCCTGCCGGGCCCGGACCTGCCGGTGGGCAGGCGCGCGCTCGCCGCGGGCGACACCGTCGCGCGGGAGCGGACACGTACTGTCACGGTCGGCCCCCGGACCACGGCCGCGCTGCTCGGCGAGGTCCCCGCGCGGTTCCACGCGGGCGTCAACGACGTGCTGCTGACGGCGCTCGCCGTCGCCCTCGCCCGGTGGCGCCGCGACCTCGGGCAGGACCAGACGTTCGCGCACATCGAGCTGGAGGGACACGGCCGCGAGGGCCGCCACGTGGCCGCGGCGGCCGACGGTGCCGAGCCGGATCTGTCGCGGACCGTCGGCTGGTTCACCACGCTCTTCCCCGTGACCGTGGACCCGGGCCCCGCGGACGACCTCACGGACGACCTCACCGCGCCCGCGTATCTGGCCGCCGCACTCAAGGCCGTCAAGGAGGACCTGGCCCGGGTGCCGGGCAACGGGCTCGCGTACGGCGTACTGCGCTATCTGCACGGCACCTCTTTTGAAGGGCCCGCTTTCGAAGGGCCCGCTTTCGAAGGGCCCGCTTTCGAAGGGCCCGCGCCGCAGGTGCTCTTCAACTACCTGGGCCGCTTCGACTCGGGCTCCGCCGAGGACTGGCAGCTCGCGGGCCCCACCGGGCAGCTCGGCGAGCGGCGCGACCCGGCGATGCGGCTGCCGCGCGCCCTGGAGTTCAACGCGATCGCCGAACCCGCCCCCGACGCGGGCGGCGGGCACGAGCTGACCACCGCCCTCTCCTGGCCCGAGGGTGTCTTCCGCGACGAGGACGTCACGGCCCTCGCCGCCTACTTCCAGGACGCGCTGCACGGGCTCGCCGACCTCTCAGGACCCGGCCACGGCGGCCACTCCCCCAGCGACTTCGCCCCCGTGCCGCTCACGCAGGCCGACGTGGACGCCCTCGACGGCCCGGAGCTGCGCGACATCCTGCCGCTCACCCCGCTGCAGGAGGGCCTGTACTTCCACTCGGTCTACGACGAGGACTCGGCGGGCAGCTACGTCGAGCAGCAGCTCCTCACCCTTGACGGTGAGGTGGACGCCGACCGGCTCGCGGCAGCGGCCACTCGGCTGCTCGCCCTCTACCCGAACCTGGCCGCACGGTTCGTGCCGCTGGCCGACGGACGTGTCGTCTCGGTGCTGGAGAGCGGGGTGGAGGCCCCGTTCACGGTCCTGGACCGTCCCGGCATCGGCGACGAGGAGATCCGCGCGCTCGCCGAGCGGGACCGCCGCGCCGGGTTCGACCTGGCCGCCGGGCCGCTGATGCGCTGCACCCTCGTCCGCGCGGGCTCCGGCCGGAACGTCCTCGTGCAGACCGTGCACCACCTCATCGCCGACGGCTGGTCGGTGCCGCCGATGCTCCGCGCCCTGCTGGCCGAGTACCACGCGCCGGGCACCGTCCACCCCCTCGGCGGCTTCCCCGACTACGTCCGCTGGCTCGCCGGGCGCGACGAGGACGAGAGCGACCACGTCTGGGGCGAGCAGCTCGCCGGGCTGCCGGGCCCCTCGCTCGTCGCCGAGGGCCACACCCCCTCGGACCGGTACGCCGAGACCGTCCTCGTCCCGCCGGACGACATCGACGCGGCCGCCGCCTCGGCCGGTGTGCCGCTGAGCGTCGCCGTGCACAGCGCGTGGGCGGCGACGCTGGGCGGCATCCTGCACAGCCGGGACGTCGTCTTCGGCTCCACGGTCTCCGGACGCGACGCCGACGTGCCCGGCATCGCGGACATGGTGGGCCTCTTCATCAACACCATCCCGGTACGCGCCCACTGGACCGGCACCACCACCGCGCGCGACCTGCTCGCCTCCGTACGGGAGCACCAGGGCGCCGTCCAGCCGCACCAGCACGTCTCGCTCTCCCGGACCGGCCGCCAGGCGGGCGCGGCGGGCCCCCTGTTCGACACGCTGGTCGTCTTCGACGTCGCGACCGACGTCGCCGCGCTGCGCCGCCCCGGCGACACGCTCGTCGTCACCGACGTCGTCAACGAGGGCGCCCCGCACTACCCGCTGACCCTGGTCGTGGAACGCACGCCCGACGGCGGCCCGCGCTTCAGCCTGATCTACGACGGCGAGCTGCTGCGCGAGTCGAGCGCCCGGCGCGTCCTGCGGACGTTCGCCGACGCCCTCACCGCCCTGCTCACCCGCCCGGACACGCACGTCGAGGAGCTGGCATCCGAGGACGACCAGCTCCCCGCCACGGCCGCGCCGACAACGCTGGGCGCCCTCTTCGACGCCGCCGCGCGGCGCGACCCGGCCGCCACCGCCGTCACGCAGTGCGCGCTGGACGGCGGCACCCGCTCGCTGACGTACGGCGAACTGGCCGAGGCCAAGGACGCGTCGGCCGCCGCGCTGCGCGCCGCCGGAATCGGCCCCGGCACCCGCGTCGCCGTCGCCCTCCCCCGCTCTCTCGAACAGGTCGTCGCCCTCGTCGCGTGCGCCACCGCCGGAGGCGCGTACGTACCGCTGGACCTCGCCTACCCGGACGAACGGCTGGAGTACGTCCTCGCCGACGCCGCCCCGCAGGCCGTCCTGGTGGACCGCGAGCACCGGGACCGGTTCGCGGAGCTGCTGGCCCGGACGGGCGTACGGGCGCGGCTGCTGGTGCAGGGGGAGGAACTCCCCGAGGGCGCGGGAGGGCCCGCCCCCGAGGTGGGCCCGCACGATCCCGCGTACGTGATCTACACCTCCGGGTCGACAGGCAGCCCCAAGGGCGTCGCCGTGCCGCACTCCGCCGTCGTCGCGCTGCTGGCCCACACCCGGGACGAGATGGACTTCGGCCCGGACGACGTGTGGGTGCAGTTCCACTCCGCGTCCTTCGACTTCGCGGTGTGGGAGCTGTGGGGCGCGCTGACGCACGGCGGTGAGCTGCTGGTGCCCGAGCACGCGCTGACCCGCTCGCCCGTGGACTTCCACCGGCTGGTCCGCGAGCGCGGCGTGACCGTCCTCAACCAGACGCCGTCGGCCTTCTACCAGTTCGCCGAGGCCGACCGGCACTCCGGCGCGCCCCTCCCGGCGCTGCGCCGCGTCGTCTTCGGCGGCGAGGCCCTCGACCTGGGTCGGCTGCGCGGCTGGGTCGAGCGGCACGGCACCCGTACGCCCGAACTCGTCAACATGTACGGCATCACCGAGACCACCGTCCATGTAACCCACCGGGTGCTCACCGACGAGGACTTCGGCGACCGCGACGGTCCGACCGCCAGCCCCATCGGCGG
This sequence comes from Streptomyces sp. NPDC048172, assembly GCF_043202595.1. Classification (NCBI taxonomy): domain Bacteria; kingdom Bacillati; phylum Actinomycetota; class Actinomycetes; order Kitasatosporales; family Streptomycetaceae; genus Streptomyces; species Streptomyces sp. NPDC048172. Next base: position 110,815 of record NZ_JBIDAT010000006.1, read on the forward strand.
TGCGATACCCGGCCTCGTCACCCACCTGCTCGACGACCGCCTCCGCCCCGTCCCGCCAGGCCGGGTGGGCGCCGTCTACGTCGCCGGCGACCAGGTGGCGCTCGGTTACCTCGGCAAGCCGGGGCTGACCGCGAGCCGGTTCGTGGCGGACCCGTTCGCGGCCGACGGCTCGCGGATGTACCACACCGGCGACCTCGCCCGCCGTACGCTCGACGGCGAGCTGGAGTTCGCCGGACGCGCCGACGACCAGGTGCAGCTCAAGGGCTTCCGCATCGAGCTGGGCGAGGTCGAGTCGGCGCTCAGGGAACTCGACGGGGTGACCGACGCGGCCGTCACCGTCGCGGAGAGCGGCGACCATCTGGTGGCGCACGTCGTGGGCCGTACGCCCGACGGCGTCACCGGCCCGCTCGCCGCGAAGCTGCCCGCGCACATGGTGCCGGGCCGGGTGCTCAGCGTTCCCGCGCTGCCGCTGACGGTCAACGGGAAGCTGGACCGCGCGGCCCTGGCAGAGCGCGCCGCGAGTGCCGATGACGTGTCTGTGGCGGACGCATCGTCCGCAGCTCCAGCTCCCTCGGCGACGCTCGCCGAACTGGTCGGCATCTTCACGGAGGCGCTGCCCGACGGTGCCGACGTCGGCGCCGACACCGACTTCTTCCGCGCCGGGGGCGACAGCATCGTCGCCATCACCGTGGTCAACCGGGCGCGGGCGTGCGGGCTGCGGATCGCGCCCCGCGACGTGTTCCTGCACCGGACGCCGCGCGCGCTCGCCGAGCGGCTGGGCGCGGGTGCCCCGCAATCGGCCCCCGTGCTCCGCCGCGAGGACGGCCCGCTGCCGCCGACGCCGGTCATCCTGCGCCAGCGCGAACTGGGCGGCTCGCTCGACCGGTTCGCGCAGGCCCGGACGCTCGCGGTCCCGGACGGCACGGGGTTCGCGGAGATCCGGCGCGCGGCGCACGCCGTCGTGGCCGCACACCCGGTCCTGCGGCTGCGGCTGCGCGTCGAGCACGGCGTCTGGGCGCCGCGCACCGAGCCGTCGCGCGAGGTCACGGTCGTACGGTCGGACGCCGCCGACGCGACGGCGGCCGCGAACGAGGCGGCCGGGCGGCTCGATCCGGTGTCCGGCGACGTCGTCGCGTTCTCGTGGCTGGAGGCGAGCGGGACCCTGGTCGTCACCGCGCACCACCTCGCCGTCGACGCGGTGTCCTGGCTGATCCTGCTGGACGACCTGGCCGCTGCGCTGCGCGGCGAGCCGCCGGCCCCGGCGACCACGTCCTACGCGGAGTACGCGGAGGCACTGGCGGTCCGGTCGGGGTCAGGGGACGCGCTCGACGGGCTCGGGAACTGGATCGCCACGCTCCAGGCGCCCCCACTGCTGCCCTCGGTCTCCGGGCGGCGCGAGACCGTCGTCGTGCTCCCGGCCGACGCGAGCGACGCGGTCACCCGCACCGCGCCCGCCGCGCTCGGCATCGGCCTCACCGAGCTGCTGTGCGGGGCGCTGCGCGCCGCGCTCACCCACGTCCAGCCCTCCCCCGCCGACCTCGCCGTCGAACTGGAGCGGCACGGCCGGGTCCCTGTCGAGGAGCACCACGACTACACCCGTACGGTCGGCTGGTTCACCGCCATCGCGCCCGTACGGCTCACCGCGCACACCGACCCCGTGGCGGCGGCGCGCGAGGTCGCCGCGCGGCAGCCGGACGAGCACGAGCACCTCGCCTACGGGCGGCTCCGGTACCTCGACCCGCAGACGGCCCCGCTGCTGACGGCGCACCCCCGCCCCCAGGTGCTCTTCAACTACCTGGGCCGGGGCGGCGAGTCCGAGGTGCCGCGCGTCGCGGGCGGCGACGGCCAGGCCAGCCCGTACGCGGTCGAGGTCAACGCGTGGACGGACGAGGCCACCGGCTGCCTGCACGCGGAGTTCACCCTCGCCGACGGCGTCCCCGACACGCTCGCCGGACACTGGCGCGAGGCCCTGGAGGGGATCGCGCGCGCCTCCGCGACGGCCGAGCGCACCGCGCCGGTCACCCCGCTGCAGCGGGGCCTGTACTTCCAGGCCCAGCTGGCGGGCCAGGCCGGGCCGTACGTCGCGCAGAGCTGGTTCACCTTCGACCGGCGCCTGGACACCGCCGCGCTGGCCGAGGCGATGGCACACGTGAGCGCGCGGCACCCCGTGGTGGGCGCGGGCTTCACCACGGACGACGACGGCAACCCGGTCCAGGTCCTGGGCGGGGAGCGGCACTTCGACGTCCGTACGGTCGAGCTGCGTACGGAGACCGAAGTGGACGCCGAGGTCGACGCCGAGGTGGACGCGGAGGTCGACGCCGAGGTCGACGCGCTGCGGGCGCGGGACCGCGCGACCGGCTTCGACCCGGCCGAACCGCCGCTGGTCCGGCTGACCGTGGTGCGGCTGCCCGGCGGTCGCGACGGCCTGCTGCTGAGCTACCACCTGCTGCTGTGGGACGGCTGGTCGCGCGAGATCGTGCTGCGGGACCTGTTCGACGCCTACGAGTCCGTCGTCACGGGCGGCCCCTGGGACCCGGCCCCGGCCACGCCCGGCTTCGAGGAGCGCGCCCGCGAGCTGGCCGCCGAGGACCCCGCGCGGGCGGAGCGTTTCTGGGCGGACCACCTGAGCGGTCTGCCGGGCCCGACGCTGCTCGCCGGACCGGCACCGGCCCTCTCCGACGCGCTGCCGGGCACCCTGGTGCACACGCTCTCCGCCGAGCGGTCGGAGCTGCTGCGGGAGGCGGCCAAGGCGCACGGTGTCACGCTGAACTCGCTGCTGACGGGCGCGTTCGGCCTCTTCCTCGGCGCCCGTACGGGGCGGAGCGACGCCGTGTTCGGCGTGACCGTCTCCGGGCGGGACGGCGAGGGCCTGTCCGGCATCGTCGGCGTCCTGCTCAACACGGTGCCGCAGTGGACGCGGGCGGGGGCGTACGACTCCGTGCCGGAGTACCTGGCGGCCGTACAGGCGGACCGGGTCGCGGCGATGGAGCACGAGCAGCTGGGGCTCGGCGAGATCCAGCGGGCGAGCGGGCACGACGCACTGTTCGACAACCTGTTCGTGCTGCAGAACTTCCTCGACATGGACGCCTTCGCCGAGATGAACGCCCGGCACGGCATCACCGGGGTGCGGGCCGACGACTCCACGCACTACCCGTTCACCTGGGTCGTCACCCCCGGCGAGCGGCTCACGGTCAAGCTGGAGCACCGCGACGAGGACACGCGGGGCGCCCGCCACCTTCTTGAGGCCTATCTGCGCGTGCTGGAGGAGCTGGCCCGCGCGACGGGGCCGCTCGGCGCGCTCCCGGTTCCGCTTCCGCTTCCGGCTCCGGTTCCGGGCCTGGAGTCACGGTCCGGGCCCGGCGCCCGTACGGAGATCGGCACGGACACCGTCGTGGACCGCTTCGACCGGGCGGCGGACCGTGCCCCGGAGCGGACCGCGCTCGTCGCGCACGGCGCGGCCATGACCTTCGCCGAGCTGCGGGACCGCAGCCGCGCGGTGGCCGGGGTGCTGGCCGCGCGGGGCATCGGCCCCGAGGCGAACGTGGGCCTGGCGATCCCGCGTTCCCTCGACTCGATCGTGGCGCTCTTCGCCGTGCTGCGCGTCGGCGCCGCGTACGTGCCGCTGGAGCTGGACCATCCCGACGAGCGGATCGCCGCGATCGTCGAGGACGCCCGCCCGGACGTGATCCTCACCGTGAGCGAGGTCGCGCCCCGGCTGACCGGCGACGTGGCGGGGAGCTGTGAACTGGTCGAGCTGGACCGGCCGCTGCCGGAGGCCGAGCCGTATGTGACGTATCTGCCCGGCGACCCCGACCGGCTGCGGCACCCCGCGTACACGATCTACACCTCGGGATCGACGGGGAAGCCGAAGGGCGTGGCGACCGAGTACGCCGGGCTCACGAACATGCTGATCAACCACCAGCGGCGGATCTTCGAACCGGTGCTGGCGGAGCACGGCCACCGGGTCTTCCGGATCGCGCACACCGTCTCGTTCGCGTTCGACATGTCGTGGGAGGAGCTGCTGTGGCTCGCCGACGGGCATGAGGTGCACATCTGCGACGAGGAGCTGCGCCGCGACGCGCCCCGCCTGGTCGCGTACTGCCTGGAGCACTCCATCGACGTCGTCAACGTCACCCCGACCTACGCGCAGCAGCTCGTCGCCGAGGGCCTGCTCGACGCCCCGGCGCGGCGGCCCGCGCTGGTGCTGCTGGGCGGCGAGGCCGTCACACCGACGCTGTGGCGGCGGCTCGCGGAGACGGAGGGGACGGTCGGCTACAACCTGTACGGGCCCACCGAGTACACCATCAACACCCTCGGCGTCGGCACCTTCGAGTGCGCGGACCCGGTGGTGGGCGTCCCCATCGACAACACCGACGTGTACGTGCTGGACCCCTGGCTGCGGCCGGTGCCCGACGGGGTGCCCGGCGAGCTGTACGTGGCGGGCGTCGGCATCGCCCGCGGCTATCTGGGGCAGCCCGCGCAGACCGCGCACCGCTTCGTCGCCTGCCCGTTCGGCGCGCCCGGCGAGCGGATGTACCGCACCGGCGACCTGGTGCTGCGGCGGCCCGACGGCAACCTGTCGTATCTGGGCCGCACCGACCAGCAGGTCAAGATCCGGGGGCACCGGGTCGAGCCGGGCGAGGTCGAGGCCGCGTTCGCCGCGCACCCGGCGGTCCGGTTCGCCGCCGCCGTCGCCCAGTCCGATCCCCAGGTGGACGGCGCGTACCGGCTGGCCGCGTATCTCGTGCTGGACGACGGCTCGGGCGCCGACCTGGCCGAGGTCGCCGCCGAGGTGGGCGCCGGGCTGCCGGACTTCCTGCGCCCCACGCACTACGCGCGGGTCGACTCCATCCCGCTGACGGTGAACGGCAAGGCCGACACCAAGGCGCTCCCGGAGGCGAAGCCGCTGGGCACGCTGAGCACGGCGGGACAGCGCGGGCCGGAGACGGAGACCGAGGTCATGGTGTGCGAGTTCTTCGCCGAGGCCCTGGACCTGGATGATGACGAGGTGAGCGCGGTGGGCGACTTCGTGTCCCTCGGGGGACACTCGATGCTGGCGGTGCGGCTGGTCGGGCTGCTCCGTCGGGAGTACGGTCCCGTGGTCACGATCCGCGATCTGTTCACCCTGCGAACCCCGGAAGCGATTGCCCGCCATCTCGATGACCACTGCCTCGATGACCACTGCTGACACACAGCCGCCCCGTACGGGGAGCGGCATCCTGCGAACGGCGCTGCGGCGCAACCGCGGTGCCATGCTCTCCGGCACCCTCCTGATGGGCCTGTACCAGGCGGGCGAGACGGCCTTCCCCATCGCGCTCGGCATGATCGTCGAGCACACGATGCAGGACGACCGCAGTCTCGGCTCGCTCGGCCTGTCGATCGTGGCGCTGGCCGTGATCATCACCACCGTGTCGCTCTCGTGGCGGTTCGGGATGCGCATCCTGCAGAAGGCGAACACGACCGAGGCGCACCGCTGGCGCGTACGGGTCGCGGCGTGCGGCCTCCAGCCGGTGGCCAGGGACATGGACCTCAAGTCCGGCGAGGTGCTGACCATCGCCACCGAGGACGCCGACCAGACCGCCGACATCGTCGAGGTCGTGCCGATGCTCATCAGCTCGCTCGTCGCGGTGCTGGTCGCGGCGGTCGCGCTGGGCCTCGCGGACCTCCGGCTCGGGCTGCTGGTGATCGTGGGCACCGTCGCGATCCTGTCGATCCTGAGCGTGCTCTCCAAGCGGATCGGCTCCAGCACCCGCGAGCAGCAGGCCCGGGTCGCGCGCGCCGGCGCGAAGGTCGCCGACCTGATCACCGGGCTCCGCCCGCTGCACGGCTTCGGCGGCAACGCGGCGGCGTTCCGCTCCTACCGGGGCGTCAGCACCGAGGCGAAGCACCAGGCGATCACCGTCGCCCGCGTCAACGGCGCGTACGCGGGCGCCGCGCTGGCCCTCAACGCCGTCCTGGCCGCCGCCGTGACGCTGACGGCGGGCTGGCTGGCGTTCGAGGGCAGCATCACCATCGGTGAGCTGGTGATGGCCGTGGGCCTGGCGCAGTTCATCATCGAGCCGCTGAAGCTGTTCTCGGAGATGCCGAAGTACGTGATGGTCGCGCGCGCCTCCGCCGAGCGCATGGCGCTGGTGCTCGCGGCGCCGCCGGTGTCGGCCCCGGGCCGGGAACGTACGGCCGGGGTCGAGGCCCGGAAGGACCTTGAAGTGGACCACGTCGGTCACGGGGCCCTGCGCGAGCTGAAGTTCCACGTCCCCGCGGGCGAGTTCGTGGCCCTCACCTCCTACCAGCCGCGCGCCGCCGCCGACCTCGCCGCGCTCTTGGCCGTACGGGTCCCGCCCACGGCGTACGAGGGGACGGTGCGGATCGGCGGGGAGGACCTGGCGGACCTGGCCGTCGAGTCCGTACGCGCGCACGTGCTGGTGAACCCGTACGACGGGGAGATCTTCGAGGGCACCCTCCGCTCGAACATCGACCCGTCGGGGACCAGCCGTAAGATCCCCGAGGCCGTCGAGGCGTCCATGCTGACCGACGTGGTCGCCCTGCACCGCGAGGGGCTCGACTACGGCGTCCACGACCGCGGCGCGAACCTCTCCGGAGGCCAGCGCCAGCGCCTCTCCCTGGCCCGCGCGCTGGCCGCCGACCCCGACGTCCTCGTCCTCCACGACCCGACGACGGCCGTGGACGCGGTCACCGAGCAGCTCATCGCGCGCAACGTCGCCGCGCTGCGCCGGGGCCGCACCACCCTCGTCCTCACCAGCAGCCCGGCCCTGCTCGACGCCGCCGACCGCGTCCTCGTCCTCGACGACGGCACGGTCACGGCAGAGGACACCCACCGGAACCTGCTGGCCGACGACGAGGCGTACTGCCTGGCGGTGGCGCGCTGAGGTCTGCCGGGGCTGGTGCGTCCAGCCGAGTGCCCACGGGCCGGTGCGTCTAGCCGAGTGCCCACGCGACGTCGCGGAGCAGCGCGTGCCGCCAGCCCGCGCGGTCGTGCCCCGAGGCCGAGCGCGACACCCGTACGGCCGCACCGGCCTGCTCGGTCAGGCTCTCGACCGTCTCGCAGTGGGGCAGCATCCGCCGCTCGTGCTCGCCCACGTCGAACGCGACCCGCAGTCCCGAGAGGTCGGGCCGCTCGCGCAGGCGTGCGGCGAGGGTGCCGCCGAGCGGTCCGCCCATCAGGTCCGCCGCGCCCACCGCCCCCACCGCCTCGGGCGTCCACCAGAACGACGCCGACTGGCACGCGAGACGGGAGACCAGGCCGGGGAACTCCAGCGCCGCGTACAGCGCGCTCAGCCCGCCGAGGCTCTGCCCGGCGACCACCAGCCGGCCGGGGTCGCACGGCACGCCGGACTCCGCGACGAGCGGCAGCAGTTCGTCCCGCACCGCCTCCCACAGCGCGGGGTCGCATCCGAACTCGGCCTCCCTGTCCTTGGCGGGCAGGAAGACGAGCGTGACGGGCGGCATCCGGCCTCCGGGCACGGCGGCGTCGAACGCGGTCATCGCCGGGTGCAGATACAGCCAGTCGTCCCCGTCGAGCAGCAGCACCAACGGTCCCCCGCCGCCCGCCGGATGGACGCGCACGGTGCGCCGCCCGCCGAGCCGCTCGCTGGCCCAGCGGATACGGGTGTCGGGGAGCGGCAGTACGACGTCCGAGCCCGCGCCGACGACGGGCCAGTCCGGCTGGGGCGGCGCGTCGGGGGTGGCGGCGAGGGAACGGTCGGCGCCCGCGCCCACGGGGTTGAACGGATCGGCGTACGCGGTGCCGTCCACGACGAACTGGTACGTCACCCGCAGCCGCGCGGGCATGCGCACCTCGGCGTACCAGCAGTCCGTGTCGCCGAAGCGGCGCAGCGGCACCGGGTCGGACCAGCTCTCGAAGACGACCTCAGCCGAGGACGCCGACCCGCGCCACAGGAAGAGCGCCGTCCATCCGCCGCCGTCGGCGGGTGCCGAGACGGGCATCGCCCCGGGCACCGTGGTCCAGAACTCGTCGGTGCCGGGCGTACCGGACAGCCCGAACCCGGCGAAGGCGGGAGCGTCGGCATGGGCATCGGCGTCGGCATCGGCAAAGGCATCGGCGTCGAGGGCGCTCTCCGGACGCATGAACGTCTCCTTGTGAGAGGGAAAGGGGCCAGCTAGGCTCGCCGCGACGGTGTGGTTAGGTGAGCCTAACTTCATCATGGCACGGCCCCGGCAGTCCCGAGGAGGCACGGAAGATGAGCACCAACCCGTTCGACGACACCGAAGGCCGCTTCCTGGTCCTGGTCAACGACGAGGGCCAGCACTCCCTTTGGCCGTCCTTCGCCGAGGTGCCGGGCGGGTGGGAGGTCGCCTTCGGCGAGAACACCCGGGAGGCCTGCCTCGACTTCGTCGAGTCCCGCTGGACGGATCTGCGCCCCCGCTCGCTGCGGGAGTCGAGGGAGTCGAGGGAGTCGAGGGAGTCGACGGACGCGTGAGGGCGGAGACCTGACACCGCCGATGCTCTGCACCAGGCTGACGAACGCGCGCTTCCTCACCATGGACCCGGACCACCCCGTCGCCCATGACCTGGGCATCTGGCGGGGCCGGATCGCGGGCCTGGACGAGGCGGCGACCTCCGTACCGGCCCGCGAGGTGATCGACCTCCAGGGCGCCACCGTCCTGCCCGGCTTCATCGACGCCCATGTGCACCTGGCCTGGACCGGGTTCAAGGAGAACACCCCGAGCATCGCGGGCCTCACGCGCGTCGACGACGTGCTCGCCGCCGTGGAGAGCGCCGTCCCCGGGGACGGCACGCCCGGCGCCTGGGTGAGCGTCGCGGGGTACGACCAGCGCGCGCTGGGCCGCCACCTGACCGCCGCCGAGCTGGACAAGGTCAGCCACGGGCACAAGGTCTTCCTGCTCCACGACTCGGGGCACGGCTGCGTCGTGAACACCGCCGTCCTCGACCGGCTCCCCGCCGACGTCCCGCACGAGAACGGCTTCCTCGCCGAGGGCGCCATGGGCGCGGCCCGCGCGCTGCGACTGCCCTACTCCCAGCGGGAGCTGGCCGGGGCGATCGGCCGCGCGGCCCGTACCTGCCTGAGCGAGGGGATCACCGCCTGCGCCGAGGCGGGCATCGGCGGCACCCTCTTCGGCCACAGCCCCGTCGAGCTGGGCGCGTACCAACTCGCCCGCGAGGAGGGTCTGCTGCCGCTGCGCGTGCAGCTCATGGTCTCCGCCGACCGGCTGCGCCCCGCCGCCGCGCACCCGGACGACGGCATTCCGCGGGCCCTCGACCTCGGCCTGCGCACCGGGTTCGGCGACGACTGGCTCTCCGTGGGCGCCCTGAAGATCTACACCGACGGCGGCATGATGGCCCGTACCGCCGCACTCACCCGCCCGTACGAAGGGCTGGACCACGCCGGGCAGTTGCAGGACGACCCGGACGTGCTCACGGACACCGTCGTGGACGGCCATCTCGCCGGGTGGCAGCTCGCCGTGCACGCGATCGGCGACCGCGCGGCCGACATCGCGCTGGACGCGCTGGAACGGGCCCAGCGCCTCCGGCCCCGCCCCGGAGCACGGCACCGCATCGAACACGCGGGGCTGATACGCGCCGACCAGCTCGCGCGCTTCGCGCGGCTGGGCGTCACCGCGGTCGTCCAGCCCCACTTCCTGCGCTCCTTCGGCGACGACTACGCCGCGATCATGGGACGGGAGCGGGCCCCGTGGCTGTACCGGGGAAGGGCGTTCCTGGACCACGGCATCCCCCTCGTCGGCAGCTCCGACCGCCCCGTGACGGACGGCTCCCCGCTGCGGGCGATGCAGTTCATGGTCGAGCGCGCCTCGGCGTCCGGCCAGGTCATCGGCCCGGACGAGGGGATCACCGTCGACCAGGCCCTGCACGCGTACACGGTCGCGGGGGCGCGCGCCTGCCACTGGGAGGACAGCCTCGGCACCCTCACCCCGGGCAAGCACGCCGACCTCGTCGTCCTCGGCGACGACCCCCGCCGGGTCGGGGCGTCCCGCATCGGGGAGATCGAGGTGGTGGCGACGTACGTGGACGGCCGCGACCGGACCGCGGCCTGAGACCAGCCGGTCACGACACCCGAGCCCAAGGCCACCCACTCGCCCCTGACCGGCTCAGTCCGTGTCCGGCGGATCGTGGTTGCCCTCGTCTCAGGACTGGGCAGGGGCTGCCCCGTGCGGTGCGTCGCAGACCGCGGCCGCGTCGTGGCTTGTCGCGCAGTTCCCCGCGCCCCTTAGGCCTCAGGGGCGCGGGGAACTGCGCGAGCAACCACCCATGAGCCGCGGTCAGTCCCGGTCGACGTGCTCGCGCAGCACCTTGCGGTTGGTGACGTCGATGTCGTACGTGGTCTTGTTCCAGTCCTTGGGCGTGACGACGTCCACGGACCAGACGACCTTGCCGCTGTCGTCGTCGTCCAGCTCGATCGCGGCGACGGTGCCCTTCTTCTCGCCGATGGCCACCTGAGCCGCCTGCTCGGCCGTGACCTTGGCCTTGCCGAGCCAGGAGGCCAGCTCCTTCCGGTCGTCGGCGTCGTCCTGCTCGGCCCGTGGCTTCCCGGCCTTGCCGGACACGCCGTCGACGAACACGGCGTGGGCCGTCCCGTCCGAGGTGGCAACTTCGGTCTCCCACCTCGGACTGCCGCCGGGCCCGGAGTCGAGCTCGGCCTTGACCGGCTCGGTGTCCTTGACCGTCTTGGTGGCGGCGTCCAGCGCCTTGTCGTAGGTCACCTTCGCCTTGGGGATCAGCGCCTTGCGCTCCCGCTGGTCCTCGGTGAGGCGCCCGCCCGGGCTGTCGCTGCCGGAGGACGCGGGCGGCGACGCCTCGTCGCCCCCGCCCTTGTCGTCGTCCCCGCAGCCCACGAGCAGACCGCCGCCCATCACGGCGAGCGCGCACACCGCGCCCACCGTCCGACGACGGCGCACTGCCGAGGACCGCCGCGTGCTCTCATCCATTCCGCATGTCTCCATAACGGGAACAATAGGGACGAGTCTCCCCTCATCCCAGCTCCCCCTCCCGGCCCGTCACGGTGATACGGAAGGCCGGGTGGTCGGCGGGGTCGGGCAGGGACTCGAAGGTGCGGGACACCGAGGGGAGCTTCCCGTACTGGCGCAGATACTCCTCGACCAGCGGCGGCAACTCCTCGGCGGGGACCTCCACCGCCGTGAACCTCTCGACCCGGCCCCGCCGGGTCAGCCTGCCCGCGCCCGAAGCGCGCAGATTCCGCGACCACTCCGTGTCCCCGTACGCGGCGAGCAGATACTCCTGCCCCTCGTACCGCAGAACGGCCACCGGATTGGAGCGCCACACCGCACTCGTACGCCCGGGCACCGAGAGCAGGCTGACGACCTGCGGCTTGAACAGGCGCGCCATACGTGCGCCGATGACGCGTGCGGCCCAGGGCGGGCGGACGTATTTCCTGGTCATGGTGGCTCCTCGGAAGGGCTGACGGATCAGTCAGGGTCCGGGCTTCAGGACGGTGCGCCCGGCGGGTTGCGCAGGCTCAGGTGCATGGCGACCAGCTGCCAGTCGTCGTCCTCGGCGAAGACGAGGGTCACGCGGAAGGACCCTTCGATCGGCTGCGCCCTGTGCATGCCCTCCTGCGCCTGGGTGCCGACGACGAAGGCATTGCCCCCGACGTACCGCGTCGGCGCATCGGGGGTGAACTCGAAGGCCGAGTACGCCAGTCCGTGCCCGAACCGCTCCAGCCACTGCTTGCGGTGCAGCAGGAATCCGTACGGGCCGACGGCGAGGAAGTCGGGGTGCAGCAGGCCGTCCAGCGCCTGCGCGTCCCCCTCGCGCTCGGCGCGCGTCCAGGCCGCCACCTTCTGATCGATGCTCTGGGTCATGGCTCTCCTCCGTTGCGTACGGACGGAACCGAAGCCGTCGGACACGGCCCCGTCGCCTTGCTGCGCCTCACTACGAGCCTAGAAGCGAAACCCTTAGACGTCAAACAGTTAGAGGTCTATGGAAATGGTAGGCTCGCGTCATGCACCCGCACTCCCCACCCACCGGACTTCTGCTCGGCCAGACCGCCCGCACCGTCAGCCGGGCGTTCGACGAGGCCCTGGAGCGGGCCGGAGGCTCGCTGCCGGTCTGGCTGATCCTGCTCAACCTCAAGACCCGGCGCCCCGGCAACCAGCGGGAGCTAGCCGAAGCCGTGGGCGTCCGCCAGGCGACGCTGACCCACCACCTCAACTCCATGGACAAGCGCGGCCTGATCACCCGCGCCCGGCACGCCGAGAACCGCCGGATCCATGTGGTCGAGCTGACGGAGGAAGGCGAGGCGGCCTTCCAGCGGCTGCGCGAGGCGGCCGTCGCCTTCGACCAGCAGCTCAACGACGGTCTGAGCGACGACGAACGCGGCACGCTCGCCACCCTCCTCCACCGGCTCGCCCGCAACGCCGGTGCGGATCAGCCCACCACCCCGCCCTGGGCCGGCCTCGCGGAGTCATGACGCCCCGGGCCTGCACCCGATGAGCCTTCGGACGTCCCGCTACTTCTCACCCTCACCCCGGCGGATCGGCCTTCTCAGCCAGCCGTCGTGGCTCAGTCCGCTCGGTTCAACAGTTCCCGGGCCTGCTGCGCGAACGGTTCGTAACCGCTGTCCACGGCACGCCGAAAGCAGGAAAAAGCAGCTTCCGGCTTGTCCTGGCCGGTGAGGATCTCGCCCACCCGGTAACCGGCCTCGCCCACCAGTACCGGATCGTCCGAACGGTCCAGGGTCAGCCGGTACCAGTGCACCGCCTCGTCCCAGTCCTCCAGCAAGTAGTTCAGATCACCGAGGTGCGCGGCGAACAGCGGCCCGTCCTCGTGGTGGGACTCGGCTGTCGGCCCCCAGTGCTTGAGCAACTCCGGCAGGTTGCGCTCCTCCTTGGCGATGATGCCGAGATTCGTCCTCGCCTTGTGGGACATCTCCCCGTCACCCTGTTTCACCGCACGATGCAACCACTCACGTGCCGTGGCGTTGTCTCCTTCGCCTTGTGCGGTGGCGCCCAGCGTGACGGCTGCGGCAGCTGCCCACTTCCCTTGCCCTTCGGCCACCTTCCTCAGCAGCGCTCGGCCCAGCTCCCTGTCGCCTGCGTGCCCCATCCAGTGGCCGTAGTGGCACGCAACGATCAAGTGACTCTTGGATGCCGCGCGGACCCGTCGCAGGTACGCCGCACCCTCCCGTTCCACAGCCTGGTCCACGGCCCGCGCCGCCTCCGGAGCGTTCAGTTCGGTGAGGAGTTCGCCCAGCGTGTGGAGGGCACGGACGGCGATCTTGGATCGGCATTCCCATTGGGCCATGAGTACAGCGGAACGCCCCCAGGCAGCGAAGGCCGTCGTCCGGTCACCGCGCACATACGCCAGCCCGGCCAGCTGCCGTGCGGCGAGAGCGGCGTTGTCGGCCGTGTGATCGAGGCGTCCATAGGCGGCTTCGGCCTGCGCGAACGCTTCCTGGGCCCGTGCCGTCTCGCCCAGTTCACGCAAGCAGAGACCGAGGCGGTAGGTGGCGGACGCACGGGTGTCGGCATCGGCGCCCTCGTCCGCCGCACCACGCTCGAACCACCGTGCGGCCTCCGTGAAGTCGCCGCGCGCCTTCGCCCTGTTGCCCATGATCCAGAAACCTCTGCACGCCATCCCCGGGTGCACGGGCTCGGCCGCCGTGGCCAGCGCGATGACGGCCGCCTCGTCGCCGTTCTCCTCCAGCAGCTCCAGCAGCTGACGCGCCGCCTTCCGCACGCCGGGGGTGGTGAGAGCGCCTGTCCGACGGACGGCACGCCGGTACCCCTCGGCCGCACGGCCGGTGGACACCGCCAGGCCCAGCATCATCGCCACCATCTCCCTCCATGGCCTCTCATCCGCCCACACGAAGGCCAGATCGACGAGGAAGGTCGTAGCAGCGTCGCGGTCATCGGCGTCGACGAGCGTGGCGAGAAGAGCCTCGGCGGCACAGAAATCCTCGGTGAACAGATGCCCGGCGAGGGCAGCGACTGGCTCACCGCAGTGCTCACCGACCAGGGCCACGGCTCCGGCCCGGCCAGCCTCGCCCAGCAGCCGATGGGCCATCGCCGCCGAGGACTCCGCACTGGTGAGGCGGCGCACCTCCGCCACCAAGCTCTGGTCACCACCCACGCCCACCCTCGCAAGGGCACGGGCGAACGTCGCCTGCGCCTCCTCCTCACGGCCAAGGCGCCGCAGCAGAACGCCCCGTCTCAGCGCAGCCCTGGAGCGGTAGCGGGACGCGTAGTGCTTGTGCTGCTCACTCTCCTCCGCCTCCTGGTACGTGGCACACGCCGCCTCATGCTCCCCCTGGCCCGCCTGGAGGTCGCCCAGGTACACCAAGGCCTTGCCCCGCACCTGCGGTGCGGTCCCGTGCGCGGCCCGCAGGTACCACTCCGCGGCTCCCGCGGCGTCACCCCGCTCCTGACGCAGCCACCCCAGCATGAAACAGGCGTCCATACTGCCGTGCCCGGCTTGCTGGGCGTACCGCTCCTCGACCTCGTCGACCAGCGGCGCGACAGCAGTGGTCGCGTAATTGCCAGTGTCCCAGCAGTCCCCGACACGCAGCGGCTCCAGCCAGCGGGCATCCGTCACACGGACCTCGTAGTCGCCCTGGGCCAGCCGCTTCTCGTCCGGCCAGCCGCGGCCGTCACACTCGCCGTCGTACGTCGGCAGCCACTCCAGGGTGTCCTTGTCAACCGGCAGGTTGCGCACGGCCACCCGCTCCACACGCGCCACGAAGCGGTACGTGTTGCGGTCCACCCAGTCGTCGTCGAAGTACTCGCCGAAGGTGACGACGTCCGTCAACGGGCCATAGCGGTAGCCGATGACGGTGTCTGCGGCCTCGCACAGCACCCGGAAGAAGAAGCTCGGGTCGTCGGGCAGCAGCCCCTCATCGTCCTCGTCGCCCGTGTCGACATCCTCGTAGTTGGTGACGAGGATGCGAAAGCACACTCGGCACCGCTCACGGTCCAGGTCCAGGACACGCACACCGAAGAAGTTGTTGACAGACATCGAGCCATCCAAGGGCGAAGTAGGGAGAGTTGGCCGGGCGGTGCATCCGCCGAGCGTGGTGGGGCCACCGTAGGGCGATCCACTGACACGGGCGCCGTGACGAACACGCGGTGTCCTGGACTCCCCACACCGGTCCGGCGGCCAGCCCTACATCTCCGACCGGTCCATGCGCGAGGTACTCGCCGTCACCCCGGCCTCCGGGCATCCTGCCGGGGCGCCCGTATGTAGGACCCGAGCGCCGCGGCCAGGAGTCCCAGCACGGCTGTGCCGAGGAGTCCGTGGTACCAGCGCCAGCCCACGCCGAAGCCGACGAAGCCGTCCGCGATCAGCACGACCATGCCCGCGCCCACGCCCACGGCGGTGAGGGAGAGCGCGCCCAGCATCAGGACGCGGGGTATCCGGCGGCCCGCGCCGGTCACCGTCGCCAGGAAGAGCGCCGCGCCCAGCAGCCCGTTCGACGCCGCGAGCCACTGCGCCGTGCTCACGTCCATCATGTCGCGGGCATAGCTCTCGTACTCCTCCGCCGGGACGACGGGGCCGCCCGGGAATCCCAGCTTGCCCTGCGCCGCGAAGACGGCCTTCCCCAGGCCGTACCCGAGGAACAGCACCGCCATCGCCCAGCCGGGCCACCGCACTTGACGTCGTGATTCGCCGTTCATGCGAAAACCGTAGGCGCCTCGGGAGCGGCAGCCATCCCCCTACGGGCGGGCCCTCCTCCGCCGTACGGCGGGGAAGCTACAGCCGCTCGGCGGAGGCGATGAGGAAGTTGGGCAGGCGAGCGTAGGACTCGATGCCGGGCGTTGTCGGCTCGGCCTCCCGTGCGACGTCCGGATCGAGTCCCGGCTCGGCGAGTTCGCGCAGGCGGCAGCCGAGGGACGCGAGCGCGTTGAGGTAGGCGGAGAGGGGGCGGTGGAAGTCAGAGGCGTGGGTCTGCGGGATCTCGTACTCGTCCAGGTAGCGGCGAAGGCGGTAGTCGCCGTGTTCGCGCCACGTCGTGAGCAGCTGCTCGAAGGCCGGGTGGTTCACGGAGAAGACGAACAGCCCGCCCGGGCGGAGAGCCTCGACGCAGGCGCGCATCGCGGGCTTCCAGTCGGGGACGGCCGCCAGCACCATGCTGCACACCACCGCGTCGAACGGGCCGCCCAGGTCGGGCAGTCGGCACAGATCGGCCTGGACGTACGTGATGCCGCGCGCCTGCGCGGCCTCCTTCTCCCGCGCGTAGCCGAGCATCGTGTCGGTGGGCTCGACGCCCGTGACGTCCGCGCCCCGCGCGGCGAGCATGCGGCTGAAGTACCCGTGCCCGCACCCGGCGTCGAGGACGCGGCGTCCGCGCACGTCACCGAGCATCCGGAGCAGCACCGGGTTCATGAGATGGCGCTTGGCGAAGTCACCGTCGGGCTCCATCGCCTCCAACGCCTCGCGCGGGATGCCGTTCCACCGCTGGATGGCCGTGTCGTTGGCCGGAATCGCCTCGTCGTTCTCCCGTCGGGTCCCCATCCGCGCGAGCCTAGCCCGATCGCAGGGCTCGCTCCTCTGTCACGGTCGTCATCCGTGCCCCCGCCGCACCGCCGTGCCGTCGAGACGGCGCAGCAGGACGCGGGTCGCCGCCAGGGACGTCGCCGCGGCCGCGAAGCCGAGGACCGCGCCGCCCGCCACGTCCCCGGGGTAGTGCACGCCCGTGTGCACCCGGGAGTAGCCGACGGCCACCGCCAGCGCCGCGAGCGGCACCGCCGCGGGAGGGAGGACGACGCCCACGGCTGTGGCGAACGCGGTGGCCGACGCCGTGTGCCCGGAAGGGAAGGAGGCCGACTCCGGCATGGGGACGTGCCGGTCGACGCTCACCTGAGCCTTCTCCCGGTCGGGCCGTCGCCGGCGGACCATCCGTTTGCCGAACAGGTTCGCCGCCGTCGAGGCCAGCGCCACCGCGCCGGACCCGGCCAGCGCCGCGCGGCGGGGGCGCCCGGGCCCGAGAGCGAGGCCCGCCGCGACGGTGAGCGAGATCTTCGAGTGGTCGGCCGCGTGCGACAGCCGCCGAAGCGCGCGGTCCAGGGTGGGCGTGGGGGTGGCGGCCACGGCCGCGTACAGGGCTCCGTCGACCGCACGGAGGTCACCGAGCACGGCGGCCACGGACTCACGGAGAGAGGCGAGGGAGCAGGCACCACTCGGGTTCGGGTTCCGGTCAGGCACGGGTCAGTCCTCCGACGTCCGCTCGGTGCGGCCCAGGGCGAGGGCGAGGAGCCGACGCCAGTTGACGGCCGGGGCGGGGGCCACGACGCCCGGACGGTCGCGGGGCACGAGGACCCGGAGCGCGCGGGGGCGCAGCCCGCACACGACCGGTGTGGGCATCCGCAGCGCCTCGCCGTCCACCGCCACGGGGATCTCGTCCGCGTCGGAGGTCACCTCGGCACGCCGCGCGGTCATGACCGTCAGCCCCGAGGACTGCGGGCCCCGGACGGCCAGGTCGGCGGCTTGGGCGGCGCTCTCCACCCGGATGCCCAGCACGCCGAGTTCGCCGCCGTCGAGCCGCGGACGGTGGGCACCTTCGGTGAGGGCTTCGGAGGCCGCGTACGGATTGTTGCTGACGAGCAGGGCCTGTTGGGAGGTGAGCGCGGTGCCGTCGATCCGCGCGTCGAGCCGCCGCACCCCCTCGCCGACCAGCAGGTCGGGCATGAGGCTCAGCGCCGTGCCTGCCTTGTCGTCACGGTACTCGGGGTGCTGGACGACGTCCGCGTACACCCCGAACGACACGGTGTTGACGAAGGCCCGGCCCGCCACGTCACCGAGATCGACCCGCAGCTCCTCGCCGTCGCGGAGCGCGTCGAGACAGCGGGCCGGGTCGGACCGGTCGAGGCCGAGGTCCATGGCGAAGTGGTTGCGGGTCCCCGCGGAGACCACGAGGAACGGCAGGTCGTGCTCGGCGGCGACGGCCGCGACCAGCGCCTGGGTGCCGTCGCCGCCCGCGACACCGAGCAGGTCGGCGCCCTCGGCCACGGCCTCGCGGGCGAGGGTGGCGACGTCGGCCGGGGCCGCGGGGTCGAGCAGGATGACGCGTGCGCCGAGCGCCTCCGCCCGTTCGACGAGCCCGAAGCGGCCGACCTTTCCGCCGCCGGACCTCGGGTTCATGAGAACGACCGGCCGCTTGGGCCGACGCGCGACGGTCGCCCGGCCCGGCCGGTCGGGGCGCGCCCTGCGCAGCGCCGTACGGGCGCACGCCAGCGCGACGCCCCAGCACAGGCACGCGAGGAGCGCCGTCAGCCACAGGCCGTCCCAGGTGAAGAGCACCATGACGGCGACGGGCGCCAGGATCGCGACGATGAGCCCGAACAGTCGCACCACCCCGCGGTGCGCCAGGAACCACCACACCCCGGCGACGCACACGATCAGCCCGAGCAGCCCGGCCGCGACGATCACCAGGCCGCCCGCGCCCCACGCGAGCAGCAGGACGACCACGGCACCGGCCGCCGCGAGCACCGCGCACCAGGCGAGCAGCCGCGCGACCGCACCACCGGGAGCAGCACCGGGAGAGCCGTCCGGCGTCCGCTTCCTGCTCATGGCGCTCTCTCCCGTGGTGTGCGGCCTGTGTTCGGGGGTGTTCGCCTTCGCGGCCCGCTCCGAGGCACCAGCCTGCGCGTTGCGGGCGAGGAAGGGTATCCGGGCGGGGCCGCGCGGGTGAGTGCTGCCCCCTGATGCCTTGGTTCTCACGGATGCCCCGAAGTGCGGATCCGCAATTTTTCTTGCCGCTGGGAGACGGCCGTATCGAAGCTGTGGGTACCTCACCGGCGCCGCCGGACCCTCCATCGGAGGGCGCCCGGCACGCCGGCCGACGAAGGGGCACCGCCCATGCACTCCACCCGACGCACCCCGCACACCCGACACCGGGCGACCACGGACGAGACGGCGCCGCCGACCGGCGGGACTCCGGCAGACGAGAGCGCCGAGCTGTTCTGGGAGCGGCACTACCGCGCGCGGCGCACCTGGGGCGTGCGCGTCAATCCGTTGCTCGCCGAGACCGTGGCGCCGCTGCGCCCCGGCGCCGCGCTCGACCTGGGGTGCGGCACCGGCGGCGACACCGTCTGGCTCGCGGAGCGGGGCTGGGACGTCACCGCCGTGGACATCTCGGCGACGGCCGTCGAGCGCGTACGGGACCGCGCCCGCGAGCTCGGGCTCGGCGAACGGGTCGCCACCGAGCGGCACGACTTGGGGGAGAGCTTCCCCAAGGGGCGGTTCGACCTCGTCTCGGCGCAGTACTTCCACACCCCGTTCCCACTGCTCCGCTCCCGTGTGCTGCGTACCGCGGCGTACGCGCTGCGCCCCGGCGGTCTGCTGCTGATCGTCGACCACGGGTCCACCGCGCCCTGGTCGTGGAACCAGGACCCCGACGTCCACCACCCGACCCCCGCCGAGACGGCCGCCACGCTCGATCTCGACCCCGCGCACTTCTCCGTGCAGCGTGCCGACATGCCGCTGCGCCGGGCCACGGGGCCCAGCGGGGAGACGGCGACGGTCGTCGACAACGTCCTGCTCGTCCAGCGAGGTGAGGCATGAGCACCGGCACCGGCACTGGCACCGGCCCCAGCCCCACCCCCAGCCCTCACACTCGGTTCCGGCCCCGTGCCCGGGACGCGGGGCCGCCGTCGAGTGAGCCCGGCGAGAAGGCCACCCTGTGCGCCTTCCTCGACTATCTGCGCGACTCGCTCGCGGGCAAGGTCGCGGGCGCGCCGGAGCCGCAGGTCCGCACGGGCGGCGTGCCCTCGGGCACCAGCCTGCTCGGGCTGCTCAAGCATCTGACGTCGGTCGAGCGGTTCTACTTCCTCGGCGAGGAGGCCGAGCGCTGGCCCGCGACCCTGCGGCCGTCCGCTGAGGACACCGTGGACGGCCTGCTCGACGCCTACCGTACGGCCGTCGAGCGGGCGAACGAGGTCATCGACGCCTGCCAGGACCTGGACCTCCCCGCCCCTCGCCCACCGCGCCGGGGCGGGCCGGGACCTTCGATGCGGTGGGTCCTGGTGCACATGATCGAGGAGACCGGCCGCCACGCGGGCCACGCCGACATCCTGCGCGAGCAGATCGACGGTTCCACGGGCCGGTGACTGTCGGGCGCGCCACGGAGGGAGCCCGGCCGAGGAGCGCAATTCTCAGGAAGCCCCACAGCACCTCCGCTTCCTACGGTGGGGACCGCAGACGAAGGAACGTCATCAAGCGTCGTCATCAGCGGAGGCAGGGCCCATGACCATCGGAGACGAGCTGCGCGCGGCGATCAAGGGCCCGGTGGTGGCCAGGGGCGAGGACGGCTTCGACGCCGCACGCCGCCCCTGGAACCTCGCCGTCGAGCAGCCGGTCGCCGCCGTCGTGGAGCCCCTGGACGCCGACGACGCCGTGGCCGCCGTACGTCACGCCGGGCGCACCGGCATCCCGCTGCTCGCCCAGCCCAGCGGGCACGGCGCGACCGGCGACGTGGCGGACGCGCTGCTCCTGCGCACCCACCGCATGGACGACGTGGTGATCGACCCGGCCCGCCGTCGTGCCCGGGTGGGCGCCGGGGCGGGCTGGGGCAAGGTCCTGGCCGCCGCGAGCCCGTACGGGCTGACGGGGCTCGCGGGGAGTTCCCCGGCGGTCGGCGTCACGGGCTACACGCTCGGCGGCGGGCTGAGCTGGTTCGGGAGGGCGCACGGCTTCGCCGCGCACGCCGTCCGCGCGCTGGACGTCGTCGACGCGACCGGCGCCACGCGGCAGGTGACGGCCGACTCGGACCCGGAGCTGTTCTGGGCCCTGCGCGGCGGCAGCGGCGAGCACGCGCTGGTCACCGCGCTGGAGTTCGACCTCGTCCCGGCCCCGGAGCTGTACGGCGGGGCGCTGCTGTGGCCCGGGGCCGCCGCTCAGGCCGTGCTCGCCACGTACCGGGAGGTCACGGCGGCCGCGCCGGACGAGCTGAGCGTCTGGTTCAGCCTCGTGCGCTTCCCGGGCGCCGAGCCGATGGTCGCCGTGCACGCCACGTATCTGGGCCCGGCCGACGAGGGCGTGGCGCTGCTGCGGCCCTTCGAGAAGACCGACGGGCGGCTCGCCGACACGCGCGGCGCGCTCTCCCCCGCCGAGCTGGGCTCGGTCACCGCCGAGCCCACCGCCCCCTCCCCCGGCATGTCCGGCGCCGAGCTGCTCACGGAGCTGACCGACGAGGTGGCGGAGGCGCTGCTGGCCCGGCCGATCGCGCCTCTCCTGAACGTTCAGCTCCGGCACCTGGGCGGCGCGTTCGCCCGCCCGCCGGGGGACGCGGGCGCGTGCGGCGCCCTCACCGCGCCGTTCCTGCTGTCCACGTACGGCAGGCTGCCCGATCCGCAGGCGGCAGCGGGCGTACGGGAGCGGCATGCGGCGCTCGCGCACGACCTGCGCCCCCATCTCACCGGCGGCAAGCCGTACACCTACCTCGGCCCGGGCGAACCGGCCTCGGCCGCCTTCCCCGCCGCCACCCTCGCGCGGCTGCGCGCTCTCAAGCGCGCACGCGATCCCGAAGGTGTCTTCCGCACCAACGCCCCCGTCCTCGGCGACCAGCGGTGAGCCCCACTGACCCCCACTGCCCCCCGCCGAGCCCCGTGGGGAACGTGCGGAGGTGGCGACTAGACTCCTCGGCTGTGGCGGACACCCAGTACGAAGATCTTTTGCGGCATGTGCTCACCTCCGGAACGCCGAAGGGCGACCGGACCGGAACCGGAACCCGGAGCATTTTCGGGCACCAGCTACGGTACGACCTCTCGCAGGGGTTTCCGCTGGTCACGACCAAGAAGGTGCACCTCAAGTCGATCGTCCACGAGCTGCTGTGGTTCCTGCGCGGCGACTCGAACGTCGGCTGGCTGCGTGAGCACGGCGTCACCATCTGGGACGAGTGGGCCGACGCGAACGGCGACCTCGGTCCCGTCTACGGCGCGCAGTGGCGCTCCTGGCCCACCCCGGACGGCAGGCACATCGACCAGATCAGCCAGGTCCTGGAGACGCTGCGGAGCGACCCGGACTCCCGGCGGATCATCGTCTCCGCCTGGAACGTCGGGGAGCTGTCGAAGATGGCCCTCGCGCCGTGCCACGCCTTCTTCCAGTTCTACGTCGCCGACGGCAGGCTCTCCTGCCAGCTCTACCAGCGCAGCGCGGACCTGTTCCTCGGCGTCCCGTTCAACATCGCGAGCTACGCCCTGCTCACGCACATGGTCGCGCAGCAGACCGGGCTGGAGCCGGGCGACTTCATCTGGACCGGCGGCGACTGCCACATCTACGACAACCACGTCGAGCAGGTGACCGAGCAGCTCACGCGCACCCCGTTCGCGTTCCCCCAGCTGCGGCTGCGCAAGGCCGACTCGCTCTTCGACTACGCCTACGCCGACGTGGAGGTGCTCGGCTACGAGCACCACCCGGCCATCAAGGCGCCGGTGGCCGTATGAACGCCGGACCGCCGACCGTCGGGCTCATCTGGGCGCAGTCCCAGGACGGGGTGATCGGCGCGGACAACGGGATCCCGTGGCACGTCCCCGAGGACATGGCCCACTTCAAGTCGACCACCCGGGGGCATCCGGTGGTGATGGGGCGCAGGACCTGGGACTCGCTCCCACCCCGGTTCCGCCCGCTGCCCGGCCGTCGCAACATCGTGGTGACCCGCGATCCGCGGTGGGCGGCCGAGGGCGCCGAGCGCGCCGGGTCCGTCGAGGCCGCGCTGGAACTCGCGGCCGAGCGGACCGACTCCGCCGGACCGTGCGAGGTGTGGGTGATCGGCGGCGGCGAGATCTACCGCACCGCCCTCGACCACGCCACCACCCTCTCCGTGACCGAGATCGACACGACGGTCAGCGGCGACACGTACGCCCCGACGCCGGACGCGACCTGGAAGGTCGCCGAGGACCACGGCTGGCAGGACTCGAAGTCCGGGCTGCGGTACCGCATTCGTACGTACGCCCGGTGAGGCACGCCGCGTCCCCGTCACCTCTCCCTCAGGACGAAGCGGGCGCGGCCAGGGACGTGGCCTCCCAGGCGAACCCGTCCGGGTCGGTGAACGACCCGGCGGAGCTGCCGAGCACGATGCGGTGCGATCCCGTGCCGTCGACGGGGACACCGGCGATCTTGGCCAGGCCCGGCCGCTTGTAGAGCGCCAGCGTGAAGGCGTCGGTGCCGGTGCCGCTCCCGCTCTTGTCGGCGGCGAACTCGACGTACTTGCCGCCGAAGCTCTTCTCCACGGCCAGCCCCTGGCCCACGTAGAACTGCTTGCTCGCCTTGACGTCCTCGACGCCGAGCAGCAGCACGAGCTGCTCGATCGTACGGGTGGCGGGGCCCGCCTCCTTCTTCGAGGAGGTCGCGAGCTTCCAGATGGTGCCGTCCGGCGCCTGTACGACACTGCCGTAGCCCCAGAGGGACTTCTCGGGGGCCTTCAGCGAGGTGGCACCGGCGGCGACGGCGGACTCGGTGAAGCTGCGGACGTCGGCCGGGCGGGGCACGGTGATCGACAGCGTGAACCCGCGGAATCCGGTCGTAGGAGCCTCGGAGGACCGGAGGCGGACCTCCTGGAGGCCCAGTCCGAAGGCCGTGTCGTGGAAGCGCTCGGCGGCCGTGGTGTCGGCCACCTCAAGGGTGACGGATGCGAGTGAGGTCATGCGGAGAACGCTAGTTCCGGGGGGTCTGCCGGTGCTTCTCCAAAACTGCCCGATGCCGCGACCGCGTCCCGGGGCCCGCCCGCGGAAACGGGTGGAGCCGGAAGGACCTCGCTCGTTACGGTCGGGGGATGAGCTCCCGTACCTTCCGCATCGTCGTCCGTGGCGTCTTCGACGGCCTGAGCGCCGACCAGCGCGCCGAACTGCTGGCCCGGGCACCGGAGCACGACGTGCTCCACGCCGCGTTCACCCCCGAGGGGCACCTCTCCTACGACCTCGCCGCGCGGTCCGCCTTCACGTTCCGCTTCCAGGATTCGGGCGAGGCCGAGGAGGACATCCTGGCGGCGACCGAGCGTGCGGAGGAGGCGGCGCGGGCGTGGCTGACCGAACGCGGCTACGGCTACAAGAACCTCCGTTCCCAGGCCGAGGACCTCTCCCAGGCCCCCTTGGGCAAGCGCCAGCGGCGCCGAGCGGCCCGCTGACCCGCGGCCCCGCGCCCTCGCGGCCCCGCCATGGTCCCCCACGTACTCACCGCCCCTGACGGCCTCACCGGACGGGCTCGGCGCTTCCTGCGTGAACACGCCTGGCTGGACGCCTTCGACGCCGCGGCGGGCCCGTCGGACGAGGAACTGCGCGACCAGCTGCGCGCGTTCTTCGGCATCACGGACGACGCGACGCTCCGTCGCCTGCGGGAGACGCAGGCCCGTTACGGCGGCCTGCGCTACCGCAGCGTCCCGCTCCGTGCGGACGTCGTCTTCGCCCCGTGGCCGGAGTACGAGGCCGAGGACGGCGAACCCATCGCCTGGTTCCTCGACCTCGCCGTCGCCCTCCCCCTCGCCGTCTGGATGCTCGCCGACGGCACCATCGCCTACTGCCAGCCGGGCCCACCCGCCCCCGGCGGCAAGGTCGTCCCGGCCTTCCCCAGCCCCGACGCGCTCATCGAATCGGACGCCCTCCACCACAACTCCACCACCTGGACCCGCGTCCCCGCCCCCACGTCCGCCTCCGCCCCGCTCACGGCCACCACGGTCCAGGCCACGGCCGACCGCCTGCGCCTTCCCCTCCTGGAGTCCGCTTCCGGCTTCACGGAACGCTGGTACGAACAGGACGGCCTCCGCCTCCACGTCTCCCACACCTTCGCCGAAATCTCCGAACGCCAGGAGGACGCGACCTGGTCCCTCTGGTCGGCCGACGCCGAAGGCCACGCGGCTGCGCGTCACTTCCTCACCCGGGCAGCGACGCCGGACTGACGGGGCGTCGCCCGGACACTCAGAGGAGGGCGCCGCCGGAGACCTCGACGCGCTGGGCGGTGACCCAGCGCAGGCCCTCGGAGGCCAGCGTGGCGATGGCGTCGCCGATCTCCTCCGGTTCGCCGACGCGGCCGAGCGCGGTCTGTCCGGCCAGGACCTGGCGCATCTCGGCGTCGTCCCGCATCGCTCCACCGTTGAAGTCGGTGGCGGTCGGCCCCGGCGCGATGGAGTTGACCCGGATGCCGCGCGGGCCGAGTTCCGCGGCGAGGGTGCGGCTCAGGGCTTCGACGGCGGCCTTCGAGGCGGAGTAGACCGAGGTGGCGGGGCTGGTGTGGCGGGTCAGTGACGTCGAGACGTTGATGACGCGGCCGCCCTGGGCCAGCAGCGGCACCAGTGACTGGGTGAGGAAGAACGTGCCCCGGACGTTGGTGCCCATCACCGTGTCGAAGTCGTCGGTCGTGACGTCCTCCAGCGGTCCGAAGATCCCGACTCCCGCGTTGTTGACCAGGATGTCGAGCCGCGAGGAACCCCAGCGCTCCAGCTGCTCGCTCAACTCGGAGGCGAAGGACGCGAATGAGGAGACGTCGCTGATGTCGAGCCGGAGAACGGCGGCCGTCCCACCCACCGCCCGCACCTGTTCCACCGTCTTCTCCGCCCCGGCCGCATCACCGCGGTGGGTGACCACGACCCGCACCCCGCGGGTGGCCAGGGCGATGGCCGCGCCGCGTCCGAGCCCGCGATTCGCACCGGTCACCAGAGCGATCCTGTCGATCGTCATGAACTGTTCCTCCACCGCGCGGCTGCCGGAATCCGTCCGGGCACCACAGTTGGGATGCGAGTCACTCGACTCGCCTTGCTCCCGCACCGTAAGCAGGGCCTCTGAGGCGAGTCAAGTGACTCGCCTCGGAACTGCGGCATACTGTCCGCATGGCAGCAGAGCTCTCCGCACACCACCGCAGGCTCGCTCAGCAGAAGCGCGAGGCGATCACCACCGCGGCCACAGAACTGTTCCTGGAGCGCGGCTACGACGGCACCTCGCTGGCCCGGATCGCCGAAGCGGCCGGGGTCTCGAAGTCGACCCTGTTCAAGCAGTTCCCCACCAAGGCGGCCCTCTTCGAGGCCATCGTCACCGAGTCCTGGCAGCGTGACGCGGGCGACGCGGACGACGCCGCCGCGCGGCCACGGACCGGAGATCTGCGCGCCGGGCTGACGACCATCGGCCACCGCTATGCCGACCTGGTCGGCCAGCCCGGCATGACGGCCCTGTTCCGGATCGTCATCGCCGAACTGCCCCGTTTCCCCGAACTGGGACGGATGCAGTTCCAGCTCGGCAAACTGCCCTACTTCACCTCCGTTCAGCAGTACTTGGAAGCCGAGCACGAGGCGGGCAACGCCGAGGTCCCGGACGCCACGAGCGCCGCGAACCAGTTCCTCGGCATGATCGCCAACTACGTCCTGTGGCCCCGCATGCTGCTGACCGACTGGGACCCCGCGGCCTCCGACATCCACGACGCCGTCGAACAGGCCGTCCAGACCATGCTGGCCAGATACGCCCCGACCCGCCGGTCCGACCGCGTCTCCAGCCGCCTCACAGCGCCACCGGCAGGTTCGTGAGGTCGGCGGTCCGGGTCCAGAGGGTGTCGCAGCGGGTGGGGTCGGTGGTGTGGGGGGCGGTGGTGACCGGGGTGCGTTTGACGTAGAAGTGGCCCGTGGTGCGGGCGGGCAGGGGCGAGGCCGCCAGCCAGGCGGGGGTGTCGGCTCCGGTGTGGGGGCCGGGGAAGAACGGGTTCAGAAGAGGGCTCAGGGACTTGAGGGCGCCCAGGGAGTCCGTGCCGATGCCGGTGTTCTTGATGATGCCGGGGTGGGCTCCGTTGACGGTGATACGGGTGTGCCGGAGGCGGCTCGCGAGGGCGTAGACGAGCATCGTGTTCATGTTCTTGGAACGGGCGTAGCAGGAGAAGGCGCCCAGGCCGGGGGCGGGGCCGCGACGGCCTGGGGCGGCTGAGGGGTTCTCCACGTCGACGGGGAAGCGCACCAGGATCTTCGGGGACGCCCCGACGACGACGAAGCGTGCGGGCCGTTCGCCTATCGGCTCGACGAGGGACCGCAGCAGGACGTACGGCGCGAGGTAGTTCGTGGCGAGCGTGCGCTGCAGGCCCTCGGAGGTGAGGTCGTCGGGCGGCGCGATGACGGCCGCGTTGCTGATCACGGTGGTGGGCGGGGGCTGCTCGCCCAGCCGTTCGGCCAGGCCGCGGACCTCGGTCAGGAGGGAGAGGTCCGCGCGTTCCGTGAGCAGCTCCGCGTGCGGGACGGCGGCGAGGATGCGGCGTCGGGCCCGGTCGAGTCGTTCGTCGCTCCGGCCCACCATGACGACGGTCGCGCCCCTGGCCGCCAGGCGGCGCGCGACCGCCTCGCCTATCCCGCCCGTCGCCCCGGTGACCACGGCCCGCTGCGGCTGATCGCCTCGCTGCATGTCGTCGACAACTCCCTCTGCTGGACAGCGTGTTGAACGAACGCCGGACGGGGCCCAGGCGTCCGCCCCCCCTGTCCGGCCCCGCCATTATGCGGAGGCGGCCCTTGCCGGGGTGCCGCGCTGGAATCCGGTTGCCGCGGTGACGGCTGCGAGACCGGCGAGGATGCCGATGCCGCGACAGCCTTTGTGCTGGTCAGAGCTCGGAAAGACGACCTATCAGATAGCGGCGTTCCGCCTCGGTCGGCGCCAGTCGCAGCGCCTCCTCGTAGGACGTCGCGGCCTCGGCGGGGCGGCCGTCCCGGCGGGGATGCCGTCGGCCATGGCGATCGCCACGGCGCGGTTGAGGTCCACCACGGGAGACGGCGCCAACCGCGTGAGCTCCGCGTAGAGGGCGGCGATCTGCGGCCAGTCGGTGTCCGCCGCGTCGGGCGCCGTGGTGTGACAGGCGGCAATCGCGGCCTGCACGTGATACGGCCCGGCGCGCCGCATGGTCAGCGCTTCGTCGAGCGTCGCGGTGCCTTCGGCGATCAGCGCGCGCTCCCACCGGGACCGGTCCTGGTTCTCCAGCGTGACCAGCACGCCGTCATCCGTACGATGCGCGCGGCGGGCCTCCAGGAGCAGCATCAGCGCCAACAGGCCGCGCGCCTCAGGTTCGGCGGTCAGGAACGCCTTGGCGATCTCCCCCGTGCTCAGCCCCGCCAGCGTCCGCAGCGTCAGCGCGACCCGGGCGGGGAACGGCAGCGCGGGTTGGCAGCACGTGAAGATCAACCGCAGCCGCTCGTCCGGAATCTCCTCGGCCGGCGGCTCGGCCGGATCCCGCTCCAGCACGGCGAGCTGCCGCAGCTTCGCCGCCCCCGTGGGCTCCCGCCGCAGCCGGTCCGTCGCCCGGTGACGTGCCGTCGTCGTCAGCCACGCGCCCGGGCGGGCCGGAGTTCCGTCACGCCCCCACGTCGCCAACGCGGCGGCGAACGCCTCCTGCGCGCAGGCCTCCCGCCAGGTCCCAGTCCCCGGTCAGCCCTATCAGCGTGGCGACCACCTGGCCCCACTCGTCGCGGTACGCCGCATCGGCCGGGGCACGGACCGCCTCCGGCACGCTCATTCCCAGACAGGCCGGACCTCACCACAACCCCGGCTCGCGTAGGGGTGCCGTGCCGCGAGCGCGAGCGCCGTGTCCAGATCGGCGCACTCGACGATGTCGACACCGCCGATGAAGTCCTTCGTCTCCGCGAACGGGCCGTCGGACACCAGCGTCTCCCCCTCACGGACGCGGACCGTCGTGGCATCCGCCACCGGACGCAGCCGCGCGCCGCCGAGAGAGGCCCCCTGCCGGGCGACCTCCGCCCCGTACGCCTGGTACGCCGGTTCAGGCGGCCGGGACCGGGCCGCCGGGGCGGAAGCGTTCGACTCCGACGATGTGCCGGACCTTCGTCGGGCGTACGACGACGGCGACGCGCTCCTCGCCCGGCATGATCCATTCGAACCGCTCGCTGCCCAGGTACTTCTGCGCCAGCCGGTCCATCCGGTCGTGCGCCTCCTGGCCCTCGATGAAGCGGGCGATCTCGCCGCTGATCTGCACGCGGTCGAAGGGGTTGGCGGCGTCCGCGTGGGAGAGGTAGACGCGGGGGTCGCGGCGGAGGTTCTCCTCCTTCACGCGGCCGACCGAGGTGTTGAAGGTCAGTTCGTTCTCGCCCTCCAGGTCCACCCACATCGGGCTGACCTGCGGCGCTCCGTCGGCGAATACGGTTCCGACGTACCAGATGAGGGGGGCGCGGAGCCGGTCGCGGACGGCTTCGTCGAAGGTGGCACTCATGCCCACGAGGCTATCAATCATGATCATCAAGGCGGACGGCGCCCCGGAGCCGCCGGTCAACTCCGTGCACGCGCACGGAAGATGATGTGGCAAGCTTTGGCCAGCCATTCGCGGCCAGCCACTCGCGGGCAGGCACGTGGTGGCGTGGCGGCAGTCGAGAGGAGCGCAGCGTGAGGCAGGACGGCTTCCGCGCCGAGGAGATTGACACCAGCAAGCCGCACCCCGCGCGGATCTACGACTATCTGCTGCGCGGCAAGGACAACTACGAGGTGGACCGGCACGCCGCCGACGAGCTGGCCGCCGTGGCGCCCGAGGTACGGATCGGCGTACGGGCCAACCGGGCGTTCCTCCAGCGCGCGGTCCGCGAGGTCGTGGACAGCGGCGTCCGCCAGATCCTCGACATCGGCACCGGGCTGCCCACCTCGCCGAACGTGCACGAGACCGCGCAGGCGATCGCGCCGGACGTGCGCGTCGCGTACGTCGACAACGACCCCATCGTGAACGCGCACGCCAGCGCGCTGCTCAGCCGTTCCGGCGGGACCCGGATCGTGCTGGGCGATCTGCGCGACCCGCGCGCGATCATGGAGCACCCGGACGTCCGCGAGATCATCGACTTCGACGAGCCGGTGGCGCTCCTCCTCGTCGCCATCCTCCACTTCCTCACCGACGAGGAGCGCCCCGAGGAGATCGTCGCGGCGCTGCGCGACGCGCTGCCCGACGGGAGCTCGCTGGTCCTCTCGCACGCCACGAGCGACTTCGCCGACCGCAGCGCGGCCCAGGCCGTCTACAACAAGGCCACCGCCAGCCTCAACCTGCGCTCCCGCGCCGAGGTCGAGCGCTTCTTCGACGGCTTCGAGCTGATCGAACCCGGACTGGTCCAGGTCCCGTTCTGGCGCCCGGACGCGCCGCCGCCCCCGCAGTCCGAGGAGATCGGCTTCTACGGGGGCGTCGCCCGCAAGCTCTAGCACCCGCGAGCGAGAGCGGACGTGTCCCGTCAGGGCTTGCGGAGGCGGTCGAGGATGCCGACGAGGTCGCCGCTGAAGAGCTTCGTGCGGAAGACGTGGCCGCCGGCCGCCTCGTGCCGCTCGTGCGGGATGCCCGCCTCGGCGAGGCGGTCGTGGAACTCCCGCTGCCCGGCGAGCACCTGGGTCTCGGTGACCCAGTCCGCCCAGTTCACCGGGTCGGGGCTGGTTCCGGCGGCGAGGAAGATCCGCTTGCCGCGGTAGCTGGGCACGTGCTCGACCGGGTTGTCGGCGCTGACCCGGTCCTCGTCCCAGCGCGGCACGCCGTAGATGCTGCCTCCGGCGAGCTCGGCAGCGGCGGAGGAGACGTTGGCCCAGTGGGTGACGAGCCCCGCGTCGCGGCGGAGGCTGGCCGGGCCCGAGTAGGAGCTGACCGAGGCGAAATGGCCGTGGTACTTGGCCGCGTACTTCAGCGCGCCGAAGCCGCCCATGGAGAAGCCCGCCACCGCACGGCCGTCGAACTCGGCGTACGTACGGAAGTTCGCGTCGATCCAGCGCAGGAGCTGCTCGATGTGGAACGTCTCCCAGTTGCGGGGGCCGGAGTTGGAGTGGACGGGGTTGCTGTACCAGCCCGCCGGGCCGCCGTCGGGCATGACGACGATGACGGGCTTGCCCGCGGTGAGGCCGCGGATGTTGATGCCCTCGTTGTCGAAGGAGCGGAAGTCCTGGCCCAGGCCGCCGCCGTGGAAGAGGTAGAGCACGGGGTAGCGGCGTCCGTCGGCGTAGCTGTCGGGGAGCAGGACGTTGACCGCCGGGTTCCAGCCGATCGCGTCGGTGGCGAAGCGGTAGTACTTCATACGGGGATCGTCCTCGCCGCGCTCGACGATCCGCAGGCCGAAGCCGTCGTCGGCCGCGTGGGCCGCCGTCGCCGAGGCCAGCACACCGGTGCCGCCGAGCAACGCCGCCGCGGAGACTCCGCCGGCCGTCTTCAGCACGCGCCGACGGGACATGTACGACTCACTCACCACAACCTCCAGGTGGGGGGGATTCGCGGGCAAGGGATGCTAGGGACGCCCCGGGCCCGGCGGTGGAGGGCTTTTCGGGCCGGGCCGAAAAGCCCTCGTGAGAAGCCCGTTGAAAGTCCCGTGCGAAGCCGCTGTGAAGGGCTCTCGCCGAAGGCTCTCGGGAAGGTCCCTCAGGAAGGGCTCGCGCGAAGGGCTCTCGCGAAGGGCTCCGTGGGTGCGGGAGCGAGACCTACCCTGGCCCGATGGCCGGGGTTCTGCGCATCCACTTCAGCGACCGCGACTTCCGGTACGTGCAGCTCGCCGGGTCCGCGGATCCGATCTGGGAGGCCATCCTCGGGCTCCATGTGCTCGCCACTCCCCCGTCGGGCCTCCCCGCGCATCTGCGCCCGTGGCGGCGGAGGGCGGCGGAGCGAGGCCAGAACGTCGAACTCCGTTCCGCCTGCCGCCTGTTGGGCGACCTCGCGCCGCCCGACGCGCCGTACTTCCCCGACTTCCTCACGCCCGTCGAGTCGGAGGAGGGCATCTCGGCCGGGCTGCGGACGCTGCGCGCGACGTCCCGTGCCCGACTCTCCCGCGAGCTGCGCGAGGCGGCCCGGCACCGTTCGCTGCCCGGGTGGACGCGGCGGCTGGCCTCCGGCGACCGGGAACTGCTCGACCGGGTCGCCGACGCGCTCCGCCACTTCCACGCCCAGCTCGTCGCCCCGGCCTGGAGCGAGGTCGAGGCGACCATCGCCGCCGACCGGGAACGGCGTACGGAGGCGATGGAGGGCGGGCTCGTGGCGGTGCTGGAGCGCCTGGGGCCCTTCGCGTGGCGGGACCCCGTGCTGACCGCGCCGTACCCGGTGGACCTCGATCTGCGGCTGCGGGGGCGGGGCATCCGGCTGATCCCGTCGTTCTTCTGCCACACCATGCCGATTGCGATCGCCGATCCCAGTCTGCCGCCGGTGGTCGTCTATCCGGTCTCCCGGCCCGCGTCGGAGCCCCGCCCGGTGGCCTCCCGCTCCGGGGACCCGCTCGCGGCCCTGCTCGGCACCGGCCGCGCCCGCGTCCTCGGCGCGCTGACCGTCACCTTCACCACGGGGTCCGTCGCCGCGCGCCTGGGGATGCCCGCGTCCACGGTCAGCGGCCACCTGAAGGTCCTGCGCGGCGCCGGGCTGGTCCACAGCGAACGGGCGGGTACGCACGTACGGCACCGGCTCACCGCCCGGGGCCGCCACCTGCTCGGCCGGTGACAAACCTCGGGGGTCACGCGTGGCGCAGGGCGGCGAGCGTGAAGGGCTCGTCGCGGTCGGCGGCGCGGAGCACCGCCTCCTCGAACTCCGCGCGCAGCTCCGCGAAGGACTCCCCCGTACTCGCACCCGTAGCCGTGCCCGCGCCGAGGCGGTCGAGGAGGCGGCGCAGGCAGAGGACCAGCCAGCCGCCGTCGGCGAACCGGCCGCCGACCGCGTCCCGGTTGTGCAGCCAGACGAGCACGCAGGACGCCATCGCGTGCAGCACGCAGTGCCGCGCCGCGGCGTCCATGGCGCGCACCGAGGCGGTGGCCTCGGGGTCGGCGGGGTCGAGGCCCCGGACCACGGCGAAGCACGCGTTCTGCTGCTCCGCGGCGGTGGCCAGCAGCACCGGCAGCGCGTCCCGTACGGCCGGGGGTACGGCGCCCTCGGGGAGCCCGGCGGCACGGGCCGCGAGCGCGGGCCAGCTCGCGGCGATCTCGTCGCGGCCCTCGGCCGCCAGCCGCAGCCGCCGGGCGTCCGGGGTCCAGGGCGGCGCCTCGCGGTGCAGCGCGAACAGCTCGCCCAGCAGCTCCTGGTCGCTCCGCGCTCCTTCCGCGCCGCCCGTGGCCGGGGGGCGGGCGATCTGCGGGAGCTGGCAGGCGATGCCGTGCAGGTTCACATGGGTCGTGCCCTCAAAGACGCTCGCGATCGCGTGGTCGCGCTGGAGCTTCTGGAAGACCCCGTCCGCCGTGCCCTCCCGGAGATAGCCCCGCGCGCCCAGCACCGACCCCATGGACGCCATGACCCCCTCGGCGAGCACCGGCACGAAGTACTTGACCACCAGCGACCACAGCGCGAGCCGTTCCGGCGCCAGGGTCAGCGCCCGCGCGACCGGCATGAGGGCGCACTCGCCGACGAGCACGTCGAGGTGCGCGTCGAGCAACTGCTCGCGGAGGACCGGGATGTCGTACGCCGTCCGCCCGTACAGCCGCCGGGTGCGCGCGTGGTCCAGCGCGATGCGTACGGCCGCGTCGACCGTGCCCAGTGACATCGCCCCGATGCCGGTGCGGGTGATCTGGAGCGCCTTGAGGAGCCGGGCCAGGCCCGTGCCGGGGTGCCCGAGGCGCGCGCCCGGGGGCACCGGGCACGCGTCGAACGCCAGCCCGCTCAGGTCGTGGCCGCGCAGTCCGACCGCGGGGGCCTGCGGATGGGGCGACCAGCGGAAGGTGTCCAGGCGCTGCTTGTCGAGGAGGAGCAGGACGGGCTTTCGCGCGTGCCCGCCCCGCTGTTCCTCCTGCGCGAGGAGGGTGACGAAGCGGGCGCGGGTGGCGTTGCCGACGGGCCACTTCGAGCCGGTCAGCAGCAGACGGTCACCGTCGCCTTGGTCGCCTCCGTCGCCTCCGTCCCCGTCCGGAACCGCCGTCGTGCCGGTCGCCCGCAGATCGCTGCCGTGGTCCACCTCGGAGACGGCACAGCACGCGAGTCCGCCCTTCAGCAGCTCGGCGGCGAGGGTGTCCCGCTGCTTCCCGCTCCCCCACAGCCAGACCGGGTTGGCGCCCAGCAGCGCGGAGCCGTACATCACCGCGAGGGTGGCGTTGCGGCGCGACAGGACGCGTGTGAGTCCGCACAGCTCCTCCAGACCGCGCAGCGCGCCCCCGTACGCCTCGGGCACCAGGTGGCGCTGGAACCCCCAGTGGCGCAGCAGCTCCACGGCACCGGCGGGGAGTTCGTCCCGCTCCTCGGCCGCGACGATGTCGGCGTACGAGAACGGCGAACCCGGCGTACGCGGATCGCCCAGAAAACGGTCGAGCCCCTCGGCGCGACGGTCGGCGGCGAAGGGGGATTCGGAACGCGGCGGCGCTGCGGTTCGAGTGGTGATTCCGGTGTCAGCCATACGGGGAAGAATAGAGCCGGAAACGGGTGCGGGAACGGCGGCAAAGGCGGGCGTTCAGCGGCCTGTTGGCGTCGCTTTGGCGGGACGACGGCCCTTTCTTGGCGCCCCTTCGGAAGGCGCGGATACGGTTCTGGAATGGACAACCCCGACACGGAAACATTCATCGAAATTCTCCGGTCGCAGGCGGCTTCCCACCCCGGGACCGAGGCGTACGCCTTCGTCGCGGAGGCGCGGGGCGGGGAGACCACCGACAGGGAGACGTACGGCGGTCTCGACCGTGGCGCGCGGGAGGTCGCCGCGCGCCTCGCGGCCGTCGGCGCCTCCGGGGGCGGGCGCGTGCTGCTGCTCTTCCCGAGCGGCCTGAACTTCATCCGGGCCTTCGTCGGCTGTCTCTACGCCGCGTCGGTCGCCGTACCGGCGCCGCTTCCCGGGCATACGCGCGCGCAGCAGGAGCGTGTCTCCGGGATCCTGCGGGACGCCGCGCCCTCGGCCGTGCTCACGGACGCGGCCGGGCTCACCTCCGTCACCGCGTGGCTCAAGGAGAGCGGCCACGGCGCGCTGCCCGTGCTGGCCGTCGACGGGAAGGCCCCTGCGGTGCCGCCCGTCTCCCTCTCCCTGCCGGAGGTCACGCGGGACACCCTGGCCTTTCTCCAGTACACCTCGGGATCGACGGGCGACCCGAAGGGAGTGAGGGTCACCCACGGAAATCTGACGGCGAATCTCCGGCTCATTCGCGACACTCTCGGAATGCCCCCGGGAATGCGTTTCTGTGGCTGGCTCCCCGCCATTCACGACCTGGGGCTGATCGGCCAGATCCTGGCGATGGCGTATGTCGGAGGAAGCTCGCTGATCATGCCGCCCGGGGAATTCCTCCGACGCCCTTGGCGGTGGCTCCAGTTGCTCTCCGAACACCGGGCGGGCGTCTCGGCGGCACCCGACTTCGCCTATGCCCTGTGCGCCAGAACCGTCACGGACGAACAGCTCGCCACGCTCGACCTCTCCTCCTGGGAGATCGCGCTGAACGGCTCCGAGCCCGTGCGCCCCCGGACGCTCGCCGCCTTCGCCGACCGGTTCGCCGCGGCAGGGTTCGCGCCGACGGCGCTCGCTCCCGCGTACGGGCTCGCCGAGGCCACGCTCCTGGTCACGGGGAAGCCCCGGGGCACCGCGCCGGTCGTCGCCACGCTCGACGGCCTCGGTACGCGCGTCAGCAGCGGTCCGGTCCCGGGCCGGGCCCCGGCGGCCGACCGCACCGGCACCTCCGAGGACTCCGGCGCCTCCGAGGCGCACGAGGTCGTGATCGTCGATCCCGAGACCTCGGTGCCGCTGCCCGAGGGGCAGGTCGGCGAGATCTGGCTGCGCGGCCCGAGCGTCGCCGCGGGCTACTGGGGCCGCGAGGAGGAGTCCCGGCGGGTGTTCCGCGCCGCGCTGCGGCTGCCGGGCGGCGAGGAGACCGGCGAGGCAGCCGCGGCGCGCGGCTATCTGCGCACGGGCGACCTGGGAACGGTGCGCCGGGGTGAACTCTTCGTCACCGGGCGGCTCAAGGACGTCATCATCGCGCGCGGACGCAATCTGTACCCGAACGACCTGGAGGCCGCTGTCGGCGATCTCGACGCGCAGCTCCGGGGAACCGCCGTCTTCACGGCCGCCGCCGACCCGGAGCGGATCGTCGTCGTCCAGGAGGTCGCGCGGTCCGGAAGCCTCACGCGGGACGCCGCCGCCGCGCTCGTCGCCCGTATCCAGGCCGAGCTGGTGCGCGAGTACGGAATCCCCGTGCCGGAGGTCGTGCTCACGCGCCCCGGAGCGGTCCGCAGGACGACCAGCGGCAAGGTCCGCCGCGCGTGGATGCGGCAGCTCCACGAGCGGGGCGCGCTCCGCCCGCTGCACGAGCCGGGACGACTGGAGGCGTCTCCCGCGCCCGCCGCCCGCTGAGCGGCAGCACCCTTCGCACCCACCCACCGGTAGACAGCAGGAGAGGACACCCGCACACATGAGCAACGCCGTCGACCCCGCCGCCCTGACCGCCCGCGCCGAGCAGCGGGACATGGACGAGCTGCGCCGCTGGCTCACCGCCCGTATCGCCTTCTACCTGGACATCGATGCCGGATCCATCGACCCCGACACCGACCTCGCCTCCTACGGCCTGGACTCCGTCTACGCGCTCAGCGTCGTCAGCGACATGCAGGACCGGCTGGGACAGGACGTGGACGAGACCGCCGTCCGCCGCTGCGGAGACGTCAACGGGCTCGCCCGCTACATGCGGTCGCTGACGGACGGGCGCTGACCCCGAGCCGTACGCCCGTTTCGCCCGATTCATCCGGCTCGTGGATCCTGCACGCCAACCGGTGCCCACCGCACTGGCAGCGGCCCTCCGCCACCCGGGAGCGTAGACGGAACGGAAGAACGGCCGAACGGGGGGAAGTGAAGGTGTACTTCGAAGCACTGGGCACGGTGGAGGTCCGCGCGGAACGGGACGGCGAACCCCGTACGCCCCGGCCGCTGAAGATCCGCGCGCTGCTGGCACTCCTGCTCCTGCGCGAGGGCCACGTGGTGACCTCCGCGCGGCTCGTCGAGGAGCTGTGGAGCGCCGAGCCGCCGCCGACGGCGCGCGCCGCGCTGCAGGGGTACGTCGCCAAGCTGCGGCGGCACCTCGCGGCCGTCGCGGAGGACGGCTCGGATCCCGTACGCACCCACCCGGGCGGCTACCGGCTCGATCTGACGGGCCACCGGCTCGACGCGCGCCGCTTCCGCGAGCTGTGCGGCCTCGCGCGCGACGCGGAGGCCGACGGCGACCCGCGCGCCGCCTCCGGCCTCCTGGCCGAGGCCGAGGGGCTGTGGCGGGGCGCGGCGCTCGCCGACGTATGCGGCACCGCGCACCTGGCACGGGCCGCCGCGCAGCTCGACGAGGCACGGACGGCGGCGCGCGCCCGGTGGTTCCGGCTGGAACTGGCGCTCGGCAGGCACACCGAGATCGTCGGGCAGCTCACCGAGCTGATCGGGGAGAACCCGCTCCACGAGCGCCTCCACGGCGAGCTGATGACCGCGCTGTACCTGAGCGGGCGTACGGCCGAGGCGCTGATGACCTACCGCAGGCTGCACCGTCTCCTCGCCGAGGAGCTGGGGATGGAGCCCGGCGAGGACCTCAAGCTCCTGCACGCCGCGATCCTCACGCGCGACCCGGCGCTGGGCCGCGCGTACCCGCTGGAGCGCCGTGCGCCGGCGCCGCGCCCGCTGGACCGCGCCTCGTGACCGGCGAGCCCGGCGTGACCGGCGTGACCGGCGTGGGCGCGAGGCCCGCACGCCCCCACCTCTGGAGGAATCCGATGCACGACCCCGACGCCTTCCGCAGGGCCGCCGAGGCCCGCGACACCGGCGCACTGCGCGCGGCGCTGGCGCCCGGCGTGGTCTTCAACAGCCCCGTCATGACGGGCCCGTACGAGGGCCGCGAGGCCGTGGCCGAGCGGCTGCGCGCCGTCGGCGAGGTCTTCGAGGACCTGCGCTACACCGACGAGCTGGACTCCTGGTCCGCCGCCGCGCGGCTCCGCTCCCGCGCGCTCCTCTTCGAGGCACGCGCGAGCGACAAGGCGCTCCAGGGCATGGACGTACTGCGGTTCGACAGGTCCGGCCTGGTCGCCGAACTCACCGTGCTCGTACGCCCGTTGCCCGCCGCCATGACCCTCGCCCGCCTCGTGGGCGCGCGGCTCACCACGGACGGGGTGACGCCGTGAGGAGTCTCTCCCCGCGTGCCGTGCGGCTCGCCACGCCACTGCTCCTCCCGCTCCTCGCCCACCAGGGCCGCAAGGTCCAGCGCGACATGCCCCGCCTGCCGCGCGCGACGGGGACGACGGGTACCTCGGATACGTCGGGCGCGGCGGACGAGGAGCCCCTGCGCCTGCTGGTGCTCGGCGACTCCATCGCCGCGAGCGTCGGCGCCACGCACAACTCCCAGGGTCTCGCCGGGCAGTTGGCGGACGAGGTGGCCCGGCTCGCTGCACGCCCCGTCGCCTGGCGGGTGCTGGCCCGCCCCGGCGCGACGGCGGAATGGGCGACCCGGCGCCTCGCGCCGGACGCGGGCGCCGGAGAGGAGCCGCCGGACCTCGTCGTCGTCTCCGTCGGCGTCAACGACCTCCTGGCGTTCCGTACGCCCACCCGCTGGCGGAACGGCGTACGCGCCCTCGCCCACGCGATCCGTACGGCCGTCGCGGGCCCCGGCGGGCCCGGGGAACCCGGCGAGGTGCTTCCGCTCGTGTTCGTGGGGCTGCCGCCCGTCGGGCGGTTGCCCGCGTTGCCGCAGCCGTTGCGGGCCGCGCTCGGGGCGCGTGGCGTGCGGCTCGATCGGGAGCTGGCGCGGGTCGCCCGTGAACTCGGCGCGCACCATGTGCCGGGCCCCGCACTCCCCGACGACGGCGAGGGCGATGGAGATGGCGACGGCATCCTCGCCGAGGACCGGTTCCATCCCACCGAGCGCGGCTACGGCCTCCTCGTCCGCGAACTGGCCCCGGTTGTCGCCGCGCACACGCCGGACGCGGCCCGTACGGGCGTTTCATGAGGGCGGACCGGGCGCCCGTTCCGCCGCTGCCGCCGCCGTGGACGGCCGCGCCGCCTCCCCCGCCGCTGCCGCCGCCGTGGACCGCGCCCGCGCCGCGCCGTGTCGGGGTTCCGGCTGCGATCGCGCTGGTCGGCACGTTCGTCGCCTTCCTCGACGCGACGATCGTGAACATCGCGGTGCCGGACATCGTGCGCTCGTTCCCCGCCGCGCGCCTCAGCACCGTCTCGTGGGTGCTGAACGCGTACAACGTCGTCTTCGCGGCGTTCCTGGTCCCCGCGGGCTCCGCGGCCGACCGGTGGGGCGTGCGGCGGGCGTTCCTGGTGGGGCTCGCGCTGTTCACGGCCGCGTCCGCCGCGTGCGGGCTCGCGCCGTCGATCGGGTTCCTGATCGGCGCGCGGCTGGCGCAGGCCGCCGGTTCGGCGCTGCTCGTACCGGCCTCGCTGGCCGTGCTGCTGCCGCTGTTCCCGCGCGAGCGGCGTACGGTCGCGGTCACCCTCTTCAGCGCGGTGGCCGCGGTCGCCTCCGGGATCGGGCCGTCCATCGGCGGGGCGCTGCTCGACCTGGCGGGGTGGGAGCTGGCCTTCTGGGTGAACGTGCCGATCGGCGTCGCGGCGCTCGCCGTCGCCTTCTCCCGCGTGCCCAGGACGCCGCCGCCGCGTACGGGCGGCGCCCCGGACCTCGCGGGCGCCGCCGGTGCGGCCGCCACGGTCGGGACGCTGGCCCTGGCGATCGTCCAGGGGCCCGAGTGGGGGTGGGCGGACGCGCGGGTCCTCGGGCTGTTCGGGGCCACCGCGGCGCTGCTCGCCGGGGTGGTGCGCCGTACGGCCCGGCACCCGTCGCCGGTCGTCGACCCGGCGCTGCTGAGGCGGCCCGTGCCCGCCCGCGCCAACCTCGTCAGCCTCCTCTTCGCCACCGCGTTCTTCGCGAACGTGCTGTGCAACGTCCTCTTCCTGACGGGCGTATGGCACTACGGCATGCTGCGCGCGGGCTTCGCGGTGACGCCCGCGCCGCTCGCGGCGGCGGTCACGTCCGTACCGGCGGGGAGGCTCGCGGACCGCTTCGGGCCCCGTAGCGTCGTCCTGCCCGGCGCGGTGTGCTTCGCCGTCGGCTGCGCGCTCTACGCCACGGTGCTCGGCGGCGAGCCCGCCTTCGCCACCCGCTGGCTGCCGGTCGCGCTGCTCACCGGCGTCGGCATCGGGCTGGTCCTGCCGGTCCTCTCGGGGGCCGCGCTGACCGGCATCCCCGCCGAACGGTTCGCCACGGCGAGCGGGATCAACTCGGCCGCCCGCCAGATCGGCGCGGTCCTGGGGACCTCGCTGCTGGTCGCCGTGACGGGGACGCCGACGGGGGCCGAGGAGGCGCACAGGGCGTACGAGCGGGGCTGGTGGGCGGCCGTGTGCCTGGCGGCGCTGAGCGCCCTGTGCGCGACGGCCCTGCGGGACGGACGGCGCCCCCGCGATACGGCGGGGGAGGTCGGCTAGCTCTCTGGCTCTCTAGCTCTTGGCCGCGTAGGCGGCGAGGCCGACGGCCATCCGCCCCATGAAGCGCGTCAGGTACCAGCGCCACAGGGGGCCCGTGAGGGGCAGTTTGGGCTCGAAGACCCCGGTCCAGGTGATGTCGGTGCCGCCCTCGGGCGTCTCGGCGAGCGCGACGGTGCCCCGGTACGAGCGGAACATGTCGCCCACGTTCTCGTAGACGAACAGGCGGTCGGCGACCAGCTCGACGATGCGCTCCCGGGCCTCGCCCTTGCCGGTACGGAAGATCCGCGTGTCGCCGACCTGTTGAGGCTCCGCCGGGTCGCCGTCGCCGTCGAGCCCGGCGGAGTCGATCGGCGACCAGGACGGCCAGGTCGCGGCGCGGAGGAGCGTGGAGTAGACGGCTTCGGGGCGGGCTTGCGAGCGTGCGGTGACGGCGTAGCTGTACGGCATGCCGCCACGCTAGGACGGGCGGCCGGGGTACGGGGATGCGCGGAATTGCCCTGCCGTCTACGAGATCTTGCGGTACGTGGACGGGCGTACGCCCACGTGGGCCAGGAACGTGGCGGACAGGCTGCCGGGGCTGGAGAAACCGCAGCGGTCGGCGATCCGCGCGACGGTGAGGTCCGTGTCCGCGAGGAGCCGCCGTGCGCGCTCGACGCGCAGCCCGGTCAGATAGCGGTGCGGCGTCTCACCGGTCGCCTCGCGGAAGACGCGGATGAAGTGGTAGACGCTCAGGTGCGCCTCGGCGGCGATGTCCGCGAGCGTCAGCGGATCGGCGAGCCGGTCCCGCATGAGCGCGATGCCCCGGCGGACGGCGTCGGG
Source organism: Streptomyces sp. NPDC048172 (assembly GCF_043202595.1). Lineage (NCBI taxonomy): Bacteria > Bacillati > Actinomycetota > Actinomycetes > Kitasatosporales > Streptomycetaceae > Streptomyces > Streptomyces sp. NPDC048172. Next base: position 151,896 of record NZ_JBIDAT010000006.1, read on the forward strand.
CTCGGCTCCGGGGAGACGGGGGTCCGGGGCCCGGCCCCGTGTCAGCAGGTGGGTGACGAGGAAGGCGGCGGCCGACTCCGCGTACAGGTCGTCGGTGGCCGCGGCGGCGGGGAGCGCGCGGACGATCTGTTCGACGACCGGATCCCCGGCGGCCAGGGCGCTGTTCAGCGCCTCGAAGTCGAGGCCGGGTCCGGGGCCGGGGCCGGAACCGCGGCCGGTGCCGGGGCCGGGGCCGGAACCGCCCAGTTCGGCGGCGATCCGCTCGACCGTGGCCCGTGGGACGTGCACCTGGACGCTCCGCATCGGGGACGTCGCGCGGTAGCTGCGCTCGGTGGCCTGGCCGGGGAGCATCAGCTCCAGACGGCCCGGGGCCCAGCGCCGCCGTACCGCCCGCCCGCCGTCGCGCACCCGCATCTCCGCGTCTCCGCCGGTGCACAGCACGAGGTGGAGGTCGGCCACTCCCGGCAGCGGAACGGAGTCCGCCTCCCCGGCGTGGCCGAAGCACTGCACGAGCAGGGACCGCCACCCGGAGTCGTGCCAGCTGCAGTAGGTACGCCGCACGAGACCGGTCGTCTCGACATCCGCGTACGGCGCCAGGTCGAAGTCGGGCGAATCGAACACGCCGCCACCCTACGTCCGTTCGCGGGCCGCTACCGTGGCCGCATGTCCCGCACGCCCGCCCTCACCCTGTCACCGCTCCGCTTCACCGGCGAGGAGATCGCCGGGGTGGTCGCCCTGTACGCGAGCAATCCCGCGTACGGGCGCGCGTCCGGCGAGTACGACCCCGAGGACGTACGCGCCGACCGGATCGAGGCCGAGCTGCGGGAGGACGCGGCGGCCGAGGAGTGCGAGATCCTCCTCGCGCGCGACACGGAGGACCGGGTGGTGGGGATCGTCTCCCTGCTCCACAAACACCCCCGCAACGGTCACCCGTGGATCGGGCTGCTGATGGTGCACGGCGCGCACGGGCGGCAGGGCAATGGGCGGGCGCTGGCCGCCCTCGTCGAGGACCGCTACCGCGCCGCGGGCCGGTCGGGCATCGGCCTGGCGGTGCTGGAGAACAACCCCTCGGCTCTGGCGTTCTGGACCGCGCTGGGCTGGAAAGAGGTGGACCGCCGCCCGGACGTGCAGTACGGCAGGCCGTGCGTCGTGCTGCACAAGGCTCTGGTCTGACGCGCCCGGCGCGTCGGGTGGGGGCGGGGGCCGCTCCTCGTGGGACGACCCCCGCCCCGTCCGCTAGGCGTCGTCGCCCGGAGCCGGAGCCGAGGCCGGAGCCGGAGCCGGAGTCGGGGCCGCCGAGGACCGGAGCTCGGAGATGCAGTCGTTGATCGCCTTCTGCAGGGTCTCCAGCTGTTCGAGCAGCTCCTCCTCGTACAGGTCCGCCGCATCGTCGAGAGTCAGCTCCTCGAACGCCTTGGCGGCCTTGCGCACCTTGCCCTGGAACCGCGCCCGGCGCTCGTGGGCGCGCAGTTGCGGGTCGCTCTCCACGGCCTCGGTGACGAGCGAACGTACGGCCTTCTGCGCGTCGGCGACATAGGGCGCCTCGTCCTCCTCGTCCAGGCCCTCGATGAGCGAGAGGTGCTGCTTCGCCTCGGCGACGACGTGCTCGGGCGCGGGCACCCGGTCGCCGCTGGGCGTGGTCATCTCGCCGTTGTCGATGAGGTCCCGGACGAACTCGACCGAGGTGGCCGTACGGGCCGCCGCCGCCACCGTCTTGGACAGCTCGCCGGTGCGCGCGATGTCCTTGGCCAGGTCCTCGCCCAGCTCCGGGTCGTCCTCCAGCCGGTCCAGCAGCGCGTGCCGGGCCGCCTGCGCGGTGCCCGGGTCGGCGAGGATCGCCGCGCGCAGCGCCGTCGGGTTCTCCGCGACCTCCAGGGCCTTGGTCGGCCGGATGCCCTCCGCCTCGGCCACCGCGGAGATCGCCTGGCCCCGGGGCGATTCGCCGCTGGAGCGTGACGTGTAGTAACCGAGCCATACGTCCGCGTCCGGCAGGTCGATGTCCACGCCGGGGACGAGCGCCTCGAAGACCGGGACCACGCCGTCGTCGGCGGCCCGGTCCCAGGCGCGGTAGAAGCGCATCACGCGCTCCGGCGAGCAGCCCGCGAGCCGCGCGAACTCCTTCGCCGACACCTTCGCCGCCGGTCCGCCCGCCTCCCCCGCGGGCACGCCGCCGGGCCGGACGCTCCGCGCGACCATCAGCGCGAAGGTCCAGCCGCCGGTCCGCGCGAACGCGCCGAACTCCCGCGCGTCGCGCCGTACGGCATCGCTGCCGCCTTCGCCGTCGCCGTCACCGGCTTCCGGGACGGCGGGCGCGGGGATCACGGGGTCCGCGGGGCTCGCGGGAGGCGTGCTGCTCTGCTCCTCGTCGAGGGGCTCCGTCCACACGTTCTCGTCCAGCGCCGGAGTGACCTCCTCGGCGGAGGTCTCGGGGGCGAGTGCGGTGTCCGGGGTCGTGGTCATAGGAACTCCGTCGGGTGCGTGTACGTGACCCCCCGATTCTCCGTCACCGCCGCAGGCGGACGGCACAGGTCCCCCCCCGTCGTGTCCTAGGCTCGCCGTCATGAGCGACGGGAGACTGATGCCGCTGCTGCCTGCTCTGGGCGATCGGCGGGACGCGGGGCGGGCGGAGAAGGAACTGACCGCGAGGGGCAGGGCCGCCGTGCCGGAGTTGCTGGCCCTCCGCCGTGAGGGCCCCGGCCGCCTGCGTCGGCATGCGCTGCACGCGCTCGCTGTGCTGGGCGCCTGCGACGAACTGACCGACCGCGACCGGTCGGCGCTGGAGCGGCTGGTGCGGATCAAGCTGCTCGACGACCGGCCTTCGGACACGCACTGGCCCTTCACCTGGGTCGCGGTCCCGGCCGCGGCCTACGAAGGGGTCTTCCCCGCACTGGGCCTGCACGACCGGATCCCGGCGACGATGGCGATGGGCATGTCGGGGATCAGGCACGACCGGGCCGAACTGCCAGGGCCCGGCGACGAGGGGCTGACGGCGTACCGGGCCTTCGTCACACCGGAGTTCTCCGGCTGGCGGCTGGTGTTCGGCCGGCCGGTGTGGCGCTCCGACCAGAACGGCCTGCTGGAACGGCTCAGCGAGCACTGCCGAGAGGCCCACTACTACGAGCACGACGGCTACGACGACGCCCACAGCTGGGCGATCGCCGAACGCGGCAGGCTGATCCGCTCGCACGGCACGTACCGCGAACCGCAGTGGACGGGCGAGCCCCTGCCGTGGGAGGAGCCGCAGACCGAGGACCCGCTCTGGGAGCCGGGCATGTACGAGCACAACGCCTCCTGCGAGTGGAACGCGAACGGCGTCGCCCAACGGGTGACGGTCGACCCGGAAGAGATCGACGAGGAGACACCGATGACCGGCCACGGCTGGCTGGCCGTGACAGAACCCGGCGTCGGCCACGGCCCGTTTCCCGGAGCACTGACCATCTGAAGGTGCCCCGCGCCCCTCCGGCAAGATCGGCCACTCGGGTCAAGTTGCCCTGGCGCTCGGTCACTTCACCCTGCTCACACGGCGCGCCCCGACTATCGTTGCCCCACACAACTGCAGTCACTGGGGGTCGGATGCACAGCGAGGGTCAGGCGGGGGACGGCTCGGAGGGAGCTCCGGGCACCATGATCGCCCACCGCTACCGGCTGGAGAGGCCGCTGGGCCGGGGCGGGATGGGCGTGGTGTGGGAGGCCCTCGACACGAGCCTCGACCGGAAGGTGGCGGTGAAGGGCCTGCTCCATCCCGGCCTGCGCCCCGACGCGGCCCCCGACACGCGCGCGCAGTGGGTGAGCCGCGCGCGCCGCGAGGCGCAGGCCATCGCCAGGATCGAGCATCAGAACGTGGTCGCCGTGCACGACGTGATCGAGGACGGCGAGCAGGTCTGGATCGTGATGGAGCTGCTCAGCTCCCGCTCCCTGGCCGACCTGCTGACCGAGCAGCGGCAGCTCGCGGTGCCGCACGCGGCGCGCATCGGCCTCCAGGTGCTGCGCGGGCTGATCGCCGTGCACCAGGCCGGGGTGGTCCACCGCGATGTGAAGCCCCACAACATCCTGTTCCGGCCCGACGGGCGCGCGCTCCTCATGGACTTCGGGATCGCCACCTTCGAGGGCGCCGTGCAGGTCACCCGGACCCACGAGATCATCGGCACGGCGCAGTACCTGGCGCCCGAGCTGCTGGTCCGCTCCTCGGACGGGCCGCACGCCGCGACCCCCGCCTCCGACCTGTGGGCGCTCGGCGTCACGCTCTACGAGATGGTCGAGGGCCGCCGCCCCTTCGAGGGCATGGCGGACCTCGAAGTCCTCATCTCCGTGAGCGAGTCGCCCGTTCCGGCGATGCGGTACGCGGGGCCGCTCGCGCCGCTCATCGAGGCGCTGCTGACCAAGGATCCCGCGCGGCGCCCGGACGCGGCCGAGGCGGAGCGGATGCTCCAGGCCGTCAAGGCGGACTCTCCCGAGCCGGACTCCCCCGGGCCGGACGCGCCCGCGGACCGCAGGGGCGCCGATCGCTGGAAGGTTCCCGTCGCCGTGCTCTGTACGGCGCTGCTCGCGACGGGCGCGTGGTTCGTCTGGGGGCAGCCGGACGGCTCGGGCGCGGCGGACACCCCCGCCTCGGACAAGGCCGGTGAGGCCCGCAAGGCCCGCGAGGCCGCGAAGAACGGTCAGGGCGAGAAGGGCACGCTCCTGGTCGGCGTCAAGTCCGACCAACCGGGGCTGAGCGTCCAGAAGGGCAAGAACTTCGAGGGCTTCGAGCCGGGCCTGGCGCGGCGGATCGGCGAGGACATGGGGTACGAGAAGGTCGAATTCGTCCCCGTCACCACGAGCCACCGGGCCCGCATGCTGCGCCAGGGAGAGGTGGACGTCGTCATCGCGACGTACAGCATCAACGACAAGAGGAGCAAACGCGAGGGGGTGGAATTCGTCGGCCCCTATTACGTGGACAGCATGGGCATCCTGCTGAAGAACTCGAAGTTCACGAAACCCTCCCAGATCAAGAACTCCCCCACGTCCGAGGTGTGCACCGCGAGGAATTCCACGTACGACAAGGAGTGGTTCCGCGCGAACGGCTACACCCCGCAGAAGCACCTCCCGGACTCCTACGAGGCGTGTGTGAAGGACCTGGAGGACACGAGCACCAACATGGACGCGGTGGCCACGGACTATGTGATCGTCAAGGGGTACGAGTCCGAGCACCCGGGCTGGAAGGCCTTCCGTGAGGAAGGGGATTCGCAGCGGTACGGAGTGGCCGTCAAGGCGTCCTCGGACGAGAAGACCCGGCGCCTCAAGAAGGGCGTGTGCCGCGCCCTTTCCCGGATCATGCGGGAATCCGGCGGCACGTCGGGCTACGAGCAGCTCTACGACCGGCATCTGAAGCCGATCCTGGGCCCGAGCACGCGCCGCGCACCCGCACTCGACGCGTGCGAGGGCCTCCTTTAGCAGCCGCCACGCGGACTACGGCTCCTGGTCCCCGCCCCCGCCCCCCTTCTCCGCGCCGTGCAACTCCCGGTATTCGGTGGCCGTCGGCTTCGGGACGTGGGTGCTCTTTCCGTAGAGCCCCCGCGAGAGCAGGGCGCGGAAGCGGGTCGTACGGGGAATGCGGCGTTCCACTCCGTTCGTGTCGCGCGCCGCGCCCGCTTCGAGGGGTTGGGGCTGTTCGTGGGCGGTCAGTACGTGCCGCTCCTCCGCCGTGAGCGGGGCGTGCGCCTCGACGTACTCGCCGTGCGGCAGGCGCTTGATGACGCCGGTCTCGCGGCCGTGCAGGACCTTCTCGCGGTCGCGCCGCTGCAGGCCGAGGCAGAGGCGTTTGGTGACGAGGAAGACGGCGACGGGGACGACGAAGACCGCGACGCGCAGGGTCCAGGTGATCGTGTTGATGGACAGGTGCAGCTTGGCCGCTGCCACGTCGTTGCCGCCGCCCAGCAGGAAGAGCAGGTAGAGCGCCACCCAGGCGGCGCCGAGCCCCGTGCGCACCGGGCGGTTGCGGGGGCGGTCGAGGAGGTGGTGCTCGCGGCGGTCGCCGGTGACCCACGCCTCGATGAACGGGTAGACGCCGATGAGCACCAGCATCAGCGGGAAGACGACGATCGGGATGAACAGGCCCAGGGCGAGGGTGTGTCCGGCCACCCCGATCTCCCAGGCGGGCATGATGCGCACCATGCCCTCGGCGAAGCCCAGGTACCAGTCGGGCTGGGCGTTGGTGGAGACCTGGTCGGGCCGGTAGGGGCCGTAGGACCAGACGGGGTTGACCGTCACCGTCGCGGCGATGAGGGACAGCACGCCGAAGACGAGCATGAAGAAGCCCCCGGCCTTGGCCATGTAGACCGGCAGGAACGGGGCGCCGACGACGTTGCGTTCGGTCTTCCCGGGCCCGGGCCACTGCGTGTGCTTGTGGTAGAAGACCAGGATCAGGTGGACGACGACCAGGGCCAGCATCAGCCCGGGGATGAGCAGGATGTGCGCGGCGTAGAGCCGGGGGATGATCTCGCCGCTGTCGCCCGTGGGGAACTCCCCGCCGAAGAGGAAGAACGAGAGGTACGTGCCGACCACCGGCACCGAGAGCGTCGCGGCCTGTACGAGCCGCAGGCCGGTGCCGGAGAGCAGGTCGTCGGGGAGCGAGTAGCCGAACAGGCCCTCGAAGATGGCCAGCATCAGCAGCAGCCAGCCGATGAGCCAGTTGACCTCGCGCGGCTTGCGGAACGAGCCGGTGAAGAAGTGGCGCATCATATGGACGAACAGCCCGGCGATGAAGACGAGCGCGGCCCAGTGGTGGATCTGCCGGACCAGCAGCCCGCCGCGCACGTCGAAGCTGATGTCGAGCGTCGAGGCGTACGCCTCCGACATCCGCACGCCGTTGAGGGGGATGTAACTCCCGTCGTACACCACCTCGCCCATCGACGGCTGGAAGAAGAGGGTCAGGTAGATGCCGGTGAGGATGAGGACGACGAAGCTCCACAGGCAGACCTCGCCCAGCAGGAACGACCAGTGGTCGGGGAAGACCTTGCGGAGGTATTTCCGGCCGAGGCCGTAGATTCCCAGCCGGCCGTCGGCCCAGTCGGCCATCCGCTCGCCGGTGGACGCCGCCCCGCGTCCACCGGCGTGCGATGCTGAACCACCCGTCCCTGCCGTAGTCCCGGACATGCCACGCCTTTCGTAGGAGCCCTGCTCCTACGACGAGGGAGGCGCCCGGTCTGTGACATCAGCGGTCGAGTCCGCGCAGATATTTTCCGAACTTCTCCAGGCCGTCGATGTTGCGCGGCCCGCTGATGCCCTCGTTGTAGTCGAGGATGAAGAAGTTGTTCTTCCTGACGGCCGGAAGTTCCTTCGTGTGCGGGGACTTCTTCAGGAACTCGATCTTCTTCTTGGCGGGCTGGTCGCCGTAGTCGAGGATCATGATGACCTCGGGCTCGGACTTGGCGACGGACTCCCAGTTCACCTGCGTCCAGCGCTGGTCGAGTCCGGAGAAGACGTTCTTGCCGCCCGCCGACTCGATGATGTCGTCGGGCGGGACCTGGTTGCCCGCGGTGAAGGGCTGGTCGGTGCCCGAGTCGTAGAGGAAGACGGGCGTCCGGTCGCCCTTGGGCGCCTTCTTCTCGACGGTCCGTACGCGCTTCTTGAGGTCACCGACGACCTGGTCCGCCTTCTTCTCCACCCGGAAGATCTTCCCCAGCCGCTCCAGGTCGGTGTAGAGGGCCTTGAAGGGCGTGACCTTCTCCGGGTGCTTCGGGTAGTCGAAGCAGCTCTCGGTGTGCATGAAGCTCTGGATCCCGAGCTTGTCGAGGATCTCCGGGGTGATGCCCCGCTCGTCCTTGAAGCCGGAGTTCCAGCCCGCGACGACGAGGTCGGCCTTGGCGTCGACGACGAGCTCCTTGTTGAGGAGGTCGTCGCTGAGCATCTTCACCTCGGCGTAGTCGGACGCCCAGGGCGACTCCTTCACGGGCGGGTTCGCGGGCGGCATCACGTAGCCGTACACATGGTCGGCCAGGCCGAGGCTGAAGAGCTTGTCGGCGCTGCCGCCCTCGTAGGCGACGGCCCGCTTCGGGACGGTGTACGGGACGCGTTCGCCGCACCGCTTCACGCTGGTCTTCTTCGCCGCGGCCTTCCCGTCGTCCGAGGCGACGTCGGCGCCGCAGCCGCCGAGCAGCACGGTGGCGGCGAGCGCGGAGCCGAACGCGGAGCCGAGCGCGGCGGTGCGCCGCCGGACCGGGCGGAGGGGGAGGTTCATCGAGAGGCCTTTCCGAGGGTGGGGGTGGGGGTGGGGGTGAGCGCGTAGAGCAGCTGCGGGTCACCGGTGAGGGGGTGGGTGACGACGGTGGCCTCGACGCCGAAGACGTCCTGGACCAGTTCCGTGGTGAGGACGTCCCCGGGCGTGCCCCCGGCGACCAGGCGCCCCTCGCGGAGCACGCCGATGCGGTCGCAGGCGGCCGCGGCGAGGTTGAGGTCGTGCAGGACGACGAGGACGGTCGGCCCGGCGCCGCGCAGGTGCCGGAGCAGCTGGACCTGGTGGCGTACGTCGAGGTGGTTGGTCGGCTCGTCGAGAACGAGGATCTCGGGCTCCTGGACGAGCGCGCGGGCCAGCAGCACGCGCTGGCGCTCCCCGCCCGAGAGGGTGAGGACGCCGCGCCGGGCGAGGTGGCGGATGTCGAGCCGGTCCATCGCCCCTTCGCACAGCGCGCGTTCGCGGGCGCTGAGGGCCTGGTTGCCCTGGAGGTGGGGCGCCCGCCCGAGCGCGACGACCTCCTCGACGGTGAAGTCGAGGTCGACGGAGCCGTCCTGGGTCATGGCCGCGACGAGCTGCGCGCCGCGCCGCGCGGTCAGCCGGAAGAGGTCGTCGTCGCCCGCGCGGACGGTGCCCGAGCTGGGGCGCAGCGCCCGGTACACGCAGCGCAGCGCGGTGGACTTGCCGCTGCCGTTGGGCCCGACCAGGCCCACGACCTGGCCGCTGCCCACGTCCAGGGACAGTTCGTGCACGAGGCTCCGGCCGTCGGTGACGACCGTGATCCCGTCGAGTCGCAGCTCCATGCTCAACGCCCCCCGAAGACATAGCCCTTGCGCCGCATCAGCGCGATGAACACCGGGACGCCGACGAGCGCCGTGATCACGCCGAGCGGCAGCTCGCGCGGCGCGACGAGCGTCCGGGACACGAGATCGACCCAGACCATGAACAGGGCGCCCGCCAGCGGCGCGACGGCCAGCACCCGGGCGTGGGTGGCCCCGGCGACCATGCGCACCACGTGCGGCAGGACCAGCCCGACGAAGGCGATGGCGCCGCTGACCGCGACCATCACGCCGGTGATGAGCGAGACGAGGACGAGCAGGCCCTTGCGGTGCCGGTCGGGGCTGACGCCGAGGCTCACCGCGGTCTCGTCGCCGAGCGCGAGGACGTCCAGCGCGCGCCCGTAGCGGTGGAGGACGGCCAGCCCGAGCAGCACGACCGCGGCGACGACGGGCAGGGCGCCCCAGGTCGCGGCGCCGAAGCTGCCCATCGTCCAGTACAGGACCATGCTGGTCGCCTCGCTGTCCGGCGCGAAGTAGATGATGACGCTCATCACGGCCTGGAAGCCCAGCGACAGGGCCACGCCGGTCAGCACCAGCCGCAGCGGGGCGAGCGTGCCCCGGCTGGCGGACGCGGCGTACACCAGCAGCGAGGCGGCCAGCGCGCCGAGGAAGGCCCCGGCGGAGACCGCGTAGACGCCCAGCGCGGCCAGTCCCCCGGTGACGGTGACGCCGACGGCGCCCACCGAGGCGCCCGAGGAGACGCCGAGGACGAACGGGTCGGCGAGCGCGTTGCGCACCATCGCCTGGATGACGACGCCGACCGCGCTCAGCCCGGCCCCGACGAGCGCCGCGAGGAGCACGCGCGGGGTGCGGATCTGCCAGATGATCTGGTACGTCGTCACCTCGTCCGGCGCGATGCGTCCGCCGCTGAGCGCCGCCCACAGATAGCGCGCGGTCTCCCCCGGCGTGACGACGCTGGACCCCAGGCCGATGGCGACCACGACGGAGACGAGGAGCGCGGCGAGGAGCAGGGCGCAGGCCGCCAGCAGGCCCCGCCGGGTGGCGAGCCAGGCCCGTACGCCCCGGTCGGGCTCGGGGGCCTCGCGCGCAGGCGCGGAACTCGGCGGCACGGCAAGGGAGTTCTCCTCCCGCATGGGGACACGGGACGTGCTCACCGGCCGGCCCCTTCTCCCGCGCTCTCTCCCACGCTCTCCCCGTCGGCCGGGCCCGCGCGGAGCACGAGCGCGGCGGCCATCAGGGCGAGGAGGACCAGGGTGCCGAAGACGAGGGCGATGCCCGGGTATCCGGCCAGGCCGAGGCCCGCGCCGCCCACCGCGGCGCCGACGAAGACGCCGAGGCTCTGCCCCGCGGCGTTCAGGCTCAGCGCCGAGCCGCGCAGCGGCCCGCACCGGCGGACGAGGAGGCTCACGGCGCAGGCGGCGACCACGGCGTGGCTCGCCGCGTGGAGCGCGGTGAGGGCGAGGGCGAGCGGCAGCCAGTGCGTCACGTAGAAGCCGACGACGGAGAGGAGGGCCGCGACCAGCCCGGCGGCGAGCACGCGTTCGGTGCTGAAGCGGGGGCGCGCGGCGTTGGTGATCCGGCCGGTGAGGAGGTTGCTGACGAAGTACGCGGCGCCGCTCAGGGTCCAGACGAACGCGAAGAGCCCGGGGTCGAGCCGGAACCGGTCGTCGTAGAAGGCCGCGAGGTAGGAGAGGTAGCCCATGAACACGGCCGTGCGCAGCAGCGAGACGAGGAGCAGCGGCACCGCGCCGCGCCTGCCCGCGAGGGCCTTGAACGTGGCCAGATAGCTGAGGCGCCGCCCGTCCGCCTGCCGCTCCTCCTTCGCGCCCCTTTCGCCCCGTCCGTGTGCGACGAAGACGAGGGCGAGGAGGAGGGAGACGGCGGTGACGGCGACGAGGTCGCCCTTCCAGCCCCAGAAGAGGGCGGGCAGCGCCACGACCGGCGCGGCGAGCATCGCGGTCATCGACTGGGTCGCCGTGACCAGGGTGGCCGCCCGGCCCGCCGCCTTGCCCTCGCCGAAGCGGTCGGCGGCCGCGGCGGTGAGCGCCGGGTTGAGCACGGCCGTACTGGCGCCGATGAGCAGGCAGAAGACGGCGACGAGCAGGAAGTCGCCGCTCGCGCCGAGCGCCGCCGAGGCGCCCAGCGCGACGAGGGCGCCCGCCGCGGCCCACTCCTTGCGCACCCGGTCGATGAGCGGGGCGAGCGCGGTGCCGACCAGCAGTGCGGCGAGGCCGCCGAGTCCGCGCAGTCCGCCCATCGCCGCGACGCCGCTCCCGGCCTCGCGGGCGATGGGCACCAGATAGGTGCTGAAGATGGTGAACGGCAGCAGCCCGACCGCCGAGGCCAGGAGGACCGGCCACAGGGCGCGGGCCATCCGCAGGTCGCCGGGCAGGGCCTCGTCCGCGTCCTCGGCGCCCGCCGTCATGGTGTCCTTGCCGTCGACGCTCACGAGGCGGTCCCGGCGCGGTAGCGGTACATGACGGTCGGGTCGGCGCTGAACTGGGAGAAGGGGAAGGGCTCGGCGTTCACGGCGGTGACCCCGGAGGCCAGGAAGGCGCGGGCGACGGCGCTGCCGGTCTGCGCGTAGACGATCAGCGGCACGCCCTGCTCCCGGCAGTGTTCGAGGACGAGGTCGAACGTGCCGTTGCTCAGCGTCATTCCGGTGGCCACCACGGCGTCGGCCTCGGCGAGCACCTCGGTCATGTCGTCGGCGACGGGCTCGCCCCACTGGGTGGCCCGGAGGTTCAGGTCGCAGGGCAGACAAACGCCGCCCCGCTCGCGTACGGCCTCGACCAGCGGGTTGACCACGCCGATGAGCGCCACCTTCGCGCCGGGCGCGATGTCGAGGAGCCCCGCTATGGAGGCGTCGCGGGCCCGCGCGCGTACCTCAGGCGTCCCGGCGGGGAGCCGTACGGGCTCGGCACCGGCCGCCGCGCGGTGCGGGCGTGCCCGCGCGAGGTAGGCGTCGAGCGCGGCGGTGCGGACGGGGACCGACTCGTGGCCCAGGAGCTTGTCCAGGGAGTGGCCCGAGGCGTTCTCGCAGAGCCCGGGGGCGAGTTCACCGGCCTCGAAGGAGCTGGCGCCGAAGGAGTCTCCGGCGCGGAGGACGAGGTAGTGGTTGTGGTACGTGACGTCGCTCCCGGCCAGCCGGGTGGTGTGGTACAGCCAGAACGCGCTGGTGACGGCCAGGTCCTGGGGGTCGGGGCCGTAGGCGCCCGCCAGTACGGCGTCGGTGAGTTCGGCGACCGTCTGCGGGGTGGGGTGAGGCATGTCGGTTCTCTCGTCGTATGGGCGTTGCGGGGGTGCAGCGGGCAGTGGTGGCGCTCACGCCTCGCGCGTGGCGCGCAGTTCGGGCCAGGAGGCGGTCGACCAGGGGTGGCTCAACTCGTCGAGCGAGGAGATCTCGCGCGGCTTGAGGGTGTCGACGGCGGGCGCCTCCGCGTGGCGGGCGAAGGCGCTCTCGACGTAGCGGTGGCCGGTGTCGGCCGCGAGGAAGACGTACGTACGGGAGGGGTCCCGGCGGCGTTCCCAGCGGGTGGCCAGCCAGGCGGCGCCGGTGGAGAGCCCGGCGAAGATCCCGGCGGTGCGCAGGAGTTCGACGGCGCCGGAGAGGGCGCAGTCGAAGTTGACCCAGTGGATGCGGTCGTACAGCTCGTGGCGGACGTTCCGGAAGGCGATGGCGCTGCCGATCCCGGCGATGATCATGTCCGGGTCCGGCACGTCCTGCGAGCCGAACGTCACGCTGCCGAAGGGCTGTACGCCCACGAGCGTCACGTCCCTGCCGGTCTCGCGCAGATACGTGGCGAGGGCGCCGGTGGACGCGCCCGAGCCCACCCCGCCCACCAGGGCCAGCGGCCCGTCGGGCAGCTCGCGCGCCAACTGCCCGGCCACCTCGCGGTATCCGTAGTAGTGGATCTCGTCGTGGTACTGGCGCATCCAGTGGTACGAGGGGTTCGCCGCGAGGATCTCGGCGACGCGCCGCACGCGCAGCTCCTGGTCGAGCCGGAGGTTCCGCGACGGCTCGACCTGCTCCAGCGTGACGCCGAGGATCTCCAGCTGCACCCGCAGCGTGCGGTCCACGGTGCTGGAGCCCACGATGTGGCACTTCATCCCGTAGCGGTGGCAGGCGAGCGCGAGCGCCTGCGCGTAGATGCCGCTGGAGCTGTCGACGAGGGTGTCGCCGGGCCGGACGGCGCCGGATGCGAGCAGGTGCCGGACCGCGCCCAGGGCCGAGTAGACCTTCATCGTCTCGAACCGCAGGCAGGCCAGGCCGGGGCGCAGGGATATGAGGTCGGGAGCCTTGACCGCCTCCGCTATGTGCTCGTGCATGGGTCGAGAGCACACACTAAATGAAAATGATTGTCAAGACTGATAGTCTCGGCCGCGCCGATGCCGGGAGCACGAGGCTCCGGGAGCACCAAGCTCCGAGAGCACGAGGAGAGGGGTTCCGTGAAGTCGACGCAGTCGACCCAGCAGGCCGGGGTGGGCACCGCCTTCGGGACGTTCGGCGAACTGCTCCAGGGCGTACTGCCGGAGGAGGACGGCGACTTCCTCGTCACCCTCCCCGTCGCCCGGTGGACCAGGGCCGTCTTCCGCCCGTACGCCGGGGCGGGACCCGGCGAGCTGACGGTCCGGCAGCCGGGCAAGCGCAAGGCCCTGCGGCTGGCGCGCATGATCGCCGAGGAGGCGCCCCGGCCCGTGGGAGGAGAGCTGAGCGTCAGCAGCGTCATCCCCGAGGGCAAGGGGCTGGCCAGCTCCTCCGCCGACCTGGTCGCGACCGCGCGGGCGGTGGCGCGGGCCCTCGGCACGGAGATGCCCGCCGCCCGTATCGAGCGACTCCTCGCGCGCATCGAGCCCACCGACGGCGTGCTCTACCCCGGCATCGTCGCCTTCCACCACCGCGCCGTGCGGCTGCGCGGCACGCTCGGCTCCCTCCCGGCCATGGCCGTAGTGGGGATCGACGAGGGCGGCTCCGTCGACACGGTCGACTTCAACCGGGTCCCCAAGCCCTTCACGACCGCCGACCGGCACCGCTACGCGCGACTCCTGGACCGGCTCGCCCGCGCGGTACGCACCCACGACCTCGCGGAGGTCGGCCGGGTCGCGACCCGAAGCGCGCTGATGAACCAGGCGCTGCGGCACAAGTGGTCCCTGGACCCCCTACGGGACATCTGCCGCGACGTCGGCGGCCTGGGCGTCACCGTGGGCCACAGCGGTACGGCCCTGGGCGTGCTCCTGGACACCGCCGACCCGGCGTACACCCGCCGCGCGACCGCCGCCGCGCAGGCGTGCACGGAGCTGGCGGGGAACGTCGCGGTCTACCGGACGCTGAGCTTCCCGAACGCGCCCCGCCGCGCCGTACACGTGTGACCCTCATCCCCGGCAGGGTGCCGCCCCACCTCAGGGTGGAGACGGCGCTCATCCCCAGGCCGGACGATCAACCGGCCCGAACGGCCCTAGTGTCGAGGGGCTGACCGCTGACGTCCCGAGGGGGAACACCATGCCCAAGATCTCCAGGCGCGTCGGGCTGGTGTCCCTCCTCGGCGCCGTCGCCCTCGCCGGGATCACGATCGCCCTCGCCTCGACCAACGCGTCCCCCTCGTCCTCCGAGCCGACCGTGGAGGACGCCTCGGCCCATTTCGTCGCCCCGTCCAACGGCATCGACGGCGCGTTCACCTTCACCGCGAACACGGCCGACGACTCGGGCGTCCGGCACCTCAAGGTGCTGGCGTGGCCCGAGGCCGGGAAGAAGCCGACGGCCCGGGACCTGGCGCACGCCGACCGCGCGCGGTGCAAGAAGATCGGCCAGGAGAAGGCCCGGTGCACCTACACGCTGCGGGTCAACGAGCAGGAGGCCGACGGCCTGACGCGGGGCAGGTGGATCATCTCCACACTGCTCACCGGCCGGGACGGGGACACGCGCTTCGTCCCCCGGGCCGCCACCGTCACGCTCGACTTCTGACCTCCCGCGCCCCGCACCGCGTATTCAACCGGGAGGTTGACCACGCCTCCGGCTCGTCATAGCGTTGTTCAACCGACAGGTTGAGAACGCGGGGTGTGCTGGCCATGACCGACGACAGGCTCTCGCAGGTGTTCGCGGCGCTGGCCGACCCGACGCGGCGCGACATCGTGGCCCGGCTGGCCACGGGGGACGCGACGGTCAACGAGCTGGCCGAGCCGTACGAGGTGAGTCTGCAGGCCGTCTCCAAGCACATCCGCGTCCTGGAGGACGCGGGGCTGGTCAGCCGCAGCAAGGAGGCGCAGCGCCGGCCCTGCCACCTCCAGCCGGAGGTCTTCGACCTGATGACGAAGTGGATCGAGCGGTACCGGCGGGAAGCGGAGGACCGCTTCCGCCGCCTGGACGCCGTCCTGGCCCGGATGGACGAGCCACCGGTGACGGACCCTTTGACGAAGGACGCGGCATCATGAACGCACCGAGCACCACGCCCCACGAGGCGACGCGGATCGAGGTCGATCCGGCGCTGCCCACCATCGTGATCACCCGGGAGTTCGCCGCGCCGCCCGGGCGCGTCTTCCGGGCCCACACCGATCCCGACCTGGTCCTCCAGTGGCTCGGCCCGCGCGACCTCAGCATGCGCATCGACCGGTACGACGCGCGTACCGGAGGCTCGTACCGCTATGTGCACGGCGCGGACGACGGCACCGAGTACGCCTTCCACGGGGTGTTCCACGAGGTGCGGCCCGACGAGCGCATCGTGCAGACGTTCAGCTACGAGGGGTTCCCGGACAGCGTCAGCCTGGAGACCACCGTCTTCGAGGACCTCGGTGACGGCCGGACCCGGCTGCACACCACGTCCCTCATGGAGTCCCTCGAAGCCCGGGACGCGATGGTGGCCAGCGGCGCGGAGACCGGCATCCGCGAGGGCTACGAGCGGCTCGACGAGCTGCTCGGCTCCTCCGGCGCCGCCGAGGAGCACCGCTGGGTGGCGCGCGCCTTCACCGAGCGCGTACGCGGGGTGCCGGCGGACGCCTGGGACAGCCCGGCGCCGTGCGAGGGCTGGGTGGCGCGCGACGTGGTGCGCCATCTCGTCGAGTGGTTCCCGGCCTTCCTCAGCTCCGGGGCGGGGGTCGAGCTGCCGAAGGGGCCGTCGGTGGACGACGATCCGGTGGCGGCCTGGGAGACGCTCCGCGAGGGCGTCCAGGCCCTGCTCGACGACCCCGCGACCGCGACGAAGGTCCTGTCGAACCCGCACACCGGCGAGGTCCCCCTCGACCAGGCGGTCGACCGGTTCTACACCGCCGATGTGTTCATGCACACCTGGGACCTCGCACGGGCCACGGGCCAGGACGAGCGCCTCGACCCCGGCAAGTGCGCCCAGCTGTTCGACGGCATGCAGGAGCTGGACGAAGTGCTGCGCTCCAGCGGCCAGTTCGGGCCACGGACCGAGGTGGCGGAGGACGCGGACGTACAGACCCGCCTGCTCGCCTTCATCGGCCGCGAGCCGTAAGCCGCGTCCCGTCGCAGACTGCGGGTTGTGGGTGGTCGCTCGCGCAGTTCCCCGCGCCCCTGACGGGGCGCTCCGAGGAGCGCCCCGCACATCCAGGGGCGCGGGGAACTGCGCGACAAGCCACGACGACAGCCGCAGCCTGCAAGGCACCGCACGGGGCAGCCCCTGTCCAGCCCCAGGGCGAGGGCGCCGTACACGGACTAGGCGTGTCCGGCGACGCGGGCGACGACGGTCTGGACGGCCTTGACGGCGACGTCGGGCCGCTCCAGGTAGATGTAGTGCCCGCTCTTCTTGGCGACGCTGTAGTGGCTGCTCTTGGAGAGCTTCAGCCACGCGTGCTGGCCCTTGGTCCAGGAACGCTCCAGCTTCGGGCCGTACTTGGGCAGCGCCGCGAGATACGGCTTGCCGTGCTTGACGACCTCGACCGGGATGTTGCCCGCGGACCGCACCGGCGCGTCCGGGATCTTGAGCTTCTCGGGGTTCTTCCCCGCGAAGATGGCGAGGTTCTGCTCGCGGAGCTTGGCCGCGTCGCCGGTGGCCGAGGCGGGGATGCCGCGCTTGATGTCGGCGGTGTTCGTCGGCGAGGTCGCGTCGAGCAGGACCAGCCCCTTGACCTTGTCCTGGTGGTCGGGGGCGTAGCGGGCGGAGATGATGCCGCCCAGGGAGTGGCCCGCGAGGACGACCGGGCGGTCCCCGGCGACCTTCTCGATCACGCCGGTCAGGATCTTCCCGGTGCTCTCGAAGGTCTGCGGCCCGTCCGGCTTGTCGCTGGCGCCCTGGCCCAGCCGGTCGAAGGAGCAGACCCGGTCCTTGGTGCTGAGGACCTTCTGGAACGCCGCCATCTTCTTCAGCTGGTCGCCCCCGCCCGACAGCAGCATGACGACGGGCCGGTTGTCCTTCTGGGTGCCCGAGCAGGAGACGTTCACGGAGTGGCCGTCGACGGTGATCTTCTTGACGCCGTCGACGGTGTTCTCCCCGGAACCGGTCTTCTTCTCCACCGAAGACGCCTTGGAGGACTTGGAGTCCGCGCCGGACGAGTCCGAGTCGTCGCAGCCGACAAGTCCCACACCCGCCGCCACGGTGCAGCACAGCGTGATCACAGCGGATGCCTTGCCTTTGCGCATGAAAAAGCCCTCCCGTTACAGGAATCGGTGTGGAGAAAG
Source organism: Streptomyces sp. NPDC048172 (assembly GCF_043202595.1). NCBI lineage: Bacteria > Bacillati > Actinomycetota > Actinomycetes > Kitasatosporales > Streptomycetaceae > Streptomyces > Streptomyces sp. NPDC048172. The sequence goes on from NZ_JBIDAT010000006.1 coordinate 169,540, forward strand.
ACGCCGAACTCGGCCGGGCCGACGTTACGGATCACGCGCCGCGGAATCGTCACCGCACGGTGGACACCTGCGCGTAGCTCTCCCGGGGGACAAGAGGGAGCAGCGGGGAGGGCGCGGGCCCGGCCGCGCTCCCGGCCGCGCTCCCGGATCCGTCCGCTGACGGACCGCGCGCTCCCCCAGGCAGCCGCCCGCGCGCGGCCGGAGAGGCCCGATTCCCGGCAGAGATCGTGCGATTGCCCCGCGCCCCGGCACTTCCTAGACTTTCACCGACGGTTTGGCCTTGACCCCGCCTCACCACGTCCGCACTCCCCTGGCACCGGGGCCCGCTCCATCCGCAGCGAACGAGCGGAGCGGAACCCGGCACGCTCCCCACGTCCCGCCTCGGACGGGGAGGCCAGGGGCGGCCCGGGCGCGCGAGGGGGGGTATCCGCGCACCCGGGCCCAGGCCGACCGTCGCTGAGCCATCCAGCGGCGGTCGGCCTCGTCTGCACGGGACCGCGCACGCTCTGCGGCGGCCCGTTCCTCTTCTACCCTCGTACCCTCGGACGCCCTCCGCATGTAACCCCGCGCACCGAAGCACAAATTTGGCCGAGTACCCACCGGAGCGCGGAGGAAACCGGCGCATGAGGCACGCCCGTTCGGTGCGTGCGCCGCGCTCGCCACGCGTACGCTGCCTCGCGTGACCAACTCGTACGAGGGACTTGACGACGCCGAGGTCGCGGCGGCCGCGGCGCACGCGGGGGCCGATGTCGTGCGCGCCCTGTACGGCCGACGGCTCGCCCGGATCGACAAGGGCGCCGGGGACTTCGCGACGACCGCCGACGTCGAGGCGGAGAAGGCGATCCTCGGCGTGCTCCGCGCCGCCCGTCCTGAGGACGCGGTGCTCGGCGAGGAGGGCGGCGAGCAGGGCGCCGCACGCGCCGGTGCCGGCACCGGCGCCGGCGCCGTACGTCAGTGGCTGGTCGATCCGCTGTGCGGCACGCTCAACTACGCCGTCGGCTCGATGCTCGTCGCCGTCAACGTGGCGCTGCGCGACGGCGCCGCCGCCGTCGCCGACCCGTTCAGCGGCGAGGTCTTCCTCACCGACGGCGTGACGGCCCGCGTGCGGCGCGACGAGGCCGACACCGCGCTGGTGCCCACCCCCGCCACCCGGCTGGTGGACGTCAACCTGGACCCGCCGTTCCCGAGCGCGCCCGGGTTCCGCGGCGTCGGTCTGCTGGCCCACCCCGGCTTCGCCGACCGGTTCCGGCCGCGCGTCGTCTCCACGACGCTCGCCCTCGCCTGGGTCGCCGCGGGGAAGCGCGCCGCGTACGTCACCGACGGCGGCGACCTGTCCGGGAGCGTGCACTTCGCCGCGGGCATCGCCCTGTGCCGGGCCGCGGGCTGCGTGGTCACCGGGATCGACGGCGCGCCGGTCGGCCGGGGCGGCACCTCCGGCGGCCACGGACTCGTCGCCGCCGCCGACGCCCGTACGCACGAGGCGCTGATGGCGCTCGTCCGCGACGGCCGCTGACCGTTCCTCCCCCTACGCGGGGTAGGCGTGGGCCTGCGTCGCCTTGACCGTCGCCCACACGGTCGCTCCGGAGTGGAGGCCGAGTTCGGCGGCGGCGGCCGTGGTCAGCGCGGCGGCCAGGGGCAGTTCGCCGGTGAGGTCGGCGCGGATCTGATCGCCGTGGGTCTCCATCCCGGCCACCTCGCAGCGCCAGAGATTACGGGCGCTGGACCCGGTCGGACGCTCCCGGTACAGGGTCACGGCGCTCGGCGGGAACGCGGCGAAGGCCGGTCCCGAGAGCTCCTCGGACGTCGCGATCGCGGGCCCGTCCGCGACGCGGACCGTGTGCCCCTCGGCCTCTCCCCGGTAGAGGTTGAGGCCGACCAGGTGCGCGATGTAGTCGGTGCGCGGGTGGCGGGCGACGTGGCTGGGCGAGCCCTCCTGGACGATGCGGCCCTCCTCGATGACCACGAGGTGGTCGGCCAGCACCATGGCGTCCAGCGGATCGTGGGTGACGAGCACGGCGACCGCCTCGAAGTCGGCCAGGTGGCGGCGGAGCTGGGCGCGGACGTCGAGCCGCGTACGGGCGTCGAGTGCGGCCAGCGGCTCGTCGAGGAGCAGGAGCCGGGGGCCGGTGGCCAGCGCGCGGGCGAGGGCGACGCGCTGGGCCTGGCCGCCGGAGAGACGGCGCGGCTTGACGGAGGCGTGCTCGGCCAGGCCCATGCGTTCCAGCCAGCCGGTGGCCTGGGCGCGCGCCTCCGCCTTGGGCACGCCGTGGCAGCGGGGCCCGAAGGCCACGTTGTCCAGCGCCGTGAGGTGGGGGAAGAGGAGGTAGTCCTGGAAGACGACCCCGACCGGGCGGGATTCCGGCGGCGTACGGTTCAGCTCCGCGCCGTCCAGGCGCAGGTGGCCGTCGGTGAGCGGGACGAGTCCCGCGAGCGCGCGCAGGGCGGTCGTCTTCCCGGCGCCGTTCGGGCCGAGGAGCGCGACGACGTCGCCGGGCGCCGCGGTCAGCGCCACGTCGAGGCGGAAGGCGCCGCGGGCGGCCACCAACCGGGCGTCGAGCCCCGCACCGGCGGGGCCGGGGGGCCCTTCGGCGGCGCGCGTGATCTTCTCGGTGTCGGTCATGAGGCAGTCATCCAACGGTCCCGCAGCCCCGCCAGCACCGCGATCGACACGGTGAGCAGGACCAGACTGAGGGCGATGGCCGCCTCCGGGTCGTTCTGGAGCGCGAGATAGACGGCCAGCGGCATGGTCTGGGTCTTGCCCGGGAAGTTCCCGGCGAAGGTGATCGTCGCGCCGAACTCACCGAGCGCGCGGGCCCAGGCCAGCACGGCACCGGCCGCGATGCCGGGGGCGACGAGCGGCAGGGTGACCCGGCGGAACGCGGTGAAGCGGGAGGCGCCGAGCGTGGTCGCCGCCTCCTCGTAGCACGGGTCGGCGGCCCGCAGCGTGCCCTCGACGCTGATGACGAGGAAGGGCATCGCCACGAAGGCCTCGGCGATCACGACCCCGGTGGTGGTGAACGGCAGGGTGATCCCGAACCAGCTCTCCAGCCACTGTCCCACCACCCCGTTGCGGCCGAGCGCCATGAGCAGGGCCACGCCGCCGACGACCGGCGGCAGCACGAGCGGCAGCGTCACCAGCGCCCGTACGAGGCCGCGCCCCGGGAACTCGACCCGCGCCAGCAGCCAGGCCAGCGGCACCCCGAGCACCAGGCTCACCGCGGTCGCCGCCGTCGCGCAGACGAGCGAGAGCTGCAGCGCCTGCCAGACCTCCGCGCTGGTGAGCAGCTCGGGCATGCTCCGCCAGGGCGCCCTGAGCAGGAGCGCGACGAGCGGCAGGACCAGGAAGACCAGGCCGATCAGGGCGGGCACGAGCAGGGGCAGCGGGGCGCCCCCGCGGGTGCGCCGGAGCCGCGTCCGGGCGCCGTGGCCGACCCCGGCCTTGTCGAACGAGGTCACGGCTTGAGGAACCCGGCCCGCCCCAGGACCTTCTGGCCCTCGCCGGACCGCACCAGCTCGATGAACGCCTTGCCCGCGTCGGGGTTCTTCGCGTTCTTGAGCGGCGCGATCGGATAGTCGTTGACGGCCTTGGCGGATTCGGGGAACTCCACGCCCTCCACCTTGTCACCCGCCGCCTTCACATCGGTCTTGTACACGACCGCGGAGTCGGCCTCCTTGAGCACCACCTTGTTCAGCGCCGCCTTCACGTCCTGCTCGTAGGAGACCGGGGTGAGCTTCAGGCCGCTGGCGTCCAGCGCCTTCTGCGTCGCGGCGCCGCACGGGACCGACTTGTCGCACAGCACGACCTTCTTGCCGGACTTGGTGAGGTCCTTCAGGGAGGAGACCTTGTCGGGGTTGCCCGGCAGGGTGGCGATCTCCAGCTCGTTGCGCACGAAGGTGGAGGGCTTGCCGTCCGTGCCGCCCTTGTCCGTGACCATCTTCATCGTCTTGGGGCTGGCGGCGGCGAACGCGTCGGCCGGAGCGCCCCCGTTGATGCTCGCCGCGAGGCTGTCGCTGCCGCCGAAGCTGAAGGTGACCTTGGTGCCGGGGTGCTCCTTCTCGAACTTCTTCTTCAGCGTCGTGAAGCTCTCCTTGAGCGAGGCGGCGGCGAACACCGTCACCTCGCCGGAGAGCTTGTCCGAGGACGAGCCCGAGTCCCCGCCGGAGCCGTCGCCGGAGTCCGACGAGGAGCAGGCGCTCAGCGCCAGCAGGACGGCTGCGCTCGCGCCGCTCGCCTGCAGCATGCGGCGGTTCCGGCGTGCGGATCGGGTCATCACGGGTTCACTTCCTTCGGGCCTGGACGGACTCGTCCTCGACGGACCGGGCTCTCCGTCTGCGCCGATCATACTGCCGCACATGCGAGGGGAAAGTCTGCTGTCACATCGCATGAGCTGGGCCCTCCCCCCACTGGCCTCGCATGTGCGTTTGCACGTACCGGCCGGGCGAGCGCCCCGCCGCTACGAGCGGTCGACGTGCACGTTCGTCGACTTCACCCGGGCCGTGGCCTCCATGCCCACCTCCAGCGCCAGCTCCTCCACGGCCTCGCGCGTGAGCAGCGACACCAGCCGGTGGGGGCCCGCCTGGATCTCCACCTGCGCGGCGACGTCGCCGAGCTTGATCGCGGTGACGATGCCGGGGAAGGCGTTGCGGACCGAGGTGCGGGACGTCTCTTCCTCGCCGTTCTCGCTCGCGGCGAGCTCGACGGAGAAGGCGGCCAGGTCCTTCCCGTCGATGAGCCGCTTCCCGCCCTGGTCGCGATGGGTGGCCACCCGGCCCGCGTCCGCCCAGCGCCGCGCGGTGTCCGGACTCACGCCGAGCAGCCGTGCCGCCTGGCCGATCGTGTATGACTGCATGACCGCCAAGATAGATCAGCCGTCACCGTGCCGGTGCGACCCGGAAGTCAGCCGTCCGCCGTGGGCACCCAGTAGCGCAGCTTGCCGCTGCGGACGTCCTCGAAGACGCCGCCACAGGACTCGATGACCTTGCGCGAGGCGACGTTGTCCGTGTCGCAGGTGATGAGGGCCGAGTCGATGCCGACGTCGCGGGCGCGGGGCAGGGCGGCGCGCAGCATCGCGGTGGCGTGCCCTTGCCGCCGCGCGGTGGGGCGGATGTCGTAGCCGATGTGCCCGCCCCACTCCAGCAGGGGTTCGGTGAGGACGTGCCGGATCGCGAGGCGCCCCAGGTACGTGTCGCCCTCGACGTACCAGAGCGTGGTGCACGGCACGCTGCCGTCCGGGCGCGGCACGTCGCCGCGCGCTTCGGCCCGTACGGCGTCGACGTACCCGGCGAAGATCCGCGGGTCCCGCCAGACGGCCCCGTGCGCGCGGATCGCCCTGCCCACCGAGGAGCCGTCGTCGGACCCTCCCCGCCCCTCGGCCACGAACTCCACCATGGCCTGGACGAACGACGCGTGCACCCGCACATCGGGGACGATCAACTGCGGCATGCGCCCATTCTGCCTCTCCCGTCACGGCCTAGCATCGGGGCATGCTGACGCTCGGTATCCCCGTGATCGGGGTGACGGACATGACGCGCGCCACCGGGTTCTGGACGGCCGCGCTGGGCCTCACGGCCTCGGAGGAGTGGCGGAGCGCGGAGTGGCGGACCCTCTGCCATCCGGACGGCTCGGGACGGGGCCCGGGCCGCCGGGCGCTCGGGCTGATGCGCAGTCAGTCCCCGCCCGAGCCACGCCCCCGCGTCCACCTGGACCTGTTCGTGGAGACGCCCGCCGAGCAGGAGGCGGAGGTCGCCCGGCTGCTCACCCTCGGCGCGACGAAGCCGGAGTGGGAGCTGTATCCCCGGAACCCGGACTTCGTCGTGCTGGCCGATCCGGACGGCAACCTCTTCTGCGTCGTGGATCTGAGCAGCGCGCCGAGCAGTTGACCCCAGGGCAGGGGCAGGGGCAGGTCGGAGTGTCGGCGGCACCGGCTACCTTCGCCGCATGGAACAACAGGAGCTGATCGCTCAGCTGGAGACGGTGGGTCACGACAAGGACCGGGCGGCGGAGTTGGTCCGGCGGCTGGCCGAGCCCGGAGCGGCCGCCGCGCCCGGGCTGGCCGCGGCGCTCGGCTCGGTGAAGCGCGACACGATGTGGCGGCTGATCGAGGCGCTGCGGCAGATCGGGCCGCCCGCCTTCGACGCCGTCGTGGCCCGGTACACCAGGGCCGAGAGGCCGCCCGACTGGTCACAGCTGCGGTTCGCACTGCACAGGTTCGACGAACGGTGCCTGCCGCAGTACACGGCGGCGCTTGACCACCCGTGGCCGGAGATCCGCCGCCACGCGCTGATAGGCCTGCAGAACCTCGGCCCCCGGGCGTCTTCGGCGGTGCGGGCCGTGCTCCCCCTCCTTGCCCACAAGAACTCCTACATGCGGTACTCGGCCGGGCAGACGCTGTTGAAGATCGGCCAGGACGCGGCACCCGAGCTGCGCGCCGTCCGCCGTGACGGTCCCCCGGCCCTGCGGCGGCCCGCCCTCCGCGCGCTGGCCCTCGTCGGCGGGGAGGCCGCGCTGGAGGAGCGGGACCTGCGCGTGCTGGAGCGGCTGGTGCGGATGAAGGTGGCGGACGACGTCCCGAGTTCGCTGGGCGCTCACCGCTGGCTGGCCGTCCCCGGGGACGCGTACGAGCGGCTCTTCGACATCATCGGGCTCCACGACCGGCGCCCCTGCACCCTCGCGATGGGCCGCTCCGCCATGGCCGACGACATGGCCGTCGTGCGGGACGCGGAGGGCAAGGAGCAGGTCGTGTACCGGGTCTTCGTCACGCCCGAGCTGGACGGCTGGCGCCTGGTCTACGCCGACACGCCGCTCGGGGACATGGACTGGGACATCGAGGAGCTGCTCGACGAGCTGAGCGCGGCCTGTGGCGAGGCCCAGTTCTTCTACGAGGACGGGCACAGCGGCACGATGGTCTGGGCCGTCTCCGAGGACGGGGTCCCGCGCCGTGCCTACTGGCGCCACAGCGACCCGGAGTGGCAGGGCGAGCCGCTGGCGTGGGAGGAGGGGGTCGACGCGGACGCCGAGGACCTCGACGGGCAGCCGAGCGACGAGGACTCCGTGAGCCGCGCGGCACCGGAACTCTCGCTCGACCCCGAACTCGTCGGCGACCGCACGCGGATGCGGGGCCACGGCTGGCTCGCGGTCACCAGCCCGGACGTGGGCCACGGGCCCTTCACGGGCATATTGGAGATCTAGCACACGCGCATACGGGCCGTGCGCCCTCTCCGGCGCCGCAGCGCGGGGACAGGGCGCACGGCGTCGGACGCGGGCGCTCAGAGGTCCAGGACGAGGCGGGGGCCGAGGGCGCGGGAGACGCAGGGGTAGATGCGGCCCTCGGGGGCGCCGATGTCGTCGCGGTGCTCGGGCTCGCCGTCCAGGACGGTGAGTTCGCAGCTTCCGCACACGCCCTCGCGGCAGCCCGACGGGAGCGGGTGCCCGGCGTGGGCGAGCGCGTCGAGCAGCGACTCGTCGGCGGGCACCTGGACGGTGCTCCCGGACCGGGCGCACTCCGCCTCGAACGCGGTGGCCGGAGGGAAGGTCCTGGCCACCGGCTGGAACCGTTCCGCGTGCAGCCGCCCGGCGGGGAACGCGGCCTCGGCGGCGTCGAGCATGGCCGCGGGCCCGCAGCAGTAGACCAGCGCGCCGGGCTCCAGCCCGGCCGCCAGGGCCGCGAGGTCGGGGCGGCCCCGCTCCTCGGTGGCGACGAGCCGCACGCGGTCGCCGTACGCCGCGCGCAGTTCGTCGGCGAAGGGCATGGTCGCGGTCGTCCGCCCCACGTACACCAGCGTGGCCGGGACGCCGGAGGCGACCGCGGCGCGCAGCATCGGCAGGATCGCCGTGATGCCGATGCCGCCCGCGAGGAAGAGGTACGCGGGCGCGGGGACGAGCGGGAAGTGGTTGCGGGGCAGCGAGACGCCGAGGGGGCGGCCCTGGCGCAGGAACAGGTGCACGTACTCGGAGCCGCCGCGGCTGAGCCGCTCGTGGCGGACGGCGACGCGGTACGCGCCCCGGTCGGCGGGGTCGCCGCAGAGCGAGTACTGCCGGGTGAGCCAGTTCGGCAGCGCCAGGTCGACGTGGGCGCCGGGCTCCCAGGGCGCGAGCGGTCCCGAGGTGCCGCGCAGCACGAGGGAGACGGCGTCTTCGGCGACCGGCTCGATGCGGTCGACGACGGTCTGTTGCATGGGAAGTTCCGGTTCCGTCCTGGTCGGTGGGGTGGGGGTCAGTAGAGCTTCCGGTAGGCCTCTTCGAGGCCGTCGTTGATGACGTCGGGGTCGATGTCGACGCCCGTCTGCCCGACGACGGCCTCGCCGGGCGTCGGCAGCTCGTCGGCGAGCGCCTGACTCGCGGGGTCCCACATCCGGGAGCGGAGCAGCGCCCGCCCGCAGTGGAAGTAGACCTCCTCGACCTCCACGACGATGGCCAGGTCGGGGGACTTGGCCTCGGTGCGCATCCGGGCGAGGACCTCGGGCTCGTCGGTGACGTAGCCGCGGCCGTTGACGCGCAGCGTCTCGCGGGCGCCGGGGACGAGGAAGAGGAGGCCGACCCCCTCGTTCTCGGCGAGGTTGCCGAAGGAGTCGGCGATCTTGTTGCCGGGGCGGTCGGGGATCGCGAGCGTCCGGTCGTCCAGGACCTTCACGAACCCCGGGTAGTCGCCGCGCGGCGAGCAGTCGGCGCGGCCCGCCGCGTCCGCGGTGGCCAGGGAGAGGTACGGCGAGTGCGCGATGAAGCGGTGGGAGAACTCGTCGATACGGTCGACGACCTTGTCCTTGACCATCGCGTCGGGCGCGCCGAGCCGCGCACGGACGTCGGCGGGCGACACCCGGCGGGGGCGCGGGGCCGTCCCGCCGGTCGCGTGTACGAACGTCTCTGTCAGCGTCACGAGGGCTCCTTCCGAGGCAGGTTCCGAGGCAGGCGAACGACCGCGCCGGAGCTGCCATGCACCGCTCCGCCGCAGGTCATGGCACCATTGTGAGCAATTACTCAGGTCTTGCGCTACTCGCGTTCGAGAGCACCGCACAGGAGGCGTCATGGGAGCGGGAAGCAGTGGACTTCAGCCACGTAAACAGCCGGTCCAGGCGAGGGCCGAGCTGACGCGGCAGCGGATCCTCGGCGCCGCTGCTCACGTTTTCGCCGAGTACGGCTACGCGGCGGGGACCACCAACCGGATCGCGGCGCAGGCGCGGATCTCCATCGGCTCGCTGTACCAGTACTACCCGAACAAGGACGCGATCCTGGTCGAGCTGATGTCCCGGCACCTCGACTCCGGGGCGAGCGCCCTCACGCTCGACCGCGAGCGGATCGCCTCCACTCCGCTCGACGAGCTGATCCGCCAGGACGTCCACCTCACGATCAGCAACCATCTGGACGACCCGCAGCTGCTGCGCGTCATGATGGAACAGGCGCCCCACTCCACCGAGTTGCTGGCGAAGACCGCCGAGTACCGGGAGGCCCGGATCGCCTACGCCGAGGACCTGATCGCCCACCACCCCGAGGCCCGCGTCGAGGACCCCCACGTCGCCGCCCGGCTCCTCGTCTCCACCGTCGCGCTCACCGTCCACCAGCTCATCGCGGCCCCCGACTCCGTCGAGCCCGACCGCCTGGAGAACGAGCTGGTCACCATGCTCACCCGCTACCTCAAGGGCGACCCGACCCCGTGACGCGGCTCCAGGTGCTGACGGAGCACGACTGGCAGTGGCACGCCCCGGTGGGGATGCCGGGGACGCACAACCTCGTCGCCGTCGCGGACGGCCGTACGGTCGGCATGGCCAGGGGCGTTCCGGTGGACGAGGACACCAGGGAGCTGCGCTCCCTGTGGGTGAGCCCGGTGGCCCGGGGCGGGAGCGGCACATGATCAAATCGCTGGGCCGATAACCCGGAACATACATCCGGCAAACCGGTTCCTCGGCGGAGGTGTCAGGCGCGTGAAGCTGGGCAGCAGCCGATTACCCGAGATCTTGATGGATTTTTTACGGGCCCGCCTTTTGACAGGCGGGCCCTCGTATGCAGCGAAGCAAGGGGGTTACGTGGCACGGGAGAGTCTGCGCCGCGCCGCGCGGGCCGTCGCCGGAGGGGCGGATCCGCGTACGGCGGCGGAGGAAGAGGTGCGCCGCAGAGTCGGTGGCGCCTCCGGCGGCGACGGAGAGAGCGGGGAGCACCGGGAGGACGGGATGGATCCGTCCGACTTCCCCGCCGCACGCGAACAGGGCGGCTCCATCGACACCGTCATGGAGCAGAAGACGGTGCCGCTCGACGAGGCGGGCCAGGAGCTGAACCACAGCGCGCTCAAGCGCGACGGGCTCCAGCAGGTGCACAGCATCTGTCCGATGGTGATGCCGCGCGGGCGGTCGTTCCTGACGATGCTGCCGGTGTCGATGCTGCTGGTGGTGGGGGTGATCGGCACCGCGATCACCTCGGCGGTCTCGTCGTTCACCGACAGCAGCCCGCTCACCAATCCGCTCTTCGGCCTCCACTACTGGGTGCTGGCCCTGGGCGCGGTCGGCTTCGTGTGGTGGCGGCAGGGCATGGTGATGGTGCCGGACGGCTGCCACGCGCTGATCACCCGCTTCGGCAAGCTGGAGCAGGTGGTGGGCCCGGGCCGGGTCATCCTGCTCAACCCCTGGAAGCGCGTCTCCTACATCATCAACACCACGCGCGAGTACCCCTTCAACGCCCCGGTGCGCGAGGCGCCGACGCGGGGCGGGGTGAAGGCGTCGATCGACCTGTTCATCCAGTTCCGCATCAGCGACCCCGTGGAGTTCGTCTACACGCTGGGCGCGGTGCGCGGCTTCGAGGAGAAGCTGAACAACGCGGTGAGCGAGACGATCCGCAGCCTCATCTACGAGCAGGAGGCCTCGGGCATCTACGACATGGTGGGTGAGGACACCGGCAGGCTGCTGGAGCAGCTCAACCAGCAGTTCCGGCCCGCCGTCGAGCTGACCAACGCCAACATCACGCACGCCGAGCCCTCGGACCGCGCGTACCGCATGGACCTGGCCGCACCCGAGATGGTCCGGGTCGCGAAGGAGGCGTACACCCACGAGTACGCGCTCCAGCTCCGCAAGGAGCAGGACGAGGGCGACCTCACCAAGGAGCTGGCCTCCCAGCAGGAGGAGCTCTCCGCGATCCAGGCGGACATCGCCCAGCACCAGGCCCAGATGGACACCGCCGTCGAGCGCGAGACGAACCGCGCGGGCGCCCTGGCCCGGCAGCGCTACGTGCAGGCCGAGTCGGAGGCGAAGGCCAACGCGGCGCTGCTGGAGGCCCAGGCCCTGGACATCCGCGCGGTGACGGCCGCCGAGGCGCCGGAGATCCTGGAGTACCGCTACCAGCAGCAGGTGCTGGACACCCTGGAGAAGGTCGCCGACCACCTGCCCCGGCTGGTGCGGATCGGCGGAGCGGGCGACGGCACGTCCGGCGTGGACTTCCTGGACCTCGCCAGGGAACTGGTCGGCGAGCGCGGAACGGAGCTGTTCTCGCCCGAGGACATGGCGTCCGTACGCGCCCGGCTGGACGAGGTGTCGGCCCGTATCGAGCAGCGCGAGGCGGAGATCAGCGCCCTGCGCGAGGCCGAGCGGCCCGCCGTTCCCGCGCAGGCGGGCGGCGGAGTGCCGGTGCGGCCCGACGACGACGAGAATGACACGGATGTGTGGGGGGCTGGAGAGTGAGTACGGCAGTCGGCAACCGCAGGTCGGTCATCTCGGAGGAGGTGGCGCCCTGGAGCGACATCCCGCAGCTCCTGCGCGGCGGCGAGGCGGGCACGCTCGTCCCCGTCATCATCCCCAAGCACCGCCGCCGCGTGGGCTGGATGGTGCCGTTCTGGCTCGGCCTGCTCGCCGTGACCAGCGGCGTCGTGGCGGCCGTGCAGGACGTGGACGGCGCGGCGGGCGAGGTCTACGACACGCTCGCGACCACCACGTACGTCCTCGGGATGCTCTTCCTCATCGCGGGCGCGCTGTGGTGGTGGCGCTCCTCGATCGTCGAGATCGAGCAGGGCACCAACGGCATCCTCACCCGCTACGGCGCCATCGCCCGCACCCTGGAGCCGGGCCGCCACTACCTGTGGCACCCCTGGTCGCGGGTGGACTTCGTGGTGGACACCGCCACCGAGATCCCGTACTCGGCGCCGGTGGTGGCCTGCCCGACGCAGGAGAACGTGCCGCTGCGCGCGATCGAGTTCTTCCTGAAGTTCCGGATCACCGACGCGGTGCTCTTCGTCCGCACCATCGGCGCGGGCAACTTCGACCTCGTCCTCTCCAACGCGGTCCAGGACGCGATCCGGCAGCGCGGCAGGCTGGTGCGCACCGAGCGGGCGTACGACCTGCGCGGCTCGGACGTCGCGGACATGCAGGAGCTGCTGAACCGGCAGCTCTCGCGCTACGGCGTGCGCATCACGGGCGCCAACATCCCCGACGTGCAGCTCCCCGTCCAGTACCAGCAGCACCTGGCCACCCGGGAGCGGGTCGCCAAGGAGGCCCACGCGTACGAGCAGGAGTGGGGTCTGACCCGTAAGCGGCGGATCGACAGCCTCCAGATGGACATCGAGCGGGCCAAGAAGGTGCGCGACGCCCGGATCGTCGAGGTCAAGGCGGCCCTCAACAAGGCGCGCGAGCAGGTCGCGCAGATGCTGGAGGAGCGGGAGACCGAGGCGCAGAACGTGCGCTTCGAGATCGAGACGCGGGGCCGCAGCGGACTGATCGCGGCCGAGAACGAGGCCCGCGCGCAGCGCACCCTCGCGCAGGCGTACCGCGACAACCGCGCGGTCCTCCAGTACGAACTGGCCCGCCGCAGGCTGGAGGTGGGCGCCACGCTCGCGGGCAGCGCCCCGCAGCCGGTGGTGCTGCGCACGGACGGCGGCGCGTCGGGCGGCGACACCTCGGCGCTCTCCACGCTGCTGGCAGCGCAGCTCCTCCCCCGCCTCACCGCCCTGCCGGGCGGCGAGCCGCAGGCCGCGCCCGCCCCCAGGACGGACGCGGGCGCGGTGGCCGAGGCCGTCTCGGAGGTGTGGCAGCGGAACTGACGTCCGGTACGTGACGGGTTCGCGCCCTCCCGCCCCTCCGGGCGAGGAGGGCGCGGCCCGTTCCGGGGAGTTCTCGTTTTCCGCACCGGCGGGAGAGGCGATCTTCGTTTGCCGTACTGTCCCCGCCCGGCACGCGGCGGCACGCTGGAAGGCGACCGGTCTCGGTGTGCCGCGCCCCGGGGACGCGGCCCGCCTGTTGCGGCTCTGCCGGCCCCAGACCCTGCCCGTGAGGCCCGCAACCGTAAGGGCCGGGGGCCGGGAGGCGGCGCCTGTCCGGCTCCCGGTTCGCACGGGCGGCTACGGTCGACGCCCCCTCGTGCCCACGCCCTGGCAGCGCGAAGCTGAAGGGATGACCACGGACTTCGAGAGCGACGACCTGGACGTCATCGAGGATCATCTGAGCGATGCCTACGGGCGCATGCGGCTGCGCACCGGTCACGCGCGGCCCCGGGCACACATCGCGCACACGGCGCTGGGCGGACTCGGCCTCGCCGAGGTCCGCTTCGGCTTCGAGATGGACTACGCCGTCGAACCGACCGGCGCCCACTCCCTGGGCTGCGTGCACGGCGGCGCCGTCCCCCACCACACGGCCGGGGACTTCGAGGCCAGCCTCGGCCCGGGCGACGTGGCGCTCTTCGCCCAGCCCGACCAGGGCTGCGCGGGACACCACCGGGACCTGCGCTACACGCTGATCTCCCTCCCTCCCCCGCTGCTCGACCAGGTGGCGGCCACGGCGCCCGGACGCCGCGCCGAACCGCTGCGCTTCCTCGGCTGCCGCCCGGTGTCCCCGGCGGCCGGGCGCCATCTGCGGCGCACCATCGCCTATCTGTGCCAGACGGTGCGGGACGACGCGGAGTTCGCCGCGCAGCCGCTGGTGGCCGCCCACTGCGGTCAGCTGCTGGCCGCCTCCGTGCTGGCGGCCTTCCCCAACACCGCCCTCACCGACCCCACGGCGGCCGACCGCCGCGACGCCTGTACGGCGACCGTGCGCCGTGCCGTCTCCTACATCGAGGAGCACGCCGACTCCGCCGTCGCGGCCGCCGACATCGCCGCCGCGGCGCACGTCACCCTCCGCACGCTGCAGTACGCGTTCCGCCGCCACCTGGACACCACGCCCGTCGCCTATCTGCGGCGGGTCCGGCTGGCCCGCGCCCACGCCGACCTGCGCGCGGCCGACCCCACCCGGGGCGCGACGGTCTCGATGATCGCCGCACGCTGGGGCTTCCTCCAGACGGGCCGCTTCGCCGCCGCCTACCGCCACGCCTACGGCGTACCGCCGTCCCACACCTTGCACCACGCCGGCTGAGACCGGCGGCCCCGACGCGTACGAGCGACGGACGTCAGCGCCCCTCCGGCATCCCCACCGACGCGGCGCGCAGTGCCGCCTCGATACGGGCGACGTCGCCGCGTTCGCCGGGCGGCAAGGGCGCGCCCACGGAGGCGCGCAGGCGTGCTGCCGCGCCCAGCGTGGTGCGGGCGCGGCGCGGGCTGCCCGCCAGTACGCGGGCTCCGGCGAGGCCCTCCAGGGCGAGGGCGAGCGCGCGAGGGTCGCCCGTGCGGCGGGCCGCGGCGAGGCCCTGGGTGTGGAGGTCGAGCGCGGCCCGCGGGTCGCCGCGCTGCTCGGCGGCGAAGCCGAGTTCCGCGAGGATCAGCGCGGCGCCGTTGTCGGCCTCGAAGCGGCGGTTCCACTCCAGCCACGGACGCAGCAGCTCCTCCGCCCTGGCGTACCGGCCGCGGCGGCGCGCGGCCAGGGCGAGGCCCACCTCGGCGAACTCCCGGCCCGCCGGGTCGCCGTGCGCGACGGCGACGGCGCGGCCCCGCTCGTGGAGCTCGTCGGCGCGGTCGTGGTCGCCCTCCAGCAGCGCGAGGCGGCCCAGTTCGGACCAGCGCATCGAGACCTCGGGCCACAGCGCCAGCTCCTCGGCGAGCGCGACGGCTTCGTGCTGGCGGCCCGCGGCGGCGGCGTAGTCGCCCGCGATCTCCGCGAGGCGTCCGAGGACGGCGTACGCCTGGACGCGGCCCCAGCGGTCGCCGGTCTCGGCGAACAGGGCCAGGCTCCGTTCGGCGTCCGCCGCGGCCGCGTCGAGGTGGCCGCGGACGAGGCGCTGCAGGGCGCGCATGCTCGCGGCCGCCGCGAGGCCCCAGCGGTGGCCGAGCCGCTCGAACTGGTCGAACGCGGTCTCGATCAGGGCCTCGCCCACGGCCAGTTCGCCGAACCGGGTCGCCGCGTGGCCGAGGAACCACGCGGCCCGCGCCCGTTCGCCGGGGTCGGTGACGGCGGCGTGCAGGCGGGGCAGCTCGCCGCTCTCCACGGCCTCGCCGCTCTCCACCGCCTCGCCGGTCAGCAGGCGGAACCCGGCGTGCCAGGCGGCGGCCACGGCGTCGTCGGTGCGCGTGCCCGCCGTCGCGCGGGCCGCCTCGGTGAGCCGGCCGCGCAGGAACCAGTACCAGGTCAGCGCCCTCGCCAGCCGGGGCGCGGCCGCCTCGTCCTCCAGCGCCCGGCGCAGATTGCCGGTCTCGGCGTCGAGGCGGCGCAGCCAGTGCCGCTGGTCGGGGCCGCACAGATGTCCGGCCGCCTCCTCCGCGAACGTCACGCAGTACGCGGCGTGCGCACGCCGGACCCGGTCGCGCTCCTGGGCTTCGAGCTGCCGGGCCCCGTAGGCGGACACCGATTCCAGGAGGACGTAGCGCTGCCCCTCGGCCGTACGGGAGACGGCGACCAGGGAGCGGTCGACGAGGCGGGCGAGCAGGTCGAGGACCTCGGAGCGGTGCACGCCGTCGCCGGAGCAGACGGCCTCGGCGGCGGCGAGCGTACAGCCGTCCGCGAAGACGGTGAGGCGGCGCAGCACCGTCCGTTCGGCGGCGGTCAGCAGCTCCCAGCTCCAGTCGAGCACCGCGCTGAGCGTCCGCTGGCGCGGCGGCGCGTCGCGCGGGCCGCCGGTGAGCACGGCGAACCGGTCGTCGAGCCGGTCGGCCAGCTCGGCGGCGTCCAGCACGCGTACGCGCGCGGAGGCCAGTTCGATGGCGAGCGGGATGCCGTCGATACGGCGGCAGATCGTGGCGACCGCCTCCGCGTCCTCGGCCGACACCGTGAACCCGGGGGCCGCTGCCGCCGCGCGCGCGGCGAACAGCCGTACGGCCCCGGAGCGCAGCACCTCGGCGGGCGCCGCGCCCGGCGCCGGGACGTCGAGCGGCGGCACCTCCCACAGGTGCTCGCCCGCGAGGCCGAGCGGCTCCCGGCTCGTGGCCAGCACCCGCACGTCCACGCCCGGGGCGCGCCGTATCCGGGAGACGAGGGAGGCGACGGACTCGACGACGTGCTCGCAGTTGTCGAGCACGAGCAGCCGCTCCCGCGCTCCGCCGCGCAGCGCGTCGGTCAGCCGCTGTACGGGCGGACGCGGGCGGGAGCCGTCGCGGATGCCGAGGGCGGCGGCGACGGCGTCGGCCAGGGCGTCCACCGTCGTACGCCGTGGCAGACCGGCGAGTTCGACGAGCCGCGCCCCGTCCTGGCCACGCGCCGCCTCCAGCGCGAGCCTGGTCTTGCCCACGCCGCCCGGCCCGGTGAGCGTCACCAGGCGGTGCGCGCCGAGCAGTTCGCGCACCTCGGCGACGGCACCGTCCCGCCCGACGAGTGCGGTGGGTGGGACGGGGAGCGCGGCGGCGGGCGGCTCGGGGCGTTCCTTCGGCTCCTCGCCGCGCAGCAGCCGCTGGTGCAGGGCCGCCAGTTCCGCGCCCGGTTCGAGGCCCAGCTCGTCACGGAGCACGCGGCGCAGCCGCTGGTAGCCGTCGAGCGCCTCGGTCGTCCGTCCGGCTCCGTGCAGGGCACGCAGGTGCGCGACGCGCAGCCGTTCCCGCAGGGGGTGCCGCGCGACGACCGGGCCCAGCTCGGCGGCGAGCGCCGCGTGGTCGCCCCGGCGCAGCCGTGCCTCGGCGAGGGCCTCCCACGCCACCAGGCGCTGTTCCTCCAGCGCGGCGGCGGCCGTGAGCGCGAAGGGCTCGTCGGCGAACCCGGCGAACGCGTCGCCGCGCCACAACCCGAGCGCCTCGGCGAGGTCCCGCTCACCGGAGCCCTCGGCGCCCTGTCCCGCCCGTGCGCCCTGTCCCGCCCGTGCGACGAGCGCGGCGAAGCGGCCGCTGTCGACCGCGTCCGCCGCGACGTCCAGCAGATAGCCCGGCGGGCGGCGCACCACCAACTCGGCGCCGACCGCGCGGCGCAGCCGGGAGACGAGGGTCTGCAGGGCGCCGGAGGGGCGGGCCGGGACGTCGTCGCCCCACAGCTCGTCCACGAGGCGGTCGGTGGAGACCACGCGCCCCGGGGCGACGAGCAGGCACGCCAGCAGCTTCCGCACCCTCGCCTCGGGGACGGCGACGGGTTCCCCGTCCGGCGACCACACGACGAGCGGCCCCAGCACCCCGAATCGCATGCGCACACGATAACCGCAAGAGAACCGACAGAAGATCGAAAGCGCCCCCGGCCACCTTTGTCACCAGCAGCAACGAAACGGAACGGAGCAGATCATGAAGAAGGCCGTAGTCACCGGTGGCACCCACGGCATGGGGCTCGCGATCGTGCGCGAACTGCTCGCCCGCGGCACCGAGGTGGTGCTGACCGGGCGCAACGAGCGCACTCTTGAGGAGGCGCGCACCGCGCTCAAGGGCGAGGCCGCGCACGTCGTACGGTCCGACGCGGGCAGCATGGCGGACATCGCGGCGCTCGGCGACGTGGTCGGCGAGCGGCTCGGCCGCGTCGACCACCTCTTCGTCAACCACGGCATCGCGCAGTTCGCCGAGCTGGCGGACGTGACGGAGGACGCGTGGGACAGGCACTTCGCGGTCAACGCGAAGGGCACGTTCTTCACCGTGCAGCGGCTCGCGCCCCTGCTCAACGACGGCGGCTCGGTGGTCTTCACCACCGTCGCCAACGACGTGGTCTTCCCGGGGCTGAGCGCGTACTCGGCGTCGAAGGAGGCGATGCGCGCCTTCGCGCACGTCCTCGCGGCCGAGCTGCTGCCCCGGCGCATCCGCGTCAACAGCGTGGCCCCCGGCTACATCGACACGCCGACCATGGGCGTGCCCGACCTGACCGAGGAGCAGCGCGAGGAGTTCCGGCGACAGGGCGACCAGGCGACGCCGCTGCGGCGGAACGGCACCGTCGAAGAGGTCGCCGCCGCGGCGCTCTTCCTCGCCGAGGGCGCGACGTTCACCACCAACGTCGAACTGGCGGTCGACGGCGGCTTCGCGCAGGGGCTGGGGGGACACTGACATGGGCGCCCCGACGGCCGAGGTCTTCGACAGCCCCGACCCCTCGGTGGCCGAGCACGTCCGCCGCTACCTCGCGACGGACGGCGCGAGCGGCCACCTGGAGGGCGGCTCACCCAACCTCGTCCTCACGTACCGGGGCAGGAGGAGCGGGAAGCGGTACCGGACGGGCCTGTTCTACGGCGTGGACGGAGACCGCTACGTGCTGGTCGCCTCCGGTTCGGCGGTCACGCACACCCACCCCCTCTGGTACCTCAACCTGGTCGCCGACCCCGAGGCCGAGATCCAGG
This sequence comes from Streptomyces sp. NPDC048172, assembly GCF_043202595.1. NCBI lineage: Bacteria > Bacillati > Actinomycetota > Actinomycetes > Kitasatosporales > Streptomycetaceae > Streptomyces > Streptomyces sp. NPDC048172. The sequence continues at coordinate 188,099 of NZ_JBIDAT010000006.1, forward strand.
TCCGCGGCGAACGCTTCGCCGTACGGGCCCGCACCGCGGAGGGCGCGGAGCGCGAGCGGCTGTGGCGGCTGATGACCGACATGGCGCCGGTGTACCGCACGTACGAGGCACGCAGCGACCGGGTCATCCCGGTGGTGGTGCTGGAACGTTCCGCTGAGACTCCGTGAAGGAGACCGAGGGCGACCCGGTCATCATGCACGGGCTCGTCGAGCACGAGGGCTATGCGAACGGCATGCAGCTGAACGTCTTCGACGTCGTCCGCTGACCCGGCCCCGCCCCGCACATCCCCCGGGCCTGTCTCGGCCCGGGGGATGTGCGGGCACACTGTCGGCATGGGTACGGGTCGTGAGGACGGGCAGTGCGCTTCGGCCGACATCGTGGCTGATGAGCGGGAGCGAGCGGTCGATGAACGGGAGTCGGCCGTCGACCGGCGCGAGTGGGCGGCGGACGAACGGGAGCGCCTGGCGGACGAGCGCGAGCGGACCGCCGACGAACGCGAGCGCGTGGCCGACGAGCGCGAGCGAGCGGCCGACAGGCGAGAAGGCCGATTGGACCAGCAGGCCCGTTCGATCGGGCAGACCGTCTCCGGCCAGCGGCAGCGCTCGTACGAGGCGATCGACCGGGCCCGCGCGCTGCTGGCGGCCAGCCACAGCAGGCTGGACCGCAGCGAGGCGGCGTTGCGGCGCCAGGACGCGCGCGACGCGAGGGAGCGCCGCGCCATCGAGAGCGCAACGGCCGACTCCCGGGCACGCCTGGCCCGTGACCGGCCCGCACAGCAGGAGGTCCTGGAGTCGGCCGGAGACGACCCGCCCGACGGCGGGCCTGCCGCCGCTCACCCGCCCTCGCGCACGGGGCAGCGGGTGCCGGAGTAGATCGTCGGCATGCAGCGGTTGCAGTGGATGCACAGGGAGGTGGCCGCCGGGTCGGCGGCGAGGCGGCGGACGAGGTCCGGTTCGCGCAGCAGCGCGCGGGCCATCGCCACGAACGCGAACCCCTCCGCCATCGCCCGTTCCATCGTCTCCCGTTCGGAGATCCCGCCGAGCAGGACCAGCGGGAGCGCGAGGCCGGTGAAGCGGCGTGCCAGCGGCAGCAGGTACGCCTCCTCGTACGGGTACGCGCGCAGGAACCGTCGGCCGAAGAGCCGGATGCCGAGCCGTTGCGGCGGGGGGAACGCGGCGGCGAACTCCGCCAGGGGCGCGTCCCCGCGGAAGAGGTACATGGGGTTGAGCAGGGAGCTGCCCGCCGTGAGCGTGAGGGCGTCGACGGAGCCGTCCTCCTGCAGCCAGGAGGCGACCTGGACGCTGTCCTCGACGGCGAGGCCGCCCCGTACGCCGTCGGTCATGTTGAGCTTCGCGGTGATCGCGACACGGTCGCCGACCTCGTCGCGCACGGCGCGGCCGATGTCGCGGGCCAGCTTGGCGCGTCCGGCGAGGTCGCGGCCGTAGGCGTCGTCGCGGTCGTTGAGCAGGGGGCTGAGGAAGGCGCTGGCCAGGTAGTTGTGGCCGAGGTGGAGTTCGACGGCGTCGAAGCCCGACTCGGCGGCGAGCCGGGCCGCCTCGGCGTGGGCGCGGACGACGCCCGCCAGGTCCCCGGCCGTCGCGGCGCGCGTACGGCGCATGCTGAGCGGATTGAACCGGCGGCCGGGGGCCAGCGCGGGCAGCCGGTTGGAGCGGGCGTCGGCCACCGGCCCCGCGTGCCCCAACTGGGCGCTGACAGCGGCCCCTTCCTGATGCACGGCGTCCGTCAGCCGCCGCAGCCCGGGGACGGCCTCGGGGCGCATCCAGATCTGGCGGCGTTCGGTGCGGCCCTCCGGCGCGACCGCGCAGTACGCCACGGTCGTCATCCCCACCCCGCCCTCGGCGGGACGCCGGTGGTAGTCGACGAGCTGGTCGGTGACCAGCCCCTCGGGGGTGGCGCCTTCGAAGGTGGCGGCCTTGATGACCCGGTTGCGCAGCCGCACCGGCCCCAGGGACGCGGGCGCGAACACGTCCCGCACCCCCTCCTCGTATGGTCCGTGCATGCCGACCGCCTCCCTCCGGATGGTTCCGGTCCGCGCGCGCATGGTGGACCGCCGGGCCGCAGAAGGCCAGAGCGGTGGGGGCATGGTCCGGGGGCGCAGGGGAACTCGGCTCGCGGAGGTGGATAACCATGGCAGCACTGCTACTCGTGCTCCTGCTCGCCGTCGTCCTCTTCGGCGCGGGCTTCGCGCTCAAGGCGCTGTGGTGGGCGGCGCTGATCGTGCTCGTCCTGTGGCTCGTCGGATTCCTCGTCCGCCCGGCAGGGGCCGGCGGCAAACGGGGCCGCTGGTACCGCTGGTAGTCCCCTGGATCCGGGAGCCGCTCAGGCGGGCAGCTCCCGGCGGCCCCCTCCCGTGGACTCGCGGGTCTCCAGCCAGTACGGCGCGAGGTGCAGCTCGAACGGAAGCGGCTCCTCCGAGCGGATGCGGGCCGCGAGGCACTTGACGGCCAGCGAGGCCAGCGCCCTCTTGTCGGGGACCACGGAGGTGAGGGAGGGCGTGGCGTAGAGCGCTTCCTCGGTGCCGTCGATGCTCGCCAGGGCGACGTCACCGGGGACGCTCAGCTCCGCCTCGTACAGGGCCCGTTGGGCGCCGAGGGCGAGGAGATCGCTGAAGCAGAACACCGCGTCGGGGCGCTCACCGGCGGGCAGTGCCGCGAGGGTGCGCATGGCCTGGAGGCCGTTGCGCCGGTCGAACTCCTGCACGTGCGGCGCGAGGCGGGGGTCGTAGGTCAGACCGGCCTCGTGCAGGGCCTGCTGGAAGCCTTCCAGGCGCTGGCGGCTGGTCGCCGACGCCTGCCGGTCCACGCCGATGGCGGCGATCCGCGTGCGGCCGAGGTCCGCGAGGTGCGCGGTGACCTCGCGCGCCGCCGCGACGTTGTCGATCAGCACATGGTCGGCGACGACACTGTCACGGTCGTAGCTGCGTTCGCCGAGCAGGACCAGGGGGAACCCGGCCGCGACGGCGGCGAGTTCGTCGGGCGACACGCGCAGCGGCGAGAGGATCACCCCGTCCAGCAGTGAGGCGCCCACCCCGGTGGCGAGCCGCAGCTCCTCCGTGGCACTGCCCCTGGTCTCCTCGATGAGGACGGTGAAGCCCAGCTCGGCGGCCTCCGCCCGTACGTGGTGGGCGAGCTCCGCGAAGTACGGCGTGGTCAGCTCGGGGACGACGAGCGCGATCAGGCCGCTGCGTCCGGTGCGCAGGCGGCGCGCGGAGGGGTTGGGCCGGTAGCCGAGTTCGCCCACGGCCTGCATCACCCGCGTCCGCGTCGCCTCGGAGACCCTCGGGGCGCCCCGTACAACGTTGGACACGGTCTTGATGGACACCCCCGCGCGCTCGGCCACGTCCTTGAGTGTCGCTGCTGCCACTGACCTGCCCTCTCCTCGACGTCACCCCGATTATGCACGGTCTTCGCGCACTTGGGGACGGCGGGGCCCGGGTGCGGATCTTTCCCGACGGAGGGTTGACCCCGGAGATACACGGCGGTTACAACGTTGGAACTCGCGTTCGCGCAGCCCGCCGGGCTCCGCCCGCCCGCCTCACGAGAGGGGCCGCATGTCTCCGCACCACCCCAGCTCCCCGCTGCGTACCGCCGTGGTCGGTACGGGAGGGATCGCGCGCGGCAGTCATCTGCCCGCGCTGCGCACGCTCGCCGCCGAGGGCGGCACGGAGCTCGTCGCCGCGGTCGACGTCGACGCGGACGCGGTGCGCGCGTTCGCCGACGAGTCCGGGATCCCCTACGCGTCGACCGATCTCGACGCGATGCTCGACGAGGTCCGCCCTGACCTCGTCGTGCTGTGCACCCCGCCCGCCGTGCACCGCGAGCAGTCGGTGGCCGCGCTGCGGGCCGGTGCCTGGGTGTGGTGCGAGAAGCCCCCGTGTCCGTCGCTGGCCGACTACGACGCGGTGGAGGCGGCGGAGAAGGGCGGCGACGCCGGTCCGTACGCCTCGATCGTCTTCCAGCACCGGTTCGGCTCCGGGGCACGCCATGTGCGCCGCCTGCTGCGCGAGGGCGCGTTCGGCCGTCCGCTGGTGGCCCACTGCCAGACGACCTGGTACCGGGACGCCGCGTACTACGCGGTGCCGTGGCGCGGCCGTTGGGCGACCGAGGGCGGCGGGCCCGCCATGGGGCACGGCATCCACCAGACGGATCTGCTGCTGGACCTGATGGGCCCCTGGTCCGAGGTGCGCGGCATGGCGGCGCGGCTCGTGCACGACGTCGAGAGCGAGGACGTCTCGACGGCGCAGGTCCGCTTCGCGAGCGGGGCCGTGGCCACCGTCGTCAACAGCGTGCTGAGCCCCGACGAGGTGAGCCGGATCCGCATCGACTGCGAGCGCGCCACCATCGAGCTGACGCATCTGTACGGGTACCGCAACGCGGACTGGCGCCTCACCCCAGCGCCCGGCGTCGCCGAGGAGACCGTGGCGGCCTGGCGCGACTTCGGCCCCGACGAGCCCAGCTCGCACCTGGCCCAGCTCCGCACGCTCGTCGCCGACATCCGCGCGGGGCGGCGGCACGCGACCAGCGGCGCGGGCGGGCGCCGGACGCTCGAACTCATCACCGGTCTCTACAAGTCCGCGTTCACCGACGCCCCGGTGCGCGCGGGGGAGATCGGCCCCGGCGACCCGTACTACACCGCGCTGCACGGCGGCGCCCCGGGCTGGGCCCCGGCGCTCAAGGAAGAGGAGCACGCATGACGCTCGCACTGACCCACGCCCACGGCGACCGGATCACCGTGGCCCACGAGGAGACCGGCACCGAGCTGTTCGCCTACGTCTACAGGCCCGAGGCCGCGTGGGAGGCGCCCAAGCCCTATCTCCACCCGGTCCGGACCCTGGCGGGCGGGCTGGTCACCGACTACCGCCCGAACGACCACCGCTGGCACAAGGGCCTCCAGCTCACCGCCTCCCACCTCTCGGGCCAGAACCTGTGGGGCGGCAACACCTATGTGCACGGCGAGGGCTATCTCCCGCTGCCCGAGCGCGTCGGCTCGATGGCGCACGTCGCCTTCGAGGAGGTCCGGGCCGAGGGCGACCGCGCGGTGCTCGCCGAGCGGCTGACCTGGCATCCGTACGACGGGGAGCTGTGGGCCGAGGAGGAGCGCCGCGTGGAGGTGTGCGACGTGGACACCGGGGCCGGTGCCTGGTCGCTGACCTGGACCTCGGCGGTCACCAACCGGCGTGCCGAGCAGCTGCGCTTCGGCAGCCCCACCACCCACGGCCGCCCCGCCGCCGGGTACACGGGGCTGTTCTGGCGCGGCCCGCGCGCGTTCCGCGACGGGCGGGTCTTCACCCCCGAAGCGGACGGCGGCGACGCCGAGCCGATGGGCAGCCAGGCGCCCTGGCTCGCGTACGTCGGTGAGCACGACGGCATCGACGGCCACGCCACCGTCGTCTTCGAGCACGCCCCGGCCAACGACCACGCGGGAGAGAAGGGGACGCACCCGGCGCACTGGTTCGTGCGCAGCGATCCGTTCGCCGCCGTCGCGCCGTCCTGGGCGTTCCACGAGGAACTCGTCCTCGCCCCCGGCGACACCCTCTCCCGCGCCTACCGCGTGACGGTCGCCGACGGCGCCTGGGACCGCGAGCGCGTCGCCGCGCACCTGGCGGGGCACGCGTGGTGACCGCGGGATACGACGGCTTCCCCGGTGCGGTCGGCGTCTCCCGGCTGCGGGTGTACGACTGGCCGACCGTCGACGGGCTGCCCGGCGGCGGCACCCCGCATCTGCATCTGACGTGCGGCGAGGGGTACGTGGTGACGGCGGGCAGCGGGACCGTGCAGACCCTCACCACCTCCGGCTACCGGGAGACGGCGCTGGAGCCGGGCACGGTCGCCTGGTTCACGCCCGGCACGATCCACCGCCTCACCAACGGCGCCAACAGCACCACCGGCACCAACGGCGGCGGTCTGGAGATCACCGTCGTGATGCAGAACAGGGGGCTGCCCGAGGCGGGCGACGCGGTGCTGACCCTGCCGCCCGACCTGCTCGCCGACGCGGAGACGTACGCGGAGGCCGTCCGCATCCCTCCGGACGTTCCCGAGGACGCGCAGGCGGACGCCGCCCGTGCCCGCCGCGACCTGGCGACCCGCTGGTTCCTGGAGCTGCGCGACGCGACCGAGGGCGGCGACCCCGAGCCGCTGGCGGAGTTCCAGCGGGCCGCCGCCGCGCTCGTACGCCCCCGTCTCGACGACTGGGAGCGGCGCTGGCGCGAGGGCGCCCGCGCCGCGACGGACGCGACCGGCGCCCAGCTCGCCGCGCTGCGCGACGGGGACCCGCACCACCTGACCGGGGCCCGCGTCGCCGCGACCGGGCCCGGCGCGCGCGGACGCTTCGGCATGTGCGGCCGCCTGGACGTCTATCCCGACCTCTGACGGACGCACGCGCCCTTCTCCCTCGCTCCCCCATCCACGTCCCATCCCTGGAAGGCACCCATGTCCGAGCCACCAAGTGGCCGGCGCCGACTGCCACGCCGGGCCGTTCTGGCCTCGGCGGCCGCCGGTCTCGGCACCGCCCTGACGGGCACGCTCTCCGCGTGTTCCACCGCGAGCGGCGGAACGTCCGGCGGAGTCACCCTCACCTTCACCTGGTGGGGCAACGACGACCGCGCCGCCCGCACCGAGAAGGCCGTACGCCTCTTCGAGAAGGAGCACCCGGGCGTCACCGTCCAGACGTCGAACGCCGACTTCGGCTCGTACATGCAGAAGCTGGCCACGCAGGCGGCGGGCGGCGGCATCCCCGACGTGGCCCAGCTCGACTACCGCCAGATCTCCCAGTACGCGGGCGGCGACGCGCTCCTGCCGCTGGGCGACGCCATCGAGGACGGCACGCTCCGTACGTCCGCGATGGACCGGGAATTCCTGCGCACGGGCACGTACATGGGCAAGTTCTACGCGCTGCCCTCGGGCCGCGGCATCACGGGATACGCCTACGACTCCGCGCTCTACAAGAAGGCCGGTGTCCCCACCCCTGGGCCCGACTGGACCTGGCGGGACTTCACGGAGGCCGCCGGGGACATCGCGGCCCTGCGCCTGAAGTCCCCCGACGGGCGCCGTGTCGCGGGCGCCAACGACGGCGGGACCAACGAGGACATCTTCGAGGTCTGGCTGCGCGGGCGCGGCGGGAAGCTGTACGCGAGCCAGACGGAGCTCGGGTTCACGGAGGACGACCTCACCGAGTTCTGGACGTTCTGCGACACGCTCCGCCGGAAGGGTGCCGTCGCGCAGGCCAAGGACACCTCGCAGGCCAGATCGACGGAGCTGACCCCGATGGCACGCGGGCTCGCCGCCGCCGACTTCACCTGGGACGCGCCGTTCCCCGGGTACACGGCGCTGCTCGGCGAGGACGTCCACTTCGCGCCCGTACCCACGACGCGCGGGCGCCAGGGTGCCTACTTCAAGCCGTCGATGCTGTACGGCGTCGGGTCGCAGAGCAAGCATCCCGAGGAGGCGCTCGCGCTGGTCGACTTCCTCCTCAACGACCCGCGCGCGGCCGACATCCTGGGCTTCACCCGCTCCACGCCGCCGAACCGGAAGCTCGCGGCACGCGTCGCCAAGACCCTCAAGGGCCCGGAGCGGGAGATCTACGAGTACGCGCGGACGATGGAGAAGTACGGCGTGGACGCCCCGCCGCCCGCGCCCCCGAAGGGCGACGTCGCGGTCCAGACCGCCTTCAAGCGGGTCTACGAGCGCGTGATGTACGAGCGGACCAGCCCACGGCAGGGCGCCCGCGAACTGATCGACGAGGCGAACCGGGAGCTGAGGTCATGATCGCTGTGTCGACCAGGGCGCCGGTGCGCGAGGAACGGACGGAGAAGGGGCGGCCTCCCCGTAGGCCGCGCCGCCGGGTGCGGGAACGGCAGTGGCCCGCCTATGTGTTCCTCTCGCCGTGGATGATCGGCGCGGGCGTGCTCACGCTGATCCCGATGGCCGTCTCGCTGTATCTGTCGTTCACCGACTACAACCTGCTGGACGCGCCGCACTGGGTGGGCCTGCGCAACTACACCGAGATGCTCACCGAGGACCCCCGCTACTGGCGGTCGGTCGGCACCACGCTGCTCTACGTCGTGGTGGCCGTGCCGCTGAAGCTGGCGCTCGCGCTCGGCGCAGCGATGCTGCTGAAGAACCTCGGCCGGGGCCGCGCCTTCTACCGCTCCGCGTTCTACGCACCCTCGCTGCTCGGCGCCAGCATGTCCATCGCCCTGGTGTGGCGGGCGCTCTTCAACGACGGCGGCTCCGTCGCGAACGTCCTCGGGTGGGTCGGCATCGACACCGGTGGCTGGGTCGGCAATCCGGACCTGGCGGTCTTCGCCGTCGTCCTGCTGACCGTGTGGCAGTTCGGCGCACCCATGGTGATCTTCCTCGCGGGGCTGCAGCAGATCTCGCCGGACCTGTACGAGGCGGCGGAGCTGGACGGCGCGGGCCGCTGGCGGCAGTTCGTCTCGATCACCGTGCCGATGCTCTCCCCCGTCGTCTTCTTCAACCTGGTGCTGGAGATGATCCAGTCCTTCCAGGTCTTCACCCCGGCCTTCGCCATCAGCTCCGGCGACGGCGGGCCCGCCGACTCGATGAACTTCTACACGCTCTACCTCTACGAGCGCGGCTTCTCCGCCTCCCACATGGGATACGCGGCGGCGATGGCCTGGCTCCTGCTCCTCGCCGTCGGCGCGATCACCGTCATCCTGTTCCGGACCTCCAGGTCCTGGGTCTTCTACGCGGACGAGGAGGGGCGATGAACCTCGCCGACAAACGCTGGCTGCCGCACGCGACGGGCGCCGTGGCCCTGCTCGTCCTGCTGTACCCCCTGGCCTGGCTGCTGGCCACCTCGCTCAAGCCCGCCGAGGAGGTGGTGACCAGCCTCGACCTGTGGCCCAGCCATGTGGAGTGGGGGAACTACTCGACCGCGCTGAAGGGCGTGTCCGGCGTCTCCGTGGCCCGGCTGCTGGGCAACTCGCTGCTGATCGCCGGGGGCGCCGTCGTCGGCAACGTGGTGTCCTGCTCGCTCGCCGCGTACGCCTTCGCGCGGCTCCGCTTCCGGATGCGCGGGGTGATGTTCGCCTTCATGGTCGCGACGCTGATGCTGCCGCACCATGTCGTGCTGATCCCGCAGTACATCATGTTCAACCAGCTCGGCATGGTGGACACGTACTGGCCGCTGATCCTGCCGAAGTTCCTGGCCACGGAGGCGTTCTTCGTCTTCCTGATCGTGCAGTTCATGCGGGGCCTGCCGCGCGAGCTGGAGGAGTCGGCGCGGATCGACGGCTGCGGCGCCTTCCGTACGTACTGGTCCATCACGCTGCCGCTGAGCCGCCCCGCGCTGATCACGACGGCCATCTTCACCTTCATCTGGACGTGGAACGACTTCTTCACGCAGATGATCTATCTCTTCGCGCCGGAGAACTTCACCATCACGCTCGCCCTGCGCAGCTTCGTCGACCAGTCCAGCACCTCCGCGTACGGGCCGATGTTCGCAATGTCGGTGATCTCCGTGCTGCCGATCGTGCTCTTCTTCTTCGTCTTCCAGCGCTACCTGGTGCAGGGCATGGCGACCTCCGGGCTGAAGGGCTGAGCCGCCGTGGACACACGCCAGGCCCCCGCCCGCGAGCCCGGAGAGGTCTTCGGGTCCGGCTTCACCCTCTTCGCCGACATGCTGCTCGTCGGGCTGCTCACCACCGTCGCCTGCCTGCCCGTGCTCACGGCCCCGGCCGCCTTCGCCACCGCCTCCGCGACGCTGCGCGGGACCATGCGGGGCGAGCCGGTCCAGGCCGGTGCCTACGTCCGCGGGCTGCGGGCCCGCCTGACGGCTCGTACGCTCGCCGCCGGACTGGTCCCGCCGCTGCTCGCCCTCGTCCTGCTCGTCGACGCGGCGCTGGTGCGCGGCACGCTGCCCGGGGCCGGTGCCATGGCGCTCGCGCTGGCGCTGCTCGCGCTGGGCGCCGCGGTCGTGGGGCTGCGCGCGACCGCGCTGGAGGCGCCGTACCGGCTCTCCGTGCGCGAGGCCCTGGTCCGTACGGTCGCCGATCCGCGCGGCACTCTGCTGCTGGCCGCCGCCGTGCTGCTGGCCGCGGTCCTCGCCTGGGCGATGCCGCTGATGGTGCCGCTGCTACCGGGTCCGCTGGCGTTCGCCGCCACGGTCGTGGACCTCCGCTCCTCCTAGACCTGCTTGTTCCTTCCGCTCACCTGTACGACACACCGGAGATCACGTATGCCCTGCACCCATCTGGACGCCGCCGGTCACCCCCGGCCCCAGCTCGTCCGCGACCCGGACTGGCGGGACCTGAGCGGTCCGTGGCGGTTCGCCCACGACGACGCGGACCGCGGCAGGTCGGAGCGCTGGATGGACCCGGAGGTGACCGGCCCGTTCACCCGGACCGTCACCGTGCCCTACCCGCCCGAGTCAGCGGCCTCGGGCGTCCAGGACCCCGGCTTCCACCCGGTGCTGTGGTACCGGCGTACGGTCGAGCTGGACCGGCCCGCGCCGGGCCGCCGCCTCCTGCTGCACTTCGGCGCCGTCGACCACCGGGCCGAGGTGTGGGTGAACGGCCGCCCGGTCGGCAGCCACGAGGGCGGGCACACGGGCTTCACCTGCGATCTGACCGAGGCCGTCACGGAGGACGGCGAACAGCTCGTCGTCGTACGGGCCGAGGACCAGCCGCTCGACGCGACGCAGCCGCGCGGCAAGCAGGACTGGCGCGCGGACCCGCACGTCATCTGGTACCACCGCACCTCCGGCATCTGGCAGCCGGTGTGGCTGGAGGAGGTCCCCGAGGACCACGTCACGGTCCTGCACTGGACGCCGGACGTCGCCCACGCCCGCGTCCGCGCGCGGCTGCGCCTGAGCCGGTGGCCGGGGCGCGCGCTGAACGTGACCGTGCGGCTGACGCACGGCACGCGCGTGCTCGCCGAGCAGCGGATACGGACGGAGGAGCAGGAGACCGTGTTCGACGTCGCGGTGCCCGCGCTGCGGCACGCGCAGGACCTCGACGACCTGCTGTGGTCCCCCGAGCACCCGCATCTCGTGGACGCGACGGTGACGCTCAGCGAGGCGGCGGACGACACCCCCGTCGACCGGGTCGCCTCCTACCTCGGCCTGCGCGACATCGGCTGGGACGACGGCGTCTTCCTGCTCAACCACAAGCCGTACTTCCTGCGCTTCGCCCTCCAGCAGGGCTACTGGCCCGCCTCCCATCTCGCCGCCCCCGCCGACGAGCTGCGCCGCGAGGCCGAACTCGCCAAGGAGATCGGGCTCAACGGGCTCCGCCTCCACCAGAAGGTCGAGGACCCCCGCTTCCTGTACTGGGCCGACCGGCTCGGGCTGCTGCTGTGGGAGGAGATGCCGTCGGCGTACGCCTTCGGCACCACCACCGTCGAGCGGGTCACCCGGGAGTGGACCGAGGCGGTCACCCGCGACCTCAGCCACCCCTCGATCGTCGCCTGGATCCCGTTCAACGAGTCCTGGTCCGTCCCCCACCCCGCGCACGTCCCCGAGCAGCGCCACTTCATGGACGCCCTCTACCACCTCACCAAGGCCCTCGACCCCTCCCGCCCGGCCGTCTCCAACGACGGCTGGGAGATCTCCGCCGCCGACATCTGGGGCGTCCACGACTACACCCAGCACGCGGACGTGCTGCGCGAGCGCTACGGCCACCCCTCCCTGCGGCGCGGCGAGTTGCGCGAGCGGTGGCCCGGCGCGCGGCGGCTCACCCTCGACGGGGTGCGCCACGAGGGACAGCCCGTCGTACTCAGCGAGTTCGGCGGCGCGACCTTCGAACCCGCCGAGGGCGCGACCTGGTTCGGCTACGACACCGTGGCGACCGAGCAGGACTTCGCCGACCGGCTCTCGGCCCTGGTGGACGCGGCCGTGGACGCGGGCCTCGCCGGGTTCTGCTACACCCAGTTCACCGACACCGAGCAGGAGATCAACGGCCTCCTCACCGCCGACCGGCGGCCGAAGATCCCCCTCGCGGAGCTGCGCGCCGTCCTCACCCGTACGCGCGCGGACGTACGGGCCGACGCAGCGTCGCGGTAGCGATCTCCAGGAACTCCCGTACGGAGGTGGTGAGTCCGGTCTCCGGCGCGGCGAGGCAGGTCTCGACGGGAGGGGCGTCGGTGACGGGCAGGAAGACCAGGTCCGGGCGTGAGTACGAGGCCGCGACGCTGACGGGGACGTGGGCGATGCCCTGGCCCGAGGCGATGAGCTCGAACTTCTCCTCCAGCGAGACCTTCCGCCGCGCCCTGACGTCGAGAACCGGCTCTCCGTCGAGATCGGCCGTCGTCACGGTGCCGCGCCCGGCGAGCGGATGGCTCGCCGGGAGGCAGGCGACCTTGGTGTCGTGGCCGACGGGGACGGTGTGGAGCCCTGAGTCGTCGAAGGGGCGGCGGAGGTGGCCCACATGGGCGCGGCCGTCGCGGAGCGGCGCGTCCCGCTCCGCCCAGGGCAGCGGGAAGACGTCGATCTCGACGTCGGGACGGCGCGCGGTGAACGCCCGGATCGCGTCCGAGACGGGGAGTCCGGCGGAGAAGGCGACGACGAGACGTTCCCCGCCCCGCCCGGCCTCGTGCACGCGCCGCAGCGCCCCGTCCACCACGGTGCCGATCCCCGCCGCCTCCTCGTACAACTGCTGCCCCGCCGCCGTGAGTTCGACGCTGCGCGTGGTCCGGGTGAAGAGCGGGCAGCCCAGCTCCTGCTCGAACGCGCGGATCTGGCGGCTGAGCACCGGCTGCGCGATGAACAGCGCCTGCGCCGCCCTGCCGAAGTGCCGGTGCTCGGCCACCGCGACGAAATAGCGCAGCTTGCGCAGATCGAGATCCATGCCCTGACGGTATCAATGCGGCGCGAAGGGTATTGGACGCCCGCCCGGGGCCGCTCGGAGACTTGCGGGGAGATCGACCGTTCCGTACGAGAGGAATCACATGAACGACACCCGCAGGTCTGCCCTCGTCATCGGCGCCTCGCGCACCCTGGGCCTCGGGCTCGCCGCCGAACTGCTCCGCCGGGGCTGGGACGTGATCGGCACGGTGCGGGGCGGCGGGCGTACCGGGCTCCACGAGCTGGCGGAGACGTCGGACGGGCGGTTGACCGTCGAGTCGCTGGAGATGACGGACCCGGAGCAGGTGGCGGCGCTGCACGAACGGCTGCGCGGGCGGCTCGCGGGCCGCTCCCTCGACCTGCTCTTCGTCAACGCCGCCATCACCCGAGGGGACCTGCCGATCGGCGAGGTGCCCACGGAGATGTTCACCGAGGTCATGGTCACCAACGCCCTCAGCCCGATGCGCGTCCTGGAGACCCTGCGCCCCCTGGTGGCGCCGGACGGGACCCTCGGCGTCATGTCCTCCGACCAGGGCAGCGTCTCCCTCAACACCGAGGGCGGGCAGGACCTGTACCGGGCGAGCAAGTCCGCGCTGAACCAGCTGATGCGCTGCTACGCCGCCCGGAACGCGGAGGACACCCGCACGCTGCTCCTCATGGACCCGGGCTGGGTCCGCACGGAGCTCGGCGGCCCCGAGGCCGAGCTCAGCGTCGAGGAGAGCGTCCCCGGGGTGGCGGAGACGATCGAGCGCCACCGGGGGAAGCCCGGCCTGCACTTCGTGGACCACGAGGGCCAGGTCGTCCCCTGGTAGGCGCGGCACCAGCAGGCACCGCCGCGAAAATGCGTTGGCGGAACCACGGCGGCCACTGCTAGGTTTCCGGCGGCCGTGCGAGAGAACGAGGAGGTGGTACCCGTGAACGCAGTATCGACATGGGTGCTCCCCTCCGGAGTCACGGTCGGGCGATAGGTCGTCCGGGAGCGCCGTTCAAAGGCACTCCTGAAAGGCACGACCATGCACTTCACCTCTGAACAGCGTCTCGACGACGGCGTCCTCGAACGCGAATTCACCCTCGGCGAGATCCCCGGCATCCTGTGGACGCCCGCGACCGCGTCCGCGACCGCGACCGCGTCCGCACCGGCCCCGCTGATCCTGCTCGGCCACCCTCCCCTCGGGCTGCGCAAGATGTACCCCCGGCTGGCGGCCCGAGCCCAACACTGCGCGGCGGAGGGTTTCGCCACGGCCACCATCGAGCTCCCCGGGAGCGGTGACCGGCCCCGCCTGCCCGGCGCCGAGCAGGCCCTCGCCGATATGCGCAGGGCGCTGCAGGCGGGTGAACCGGTCGCCGACGAGACCATCGACGCCCTCGTCCTCCCGCTGGTCGACAGGGCGGTCCCGGAATGGCGGACCGCCCTGGACGCCCTCCTGGCGCTGCCCGGGATCGGCGGCCCGGTCGGTTACTCGGGCGGAGTGATCTCCATCGGGACCCGGCTGGCGGTGGTCGAGCCGCGTATCTCGGCCGCCGTCCTGTTCGCCGGGAGTTTCATCCCCCGCGTCATGTACGAGGAGGCCCGCCAGGTCACCATTCCGCTGCACGTCCTGCTGCAGTGGGACGACGAAGGCAACGACCGGCAGGCGGCCCTGGACCTCTTCGACGCCTTCGGCTCCGAGGAGAAGACCCTGCACGCCAACATGGGCGGACACACAGGCGTCCCCCGGTTCGCGGGCGACGCCGCGGGCCAGTTCCTCACCCGGCACCTGAGGTAGCACCGGGCCGTCGGGGAGCCGCACCGACCCAGCGGTGATAGGCGTCCATGTCGACATTGCTGCCGCACATGATGGTGACGACGTGCCGGCCGGCGAAGCGGTCGCGGTCTTCGAGGATCGCCGCGACGCCCAGCGCGGCGGACGGTTCGACGACGAGACCGGCGTGGTCGAGGAGCATCCTCATACCGGCGACGATCGACGCCTCCTCGACCAGGACGGCGTCGTCGGCGACCAGGAGGAGGTCGTCCAGGACGGCCGGGATGGGACACCGTCCGGCGACGCCGTCAGCGATGGTGTCGGTCGAGTCGGTGGTGACGACGCGCCGATGGCGCCACGAGCGCGTCATCGCCGGTGCGCCCAGCGGCTGGACGCAGATCACCTCGGCCTCGGGCGCCATGGCCTTCACCACATGCCCCACGCCGGTGGCCAGCGCCCCGCCGCCGAGGGCGATCAGGACGGTGTCGAACGACGGGGCGGCGGCCACCAGCTCCAGGCCGATGGTCGCCGCGCCCTCGCACGTCTCGACGTCCAGGCTGTCTTCGACCAGCCGGATGCCGTCGCGGCGCGCGAGGGCCGCCGCCCTCTCGCGCGCCCTCTCGTGATCGCCGTCCACCAGTTCCAGCCCGGCGCCCAGTGCGCGGATGCGGTCGAGCTTGGCGGCGGTCGCGAAGCGGGAGGCCACGACGGTGACGTCGAGCCCCCGGCCGCGCCCGGACCAGGCGAGGGCTTGGCCCAGGTTGCCCGCGCTGGCGCACACCACGGCTCGCTCGCCACGCTCGGCGAGTCGGCTCGCGACCACCTCGGTGCCGCGGGCCTTGAAGCTGCGGACCGGGTTCGCCGTTTCCAGCTTGATGCTGACCGTGCACCCGAGGCCGGGCTCCAGCGCCTCGCAGCGGTACAGCGGAGTGTCGAGAAATATCGGGTCGATGACTCGGCGGGCCGCCCGGATCCGGGCGGTGTCGAGGCGCGTCTGCTGCATGGCACAGCAGCGTAGGGCCGACGCCGCTGCTTCCGGTGGTCCTGTGCCGTGACTGCTGGGCAGGGGCTGCCCCGCCTGTCTGCCGCAGGCTGCGGGTTGTGGCCGGTTGCGCGCGCAGTTCCCCGCGCCCCTGAGGCCTCAGGGGCGCGGGGAACTGCGCGACCAGCCCCGTCGACAGCCGCCGCCTGCAACGCCACCGTTCGGGGCCGCCCC